>CBDHDU010000042.1:0-35653 GCA_965261725.1 Endozoicomonadaceae bacterium | reverse complement strand
GCCTGAAGGCGCTGTGTGCGAAACAGGGAAAAACAGCCAAAGGCAAGGTCTCGAAAATACTGCGGCTCACCTGTCTGGCCCCGGATATTCAGGAAGCCATTTTAACAGGTGAAGGGTTGGGGCAGCTGCAACAGGAAGATTTTATGCAGCCATTTTCGCTGTTATGGGAAGAACAAAGAAAGCAGTTCAAACTATCAAAGCCAGTAAAATAGCAGGCTGCAAAGTCGTATATCGGTTTGAAAGCCATCATTCGGTTCGCATAAAAAGATACAAACCCTGAAGTTGTCGTGTTTTGTAGGTGGTTGAGATTAAAGGTTATTTTAATGCCCACTTTTTTGAGCAAGGTGGGCACTAAACTGAGAAGAGAGAGAAAAAAGGGTCAAAAACAGGCGTTTTAACAGGGTGACGGTGCAGGCGAGGAGGCATTGAATCGGACGGTAGAGCACGCGGTAACTGGGGCAGACACAAAAAGCCGGTTCAGTGAGAAACTGACCGGCTTTTTGAAACATGGCGGTGGAGGCGGTGCTTAAGACGAACCCTGTATTAGCACCATAGTTTCCAATGCAAAAAGCCTTTGAATTTCCGCGTAATATATTTGATGAATGGTTGGTCAGCAATATGAAATTTTGTCTGATATGGCATTACATTCCCTTAATTTATACCATGCATCCCCTATAATTCTGACGGCGCCAGCATTTGTCAGCTAAGTGTAGATCTTCTACTTAACCTCACTGGTTATCCTGAATGTGAGAGCAATCAATTTTCCCGTCTTCCCCGTAGCAGGCATAGGCTTTAAACAGTTACAATCCCCTCCAAACTACATCGTTCACGTTTATACACGAACATGCCGTAATACTACCGTGAACCATGCTTCGCAGGTCAGTCACAGACCAGTACTATAGGTAAGATAGATCAAGAGAAATTGTATGACTGAGTCCCCCGAACTGCTTGAACTGGGGTTCAAGTTCGGAAAAAATGGTGCCCACTCAGCCCGAAGTATGATGCTGGAAGAGTTGAAACAGCTCTTCCAGGGGTTGCCAACAGAGGCAGACAAAGCACGTTACGAACAAGATATCGTGAAGTTCAATGTCTTGCACAAAACATCCGAAAATGCACGCAAACTGACCTTTCGCCATATGGTGGATCTCTACGGGTTATCTCCAGAAATCCCTTTATTTAAAATCTTTCGGGAGTTATGGGAGTTTTCGGAAGAAGCGCAGCCGTTGCTTGCCCTACAACTTGCAGTTGCTAGGGATCCCTTGCTCAGGGGCTCAACAGAAGTCATTTTGCCGCTTCAGCTCGGAGAGCATTTAAGCCGTGAAAAAATGGAAGCACACCTGGCAAAAGACGACCCTGACAGGTTCAGCCCTGCCTCACTCAAGTCTTTTTCCCAAAACCTAAATGGCACGTGGACTCAATCAGGTTACTTAACCGGGCGAGCCAAGAAGTATCGAGCAGAGCCCAAAGTCACATATGTCAATCTGATATATGCTCTAGTTCTAGGGTATTACCAAGGGCTATCAGGTCAGCGTTTGTTTAATAGCTTCTGGTGCAAATTACTGTTATCAGACCTTGCGACTTTGCATGAATTGGCTCATAAAGCCACCTTGCGAGGATTGATCAACTTTAAAAAAGCCAGTGAAGTAGTGGAAGTTTCATTTGTTGGCTTAAGCATTCCGACCCAGGGCCGACTCGATGTCTGATCGATTATCAAAACTGCTAAAAAACTTCACTAGCCATATCAGCGTACCTTGGAATCATTCTATTTCTGCTGAAGAAAAGGCGATCTTCATCGTCTATGACAAGACCGATGAACTTAAGCTACGTGCCCGCATTGGTGAGTTTGAGCATGCTTGCACTGAAAACGGTCACTCATGGTTACCGCTAGATATCACAAACGCCTTTCCTGAATGGATGGCTGAACAGGATTATCAAGAAGCCTATTTTGAAGACCCGGAATACCTAGAAGGTAGCTACGACTACTTCGCAGAAGAGCTGGTAACCAAACTTAGCCAGCAAATTCAGCAACAACAAAGCCAAGATGGTGTTGTTGCACTAATTGGATGCAGCGCCCTGTTTGGGTTTATCTCCGTCTCAGCAATGGTCAAAGCGCTAGCCAACGAAGTTAAGGGACGATTAGTCGTATTCTTCCCTGGAGAATACCACGAGAATAATTACAAACTGCTTGATGCTAAGGATGGCTGGGGATACCAAGCCACCGCGATTACCGCTGCTTAATTAGGTATAGAATGATGTTGAACCGTGATATTTATAAACTTGATCCCCTTGAGAGCAAGCTAGCTAACAATGGTGTGGCAGAAGTTAAAGATGATCTGTCACAAGGTGCTCTAGAGACTCTCGAGTATGAATTGCGCACCTTTGTTTGTAGTGGTGCATATGCAAAGGGGATGGACAGTATCCTCAGCACGTTTATTCGTAATGTAAAGAGCTCTAGTGAGCAGCCTGGGGTATGGATTTCTGGATTTTTTGGCTCCGGCAAGTCACACCTGGCCAAGATGCTCAGAACCTTATGGACCAACCAAGCGATCTCAGATGCTACAACTGCTCGTTCATTGGTCGAACTTCCTGATGAAATTCGCAAGCAATTTGATGAAATCACAACCTTGGGTAACCAAGTGGGTGGTTTACATGCAGCCTCTGGTACTCTCGGTTCAGGTGCCAAAGGAAAGGTGCGCTTGGCTCTTGTATCGATGATTTTTAGGTCTGTTGGCCTTTCTGAAAAGTACCACCAGGCTCGTTTTGAACTGTGGTTGAAGTCCGAAGGTATTTTGGATCAAGTTAAAGCATACATTGCCCAGCACGCCAAAGGAAAAGGGGGGGAAGACCTCTGGCGTAAAGAATTGAACAACTTGCATGTATCACCGGTTATGGGTAATGCATTATTGGATGCTATGCCCTCTCTGGGCAGTGATACCAAAGAGATGCGGGATATGCTGAGGGCGCAGTATAAAATTGTCGATGACGTCACCAATACCGAAATGGTAGAGGCAATTTTTGAAGCGCTGGCTGTCGATGGCGAAATGCCTCTAACTCTCGTGGTATTGGACGAAGTTCAGCAATATATTGCCGACGATGCAGACAAAGCCTACCAAGTGCAAGAAGCGATTGAGACCTGTTGTAAGGCGGGCGTCTTTAAATCTCGCTTGCTCTTTGTAGCCACCGGCCAGAGTGCACTCTCTGGCTTGCAGAATCTGCAACGTCTGATGGGGCGTTTCCAGGTTAACGTTCAACTGCAAGATACCGATGTGGATGCGGTTATCCGAAAGGTTATTCTGCAAAAGAAAGAAACGGCTCGTCCCAATATTGAAACTGTCATGCAAGATAACCTGGGGGAGATTACTCGCCATCTGCGCGGCTCAACCATCGAAGCTCATAAAGATGATGAACAATGGATGGTTGCCGATTATCCGTTGCTCCCAGTACGTCGTCGTTTTTGGGAGCGTGTGTTGCCGGCCCTGGATAAAACCGGTACGGGCTCTCAGCTTCGTAACCAACTTCGTGTCGTCCATGAGGCGACTAAAATCACGGCACTGAAGTCACTTGGTTCAGTTGTGCCTGCTGATTTTATCTATGATCAGATCGGCATCAACCTGCTGCAAACCGGGGTTATTGGTAAAGAAATTTATGAAGATATTGCCCGCCTGAAAGAGGGGGATGAAAATTCCGTCCTTAAAGGCAGATTGCTATCCCTGATTTTGCTGATTAGCAAACTGCCTACCGATATCAACCACGGCATCATCACCACAGAGTCCTTCCTGGCGGATCTGTTGTTGGAGCACTTGAGTGAAGGTCGGCATGAACTCAGAGCCAAAATTCCAGCTTTACTGGAACAATTGGTTGAGACGGGTGATCTGCTGATTATGAACACAAGTGCGGGAGTTGAGTACCGCCTGCAAACCGTTGAAAGTCAGCAGTGGCATGATACCTTCCGCCAGCAGCAAACTGATTTGCGCGGTAATCCCACACGATTAGAAGCGTTTCGTAACCAAGAGATTCAAAGCTACATCCGCAAGCAATTAGCCCAGGCACGCATTAACCAAGGGGAGACTGCGGAGGGTCGTACACTCAACTTATGCTTTGATAGTGAACTGCCTAGCGATGCAAACAAGCGTCTCTACGTTCATGTACTTGAGGGCAGCGACAAAGCTTTTAATGATGCGGTCAGAAGTGCCAATCCGGATGATGCCACATTGTTTGTTCATGTACCTGCTTTGCGTAGATCGGAGCTACTCAGCGCGATTGTTGACTACAAAGCAGCAGAGACAACATTAGATGTTAGCGGCATTCCTAATACCGATGCGGGCAAAGAGGCTCGCGCGGCTATGGATCATCGCCAACACGACGCCGAAAGCACCAAGAAGCAAATTCTGAAGGAAATCTTCGGGGCCATTCAGGTGCAGTTAGCCGGTGGTGCGGAAGTTGAGGGCGATACCCTGAGTGATCAGCTTGAAAATGGTGGCAAAAAAGCGTGCGAGCGCCTGTATAGTGAATTCAAAATGGCCGATGTTAGCGGCTGGGGCGCTGTTTACGACCGTGCGAGCAGAGCCGCGGATGCAAATGCTCTGGCTGCCATTGGTCATAATGATGAGGCAGACAAGCATCCGGTTTGTAATGTCATCAAGCGCTTTATTGGTCCGATGAAAACGGGTGGAGAAATTCGTGAACACTTCGGCACGGCGCCTTATGGATGGTCCAAAGACACTATTGATGGTGCCCTGTACGCTATGCTGGCGGCGGGTGTACTCAAAGCAGCGGATGCCCAAGAACGTCCAGTGGATGCCAAAAGCTTAGAGCGACCTAAAACGGCTCAGACCAAATTCCGTCCGGAAACAGTCTCTCTCTCTAAAGTGCAACTGATCAAAGTGCGCAGCTTGATCAATAATATCGGGGTAACCTGTACCGCCGGCGAAGAACAGACCAAGTTAGGGGAAGCGATCACCACAGCCAAGCAAATTGCTCGCAAGGCGGGTGGCGACGCTCCGCTTCCACTGCCACCACAAACCACCACATTGAATGAGCTGGCAACTCTGTCCGGTAATGACCAGGTAATGGCTGCGTATGAAAAGCAGCAAGTCATCATTGCCGAACTGGAGCAATGGCGAGCCTTGGCAGAGAAAAGCACTGCTCGGCAAACTCAGTGGAGTGAGTTGAAAGCAGCGGTGAAACACTGTCAGGGCTTGGCAAATTACCAAGGACTGCATAGCGAGATGCAAGCTGTTGAGCATAACCGCAGCTTGTTGGTCGATCCCAATCCGGTGGAACCGGTATTAAAAGATGCTGTTGAAACGATTCGAGTGGCTATTGTCGCCAAATACGAAGCATTCCAGAATGAATATCAGGACTGTATGCAGGATCTACGGGAAGACCCAACCTGGAATAAACTGACGGAAGTTCGCCAGCAAGCACTGCTAGCAAAACACCACCTTGATAAGATGGAAATGGCACCGCTTTCCAGCAATGACAGAGTGATAGATGCCATTGAAAATACATCTTTGGAACAGTGGAGCGATAAAACCTCTGCCTTAGTGGGGCGTTTTAGCCGCGTACGCACCGATGCTATTGCAGAATTAGAGCCCAAGGTTCAGCCCGTTACGCTTCCAAGACCGGTGATTCGCTCTGAAGATGATTTGGAAGACTGGCTGCAAAAAGTGCGTGCAGCAGTTGGTGCTTCCCTGAAGCAAGGCCCTGTCTCCCTGAGATAACATCCCATTACCCTCCAATTAAATCCGCCGAATCTGTTTTTTACAGGTTCGGCGGATTCTCTAAGTTAAAAGATTTTTGAGCTCACTATGCGACAACCTCTCGATAAAACCCAGAGAAACCAGCTGGAAAAAACCGTTATCCGCGCCCGTGACCTAGTAGAGTTGGCCGCCAAAGAAGCTTTAACTCGACTCGGTGTAGCGGCTTCAGAAGCGCCGTCTTACCTAAAAGAAGATGAACGAAAAGTCCGTAACCGCCTGCGTGCCCATGCCCGTCAATTAGGCGATGTTTTGGAAGCCAACGGTAAGCAAGGGATTAAACGGTTGGTGTCCGAGGTGGGCTATGAACACTGGCACCGAATGTTGTTTGCCCGCTTCCTGGAACAAAACAACCTGTTGATGTATGACCCTTACACCGCGGTGCATCTGGATGAGTGTCAGGAACTCGCTGAAGATGAAGGTTGTAAAGATGGCTGGGAACTGGCGGGCAAACTAGCGCAAAAAATGTTGCCGCAAATTTTTCGTATTGAGTCGCCGGTGTTTGAAC
The DNA here is from genome assembly GCA_965261725.1 of Endozoicomonadaceae bacterium. Lineage (GTDB taxonomy): Bacteria > Pseudomonadota > Gammaproteobacteria > Pseudomonadales > Endozoicomonadaceae > CANDOC01. The sequence goes on along the minus strand of CBDHDU010000042.1, from coordinate 29,386 downwards.
TCACTATTGCCCGCGATCGGGTGCGTGAATTAGAAGACTTAATAATGAGTTTATCTCCCCAGGTGTTCCAGGCTCAAGATAGCTTAGGCTGGTGTTATCAGTTTTGGCAAAGTAAGCGTAAGGAGGAGGTCAATAACTCTGGAGTGAAAATCGGTTCAGAAGAGATCAGTCCGGTAACTCAGCTGTTTACCGAGCCCTATATGGTAAGTTTTTTGATTGATAATGCATTGGGTGCTTGGTGGGCTAGTCATCGACTAAAGGAAAGTGATCTGCATGTTGCTTCTAGCGAAAATGAATTGAGAGAAATCGCTTCTATTCCTGGTGTTCCACTTGAATATTTGCGTTTTTTAAAGGACGAAGAATCTGGCATCTGGAATATTGCCATTGGTGGTTTAGAGCAATGGCCACAGCATTTGAGTGAACTAAAAACTTTAGATCCGTGTTGTGGGTCAGGGCATTTTCTAGTTGCCATTTTTCTAATGTTAGTACCCATGCGTATGGAGCTAGAAGAGCTTAATGAAATGGATGCTGTAGAGGCTGTGCTACGCGACAATATCCATGGTTTAGAGTTAGATCAGCGTTGTGTTGAAATTGCTGCTTTTGCTTTAGCTCTTGAAGCTTGGCGATATCCAAATGCAGGTGGCTACCGTTCTTTGCCAGAGTTGCACCTGGCTTGCTCTGGCATATCAAATAATGAGGCTCAAAAAGAGTGGAAATATCTTGCAAAAGACAATGAAAAGCTTTCTGAAGCTGTTTTGTGGATGCAGAATACGTTTAAAAATGCTCCAATTTTGGGTAGTTTGATTGATCCTAAAAAAACTGTCAAAAAAGGTGAACAACCACCTTGGAAGCTGTTACAGCAAGCTGTAAAGAATGAGGCTTATGCAAGTACAGAAGCTGTTATATTAGCGCAAGGTTTGGCGAAAACAGCAGAGCTATTAGCCAGTACCTATCATTGGACCGTAACCAATGTCCCTTACTTGGCATATGGTAAACAAGCAGAAACATTAAAAAAATTCTCTGAGAAGAACTATTTGATAGGCAGAAATGATTTAGCGACAACTTTTCACCTTCGCTGTACGGAGTTTAGCGGGCTGACAGGTATTACTTCTGCTGTTTTACCTCAAAACTGGATGTTTTCAGCTGGCTATAATGATTTTCGAAAGAACCTGCTACACAAAAATAAACCATACTATATTGCACAGCTAGGATCTGGTGCATTTGAAACTATATCTGGTGAGGTAGTAAAAGCTATACTGATGTGTGTCGGCAGTAAAATTTCTTCATCCGGCGAAAAAAATAATTCAAGTAATATTATATTTTCAGGAATAGATGTTTCAGCGTTTAAAGCGATTCATGATAAATCTGCAGGTCTGAAAAACATTCAACCATTTAAACTTTCAGTTAAGCAGCAGCTTGAAAACCCATCAGAAAGAATAATTCTGAAAAATGAAAGTGAACTTAAAGTTAGAACCCAGTCCTCTCTTGGGGAGTATTGTACGGCGTTATTTGGTAGTGGTGCGGGTGATAAGTCAAGGTTTACTAAGTTCATGTGGGAAGTCGGCTGCATTTGTGATGAAACTTGGGAGTATCATCAAACGGCTCCAGCAACTACAGTTTTTTTTGGTGGTAGGAGTGAGGTTATTTTATGGGAGAAAGAAAAAGGACAGATGTTTAAACTTGCCGAAAGTGTAAAGCATTTGAATCACAAAGCTCAACAGTGGAGAAGTGGCAAACCGAATTGGGGTAAAAATGGTGTTGCTGTTAGTCTCATGGCGAAACTACCAAGAACTTTGTATGCAGGAGACATATATGCAGCTAACTGCACTGCCATTGTTCCAAAACCTGAGCATGGAGAAGTTCTACCAGCATTGTGGCTATATTGTAGATCACAAGAGTTCTTCAACAATATTAGAGAGTTGAACCCTAGGCTTTCTATTGAGGTGAGAGAATTATTGCAGGTTAGGTTTGACCACGAGAAGTGGACTCATACTGCGTCAGAGCTTTTCCCTAAAGGTCTACCTAAACCTCATTCAAACGATCCAAGCCAGTGGATCTTCCACGGCCACCCATGCGGCTCAGTTGTTTGGGACGAAGATGAAAAATGGACAACCATCAGCAACAAACGCACCGATGATATGGTACTGCATGTTGCCGTAGCCCGCCTGCTTGGCTACCGCTGGCCTGCCGAGTTAGATAAGGAAATGGAGCTGGCCGATGAAATGCGCTACTGGGTAGACGAGTGTGATGAACTGCTCGACCTGGTGGACGACGATGGTATCGCCTGCCTGCCTGCCATTCGTGGCGAAAAGACTGCTGCGGATCGTTTAGAAGCTATGCTTCATGCGGCCTATGACCAAGATTGGTCTGCTAAGATTCTGCATGATCTACTGCAAAGTGTCGGCAGTAAGAACATGGAAACCTGGCTACGGGATAAGTTCTTTGATCAGCATTGCAAGTTGTTCCAGCATCGCCCCTTTATCTGGCAGATTTGGGACGGTCTGAAAGATGGTTTCTCGGTACTGGTTAATTACCATATGCTCGATTACAAAGGGCTGGAGCGTTTGATATACACCTATCTGGGCGAGTGGATTCGTACTCAGGAACATGGAGTAAAAGAAGGTATTGATGGTGCCGATATTCGCCTGTCAGCCGCCAAAAATCTGAAGGCGACTTTGGAGGCTATTCTCAAAGGTGATGCCATTACGGGCAAGAGCGGCCTAGATATCTTTGTTCGCTGGAAACCTCTGCACGAACAGCCGGTGGGCTGGAACCCGGATTTAAACGATGGGGTACGCCTCAATATCCGTCCCTTTATGCAAGCACAGGATGTTGGTAAAAAAGGTGCGGGTATTCTTCGTAGCAAACCCAATATCAAATGGAATAAAGATCGCGGCACCGATGTTGAATCTGCGCCTTGGTACCATCTGGGCTTACAGTATGGTGAAAAAGAAGGTGCCCGGATTAACGATCATCATGTTAGTCTGACGGATAAGCAAAAAGCGAGGGAGAACGCGGGTGAGTGAGATAGATACGTTAACCATTAGAGGTTTTAAATCTATCCGTGAGCTAGATAAGCTCCAGCTTACTAACCTGAATGTGCTTATTGGTGCCAATGGCGTTGGTAAGAGCAACTTCGTTAGCTATTTTCGTATGCTACATGAAATGGTAGAAGAGCGTCTGCAGGTATGGGTAAGTAAGCAGGGCGGAGCTGATCGGGTTTTAAATTATGGCGTGAAAGAAACTCAACAGTTTCAAACCGTTATTCGTTTTGGGGCAAATGGTTATGCTGCCGAGTTGGAGCCTACAGCTGATGATAATCTGACTTTTAGTCAAGAACGGCTCTATTTTGATGGTCCTCTCTATGGTGTTACTCGACCTAATTTAGGCTCTGGTCACAAAGAGTCCCGTTTAAAGAAAGCGAAGCAAAGTGGTGTTTCTGTCAACATTGCTTCATTTTGTTATAACGCTATTGCGGGCTGGAAAGTCTTTCACTTCCATGACACTAGTGAAACAGCTGCAGTGAAGCGATTAGGTGCAGTACACGATAATGATTATCTGCGCTCCGATGCTGCCAATTTAGCTGCTTTCCTGTTCAAGCTGCAGAAGGAAAGCCCGGATGTTTATGGGCAGATTTGCAAAACGGTGCGCTTGGCAGTGCCTTTCTTTGATGACTTTGTGCTGAAACCTATTCAGCTATCGTCCGGCGAAGAGCAAATAAGACTATTATGGAAGCAGGCGGATAGTGACTATCCCTTGTGGCCAAGCCAGCTTTCGGATGGTTCAATCCGTTTTATCTGCTTAGTAACTGCGCTGCTTCAGCCTAATCCGCCATCCACCATCATTATTGATGAGCCGGAGTTAGGTCTGCATCCCTATGCTATTACCTTGCTGGGTGCTTTGTTACGCTCTGCTTCAAAGCGTATGCAGGTCATCGTTTCAACCCAATCAGTGCCACTGCTCAATGAGTTTGAGCTGGATGACTTGATAATTGTTGAGCGTGAAGAGGGTGGTTCCACTTTTAAACGCTTAGATGCTGATCAGTTTGAAAGCTGGCTTGACGATTACTCTGTCGGTGAATTGTGGGAGAAAAATATTCTTGGTGGGAGACCATCAAAATGACCCCTAAGCAACCCATCAATGTTCACATTATTTGCGAAGGTCAAACCGAAGAAGCGTTTGTTAACAATTTGCTGGTGGAACCCTTTGCCTATAAAGGCATCTACTTGCTACCAGCGCTGATCGGTAGGCCGGGTCATAAGGGGGGTAACTTCAAGTTTGAGCGCCTCTATCCCGATGTGCAAAAACGACTCGCCGCGGATAAAAATTGTTACTGCACCACCTTTTTTGATTTTTACGGTCTGCCGGAATCCTTTCCTGGTAAAAAGGCTGTAGATGCGCAAGCATCTGCGGCAAACAAAGCGCAAATGCTTCAGGATGAACTGGACAGCCAAACTGAAAGAAAAGCTCGGGGCTGATGCGATGCGCCGGTTTATCCCCTATGTGCAGATGTATGAGTTTGAAGCCTTGTTGTTCAGTGATCCAGAAAAAATGGCGCAAGGAATAGATAAGCCTGAGTTGGGCGATACCTTTGCGAAAATTGCTCAAGATTTTGCAACCCCAGAAGAGATAAACAATAGTCAGCAAACTGCGCCGAGTAAGCGTATTGAAAATTTGGTGACGGGCTATGAGAAGCCGATAATGGGCGCACTGGCGGCTCTTGAGATTGGCTTGGATACGATGCGGTCAAAATGTTGCTTATTTAATGATTGGCTGGCGCAGATAGAAGGATTGTCGGCGGATAATGTTACATGCAATTAATTGATTATTTAGTGAAGCAACTGCAGGGTTGTGCTTCCTATAACCCTGCCGTACAAACAGCCCCTGTGGCTGTTTTATGGACCGATGAACTTTGCCAATGGCAAGGTGCTATGCCGGTTGTTAAAGCCTGCATGCCTGAGCTGGTGGAATTGGGAGACTACAAGCCAGAGGAGCGCACTGGGCCAGCGATTTGGCTGAAATGTGTAATTGCGGGCACGTTGGATGGCATCACGCTTCCAGAAGACAAGACACCGATCATTTATTTGCCGGGCGTTGGCCGTAAGGCATTGCGGGCGATTGAGGAGTGCCCTGATTTTCTTCGTCCACTGGCTGAACTGCAATACCGTGGTAGTTTATGGGTTTACCCCTCTGGAAGGGATTGGACCCTGACTTCGTTCCTGACTAACCCAAGTGTTGGGTTGGAATTGGATGTAGCCAAGGATAAGAAAACCCAAGATATATTGCCCCAGGTGATACGTGATTTGCTGGAGTCTCCGGTTGAGTCCCTGCAAGGCCGCAGGCTGGAGGCAAAGGACTTTCCAGGAAATGGTATTCAATGATCCCATTAAGGATATGCTGGGTTGGATGAATGCTCCTCAGAGTAAGCGCAGCCAGTGGGATGAAAATAAGTGGCAAGTTTTTTGTGGCACCTGGTTGGATCAGTATGGCTATACACCTAGCGAAGATGCCATGCCTGATTTGCTCCAAGCGCTCGCCTCAGCAAAAGGACCTTGGCAGGAGGTTTGGCAACGATTTGAGGATACCGCCCATAACCTTCCGGCTTTGGTGAAAGCGCTGCACAGTATTAAGCCTGCTGACCTCGCCTCTGACTTTAGCCATTACCCGAACGAGAATGAATGGGAAGAGCAGCAACTGGAGTCGGCACTGAAAAGCTTTATTCAACTGCCGGCTCCGGAAATGCGGACCAAGCTTGAGTCACTCTATCAGCAACACAAATCACGAGAAGATTGGTTGTGGTATCGCTTGGGTGAAGCTGAGTGGTTGCGTATCCTTGCTCCTTTGGCTGATGTTGCTCGCTTGACTGAGCGGAGCTTTACTCATCAATCCCCGGCAGCGATGGCTGCGCTTTACCAAGATAAGTTTTGGAAAGCGGACGCAGCTGCTCTTCAAACGATGGCAATGGCGAAAGACCCCGTTCAGCAAGAGCTAGTGGCTCAATTGTTGGCGATTATATACTCCCCTTGGTTGGCGGAGGTCACGCTGAACTTCCAGCGTTTGGTGCAGGACCAGGGTTATCCGGGTGTCTTTTCTGAAGAATATAGTGGTGTAGATAGTCGTATAAAGGAAGAGAATGCGGCTTATTCTGCCAAGGGAATGGTCATGTTCTTTGTGGATGGCTTGCGGTTTGATTGCGGCATGGCATTGCAGAAGAAGCTGGCTGAACGCGATATTACTGTTTCACTGAAGGCAGATTGGAGCGCGTTGCCTTCATTAACCGATACGGCCAAAGCCGCTGTGACGCCGGTAGCCAGCTTATTAACGGGTGATCAGAATACCCAGGATTTCAAACCCTCCGTAGCTGCATCAGGCAGTGACTTCAGTAGCTATCACTTTAAAAAAGCGCTGGATCAGCAAGGTTGGCAGTATTTGGATGGCCTAGAAACCGGCGATCCACAGGGCTTGGCATGGTTGCAGACGGGTGATCTTGATAACCTTGGTCACCATAAACAACGCAAACTTCCATTGAGCATTGATGCGGTACTGGAGGAAATTGCCAATAAGGTTATCCATTTGCTGGAAGCCGGATGGCAACGTGTTCGTATCGTTACCGACCATGGTTGGCTTTGGTTGCCAGATAAACTCCCGAAAGCGGAGCTGGACAAACCGCTGGTGCGAAAATATTTATCCCGTTGTGCCATCCTCCACGACAACGCGAGTACCGGTTTGTCCCAGGTAGGCTGGCATTGGAATCCCAATGTCACCATTGCAATGGCACCCGGTGTTAGCGCATTTACCGCCGGAGACTACTATAACCACGGCGGCTTAAGCCTTCAGGAGTGTCTCACGCCTGTATTGGAAATCAGCAAGTAGACTGGAAGCCCGGAAGTCTATCGGCAACCGAGCAATTACGAGGTCAGTAGCAACGGCTAGAATATGCTGTTGTTTCTGATCCGTGAGGTATGGATATCTTGCTTAGCTTCCTCAGATAATTCGGCTGAGTAGTCGCCACGTTGATACAGAAGAATCAGCGTGTCGTCGGGTTCGATATTAAACACACCACAGATATCCTCCATATCGTCCTTATCCATTGCACGCTTGTAGGCATCTGTTTGCTTAGACAGGTTATAGAGGCTGAAAATGGTCGCCATAACCCGCTTATCTTCAGTTTTCTCACCGCCCCCCGGATTGACGATCCGGTTGAACTCAACTTGCTCGCCGCTGTTCAGTAGCGTAGTAAACTCTTGAACTCGTGCCTTAGCGCAGCTGGGAGTGTAGTCATCATAGGTGACACCATTGACCCATTGAGCTTTGATCCAGTTCTGATGCTCACCACGCATAGCTCGTCCACTTTTACGGGTTGGAAAGCCATCTGCTAGCAGTTCTTTACGAATAAGATTGATAGCCTGTAACAGTTCTGGATTTTTAGTGTAAGAGGCGTAGTCAAAGTCAGGCTCTGATAGTTTGCCGGGGACTACAATATACCCCTTTGTCAGATAGGTGGCTGAGTCATCCAGCTTTTTACTAACCTTTACTTCGGGTGCAGGGGCGATAGCCATGCCTCGGTCGAAGCCGCGTACCTCGTATTGAGTACAGATTTGTTCAAATACTTCGTGAAGGCCACTGAAATCGCTTGAATCATCCCTCACTTCCAGGTGATCCAATAGATCAGAATAAGCTCTGATCGCATCCAAATTAGTGTAGTGTTTTGCAGTTATATTGTTGTGATAGCCACAGGCTCGACCAATATTGGCCTGAACGACGGCTGCAATATTAGCGATGGTACTATCCCAGGTATTAATTAGAGATTCTTTCATCTCCTGACCAAAATTTACCCCAGCACGAAAACCAGCCACAGTAATAGCGATCAATTTGTCGTCGAAGAGTACCGTCGCTTCATATTCTCGTTTGAAGTCCTCAATAGAAGAGAGTTCATGTTCCTCCACGCCCACCAGCTTTTGACCAATGATATAAATTTGCTCTGGGGCGATGCCCTGTTCTAACAAGACTTGCTTGGCGGTTTTAGCTTGACTACTGGGTACTCGAATTAGTGACCAGCCAGAACCGGAGTGTTCCTTGAACTGCCGGATAAAGCGGTTTCTTAGCAACGAGTTATCGCAGAAATCCCGTTGATCTTCCGCTAGTTTGGTGATTTGACTGTGGTGGTGCATCTGCCGGATGCCGTGATACTCAAGACCTGTTTTATGGAATACCAATCGGGTTTTGAAGTTATGCCGCAAAATAGAGTCAGTTCCTGCAGCATACAGCGCGCTAAATGGGGTGGCAGAGATGAAAGCCAGATGACAATTGGTATTTTCGTGCTCCAGATAATTAAAGATCTTGTTATAGCGCACTGCATCTGAAGACGATCCAAAGTGGCACTCATCAATAATGATTAACTTGGGCGCCTGAAATTTAAAGTGAGCTGTCAGGGCGTTATGGAAGTTAGTAAAGTTACTAGCCACGACATTCGGACAAGGAGCAAGATCTGACTTTGCCTGTTCCAGCAGGGCGAGATCCGCCATGGTTACAAGGTAAAGGGTATCCTTTAGCTGCTTTCGATCACACAAATCTTGGTCGTTAAGCCTCAGCCGTTGATGGCAAGCTAGAGCCAGGGCGATACCTGATTTACCCGATTGCATTTCAGCTGCCAGTACTACCGCTCGTGCCCCCGCATGAAAGGCATGTGCGGTTCTTTGTGCAGCATCCCGTTGATGCGGGAAGGTGTGTCGATCAAGGATTTCGTTAAGACGAGAACGGTGTCTTTCTACTTGGCTATTCATAGGTTCAAAGGGGGCTTAGCCCCCAAAATAGAGTGGTCTATTTCTTTAGTTGATTACCGGAAAGGCTCTTAATGGATTCCGGGGGGTTACCCCAGCAGCAAGCCAAGCAACCCTGAAATAGCTGCTTTTCCCCTACGTTTGATGTTATGGATGCATTCAAAAAATCCCAAGTATAGTGGCAGCTTATCCTGTGAAATTCCACGGTGAGGGCGCAACCAGGATCGCAGCAACGACCAGAAGCCCTCCATCGTATTCACATGCACCTCGTGAAAACCATCACCATCTTCATCCCGGGCATACTCCCCAGCGCCATGACAGACAGATTTACGATCATAACCCCATTGCTCAAGCCTGTCGTAAATGCTGTATTCATCAGTATAAATCAGCGTTCCCGGCGCTATGAATTCTGTAATCAGGGGCTTGATTGTTACCTGCTTGACATTAGGCAGCATACGGATCACAACCTGCCCACCCCGCTGGATCATGCCAAAGATCGGAGGCTTTTCTTTCTCCAGAGTACCGCGACCACGAGCACCTCTCAAACGGTTACGGCGGGCTGTCCGCCCTTTTTTTTCACCGCTTCAGGCTGGCCTTTATGCCCCGATACAACGTAAACCTCGTCACATTCAGCCTTGCCGTCCAGAACGGTGACCGGGCGTTTGTTGCAGACACTTGTCCTGAGCTGCTGTGTCATCTTTTGCACATCGCTTTTGTTCAGGTCAAGTTCAAGTGCAATCTGTCTGTTCGACTGATTGAGTGACATCAGGTACAAGCAGTGTATCCAGATTTTTAAAGGCTGGTGATGCCCTGAAAACACCGATAAAGTCAGATCATCAAAGCGACGCCGACAACACTTGCACCAGTAACGCTGTCGCTCCGGCTGAGTGTCATCTTTACCTTGTCGGGTAATATCAGGGCTTTGACAGCGAGGACAAACGACACCATCCGGCCAGCGCATTTGCCTGACTTGTTCGTAACATTTGGCGTTATCGAGGAGATCATGAAACTTCATCATACCGCTGTTTTACACTAATGTGGACGTTAGTTTCAACCGCAGTTACCTCAACACCCCGGAATCCATTAAGAGCCACCCGGTTTACCCTGGCATGCAGGGAAATCATTACAGGGTCGGTACCGGATACGAATAAGAATTTACAGGCAGCAATGGCGCTGGTAAAACGTTCACGCTAGGAAAAAGAAACCCCGCAATCACTGAGCTTGCAGGGACATATTCTGCGTATGATGGGTGATGGGCAGCAAGCTACAATATTCTGGGCGCGTGCCAATATACTTCAGACTTCACGGCAGCAGGCACGAAAACAGGAAGCATGGCGTGAACTCGAACACAAGGCACTGGATAGGCTACAGCACCTTGATATTCAGTCGAAGGATACCGGGCAGCCACTCTCACAACCACCATGCCCTCAGCATCCAGTCCGTCCCGGTTTGAATCCGCAGGCTCCGCCGTTTGTGCCGGGCAAGATATGGTCACAATGAGCACGGGCAGGCCGATGTTGCTTTTTCACTATCTTCTTCAATATCCGGTGTTCACCACCGCTTTCAAGTCATCCGGGGTGAGGTTTATGGGCAGCAGATGCTCTACCCTGGCTCCCTTTTCGAGCTGGGGGAGCTGAGTCAGCACGTAGCGGAACCAGGCATAGGGTTCAAGCCCGTTGGCTTTTGCCGTTTCAACCAGACTGTACAGCACCGCACTCGCGTTGGCGCCTTTCACTGAGTCAGCAAATGTCCAGTTCTTTCGCCCTATGACAAAGGGTTTGATTGAACGCTCTGCCGCATTGTTATCAATCTCTACCAAACCGCTATCGAGGTAGCGCGACAGGTACGGCCACTGGTTCAGGGCATAGGTGATGGCTTTGCCCAGTTTACTTTCGGGCAGGATGCGTGGTTTCTGTTTTTCCAACCATTGTCGGAATTTGTCCATGATGGGGCGGCTTTCACACTGGCGCACCCGGTATCGCTCTTCTGTCGTTTTATCCTTTATCCGGCGCTCGATGGCGTAGAGTTGCCGGATCATGTTCAACGCCTGAGCCGGGCGGCTGATTTTTTGGCTGTTGTCACCTTTCTTTTTCGGAATGACGTCCAGAGCTTCTTTGAATTTTCGGCGGGCATGCGCCATACAACCTATCAACTCTATTTCCGGTCGCTTGCTGCTCAGGGTTTTATAGGCCGAATGCCCGTCACACTGCAAGAAGCCTTTGAACCCTTCCAGAAATGCCAACGGGCATGCATGGTCGCGCCCCGTCTGGTAATCGTACAGCACAACGGGAGAGCCGAGCTGCTCACCGGTTCGGTACAGCCACATGTAAGAAGCCGTCTGAAAAGTCCTCCTTCAAGCCAAACGCCGCAGCATCAGGTGAATCATGGACAGTTGAATCATAGCCTCAGCGGTTTCAGGCAACACCTCGTAATCTTTGCTGAGTCTTCGGTTATGATTTAGCCAGGAAAATGTCCGTTCGACTACCCAGCGTCGTGGTAACAGCTGGAAGCCTTTTTGTTTATCACTGCGTAGAACAACTTGCAATATGAATTGGAATTTCGAACTGACCCAGTCCACTAACTTGCCCCGATAGCCGCCATCAACCCAGATCAGGCGTAACTTTTTACAACGACCATTCAAGCGTGTTAATAGCAGTTTGGCTCCATCCCGATCCTGAATCTCAGCGGAAGTGACAACGATTGCTAGCAGTAACCCCATGGTGTCAACGAGGATATGACGCTTGCGCCCCTTGATCTTTTTGCCTGCATCGTAGCCGCGATCAGACCCACCGATCGCCGTGGTTTTAACGCTCTGGCTATCGAGACTAGCTGCCGTTGCATGCTTATGACGCCCTGCTTTCTGACGCACTTTGGCATGAAGCGTGTCATGAATCCTTTGCCAAGTTTGGTCTCGTCGCCAAACCCTGAAGTAGTGATACACTGTTTTATAGTTCGGAAAATCAGTAGGAAGGGCAGCCCATTGACAGCCTGTTTTCAAAACATAAAAAATGCCATTGATAAGCTGCCGACGGCTGATTGTTACAGGTCGTCCTCCGGGTTTGGCAGGTGGGAGCAGAGGTTTTAACTTTTTCCACGCTCCCTGACTCAAATCTGAGGGATACCTTTTCTTCTTTTTTTGGCGACGCTTACCCATTACACCCCTGAAAAATGCCTGTTTTTTCAGTATATATGGGCGGCTATGCTACTTTTCAGACGGCTTCTGAATAGTCTTTAACTAAATCGCCATTTACTGCCTGATGCCTGGCAACACTTCGTTCTATCTCTAGCTTTTTGATTTCCAGAGTAAGTTTTTCAATATCAGCTTTACGCTTCAATGTTTCATAATATTTTTGTTTACTACCAGTATCCATATCTACTACCAAGTTGAAGTGCTTTCAAAGCCATATTGAAAGCTCTCAACTATAACTGATGTTCACGGATAAAAGTTTGAGCGTAATCGTATAAAATGCACTTTCGTCGACATATGCGTATGGCATGACAGACCCAGCTTGAATTGGAATTCCGTTTGTGCGATCAAAGATAACCTGAAAATTTCTGTTATCTGCCAAAGTTAGTTGCATTACTTTGTTCGGAAGTTCACTCATATTCTGTAGTATACCCATGATCATTGAAGTTGCTTGATTTTCCAGCCGATTTTCAACATTGTACGAACATGCCGAAAATCACCCTGACAGCCCAACAAAAAGTAGCCTTGGAATCTCGCCACAAAACATCGCGAGATGCACGGGAATGTGATCGTATCAAGGCTGTTTTGCTCAGGTCTGAAGGGTGGTCACCGTCTGCTATCGCTCAGGCATTGAGAAAAAGTGAATACACTATTTGTCGCCATCTGGACGCCTATCTGGAAAAGGAAAAGCTCAGGCCGGAGAACGGGGGGAGTGAAAGCCGCCTGAGTGATGAGCAAACTCGGCAACTGGTCGAACACCTTTCTGAATATACTTACGCACACGTCCATCAGATCGTCGCCTATATTACCGATCGCTGGGGTATCAAATATACCGTATCAGGCCTGAACAAGTGGCTGCACCAAAAAGGCTTTACCTACAAAAAGCCAAAGGGCGTACCGCACAAGGCTGATGTTGATAAGCAGGCTGGTTTTGTGGAGCACTATGAAGCCTTGAAAGCCACGCTACCAGAGGACGAGGTGATACTATTCATGGATGCGGTACACCCGACACAAGCGACCAAAATCACTTCCGGGTGGATTCGAAAAGGGATTGATAAAATCATTAATACGACAGGTAGCCGTACTCGGCTGAACATTATCGGTGCGATTGATCTGGACAATATTGAAGCTGCTGTTTTCGGTCAATTTGATACGGTTAACAGTGAAGCGGTTACCGAGTTTTTCAAGAAAGTTCGGGATAACTATTCATCCATGAACGTTATTCACATGGTGCTTGATGGTGCCGGTTACCATCGTTCACAGGAGGTAGTGAAAGAGGCGGAAGAGCTGGGAATAAAGCTTCATTACCTCCCCCCTTACAGTCCAAACCTGAACCCCATTGAGCGATTATGGAAGGTGATGAATGAGTATGCCCGGAATAATGAATACTTCGCTCAGGCAAAAGAATTCCGGGAAAAGATTAATCATTTTCTGGACGTGACATTGCCCGAAATCGGTTCTTCCTTGGGCAGCAGGATTAACGATAATTTCCAGCGGTTAAATCCGGCATCTTGAATTCACTCAGGTATAGTTTAACAACCGAACGGGGCACCCACCCGGCATCCTCACCACCGGACAAGACAATCGGTCGCCCCTGAAGCTTACCCTGTTCCTGCACCAGCAAAGCACCGGACAGACTCCGTTCAATATTCTGCTCCACCGGATTCCAGTCAAACTCATTCACCCATAACAGGTCATCCGGCAGCTCAATATCATCCAATGTCATCAGACTGACCTCATTCCGGCGTTTTTCAGGGCTTCCAGCAATTTGCTTTCATCGCTTCCGCTAATGCCGACACTAACATTGCCACCGGGGTATTCCAGCCGGATAACCTTGTCGTGTTGTCGGGGGGAAGATGTCCGTCGGGGACGGGAAGCAGGTTGTTTTTCCGGTCGGGATTCTGGTTGCGTCCTTTGCTGTTTTTCCCGCTGTTGCTGTTGGATTTGTTTCCGTTTCTCACTGTTAATTTGCTTGTTCAGGGACAGGGATTGTTGCAAGTTGGTTATGGCATCGCCGTCGCCTTTTTGCTGTGCCTGTTCGAGTTGCTGCTGTAACTGTCGCTGGCGACTTTCAAATTCCCGTTGCTGAATTTGGTCGGTGTTGCCCTGCAGTCTGTCCAGTTCGTTCTGCAATCCTTCCAGCGTGCTGCGGGTACTGTCGCTTAAACTGCGCATACTGGATTCGGCTTGTTCGATAGCGCTGTTAAGCCGGTCAAGGTCTTGCTGGTTTAACAGGTCCATCTGTTGAGTGACTGCGCTACCGGCACTGGCCATCTGCTGTGCTGAAACGGTGCCTTGTTCGAACCCCTGCAGCAATTCTTCTAAAGCAATCTTCTGTTCCAGAAACTGTTCTTTGGCATAGGCGGCATTCTTGCCGGTTTTCAGCATCCAGTTACCGATGCCGGTGGGGTCATAGTCGACGACGCTTCTTAAATGCGTTATTTCTTTATGCACGTCTTTCAGCTGGCTTCGTAACGCTCCCAGTTCACCCTGAGCCTCTTCTGTATCGATATTTGTCGCGCCCTGCATGGCATGAAAGGCGTTCTCTGCTGACTTGCTCATGCTGTTCAGCTGGCTGGTGAGATTGTTATAGAAACCGGCCAGACCACCTGCTTTTTGCATTACGTTCTGTGCGCCACTGGCTTGCTTATCTCCGGCTTTGGTGCCTGCAACGCCTGCTTTTTCAGCAGCTTCCGTTGTTTTTTCTGCGGCTTCGGCGGTTGCTTCGAAAGCTTTTTTTCCGGTTTCGCCTGTCTCCCTGAAGGTTTCCGCCAACTCACTCTGGCTTTGCTTGATGTCGTCAGTAGTCTTCTGGTTCTGTTGACGAATCTGGCTCTGAGTTTTTTGATTCCGCAGACCGAGTTCATTACCGATAGAAGACAGAGCATCGTTGACGTCTTTTACGTCTTCTTTTATCGCAGCGGCAAAACCATCAAACACGGCTTTGGCTGCGTTGCCTGCTTCGCTCAGTTTGGCAGCCAGCTTGTCAGCCCCTACGGCGTCAAACATTCCGGCAAGGCTTTCTGAAATCCTGGCAACAGCGGCGCTGACCAATAGCCCCAAGCCTTTTATGCCGGCGGTAAACCCGTTAAAAAACAGCGAGGCGGAGCTACCGGTCAGTATGAAGGCGGAACGTAATGAGCCGAGAATATTACTGACGGTCTGGAAACTTTGCCGGGTACTTTCTACAAAGTTTTCAAAGGTAATACCCGACAGTGACAGGCGGACTGATTCAGCCATGCTGATAAAGCCATCACTGATCGACTTGGCCAGTGCCTGTAACCTGCCATTGTTGGCCATTTTATCAAGAGAATGACCCAGCTCGGATAACTGTTGCTTGACGTATTCCAGCCATCCCGCCTGTGCAATGGCATCCTTAAACTCTGTCCAGCGGTCAGCCATGTTGGCCATCAACCCCGACAACAGGCTCATGTTGGCAGCAGCGGCTCCGGCACTGCTTTTGCCGATTTCTTCAATCAGTAGTTTGATGGTCTCTCTGCCCAGCTTCCCGGCACTGGACAGTTTCTGAAGCTCCTGCGTGTTTTTGCCGGTGACCTTTTCCAGCAGTTCCCATACCGGCACACCGCGTTCTACCAGCTGCAGGATTTCTTCACCCTGCAGCTTCTGCTTTGCCCATGCCTGACCGAGCGCCAGCGACATCCCGTTCAGGCGTTCCATACCACCGCCGAGTTTAGAAGTCTGATCGACGATGGCCTGTAGGGTGCCATCCATGGGATCGAGGCCGAAGTTCTTTAATGCGGTAAAGGCATCGGCTACCTGCTGTAA
The DNA here is from genome assembly GCA_965261725.1 of Endozoicomonadaceae bacterium. Classification (GTDB taxonomy): domain Bacteria; phylum Pseudomonadota; class Gammaproteobacteria; order Pseudomonadales; family Endozoicomonadaceae; genus CANDOC01. The sequence goes on along the minus strand of CBDHDU010000042.1, from coordinate 13,633 downwards.
TTCCAGTGGCGTGTTTTTGGTGAATTCCTTGATCCACTCAATCGCCCGGTCGCCTTCTTCGATGCTGCCCATAATGGCATTCATCTGGACCCGCAGCCGTTCAAACTGGTCACCGGTTTGCAGCACACTGCTGATGGCACGTTTGATGGCATAAAAGCCTAGCGAGGCAGCAATCAGGTTGCGGAAGCTAGCGGCAAGGTTGCGTACGCCATCAGCGGAATACCGAGCATCGTTACCGGCTTTTCTGAAACCATTGCGCCGCAGTTCTGCGCGGGTCTTTTTAGCGGCAGTGGTTACCTTTTCATACGCGGCAGAGGTTTGGTGAAATCGCTGGCTCAGTTTTTTCTGCTGCTGACTGAGATTCTTATTGGACAGGCCGTTTTTTTGTAACTCGGTTCGCAGCGCTGCCAGCTTGCGACGGTTCTTCTGATATTCATGGCTGGTTTGCTGGACTGTTCGGCGGGCGGTCTGTAATTGACGTTCCAATGCCTTTGAGGGCTTAACGGCTTCTTTCTGAGCTTTGGCCAGCTGCTCAACTTTGATTTTGGCTTCATTGAAATCCCGCAGGTATTCACGGGTAGCGGTCACCTGACTGCGGAACGACCTGATCAACTTGTCCTGACTCGACAGGCTTTTCAGTTCCGCTTTAAGCTCACTGGCTTTTTTATCCAGTTCACTCAGGGAAGCAGACGACTGACGCACCACTCCTGAGAGCAGGTCTTTCGCCTTTAGGGTCAGCTGGATAGCCGATTGTTTTAATGAAGCCATAAGCAGTTTTTATCCGGTGTCAGGTCCAGCGCATAAAAAAAGAGCCGGGAAAGACCGGCTCAATAGCAACAACGGATTGTCTGATTCGTTCTAAGACGCCAGATCCAGCTGCATAAACTGGCTGAGGCCATTGGCAGTGATTTGGGTGTCCGCCAGAATATCCAGCTGCAGGGGAATGCTGCCGAAGTCGTCGGAGATAAAACCCAGATTCTGTACCGGCGAAAACTTCACCCGATGCACCCGAATGCTGTAAGGCTGTCCTTCCTGAGCATCGTTAAGCCCCTCCATAAACAGGCTGAACTCTTTGCCGGATTCCACCAGCGCCTGAATTACATTGGCTTTTATGGGGGTGTACGACACAGTGATACCGTTGCTGTCGATACCGCTGTCTGCCAACACCTGAATACCGCTTTTGGTCAGGGTATAATCGGTACCTTTGGCGAGTGTCTGATCCAGACTGTCTTTGACTGTTACGGTTTGACCGGTATCCGGCAGTTTATGGAAAGGTATCAGTTCACCTTCGATACCGTGAGTATCATGGGCTTCATCCGTTACTGCCGTTGTCGTTGTCGCCGTCACGGAAGCCCGCAAAGCCCGGGCGATGTTGTCCGGCGTGAAATCATGGGCTGTAATATTGCCGGTGATACCACTGATCCGGGATACCACATTGCGGACACCACCACCCCCGAGATAGTTTTTCAGTTCCTTCTTTTCTTCCTCAAAGCTGAAACTGAACTCGCTGATATTGCCCATGGGCATCAACGGAGCGGATTTGTCATAGGGTTGCAGGTGCAGGCTGCCTGCACCGATAAAGCTGCGATCCACAGTCATGGTGTGATTCCTTTCAGAGGTTTGGGTTAAATACGGGGCAGGGCGGTTAGACAGAAAAAACAGTATCCAGCTGCAGGCTCAGGTCGGCAAACGACAGCCGGCTATTGGCAATCCCGATATCAAAGCCGGTATCACCGAGGGTTATTTTGCGTACTTCCTGACACAGCGGGTCGGTCACCGTCAGCGCCTTGCGTAAATCCCAGCTGATCAGCAGCAGTTGCCAGGTTGCATCCAGATGTGTGGGCGTCACCGCACTCAGGGTAAAATCCATCTGGTATTTGGCCCGACGACCATTGCGTTCTTTCTCAAGCAGGGATTCAAGCTGGGCCAAAATGGCCGGAGTTTGTATGGAATCTTCCAGGCCGGTGGCGGCATAGCCCAGTTGTACATTCAGTCCGGCATCTGTCTGGTAGCCTTTGGTTTTGCGGATACCGGACAGGCGGCTAATCAGTGCCGTCAGAATGCGGGTTTCAGGTATGGTGTCGTTCATACCCGATACTCAAGGGTAGTGTTCGATATTGAAGGCATAATTCAGTTCTTGCTGCATGAGTGTTTGAAATCGCTGTAACAGTTCCGGTATCAGTTGCTCAATCGCGGCCTGTGCTTTTGAAGTTATCGGCAGGCCTTGCTTTTCTATGGGGAGTCCCATCCAGATCAGCTGTCCGCTGCGACGGGATAACTGCTTTTTATGTCGCCAGTGGGGTGCCCGCTGAAAGACCATCGGATGTGAACTATTCGCAGGTTGAAAAGTAAAGGCGCCGGGCCATTGCCAGCGACCGGTGCGTACGCCGGTGCGCGACTGAAAGGGCTTGCCCAGATAATGCGCGGGAATATCCGCCAGCCCAACCCAGATCACCAGCACATAGTCATCATTACCCCGTTCACCGGGATGCAAAAGACTGACTTTTATCCGTCCCATCGACTTGAATAGTTTTTGCGTGACACCGGTTTGCCGGGCCAGCGTCCGCAAAACCTGCCGTTCAGCATAACGGGACAGCTTGCGCAGACTGCGCTGAATAGCTTTGTTTGTTTGCCGCGGAGCCGCGTCAAACTGCCGGATAACGGATTGCAGGACATCATCCAGTGACAGATCAATCTGCATACAGATTCCACCGAACAAGATGGCCGTCGTCGTGCAGCTTGCGGTCGACCTGCCACTGCCGACTATCATGGATTATCCGGTCACCCCGCCGAAGGGCATGTTCAGGCGACAGTGTGAGTGTCGTCGCCTGTTGCATGACGGCATCCATTGGCCCGGCGGGTTGTAGTTCATGGCGCAGAATACCAGTGACCATTTCAGGTTCACCGCTGCTGCGCACCAGCATGAAGGGCTGACCAAAGAGGGTCAGCACTTGCCGGTGCAGATCATTTAACTCATCTTGCACTTGATCACCGCCCGCGGTTTGAGACAGATGGGTAACGGATTGGACTGGGTATGAATCTGCACCCCCTTGTCAAAATCCAGTATTTTCTGCTTGGCGTAGCGGGGCAGGCCGATGGTATTCACCGTTTCGATAAAATCAGCGGGTGCAAACCAGGTGCGGAAGATACCGGTGCCTTCCGGGATCACATAGGCTTCATCCGGTTTGATAAACGGAATGTTGCCCACCTGACCGCGGTATTCTTCCCAGTCAATATCCCCGAAACGGAAGCCGGATTTGGGATCATTACGGAGCAGGGCGCTGTCCTGATAACGGTGATAGGCATCTTTCACATAGTCATGGCCGACCAACCCGTCGTAGAAAGTCAGCACCGCAGAAATGCCCGCAGACCGGAGTAGGGCTGGGCACCTAAGTGCATCATCGACTTTTCGGCGCAGTTTGACGCACTGAATACGCACGTCAGTGGCCACATCGCTGAATTTAAACGTATGGCTTTGCTGAGTCACGCCCAGTTCTTGGAACAGGTCATAAATGACACTGGTGCCGTCCGCATCCAGAATCTGGCCTTTAATGGCGCCCAGTCGTAAATGCTCCAGTGTGACCTCATGGTTAGCATTCATCTCTGACAAACGCTGATTAACTACCGTGCTGCACGCCTTCTAGTGCACTTTCAGAGCCAAACGCCCGCACATTGCGAACTTCATCGGCAATGATGGTGGAGTCGTAGGGAATATGCGGAATCACAAAACTGCGCACCTGTCGTTTACCGCCTCTGGCCTGCGGTGGAGGCGCTCCCCGTTCTGTTGTTGGTAACAGTTTCAGTTCACCGTTTCGGGACTCCACCAGTGCCGTGGTGGTATTGATACCGCTTTCAGTAAACAACCCCAGCTCACCGATACGACCGGGTTTGTAGGGCATATCATTGAGGGTGGCGGTCAGGCTGGTAAGGCTGAACGCATCATCATTGAAAATATCCAGCAGGCTCATGCGCTTTCTCCCTGTCGCAAAATAATATCCTGAGCCATCAGTTCGTTGATGGCAGCCGTCTTTTGTTCATCGGTGATGGTGTCGGGCCAGACCAGCAGCACTTCATCTACCTCTGCTAACCGGGCAATGATGACGGCTTCGCCACCGGTAGCATCCGTAGTCACATGCTCCCAAAGCACTCCGGCAGCCATTTGCCGACCATCATCCGCAACCGGATCCAGTGCTTCATAAACACCGGTCGCCGTGTTTTTACCCAGTACGGTACCGGGCAGCAGGGTGAGAGAAGGTCCGATTTCAATCAGCTCACGGCTGATATTGTTGTTTCCTTCGGACACGATAAATTCACCGGCATGGACCGGTTCTGTCATCACTGGCATGGTTTTCAGTTCCTTTGAGGGGGCAGGGGGGTAAGAAGAATTCGGGGTCAGGCTGTGGCGGTCAGATTACGTTTACGGTAAACCGCGCGGGTATCAATCAGCGGTTTTGTCGATTGTTGCTGTTGATCCGGTGTCAGGGTGTTATTGATAGCCGGATCTTCTGTCGTCAATAGTTCAAAGAGCTCAGTACGTACCTGTTCCTGGCTTTTTCCTGACTGAATAAACCCGGCAGATTTGTCCGGGCAATGGGCGGCGGTACATAGTGATTTAATGGTTTCACATTCGGCCAGCCTGGCATTGATCTCCTCAATACCTTGCTGCTGACGGATAAAAAATTTCGGCCATTTCCGGGTAGCCGGCCTGATTGCAAAGCTTCATCACAGTCAGTGCATGCACATTGCCGCTGTTTTCATCCGGTGCTGACTGATGAGGTGGATGGGTGAAGCCGGAGAGATCAAAATGGGCTGCCAGTTTTACCGGCTCATCAACCACATCAACCAGACCATGGCCTTCTGCTTCAGAAGCGGTAAACCAGGTTTCTTCATCCATCAGTTTTTTCAGGTCATCAATATCGATGCCACTGCGGGACGCGTAAGTCTGGGCGATAATTTCGGTGGTCTTGTCCAGCATATCTGCGACCTTTCGCAGTTCTTCAGCATCGCCACCGACCCAGCCGAACGGATTGTGGATCATCAGCAGTGCATTTTCCGCCATATGAATGGTGTCGCCTGCCATGGCAATCACACTGGCAATACTGGCTGCCAGCCCTTCAATGCGGACATGGATATGCGCCTTGTGATAGCGCAGGGCATTGTAAATAGCGATGCCATCAAAGACAGAGCCACCGGGGCTGTTAATGCGGACGGTGATTTCGCTGGCATCGATATCCTTGAGCGTATCCACCAGCTGGCGGGCCGATAGACCGGTCCAGTCACCGATTACATCATAGATCAGTAGCTCGGCGGGTTGTCCGGACTGATTTTTGAGGGTGTACCAGGCTTTATTGTGGTTGCGGGGGTTGCTCATCCTGAGAATCGTCCTTGTCAGAAGGGGGAGTGGAATCATTGTTTTGATTGATGCGGGCATCCGAGTCGTAAGTCAGTTCCAGCTCATCGCCCCGACGATTATCCGCCGCGATTTCGGCATCAATCTGCTCACTGTCATAGCCTTGTTCGGAGACCACCTCCGAGCGGGATTTAAAGCCGCTGCGTACAGCCAGGTTCTGGGCCTGCATATCCTGCACCGGATGAATGTAAGCCCAGCCATGGGGAATCCATTTGACTCGTCGGAAGTTGGCTTTGTTACGATGGTAGCCCCGTGCACTGATTGAGCCGTTAAGCACCGCCAGGTCCAGCCACCGGTTCCAGACTGGACGGCAAAACTGGTACACCAGTTGATTGTGCTGAATTTGTTGAATGCGTCGTCTGAATTCATTCAGCACCACCCGTAGTGCCCGGTCGCTGACGCCTTTCATATCACCGGACAGCAATTCATAAGGCAGACCAATACCCGCGGAAACCGCCATCAGTTGCTGGCGAATAAACTCGCCGTAATTACTGGCAGCACCGGGCGGAGTATTAAACGTAATTTCTTCACCGGGGGAGAGCTCCTGCATGGTGCCCGGTTCCATGGCCACCATAGGAACGCCTTGGAGGTCATAGACAATCGGACGACCGGTTACCGGATCGACCCGCTCCTGCTCCGGAGACGGTTTGGTAATAAAGCCGGTGAACAGATTAGCGATTTCCTGCCGCAGCAAGGTGGCATCATCAAACTTGTCCAGATGATACATGCGCAGCAGTACCTGACTCAGCAACGGCTGGCCACGTAACTGTCCGGGGCGCAAAGGCTCATAAATATGCAACACCTGATCAGCCGGCACTCGATGCAGGCTGGCCGTGTCCAGCACCGTGTAATCGGTCGGATGCGTCTTATGTATCCAGTAAGCAACCCGCTTGCCGATCCGGTTAAATTCAATACCCGCTCGAATACGATGACCGTTTTGCAGATCATCGTTGTAATCCCAGGGAACAAACTCCGCTTCAAGCAACTGCAGTTGCAGCGGTACGGTTAAGCCATCAGTGGGTTTACGTGGCCGCAGCCGTACAAAGCATTCACCGGCTTCCAGCATGGCCCGGCAGGCTAAAGACTGCTGACCATAAAAATCCAGCTGGCCATCGGCATCGGATTCATCGGTCCAGTCCAGAAACAGTGTCTGTAGCTGCTGGCGAAATTTATCATTGCTGGCTTCGGACTTGGGTTTGATACCAGTGCCGACAATATTAGCCACCAGCTTTTCCAGTCCGGAAGCGGCCCAGGGGTCATTGCGCATGGCAGCCCGGGAGCGATTAATCAGCGTGCTCAGATTGCCCGTCAGAATACTGTTCGGTCCGCTGGAGGGGGCTGACCAGCTCCGGCTGCGACGACCCTGACCCGCGGCGGTATAGGCGAGGTTTTTCAGCTCAGGGACCAGCCAGCCGGCCACCTTGTGTCGCAGTTTCATTCAGATGCCCCGGGAGGAATAAATGCCAAACTGGCGAGGGCGTCTTTCCTGCTTCACCAGTTCCCGTTCAATAGCCTGTAGCCGGCGTTCCATTTCAGAGAAACTGGCGTATTCTACCTTGCGACCTTCAAACTCCACGGTGCGGGTGTCACGTAGCAGTACGGCCCGTTTCAGGGCTTCATATTCGGCAGTGGTGATCAAGGTTTACCCTCTCAGATATAGCAGATGGTTATTTGCTGAATGTTCACTTGCGTGTTAACTTTGTGGCATGAGAACCGTTAATTTCTACACTACGGAAGATGGCAAATGCCCCGTGGTGGACTTTCTGGACAGCCTGTCGGCCAAAGAAGTCCGCAAAATTACCTGGGTGCTCCAGTTAGTTGAAGAACTGGAGATGGTTCCCGTCACTTACTTCAAGAAACTGGTTAATACCGAGGGTATCTGGGAGGTTCGTGCTCAGGCAGGAAATAATATTTTCCGGCTACTGGGCTTTCTTGATGGTGACAATCTGGTAATTCTGAATCACGGATTCCAGAAGAAAACCCAGAAAACACCGGGAAAAGACATAAAAATTGCAGAACAAAGGCGCAAAGACTATCTGCAAAGGAGGAAAGCATGAGTGACTTACGCCAGTATATAGCCAACCGAAAAGCAGCGGATGCTGAATTTGCTGAAGGCTTTGATGAAGGCTATGAATCTTTCAAGTTCGGGGTGCTGCTCAAAGAAGCCCGCCGTCAAGCCGGACTGACACAAACCGATCTTGCTGACCGGCTCGATACCCAGAAAAGTGCTATTTCACGCATTGAAAACCACTCGGAAGATGTGAAACTTTCAACGCTGGAACGTTTCGCGGCCGCTCTGGGCAAGAAGCTGGAAATCAGGCTGGTTTGACCGGTCTGATTATTCTAAATACTGACTGCGTGCAGTCCTTCTTTGGCGGGATGGCATAGAGTGAGTTGTTGCTTCCGGTTCACAAACGGCTTCCGGCTCAGGCCGTTGGGCTGCCAGCCTTTCAAGATCCAGTCCGCGATGCTGCTGCAAAATTCTGACTGCCGTCAGGGCATAAACCCGACAATCCAGTGCTTCATTTCTTTTCTTGCGGGCATCCCATTCGAAGTAGGCAACACCATGTTTGTACTTACGAATCTTTTCTTCGGCGGTGGCCTGTTTGAAGTAGTCCTCATCGAAGCAATCTTTCACTGGCCAGTGACAGTAGCCGTTTCCGGGTTCCAGAATCCGGTAGCGCTGGTAAATCAGTTCCTTGGCGGTATCGGTGCCGACCAGTGTTAAATAAACGCCTTTCTTGTTGCGCGTTTTCGGAAAGGTTGCAATGGGTTTGCCTGACTGCGATGCGCCTTTGATCGGAATCAGCCAGTCAGCACCTTGTTTGCGTGAAAATGCATACACCTCATCGGTGAAGTGACCGCCGGAATCCATACACACCTGTGCCAGATTCATTAACACGCCATCCTGCCGCCGCCAGGGTTTTCTTAATTTCTCAGCAACCACCTGCCAGATTTCAGGGCGGGACAGGTCGCCATATAACCGGACATAATCAACGGACCAGCTTTCTTCCCCCGCACCCCAGCCAACGATCTCATACTCGATCCGGTCATCCTGAATATCAACTCCACAGGTCAGGACTTCTACCGACCACGGAACATCGGCCGGATAATGTTCACGGCGTTGATGCAGTAATTCATGATCGACTGTTTCACCCGCTTCCTGCCAGGTCTGACCAAGTACCGTATTGGTCCAGTCTTTGAGTAATACCGGATCATCTTTGGCGGCCAGAAAATCAGCCACGGCATCCTGCCAGCTGTACCAGCCATTAGGGCTGTAGAGGGAGCTAAGGTGATACCCGCGGATTTTGCCACCGGCTTCGGAGTTCATGGGAATCCACTGCCCGTTTGCAAGTAATCCGGGCTTGTCGTGTTCCTGCATCCGGTAGCCGCAACTGATGCATTCAAAACAGGTGGTTGCCGGATCATTGTTCTCAAAGCGGATCTGCTGCCATTCTATCGGCTGCAGATGGTTGCATTGTTTACAGGGCACCTGATACTGGCGCTGATCAGAATCCTGATAAGCTGATTCGATTTTACTCGCACCGGCAATATTGGGTGTGGAAACCATCAGAATCTTGCGGTTGCGGGAAAACGTCGCGGTTCGCTTGATTGCCAGATTAATCGGGCTGCCTTCGCCGTCTACATCATCATCGTAAGCATCCACTTCATCCATAAACAGGAAGCGGGCAGGCATTGAGCGCAAGCCCGTCGCTGAGTTAGCTCCGGCAATAATCAGCACACCATTGGGAAACTCTTTGACCAGCTGCGTATTACCGGAATCCCGGCTGCGGGCATCTTTGACCTTTTGTTTGAGGATCGGCATATCCTCAATCATCGGTGCAATCCGCTGCTTTGACGTCCGCTTGGCCATATCCAGCGTGGGCAGGATATACATCATCGGTGCAGGGGTGTGGTGAATCACATAACCCAACCAGTTATTGCCACACTCCGTGCCGCCTACCTGGGCACCCTTCATAAAAACGACACGTTCCACCGGTGACGTGGGTGACAAACTGTCCATGATTTCTTTCAGGTAGGGCGTCCGGGCTGTGCGCCAGCGGCCAGCTTCTTTCGCTGCCTTGGCGGGAAGCATTCGGTGAGTGTCAGCCCATTCGGAGACGGTGAGGTGAGTGTCGGGTTTGAGACCGGAAAAGAAACCTGAAAAGTAAGGAGATTCATCCATCATTTCTGCTTGGAATATGAATGGTTTTTAATGTTAGGATGCAAACAAAAAATAAAAACGGAATTAATATGAAGTCGGGTACATCATTAATTGTCTTATTTTTGACCATCGTATTATCAGGCTGTGCAGCTCAAAAACCAGCGACATATGATCACTCAAAGTCCAGAGCTTTGAATTTGGCGAACGCAGCTGGTATCTGGTCATCACTCAGAGATAGAAAAGTACCCAAGGATACTGTCAATACTCTCATGAACTCTGATGCTGCTGACCTAGCATTCGCAGTGTCAGCATTTGATACACCTATGCCAGGGTTATCGGGTCTGCAATCTTTTGGGTTCAGTCTGCTTGCAAGTTCGTTGGGACCTGAAGATCCTGCTTCTCGTAATAGTATTTTTGCATGGATGCCATATAACAGCTCTCATAATCCAGAGCTCAGTTTTTTAAAAATAATGGAAAAATCCGTCGAAAAAACCATAACAGATCTGGGTATGAAATTCTGGAAAGATCCCAGATATGATAAGAATGTAGTGGTATATCTTATTTCTGGTAAGTTCAATTGCCCCGATGAATCAGAAAACAAACCAGAACATGAATTTTGTATTTTTTCTTATAATATTGGTGATCAAGATGACGCTTTAGCACCAAGCTACATAATGAAAAATAGAAATCAAAAAACTCATTTCTTTAGCAGTAGAAAATCATACCATTCTGACTTTTATTTTTCACAAAATGGTAAAGTCAGTAAAATACCACAGTATGATTTTTTAAAAAAATTAAGCCATAACATGCCTCCCTGAGCCTTTATGTATATAGCACCAAAAGGAATCTATTTAACAGGCAATGAAAAGATAAAATTCCCGCTTATCTTTGAGAAGGGACAGCCCTTGTATTTTATAAAAGCACAATAAAAGTTTACTTCTATATGCTCACCTGAATTGATTTAGGTGAGCTGCAGCATGTTTGAAGGAGAATCTAAATTTTATTTTTCGCATAAGAGTTCAAGTACTATTAGGAACTTCTGTTCCAATAGTGTTTTTATTTTTGCAGAATCCTGCTCAGCTGCCAGCACATCCGCCATCCGATCTGGAATCCCCAACAGCGCATCCCTGACAATCCGTCCAGCCTGAAAAGCATCCTCCCTGACCTTGGCTGCATCCGTCAGTTTGCCGGACTTCTCTTCATATTCCAGCTTCGCCATTTTGGCCTTGAAGGCCTCCCGCATGGTGCGGGCTGTCACAAAATCGACGGCCTGACGAGAATCTGTAGGTGTTGTCGGGGCCGCTTTGCTGGTTCGCAGAGCTGTTGACGGTTCTGCCTGGCTCTCCAGGGCTTTCAGGGCTTCATCCGGGTCAATCTTGCCGTTATGAAGGGGTATCTTTCCGGATGCCACCAGTTTGCTGACATATTGCCGGCTCCAGCCCTGACGTTTGGCAAAGGCGGCCTGTGATAGTAATGCCATTGATGCTCATGGCCCCCTGAACCCCGCAATTGCCCGCAAATACCTCATAACCTAATGATATATATAGAAATTATCTTGATAGTCTGTGGTTGTAGAGCCTTACTGTACATAACGAAAACAACAAGCAGGCAATCGTATGGATAACACCCCGGCACTTGCAGCCTTCATTACCCACCAAGGGAATATTGAAAAGCTGCTCTCGCAACTGACCAACCTTTCGGCAGATCACTTCGGGTACAGCCCGGATGAGATTAACTGGAGTCATGTAGGCCGGTTAGCGAGCCTTCAGAATGAACTGGATATTCTGGCCCAGCAGGCCGGACTGGATACTGACGAAATTCTGGATAGCGAATAACAACCCCAAAAGGAGATAACAATCATGAAAAACAACAAACTGACCGCAACACAAGAAGCTGTTCTGACTCAGACGGCTGAGGCCAAAGAACTGGATCCTGCCAATTTGTCCCTGAATGCCGGTGCCCGGAAAAAGGTACTGGACTGTCTGGTAAAAAAGGACTTCCTCAATCCAACCCCCGAGGGTCTTTTCACCCTAACTACCGCGGGCAGGGCCGCTATCGGTATGAAAGATGAACAAAAACCAGTGGCAAAAGCCAAAGGTAAAATTCGTACCGGTACCAAACTTCATACCGTGATCGAACTGCTTTCTCGGCCCGAGGGGGCGGAAATTCATCAGATCATGCGTGAGACCGGCTGGCAGCAGCATACGGTGCGCGGCACGCTGGCCGGCGCCCTGAAAAAACGACTGGGGCTGACCATTGAGTCAGAAAAACCGGAAGGCCGGGACCGGGTTTACCGGATCACCGGCGGGCTGGAGGGGGTGTTATGAGCACCCGCTCCCGCATCGCGGTTCAGCTGCCGGATGGCAGCTACTGCTCGGTTTACTGCCACTTTGACGGTGACCTGGTCGGTATGATTCTTCAGGAGTACTACAACTCCGATCAGCAAGCTCACATGATCATCGACTATGGCGATTTGTCGTACATCACCGCGAGCAGTTGTGGTGCCTATGCCGAGCGGGGCGAGCGCTGGGCTGATGTTTGCCCCCGACATAGTAAAGATCTGCAGCAATTAATCCGGCTGACCTGTGAAACCGGTGGTCAGTATCTCTATTACCGGGAGAACAATTTCTGGAACAGCCTTGAGATAGAAGGCTATTCCGATGAATGATCCGGTGATACTGGCGGTTCAGTTATCGAGTGCTTCTTTTCTTTACTGTCGGCTGCTGCATCCTGATAGGCGCACGTTAGATCAGCTTAATCGCTGGCATTACGAAATGTATGCGGCCATCGGGGTGATTCAGCAAGGTGATTTGCACTGCCTGAACCGGACAAGGGTGGTTGCTCTGCATCACCATTGGGGAGAGCCCTGGGTTGATGTTCAGCCCCGGCTTTCTCCTTCCATGAAACACCTGAAATCGGTCGCGCGATCACTGAAAGTCACGACAATATTTGTCAACCAGAATGGTCGATGGTTGGTTGACAAAATTTGATGAGCAGGTTGACAAAAAGACTGATTTGGTTGACACGCAAAGCCTTGTGATTACTGGCCTGTAGTGATTTTTGTCAACCAGATGTCAACCCCGATTTCAGGTCTGTCACTAGCGATATTCCGCGCGTCTGTAGACCCGCAGTGGGCAAGGTTGCGCAGGGACCCCGGAAGAAATGCTTCAGGTGGATATGGCAAGGGTCACGGCAAGACCAGTCCTACGCACCACAGACCTACACCTAGTTGTTCTGAAGTGGGAGCTGAAGCAGAGTCAATTTAATAGGAGCGTCGGCAACATTCAAGGAATATAAGCTGGGAACGGATCGCACCCGCTCAACCTTCTCCGGTAGAAAGCTCCTCTTTGTCAGCATGACCCGATAATACCGAAAAGCCATCTGCAAACGATTATTGAGGCCCGCGGCTTCAGGTGGATATGGAGTGGGTCATGTCAAACCAGTCCTACACACGACAGACCGACGACTGTATTGTTCTGAAGTGGGAGCTGAAGCAGAGTCAATTTAATAGGAGTGTTGGCAACATTCAAGGAATATAAGCTGGGAACGGACCACACCCGCTCAACCTTCTCCGGTTGAAGATCCTACTTGACCAAAGCATACCCGGTATACCGAAAAGCAGCTTCTGAATGGTAAATGTAGCCAGCGGCTTCAGATGAAATCAGGCAGGCACAAGACAGACCTGACTCTACGCACAACAGACCTACACGTCGCCGTCCTGAAGTGGGAGCTGAAGCCGGGTCAGATTAACTGTCCCAGGCTGGCGGTTCAAGTCCGAAATGAACGTGCTACTTTCTCAAGCCCCCGGCTGGCGATGTAACCACCAATGCCGAGTTGCACGATTGAGAACAGCTTTAGCTCAACCGCTTCGGACAGATCCGGAGCCGCCCATCCCATCCAGCGACAGACGATGAGGGTCGTAAACACCAGCATTACAATAGGTCGCCAGCTCCGTTGCAACCAACTGTCGCCCTGAGCCTCGGCTTTGATAACTCCGGCTTGCTGCGCCAGTTCTTTCAGCTCTCCGTTGATATACATCCGGTCCAGCTCTGCTTTTG
>CBDHDU010000041.1:0-9325 GCA_965261725.1 Endozoicomonadaceae bacterium | reverse complement strand
ATTATGCCAGTTGAAAATCTCAGAGAGGATCAGTGTGGTGTTAGAGGCGAAACACAAGCATGGTTGAAACATAAGGTAAAAGAGCTTTCAGGAGCACTCGATGATGGTTCTTATTACTATGAAGGGCGAATGAGGGCACTCAAAGTTGATATGGGGGCGCGCCTGGAAAGCAGTATAGATTGCAGTGAAGTGTTGAAAATATTTCTACTGTATATGAATCACCTGTTAAGTATTGTAGAACTGGCAGCAGATAAAACATGCACCTACTTGACTTGGGAGGGGGCTGTAGTTGATATACCCGAAGCCGAAGCCGAAGCCGAAGCCGAAGCCGAAGCCGAAGCCGAAGCCGAAGCCGAAGCCGAAGCCGAAGCCGAAGCCGAAGCCGAAGCCGAAGCCGAAGCCGAAGCCGAAGCCGGGGCAGGGGCAGGGGCAGGGGCAGGGGCAGGGGCAGGGGTAGATACTGTGGTAAGCTCCAGACCTGTGGTATATCTGTCACCAGAAATACAAGATATACCTTGCAATTTTAATGAACATTCTGTTCAGGGGAGATTGCCCTTGAATGAAGCATCCGGGAATATGTTGAATAATGAAACTTTTCCATATCTTTACACTGGTTGTACTCCTGACCGGCTGTGCGATGAGTCCACAGTCAGTGTACGTATCCCCAAGAGTCGTCGTACCAAGCAACACAAAACTAAGCGGCGACGTATCGGTTACAGCATACGATGAACGCCTGACTCCTGTCCTGGGTTCACGCGGCGGCGTTTATGCAGAATCCAATCAGCTGGTTATTGGTAACGATCTTTCTCTGGCGGTGAAAGCAGCCACAGAGCAGGCGCTGAATACACTGGGTGTCAGTATTAAACGCACGGATGCTGAACCTTTTCAGGTATATATCGACAAGCTGACCTATAAAGTGCCGGAAGGCAGCTATGTGACAGAAGTTGAGTTGGTGGCAGATATTCGGGTTCGGGTAAGAAATACAGCGGGTGAATGGTATGAAGGCCGCTACAGTAGTGACCTTAAGCGCCGTGTACTTAAAGCGCCATCTGATGAAGACAATGAAAAGCTGGTCAATGAGGTACTTGGGCTGGTATTGCAGCGTATGGTGGAAGACCGGGCTTTACAGCGTTTTATAATGGCATCCTGATTTTGAAGCATAAAAATAAAAAAGGCCGGATCATTCCGGCCTTTTTTATAGAACTTAATCAGTCAGATTAAGCAGCAGCGGCTTGCAGCTTACTCTTGGCAGAGAAGCGCAGGAAGCTGATCAGGGCAAAGATAGCTGCAACCAGACCTACCGGGTAAGCAATGGTGTAATCCAGAGAGAAGCCTTCAGGCGCCATCAGGATATAAGTCACACAGACCGCAGTCATAAAGGTTGCCGGAACGGAAGCCAGCCAGTGACCTTTATTGATGGTAACCATGTAAGCGGCAGCCGCCCACAGCACGATAGTAGCCAGCGTCTGGTTAGAGAACGCGAAGTAGCGCCAGATGATGTTGAAGTCGATAAAGGTCAGTGCGAAGCCAACAGCGAACAGCGGGATTGCAACCTTCAGACGGTTAGCAGAGCTGGACTGATCAATTTTCAGGGCATCAGCAATAATCAGACGTACAGAACGGAAAGCGGTGTCACCGGAAGTGATCGGGCAGGCAATAACACCCAGTACTGCCAGCATGCCGCCGAAGGTGCCCATCAGACCAACAGATACTTCTTTAACCACCAGACCAGCACCACCCTGACCCAATACTTCGTTCAGACCATCGATACCGTTCGGGAAGAATGCCATGGCAGCAGCAGCCCAGATCAGCGCAACAATACCTTCAGCAATCATCGCACCGTAGAATACCGGACGACCGTATTTTTCATTAGGCAGGCAGCGAGCCATCAGCGGGGATTGAGTTGCGTGGAAACCACTGATCGCACCACAGGCGATGGTGACAAACAGCATTGGCCATACAGACAAACCACGTGGGTGAGCCAGCGCATCGCCAACTTCAGGAATCGGCATATCATTGATGATCAGACCACCACCCACACCGAATGCCATAATCAGCAGCGCAGCGCCGAACAGCGGGTAGAAACGGGAGATAATCTTGTCAACCGGCAGGACAGTCGCCAGCAGGTAGTAGCACAGGATAATACCCAGCCATACAGAAGACTGCGCGAAGAATCCTTCAAAGCCCAGATTCGCCAGCAGACCCGCAGGACCCATCATGAATACAACACCAACCAGCAACAGCAGGATGATGGAGAATACGCGCATCACTTTACGGGCATTTTCACCCAGATAGTGACCAACGATTTCCGGAATGGACTTACCCTGATGGCGTACAGACAGCATGCCGGAGAAGTAGTCATGAGTCGCACCGGCAAAGATGCAGCCGAAGACAATCCACAGGAAAGCAACCGGGCCAAACAGCGCACCCATAATGGCACCGAAGATCGGGCCCAGACCAGCAATGTTCAGGAACTGAATCAGGAAAATTTTATACCAGGGCAGCGGCACGTAATCGACGCCATCCTTCATGGTGTGGGCAGGTGTTTCGCGGCTGGGGTCAGCACCGAAAAGGTTTTCTACGATACGGCCGTAGATAAAGTAGCCGACAATCAGGGCTACAATTGAGATCAGAAAACTGGTCACGATTATTTACCGGGGAAGATTAATATGCCAGCGTCGAATAAATTCCGACACCACAGATAAAATGAAAGACGGGAATATTATATTGACAAACCCTTTACTTTTGGGGTCGTAGATACCCGCTTGTCTGTAGGTGTTTTTGCTTGGATTGCAATGATTGGTAGGTGTTTTTGCGGTGCGCGGGCTTGGTTTATGTACGTGTTGTTAGAGTAGAAGGGATGTGTCTGGCTCGCTTATCACTCTGGTAAACCTGAGGTTTTCGAATGACCCTGTAGCGGGAATAGGCTGATTTTTGCACTGGTAAAACTGTGGGTTTAGTCAGGAGTAACCGGACAAGCTGAAGTTGTGCATGATGGCAGATTTCATACCAACGCCAGCTGCTTTTACAGTTTGCAACGGTAGCTTCAGATCAAATTCATGCTCATCCATAAAAACAGGGCGAAAGTACGGGGTGTACTTTAGTGCAAATAAATGTGAACTGACGGATAATAGCTCCACAATTTATTGTATTTTTATCGCTATATCTGCATTACGATAGTCGCAATTATGACTTTGTGTTCTAAAAACCGGTTAGTGTGGAACTATGGTCAGCGCGGTGCTTTCGCCCTGTCCATAAAAACGTCCAGCGTTGGCTGGCTTTGTATAGTGATAATGACACCGGAAATCATGTCAGCATCGAGAGGGGCTGAAGATGCTGGAGTGATGATAACCAAGCTGAGAGGATAGGGAAGCGCTGTTGGATAACGAATGCGCAGAGCCTTAACTTCCTTTGACAGGCTTCGGGTTGCAATGACCAGTCCTATACAACCATATGCAGCTACTTGATCACTGATGTGCACTTTGCAGTAAGTGTTGTTGTATAACGCATAGGGCGTTTCAAAAGCAAAGCTGAAATTGCCATGGTTGAAAAAGAGTTTGGCAATCTGTCCAAATGCCTCCTGTTTTCTTTCTTGAGAATTGAGTGCACGTATTGACCGAGCAAAAGAGCTGTCCAGTTCAATTGCCGGAGGAAAACCCTCCGAAGCATCCTGTAAAAATGTAGATAGCATCATAAGCAAGGATAAAGAGCAGCATAAAACAATAGGCTTACACTAAATATATTCCCGATTCATGGTTGAGGTGAAATCATGAGTGATATTTTTCGGGTAGCACTGGTTGGGCATGGTGGCTGGAACCCGAAAGATGGTTTTGTCAGGGGGCCTGAACGCTGTCAGGTCGTTTTCTATCAATCGCTGGGCAAGGCGGTGCCTGCTCTATTCGTCAATATGATCATTCAGAGCGAAATAGATGTTGAAAAATCATTTTGCATAATCGACAGCATTAACGAAGCGGCGACTGCCATCACTAATATGTCTCTTTTCCCCTTTGAGGGAGAGGAGGCGGACGCATATGATGAGTATGAGAGTTACAGTAGATGTGCTGAAAATGGTTTTTATCTGCTTTATGACCGTAGTCATGCTGTCACTCTGGAAGCACTGATGCAGCGTTTTTTCAGCACTAATCTCGGAAAGCTGGAAGGGAAAATTATCCAGTTTCACTGGTGTGCCTGTCGTGCGGTTCAGCTCAAATCTTCGGCAGCAGGACAGCGCATTGGTGTGAATGCCACAGTATGGGTCTGATTTTGCCCGTGTTGAAATGGTCAACGGTCGTGAGGTACATATTGATCTTGATGGTGCTGACCCGTTTGCCAAACCACTACCGCCAATGGCTCCCAAACCGGCACCGCGGCGCTTTAAACCAGCACCGGCTCCGAAGCCAAGAAAACTCAAGCCTTCAATAAGCAGCTATAATTAATGGATCTGCCTTTCGTGCCGCTCAACCTGTACAGACTGGTCACCGACGGTTAACCAGAGCGTGCCATCCTGAATAGTGCATTGCATACGCATACTTCGGTCAACCAACCCGGCAAGCCGTTCAGCTGTTTCAGCAGGAATATCGAAAACTTGCAGGTTATTAAACCGGGCAAGTTTGTTTTTGTTCTGTTCCCACCAGATATCACCGGCATTACCGCTGTATGTGTAAATAAAGGCATTCTTTGCCCGACCGCAGGCTTTACGGATACGTTTTTCGTCTGGCTGGCCCAGATCAATCCAGACTTCAATTTCATCACTCAGGCTTTTTTGCCATAAGTCGGGTTCATCTTCGGTGCTGAGCCCTTTCGTAAAGGTCAGTTCTTCAGATGCATGAAAGATAAACGTCAGCAGGCGCACCATCATCCGCAGGTCATTTTCTGACGGGTGCTGGGCAATGGTCAGGTTATGATCCTGATAATAGCCACGATCCATATCTGCAATTTGCAGTTCGGCTTTGAAGATAGTTGCCTTGAGCGCCATAAGTTTTTTGTTCCGGCGAATAAAAGTTAGCGTATGAGTCTAAAGGGTGGCGGTGCTCGGTACTATGCGTATTGTTGCCTTACTGGGGCAGGCTTTGATGCGCGGCATGAATAATCTGCTCTGACAGTTCCTGTAGCAGTCCGCTTTCCAGCGTCCAGCGATGCCAGTACAGTTCGCGGCTGTGTATCAGCCCCGGTACCAGCTCCACCAGAATGTCCTGCTGTAATTCTTCTGTAATCATCATCTTTGGAATCACACCACAGGCAATCCCTTCCTTGGCCATGATGGTGAAGGCTTCAGTAGAACGTACTGTATGTCCCGGTGTCGCACCGGGTGGTAATTCAAAGTGTTGTTCCAGAAAACGCTGGTGCAGATCGTCGTAAGTATCGAAAGACATAAACGGCGCTTTTATCATATTATCTGCGGTTACGCCGTCAGGAAAAAAGCGTTCGATAAACTCTGGCGTAGCAACACAGACATAATCCATTTTGCCCAGATAATCTGCTTTGCATCCGGGTAAAGGGCAGGGCTCCATGCTAAGAGCACCGACGGCTTCTCCGGTATGCAAACGTTTCAATGTTAAAGACTCATCCATTACTTGCATATCAAGCGTGATATTGGATTGCTTTAGCAGTGGTGCCAGACCGGGAATGAGCCAGGTGCCGATACTGTCAGCATTCACGGCAATCGAGATATGCAGAAAACCCTGTTTACTGTCTGGTTGTAATTCCGGCAGTACTTCCTGCTCCAGTAACAGTACTCTACGATAAAGTCCCAGCAGTTTCCGTCCTGCGGAGGTTGGAGCAGGGGGCTGGCTTCTGACAACCAGTGGTTGCCCCATTTGCTTTTCCAGCTGGCGAATGCGCTGGGATACAGCGGACTGTGTCAGGCAGAGTTTGTCTGCTGCAGCATCGAAACTACGGTGATTGACCACCGCATCCAGTGCCTGCATAAGTTTGTAATCAAGCCCCATAAGATAAATTAATCTTCTATAAAAATTATTAGATGTATTTATTTTAAGTCTGAAGATAAGCTAAAGCCCGTTTTTAATCCACCATTTAGCGTCAAAAAAAGGGCTGAGAGTATGACCTTATGGCCTCTGTTACAGGGCTTTGGGCTGGGTGCTAGCATGATTATTCCCATCGGGGCGCAGAATGCTTATGTTTTGAATCAGGGCATCAAGCGACAGCATCATCTGGCGACCGCAACCACTTGTCTGGTTTGTGACATCCTGCTGATCTGCATGGGAATATTTGGTGGCGGAGCGGTAATTTCCGATAATCCGGTACTGATGCTGGTCATGACCTGCGGAGGTATTGCGTTCCTGTCGTGGTATGGGTTTATGTCTTTTCGCAGCGCATGGAAAATGACGGATAATGAAGCTGAAAAGCATCAGTCAATTCTGAAGATCAGCCGACGTTCCGTCGTTTTGGGTGCCTTGGCTGTTACCTTGCTTAATCCTCATGTTTATCTGGATACAGTTGTTATTCTAGGTACGCTGGGCGGGCAGTATCTGGGTGATGACCGAATTGCTTTTGCTGTTGGCACATTATCGGCGTCGGTGGTCTGGTTTTATGGTTTATCGCTGGGCGCGGCAAAACTGGCGCCCTGGCTCGGTAAACCTCATATCCGGCGCTGGATTGATATTCTGGTTGGCATAATGATGTGGGTAATAGCATTTAATCTTCTTGCCGGACTCGCTAAATAAGCGGATAAACAAATGGATCATCAATTACAAGCGCTATATCAGTGTAATGTTAACCTGCTCGAAGACGCAGGCATTAAATGGCAAAGCTGGCAGCATGAGCCGATTCTGGATTTTGAAACCGATGCCAGAATTGCTGCAGAACTTGGCTGGACGGCCACGCCCACCAAAAGTCTGTTTTTAAAGCTGAGAGATGGACGCTATTGCATCTATCTGACGGAGAGAGATAACCGGCTGGATAGTAAAGCGCTAAAACAATTGCTGGGCAGCCGCCCGTCGGTATGCAGCAGTGAAACCATGCAGCAGGTATTGGGGTGTGTGCCGGGTGCAGTTTGTCCGTTTGGGTATGATTCCAATGTGTTGCTGGTGGTCGATACAACACTGTTCTCTTACGACAGTATCTGCTGGACGCCGGGATTACCTTAGCATACTTTTGCAATAAGTGGCCATAGTCTTAAAAAGCTGTTAACTCGCTATCACTGCTCTGTCGTCTTTGAGCAGGATTCAGCAGCCGCATAAATAGTTAGTTTTTACTGTGCCAGTGTGAACACAGCCAGCTACGCTTTATGTTGAAACGTAAGGGTAACGCTGGCTGGAGGTGGTTTATGCCTGTCCATCTTTCTCACCGTGAACGGCTTGTTGTCCTTTACCATTGGCTGACACCTTTAAGGCATGATGGTCTTCGTCATAATGCTGGTATCTGGGTTTATCATCAGGATGCGCTGGATCTGAAAAGATGGCTCAGGGTTGAGGTTGCCAATGACCTGACAGAAGCTTTAGCGATTCTTGATCGGTCTGTTTTCTCCTCGAAATATGAAAAGGCTCCTAACCTGGTTCGGCTGGCATTGACCGGCATGATGGATCGCAATGAATTGGTGCCAGAGTTGAAGGTTCATTTTGTTATTGCAAAAGGAAAGTCATGGTTGAAACGGGTTGAAATTTCTTATTTCAGCCCGAGCGGAAAAGAGAAATATACAACGTTATGGCGTAAGCAGGGCGAAAGCTTCATTAAAACTAACGTACACGAATTTATGATCCATCCTCTTTCTATCCTTAAAAGAGGTTAATCGGATGCCTGCTTGTACGCCTATAACCGATAGATTCCAGACATTAAGTGATTCGCGTAGCGCTATTCACATCACCTACTCGCTGCCAGAAGTTCTATTTATCGTTTACGCCAGCGTCTTAAGTGGCTACAACGAGTGGGAAAGCATGGCTAATTTTGGCAGCTACAACCTCACTTGGTTTCGTCAGTTCTTCCCTTACCGCTGGGGCATGCCTTCGCACCACACTATCGAGAAAGTATGCATGATGATTAACTCCAAAGCGTTCATGCAGCTCTTTATTGATTGGATGCAGGATGTCGTTGCCAGAATTGATGATCAGGCAAACGACGAGCCAGACAATAACAATAAGCAGGATATAGACGACGTTATAGCTATTGATGGTAAGGCGCTGAGGGGATCGCGCCCCGCTAAGGGTAAAAAAATGGTTCATATCGTCAGTGCTTACAGCGCCAAACTCAGCCTGATATTAGGGTTTACTCCCGTTGAGAGGAAATCCAATGAGATTACTGCTATCCCAGAAATTCTGGACATGTTGGTGGTAGAAGGATGCCTGATAACGAGTGACGCCATGGGTTGTCAGAAAGACATCTGTCAGAAGATCGTGGACAAAAAGGCAGACTATCTAATCTGCGCCAAGAATAATCAACCCACGCTTTGTAAAAACATAGAGAAAGTGTTTACAAAGCACATCGAAGATCATCCGAAAGACCCGGAGCCTACTGATGCCAATGTTTTTTTTGCAGAAACAGAAGAGCAAAGCCGTAATCGTCAGGAACACCGTCGTTGCTGGGTGTTTAATGACGTTTCAGAGATTGATCCTGATAATGAATGGGCAAAACTGACTCAGTTTGCTGTCATTCAGAGAGATCGACTGATCCATTCGATACAAACGACAGAGTTGCATTGTTACATTATGAGTCGGGAAATGCCTGCTCAAAGCGTGCTGGAGAGTGTTCGGGCTCATTGGTGCATCGAGAATGGCCAGCACTGGAAACTCGATGTCAGCTTTGCCGAAGATGCGTCAAAAATCCATGAGCGCACTGCCGTAAAGAACTTAGCCACTGTTAGGCGCTGTTGTTTCAATGCTCACAATCAGAGTGATCGCTTCCCTAAGAAAAGCATGAACCGCAGGATAGAGCTGGCAGGGCTCGATGAAGAGTACCGAGCTGAGTTAATTAGGGAGTGTTCATTTCTCTGAGCAAAAGGTTCGCTGAACGGCATCAGAGCGAAAAAAAGGTTTATTCATATCTTCTCAAATGAAGAGGTAGTGACTTGTATCAAATTCAGTATTTTGAGCCATAAATGTAGCATTGCGGCGCGACATAGAAAAATTGAGCTATTTATTGCCAATAATAAATGCTGATGAGTACTGGAATTTATTCTTTAGCACGATGGAACCTTCCAAGGTTTCGCCCTGCATGGATCTTGAAAGACTGCCTTCAGGAAAATTTGATACCAATGATCTTGTAATGTGCCTTGGTGCGGTGGCTTACAACATTTTACGTTACATGGGGCAAACCTGCCTGACCGGCCCTAAATCACCTGTTCGTCACAAAGCGCAGCGTCGTAGAATTAAGA
>CBDHDU010000040.1:0-70044 GCA_965261725.1 Endozoicomonadaceae bacterium | reverse complement strand
ATGAAGCCTTTGCTAACACCGTTGAAGAATGGCTCAGAACGGCACGCCACCCACGTTTCGACCAGCCTTACACCAAAATGATTTTCCAGCCGATGCTGGAGCTGCTCGACTACCTGCGTGCCAACGGTTATGAGATCTGGATTATCTCTGGCGGCGACATCGACTTTATGCGCGTCTGGACTCAGGATGTGTACGGTATTCCTCCCCAGCAGATTGTTGGTTCCAGCCTCAAGAAAGAGCTGAAGCATGAAGAAGGTGAAGATCCGGTTATCATGCGTCTGCCCAAGATCGCCCATATCGACGACAAAGCCGGTAAACCTGTCGGTATTGCCCAGCATATCGGCAAGCGCCCGGTTGCAGCTTTCGGTAACTCTGATGGCGACCTGAAGATGATACAGTATGTTGCCGCTGGCGATGGTCCTTACTTCAACATGTATATTCACCACACCGATGCTGATCGCGAGTGGGCTTATGACCGTGATTCCAAGATTGGACGTCTGGACAAAGGTCTGGATATTGCCAAAAAAGATGGATGGTCCGTAGTTGATATGAAAACTGACTGGAAAGTTGTCTTCCCTTTCCAGGCTGAAGCGAAATAAAATAGCTTCAACAGAACCTGCTCTGACGGTCGCTTTCTGCGGCCGTTTTTCTATCTAAAACCACAGAACGGAATTTATCATGCGCGTATTACACACCATGCTGCGTGTTGGTGATCTGGATACCTCCATTGATTTCTACACTCGCATTCTCGGCATGAAACTGCTGCGTCAGTCCACTAACGAAGAGTACAAATACACCCTCGCATTTGTTGGCTACGGCGATGAGAGTGAAGGTGCGGTTATCGAACTGACTTACAACTGGGGAACAGATTCCTACGATCACGGTAATGCCTTCGGACATATTGCCCTGGGTGTTGATGATATTTACGGCACCTGCGACAAGATTCGTGAAGCCGGTGGCAAGATTTCCCGCGAGCCGGGTCCGGTTCTCGGTGGCAGCACTGAAATTGCTTTTGTTGATGATCCCGATGGTTATAAGATTGAGCTGATTCAGATGGCTGTTGCCAAGGCCGGGCTGAGAGGTTAATTTCCTGTGTAGTTGTGGTCTGAGCGCAATCAGACCACAGCAACAATCGTAAAACGATTACGATCAACCCTTTGCAGATAGTTCAAAAAACGTGCTTGCTTTATCAATCAGAGCTCTCTTGAGAAACGGAGCTTCCACTGGATTGGAAGCGCCTTCAATCGTGTAATGAGCTTTCAACAGCTTGCCACCGGTTTGGTGATACTCCAGATCATAGACAGCATCGACGAGATCTTCCCGTTTACTTGATTTTCTAACTGTAATGATTATTTTAGTCTGGCTCGTTGCCGGGCTGGCCTCCGAACTACTTACCGCATCAGTCCCAGTAATAGTAAATATGACTTCTTCTGTTCCTGGTTCTACTTTAAGCTTACTTTTTTCGACGAACCGTGAACGACTTTCACCATCTGACTCCCCCTCCTGACTTCCAGGCAGCTGAGGCTTTTTGGAAAAAAGCAACCCATACCCCAGTGCCAATACAGGGGGAATTTCGGCAGAAGCTTCACCTTCAACAGTGTAATTTCCGGAGACCATTTCAGGCAGGCTGGCAAATCTGAAGTCTGTGTTCTTTGGTGTAGGAGCCAGATACTTCCCAGGCTCTGGATCAACTTGTGTTTGAGTATGTATTGTTAGCTTATCTTTTTTTTTTAGTTTAATACTTATACCTCTTCCAGCATCCGGATTAACCTTAACTTGAATCCATTGCCCCCAAATGAACAGTGAAGTATTTGGTTGCGCTGAAAAACTCACACATGACGAAAAAGTCACAAACAAAAATAAAATTAGCTTCAAAATGAAGTTATTGTGAATACAAAAAATCTTATGACTCATACTGACTTACCTCACATCAAAAACACAAATTTAAAGTCAATTTTGACTATCAAACAGAGATAACAAGAGGCAATTAAAAATAGCAGCAATCTTAACCAGATACCTGATAAAACAGAAAACTCCTTTAGCTTAAAAAACTGAGACAACTAATGCCATTTTTGGGGGGCTGTTGACGTTTGCACCTTTGTAATCAAATATATCTCGACTCAAGAAAACAATGCAGTGGGCGATGTCTATAGCGATACTTACAAATATCCGGCGATGCCAACATGTTCGATTTTTCAGCTCGTTATCTGCTGCTCTTACTTTTTTCTTTAAGCATCGATACACTACAAGCCGAAACTAGAACAAAAGTTGCAGCAGTCACCGCGATTGCTATGCATGGCACACCCAAATATTCCGCAGATTTTCCTCATTTCGATTATGTAAACCCGGAAGCGCCGAAAGGAGGCTCTTTCAGACAAGCTGCCTACGGTAACTTTGACACCCTCAATCCTCATATTCCCAAAGGCACCGCGGCGGAAGGCATGCATCTGCTGTATGACAGCCTGATGGTACGCGGGGATGATGAGCCTTTTTCCCTTTACGGATTGACCGCACAGACAATCGAACTACCGGAAGACAACAGCTGGGTTGCTTTTAATATCAACCCAGATGCCGCATTTCACGATGGCACACCAATCATGGCCGAAGACATTGCCTGGACATGGAATACCCTTCAGCAAAGAGGCTCACCTCGTTATCACAATTATTTTGCTGATATTGAGAAAATAGAAATCACCGCCCCCCGCCGTATCAAGGCGATCTTTAAACATACCCGCAACCGGGCACTGCCGTTTCTGCTGGCGCAGCTTTCCGTATTACCCAGACATTTCTGGATGAAGCCGGAAAATGACTTTTCCCGAGGTGACTTGAAACAACCACTGGGCAATGGACCCTATCGAATTGATCAGGTGAACCCCGGCAAATCCATTACCTATTCCCGCGTCAAAGATTACTGGGCTGCCAGTCATCCGGTTAACAAGGGACGACATAACTTTGATGCGGTACGTTACGACTATTTCAAAGATGATACGGTTGCGCTGGAAGCCTTTAAAAAAGGTGAGCTGGATCTGCGTATAGAAGGCGATCCCCGCCGCTGGTCAACAGCCTATGATATCCCTGCCGTAAAGAACGGCGATATGCAGATGGAACGAATTAAAAACAGCAGCCTTGGCATGCAGGGTTTCTTCTTTAATCTTCGCAAACCCATCTGGCAAAGCAGACTGGTGCGACAGGCGGTAGCGCAGGCTTTTGACTTTACCTGGACCAATAACAATCTGTTTCACGGTTTATATAAACAGGCTTACAGCTTCTTCTCTAACTCCGAGCTGGCAGCTACCGGATTACCTTCAGAAGCGGAGGCTGAATGGTTAAAACCATTCGAACCAGACCTGCCATCGGAACTGTTTGAACAAGCCTATCAACCGGTAAAAACAGACGGCACTGGTAATATCCGACCACAGCTGGTTACTGCACTGAAACTACTTACCGCTGCTGGCTGGAAAATGCAGGCCGGACATTTACTCAACCCAAATAATGAACCGCTGCACTTTGAAATACTGTTATCACGCCCGGATCTGGAGCGGGTCGCCCTACCCTTCAAAACCAATCTTGAACGCATGGGGATGCAGGTTAAAGTTTCAACAGTCGACAGTGCCCAGTATGTCGAGCGGTTGCGCAATCATGACTACGATATGATCTTTACCGGTTTCTTCCCGTCACCTGCTCCCGGTCTGGAAATCCGCAACTACTGGCACAGCAGTCTGGCTGATAACGGCAGCACCCAGAATATTACCGGCATCAAAATGGAAGCGGTTGATCGTATACTGGATGGTATTGTTGCTGCCCGTTCGCGTAAAGATCTGGTTTACCGGGTTCGCGCACTGGACCGGGTGCTGCTCTGGCAATACCTTGCGATTCCCGCCTGGTACAGTAATGAATGGCCGTTTGTGTATTGGAAACAGCTGGCGCACCCTGAACAGCCACCGACATACGGTGCCGGGCTCGACACATGGTGGTTCCGTGGCACGGTTTCTGCTCAGAATAAATAAAACCTTTTTAGTCACACTAAAGATGCATCCTGTGTCACTGCATCTTCAGTAATGAAAGATGTATGATAAATGGATACGCTCCCGATCCAGACAAGCCCAACAACAAGGATAACTATGCTTGATACGGTCTGCTCCCGCCTGCAGCAACACAAACCCCGGCCACTGGATGTTTCTATGCCGGAAGCAGCCGTGCTGATTCCTTTGACTAATCAAAACGACGATTTCAGTATTGTTCTGACCCAGCGAGCCTCACACCTGAATACTCACAGCGGGCAGGTCGCCTTTCCCGGCGGCAAACGTGATGATACTGATGCTTCGCTGGCTGAAACGGCACTAAGAGAAACCGAAGAAGAAATCGGCCTGCTGCGCCAGCATGTTTCTCTGATCGGAGAAATGAGTCCGGTCGTATCACGCTACGGCATTAAAGTAACGCCGTTTACCGGCCTGATTCCTGTTGATGCAACATTCAGCGCCAATGAAGATGAGCTCGACAGCATCTTTAGCGTACCCGTTGACTTCCTCCTGCAGGACCAGCGTATCCGCACTGATTCGATTACCTATAAAAACAGGACCTACCATGTTCCGGCCTGGCAATATGAGGGCTACACGATCTGGGGTCTGACAGCGATGATTCTGGTCGAATTTCTGAATGTTGCCTTTGATGCTGGCATGCAAGTCACTTCAGATAAATAATAATGCCTCCGGCAGGACTGATATTAATCTCAGCACCTGCCTAAACCGGGCTCTCCCCTTCAAGAGATATTCCTATGATCTTCAGATTGCAAGACCGTGAACTGCAAACACTGGGTGAATACTTTATTGCTGATAATGCCACTGTCATTGGCTCTGTGGTGCTGGGCGACCATGCCAGCGTCTGGTTCAATGTGGTGATCCGGGGCGATAATGAACTGATCACCATTGGCGCGGAAAGCAATATTCAGGATGGTTCGGTCTTGCATACAGATGAAGGTTTTCCTCTGACAGTCGGTCACGGAGTAACAGTCGGCCACAAAGCCATGCTCCACGGCTGCACTATCGGCGATAACAGTCTGACTGGCATTAATGCTGTGGTGCTGAATGGTGCAAAGATTGGCAAAAACTGCATTATCGGTGCCAATGCCTTGATATCGGAAGGCAAGGAAATTCCCGATAACTCACTGGTTGTCGGCTCTCCGGGAAAAGTGATTCGTACGCTGGATGAAAGCAAGCAACAGTTACTCAAGGAAAGTGCCGCGCATTATGTCGAGAATGCCAGACGCTATCGTAAGCACCTGCATGTTGACCCTCGATCCGAATAATTTAAAACCATTATTCAGTCAGCTCAGCGACAGCTTCAATCACGGCTGTGTTGCCGGCAATAGTTGGCGTACTAACGCACCAATCACAGGTTGTCCGATGGGACTTATGATTAGCAGAAGTTACAAAAATTATGTAATGCCCACGAGTCATAGGCTTATCCAGAAATGCAGGAAATATAGGGGTTGTAGCCCTTCAACTATCGCCGACAACACAGCCTTCAATCACTGTCGCTACCATTAATCACAACCCCGGTAATCTGCTGTATGAAACAAGCTGAGTATTATGTTCCCTCTCCCTGCGTCTCTATCTGTGTACTGAACGACGATGATATCTGCATCGGCTGCCAGCGCTCTGCCGATGAAATCACCCGCTGGTCTGAAATGGATAGCAGTGAAAAGCAGGCTGTTATTCAAGCCTGCCATCAAAGGTAACTATTCAGCACCCTCACAATAAGCTGGTATTTTCGTGATTTTGTGTCATTTTCAAATACAGTTCTTCTCTGACCAACGCTTGTTATGAGTCAACTTGATCCCGAGTTTCAGATTATCGTCACCCTCCTTGCTATCGTAAATGATCAGCAAGAGCAGATCGGTGGCCTGGGCGATCAGGTAGCGAAACTGGAAACAGAAAATAAGGAACTCGCGGACAGACTCAACATCAACAGCCGGAACAGCAGTAAGCCTCCCTCTACAGACGGTTATGCAAAGCCTGCTGCCAAACAGAAAGACTCATCTGCCACGGTGGAGGGTGAGCCACAAGACGACAAACCTAACCCAAAAAGCTTACGACAGAGGTCTGGTCGAAAGCCCGGCGGTCAGAAAGGTCACAAAGGTTCAACGCTTCAGCAAGTCGCTGACACTGACCGCACCCAATATCACCCGGTTATAGACTGTGAGAAGTGCCATCAGTCCCTGCACTCTGCAAACATTGCCAAGTTGGTTGAAAGGCAAGTATTTGAACCGGGTCGTTTTGGTCACTTTGAAGTGACAGCCCATGTGGCCGAAATCAAAGAGTGCCGCTGCGGTCACATGACACAAGCCCGTTTCCCTGAAGGAGTTGATGCTCACGTGCAGTATGGACCGGTGACTCAGGCGCTGGCCGTGTATCTTTGTCAGTATCAACTTATACCTTGCAAGCGTGCCTCCCAGTTCTTCATGGATATTTTCGGATTGGAAGTCAGTCCGGGTTCCATCTGCACCTTCCAGAGCAATGCTTATGACCGGTTAGCCAGCACTGAGCAGGCAATTAGTGACGCCCTTAAGGTTGAACCCATTGCAGGCGCTGATGAAACAGGCATGAGAGTAGCCGGAGCGCTGTGGTGGATGCATGTCCTGCGTACTGACAAGTGGACGTACTATCATCTGGACTTGAGTAAAGGACATTCCGCCATAGAGACGATGGGTATTTTGCTGACCTTTGCCGGGATACTGGTTCATGACCACTACAAGGTTTACTTCCGCTATGCTGCGGCTCATGTACTCTGCAATGCCCACCACCTGAGGGAGTTACAGGGTGTCGTTGATCGCGACTGCAACTATCTTGCGGCTCGTCTTCAGCGGCTGCTGAGACTGGCCTGTCACCTCAGCAATGGTTTTAGAAAGCTGGGAATGAAGGCGATGCCGGAATCCATCCGCCAGCGTATCTCTTCACTGTTCGAGCGAACAGCAAAAAGGGCGCAAGCGGAAGAAGCCGACTATATGGAACGAGTACGGCAACGGTTGGGGCGTGACAAAGTCAAGAATACGAAAGCGTTCAACTTGTTTAAGCGGTTGGTGGAGTACAAGGACGAAACTTTGAGGTTCATGACCGACCTCAACATCCCCTTCGACAATAATGGCAGCGAGCAAGACATCAGAAATGGCAAGGTGAAGCAAAAAATATCGGGCTGCATCAGAAGCGAGGAAGGGGCGAAATGGTATTGCCGAATACGAAGTTATGTTTCATCTGCGAGAAAGCAGGGGCAGAATGTTTTTGAAGCCCTGCTTATAGCCATGAAGAATTACTGCGGTCACTCTTTGCTGGGTGCTGAATAGTTACGAAATTTACCCCCCCCAATTGGAGGAATTCATTTCGGCTGTAATAATCCCCGCCATGAGATTAGACCGATTATTAGGCCAGCATCCCGGGTTGAGCCGCCGTAAAGTTCAGATTTTACTGGCCAGTAAACAGGTTACTGTAAACAACCAGCCAGAAACTTCCGGCACCTGTGAGATCAGCCAGTTCGATCAGGTAACCACAGAAGGCAAAGTGATTCAGCAGGGCAAGCCAGCGCTGTATCTGATGCTCAATAAACCGGCCGGAGTTGTCAGTGCTACCAAAGATTCGGAACATAAAACTGTTATGGATTTGCTGCCCCGCACGCTGTCAGAACATCTGCATATTGGCGGCCGGCTCGATAAGGCAAGCTCCGGGCTGATGCTGCTGACTAATGACGGTCTCTGGTCAAGACGGCTGACAGCTCCGGAACTGAAAAAACCAAAGGTATACAAGGTAACAACCGCCAAACCCATTGTGCCGGAAACCCGGGAACGTTTTGCCGAAGGTATTTACTTTCCCTATGAAAACATCACCACCAGCCCCGCTCAATTGGAAATACTGGCACCAAAGCAGGCTCGACTGACAATCTATGAAGGCCGCTATCATCAGATCAAACGCATGTTTGGCCGGTTCCACAATCCGGTGATTGGGCTGCACCGGGAATCCATGGGTGATATCCATCTGGATCAAGATTTACCTGAAGGCAGCTATCGCCACCTGACTTCACAGGAAATATTGACTGCCTGTTAAGCAAAAGTATGTCAATAGCATCACCCTGCATTTTTTCAGTCACCGATTGATTCAAGCCACGTGCATAAGGAATGAAAAAGGTTATCCTATGCACCACCTTTCCCCTGCAAAGCGAGCATCATGTAATGGTATCCATCGGTACCCCTGAATCTCCCACCGCGACCCGTGCCATGCTGTTAGGCTGTGGCGAACTCGGAAAAGAAGTAGTCATTGAATTACAACGTCTCGGCGTTGAAGTAATTGCTGTAGACCGTTATGCCGGAGCTCCAGCGATGCAGGTTGCCCATCGTCATCATGTTATTGATATGCTCAATGGTGAAAAACTGAAAGCGCTGGTACAGCAGGAACAGCCCCATTACATCATTCCTGAAATTGAAGCACTGGCAACCGATATGCTGGTTGAACTGGAAGCTGAAGGTTTCAATGTGGTGCCAACCGCTAAAGCTACCCAGCTCACCATGAACCGTGAAGGTATCCGCCGTCTGGCTGCCGAAGAACTGGGACTGCCGACCTCACCTTACTTCTTTGCAGATACTCTTGAAGAATGCCAGAAAGCCGCTGACTCTCTTGGCTATCCCTGTGTAATCAAGCCAGTTATGAGTTCTTCTGGTAAAGGTCAGTCACTGGTACGCAGTGCCGATCAGCTTGAAGCAGCCTGGCATTATTCTCAGGAAGGTGGGCGCACCGGGGCCGGACGGATTATTGTTGAAGGCTTTGTAGATTTTGATTATGAAATCACGCTGCTGACGATTCGTCACCGTGATGGTACATCTTACTGTGCACCTATCGGGCATCGTCAGGAAGACGGTGATTATCGTGAATCCTGGCAGCCACACCCCATGTCGCAACTGGCATTGGATCGTGCTCATGCAGTCGGTGGTCGTATTACTGAAGCGCTGGGCGGTTATGGTCTGTTCGGTGTTGAGCTGTTCGTTAAAGGCGATGAAGTCATCTTCAGTGAAGTTTCTCCACGCCCACACGACACCGGAATGGTAACACTGATCTCCCAGAACCTGTCTGAATTTGCCCTGCATGCCCGTGCATTGCTTGGCTTGCCAATTCCAACCATTCACCAGGTTGGCGCTGCCGCATCGGCAGTTATTCTGGGCGAAGGCAAATCTGACCAGCCTGCCTTTGAAAATATTGAAGCTGCACTGACAGAACCCGATAGCTCACTGCGCCTGTTTGGCAAGCCCGGTCTCGATGGCCGTCGCCGCCTGGGTGTTGCCCTTGCGATTGATGATGATATTGAAGCGGCTAAAGACAAAGCTGTTTGTGCTGCCAAAGCGATAACAATAAAGCTCTAAAGATATAATCACCCTGCAGAAGCTACCGGCTTCTGCAGGGTATTGGTACATCCCTCCCGCCTTATTTCAATTCCTGCTATCCGGTTTGATACCTGCGTCTAGAATCATTGGGTTGCTGTTACACATTCCCCAAGGAATATCAAACAATGATAACCAGCCCGTTCAGTTTCTTATCGCTGCTTATGCTGTTTATTACAGCCGTGCTTTTCTGCGACAGAAAACTCCATATACGCCTGTTTAAAATCATTCCTCCGATCCTTTTTATTTATATTGGCGGCATGATTGGCGCATCGCTGCATGTATGGCAACTGACACCTGAGCTGGTCAATTTTATTTCCGGTCTGAAGTCCTACCTGCTGCCCATGATGCTGTTTATGCTGTTATTAAAAAACGATATCAGAGATGCATTCAGACTTGGCCCTCGGTTATTGGGGACGTTCCTTGCTGCGACTACCAGCATTATTCTGGGTTTTATTCTGGTTTACACCTGTATGCATCACTTGCTGGATGATGATGCCTGGCAGACCTTCTCAATCCTCTCTTCTTCCTGGATTGGAGGAACAACCAATATGGCAGCCACGCAACAGGGGCTTGAAGTTCCGGAAGGTGCCACCAGCATTACTTATGCGCTGATTATGGATAATGTCTGTGCCAACTGCTGGATTCTATTAATGATTTCACTGGCACCACTGCGTGCAGCATTTAATCGTTTCTCCGGTGCACACCGTGCGGATATCGATAAAATCATCAGCCAGATTCATTTGCATGTCACAGAAAGAGAAGAAAAGCGCTCATACGAATTTATGGACTTTATGCTGACTATCGGATTGGGAATGGCCGTTGCAGGTATCGTTATCTTTCTCGGCAAGCAGTGCATCAATCCTGCCGGTCTCAGTGCTGAAAGCGCTCTTTATGATATCCGGACTTTTTTCAGTGGTAGCAGTTGGGTGGTTATTTTGGCGACGTTGGCAGGGATTCTGGGCAGTATGACACCCATGAATAAAATCAAAGGGCCTGACCATATCGGCAGCGTAATGCTCTATATCGTGCTGGGGCTAATATCTTGTCTGACCGATGTATCATCCATTGATATTCAGGATGTCGCTTACTATATCCTGTCCGGGGCGCTTATTCTTGGCTTCCATCTGATTATTCTGCTGCTGTTAGCCAAGATATTTAAGCTGGATCTTTATATCTGTGGAATCGCATCAATGGCGAATATTGGCGGGCTGGCTTCTGCGCCGGTTGTGGCCGGAGTATATGACCAGTCACTGATACCCGCCGGGTTGGTTATGGCGGTTTTTGGCGCAGCTATCGGGACGGTTTCTGCGTTGTTGCTTGCTAAGTTGCTTATTCTGATTTGATTCCCATAGCCGCAATAACCTGAAGGCAGCAGCTACAAGCATCTTGGGCTGCATGCTTTCTCTAGCTCTCTTTTTAGCTTTCGAGCAGATTCGAGCTATTGTTATTCTCACTCCTCTCTCTAAAGAAACTATAAGAGTAGAGAAACAAGAAGAAGCTACTCCATAACTTAAAAAGATCTTCTAGGCTGAGACGGAGAAAACTTCGATGATGCATCAGAACATCAAAAACTGCCATAAAAACAAAACAGACACCGCCTAAAAAAAGATATTTGAGTGTATTGTAAGAGATCTGACCTTTAACGAAAAAATAAGCAACACAAGCAGCATGGACCAGTGCAACTGCAAGTAATGGCCACATATCGTTAAACCCTGTATAGTCCCGAATACGCTCATGGATCATGAAGCGGTCATCAAAACCCAAGTATGCAAATATTAAAATCTCCAAGTAGCAGGCATATTTTACCTCCTTACTGCTAATGAATTTAGTTGAAAAAAGAATGTTAAAGCACTCGCCCAGAGGAGAAATACAGAAAAAGTCGTATTAATTCCAAACAGGAAAGGCGATCTCTGAATATCTGAAAAATACGGACGGACATAATCCTGTCCAAACTGCCAATCTAAAGACAGCAAAACGAAACTATAGACAAGCAGGAAACTGAATATTAAGCGAGCAGTTGTTAACTTGCTCAGGAAAGGCAGCAGTCGCCGGTCTCTGGCTGGCTGCAGCGATGGTAGAACACATGCCCACAGCAGCATCAGCACAGTGGAACATCGGCGCAGAATGCAAATAGGTTTGGTGACCGTCTTCCAGGCCGATCTCACCCAGCCCCATTTCAGGGACAAGAATCATACTGCTGGCCCAGAAGGCGCTGTGAGACAGCATGACCCCCTTAGGGAAGCCCGTTGTACCACCGGTGTAGAAGATACCAAACATATCATCATGACCGTGTTCAAAGGCAGTAACAGGTTCGTTATCTTTAATCAGGCTTTCAAAAGACAGCATGCCTTCCGGTGCTTCTTTCTCACCCGCATAAATCAGGGTGATATCCTGATCGGTACGCTCCAGAATTTCCAGCGCCATACCCAGAAACTGGTCATCAACAATCAGGAAACGGCTGCCGGAATCTTCCAGTGCATAAATATTCTCCGGCACACTCCAGCGAATGTTCAAAGGTACCAGCGTACCGCCTGACCAGGGCGCGGCAAAAAAGGTTTCGTAATAGAAGTCAGAGTTCAGAGACAAAATGGCAATACGGTCACCTGCAACCAGCCCCTGCGCCTGAAAACCGGCTGCCAGACGAGCAATACGGTCACGGGTCTCTGACTAGGTACGAACCCGGTCACCGCAGACCGTGGATGTTTTATTCGCTGCAATCAGCGCATTACGCTCGATAGGCTGAGTAATTAACATTAAATTTCCCCCATAAAAATCAATAAGTAGTCACTTCGCACAAAGCGACTACGGAACATCTTCACCTGTACTGACGACAGGTTTATTTAATAAATTCGCAGGCTCTGGACTCAGGCAGACATCATACGGGCAAGAATAGATTCACACTGATGGCGTGTCATAAAGGCCGGTACCGGGTAAGCATTCCCTTCCGTGAGAGCGTCAGAAGCCAAATCTGCAATATCCTGACGTTTAATTTTGTCAAAACCAGCCGGAATACCAATTTCACGATTCAGATTCTTAATATGTCCGATAAAAGCATTTGCCAGCTCTACATCAGACATCGTAATGGAACCAATACCGGAGATGCGTGCCAGTTCGGCCAGTGGTGCTTTGGCTGCATCTTTATAAAGTTCCAGAATAAACGGTAGCACTACTGCATTCGCCAGACCGTGCGGAATACCATATTTGGCACCTAACTGATGAGCAATGGCATGAACAGAACCCACATGCGCCATGGAAATACCTAACCCAGCATAGTAGGAAGCAACTGCCATATTTTCCCTCACGTCCAGGTCTTCACTTTCGGAGCCACAGGCCTTAGGCAGGTTTTGAAGTAACAGACGGGTCGCCGCACCGGTATAAAAACGTGTTTCATCTGTTGCGAAGGTACTGATATGCGCTTCAATTGCGTGCGTCAGTGCATCCATACCCGTTGCTGCGGTAATCGGCGCCGGCAGTTTTTTCATCATTACCGGATCAAGGGCAGCGATCAAAGGCATGATTTTGGAATCAATCACAATGCCTTTCTTATGGGTCAGGTCGTCAGACACAACCGCACCGATAGTTGTTTCTGAACCCGTACCTGCTGTTGTCAGAACCACAAACAAAGGTAACGGACGCTTACGGACTTTCAGAATACCAACCAGCTTCTTGGGATCTTTATTGTTGGTAACACAAGCACAGATGATCTTGGCTGCATCAATGGAGGAACCACCGCCAATCGCCAGTACGGCATCGGCATCACAGCCACGCGCTTTATTTAAACCTTCACGAACAACGTCGTACGTTGGGTCAGGCTTGACACCATCAAAGATAGTCACCTGAGCGCCCAATGTTTCCAAAGTTGAACGCACACCATCAATCATGCCCAGATCAAGCAACGGCTTGTCAGTCACGATCATTACTTTACGCAAGCCCAGCCCGGTAATCATTTTACACAGTTTCAGGCTGGCATCAGCACCAATAACCGTTGTCGGCTTACCTCCACCCATCAATCTCAAAGCCGCACGTGTTGCCACCAGGCGGGCACGGTATAGCGCTGTCATTGCAAACATAAATCATTCCCCCGAATCATTTTTTTGTATTGTTCTTTGTTTTGTTATGCGCAGTCAAAATTAGGGGGGGCGCCCGGAAACCATCAATAGGCATTAAATTTGTTTTTTTACTTTTTCTGCCTGATCTTGCTCTATGTCATTTTTAGGCGTAACGGCATGTAATTTGATGTAAAAAACCGAAAGACTGCTAAAAAACAGCCTTTCGGTTCTTAAAGAGAAAGGAGCTATATGACGTGTAATCAGTCAATGGTTACAGGCAGAGTATTACTTTTTTCCTGCACCCAGACACGGGCAGAACGGATCATATTATCTTTAGTTTGCAGCACTTCGATCCGGTATTTGCCAACACTCAGACAGACACTGAAATGGGGGATCGCTTCCAGCTCTTCCGTAATCAAACCATTCAGAGTACGGGGACCATCCAGCGGCAATTCCCACTCCAGCAGTTTGTTTATTTCCCGGATATTAGCCGTACCATCGATGATATAAGTGCCATCATCCTGTGGCGTAATATCGTCACTGCTGTCAGCAACGTCTGTTGTGAAGTCACCAACAATTTCTTCCAGAATATCTTCCAGGGTAACCAGTCCCTGCACATCGCCGTACTCATCGACGACAATACCGGTACGCTGACGTTCTTTCTGGAAGTTGAATAACTGAGTATGCAGCGGTGTGGCTTCCGGAATAAAGTAAGGCTCTTCCGTTTCTTTCATCAGCATGGCTTTATTGACTTCACCCATACTGAGCATCCGCGCCACTTTACGCATATGCAGCATGCCACAGATATTGTTGATATCTTCTTTGAATACCGGCAGACGGGTGTGCTGACTGGTTTTCAGCTGATTCAGAATATCGTCAATATCATCATTCAGATCGATACCCAGTATTTCATTTCGGGGCACCATGATTTCATCAACGGATACTTTTTCCAGATCAAGAATACCCAGCAGCATATTCTTGCGGGCACTGGACATTCTGACACCGGTACCATGAACCAGTGTCCGCAGTTCATCAGCATTTAGCTGATCCTGTCCGGAATCACCGGGCTTAATACCAAAAGGTCGCAGCAGTTTACTGGAAATCCAGTTAACGACTGCCACTGCAGGGTAAAGCACAAACAACATGGGCTTGAGTACCAGAGAGGCAGGAAACGCTACCTTCTCAGGGTGCAGTGCTGCCAGTGTCTTGGGTGTTACTTCACCAAAGATCAATACCACCAGCGTCAAACCAAAGGTTGCAATGGCAATACCGGCATCACCCCACAGCCGCACGGCAATGACCGTGGCAATCGCAGAAGCCAGAATATTTACAAAATTGTTACCAATCAGGATAACGCCGATCAGACGATCCGGACGTTCCAGAAGATCAGAGGTTCTCCGGGCGGCACGATGTCCTTTCCGGGCCATATGCCGCAAACGATAGCGGTTAAGCGCCATCATGCCGGTTTCAGAGCTGGAAAAGAACGCAGAAAAAACAAGAAGAAAAGCCAGAGCGGCAAAAAGCAGGCTCAGGGGTGCAGTGTCCAAGGAGTTAACAGCCTCAAAATAATCGATTTCCCGATTTTATCCGCGGGTCAGCACCAAATCCAGTACGAATTTACTGCCGAAATATGCCAGCATCAGCAACAGAAACCCGGTCATTGTGAACTTAACTGCCGTCTGTCCACGCCAGCCAAGCCTGTAGCGCCCTGCCAGCAACAGAGAAAACAGGCACCATGCCATTACGGATAATACCGTTTTATGCACCACATGCTGGGCGAACATATCCTGAACGAAATAAAATCCGGTTCCGAGGGATATTGTAAGCAGAATCACACCAACCCACAGGAATTCAAATAATAACAGTTCCATGGTCTGCAAAGGCGGAAAAGCGCGAATAATTCCGCGGGGGTGACGCTGGTGAAGGTGATGTTCCTGATATGACATCAATGCGGCCTGAAAGGCGGCCACAGTTAATACACTATAAGCCAGAACAGAAATGACCACATGGAAGATCAGCCCCAGAGACGGCATAACAAACAGATCTTCCGGCCCCGTAAACATAACAGCCGAACACACCGCCACAATACCCAGCGGCAATAGTCCTACAAACAGGTTAGATACCGGCTTGCGCAGGCTACTCAGTAAAAGAATGAGGATAATCGCCCAGGAACTCAGTGAACCCACGGTAAAGAAATTCAGATTAATTCCATTAACCGTATGGATCACCAGATACAGGCTGACAGCCTGCAGGCAGGCACCCAGAAACACAAAGAGCTGCACCCAGCCCGGATTGATCTGATGCCCCCGCAGTGACCGACCCTGAATCACTGTACCAATAAAATAAAATATTGCTGCGAAAACGCTGGATGTAATGGCGCTCATGCATGTCCCGGACGGTTAAACATAGAAATAAAGTTTTCTTCCTCCTGAATTGAGGAAAACGGTATTTCCGATGACAGGAGATTATTACTCTCAGCCCTGCTGCATCTTGGCACAACGCGCCATCTATTAAAAGACGACCTATAATGTTGTAGGAAAAAAACGGTTAATTCTGAGGGCTATTCGTTATAGGATTAGCCTTTTTATACTCAAGGCTCGCCTGACTCCAGATTGGTACTATTGATCCAGTTACTTTAAGCACACACTTAAAGCCCGGCAACAATAGCCAAGCCTTGCAGGAAATCAGCCTTTGCAAGCCCAGCGGCAGGATCTGTAACGCGGATGTTTGAAAATCTAACCGAACGCCTCTCACATACCCTTAAAACGGTCACCGGCAAAGCCAAACTGACCGAAGACAATATCAAGGATACCCTGCGCGAAGTGCGCATGGCACTGCTTGAGGCAGACGTTGCCCTGCCCGTCGTTAAGGATTTCGTCGCCCGTATTAAAGAACGTGCGGTAGGTCAGGAAGTCCAGCAAAGCCTCAGCCCGGGTCAGGCCTTTGTTAAAATCGTCCAGTCTGAACTGGTCGAGGTTATGGGTGCCGCCAACGACGCGCTGAATCTGGCAACCCAGCCTCCTGCGGTTATTCTGATGGCCGGTCTGCAGGGTGCGGGTAAAACCACCTCTGTTGCCAAACTGGCAAAGTGGCTGAAAGAAAGCCAGAAGAAATCGGTACTGGTTGCCAGTGCTGACGTTTACCGCCCGGCAGCCATCAAGCAGCTGGAAACGCTGGCAAGTGAAGTCGGTGTTAATTTCTTCCCTTCAACAACCGAACAAAAGCCGGTTGATATTGCCAATGCGGCAATCAATGAAGGTAAGATCAGGCATCACGATGTCGTTATCGTCGATACCGCCGGTCGTCTGCATATTGACGACAGCATGATGGGCGAAATCAAAGACCTGCATGCTGCAATCAACCCTATTGAAACCCTGTTCGTAGTCGATGCGATGACAGGTCAGGATGCTGCCAACACCGCCAAGGCTTTCAATGAAGCCCTGCCGCTGACTGGTGTAATTCTGACCAAAGCCGACGGTGATGCCCGTGGTGGTGCGGCGCTGTCTGTGCGTCATATTACCGGCAAGCCGATCAAGTTCCTGGGTGTGGGTGAAAAGACCGATGCGCTGGAGCCGTTCCATCCGGACCGTGTAGCATCCCGTATTCTCGGCATGGGCGACGTACTGTCTCTGATCGAAGAAGCCGAGCGCAAGATTGACCGCAAAAAAGCGGACAAACTGGCAAACAAGCTGAAGAAAGGCAAGGGCTTCGACCTCGAAGACTTTCGTGATCAGCTGCAGCAAATGAAAAACATGGGCGGCATGGGCGCGATGCTCGACAAACTGCCGGGCATGGGCAACATGGGTAATATGGCCCAGATGGCGCAGGACAAAGTCAACGACAATATGTTTGTCCAGATGGAAGCCATCATTAACTCCATGACCCCGAAAGAACGTCGTAATCCGGACATTATCAACGGTTCCCGCAAGAAGCGTATTGCGGCGGGTTCCGGTACCCAGATTCAGGATCTGAACCGCCTGATCAAACAGCACAAGCAAATGAGCAAGATGATGCGCAAGATGACCCGTAAGGGTGGTATGGCCAAAATGATGCGTGGCCTCGGCGCAATGAAAGGCCAGATGCCCGGCGGCATGGGTGGTGGCGGCATGCCGGGTGGCGGAATGTTACCTCCGGGTGGCGGCAAGAAATTCCCCGGAATGTAAGCACCTGTCAGATCAGCAGATCACTCTTTTGTGATCTGCTCTTATCCTCTCTCAGTTTCATATCTATACTTCCCCCGAAGCTATTTCCTAGACTATTTCCTCTATGGAAATCGGCTGACTCATAACTGACTTCGCCTACCTTCAACCCTGTAGTCAAAGCCTTTCCTGATTACCACTGAAGCTACGCATGTCTACAGGAGTACCTTTGTTAATTACTCTGTCTCGTAGCATATACGGATGTACTATTAACCCCGTGATCAGAACGTTAAAAGCAGCAATATATAGTCTCTCGCTAACAAGACGATAGTTCATGAATTTTAAAGGTCATGCACGCCAAGCCTTTAAGCGATAGCCATTCTTCTACATGCTGGCGTACGCTCAGTGGTAATCAGAAAGCCTTTTATATTATGCAGCTGATATCTCCCTTTATCCGTAAAGTCTGGCTTCGCCTGTTCACAGCTTTCACTCTTCTAACTTGGCTCCCTTTCGTCTTTGGCCAAACTATTCTGGTGACCGGTGGCTGTGGGTATATTGGCTCACACACCTGTGTTGAGCTGTTAGAAGCAGGACATGATGTCATTATTCTCGATAATGGTTCCAATAGCAGCGAGTCCACGCTTCTGGGGATAAGAAACATTACTAAGCGTGAACCGGTCTTTATCAAGGGCGATATTCAGGACCAGATATTACTGGACAACCTTTTTTCAAAGCATGATATCGATGCTGTCATGCACTTTGCCGGGCTGAAAGCCGTTGGAGAGTCAACTACCAAGCCGCTGGACTATTACAGCAATAATGTATCAGGCACGCTGACGCTGCTGCATGCCATGAAGAAAGCCAAGATAAGCACCCTGGTATTCAGTTCCTCAGCCACTGTTTATTGTGTGCCTGAAACCTTGCCCATTAAAGAAAACGCACCTTGTAACCCGGCCAACCCCTATGGTCAGACCAAGCGTATGATCGAAGTCATCCTTGAAGACCTGAGCCAATCTGACTCTCACTGGGATATTGCCGTTTTACGTTATTTCAATCCTGCCGGTGCTCATGAAAGTGGACTGATTGGCGAGTCTCCTATAGGCATTCCGAATAACCTTATGCCTTATGTAAGCCAGGTTGCCACCAGACAAAGACCACATCTGACCGTTTTCGGCAATGATTACCACACACCGGACGGTACCGGTGTACGTGATTACATTCATGTTGTTGATCTTGCCCAGGGCCATATTAAAGCGCTTGATTTCATTCAGAACAAATCAGGTATCCACACATGGAATCTTGGTACCGGCCGGGGTTACAGCGTACTGGAAGTTGTAAAGTCCTATGAGAAGAGCAGTGAACAGCCTATCCCTTATAAGATGCAGGCACGCCGCCCCGGCGATATCGCCGAGTCCAGAGCCGATCCGACCAAAGCCAACCAGGAGCTGGGCTGGAAGGCGACCCGCACCCTTGATGATAT
Organism: Endozoicomonadaceae bacterium; assembly: GCA_965261725.1. Classification (GTDB taxonomy): domain Bacteria; phylum Pseudomonadota; class Gammaproteobacteria; order Pseudomonadales; family Endozoicomonadaceae; genus CANDOC01. The sequence continues at coordinate 50,955 of CBDHDU010000040.1, read as the reverse complement.
GACCCGTGATGCCTGGAAGTGGCAGCAACGGTATGATCAGGCTACCCGCGCTGAAGCATCGGCAGACATTAAAAAAACCACCTCAATTTAAAGGGAACCAGATGGCTGTTTAGCCTGTCCGAGAATGCATAACCGAGTTCATACCCAGCCATGGTTTGCACCTCTCCTTTTTTCACCGGAGCATCACGCATGACGGACGAATTTCTGATCGGGCAACTCCTGAATGTCGGCCGCGAACTGAATCCATCCTGGCCTTTTGCGGCCTGTATTGTCAGTGCCGATGGTACGCCTCTGGTGACGGCCACTAATGCCTTGCATATCAGCCCCTTATTCACTGCAGAGGGGCTGGCGATGCATATGCTCTCACTTGAATATAAAGTGCCTGACAATGCTGAGCTGACCCTCTACACCACCATGGAACCGGAGCCTCTCGGTATGGCCGCCATCTACTGGGGAATTATGTGCAGCGGTGCCCCGGTCACCCGTATTGTTTTTGGTGCAGCACGGGAGGATGCCTGGAGCTGCTGGCAGAAAGATGTGACCATAAGCTGCACTGAAATGCTGGAGCGTTTCCACAATATTCCGGAAATTGATGTCACCGGTCCGATGCTGCGTGAACGTTGCAAAAAAACCTTTATGACCGCAAGGCAGGAAGCAGCTGAATCAGGTGATACGCCGCTTTCTCTGGATATTGAAGATTTTTATATCATCGGCGACTGGATGCCGGATGAAGATGATAATGAGCAAAACGAAGAATAGACTTTCCGGGAGCTATCCCCCGGAAAAGCTTGGTTTCAAAAGTTAGTTTTCTTTGCTGCCGGTTATGCTTTTCACAAAGCTCTGGCATAGCTGGCCCGCTTCTTTACGCTGAAACAGGGAGTTATGACTATTCACTCCCTGATGGTTATCAAATCTCACCAGCGTTCTTTTATGTTTTTCCCTGAACCGATTTTGAAGCCATACTCCTGCATTACTTTCCCGCATGTACTCCCCTTCATTGATGCTGACCGGAAAAGTAAAACCTTTACCTTGTTGCACCCACCCGTCCGGTTTCTTGAAATCAACGCCTGCTGCAAGTAATAATGGCTCCTGCATGAAGGGAGGCACCTGGTTATCCTCATCTCCACCGGAAATAACCAGCACAGGTAAAGAAGGCTGGTGAAGCGCAAGGATTGCGGCAGGGCTTACATGTCCGAGTATCATATCAGCCTGCATCCATACAGGATGAAAAAGGTTTTCTACAAGAGATGAGGGAGGCACACCAAAACACCCCTTTCCTGACAACGCATTCATGCCATATACCTGCTTTAAAAAGAAGGCTGGCAGCCCTATACCAAACTGCCCACCAGCAGAAAGAATCAGTCCCTTGTACTGATCAGGATACACCGTAGCCAGAACGGCACTGGTCATAGCACCGAAAGAGTGGCCTAAAAGCGTGTGTGATTTGACTTTCAGCCTGTCGTCCCGCTTTCCCTCAAGCCATATACCATTAGCCGCGACGACCCGATCAAACATCCTCCGTTCACTCAGCGACTGCAGAAAATTCGAACTCATGGAGGGCAGATGAGTAAAATTATAAAAAACGTGGTTTAACTCCAAAAGAAATTCACAGCAGGGCGACAGGCCATAACTCACAGCTTTCATTACCGCAGATTCGATATAACCTAAAGCTTCTTCATGCTCCCGCGCCATGAATGTACCAATACAGGCAACAGCACATCCGGCTTTAACAAAATTTTCAGCAAGGTTGTTTTTCCCGGTATTGCGTCCATTGATTTTGATACCCCGGGTATAAATTTCATCAGACCCACCACCTGTACCGTGATGATACTGCACAAGATTAATATCTCCGTCATGATCTGCCGGTAACACCAGCGCGACAGGCAATGGCCTTGTCCCATGCACTTTGTACCAGCCGTCACCATCCTGCATCTCCATCACAGGTTTTGACATCAACATAGGAAATTTAATGGGCCGGCTTACTCTCTGGAACTGTGGACAACTAAGATAGCCTTTATAAACCTCATACTTATCAGTCGAGTCAGCGGCAGAATATGCCAGATTAAGCGTGCGATCCTGAAAACCATAGAATTCATCCAGCTTACCAAGGAAGCTATTTATAAATTTCGATGGATCACATGTTTCCCAGCATACAGCACCTATAACCTGCCCTGCTGAAAAGCTGGATTGCTTATCCAGCCACTGTCTGAGTTTCTGATAGCTGTTCCAGTGAAGGGTTAAATCTGAGCCCCCTTCTCTCCCAAGAGCATTGGAACCTAGCAACGTTTTCAGAAGAGGTGCATATTTAATATTGTTTTGCCTGTCGGGTCTTACTGCTGCATCAGTAACCACCAAAGCATAATGGGCATTGCTTTTGAGCAGACAGCCGCCAGGAAGGATCGCCAGCATGTCTGCCTGAATATAACTATCTTTGGTTTGACGAAGTATTTTGGCTCGCACTGGCAGTATTTTGGGCTCATCAGTCAGTTCAACCAATATGATTCCCTGGTCACGTGCAGCGCTGCAGGTAATCAGACATTCATCCTCAATAACCAGATCCTCAATGCCATTAAAACGCATGTAAATCGGGCACGTAGGTGTAAACCCGGCAATTTCCTCTTTTGCATTGGCAGCCTTGATCTCCCGGGCGCTGTACCAGTAATCCGGCATTCCCTGCAAATTCAGGATGCCACCATCAGCACTGCTTCGCAGGCAACTCGGATAGCCGGTATCAAAGAAGCACTCAGCCTCATCCGGCATTTTCAACACCATCTCAATCGCTGACACTTCTGCTCCGAAAGCCAGCACCACCCCTGCAAACAAAGTGGAAAACACGGTATTTCGATAATATCCCGACGACCAAAAGCACGCTGACCACATACCAACCCCTGAAATTTCAATAAATCATCTCGAAACCCGATCAATCATAGCCATATCTCCCGATAGTGCCGGATAAAGCTCCTTGCGACCCGCCGCACCACCTTTTCGCTTTAAACAGTTTGCAAAGTACTTGAATTGAAATAGAATATGCGCCCTTCACGGGGACTTGCAGATGCAGTGTTCCCGTTTTGTGCTGTCTGAAGCCCCGCATTGCTGGCCTGACGACAGGGCAAAGGCCGGAAACCGACCTGAATAGCCGTTAGGCACAGGCTGCTTTCCCGCCACTGTAACCATGCTTTTAGCATAAGTTACTGAAGCGTAAAGCAGTTTTCAGGATCTATAACAGGAAGCGAAGTTCAATGGTAACTATTCGTCTCGCACGTGGCGGCTCTAAGAAGCGCCCGTTTTATCACCTGACCGTAACCGACAGCCGCAATGCCCGTGGCGGTCGTTTCATCGAGCGCGTGGGTTTCTTTAACCCTGTTGCCCGTGGCCAGGAAGAACGTCTGCGTCTGAACGAAGAACGCATTGCATTCTGGAAAGAACAGGGTGCAACCGTCAGCGATCGCGTAGCTCAGCTGCTGAAAGGCGCTGCTGCCTAAGACTTGCTTTTAAAGCAACGTCTTAAGCAAACCAGAGATTAGGAAGAGGTTTACCGTAACGTGGAACACGTCGTACTAGGCCGTATTACCACGGTTTACGGCATCAAGGGCTGGCTCAAGATTCATTCCTGGACCGCTCCGATGGAAAACATTCTTCAGTATAAGGAATGGTCTCTGTTACTCGATGGTCAGGTCCGAGAGGTCAAGATCAGCGGGGGGCGCAGACACGGAAAAGGTCTGATAGCCCAGATTGAAGGTTGTAATGACCGCGAAGCAGCCCGCCTATTCTGTGGTGCTGATATTCGCGTCAAAGCTGACCTCCTACCTGCCCCGGCAGATGATGAAGTCTACTGGCATCAGCTGGAAGGACTGAAAGTCGTCACCCTTCAGGGTGAAGATGAAGTCCTGCTCGGTAAAATCCATCATATGATGGAAACCGGCGCCAACGATGTCATGGTGGTCAAAGCCTGCTCAGGCAGCCTTGACCGTCAGCAACGGCTGATTCCCTGGCTACCGGGTGATGTAGTAAAAGATACTGATCTGGAAACAGGTCAGGTTCGGGTCGACTGGGATCCGGAATTTTAAGTTATGTGGTTTGGTGTTATATCCCTCTTTCCGGAGATGTTCCGGGCGGTCACCGAGCATGGTGTCACCGGGCGCGCGGTAAAGCAGGGGCTGATTGAAGTGGAAACCTGGAACCCCCGGGATTTTACCCATGATAAACACCGAACGGTGGATGACCGACCTTTTGGCGGTGGTCCCGGCATGTTGATGAAAATTCAACCTCTGCGTGACGCTATTCATGCGGCAAAAGAAGCTGCAGGAGCGGATAGTCATGTGATTTATATGTCACCTCAGGGTCGAAAGCTCGATCAGGAAGGTGTCAAAGAGCTTGCTGCGCGCAAGCGGATCATTTTGATTGCCGGGCGATATGAAGGTATTGATGAGCGGATTGTAGAAACCGAGATTGACGAAGAATGGTCAATCGGGGACTACGTTATGAGCGGCGGTGAACTGCCAGCCATGACGCTGATCGATACGGTCTCACGCTTTGTACCGGGCACCCTGGGTCATAAGGATTCCGCCCTCGAAGATTCATTTGCTGACGGACTGCTTGACTGTCCTCACTACACACGCCCCGAGATTTTCGAAGACCGGCGCGTGCCCGATGTCCTGATGAGTGGTAACCACCGCGAAATTCGTCGCTGGCGACACAAACAGGCACTGGGAAGAACCTGGCTGCGCCGCCCGGAATTACTGGAAAAGCGCCAGCTCAGTCGTGAGGAAGAAAAGCTGCTCGCCGAATTTATCTGCGAACATCATGATGCGGATAACGACGGGCGGGTTTGAAACGCTTCAAACCGTTTCAGGCAGCAGTGAACCGGACAGCAGTTGTAATTGATGAATCATTAATCGCGGAAACTTTTGCAACTTGGGAGCAAACCGATGAGCAAGAACAAAATCATTCAGCAGCTCGAAGCTGAACAGATGAACAAAGAGGTGCCGGAATTCGGCCCTGGTGACACTGTAGTAGTACAGGTCAAAGTTAAAGAAGGCACTCGTGAGCGTCTGCAGGCGTTCGAAGGCGTTGTCATTGCCAAGCGTAATCGCGGTATGAACTCTGCGTTCACCGTACGCAAGATTTCCAGTGGCATGGGCGTTGAGCGTGCTTTCCAGGTTTACAGCCCAATGGTTGACTCCATCACCGTTAAGCGTCGTGGTGATGTGCGTAAAGCCAAGCTGTACTACCTGCGCGAGCGTAGCGGTAAAGCTGCTCGTATCAAGGAAAAGCTCAACTAAAAGCCATTCACCGGTTTCCGGCCAAACCGGTCGAATCTGTCGTATTGCATACGACAGTCGGCTTCAAAACCCTCGCTTCGGCGGGGGTTTTGCATTTCTGCAGTCTTTAATTCTCAATACTGTGGACAGTTTTCAGACGAAAGTGACCATGAGAGAAAATAGCGATAATAGAGAAGCCAAACCCTCTATGCTCGCTGCCACTTTCCTCTCATGGATAACATAGTAAAGACCGCTCTGGGCAAGATGTCCAAGGTCAAAAAGCCCCAAAAAACATTCATCTTCCAATTGCTTATCACGCTCATTATCGTTCAGGGTAAAGCCACTTTCTGCAACATGAGCCGTTACTCCTCCATGAGTGAAAAACGATTCAGACGCTGGCATCGCCGGACCTTCGATTTTTTCAAACTCAACTGCCTGATGCTGTCCGGCGTACTGTTAACGTCCAAAGAGAAAATCGCAGCGCTCGATGCCAGCTTTATGACCAAAGGTGGCAAGAAGACCGATGGCCTTGGCATGTTTTGGCGTGGTTGCACAGGTCAATCAGAGCGAGGGCTTGAGCTATCTTTGCTTGGTGTTGTTGATTTGCAGTCCAATACGGCTTATGCGCTTGATGCCCGGCAGACGCTGGACGAGAAAGATAAAACCCGTGTTGACCTTTACGCTGAGCAAGTTTTGAAACTGGCCGGAGATCTTCTTGCTATGGGGGTAATCTATCTGGCTGTGGACGCCTACTATTTCAAGGAAAAATTCGTGTCCGCAGTCCTTGCTGCGGGTTTACAGATTGCTGGGAAGTTAAGAACAGATGCCGACCTGAAGTGGCTCTATAACGGCTCATACTCAGGGCAAGGTCGTCCAAAACTTTACGACGGCAAAGTGAATCTCGAAAAAGACTTGAACCGGTTTGAACACGTAGGTCAGTTAGAAGCCGGAGAAGAGGTTTATACTGCCATCGTTCATTCCAAATGCCTGAAGCGTCACATTCGGGTTGTGATGCTGAGGGTGCAGCGAAAAAACAAGATAGGCATAGCCCTGATTTACTCAACAAATACAGGGCTGGACGCAATGACTATCGTCAAATATTACAAAGCTCGCTTTCAAATTGAGTTTGTATTCCGGGATGCCAAGCAATATACAGGCCTGATAGATTGCCAGTCATGTAATAAGCAGGCGATTCATACTCAGATTAATGCTTCATTCTCTGCCCTTAATCTGCTCAAACTGGCTGATCGGGAAGAAAAAGGTACCACAGGCAAAACGGTGATCTCAATTACGAGCTGGAAACGTCGTTTGTTCAACCAACACTTGATGTGCAGAGTTTTTGAAAAGTTAGGATTGACCATGAATGATAGAAAAGTCATGGGCGCATATCAGGAGTTCAGCAGCTATGATGCTATCGCTGCATGAAAGTGTCCAGAGTATTGATTCTTACCCTATTCTTATTCTCTGCACGACATTATTCCTTCTAACCCCAGCAGAGAGATATACACGATGCGCCATTATTTATATTTGGTATTCAGCACGCTGTTTGTCATTCTCCTTTTGCATGGATCTCAAGTTTCAGCAGCATAGGATCCAACCCCAGATACAGAAATAGACACAGCACTAGACACTCTGGTAACAAATAAAGAGCAATGGGCCAAACTGGGCATAGAAGACAGAATAACTATCCTGAACGAAATAGCTTGCCTTATTCGCCCCAATACACAGGAATGGATACGATTAGCTGCAGAAAATAAAAAAATTAGTGGCAGTTGGTAACAGAAGAATGGCTTGCCGGAATTTTTCCATTTGCGAGAAATGTCCGGCTAATAAAAGAATCACTGGAAAAGCTGCGTGACAAGAACCGTATATCACTTCCCCATGTAGCAACAGAAGGAGGCCATGTCGTAACTGCTCAAAATTCGTAGGCGAGTCAACACGCTGACATCAAAACTTTGTCCTTCGGAATCGGGCATAATCAAGTCTATGAACTCGCCTACAATTTCAGACCTTGAAACAGAAGTCAGCGAACTCAAGGCTCTTGTCAGCACGCTACTCGACAAAATCAATAAGCTGACAGCCGAAAATACCGCCCTGCGCGAGGAAATCCGGCACCTTAAAAAACTCAAGGGGCAACCAAAAATTCGCCCGAACAAAAAAACGTCGGAAGACGTTGAAAATAAGGACAGTCAGTCAACGTCGCCAGCTGAAACGCCACCCAGGAGCAAACGTTCCCGATCACCGGAACCGGGTCGCACAGCCAAGCCTTCTCCTTCTTCTGTTCGTGAGGAAATTTGCCCGGCAGCGGGTGTACAGGATAACTGGAAGCGCAAAGGCTATCAGGATTTTACCCATGTTGATGTGAATCTGGAGTTCACGACAACACGCTACCGTCGCGAAGTATGGCTTACCCCTGAAGGTCAGACTGTCATTGCACCGTTGCCTATCCATATAAAAGGTCTCTTCGGTGATAACCTCAGATCCATGGTGCTGGATCTTTATCATTCCTGTAGTGTTACCCAGCCGTTGTTGCTTGACTGGTTGCACAGCCATGGCTGCCCAATCTCTGAGGGCAAACTCAATGCCTTACTGACGCAGGGGCATGAGCTGTTTCATCAGGAGCGGGAAGATATTCTCGAAACAGGTATTGCCTGTTCCCGTATGCTGCTTGTAGACGACACAGGTGCTCGACATGATGGAAAAAACGGCTATTGCACGGTAATCGGTAACGACACTTTTACCGTATTTTCTTCAACCGACAGCAAAAGCCGCATTAATTTCCTGACCCTGCTTCAGGGAAAGCGTCGCTCTCATATCCTGAACCCGGCTGCACTCAGTTATATGAAGCAGGTAGAAATGGCTGACAGGTGGATTGATACCTTGTCTGCTTATGGGGAAATCCACTTTCTGAACGAAGCTGCCTGGAAAGCCTTTCTGGATGACCATAAACTCTTTGCCAAAGAGCAGCGTCGTAAAGCGACAGAGGCTGTTCTCAAGGCAGGCCTGTTAAACAACGGCTGCCCTGAAGCCATGGTCATCCACAGTGACGGTGCCCGGCAGTTTGACACGGCGTTTGAACATTCCCTGTGCTGGTTCCATGCCAGCCGCCCACTGGCAAAGCTGATCCCTCTGCCAATAAGCAGGAACGGGCTGCCCGTGACTGGATGGAAAAGCAGTTCTGGCATATATACGACGATATTGAGACCTATTGCCAAGCGCCGACAGCCATACGGAAGGCGCAGATTGAACAGGATTTTAATCACTGGGTGGCGACACAGTCTGACTATCCTGACCTTCGTGCTGTCCTGGGTAAGCTTCACCGGGCACGGGAGGAGTTATTGCTGATACTAAAGTATCCATGGCTGCCACTTCATAATAACCTGAGTGAGCGGCAAATCAGGGAGTACGTGAAACGACGAAAGATCAGTGGTGGCACTCGAAGTCATCTCGGTCAGCGTTGCCGGGATACATTTGCAAGCCTGAAAAAAACATGCAGGCTGCACGGCATATCCTTCTCCAACTATCTAAAAGATAGAATCTGCGGAACCCAGATGATTCCCAGACTGTCAGACGTGGTGCGGGATAAATCTGCCCGGCTCATGGGTGATGCCGCCTACGGATTTTGAGCAGTTACAAGAAGACTGCAGGTACTGCCGAAATCTGTAGGATGTTGTTGGAAAACTGCCCTGAAGGTAAAAGGCAGGATTTCTTAGAGGCTAAAGATTCAACACTACATACAGCTCTGCATTATGCAGTACTTAACAGTTCCCTGAATCCGTGACTTCTTGATTATAGAGAAGCTTTTTCATCCCATGGATTCAAACCTACAGAATAGGGTTATGTTTTTTTGAAACCTGCCAGAGAATGGTAAAGCAAAGTCAAAAAAATCAGCATGTATTTAAATGATGTTGGGGAATTTCAACCCTGAATATGAATGAAATCCTGCCAGCATAAGCAGCATCTCTCCATTCAACCGTTAAAAGAATAGGATCAGCTAACAGAGCTGTTTTTCAGGAAAGAGCCCCATGAAGGCGGATAATCCGGGACTGTGACGACCAAAACGCAGAACAAACTGACGACCTCGTTCTAATAATCGCGCTGACTGGTAGATCAGTTCCTGCATAACTGTCTTAATTCTACGACGCTGCGCTTTGTGACGAACAGGTGATTTAGGGCCGGTCAGGCAGGTTTGCCCCATGTAACGTAAAATGTTGTAAGCCACCGCACCAAGGCACATTACAAGATCATTGGTATCAAATTTTCCTGAAGGCAGTCTTTCAAGATCCATGTCAGTCTTGAACTCACTGTGAAACTGTTCGCTGGTCGCATGATCTTCATAAAGCAATATGACATTATCATCACTATATTCAGCCTCATCTAGTGTCGTCCACCAACCCTCCAGCTCGTAGTCCGGTGCTAAAAAATACTGACCAACCGAGTCGGTAGTACGCTTGATAATACGGATAATAAGCCGTTGTTGGCCGTAGTCGGTTTCATGGATGATCGAGAGTGTCGCACAGGTTTTTCCAGGGCGAAGCTCATCCCACTGCACGCCTTTTTCCTCAAAGGTTGGCAGCCAGGCAGTAACGGTATATTGCTTGCGTGGATTGAGCTTGATTATGTGATCAACATTGCTGTGATCCGCTATCTCTCTGCGAGTGTCTTCTGCGTCATGCCCGCTGTCGAGTCGCAGTAATACCGAGGTCCGGGTTACGCGACGAAGTCTGTGCAATACCGTGTTCAGGAAAGGTACAAAATCATTCTGGGAATGTTGTGAGCCAGGGCGAAGCTCAGCTCCTATGCACCATCCTTCTTTCCCTACATAAGACATAATCGGGGCGAAGCCATGGAAGTGTTTGTATGTCCACTGAGAACCTTCTTTTTGGGTTCTGCTGTTATCTTGCGGAGTAACGTCTATATCCAGTGGGATATGCTGAAGGTGATCCAGTTCTTTTGAAAGCGGAGAGATCGGCGCGCCCAGTTCCAACAACAGTTCGGGAAGCGCTTCTTCAATTAACGGAATCAGTTGGGTGGCATCTTCATTAAAACGCTGGCGAAGCCGGCTGGCGGACGGCATTTGTTTAATGCCCATGCTGCGCTTGAACCAATCATCATGGCGATAATTATCAATGGCATCAAAATCAGTTTTGCCTAAGGCCAACAGGCCGATAAAAGCTCGAACCAGATCAATATTAGGGATGCCATGGCGCTTCTTGATAGAACGCAATGACTTTTTTAAAGATGTTTTCTTGTTCAGGGCATCACCGACAAAGCACAGACCCGCTGCCGGAGTATAAAATTCCGTGTCGGATTGCTCAAATTTTAGTTCCACAAAAATTCACTTATATGGTGAAAATCTAGATGAGCAAATATTAGCCTACATATGCTGCTATTACTGGCTTTTTGGCAAATTCAATGGCCACGAACTCACGGATTCAGGAGTTCAACTGAGGCAGCCAATATCTGCAATACTCTATTAAGCTATTGTTCACCCGGGGAAAAAACAAGTTATCTGCAATCACTCTTGCCTTCGGGGTTGTCTGTTTTACAAGACGCTGCCAGGTATGCTTCGGTAGAAAAACTTGAAGTATTGAAAAAACACTGCCCTGTTTCAGATCTGTCAACCGTTTTCCAATTGCATTCGTGTTATTTGCGTACTGGCACTATCAGCGCTTTTTCATCGAGTCTCGAAAATCCAAGACCAGAGGTAACGTAACTATTCAGCACCCTCACAATAAGCTGGTATTTTCGTGATTTTGTGTCATTTTCAAATACAGTTCTTCTCTGACCAACGCTTGTTATGAGTCAACTTGATCCCGAGTTTCAGATTATCGTCACCCTCCTTGCTATCGTAAATGATCAGCAAGAGCAGATCGGTGGCCTGGGCGATCAGGTAGCGAAACTGGAAACAGAAAATAAGGAACTCGCGGACAGACTCAACATCAACAGCCGGAACAGCAGTAAGCCTCCCTCTACAGACGGTTATGCAAAGCCTGCTGCCAAACAGAAAGACTCATCTGCCACGGTGGAGGGTGAGCCACAAGACGACAAACCTAACCCAAAAAGCTTACGACAGAGGTCTGGTCGAAAGCCCGGCGGTCAGAAAGGTCACAAAGGTTCAACGCTTCAGCAAGTCGCTGACACTGACCGCACCCAATATCACCCGGTTATAGACTGTGAGAAGTGCCATCAGTCCCTGCACTCTGCAAACATTGCCAAGTTGGTTGAAAGGCAAGTATTTGAACCGGGTCGTTTTGGTCACTTTGAAGTGACAGCCCATGTGGCCGAAATCAAAGAGTGCCGCTGCGGTCACATGACACAAGCCCGTTTCCCTGAAGGAGTTGATGCTCACGTGCAGTATGGACCGGTGACTCAGGCGCTGGCCGTGTATCTTTGTCAGTATCAACTTATACCTTGCAAGCGTGCCTCCCAGTTCTTCATGGATATTTTCGGATTGGAAGTCAGTCCGGGTTCCATCTGCACCTTCCAGAGCAATGCTTATGACCGGTTAGCCAGCACTGAGCAGGCAATTAGTGACGCCCTTAAGGTTGAACCCATTGCAGGCGCTGATGAAACAGGCATGAGAGTAGCCGGAGCGCTGTGGTGGATGCATGTCCTGCGTACTGACAAGTGGACGTACTATCATCTGGACTTGAGTAAAGGACATTCCGCCATAGAGGCGATGGGTATTTTGCTGACCTTTGCCGGGATACTGGTTCATGACCACTACAAGGTTTACTTCCGCTATGCTGCGGCTCATGTACTCTGCAATGCCCACCACCTGAGGGAGTTACAGGGTGTCGTTGATCGCGACTGCAACTATCTTGCGGCTCGTCTTCAGCGGCTGCTGAGACTGGCCTGTCACCTCAGCAATGGTTTTAGAAAGCTGGGAATGAAGGCGATGCCGGAATCCATCCGCCAGCGCATCTCTTCACTGTTCGAGCGAACAGCAAAAAGGGCGCAAGCGGAAGAAGCCGACTATATGGAACGAGTACGGCAACGGTTGGGGCGTGACAAAGTCAAGAATACGAAAGCGTTCAACTTGTTTAAGCGGTTGGTGGAGTACAAGGACGAAACTTTGAGGTTCATGACCGACCTCAACATCCCCTTCGACAATAATGGCAGCGAGCAAGACATCAGAAATGGCAAGGTGAAGCAAAAAATATCGGGCTGCATCAGAAGCGAGGAAGGGGCGAAATGGTATTGCCGAATACGAAGTTATGTTTCATCTGCGAGAAAGCAGGGGCAGAATGTTTTTGAAGCCCTGCTTATAGCCATGAAGAATTACTGCGGTCACTCTTTGCTGGGTGCTGAATAGTTACGAGGTAACAGAGTGGCTGTTAAATAATGGCGCCAGCAAAACACCTGAAATACTTTTCTTTCCATCCAGATATCATTTATTTAAGAAAACAAGGAGAAAAAATGACGAGCTACAACAAAGACTGCTAGACGAGGAATATCAAACAGATTCCATATAATTTATCGATCTTGCAGGAGTTAACACTTTTTCTCCCCACTTGCGCGCAATTGCCAATACTTAAGATTCTCGATTCTGGGCTGGACAGGCAGGAGCTGTCAGCATGTCAATTGCGAACCATTTGCAACACTTTCTATCCGAAAGCCATACCGACTACGATGTCGTCTGTCACCCCTATGCTCAACGCACCGTCAATACGGCACGTGCAGCCTGTGTTCCTTCGAAACAAATGGCTAAGGGCGTCGTACTCCATGATGCCGAAGGCTATGTCATGGCGATTGTTCCATCTATGAATAAAGTCATGCTGGGGTGGATCAACCTGAAACTCGACCGTCATTTGCGTCTGGTAACCGAAGGAGAATTAAATCAACTGTTCCCTGACTGCGAACCCGGCGCAGTGCCCGCGATGGGCTCAGCCTATGGCATGTCATGTTGTTGGGATGATGAATTAAATGCTGTACAGGACGTCTATATCGAAGGAGGCAATCACCGAGAACTGGTCCATCTGCAGCGGGAACAGTTCCAGAAACTGCTGGGCGATCAGCCCCATGCCGCCATCAGCTGCGATCCGGATGAAGCTGAAGTTTATAAAGGATAGCCAATAGAAATCTATGCTGCTGCAGGGATGCCGCAGTTTCAGCCTGTGCGCTCAGCGTGTCATTTTCTTCACAAAAACCACCACAAACAGCGCAATCATAAAACTGCCGCCAAATGCTTCCAGCGCTGCCAGTGCGCGGGCGGTACTGACCGGGATAATATCGCCGTATCCCAGCGTGGTGAATGTGACCACGCTGAAGTAAGCGCAATAGCCAAACGTCTGCAGGTTTTTCAGCCAGCTGGTCTGCGGGTCAAAATACATCTCAACCCCACCATAACTAATACCGGTAAAGAAATACGCAATCGCAAAAATCAGAATCATCAACAGAGAGAAACCAATCACCCGGAGCGGACGTTCTCCATAGCCGCTGACAAGATCAACCAGCCAGGAAGATGCCCACTGCCATGAATCCACTGGAAACTGGTTACGGCGGTTTTTCATTTCCTGCTGAAAAAAGTGCCCGGCGGTATCGACCAGCCCTTGCTGTTCAGCCACCCGGCGAATATTGCGGCAAACGGATTCTGCTTCCAGATACATGCTTTTAGCATGTTCTGTATCGCCTTGTTTCTGTGCTTTATCACCCTCAACGGCCTGCAGTACTTTCTCACCCCAGCTGACATCTTCCAGCCGGGCATTTTTAAAATTCACACCCAGCAGATTACAGTCTTCAAGCCCGCCACTGTTGAGGTTTACCCAGGACAGATCGGCCTTCATTAAGTTACAGCCGGTCAGATCAATATTATAAAGATGCGCCCGCGCCAGTTTAGCCCGATACAAGTCAGCATATCGCAGACGATAGCGGTCTTTGCCCTGGGGGCGATTGAGGTTTAACTGTTCAAGATTGGCATAACGGAGTACAAAGCCATCCATCGGTTTGCCGGTCGCCGCGAAGGCTTCAAGCTTCTCACACAGATCATCTCCCGACCGGTCGGCTTCCGGGTCATGCCAGAAGCACAGCGGAGCATCACCCTGAGAGGGTTCATTACAGCTAATACCTTCCGGGCTGATATAGCGGCAGGGACAGGGAGAGTTGTCAGATCCTGAAGACATGGCTGTTAGCATCCGTGCATTGGCTGTTCAGTAGTTTATCCGGTGGTTCCATCCACCACTCCCTGTTCAGTATAGCCTGCTCCATCACCTATACTTGAGCTGAATTCCCGGCCAAGTGCATTATGCCGGGAGCAGCCCTATTCCATTGATACTCCATCCGGATTTCGCCGCAGGAGTTATTCCGATGACCATATCCCCCCGTGTAAACCATTACCTTCAGGAACATGGCGTAAAATACGAAGTCCTTCATCACTCACCGACCCGCAGCTCGGTACAGAATGCCATCGCGGCTCAAATCCCCCTGAATGCCATTGCCAAGGCAGTTGTGCTTAAAGATCAGGTCGATAATTACATGATGGCAGTGCTGCCCGCCTCCCGGCGCCTGAATCTGCACCAGCTGGAAGAAATCACCGAATCCCGCCTCAAGCTGGCCAATGAACATGAGCTGGCGAAGCGCTTCAGTGAATGTGAAACCGGCGCTATTCCACCCCTTGGCCCGGCCTGGGGCATGTCGACTTTCTGGGATAGTCAACTTGGTCATAACGCCGACCTTTATCTTGAAGCTGGTGATCATGAAAGTCTGTTACATATCAGCAAGGATGATTTTGTTTCATTAATGGAAGATAGTCCGCAGGAAGCTTTGAGTTATACCGGACATTCAAGAAAAACAACTAGTTAGGCTCTAAATAAACTCCGGCGCACTTTAGACTTGTGCGCCATACTTGCCTGATCAAATAACAGGCAACATTATCCAGCGAGTGGATTATGAAAAAACGCTACTTATCGTACTGCATCTTAATGCAGCTTCTCATCTTATTGTCCCTAATTAGCAATGTAACATTCGCTTCATATAAAAACCCTACAGTTGATGGCATTCAATTCAAGTTTGTTGCTGTTAGTGATGATGGTTATGTACTGTATTCTTGTAAAGAGTGCGCGCAGCAAATCTATGGAGGGACTCTTGACGAACAGGATTTCGACCTTTTGGAGCTACATGCTCAGTATGAAAATTCACATCAAGAAGTAGATGAAGTAACAAAAGGTTCGAATGTATTTTACATAAAAAAAGGGGCGTCGACCGGCAGGTGCCAACATTGCGGAGCTGGCATAAGAAAAGAATTAATGGAAAAACATATATGCATAGACCGTATGCCAGAAGGTTCATTGCTCAGTTCGTCCTCAGCATCCAGTAGAACACCAAGCTGGTTCAGTAAATCAACGACATTAACTGATGACAAAGAATTCAGTACGAAAAAATGGGTTGATTCTAGTTCTTCGACAGCAGGATCTTTAACACCCCCTGAATATCAACCTTCAATATCAAGTACGTCTTCAAAGTCAAAAACTGGAATTTTCACTGCTGGTGCTTCCAGCCCCCCCCCCTCAACAGTATCTACAGATACACCTGTTTCTGGAGTGGGAAGTTTATCTCTGCATTCTGCCGTTGAGGGAGATTCTACACTAAATGAAATCAGACTACTTTTTCCGACCCAAACGCTGGCCGGTGATGACATTACTGTATATTCATTCGAACGTAACTGGGATGGCTCAAAGCATGTATGGAATTGTGTTGATGCATCAGTGGTGATTCCAGGCTCACAAGTATCTAAATGCCCCAACGGAAAAATGGGTAGTGCGACTATTGATGTAAACAACATCTATCATTTTGGCATCATGAATCCAGTAAATGAGGAGCAGGGGAAATCAGGCATTGCCTATGTTGTTGATTCATCTGGAGGCAAAAGGAGTTTTTCCGGTGAATACAAATTCGGGGATATCGACCATCAGTGCAAACAGGATTCAGGGAAAAAGAAGCATAAGCATGGAAAAGGAAAAGGAAAAAAAACCTATATGTATAACCCTCCCCGCTTCCCTCTAAGCACTCCATATGTATGCAGCACACGGGAAGGCTGTTACATTGCCCATCATGCAGATTTACACACTCCAAAGGGCGCTTTCGCTATAACAAGAAAAACCTGTCATTATCTGCATGAACCTTTGGGCTGCTGTGCTGTTGAGACGACTCAAGGCACTTGGGTATTTGCCAGTATAAGTCCAACTCAAAGACACGATGATCAAAGCGATGAAGAGAACAATCAGCGTAAATTTGTCCGCTGGCTTTCAACCAGCTGTCAAGTCAACACCCCTCCATTCGGAGGGCAAAAAGCAACAAAATGCCTTTATAATCTGAGTCTGCACGGAACAGTAATTAATGACACACCATACCTTTGCTACGTCGGGCACCAAGCTTATCATGAGAGGGATCATGGAAAAGGGCGTGTGTTTATAGTTGCCTCTCCAGAATCCAGAGAAACAGAGGTTGCAACAACACCAGGCAGAGATGATATTCATGGAGTAACTCCTTTGTCAGACAAGCGCATTCTTGCTTTCCCATGCCAACAACAAAAACCTCAAGTTGGAATATATAACCCGCAAACAGAAAGCTGGAGCTACGAGCCTCTTAATTTACCGACGGCGATACCTTTAAAACAGTATGCTCTTGTGATGACAACTAACCGCTAACGCGTGGATACACTACGACGAGCAAACTGAACACATACGCACAAAACCAAAAACTCATCTATAACTCCTCCTGTGCCTGCAAATAATTTCAACGGCACAGGAGCCTTTTATGAATGCTGATGCACCACCTGCCTCATTAAGAAAGCCTCACCCTCCAGCAACTTCATCCGGTAACAATCTATTTTGGCCCAGCATTCTTATTGCAGGTTCTGTTGCAGTATGGGATGCAATTTCGCCTACCGGAATGCACGAGGGTTGTCGTGCATGGGTGCAGTGGTTTTTTAACAACTTTGGGTGGTGGTATGTGTGGATGCCATTCAGCCTGTTACTCTGCTGCATATATCTCGCCTGCTCCCGCTTTGGAACAATAAGGCTGGGCGGACAAGATGCCTGCCCGGAATTTTCAGACTTCTCATGGCTTGCGATGTTATTTACTGCCGGGATCGGTATTGGTCTGGTTTTCTTTGGCGTTGCTGAACCGGTCATTCATTAGTATAGCGGTCCCTCCGGCATACTGGCAGGCACTCCAAAAGCAGAAGCCGCTCGTTTCGGCATGATGGAAACCATGTTCGAATGGGGGTTCGCTGCGTGGTCAACCTATGCTGCCGCAGGGCCGGTGATCGGTTATTACGCCTTTAACCGGGGTGCGCGTTTTCTTCCCGGAGAACCGATCCGGATCGCCTTTCATAACAAGCCCAGGGCGAATCATGCGGCAACGTTAACTAATATTCTCGCGCCACCGGTTGCCGCGCTGACAATGGCGGTGAGCGCACGACGAAAGTCATCTACCAATAACAGCACAACTCTGATTATTGTTTGCAACATGCCTCAAACGACACTGATACCACATCTATAATTTCAAACACTACACCACTCTTCATACAGACAAATTATTCATTGTTATCTCATATAGCTGATGAACAGATTAATAAAAGCTGTCATTGCCTTTTTGATTACTTTTTGTATTTCAGCAGGAGAAAGAGAAGAGGCAGCCTGGGATTTCTTAAAAAAGAAAAACTATCCCCAAGCATTGAGTTTATTTTCCAGTTTATCCCGACAAGCTCCTGAGAACATTTATTTAAAAATAGGAATCGCCAGAACTAAACAGGGAATGGGTAAGCTAACCGAAGCCGAGGGGCTGTTCCGGCAGCTGCGCCAACAGGAGAACCAACGCAAGCACCAGCCGCCGACTGACTTTTGCGGCCATCTCCAGATTGAGCTGGGGTTGGCTCGGTGTCTTGAAGAAACAGGCGATGTTGAGAAGCTAACCGAAGCCGAGGGGCTGTTCCGGCAGCTGCGCCAACAGGAGAACCAACGCAAGCACCAGCCGCCGACTGACTTTTGCGGCCATCTCCAGATTGAGCTGGGGTTGGCTCGGTGTTTACAGGAAGCAGGTAAGCTAACCGAAGCCGAGGGGCTGTTCCGGCAGCTGCGCCAACAGGAGAACCAACGCAAGCACCAGCCGCCGACTGACTTTTGCGGCCATCTCCAGATTGAGCTGGGGTTGGCAACCTGTCTGGATTTAACCGGCGATGTTGAGAAGCTAACCGAAGCCGAGGGGCTGTTCCGGCAGCTGCGCCAACAGGAGAACCAACGCAAGCACCAGCCGCCGACTGACTTTTGCGGCCATCTCCAGATTGAGCTGGGGTTGGCTCGGTGTTTACAGGAAGCAGGTAAGCTAACCGAAGCCGAGGGGCTGTTCCGGCAGCTGCGCCAACAGGAGAACCAACGCAAGCACCAGCCGCCGACTGACTTTTGCGGCCATCTCCAGATTGAGCTGGGGTTGGCTCGGTGTCTTGAAGAAACAGGCGATGTTGAGAAGCTAACCGAAGCCGAGGGGCTGTTCCGGCAGCTGCGCCAACAGGAGAACCAACGCAAGCACCAGCCGCCGACTGACTTTTGCGGCCATCTCCAGATTGAGCTGGGGTTGGCAACCTGTCTGGATTTAACCGGCGATGTTGAGAAGCTAACCGAAGCCGAGGGGCTGTTCCGGCAGCTGCGCCAACAGGAGAACCAACGCAAGCACCAGCCGCCGACTGACTTTTGCGGCCATCTCCAGATTGAGCTGGGGTTGGCTCGGTGTTTACAGGAAGCAGGTAAGCTAACCGAAGCCGAGGGGCTGTTCCGGCAGCTGCGCCAACAGGAGAACCAACGCAAGCACCAGCCGCCGACTGACTTTTGCGGCCATCTCCAGATTGAGCTGGGGTTGGCTCGGTGTTTACAGGAAGCAGGTAAGCTAACCGAAGCCGAGGGGCTGTTCCGGCAGCTGCGCCAACAGGAGAACCAACGCAAGCACCAGCCGCCGACTGACTTTTGCGGCCATCTCCAGATTGAGCTGGGGTTGGCAACCTGTCTGGATTTAACCGGCGATGTTGAGAAGCTAACCGAAGCCGAGGGGCTGTTCCGGCAGCTGCGCCAACAGGAGAACCAACGCAAGCACCAGCCGCCGACTGACTTTTGCGGCCATCTCCAGATTGAGCTGGGGTTGGCAACCTGTCTGGATTTAACCGGCGATGTTGAGAAGCTAACCGAAGCCGAGGGGCTGTTCCGGCAGCTGCGCCAACAGGAGAACCAACGCAAGCACCAGCCGCCGACTGACTTTTGCGGCCATCTCCAGATTGAGCTGGGGTTGCTGACGTGTCTGGACCACCAAACAGATAACGTCTCGAAAGCGGATCAACTCGCCACAATCCTGTTGGAGGCTTTTGCCACAAGTCACAACTGGCAGCTATTCCATGTGATCGCAGTAACCCGGTTTACCCTGGCATGCAGGGAAATCATTACAGGGTCGGTACCGGATACGAATAAGAATTTACAGGCAGCAATGGCGCTGGTAAAACGTTCACGCCAGGAAAAAGAAACCCCGCAATCACTGAGCTTGCAGGGACATATTCTGCGTATGATGGGTGATGGGCAGCAAGCTACAATATTCTGGGCGCGTGCCAATATACTTCAGACTTCACGGCAGCAGGCACGAAAACAGGAAGCATGGCGTGAACTCGAACACAAGGCACTGGATAGGCTACAGCACCTTGATATTCAGTCGAAGGATACCGGGCAGCCACTCTCACAACCACCATGCCCTCAGCATCCAGTCCGTCCCGGTTTGAATCCGCAGGCTCCGCCGTTTGTGCCGGGCAAGATATGGTCACAATGAGCACGGGCAGGCCGATGCTGCTTTTTCACTATCTTCTTCAATATCCGGTGTTCACCACCGCTTTCAAGTCATCCGGGGTGAGGTTTATGGGCAGCAGATGCTCTACCCTGGCTCCCTTTTCGAGCTGGGGGAGCTGAATCAGCACGTAGCGGAACCAGGCATAGGGTTCAAGCCCGTTGGCTTTTGCCGTTTCAACCAGACTGTACAGCACCGCACTCGCGTTGGCGCCTTTCACTGAGTCAGCAAATGTCCAGTTCTTTCGCCCTATGACAAAGGGTTTGATTGAACGCTCTGCCGCATTGTTATCAATCTCTACCAAACCGCTATCGAGGTAGCGCGACAGGTACGGCCACTGGTTCAGGGCATAGGTGATGGCTTTGCCCAGTTTACTTTCGGGCAGGATGCGTGGTTTCTGTTTTTCCAACCATTGTCGGAATTTGTCCATGATGGGGCGGCTTTCACACTGGCGCACCCGGTATCGCTCTTCTGTCGTTTTATCCTTTATCCGGCGCTCGATGGCGTAGAGTTGCCGGATCATGTTCAACGCCTGAGCCGGGCGGCTGATTTTTTGGCTGTTGTCACCTTTCTTTTTCGGAATGACGTCCAGAGCTTCTTTGAATTTTCGGCGGGCATGCGCCATACAACCTATCAACTCTATTTCCGGTCGCTTGCTGCTCAGGGTTTTATAGGCCGAATGCCCGTCACACTGCAAGAAGCCTTTGAACCCTTCCAGAAATGCCAACGGGCATGCATGGTCGCGCCCCGTCTGGTAATCGTACAGCACAACGGGAGAACCGAGCTGCTCACCGGTTCGGTACAGCCACATGTAAGACTTGCTCTGCGGGCGCCGGTCTTGCTCTTTGAGCACCTGCAAAGTTGTTTCGTCTGCCTGCACATAAGGCTGCCTGACCAGGTGTTGGCACAGGGCTTCATAAAGCGGCATCAGCACATCCGCTACCCGGATCATCCATTGAGCCAGTGTCGCACGGGTGATTTCGGCACCCATGCGCTTGAGAATGAATTCCTGACGGTACAGTGGTAGTGCATCGCCGTATTTGCTAGTAATGATCCAGGCCAGCAGTCCGGGTGTTGAAATGCTTTTGGGAATCGGCATTTTGGGTGCCGGGGCGGTCTTCACGCCGGACTCACAGGCACAGGCGTATTTCAGGCGACGAAACTCCAGTACCTTCACCTGTGCGGGCACGATATCCAGTTTGGTGCTGGTCTCATGACCAAACGCCCTGAGTTCACCACCGCAGCCATCGCACTGCTTTTCTTCGTCAGTAATGTCGATTTCTATGATTTCACGAGGCAGGTCTTCCGACAGTGGTTTTCTGACCGGTTTCCTGCGTTCATGGGCGGGCACCTGTTCAACGTCAGGTTCGTTGGGTTCCTCATCAGCCAGCACCTCGGTTTCATTGAACAGCTGACCCTGCCCCTCAAAGCGTTCGCTGGAAGCCCCGAATTGCTGATGCTTTTGAAGGCGGAACTGTTCTTCGTACCACGCCAGTTTTGCTTCAAGCTGAGTCACTTTCAGCTGAAGGCCTTCGAAGGTTTGGGCGGGTACGGTGATAGTCTTCATGGTGGTGATTATCCGACAATACCTGTCGTCTTTTCATTGCGTCAGGTTATTGCAATGCGTATCAAACCACGGACTGATGATGCATAGGCCGGTGTGCACCTTTCGGGTTGACCGGTAAACCATCAAGCAGCCAGTTCAGCTGCCTTCGGGTGATATTGACGGCTTGCTCCGGTGAGTCTGTTGTCGGCCATTTAAAGCGCCCCTTCTCAAGACGCCGGTAGTACAACCAAAAGCCATTGGTTTGCCAGTGCAGGATTTTCAGTTTGTTACGCCCCCGGTTGCAGAACACAAACAGGCTTTCTGAAAACGGATCAAGTGCCAGCACTTCATTAACGATCAGGGCAAGACCATTAATGGACTTACGCATATCGGTTATACCCGGTGCCAGATAAACCTTGAGAGACGCCGTATCACCGATCATGCAGCCTCCAGTAGTTGCAAAACTGCCTGCAAAGCCTGCGAATCAAACCCCGGAGCCAGTTCAATACGAAACCCGCCCGGACTGGTCAGGGTAATGCCTGGCACCGTTTGAGCCGGAGATCCGACCGGCTCTTCAGGAACCGCACTCACAGGCAGTAAAGGAACAGAGGGTTCCTGCTGACTCTGCTGATGTTCCTGAACGAAACGACGGCGATAATAACTGAAGGATTTGATAGACAACCCGTGCTGGCGGGCATATTCGGATTGAGAAAGCTGGCTTTGTTGCCAGGCCTCAATATGCTGGAACCAGAACTGACGTTTAGTTGACATGTTGCCTCCTGGAATAGTGGAGGCTTCAGTATCAGGCGTTGAAATTATGTTTTGTAGATGCTGTTTGGCATGCGCTTACGGATAAAGACCAGATCAGACATATACATTCACAGGTAGTCAATTTTCTATCTGAAACTGATAGAGGAACAGGGAAAGCTCGTAATATCGGCTTGCTAAAGGCTAACTGACGTATCAGGGTCACTGCTCTAGTAGAAGTAGTGGCTCTTCTTTCTGGTCTCGAAATTCTGACGCTATCTATCAGTCGAGCAGCTATGCCAAAACCTGATTTTAAATCGGGCTTTGAACTTTCACCTTATTTTTAAGTGATTCAGGCTTCAAGCAAGAAATGGCGCTTACACAAATTAAATCACACTAATTCAGATTAGTCTGACGAAACGCATCAATAAAAATATTCAGCCTGTTCACAAGATCTTTGTCTAGCTGCAACAGTTGACCAGCTTTCATTTCAGAAGCAAATTGCTCTTTGCGAGTTTCCTGTGAAAACAGTTCGCGTTCAAGGAATGTGGCTACTTGTTCAGTCGCTATTTCTCCGGTGTCTCTGCCAAGTTTCATGGCGCTGGCATTGGGTTCATCCCAGTCCTGTATTTCCATATAATCTTCGCTATAAAGGGCATCAAATATTTCCGGAATTTTGGCATAAGTATCCATTAGGTATTTGATATCGGATGCGTCTTTACTCCTTTTCTCCTGCTCCCGGTCGACCTAGGCAACAAGCTTGAGTAAACAAATACCTGCAGGCGATGCAACAGAGATGATGATCTTTGGTGTTTGACTGATTTGAACTTTCAAGGCAGATGCCAATGCTTCGGAAAAACCGAGAACACTCATTACCACATCATGGCCTGGCGGCCAGCTGATCTGGTCGTTTTCAGCTAAATCGCCGAAGGGAACGATATCAATGGACCATGTCAGGTCATCTGCTGTTGGTAAATAAAAGCTATGAGGGAGTTTCTCATCCATGACATAGCCAGATGCCAGCAACCTCTTGCGGAGCAGCTCAAAATCATCCCAGCTTTGCACACTGACACCAAAATCTACATCTCTGGTCCCTCGCTCTATGGAGGCATCGTATCCGTGTACCAGCACAAGGTCTCTGGCCATGGCGCCAACGACAAGAATATCGATATCCAGAGCGTTGGCATGGCTCCGGATATCTGCATACAGTTGAACGAGCCCTTCTGGCAGCTTTCCACTTATGTCAACCAAGGTGTTTTTCATACAGTTTATTTGCTGTTTCCAGGTTGCGGGGATCGCCGGTTTCCAGCAGATCCGCATAGACTATAACAGGGGGTGCAAGGTCGATGTTATCAGCTATCGGCCAGCAGGGCTCAAATAGCTTCACCAGAAAATCAGGCTCCTCATGGGGTTTAACTTTGCGCAGCTTTGCAGCCTTCATAAATAAGGCCATGTTCTGCCGGGGGATATAAACAAGAGCATCCTTTGGGTTCAGGTAGCCGGTATACTTGGCAGCAGCGACCTCTCCACCCCATTGAGCGCCAAAATCTTCAGGGCAGATCTTTTGCCACCACAGCGGGTCGTTAGTAGTGAAAGTGCCAATGTAATGTTTTTCTCTCAACCAATAAGGGTAGGTATCAGCCCATCGTTGTAACAGCTGTTGCCTGTTTGTTATGGCGCGTTTACGTTGAGAAGTTGCTTTTCCTAAGTATCCGCTTTGTTGTAAATCCCGTATCACTTCGCCGACTGCACCCAAGGCTATACCAGCTTCTTCTGCGATAGTGCGATAAGGCTGGTTAATCAGATCATTATTTTGTAAAAAGGCCAGAATTACTTTTAACCCGCCTTTTTGGAAGGCTTTGCCCGGTTTATAAATACGCTTGTTTTTTTCCGGTTTATTGCCCCTGCTGCATATAAAAACAGAAGGTTGGTTGATATAGGCATTACCTGTTCCGTCAATAAACTGGATACCTGCCTGTTGCAGGGTATTGCCTATGCCTAGTGTAATGTAGTCAGCAACAAGAATGTGATGGTTCTGGCCGGAGTATTGCTGGAACTGATAGATCAAGGTACCAGTATTCATCTGGGGTGCCCAGGCTCTAACTTCTACCTGCAGTTCCAATTGCTGGAATTGCAGGATAAGAGCGTTGTTTGCGCCTGATTTTACAGCCCACTCCAGGCCCGTTAGCTGACGAAGAGCTTCTACAGCCGTATCAACGATCGTTTCTGTTTCCTTGATTTTAGGCATATGGTCATCCGGATCACTCCTGTGTTCATAATTGTAGCATGTTCAATAATAATGAACACTGATAAATAGTGAACATTCTGGTGGCGACCTTATTAGGAAATGCCTGTCGATTAATTATCTTTAGTTATAATAAAGTGCCTTCTTAGGATAGTTATCGTTTGGCTGATGTTCCCACAGAGACAAGTCATGTCATCATAAGCGCCTTGATTCAGATGGTACCTTTGCTGCAATAGCCTCTGCACGCTCATCGTCATCGCCAGACAGGTAAAAATGTTGATTTCAATATTATGGGGTAACTTCCAATTTTTTATTACCTCCTATACTCTGTTTTTATGTTCTCATCTGATCACCGGGGTTGGAAAAAAGCGATTCTAAGTTATTGATTTATGATCGTTGTTTTTGGTATTTCTGGCGGCCACCAAAAACGCAACTTCCGTACACATATCAGGGGCTTATGGCGCTTGCACCTATGTTTCTCTGGAGATCGCACCTATCGCCACAGAGTAAGATTAAGGCAAGATAAAGTATCATACTCAGCCTTCACCCCTGCTCAGTAGTACTCAAATATTGGGTAATAATGGTTCATACTGAACCAATCATAGAGTGGGCTTGCTCAAAACCTTGCCAGATCGACCCGTGTCAGAGTTGAACCCACATCTACATTCATAAACTGATACCCATCGCTTTATTATTCAAGATAAAACTTTGAGTCATAACAATGTGCCTACATTACAGGTAAAAATATGCGCACTAAAATACGAAGGCTCTTAATGGATTCCGGGGGGTTACCCCAGCAGCAAGCCAAGCAACCCTGAAATAGCTGCTTTTCCCCTACGTTTGATGTTATGGATGCATTCAAAAAATCCCAAGTATAGTGGCAGCTTATCCTGTGAAATTCCACGGTGAGGGCGCAACCAGGATCGCAGCAACGACCAGAAGCCCTCCATCGTATTCACATGCACCTCGTGAAAACCATCACCATCTTCATCCCGGGCATACTCCCCAGCGCCATGACAGACAGATTTACGATCATAACCCCATTGCTCAAGCCTGTCGTAAATGCTGTATTCATCAGTATAAATCAGCGTTCCCGGCGCTATGAATTCTGTAATCAGGGGCTTGATTGTTACCTGCTTGACATTAGGCAGCATACGGATCACAACCTGCCCACCCCGCTGGATCATGCCAAAGATCGGAGGCTTTTCTTTCTCCAGAGTACCGCGACCACGAGCACCTCTCAAACGGTTACGGCGGGCTGTCCGCCCTTTTTTTTCACCGCTTCAGGCTGGCCTTTATACCTGAGTGAATTCAAGATGCCGGATTTAACCGCTGGAAATTATCGTTAATCCTGCTGCCCAAGGAAGAACCGATTTCGGGCAATGTCACGTCCAGAAAATGATTAATCTTTTCCCGGAATTCTTTTGCCTGAGCGAAGTATTCATTATTCCGGGCATACTCATTCATCACCTTCCATAATCGCTCAATGGGGTTCAGGTTTGGACTGTAAGGGGGGAGGTAATGAAGCTTTATTCCCAGCTCTTCCGCCTCTTTCACTACCTCCTGTGAACGATGGTAACCGGCACCATCAAGCACCATGTGAATAACGTTCATGGATGAATAGTTATCCCGAACTTTCTTGAAAAACTCGGTAACCGCTTCACTGTTAACCGTATCAAATTGACCGAAAACAGCAGCTTCAATATTGTCCAGATCAATCGCACCGATAATGTTCAGCCGAGTACGGCTACCTGTCGTATTAATGATTTTATCAATCCCTTTTCGAATCCACCCGGAAGTGATTTTGGTCGCTTGTGTCGGGTGTACCGCATCCATGAATAGTATCACCTCGTCCTCTGGTAGCGTGGCTTTCAAGGCTTCATAGTGCTCCACAAAACCAGCCTGCTTATCAACATCAGCCTTGTGCGGTACGCCCTTTGGCTTTTTGTAGGTAAAGCCTTTTTGGTGCAGCCACTTGTTCAGGCCTGATACGGTATATTTGATACCCCAGCGATCGGTAATATATACCCATGATCATTGAAGTTGCTTGATTTTCCAGCCGATTTTCAACATTGTACGAACATGCCGAAAATCACCCTGACAGCCCAACAAAAAGTAGCCTTGGAATCTCGCCACAAAACATCGCGAGATGCACGGGAGTGTGATCGTATCAAGGCTGTTTTGCTCAGGTCTGAAGGGTGGTCACCGTCTGCTATCGCTCAGGCATTGAGAAAAAGTGAATACACTATTTGTCGCCATCTGGACGCCTATCTGGAAAAGGAAAAGCTCAGGCCGGAGAACGGGGGGAGTGAAAGCCGCCTGAGTGATGAGCAAACTCGGCAACTGGTCGAACACCTTTCTGAATATACTTACGCACACGTCCATCAGATCGTCGCCTATATTACCGATCGCTGGGGTATCAAATATACCGTATCAGGCCTGAACAAGTGGCTGCACCAAAAAGGCTTTACCTACAAAAAGCCAAAGGGCGTACCGCACAAGGCTGATGTTGATAAGCAGGCTGGTTTTGTGGAGCACTATGAAGCCTTGAAAGCCACGCTACCAGAGGACGAGGTGATACTATTCATGGATGCGGTACACCCGACACAAGCGACCAAAATCACTTCCGGGTGGATTCGAAAAGGGATTGATAAAATCATTAATACGACAGGTAGCCGTACTCGGCTGAACATTATCGGTGCGATTGATCTGGACAATATTGAAGCTGCTGTTTTCGGTCAATTTGATACGGTTAACAGTGAAGCGGTTACCGAGTTTTTCAAGAAAGTTCGGGATAACTATTCATCCATGAACGTTATTCACATGGTGCTTGATGGTGCCGGTTACCATCGTTCACAGGAGGTAGTGAAAGAGGCGGAAGAGCTGGGAATAAAGCTTCATTACCTCCCCCCTTACAGTCCAAACCTGAACCCCATTGAGCGATTATGGAAGGTGATGAATGAGTATGCCCGGAATAATGAATACTTCGCTCAGGCAAAAGAATTCCGGGAAAAGATTAATCATTTTCTGGACGTGACATTGCCCGAAATCGGTTCTTCCTTGGGCAGCAGGATTAACGATAATTTCCAGCGGTTAAATCCGGCATCTTGAATTCACTCAGGTATAGGCGACGATCTGATGGACGTGTGCGTAAGTATATTCAGAAAGGTGTTCGACCAGTTGCCGAGTTTGCTCATCACTCAGGCGGCTTTCACTCCCCCCGTTCTCCGGCCTGAGCTTTTCCTTTTCCAGATAGGCGTCCAGATGGCGACAAATAGTGTATTCACTTTTTCTCAATGCCTGAGCGATAGCAGACGGTGACCACCCTTCAGACCTGAGCAAAACAGCCTTGATACGATCACATTCCCGTGCATCTCGCGATGTTTTGTGGCGAGATTCCAAGGCTACTTTTTGTTGGGCTGTCAGGGTGATTTTCGGCATGTTCGTACAATGTTGAAAATCGGCTGGAAAATCAAGCAACTTCAATGATCATGGGTATATGCCCCGATACAACGTAAACCTCGTCACATTCAACCTTGCCGTCCAGAACGGTGACCGGGCGTTTGTTGCAGACACTTGTCCTGAGTTGCTGTGTCATCTTTTGCACATCGCTTTTGTTCAGGTCAAGTTCAAGTGCAATCTGTCTGTTCGACTGATTGAGTGACATCAGGTACAAGCAGTGTATCCAGATTTTTAAAGGCTGGTGATGCCCTGAAAACACCGATAAAGTCAGATCATCAAAGCGACGCCGACAACACTTGCACCAGTAACGCTGTCGCTCCGGCTGAGTGTCATCTTTACCTTGTCGGGTAATATCAGGGCTTTGACAGCGAGGACAAACGACACCATCCGGCCAGCGCATTTGCCTGACTTGTTCGTAACATTTGGCGTTATCGAGGAGATCATGAAACTTCATCATACCGCTGTTTTACACGAATGTGGACGTTAGTTTCAACCGCAGTTACCTCAACACCCCGGAATCCATTAAGAGCCTATGAACATTCCAGTTCAGCTTTCGGCCAAAGGTATGCAGTGCCGTGAAAATGCCAGGTGTCACGCCTTTTTTCCCGGCAAAGGCCTGCAGGCTTTTTGCCGCCAGTGGGCTCAGTTTACCCAGTAAGGTGCGGTTGATTCTGAACAGCTCCCAGAGTGCATCAGGCATCGTAAAGGTGATGTGTTGCCACTCAGTATCCGGCAACAGCGCTTTCTGGTCAGCAATCCACTGATCGGTCAGTTTTTTGCCGCAGGTATTACACAACCGGGCTTTACAGCCAAAGCAGATCTTTTTGGTGTGAGAGCATTCATGGTTGCTGCATACAAAGCTGGCATACCCCATGATCACCCGCCCGCAGGCCAGTACTTTGCTGATCGCATCAACCACAGCAGGGCGTATCGTATCGGCGTTGCGCTGGTAATAACGCCACCATAACTGATCGCGTAGCAGTAATTGTTTTAGTTTGGACGGCGGTCGGCTGGTCATACGGCCTCATCAATACAGTCGCACGGATGATAACGGATGCAGCCGGTGAAGGGGATGGCATCCTGAGGTTGTTTTTCAGTCGTCCTCCTCTGCCAGTCTTTTGCGTTTACGG
This sequence comes from Endozoicomonadaceae bacterium, assembly GCA_965261725.1. Classification (GTDB taxonomy): domain Bacteria; phylum Pseudomonadota; class Gammaproteobacteria; order Pseudomonadales; family Endozoicomonadaceae; genus CANDOC01. The sequence continues at coordinate 21,744 of CBDHDU010000040.1, read as the reverse complement.
TGTTTTCTGAATTTGTGATTGGTCAGCGCCTTCGCACTGTTGAGGGTCACCGGGGGCTGACACTGGGTACAGGTGCGTTCCCCGCTGTGGTGACTTTGGTTGTGATTGGCCAGCGCCTTCGCACTGTTGAGGGTCACCGGGGGCTGACACCGGGTACAGGTGCGTTCCCCGCTGTGGTGACTGCGGTTGTGAGTGGCCAGCGCCTGAGCACTGTTGAGGGTCACCGGGGGCTGACACTGGGTACAGGTGCGTTCCCCGCTGTGGTGACTTTGGTTGTGACGGGCCAGCGCCTTCGCACTTTTGAGGGTCACCGGGGGCTGACACCGGGTACAGGTGCGTTCCCCGCTGTGGTGACTTTGGTTGTGAGAGGCCAGCGCCTGAGCACTGTTGAGGGTCACCGGGGGCTGACACCGGGTACAGGTGCGTTCCCCGCTGTGGTGACTTTTGTTGTGATCGGCCAGCGCCTGAGCACTGTTGAGGGTCACCGGGGGCTGACACCGGGTACAGGTGCGTTCCCCGCTGTGGTGACTTTTGTTGTGATTGGCCAGCGCCTGAGCACTGTTGAGGGTCACCGGGGGCTGACACTGGGTACAGGTGCGTTCCCCGCTGTGGTGACTGCGGTTGTGATCGGCCAGCGCCTGAGCACTGTTGAGGGTCACCGGGGGCTGACACTGGGTACAGGTGCGTTCCCCGCTGTGGTGACTGCGGTTGTGATTGGCCAGCGCCTTCGCACTGTTGAGGGTCACCGGGGGCTGACACTGGGTACAGGTGCGTTCCCCGCTGTGGTGGCTGCGGTTGTGAGTGGCCAGCGCTTGTTTGTTGGGCAATGTATTGCCACATTCGCGGCAGATTTGGGGGCCGGAGTGGATAAGTGCCATGTGCTGTTGCAGTTGCTGATGGCGATAGTGCTTGCCACACTGAGAGCAAGCCTCCAGTTCTCCGTGCTGATGCTGTTTGAGGTGCGCCTGCAGCTTAGCCGGTATATAAAATTCACGTTGACACTGCCCGCACTGTAACCTGGCACCGAGCCGCCGGAGACGGATTAACGGGTTGCCGGGGGGCGCTGCGGGGGGAGAGCTGACCTCGCCGTTCTCCTCACCCTCGGCATCGTCAATGTCCATAGAGTCCGCCTGCTGGCTGCAGGTGGCCATCAGCGAAAAATCCGAAGCGGCCTGCCACTGTTGTAGGATGCCCAGCACCCGGGCTGTTTCCTGTTCCAGCAGCCGGATCCATTCCGAGACCGGACGGGGCACCCTGTCAAACTGACTATCCACACTGAACAGTTCAGGCAGCCACTGACCGCTCTCACTGACCAGTTGGGTCTCGTCATGGGGTAGCGCCTGCGCCTGCCAATACGGTATGTTTTCCGGCAGTAGTGAACGCAAGCCCCCGGTGGTGTCGTCATCAAGCTGTTCCCGCCGGGTTGCCGGGGTTGTCAGGGCGCGTATCCGGTTAATGACCCCGATGCGTTCGCCGGTCACCGGGCCGGGACAGAAGGCACGTTCCAGCAGATCCATAGCGACGGCGGTCCAGACGGGCAACGGCAGATACAGCAAGGCTTGGCCGGATTCCTTTTTTTGCCAGTAAGGGTCGAGGTCGAGCATGACCGGCAGGCGCAGTACCGCACCACCGAGCCCCGAGGCTTCAGGCAGCCGGTTCTCGTTGAAGCCGATATTGCCGCCGTGGCGGTCTCCCAGCAAGATCCCGTGCTGCAGAAACAGCTGATAGATTTCAGCAAACCGCCACACCCAGGTCAGGGCGAAATCCAGCCGTTCGAACAACGTGGCTGAACCCATGGCCTCCAGCTGCCGGTCGGCAATAAAATCCACCGCTGACATCGCCATAACGGGCTTGTCTCCCCAGCGAAAGGCCAGTAGTAACGGACAGGTATGAAAAGCCAGCTGTTTATAACCCGGTTCCTGAATCGCCCGGTACAGGGTCAGCTCCTGTTCAAACCGCGGAATATGTTTTTTGGAGCGGGCCAGCTTGAGAATATAATCCGGATCACCGGGAAACCGGATGACCAGGCTGCGGCTGCCGTGAAACAGATATCGCTGTTGCCCGGCGTCAAACTGCTGGCAAAAGGTTTGCAGTTGCCGGTTGTCGCTCAGTGGGTTCTGTTGCTTTTGGGCAAGGGCCCAGAGTTTGTTCATTACCGGGCTGTTATCAATCAGCGCCTGCCGGGAGGCCGGGGTCAGGGGCGGAAATAAGGCAGACAGATCGTCTGGCGGTGCTTCTGTCTGCAACCGTAAGGCCGCCAGACCGGGAGCGGATGCGGTTGCCGTGGGTGCAGACGGTTTCGTCTGCGGGCTGTTGTTCGCCATCCCCCAGGGCAGGGAAGAAAATAACCAGTCTTCTATCGCCGGGGGGATCAGAGTGTCGTTGGATAACGATGCCGGTACGGTCGCATCCATGTCAGCATTTATGGGCAATGGATCTGCATCAACAGTACTGTGATAACCGCTGTCAGCTGAATCATGGCAGGCTTCAGATGTCGTGGGACGGGGTGGCTTGTGTGTGCACCGGGCTAGCTGCTGACGTGCCTGTTTGGCAGATAAGCACTGCTTTTTGGCCGGAGGGCGATGATCAGTTAACGCTTCCACTACGGAGGCGGTAAACAGCCGGGAAGGCCCCGGTTCGCCAACATGACTACAGACATCAGAGGCTGTTATGCCGGGCAAATGGGTCATCAGCGAGGCATTATCAGTCCAGACTGGCGGTCGGCAGGTGCGGCACCTGGCGATATGGTTTTCCAGCTCAGTCGTTGCAATCTGCTCCCCGCAGCCAACCGGACAAGGCCACAGCAGAGTGTTAAGCAGGCGGGCCGTGTTCAGTTTGCGGGAGAACTGAGATCGTCTGGCATGACAGTCGGGACATTTTGTTATGCTAGAGCCCGGCTCTTCGAGGTGGGCATCACACAGGCTATAGCCGCATTCACGGCACCGGGCAACCTGTGTTTCGATTAAACCCTGACACATATAACAGTACAGGTTCCTGCACCTGTCAGGCAGTTCGGTCGTTAACGAGTATGACTGCCCGTCAATAAAGACATCACGGGTTACCTTCAAGACTGCACAGAGGCGTGAACCTGACAGCAATAATATTGTAAACGACAAAATACATGTGCAGAGTTTACTCATTTGCAGATTGTTGTTGTATCTGGTGAGGTATCATGGTTGTTTGACAGAAATCTTCAGCGTAGATCAAACGACAGTTTTTAGCCTGACGTTTAGTGCAATCAAAAAGTTGCCGCGCAGTGGCCTACGTTCTTTTGGTGTGAGAGCATTCATGGTTGCTGCATACAAAGCTGGCATACCCCATGATCACCCGCCCGCAGGCCAGTACTTTGCTGATCGCATCAACCACAGCAGGGCGTATCGTATCGGCGTTGCGCTGGTAATAACGCCACCATAACTGATCGCGTAGCAGTAATTGTTTTAGTTTGGACGGCGGTCGGCTGGTCATACGGCCTCATCAATACAGTCGCACGGATGATAACGAATGCAGCCGGTGAAGGGGATGGCATCCTGAGGTTGTTTTTCAGTCGTCCTCCTCCGCCAGTCTTTTGCGTTTACGGTGTTTTCTGAATTTGTGATTGGCCAGCGCCTTCGCACTGTTGAGGGTCACCGGGGGCTGACACTGGGTACAGGTGCGTTCCCCGCTGTGGTGACTTTTGTTGTGAGAGGCCAGCGCCTGAGCACTGTTGAGGGTCACCGGGGGCTGACACCGGGTACAGGTGCGTTCCCCGCTGTGGTGACTGCGGTTGTGAGTGGCCAGCGCCTGAGCACTGTTGAGGGTCACCGGGGGCTGACACCGGGTACAGGTGCGTTCCCCGCTGTGGTGACTGTGGTTGTGATCGGCCAGCGCCTGAGCACTGTTGAGGGTCACCGGGGGCTGACACCGGGTACAGGTGCGTTCCCCGCTGTGGTGACTGTGGTTGTGAGTGGCCAGCGCCTGAGCACTGTTGAGGGTCACCGGGGGCTGACACCGGGTACAGGTGCGTTCCCCGCTGTGGTGACTGTGGTTGTGAGTGGCCAGCGCCTTCGCACTGTTGAGGGTCACCGGGGGCTGACACCGGGTACAGGTGCGTTCCCCGCTGTGGTGACTTTGGTTGTGATTGGCCAGCGCCTTCGCACTGTTGAGGGTCACCGGGGGCTGACACCGGGTACAGGTGCGTTCCCCGCTGTGGTGACTGCGGTTGTGATTGGCCAACGCCTTCGCACTGTTGAGGGTCACCGGGGGCTGACACTGGGTACAGGTGCGTTCCCCGCTGTGGTGACTTTTGTTGTGATTGGCCAGCGCTTGTTTGTTGGGCAATGTATTGCCACATTCGCGGCAGATTTGGGGGCCGGAGTGGATAAGTGCCATGTGCTGTTGCAGTTGCTGATGGCGATAGTGCTTGCCACACTGAGAGCAAGCCTCCAGTTCTCCGTGCTGATGCTGTTTGAGGTGCGCCTGCAGCTTAGCCGGTATATAAAATTCACGTTGACACTGCCCGCACTGTAACCTGGCACCGAGCCGCCGGAGACGGATTAACGGGTTGCCGGGGGGCGCTGCGGGGGGAGAGCTGACCTCGCCGTTCTCCCCACCCTCGGCATCGTCAATGTCCATAGAGTCCGCCTGCTGGCTGCAGGTGGCCATCAGCGAAAAATCCGAAGCGGCCTGCCACTGTTGTAGGATGCCCAGCACCCGGGCTGTTTCCTGTTCCAGCAGCCGGATCCATTCCGAGACCGGACGGGGCACCCTGTCAAACTGACTATCCACACTGAACAGTTCAGGCAGCCACTGACCGCTCTCACTGACCAGTTGGGTCTCGTCATGGGGTAGCGCCTGCGCCTGCCAATACGGTATGTTTTCCGGCAGTAGTGAACGCAAGCCCCCGGTGGTGTCGTCATCAAGCTGTTCCCGCCGGGTTACCGGGGTTGTCAGGGCGCGTATCCGGTTAATGACCCCGATGCGTTCGCCGGTCACCGGGCCGGGACAGAAGGCACGTTCCAGCAGATCCATAGCGACGGCGGTCCAGACGGGCAACGGCAGATACAGCAAGGCTTGGCCGGATTCCTTTTTTTGCCAGTAAGGGTCGAGGTCGAGCATGACCGGCAGGCGCAGTACCGCACCACCGAGCCCCGAGGCTTCAGGCAGCCGGTTCTCGTTGAAGCCGATATTGCCGCCGTGGCGGTCTCCCAGCAAAATCCCGTGCTGCAGAAACAGCTGATAGATTTCAGCAAACCGCCACACCCAGGTCAGGGCGAAATCCAGCCGTTCGAACAACGTGGCTGAACCCATGGCCTCCAGCTGCCGGTCGGCAATAAAATCCACCGCTGACATCGCCATAACGGGCTTGTCTCCCCAGCGAAAGGCCAGTAGTAACGGACAGGTATGAAAAGCCAGCTGTTTATAACCCGGTTGCTGAATCGCCCGGTACAGGGTCAGCTCCTGTTCAAACCGCGGAATATGTTTTTTGGAGCGGGCCAGCTTGAGAATATAATCCGGATCACCGGGAAACCGGATGACCAGGCTGCGGTTGCCGTGAAACAGATATCGCTGTTGCCCGGCGTCAAACTGCTGGCAAAAGGTTTGCAGTTGCCGGTTGTCGCTCAGTGGGTTCTGTTGCTTTTGGGCAAGGGCCCAGAGTTTGTTCATTACCGGGCTGTTATCAATCAGCGCCTGCCGGGAGGCCGGGGTCAGGGGCGGAAATAAGGCAGACAGATCGTCTGGCGGTGCTTCTGTCTGCAACCGTAAGGCCGCCAGACCGGGAGCGGATGCGGTTGCCGTGGGTGCAGACGGTTTCGTCTGCGGGCTGTTGTTCGCCATCCCCCAGGGCAGGGAAGAAAATAACCAGTCTTCTATCGCCGGGGGGATCAGAGTGTCGTTGGATAACGATGCCGGTACGGTCGCATCCATGTCAGCATTTATGGGCAATGGATCTGCATCAACAGTACTGTGATAACCGCTGTCAGCTGAATCATGGCAGGCTTCAGATGTCGTGGGACGGGGTGGCTTGTGTGTGCACCGGGCTAGCTGCTGACGTGCCTGTTTGGCAGATAAGCACTGCTTTTTGGCCGGAGGGCGATGATCAGTTAACGCTTCCACTACGGAGGCGGTAAACAGCCGGGAAGGCCCCGGTTCGCCAACATGACTACAGACATCAGAGGCTGTTATGCCGGGCAAATGGGTCATCAGCGAGGCATTATCAGTCCAGACTGGCGGTCGGCAGGTGCGGCAGCTGGCGATATGGTTTTCCAGCTCAGTCGTTGCAATCTGCTCCCCGCAGCCAACCGGACAAGGCCACAGCAGAGTGTTAAGCAGGCGGGCCGTGTTCAGTTTGCGGGAGAACTGAGATCGTCTGGCATGACAGTCGGGACATTTTGTTATGCTAGAGCCCGGCTCTTCGAGGTGGGCATCACACAGGCTATAGCCGCATTCACGGCACCGGGCAACCTGTGTTTCGATTAAACCCTGACACATATAACAGTACAGGTTCCTGCACCTGTCAGGCAGTTCGGTCGTTAACGAGTATGACTGCCCGTCAATAAAGACATCACGGGTTACCTTCAAGACTGCACAGAGGCATGAACCTGACAGCAATAATATTGTAAACGACAAAATACATGTGCAGAGTTTACTCATTTGCAGATTGTTGTTGTATCTGGTGAGGTATCATGGTTGTTTGACAGAAATCTTCAGCGTAGATCAAACGACAGTTTTTAGCCTGACGTTTAGTGCAATCAAAAAGTTGCCGCGCAGCGGCCTACGTTCACGCATAGGAATTTACGCATAGGAATTTCAAAAAATCATTATTCCAGTCATTCCTGTAACCTTTGGTTTTCCACCCTCTCAGCATCCTATTACCTGACACTGAATGTTGTGCTTATCTGTCTGATACCACCTAAATCCTATTGATTTGCCCGATCTCACCCTGAAATCCTGATTTCAGACGGATTGAGGGCGTGAACTATGTAATCGGTTTCGCAAGCGCAAGCTGTTGGTGGTGTTTGTACAGCTCGCGCTGCGGCTTGCCGCGGGTAATGCCGGTAAAGATCATCTGAGCCTGGCAGAGGATGCACTGCAGCGGATCGAGCCCAAAGGTCTGTTTCAGTAACGCCGGAAAGGTGATTTTCAGGGCGTTTCGTTCGGGCTGATTGAGCAGGTTGTAGACGGTGGGCAGCAATGTAGCCCTTACCCGACAGGCCAGAAAACCATAATACCGGATCATTCGGAAACCTTTGTCGGGAATATGCTGTGTCAGTCGCTCTATAAATTCTTCCCCTTCACAGGTTTCATGGCGGCGGGTTTTGGTGCGGTGATCCAGATACTCATACACAACGGTATCACCGCCATAGTGTTTCAGGCGCGACATGGCCAGCGGTGGTCGTTTGATATAGCGCCCCAGGTAGCTGATGGTGCGGTGGGGGCTTTTGGTGGCTTTGGCAAAATGGACGATCCAGTCCTTGTGGTATTGCTCATCGAGGAAATCATTGAAGCCGGAAAGGTCATGACAGCTGTCTTTCAGCTCGGAAGGCAGATCCAGCTCGCCACGTTTAAACGCTTCCCTGAGCAGGTTGATCACGCCGTAACGCCACGCGGGCATGATGGCGTTTTTGGTGAAGTAGACTGACTTCCATTGCTGGTTTCCGTCGTATAATCCGCCACGGGTCACAGAGAGGTGAATATGAACATTCCAGTTCAGCTTTCGGCCAAAGGTATGCAGTGCCGTGAAAATGCCAGGTGTCACGCCTTTTTTCCCGGCAAAGGCCTGCAGGCTTTTTGCCGCCAGTGGGCTCAGTTTACCCAGTAAGGTGCGGTTGATTCTGAACAGCTCCCAGAGTGCATCAGGCATCGTAAAGGTGATGTGTTGCCACTCAGAAGCCGTCTGAAAAGTAGCATAGCCGCCCATATATACTGAAAAAACAGGCATTTTTCAGGGGGGTAATGGGTAAGCGTCGTCAAAAAAAGAAGAAAAGGTATCCCTCAGATTTGAGTCAGGGAGCGTGGAAAAAGTTAAAACCTCTGCTCCCACCTGCCAAACCCGGAGGACGACCTGTAACAATCAGCCGTCGGCAGCTTATCAATGGCATTTTTTATGTTTTGAAAACAGACTGTCAATCAGGGCGAAACCTTGGAAGGTTCCATCGTGCTAAAAAATAAATTCCAGTACTCATCAGCATTTATTATTGGCAATAAATAGCTCAATTTTTCTATGTCGCGCCGCAATGCTACATTTATGGCTCAAAATACTGAATTTGATACAAGTCACTACCTCTCAGGGCAAAAACATGATCATTTTTTGAACAACCCCAATACATTCTCCATGTGGTTTATATCCCAGCCGCAGTTCTTACGCTTGTTCTTGATCCCGCCTTTTACAGTTGTATCCATTTTCAGGAGGTTGTGAGTCACCTGACGAGTAATGGCCAGATTCTCAGCTGTATTATCCTTTCGGGCTCGGCAGCGATCTTCATCAAATGCAACATCCATCACCCAATGAAGCTGATTTTCCACTCGCCAATGCATACGAGTGGCTTGCAGAATCTCTTCAGCTGAGAGCTGTCGGCTGGAGATAAAATAGCGTAGCAGGGTTTCACCTTTATTCTTTTTCCGACAATCTAACTGTACAACGGCAATTGTTTTCGCGTTCCAGCTGGCGGCTACCGGAAACTGCTCTATGTCCTGTACAGCCCAGCAGCGGCGATGTTCTCCACGACCATGGGCGTATTCATCTGTTTCTGCAAACCGGGCAGAAGGAGCATCTGCCGGGTTATCTTGCCAATACTGATCAAACAGGCGAGTCACTTCACCATAGAGTTTTTTCTGGTTGCCTTTTACCGCCAGCAGGTAATCTGCATCTTTCTTCAGGATGGCATCAGCTATCTTTTTCTGGCACCCCATCGCGTCGATAGTGACCAGGCTACCTGTGAGTTCCAGCAATTTCAGCAGTTCGGGAATCGCCGTTATTTCATTCGACTTAGAGTCAACCTTATACTGCCCGAGAGACAAGCCGACTTCGGTACACCAGGCATTAACCATATGAATAGCATCTTTGCCCTTGTTCCAGGCTGAGCCTTTTACTGTCTTACCGTCCAGCGCGACCACTCGACTATCTGACAGCTCGAGGCCTGTCATGACATCTCTCATCCAGGCAGCAAAAATCATCCGGAACTCTTCTGGGTCAAGCGATCTGAAAAGACGATTGAAGGTCATGGCACACGGAATGCCGCCGGGAAGGGAGAGATGCTTGCGGAACCACTCTTTCCGTGTGAGCGCACGACGAAAGCCATCTACCAATAACAGCACAACTCTGATTATTGTTTGCAACATGCCTCAAACGACACTGATACCACATCTATAATTTCAAACACTACACCACTCTTCATACAGACAAATTATTCATTGTTATCTCATATAGCTGATGAACAGATTAATAAAAGCTGTCATTGCCTTTTTGATTACTTTTTGTATTTCAGCAGGAGAAAGAGAAGAGGCAGCCTGGGATTTCTTAAAAAAGAAAAACTATCCCCAAGCATTGAGTTTATTTTCCAGTTTATCCCGACAAGCTCCTGAGAACATTTATTTAAAAATAGGAATCGCCAGAACTAAACAGGGAATGGGTAAGCTAACCGAAGCCGAGGGGCTGTTCCGGCAGCTGCGCCAACAGGAGAACCAACGCAAGCACCAGCCGCCGACTGACTTTTGCGGCCATCTCCAGATTGAGCTGGGGTTGGCAACCTGTCTGGATTTAACCGGCGATGTTGAGAAGCTAACCGAAGCCGAGGGGCTGTTCCGGCAGCTGCGCCAACAGGAGAACCAACGCAAGCACCAGCCGCCGACTGACTTTTGCGGCCATCTCCAGATTGAGCTGGGGTTGGCTCGGTGTTTACAGGAAGCAGGTAAGCTAACCGAAGCCGAGGGGCTGTTCCGGCAGCTGCGCCAACAGGAGAACCAACGCAAGCACCAGCCGCCGACTGACTTTTGCGGCCATCTCCAGATTGAGCTGGGGTTGCTGGCGTGTCTGGACCACCAAACAGATAACGTCTCGAAAGCGGATCAACTCGCCACAATCCTGTTGGAGGCTTTTGCCACAAGTCACAACTGGCAGCTATTCCATGTGATCGCAGTAACCCGGTTTACCCTGGCATGCAGGGAAATCATTACAGGGTCGGTACCGGATACGAATAAGAATTTACAGGCAGCAATGGCGCTGGTAAAACGTTCACGCCAGGAAAAAGAAACCCCGCAATCACTGAGCTTGCAGGGACATATTCTGCGTATGATGGGTGATGGGTGATGGGTGATGGGTGATGGGCAGCAAGCTACAATATTCTGGGCGCGTGCCAATATACTTCAGACTTCACGGCAGCAGGCACGAAAACAGGAAGCATGGCGTGAACTCGAACACAAGGCACTGGATAGGCTACAGCACCTTGATATTCAGTCGAAGGATACCGGGCAGCCACTCTCACAACCACCATGCCCTCAGCATCCAGTCCGTCCCGGTTTGAATCCGCAGGCTCCGCCGTTTGTGCCGGGCAAGATATGGTCACAATGAGCACGGGCAGGCCGATGCTGCTTTTTCACTATCTTCTTCAATATCCGGTGTTCACCACCGCTTTCAAGTCATCCGGGGTGAGGTTTATGGGCAGCAGATGCTCTACCCTGGCTCCCTTTTCGAGCTGGGGGAGCTGAGTCAGCACGTAGCGGAACCAGGCATAGGGTTCAAGCCCGTTGGCTTTTGCCGTTTCAACCAGACTGTACAGCACCGCACTCGCGTTGGCGCCTTTCACTGAGTCAGCAAATGTCCAGTTCTTTCGCCCTATGACAAAGGGTTTGATTGAACGCTCTGCCGCATTGTTATCAATCTCTACCAAACCGCTATCGAGGTAGCGCGACAGGTACGGCCACTGGTTCAGGGCATAGGTGATGGCTTTGCCCAGTTTACTTTCGGGCAGGATGCGTGGTTTCTGTTTTTCCAACCATTGTCGGAATTTGTCCATGATGGGGCGGCTTTCACACTGGCGCACCCGGTATCGCTCTTCTGTCGTTTTATCCTTTATCCGGCGCTCGATGGCGTAGAGTTGCCGGATCATGTTCAACGCCTGAGCCGGGCGGCTGATTTTTTGGCTGTTGTCACCTTTCTTTTTCGGAATGACGTCCAGAGCTTCTTTGAATTTTCGGCGGGCATGCGCCATACAACCTATCAACTCTATTTCCGGTCGCTTGCTGCTCAGGGTTTTATAGGCCGAATGCCCGTCACACTGCAAGAAGCCTTTGAACCCTTCCAGAAATGCCAACGGGCATGCATGGTCGCGCCCCGTCTGGTAATCGTACAGCACAACGGGAGAGCCGAGCTGCTCACCGGTTCGGTACAGCCACATGTAAGACTTGCTCTGCGGGCGCCGGTCTTGCTCTTTGAGCACCTGCAAAGTTGTTTCGTCTGCCTGCACATAAGGCTGCCTGACCAGGTGTTGGCACAGGGCTTCATAAAGCGGCATCAGCACATCCGCTACCCGGATCATCCATTGAGCCAGTGTCGCACGGGTGATTTCGGCACCCATGCGCTTGAGAATGAACTCCTGACGGTACAGTGGTAGTGCATCGCCGTATTTGCTAGTAATGATCCAGGCCAGCAGTCCGGGTGTTGAAATGCTTTTGGGAATCGGCATTTTGGGTGCCGGGGCGGTCTTCACGCCGGACTCACAGGCACAGGCGTATTTCAGGCGACGAAACTCCAGTACCTTCACCTGTGCGGGCACGATATCCAGTTTGGTGCTGGTCTCATGACCAAACGCCCTGAGTTCACCACCGCAGCCATCGCACTGCTTTTCTTCGTCAGTAATGTCGATTTCTATGATTTCACGAGGCAGGTCTTCCGACAGTGGTTTTCTGACCGGTTTCCTGCGTTCATGGGCGGGCACCTGTTCAACGTCAGGTTCGTTGGGTTCCTCATCAGCCAGCACCTCGGTTTCATTGAACAGCTGACCCTGCCCCTCAAAGCGTTCGCTGGAAGCCCCGAATTGCTGATGCTTTTGAAGGCGGAACTGTTCTTCGTACCACGCCAGTTTTGCTTCAAGCTGAGTCACTTTCAGCTGAAGGCCTTCGAAGGTTTGGGCGGGTACGGTGATAGTCTTCATGGTGGTGATTATCCGACAATACCTGTCGTCTTTTCATTGCGTCAGGTTATTGCAATGCGTATCAAACCACGGACTGATGATGCATAGGCCGGTGTGCACCTTTCGGGTTGACCGGTAAACCATCAAGCAGCCAGTTCAGCTGCCTTCGGGTGATATTGACGGCTTGCTCCGGTGAGTCTGTTGTCGGCCATTTAAAGCGCCCCTTCTCAAGACGCCGGTAGTACAACCAAAAGCCATTGGTTTGCCAGTGCAGGATTTTCAGTTTGTTACGCCCCCGGTTGCAGAACACAAACAGGCTTTCTGAAAACGGATCAAGTGCCAGCACTTCATTAACGATCAGGGCAAGACCATTAATGGACTTACGCATATCGGTTATACCCGGTGCCAGATAAACCTTGAGAGACGCCGTATCACCGATCATGCAGCCTCCAGTAGTTGCAAAACTGCCTGCAAAGCCTGCGAATCAAACCCCGGAGCCAGTTCAATACGAAACCCGCCCGGACTGGTCAGGGTAATGCCTGGCACCGTTTGAGCCGGAGATCCGACCGGCTCTTCAGGAACCACACTCACAGGCAGTAAAGGAACAGAGGGTTCCTGCTGACTCTGCTGATGTTCCTGAACGAAACGACGGCGATAATAACTGAAGGATTTGATAGACAACCCGTGCTGGCGGGCATATTCGGATTGAGAAAGCTGGCTTTGTTGCCAGGCCTCAATATGCTGGAACCAGAACTGACGTTTAGTTGACATGTTGCCTCCTGGAATAGTGGAGGCTTCAGTATCAGGCGTTGAAATTATGTTTTGTAGATGCTGTTTGGCATGCGCTTACGACCTGAACAAGAAAACAGAAAAACCTGTTCACGAAAATCAAACGCCAAAAGACTTTTTCAGCAACAATCCAAAAAACAAATTTCGTAACTATTCAGCACCCAGCAAAGAGTGACCGCAGTAATTCTTCATGGCTATAAGCAGGGCTTCAAAAACATTCTGCCCCTGCTTTCTCGCAGATGAAACATAACTTCGTATTCGGCAATACCATTTCGCCCCTTCCTCGCTTCTGATGCAGCCCGATATTTTTTGCTTCACCTTGCCATTTCTGATGTCTTGCTCGCTGCCATTATTGTCGAAGGGGATGTTGAGGTCGGTCATGAACCTCAAAGTTTCGTCCTTGTACTCCACCAACCGCTTAAACAAGTTGAACGCTTTCGTATTCTTGACTTTGTCACGCCCCAACCGTTGCCGTACTCGTTCCATATAGTCGGCTTCTTCCGCTTGCGCCCTTTTTGCTGTTCGCTCGAACAGTGAAGAGATACGCTGGCGGATGGATTCCGGCATCGCCTTCATTCCCAGCTTTCTAAAACCATTGCTGAGGTGACAGGCCAGTCTCAGCAGCCGCTGAAGACGAGCCGCAAGATAGTTGCAGTCGCGATCAACGACACCCTGTAACTCCCTCAGGTGGTGGGCATTGCAGAGTACATGAGCCGCAGCATAGCGGAAGTAAACCTTGTAGTGGTCATGAACCAGTATCCCGGCAAAGATCAGCAAAATACCCATCGTCTCTATGGCGGAATGTCCTTTACTCAAGTCCAGATGATAGTACGTCCACTTGTCAGTACGCAGGACATGCATCCACCACAGCGCTCCGGCTACTCTCATGCCTGTTTCATCAGCGCCTGCAATGGGTTCAACCTTAAGGGCGTCACTAATTGCCTGCTCAGTGCTGGCTAACCGGTCATAAGCATTGCTCTGGAAGGTGCAGATGGAACCCGGACTGACTTCCAATCCGAAAATATCCATGAAGAACTGGGAGGCACGCTTGCAAGGTATAAGTTGATACTGACAAAGATACACGGCCAGCGCCTGAGTCACCGGTCCATACTGCACGTGAGCATCAACTCCTTCAGGGAAACGGGCTTGTGTCATGTGACCGCAGCGGCACTCTTTGATTTCGGCCACATGGGCTGTCACTTCAAAGTGACCAAAACGACCCGGTTCAAATACTTGCCTTTCAACCAACTTGGCAATGTTTGCAGAGTGCAGGGACTGATGGCACTTCTCACAGTCTATAACCGGGTGATATTGGGTGCGGTCAGTGTCAGCGACTTGCTGAAGCGTTGAACCTTTGTGACCTTTCTGACCGCCGGGCTTTCGACCAGACCTCTGTCGTAAGCTTTTTGGGTTAGGTTTGTCGTCTTGTGGCTCACCCTCCACCGTGGCAGATGAGTCTTTCTGTTTGGCAGCAGGCTTTGCATAACCGTCTGTAGAGGGAGGCTTACTGCTGTTCCGGCTGTTGATGTTGAGTCTGTCCGCGAGTTCCTTATTTTCTGTTTCCAGTTTCGCTACCTGATCGCCCAGGCCACCGATCTGCTCTTGCTGATCATTTACGATAGCAAGGAGGGTGACGATAATCTGAAACTCGGGATCAAGTTGACTCATAACAAGCGTTGGTCAGAGAAGAACTGTATTTGAAAATGACACAAAATCACGAAAATACCAGCTTATTGTGAGGGTGCTGAATAGTTACCAAATTTCATTAAAACCATCAACCAATTAAGACATCAGGTGCAAACAAACTACCAACAAGGGCTAAGTTCCCGGAGATAGTTGAAAGCACCAATGTTCCATGATTTTTCTGACGAATCGGTCAGTGCTTAGCTGAACGGCTTCTGACAGATCTCGCTTCCAAGCCAGGTAATGCGGGAGATAGCGGGTAGCCACTCCCCGAAACACACCACCAATCCAGCGCTTTAAATGGCTATGGTAAGCATTAACGTGTTGAATATGATAGACACCTTCCAGAACATGCTGGCCTGCCGAGGTAACCAGTTCCTTAAACTCAAATCCAAGCTTCTCTGCAAGCTTTTCATGTGCAAGGTGTGCATCCGCACAGACCGTTGCTTCAATCGATATACGACCGTTTAAATGGCGGCACAACTCATTAGCACTTTCGTTTTCCAAAATACCATCAACAGTGTGCCGTTCACGGTCTCTGGCTACCATTACCGGGACTTTCCGAGCTTTGTTCGGATCATCTCCGCGTTTTCGAGAAGGCCTTGGCAGGTCTTTCCTCTGCCCTTTAAATGATTCACGAAAAAAAGTTTCATCAAGCTCTGTGATGCCACAAAGCTCTTCTGCCTGATCATTATTTATGACCTCAAGAAAGCAGTGGCGCCATCGGAAGGCCGTTTTCAGGTTAATATCATACTCACTGGCTGCCGAGCGCAGTGTCATGGAGTAAGTCATACCCGTGAGGTAGTTATTCCATTTTTCCGGATATCTAAGCCTTGCCAAAGGGGTCTTGCTGAATGCATTGAAAGTCACTTTGCATGACTTGCAGCGGTAGCGCTGCCGCCCGCTTTGAAAGCCCCAGCGATGAATATTATGGTCTTTACACACGGGACATTCCGGATGTTCAGCAAAGCGAGATAATATGCTTGCTTCAAGATCAGGTGTGGCAGGTGGATTATTTACAGATGATTCTCTTTCTATAACATCAGATTCAGGTTTTTCTACTATATCCTCATCCGGTATTCGGGCATTGAGCAGTGTCCTGTCAAGAATTTTCCACTGCTCATCGCTTAATGACGGTATGGAATTAATAAAGTCCCGAAAGAGTTCTGATTGCATAAAGAACCCCTAAAAGGTAGAAGGCATGCGAAGTGTAGTTCATTCAACTACTTCAGGGAACTCAGCCACCAACAAGGAAGTAGAAAATGAATCAACAAATCACTCAGTCGAAAAGCTATCAAACAGGAACAGTTTTTATCCAGCAAAAGCTTTCCGCTACCAGGAAAAACCTGGGTTTTCCTGATGACCATCATGTGCCTGTAGCATCGGCCTCTTTCGAGAAAAAAAGCACGTCAGCATCAATCGCCAAGCCCGCAACCAGGTCAATGATCCCATCAACTGCCTATCAATGAGAATTGTCCGGGGATGGTGCCGGTAGCACGGCTGCACAAACCTTCACAGGCATAACCCTGGAGCGATTAACATCGACGAGCGAAGGAGTGCGACGATGCTGCTGACAGAAGAGGAACTTAAAAAATGGACGGGGTACAGTCGTCGATCGGCTCTTATCCGCTGGCTGGAAAAGGAAGCCATCGACTACCGCCTTGGGAACAAAGGCCAGATCATCACTACACTGAATGCCATTGAGCAACAGGAAAAGGCTACATCAGAAGAAGAACAACGACCAAGGTTTATATAAAATGTTCAGACAGTCTTCAAAAACCCGCCAATTGCCAAAGCATGTTTACAAACATCACAAGTTTTATGTGCTTCGCCCCTATCATGGTGTTACAAATGGCAAAATTGTTCGGGGAACACCAATCAAGCTCTGCGGCATAGAACAGCCGATCAGTGTTGTATGGGAAAAATACAACAGCATGATGAACAGCAAACAACGGACTTTGGGCTGGATGCTGGACAAATACCGGGGAAGTAAAAGCTTTATAAAACTGAGCCTGGGCAGCCAGAAAAACCGTCAATACGAAATCGAAAAAATCAAGAACACCAAAGTTGAGGCTCCCTATAACACCTTCTCCAACGTCCCCCTGCAGCTGATCGATACCGTCATGTTAAGGGAATACCTTGACCGCGTCGAAAGCAAGAGCACCCGCACCCTGCACTTAACAATTATCAGGGTCGCATGGAAGCATGCGATCCAGTATTTCCGCAACATACCTGACAATGCTGCACTGCCGCTAGAAGCAGAATCCAGCGATAAATGCGAGCGATATGTACCTGACGCTCTCTACAATGCTGTCCTGGCTATCGCTGGACCTCGCGCCTATGCCCTGATGGAAATCGGCTACATCTGCCGTGCCCGCGTGGGTGAAATTCTTAACCTGAAAGTGAACAAGCATATTCTGAAAGAGGGCTTATTGATAGAGCGCCAAAAAGGTTCGCTGGATGAAATAACCCTCTGGACTCCCCGGCTGAAAAAAGCAGTAAAAAAGTTACGGGATATTCGCACCAACCCCGACAATCCCTATCTCCTCCAGAGCAGTAAAGGCACCCATTATAAAGACAAGGACTCCGTCAAACGTATCTGGTCTGACTTGATGCGAAAAGCCAAAAGCAAGGGCATTGTGACTGATGAAACCCGTTTCACCCACAAAGATCTGAAAGCAAAAGGTATCAGCGATCACCTGAAACTGGTGAAAGAATTAATCCCGGATCCTTCTGTATCCGGTCACAAAACAGCCAGTGCCCAGAATCACTATATCCGTAAACCGTTAATAAATGAGGGGACGAGATAGCCAATATTTTCCCGAAAACCAACAAACCCGGAGGGTCTTCAGCCCCGAGCTTTATGATGCTGCCAGATCAACGATTAATGTGAGATGCCCTGCATACTTTCAAGCTCACCTTTTGACTGTTTGTCTGCACTTTTGCTCTCTCAGGCTTCAGACAGGTTCTCAGCCCCACCAGATACCCACTGGAAGATTCGCACATTAAACAACCACTGACGCTCAAAGCTTTGCTATCGACAGGCTTTCCTGTGACATGGGATAAAGGTCAGCCAGCCTTCCTGATATTTGTGACCATATCCTATTGCCTGGCCAGGCAAGCATCAAAATGCAGACCGGTATTTGTAACACCCTCAGCGAACGACGGCATGAGATAACCGACAATGGCTGAATCTTGTCACGGATCTTGTCACGGATTGGGAGATATAAAAGTGGATACTTACTTGGAAAAGCTTGAAATTACTGGTCGGAGCGAGAGGATTTGAACCTCCGACCCCCACAACCCCATTGTTGAGCAATGGTGTCTTTAAAACAGCTAAATTATTGATTTTAAAATATTTTACCTGAAACTGTGGACAAAAAAACCAAAAAATAAAGCCCAATAAAATCAAATAGATAGAACTTTTTTGTCCAAAAAATTAATAGTCTACGCACGTTTAATTATTCACAGCTGAATTTTCTGATTGGCCTGTAAATAAAGTTAAGTCTGTTGTTGTAAAACTAGAGGACTTTGAACTCTAATATTTAGTGATGCTTCAAACTGAATGACACTATATTATTGATAGTTACTGTAACATATACTACAGTAACTACAATGAAGTTTTATAACCGCCATACAGAAATAACTCAGCTTCAGGCACTGAGCGACAATGCTGAAAAAGGCACCGGCCTGCTGACTTTGCTGGTAGGTCGCCGCCGGGTTGGAAAAACAGCCCTGCTTCGGAAGGCTTATGATGGCTATGGTCAAAAGGCTCTCTATCTGTTCATTTCACGCAAGCAGGAAGCACTGCTGTGTGAAGAGTTTGCCGAATCGATCCGGCAGACGCTGAATATTCCCATCTTCGGCACCCCTACCCGCCTGCGGGAGATTATGAAGATTTTGCTGGAATACAGCCGAACTCAGCCAGTTACCGTTGTACTTGATGAGTTCCAGGACATAGAGCGAGTCAACAAGGCATTCTTTTCTGAATTGCAGGATCTCTGGGATAGCTACAAGTCCGAGAGTCATATGCACCTTATTTGCTGCGGTTCCCTGTACAGCGCCATGACCCGGCTATTCCAGAACAGCCGGGAACCACTGTTTGGTCGGGCAGATACCCGTATCAACTTACAGCCTCTGGCTCCACTGTATATCAGTGAAATACTTCGGGATACCAAACGTTATAGCCCCGAGCGTCTGTTATGCTGGTATATGCTAAGCGGCGGTGTACCCAAATACCTGGAGTGGCTGGATAGCAGTGACACCCAAAGTGATGATCTCTGGGCTGGCCTAATTAATTCCAACAGCTTGATTCTGGAAGAAGGCAACTACCGGCTGGCTGAAGAGTTTGGCCCGGATCATGGCACCTATTTTTCCATACTGGCCGCGATAGCAACCGGGCGCACCAGCCGCCCTGAAATTGAGTCTATCCTTGAAACATCGGTAGGCCCTCAACTGGAAAGGCTGGAAAAAGAATTTGAAATCATAAGCAGACATCAGCCTGTGCTGGCAAAAACCGGTAGCCGACTGGTGAAGTATCGTCTCGCCGATGCATTTCTGGCTTTCTGGTTTCGTTTTATTTACCGCTACCGCAGTGCAGTTGAGATGGAAAACTATGCCTTTATCCGCAAGGCTATTGAACGAGATTACCCGACCTGGAGCGGGCAATGGTTGGAACTGCTCATACAGGAAGGGCTTGCGGCAACCGGGCAGTACAATATCATTGGCAACTACTGGGAACGCGGTAATCGCAATGAAATAGATATTGTTGCCATTAATGAGCTGGATAAGACGGCATTAATTGCTGAAGTGAAAAGAAATCCCGATAACATTCGGCTGAGTCACTTAAGAGAAAAAGCTGTCCGGCTTTGCCAACAATTAAAGGGGTATGATATTGAGTACAAGGGCTTTTCCATGAATGATCTGGATAAGCTTTTACTCAATAATTAAAGAGCCAATAGACAACTTTAATTCTCTCCGCCCCCATAAAGTAGCGGACGTTGAGAAGGCATTAGTGTGATATTACCAATGCCAACTCTGAGTGATATTTCAGGATAAAAGCCATGCAATTAATCGAGGGTTACTACAGCAAAGACATCTTCTGAGGAAATTAACTCAGAGGACGTTTTATGTCTGTAAAGAACAAGATCAAAGACAGAGACCAGCATGGTCGCATCAAAAGAAAATATACTGGCCCCGAGTCAGCTTACTGGTTGAACCAAACACCTGGTTGGTGGGTGAAACTCTACATGACCAGACCCAAGAGACGGGTCAACAAAAAGCTTTGTGCCGCTATTGTGCAGGGACATGATTATGATGACATGGCCTTCCCCTGCGGAAACTGCAGGCCGCACGAATACTTCTATTAATAACTATTCTTGCAACTACGAGCAGTGCTACTTAGGAAAGAGCACTGCTCTTCCACCATTACGCCCTTATCTGCTGATATTGATTTAGGTGATTTTCACTATGCATGCTATCAGGCGGGCTAGATACAGTATCAGCCTGAAGCGAAGGGGCTACCCTGATGCAAAAAAGAAGTGCCATGCGTGAGTTGTATTGAATGAAACAAAAGTTATTGTCTTTCGGTCAAAAGATAAAAGCAGCTTTTTCTGGCTGCTCAACACTTAACGATAACAAACCAAGCCAGCTATCGACTCAAAACCAGAAAGCCGTTCAATCAACTCCCACAACGGTTGAAATAACTCAACCAAGAGAATCTCTGGGCACATACACCCCTAAGACTCTTAAAGATTGCACTCCATGTGATAATAAGCCCCCGGTAAACAATAATTCTATTTCAGCAGAGGTTCTGGTAGACCCCATACCTGAACAAAAAAAAACCGAAAACCCAACAGAGGATAACCATCCCGAGCATTCAGCCTCTGCTACCAAAGAACCAGATAACTTCACTAATACAAGTACAACATCAAGTCCAGCTGAAGATTCGTGCCCCAAAAAAGCTGAAAACATAAAGACTGTTACGTTAGAAGACAAAAATATTTTACTTGAAACCGCGCCTGCAGCTGAAAACACTACAGGAGATCAAGCTATCCTGAATGAAGTTTTTGACACGATTTATCATGTCATTCTGGATACCCCCTCCAGTTTTACCAAAATCAGTAATTCACTGAATGGATGGCTTGGTAAAGATTTTACCGTCTCGCAGTTTCTGGCAATCAACCCTGCTGACTTTGGCCGCCTGAAAGGTGTTGGTTCCGCTAAAGTTCGTCTTTTAGAGAGTTTTCAGCAAGAAGTCCTGAGCAAGTTGGAAAAGTCGCCCCTTACAACACTCGGAACTGAAGCCAACACAGCCACTTCACCCTATAACTGGCCTGCCAGAGAAGAGCTGGATGAATTGTTGGTCAATTTTGCTGCACTGGATGATGCCGAACAAAAATTAGTAAAGCGACTCACCAGTAACTGGAACATCCCTCTCACCGAAATTAATGTTGCACGTCTGGTATATGACTGGATTAAGAAATTTGACAGCCGGGTATTCTCTGGAAAACGAGGACAAGATATTTATCAAGGCTTATTAGAGAAACTTGCGATTGCGCTACAGGAATACTCTGAAGACAAAAGCTCCCCCATGACAGGATTGGTCTCTTTTGGTGGCGAAGTAAACCTTTCCACTGAAGAACTCAGCGAGATTCTCAGTAATGATCTGAACCGTTTTTTACAAAACTCTCCTGAACGCACAGCCGCAATCATTAAAGATCGATTGGGTATAGATGGCGCTCAACCAATAACACTGGAAGTTTTGGGAGAGAAACATGGCGTCACAAGGGAGCGGGTACGTCAGTTGCAGAAAAAAGCGTATGTAGACCTGATAGCGTCTATTAGCATTCACCCAACAAATGTCTGGAAAAACGTAAGAGATAATCTCACCCACAATATTGCCAGCCTTTACCCTTCGCTTTCACAGCGATTCCATAGAGAAAAGGATTTTATCCAGTTTATGGAGTCTGTATGCCAAGCTGAAAAAGGCGAACTGCAAGCGCTGATAAAGCCAGATGTCCCCGGCTATGCTCTCAATCAGTTTTTTGCTTTCCACCCTGCCCCCGCCCCAATGAGTGAGGTAGCTGGAGCCTTAGCAGAAGAATACGGATTTACTGAAGCACAAAGTAAGAATGCCGTTATAGTGTTAAATAAGAGCAAGGTC
>CBDHDU010000039.1:0-47056 GCA_965261725.1 Endozoicomonadaceae bacterium | reverse complement strand
CCAATGGCGGGTTCTATCGGTATGGGTACATTCCAAATGACAAATGGTCTTCGGCTGATTACCAGAGAAGCATTTACCGGTTATACCGTTCCCATGCTGGTGTTGTTTGTTATTTTCTGCACCTACGCTATACCCGCCAGCACGCCGCTGAAAAAAGGCATGAAGCGTTTAGGGGACTGGAATATCTATCTGGCGCTGGCAATTTTTATCTGAGCCTTTGTATTTGGACCCAGCACGTATCTGATGGAAACCATGGTAACCACTCTGGGCGATATGTTACGCACTACGGTCTTTTTTAACTTCAATGTTTATTTGAATGAAGATGCATCTGTGCGTCAGTGGTTTAATGACTGGCCGATGACTATCTGGGCCTGGTGGGTTTCATGGACGCCGTTTATGGGCGTGTTTGTCGCACGAATCAGCTATGGAAGAACCATCCGCCAGTTTGTGCTGGCAGGTATTGTGGTGCCTACGTTGTTTATGCTGGTCTGGTTTTCAACATTCGGCGGACTGGGAATTTTCAACGATATTATGGGCGATGGCAGTATCGCCGCTACCGTTATGCAGGATTGGTCAAAATCATTCTTTGCAACACTGGAATACCTCCCGCTTCCTCACTTTACTGCACCCGTTACAATGATACTGGTACTGTTATTTCTTGCGACCGGTGCCTGTGCTGCCGCGATTTCTCTGGCCATCATGACATCCGATGGCAAACATGAAGCGCCTCCCGGCAAAGCATTTATCTGGTCAGTCATTATGGCGGTGGTGGGTATGGCTTTAACTATCATCGATTCCATGGATGCGGTAAAAGCTATCCTTTCTTTTGTTGCTTTCTGTCGCAGGTTTGTTCCGAGGATTAAAAACTGAATTAAAAACACAGACACAAACCTCTGAAAACAGTCATAAAGAAGGAGTTCAAACATCATGTATCGATTAATTACCCTGCTTATTTTTATATACCCACAGTTCACCATGGCTATGGGCGGGAAAGCACTGGCTCATAATCAACAACCATGGATCAACTCAACTCTCGAAGCCTTCGGTATTATTCTGGTATTGATACTATTACTCTGGTTTGTACGGCTGGCGCTGGAATCTGAAGATGACTGACGCTCACCCTATAAAACGGCATTGAATCTACCTGTACCTTCTTTAAACCAGTCGCTAAACAGCCTGTCGGAGCAAGCGGCTGTATTGCTTGATACTGATGAAAGGAAGAATCTGAATACCGCGATTGAGCACTTTAAACAACCCGATACAGGTCCGGTTCTACAGAAAAAGCTGCAACAGCAATCCAGAGAAAACCCTGAAGGCTGGTTCAAACCTTTCTGGGATGAAATGTACTTGCAGTGCCGCAGCCCCCTGCCCGTGAATATCAGCTTTGCCATGACCCTGAAAACCGGTTATTGGCCAAAGCAGAAGCCACCGGAACGTTTTCCCCCGGATCATTCAGGCCACCAGTGATTATGTGATACTCATTCGAAAGCAACAGCTTCCCCCTCAGATTCAAAATGGTGTTGCGCTTTGCATGAATCAACAGCAGCGACTCTTTTCCCATCGTACCCCAAAACATGAGTGCGACCAGCTGAAACCGGTGCCTGCAAATAGCCGACATATTATCGTTATTCTGAACAGTACATTATTTAGTATTGATGTTATTGATAAATACCAGCAATCGGTGAGTATCACAGCACTGACTCAGGCTTTCAGGGAGGCTCTTAATGGATTCCGGGGTGTTGAGGTAACTGCGGTTGAAACTAACGTCCACATTAGTGTAAAACAGCGGTATGATGAAGTTTCATGATCTCCTCGATAACGCCAAATGTTACGAACAAGTCAGGCAAATGCGCTGGCCGGATGGTGTCGTTTGTCCTCGCTGTCAAAGCCCTGATATTACCCGACAAGGTAAAGATGACACTCAGCCGGAGCGACAGCGTTACTGGTGCAAGTGTTGTCGGCGTCGCTTTGATGATCTGACTTTATCGGTGTTTTCAGGGCATCACCAGCCTTTAAAAATCTGGATACACTGCTTGTACCTGATGTCACTCAATCAGTCGAACAGACAGATTGCACTTGAACTTGACCTGAACAAAAGCGATGTGCAAAAGATGACACAGCAACTCAGGACAAGTGTCTGCAACAAACGCCCGGTCACCGTTCTGGACGGCAAGGTTGAATGTGACGAGGTTTACGTTGTATCGGGGCATAAAGGCCAGCCTGAAGCGGTGAAAAAAAAGGGCGGACAGCCCGCCGTAACCGTTTGAGAGGTGCTCGTGGTCGCGGTACTCTGGAGAAAGAAAAGCCTCCGATCTTTGGCATGATCCAGCGGGGTGGGCAGGTTGTGATCCGTATGCTGCCTAATGTCAAGCAGGTAACAATCAAGCCCCTGATTACAGAATTCATAGCGCCGGGAACGCTGATTTATACTGATGAATACAGCATTTACGACAGGCTTGAGCAATGGGGTTATGATCGTAAATCTGTCTGTCATGGCGCTGGGGAGTATGCCCGGGATGAAGATGGTGATGGTTTTCACGAGGTGCATGTGAATACGATGGAGGGCTTCTGGTCGTTGCCGCGATCCTGGTTGCGCCCTCACCGTGGAATTTCACAGGATAAGCTGCCACTATACTTGGGATTTTTTGAATGCATCCATAACATCAAACGTAGGGGAAAAGCAGCTATTTCAGGGTTGCTTGGCTTGCTGCTGGGGTAACCCCCCGGAACCCATTAAGAGCCTTCAGGGAAATTATTGCCACATCACAACAACCTGATGTCGATCTGACCCCGGTAACCGCCGCAGGCCGTGATACCTGTGCCATGCTGCAGTCAATGTTGCGACAGAAGTCAGTTAATGCCAGTAATCTGGATATTATCGAGAAGGCGCTGTTTATTGTCGTGATTGATAACGAACCAGCGGATGATGATTTAACATTTGCCCATCATCTTCTGACTCAAACGAGTCATAGCCGCTGGTTTGATAAATCCCTGCAGTGGATTGTTACCACAAACGGTAGTGTCGGTGTAAATATTGAGCACACCCCGGCAGATGGGCAGTCTTGGCAGCCTTTTTTCAGTTACATTGATCAACGACTGCAGCAACAGCAGTTTCATAATGCTCCCGAACCTTTGATATCATCCAAGTTGTTAGAATGGCAGATTGATACATTACTATTACAAGACATTGAAACAACAAGAAAAACCATCGAGCCTCTTGAACAAATCCAACTGGAGATATTCAGCTGGCCTGAGTTTAGCCGGTCTGCACTTAAATCCTGTAATACAAGTCTGGATGCCTTTTGCCAGCTGGCATTCCAGGTAGCCTCATGGCGCACATGGAAAAAACTTCAAAGCACCTATGAGGCGGTCTCCATGCGTCATTTTCGCTTTGGGCGCACGGAGTACATTCGGGCTTGCTCTGCAGAAGCGGAAACGTTTGCACGTAGTTTTGCGGAAACAAACAATCCTCTCCTGCTATTGTCAGCTTACCGGTCAGCTGAAGCAGAGCATATTCGGCGAACCAGAGCCTGTCAGCAGGGGCAAGGATTTGAACGTCATCTTTTTGCACTGGAAGGAATTTGGAATCATTTTTTTAAAAACCAGCGCATGTCACGCCCAGCCCTGTTTGACTCTCCGGAAAAAAACAAACTGACCTGCAACAGGTTATCCACATCAACCTCCAGTAATCCATCAGTCAGAACATTTGCTTTTGGATCGGTGAAAGATGATGGACTGGGGGTCGCTTATGAGACTAACAGCCAGCATTTAAAACTGGCTATCAGCTACTTCCCTGCAACCAAAGCCGATGCAAAAGCCTTCATCAGAAACCTGCATGATACGCTTAGAGACTTGGGACAATTGATTGGCGTATCGTCTGATGAGCAAAACGCAGAAAACAATACTGTTTGACTATGATGGCAGCGCATTGCTAATTAACGATGCATTGCTGGACATCGACTACAGACAGCTCAAACAAAGCATCGACTGGCAGCAGGAACATATCACCCTGTTTGGGAAAACCCATTTAGTTCGCCGTCTCACCGCTTATTATGGAGATACTGGCTATCGTTATTCCGGTGTAATGCACCCGGCACGTCCTATACCTGCGATATTGGCAGATATCAAAACAACAGTAGAACAACTGTCAAACGAAACCTTTAGTGCCGTACTTTGTAATTTTTATCGCGATGGTCAGGATCACATGGGCTATCACCGTGATAACGAAAAGGAAATTGATTCAACCTGTATTGCATCAGCAAGCTTTGGAGTAACCAGAACGTTCAGATTACGACACCGACAGAATAAAACAGTCATTGATACTGCACTTGAACATGGCAGTCTGCTATTAATGCAACAATGTCAGAATTTATGGGAGCACGCCCTGCCCGCCACACGCAAAGTCACAGATAGCCGTATTAATCTGACTTTCAGAAAAATAGTGTAAAAAACAACAAAAAAATCCCTGCTTGTTTCAAACAGAAATTTTAGATAATTGCCAATCCCTTAGGGAAGCTGATAGGTACGATTTAATTCTGTTACGTGATGTGTGACTTTTAGAGTAACTCATGAAGGCATGACCCCGTCTAGAATGACAGTGCTAACAAATCACCAGACGGTGACGGCCATGCCTGTTGAAGAGTTTATCATCACTACCTTCTGCTTGATCGACGATTTGTATTCTGTACTGCTCCCTTGCCCCATTCGGCAAAGGGGCATTCCACCAAAGCTCTCTGATAGCGAAGTTATCACTATGGAAATCGCCGCTGAATGGCTTGGGCACCACGAAGAAAAAGCTATCTGGAAATATTTTCAGCAGCATTGGCCTCATTTTTTTCCTACCATGCCAAATCGTTCACAGTTCGTTCGTCAGGCTGCCAACTTATGGCGGGTTAAGCAAAAGCTTCAGGAAGCATTGCTCCAGAAATTAGGCGCAGATCGTGCAGATTTGCACATTGTTGATGGGTTCCCCATCGAAGTCTGTGTTCGAACCAGAGTTGCGAACAGCAAGGTATTCAAGGGCGAAGCATGGTTTGGTTACTGCGCTTCAAAAAAGAAACATTTTTACGGCTTTCAGGGGCACCTTCTGATTGATGCCAGAGGTATTCCTGTAGCTCTTCAACTCACACCAGCTAATGCTGACGAAAGAGATGCTGCATATGACCTTCTGGACAAAATTTCCGGAATGCTCATTGGTGACAAAGGCTATATACGACCAGAGTTCAAAAGTGACTGTCAGACTCTTGGGGTCGATTTACAGACACCGGTCAGAAGAAATATGAAAGACAGTCGTCCAAAATAGTTTGTGAAACTAATTTTGAGAATTCGCCGAAGAATCGAAACAGTCATAGGCCAACTGAGCAAGTACTTTGATATTGAGTCCTGCGGCTGCCGTGACACGTGGCACCTAACAAGCCGGATGGCTCGTAAAATGCTTGCTTTCACAGTGGGTAACTATATGAATGTTCAGGCTGGTAAAGAACCTATGCTATTTGAAGGTTTGATCTCAATCTGAAAAGTCACACATCGCGTTCTGTTTTAATGAACCACCCCGGAGCAAGCGGCGGGGAATTCAACCCCTTGAGATTAAATTTGCGAGCAATATTTTTCAGATAAGCAGTACTGCCTATCTTTGGCGAGTAGTTACCTTTAATTATTTTCAAACGGCAATCCTCATACAGTCCGATATGCTACGTTCAGATATACAATACGACCTTTAATCCGCCTATAGCCTTGGGGAAAGCCGGAATGCTATATACTTGCTCGTGATATTCGGTTCCCAAGAGAATTCAATGATGTCCCAGCCTATCTCCTCAGTGGACATATATATACCATCATTCATTACAGAAAAAACACTGCAGCTTTCTTTCTTGTTTTATCTTATTTTCGGGTTTGCCCCGAATAGTGTTATAGCTGCCCCCCCTACAGGCGTACAGGCCATCCACAACAGAAGCCCGATCGCCAACTTTACTCAATCGATAGCACTTTATTATGCATTTACCCGAATGGATGGAGATCCAGCAAGTTCAAGTCAAAAGCAACCCAAACCAAAATACGGCAAGCTTCCAAGTGCCCCGCCGGGTCATGTTGCTGTAAGGGGGCATGCTCACACTTCCCTAAGCGTTCAGGGATATGATTTACATCCAGACAAAAGAAGCTTATCTCCGGAAGAAACCTGGAATCATAGCCCGATAAAAAAACGAGAGGATAGGAAAAAGAATATTCAACGTGCAAGAAAGATGCTCAGAGAGTACGGGGTTGTCCAGTTAGCAAATCCAAGATCGACGGAACTGCGTGATTTATCCATACAGGACTGGATCAAAGCCGGCCGTCCCGAATTGGCTTCTTTTGAGACTATGCAGGGGAGAAATTCTGAAACAGGAAACAAAAAAAAACGACCCGCGTCGCCAGATTCAAGGAAAATAAAGAAGCAAGCCCCCCCGTCCACCGAGGGTCTGGTTTCATCAGATTCCGAAGCACCCAGAAAGCGAAGACAAGTTGACCCTGCTCCTTTCTCTACTATTTGTAAGACATGTGAAGATAGTGAAGAAGGAATCTGTTTTTATCCTGGTAAAGAGCCGATACGACACCCTGACAACATTTACGCATTATTTCCACAGCATCCGGCCATTCTGACTACCAGAATTAATGACGAATGCCTCCCTGCTACTCCTGCTGCTACTCCTGCTACTCCTGCTACTCCTGCTACTCCTGCTACTCCTGCTACTCCTGCTACTCCTGCTACCGATAATCCGCTTATGCCCGAACCAGAGCAAGGGTCAGGGTCGTGGAATAATGGCGAAACCGGCACGCTCCAATCTGGTTCGGACAAACCCCGTTATTGCGCTGATACCCGAACCCTGATCTATGAGCAGTATGAGATTGATTTGCAGGGTGTGCGCTGTAAGGGCGATTTCAGAGTAACCGATGTCCAGTCAACGGAGAGACAGCTTTTTATTGCAATTCTAGCCAAAACGGAAGCACAGGTTTATTGCTGGAACAAGGATACCGGCCAGATGGATGCTGCAGTGCCATTTCAGACTTTTCCTCTGGCAGAGGCAGAGGAAGAGGAGCCAGTCTCAAACTTTCATCTGAGACTGGCTCCCTTTGAAGATCTGATCCCGCAGGAAGGCGATACAGCACGCTGTGTTAAACCTTTGGTTACGCCGACGGGATACACACCAGAGGACACTACCTATCTACCCTCCGAAGGGTCAGGGAAGGATACAACAACGGGAACTGAAGAAATTACCACAGATGTGGTGACTACACAGGCACCTGCGCCTCCGGTTCTGCTAACACCCCTACCCTCTAATCGAGCAGAAGGGGTATATTGTAAGGGTGATGCAGAGATAAAATTCCGTTGCCAGGCAGAAGGTAACGATGCCATGGAAGTTAGTTATTTTTACTTTAGAGGTGAGGAAGCCACATATAGCTACGAATACACAGAGAACTACGATTATGATGGCAATGGCGTGCTGGATACCTATACCTATACCTATAATATTGGAGGATTCTGGGGGTGTGATTATGTGCGATTTCTGAGTGGCTGTGCTCTGGATCAGACAAGAACAGGGAAGCCCTACGGTCTCCTGAAAGGGACACTGGTCAAAAACGGTGACCGACTGGAAGGTGTATTTACGACGCCCAATCCAGAGGATGGTGATTATTTAACATGCACTAACGGTTTGTTGTATTCTACTAGGCGGATTGAGCGCTCCAATATCCGGATGCTGAATCCGGAGATCAGCAGTGTTACGGTCGTCAGTGAAACCCCTGATCAACTCATTCTTGATCTTTCCCTACAAGAAATGGAAGCTTCGGCCTGTGTTAGTGAGTATTGCGCTGATGTTGCAGCTGATGATGAAGAAACGCACACACCGGTACTTCGTAATTGCAGTCAATCAGCTCAGGTGGTACTCAAAAAAAACTGCAATGTGGATTACCGCCGGAATGATGTTGAGGTCAATGTCACTGTCATTACAGATCAGGGGGATAAGCGTTCCCAAACATTCCATCTGGCCGGGGTGCCTTCAACAACAACCGGGGTGCCTTCAACAACAACCGGGGTGCCTTTAACAACAACCGGGGTGCCTTCAACGACCGCAATGCGACTATCATTCCAAGACTGCGTATCAGATATCAGCGCATACATAGTAAAGGTTGATGATTACAAAGCAAGCAACGATAGATTAAAAGCAAGCATCGATGAAGACATAGCAGCTGCCGATAAAAACGCCGAAAAAGCAGCCATCAGTGATTACTATAGAGCCGATCTTAAAGTATACAGAGCATACTTGGACGACCTTGGTACAGCTATTGCTGATCACAAAAAAGCTACTGAGGACGAAAGAGCAACCATCAACGATCTGATGATACACCCCAACGACTGCAGATCTGTATACGATAAGTACGGAGGAAAAGTCGATGAGTACATAAAAATGCTAGAAAATTACTCGGCAATGTATGAGGAGTACACGAGAATGATTGAAAACTGCAAGAGGTTGTCAGCCAATCAACGTGGAGGTGCAGCTGCTCCCAAGCAATACTGGCCTGAAGTGTTGGTCTCAACTATGCTCGCTTACATATTTCGGGCTCTTTGATCTCATCACAAAGGAGTGTGAAACGTACCGTTTGATAGCCCTTGCAGCCCAAACCTCAACAGCCCTCAGGAAAACAAAGAAAAAGCCCTGCTTGAAAAACAGGGCTTTTGGAGATATGGCGCGCTCGGGAGGATTCGAACCTCCGACCGCCTGGTTCGTAGCCAGGTACTCTATCCAGCTGAGCTACGAGCGCGCAATTCTGTATAAAAACAGTTGTCGTGGGCAGTGCCCGTGTCGACGAGGCATAATATAGAGATTCGCCTGCCCACCGTCAAACAACTTCGACTAAGCAATTTCACCTAAAGGAATGCTCTTTTATTCCAGTGTAATGCCGATGTTGCTGGTCGATTCATTCTCAGACAGTCGTCGTAAGGCTTTAGCAACCGCCGGTTTGGCTGTCGGATGCTGCTTGAACAGTTCAAACAGTTCTGCAAAGAACACATCCTGCTCTTCAGATAACGGGTGATCATGAATGTACTGATTCAGCTCCGTGCCTTTCAGCTCCGGGACTTCACTGAACTTGATAAACTTGCCGACCGTTGACTGCACCAGCAGGCCAGCGGACATGGCTTCATCAAAGTTGGGGGTAATGCTGCAACTAAGTGCGGAGGTAACACCAACAATCATATCCAGTGCGGGCTGAACACCATAAACATCATAATCATCCGGGTTCGGAATATTATGATCCAGTTTTTCATGTAACCGCTCCAGTTGTTTAGCTGAGCGCTGTCCAGCAACAAACTCCCAGAGCCGGTCCAGCGTATTACGGACATCCTCCGCTTCACCAAAGCCGGTCAGCTCAGCAAACAGTGCGAAGTTGGGCCAGGTGCGTTCGGCCTGTGCGGTGCAGAATGCGGCCTGTTGCCAGGGTTTAAGACTTTCCAGTTGTTTGCGAAGTTCGCCGGTTCTCATGCAGGGGTAACCCAGAATTCACTACAGGTAACGGCAGGGAATCATAGCAGCGTAACGCGTGTTGATAAAACGCCAGATAAAGAAAAAGCCGCTTGGATTAAAGCGGCTTTGAAAATGGATGATGCAAAAACTCAGCCACGAATATTACCAATAATATTATTGATGGTATTAAACCACTTATTGGTAAAATTAGAGAGCATCTCAAAACTCTGGTTGTACTTGTTCATATTGGACTGAAGTTTTACAGTCTGCAGCTGTGACGTATTAGCCAATGCTTCAGACTTGGCATCCAGTTTTTCTTTCAGACTTTTTTGAGCACCGGCATCCAGTGGACCGGTGGGTACCTGAATCCCAAGAGATTTTGCAAGATTTACCTGATCATGAGAAAGTGCCAGATTATCATTGTGACCCAGCAATGCTTTCAGATCCTGAACCGCACCCAGCTTCTGGTTATTGGCTTCAATCTCAGCAATAAAGCCCCGGATATTGCCATCCAGCAATTCGGTGCGTTCGGCAATTTTGGCGCTGAACAGTGCCTGCGCATGGGGATCAGCATCCGTCGGCGCGCCTCTGCCGACCTGATCCACACCCGCTGTTGCACCATTTACCAGACGATCAATAGCCATACCCTACCCCTGCTGACACTGTTATTAACCTTTCGTAACTCTTTCCGGTTAGAGGAAACCCGTACGGCGGTGCCCTGTGCCTTTCTTCTTGGCACGACCACCACGCTCCTGACGACGAATCGCCTTGAGCTCCTGCTTCTTCTCAGCAACCGCGTTATCAACATCCCGCTTGAGATCATCATCCCAAGCCCTCGCTTCAGCTTCTGCTGCCGCTTTATCTTCCTCAGACCAACTGGGAAGCCTAATAAACTCTTTCACCACATCCATATCCAGACCAATCGTTTTCACGTGCTCTGAATACTTTTCAGTGAGCATTTTGGCCTCAGCAACGACCCGGGACATTTCCTCCCGAACTTCGTCAATACTCTTTTTTTTCAGTTTTGGAGAAGCTGGTAACACTTCAGGTACTCCTGAATAGTTCCAATAAATAAGTCAGCACCAGTTTGCTGGAATATGCTTCTGGTACTCGGCTTCATGGCATTTATCGGCAGAATATCCAGTAGCTTAAGTACTCATTCCTACACTGGTGCGCCAAACCGTCGCCGGCGATATAATGGTTTTATTAAATAACGGAGGCTCCATGGAAGTAGAAGATTTCGAAGCCCTGATGCTCAAGGTACTCATCACCGGGCTGGTGTTATTCATGGGCTTTATCGTTTATGACCTGGCAAGAAAATCAAAAGCCGGTCGCTTCGGCACACTGGTTCTTTTCGGAACCCTCTGCCTTGGTGTACTGGCATTTATTATCAAGTCGCTGGCTGTCAGCTCTGTTGGTGGCTATTGAGAGGGTTTCTCAGCCCCGAGTACAGGAACAATAAAAATGTCAAACAGTCCCGAAACTCATGAAGTCTTTAACCAACCCCCATTTTTTGAAGGCACCGATCTGTTCGGGCTTGATAAACCACTAAAAGACGCCATTGTGCGCAGTGCTGATTGGGCCATCCCGCAGCTGGAAGAATATGGCAAACTCGCTGGCAGCGAGATGATGGAACAGGGCTTTCTCGCCAACGAGAACAAGCCCGTTTATCACAGTCATGACCGCTACGGACACCGCATTAATCAGGTTGATTTTCATCCGGCTTATCATCAGTTAATGGCCACAACCATTCAGCATGGTGGTCATTCCATGCCCTGGACCGATGATCGCCCCGACAGCTTTACCGCCCGTGCCGCCATGATGTATCTGCACAATCAGGTTGACGCCGGTAGCTGCTGCCCTCTCACTATGACCTTTGCTTCTGTCGCAGCACTGCGCCACCAGCCGGATGTTGCTAAAGAGTGGGAACCACTGATCACAGCCAATGAATACGATCCGGCCAATAAACCCTGGTTTGAAAAGAAAGGCGTAACCATTGGTATGGCTATGACTGAAAAGCAGGGGGGCACTGATGTCCGCGCCAATACCACCAAAGCGGTGGCGGTTGAAACTAAGGGGCCGGGGCAACTCTACAAACTGACTGGACACAAATGGTTCTGTTCCGCCCCCATGTGCGATGCGTTCCTGACGCTGGCGCAGACAGAGAAAGGATTATCCTGCTTTCTTCTGCCCCGCTGGAAAAAAGATGGCTCACTGAATGGATTCTATGTTCAGCGCTTGAAAAACAAACTCGGCAATCAGGCAAATGCTTCCAGTGAAGTGGAATACCGTGATGCTCAAGCCTGGATGATTGGTCAGGAAGGGCGTGGCGTAGCGACGATTATTGATATGGTTTCCCTGACCCGTTTTGATTGTATGGTGGGCTCTTCTGCCATTATGCGTCAGGCACTGAGTCAGGCAATTCATCATTGCAGTCACCGAGAAGTCTTCGGCAAAGTACTGGTCGAGCAGCCGATTATGCAGGGTGTTCTGGCCGATCTGGCTCTGGAAAGTGAAGCTGCTCTGGCTATGACACTACGACTGGCTCAGGCACTGGAAAACCGGGACAAGGACGAGAATGAAGCCAGGCTGGCGCGCATTGTTACCGCAATCGGCAAGTACTGGATCTGCAAACGCGCCCCTTTCATGATCAATGAAGCTCAGGAATGCCTGGGCGGTGCCGGTTATGTAGAAGAATCTATTCTGCCCCGCCTCTACCGGGAAGCACCGGTAAATTCAATCTGGGAAGGCAGCGGTAATGTGCAATGTCTGGATGTTTTGCGCGCGCTACAGCGTGATCCGGATACCCTGACCAGCGTCATTATGGAAATACGACAAGCTGCTCATAAACATCCACTGCTTGGACCGTGGGTTGATGCTATTCAGGAAGATATGGCAGCGAAAGACGAAATTCTGCCCCGCTCACGGCTTATCGTTGAGCGTCTGGCGGTTGCCCTGCAGGCTTCAGCATTGTTGCTTTATGGGGATGCCAAGATTGCAGATGCTTTCTGTCTGACCCGGCTTGATCCGCAATCTCGTGGGCAGCTGTTTGGTGCTTTGCCTGCGGGCATTGACTGTAACTACATCATTGAACGTAATACGCTGGCCTGACAGTCTGTTTAAAGCGCTGCCAGATAATCTTTATAACCAGCAGTATCACCCAATGGCATTTTTGATCTGACAAAAATGCCATTGCCTCTCGCTACTTCTCGCCCTTCACTGTCGTAAGCCACACTTTCTGCAATCCACTGAGTGCGATTCATATTGACGACACGAGCACGGGCAACCATCTGACCACTGCTGATCGGTCGGGTAATGTAAGCGGTAAAAGACGTTGTCAGTACAAAGACTTCCCTTTCCAGTGAGTTCACGGCAAAAAATGCAGCATCATCCAGCTCTTTGAAATAAACAGAGCCGTGTACAGCCTCTCCCGCATGAAAAAGCTTTCTAGCAATATCGATGGTGATTTCTGCCTGCCCTTCTGACCCCCTCATAACAGGCTTATAAAATTCATTAACCGGTGCAGCCTGATACATAGCTTCGAGAGCGCGGTAGTGCTGTTCATTCGTCATAGTAAATATCAAAATTCTTATTATTGGGTTCTGGCAGTATATGTAGCTAGACCCAGTTTTCAATCTCCAACGCTTCAAATACCAGTTGAACAGATAACGCTGCAAGGATAAGCCCCATCACACGAACCATCAGCGCTGCACCATTTTTCCCGATAATTCTTAATATTCGGGTGGAAGCCAACATAAACAGATAAGTGATTAACAAAATCAGTAACAGCACAACCCCAGTTCCAATCTGATAGCTGATCGAGCAAAAATGATTATCGGTCAGCACAATCACTGCCATAATCGCACCGGGACTGGCAATAGAAGGTACTGCCAGAGGGAACACAGCCAGATCGTGCTGAGCTTCCCCTTCCTGAGAAACGGTTGGCTGGCTATCTGAAAAAATCATCTGCAGGGCAAACAGAAACAGCACCAAGCCACCTGCAACTTGAAGAGAAACCAAAGCAATACCCATCGCGGATAGCAAAAACTGCCCGACAACAATCGCTCCGACCAGAATCACAGCAGAATAAATAATTGCTTTGAGTGCCGTTCGGCTTCTCTGTTCATGTGAAAGTGGCGCTGTAACCGCCGAAAAAATTGCCAACGTGCCAATCGGATCAATCGTTGCCCATAACATCAGCGCATCACGAATCAGTTTTTCTTCCACAACAGAAACCTGTGACCTTGCGTTGCCATGGTCTGACAGCATAGCTGTGAAATTCAGATGACGACTGTCATTAAATCATGCACCATGCCATCTATTACCTGTTATTGCAGAACAATAAGAATGAACGACTTGATAGCAGCATTTGTGGAACTAACAGAGAAGCGACGTTCAGTACGAGGCTTCCTGCCTCAACCGGTTAGCTCAGAAACACTAGGGACTGTTTTCACGCTGGCGCAACGTGCCCCATCAAACTGCAACACTCAACCCTGGAAGGTCGCCGTTGCCAGTGGTGACAGCTGTAATCGATTACGGGAGAAAATGACGGCTGCCGTGCTGCAGGGCAAAATGACACCCGACCTCCCTTACGATGGCAACTATCAACAGCCATATAAAAAACGCCAGCATGAAGCGGCAGCTGCTTTATATGATGCCATGGGCATTGATCGCAATGACAAGGCTGCAAGGCAGCGAGCCTTTATGCGCAACTTTAGCTTTTTTGATGCGCCACACATAGCATTTCTGCTTTTGCCTGAACCGTTCGGCATCAGAGAAGCGGCTGATCTTGGTATGTATGCTCAGAACTTAATACTGAGTATGACAGCGCACGGCATTGCTTCTGTACCCATGACATCGGTGAGTTTTCAGGCACAGATCATCCACGAAGAACTGGATATTTCACCAAACAATAGAGTGCTGTTTGGTATTGCTTTCGGCTATGAAGATTCCTGTCACCCTACCAGCAAAGCCATCACTGGCAGGGCAAAGCTGGACGATACCGTCAGCTTTTATGAATAGAATGCACTGATTACTCAGTGATTTCTTCCATAATCTCAGTAACAGCGTCTTTTACATTCTTTGGGACGGTACGCATACGTGGCCAGGTCAGTTCAGTACCGTTCTCACCATCATCCATGTGGACAACTTTGGCGCCACCGGTTTTCAGGTCGACAATTTTCAGCACCAGCTCATCATTGGTGGTTTCTTCACCGGTGAAGTCAGGCAGGGACAGGTAAACAGCCCAGGATTTGTCTTCAGACAGCCATTGAGGGGTTGCCAGCGCAGCCTGCTCATCCAGAACCGCACTGACTTCTTTCAGTTCTTCATTGCTCTTTTTCAGGTTCTTTTTCAGCAGAGTGAGCTCGGCATCTTTACTGCGGTTCTGCTCCTGCAGACGCTTGACCTGTTGCTTCAGGCGCTTGGGGTTGTCTGCCTGCAGAGCTTTCAGTTCTGCCTTCAGGATGCGGTTTTCCTGTTTCAGTTGTTCCAGTGCCTGATCAGTCATGGCTTTCTCCGAAAAAAAGCGCGGAGTTTATCAAATAGATCTACCTGAGAAAGTGCGGAGGTAACGAACTAGTATAGGCTCAATTACAGTGCTCGATGATGGTGTAATATTAGATCATCCGACAGAGGCTTATACGATGAATGACGCTCGGTATACTGATGTTGCGACAGAACCAGAAAAAAATTCAGTCAGCTGCGATACCGTTCGGTTCTACCCTGAAAAGCCTGAGAAAGTTTATTTATACGGCACTTGCCTTGTTGACCTGTTTTATCCTGAAGCCGGAATGGCTGCAGTAAAATTACTTCAATCACAAGGTGTTGATGTTGTTTTCCCCGAACAGCAAAGCTGCTGCGGGCAACCGGCTTACACATCGGGTTATAACAATCAGGCACAACAGGTTGCCAAATCCCAGATCAATTGCCTGAGTGAACAGCAATGGCCAGTGGTTATATTGTCAGGTTCTTGTGGTGGGATGTTAAGGCATCACTATCCTGCTCTTTTTAAACAGCAGCCAGAATGGGAAGAAAAAGCTGACAACCTGGCTTCACGCGTGTTTGAGTTTACTGAATTTCTGGTACATGTATTACATTTCCAGCCTGAAGATCTGGGTTCAAAAGAACAAGTTGTCCTGCATACATCGTGCTCTGCACGTCGGGAAATGAATGTTCACAGAACCTGCGCCCGGCTAATCGAACAGTGCGCCAATGTTTCATTGTTAAAGCAAGAACATGAATACGAATGCTGTGGGTTTGGGGGTACCTTTGCCGTGCGTTATCCGGAAATATCTGAAGCCATGGTCAGTGATAAAGTTGAAGCTCTTTGTGCAATGCAGGCAGATCGAATGGTCACTGCTGACTGTGGCTGTCTGTTAAATATCACAGGAGCAGTTGAATATAAAAATAAAAATTTACGCGGAGAGCATATTGCAGTCTGGTTATGGAACAGAGTTAATCTAATACCTACAAATACATAGACCACTCAAAAAGATAACGCTAATGGGTAGTAGCAATATCATTACTCTTGCGCTTACATTGTTCGCTGCCATTGAGTGAATGGCAGCTCATCCCGCAATCTGTATTCATCAGATAACATTCACAGTATCCGTTCTGACAACCTGACTTACACTGACACCCCTTTGTATGAAAGGGTTTGCCACCAGGTAAACATGTAAACTTTTCCTGTAAGCTCACTGGTTTTCTCAGGCACAATCTTTCACTACGCTCTGTTTCAAATTCAGCTGTATTTTTACACCCTTGGCACCGACAACTGCTGCTACAATAGGCATTGATTGTAAAACACTCACAATACCCTTTTAAACACTCAGATTTTTTGCATGAACAAACAGCTTTTTTCTTTGTTATCTCTTCGGGTTTCATCCAGTTGCTATCGTTAGAATATGGTATTAATTGCGCACCGGGTGACCTTTCTTCAACTCCGCACACTTGTTCAGAATCTCTATTCAAACTGTGTATGCTTAACTGATCATCGCCATCAGAAACAAGAGGCTCAATTTCAGGTAAGTAACACGCTGGAAAATGCACCTGCGACAGGTCAAAAACACATAACCCATCCCTATGTAAACAAACACCAATATCTACACCATATGGAGATGGAATACTCCCTGTCAGCAGTGGATCTCCGACACAAGTTTCATCATTTAACACACCCGAATTATCATAGAATTCGCTATGTGATATTTCAGAACAAAAACAGTTATCCCATTTTAAAAAATCGTATAAAAAAAGAATCAGATTCCTGATTAAACTACTATAACTTGAGGGCAAAAAGCACTCTACTTCATACTCAAATATGCCGTTAGCAAGCTCGTACCTCAAAGAATATAAACCTCTTAACTCGCTTGAAAAGTGCTTTATTTTTTTAACGTTATCAAAAAGAAAATCATCTTCTAACCTGTTGAATCTCAAGTTCCAGCTTGGATCAGCTAAATGCTCATTTGCAATAAATTCCAGACGCCATGCAGAATGAGGGTAGGATGATGATGTTAAAGTAAGATAGCCTGTATCCTCTAAGGAAATATCATATGTATGGCATAATCTTACTTCTGATTTTTTTAGCATTTCAAGGCTGAGGCAATCATAACCCTGATATCGTTCACTCTCTATCGGCAACATATATAACGTATGTTTAACCAAAGTTTGGTTAAATACTTCGATTACCAATATATCTGCACATGCTACGCATACAAATAAATATAATTGTATAGAAACAGTTCTGACAACCCATTTCCAACGGTACAAAACGCAATCCTTGATCTATTTTTTAGTCTATGTTGCCACATAGCGTAGACCATTAAGATTATGAATACAGAGGTACAATCACCACAGATAAAACCGAACTTTAAAGAAAGTGTTCATCGAGATATTCATAACTCTCAATTACGAACTAACTTTCGCGGTGCTATGGACTTCCTGATGGCAAAGCGTAGAGCACAATTTCCGGATAAAACTGAAAAGGAGATGCTCCGTAAACAGGGGAGTCAGATTCGTCAGCGTGCCCTATCAAAACTGCCGGAACTGCTAGAGCAGCTAGAACAGCGCTGCACTGAAAATGGCATTCAGGTTCACTGGGCTGAAACGACGGAAGAAGCAAATCAGGTAGTATTGGATATTGCCCGACAACATAACGCCCGCCATGTGATAAAAGGCAAATCCATGGTTTCAGAAGAAATGGAACTGAATGCCTTTCTGGAAGCTCATGGCATAGAAAGCCTTGAGTCCGATATGGGGGAATATATTGTTCAGCTGGATAATGAGCATCCGTCCCATATCATTATGCCTGCTATCCACAAGAATAAAGCCGAGATTGCCCGGCTGTTCTGCAAAAAAATACCCGGTGTCGAATACACGGAAGATGTCAACCAACTGATTCAGACTGGTCGCAATATCCTCAGAGAAAAATTTTATAACGCTGATATCGGTATCTCTGGCGTTAATTTTGCGGTGGCCGAAACTGGCACACTTTGTCTGGTTGAAAATGAAGGCAACGGCAGGATGACAACAACCATCCCGCCGGTTCATATTGCCGTCACCGGTATTGAAAAAGTGGTGGAGAAGCTGACAGATATTCCGCCACTGCTTTCCTTGCTGACCCGCTCCGCCACCGGGCAACCGATAACAACCTATTTCAATATGATTACCTCCCCGCGCAAACCGGGAGAAAAAGACGGCCCCAAAGAAGTTCATCTGGTTCTGCTGGATAATGGTCGAACGCAGGCATTCGCCGATCAGCAAATGCGCAGTACCCTGCAATGTATTCGCTGTGGTGCCTGTATGAATCACTGCCCGGTTTATACTCGTATTGGCGGGCATGCTTATGGCACTGTTTATCCGGGACCGATTGGAAAAATAATATCCCCTCATCTGATGGGGCTGGACGCTACAGCAGATTTGCCATCTGCGTCTTCTCTATGTGGCGCCTGCAGCGAAGTATGTCCAGTGAAAATTCCAATTCCGGAATTATTACAGCGGCTTCGCGTTGAAAAGGTCAGCAAACCAGCAACAAATGCAACAATCAAAGGACAGGGATGTAGTTATAGTCGGTTAGAATCTGCCATCTGGACTGGCTGGAGCTGGCTTAACCGCAGTCCGGTTATTTATAAATTCTTTCTATGGTGTGCCACTCGTTTTCGCGGGTTGGTACCTGCGAAAGTTGGCCCCTGGAGCCGTTGCCGGGCACCGTTAAAACCGGCAGCACGTAGCTTTCATGAACAAATGAAACATTACCGCCAGCAACAGAGGCAGGCAAAATGAGTGCTTGTAACAATATTCTAACCAAACTCCGCTCGGCACTCACGGCTGGCACCGTCCATTCAAAACCTGAAATAGCGCCTCCGGCAACGGATAGAAACCAGAAGCAACGCATTGAGCATTTTATTACCCTGCTCGAAGCCGTTCATACAGAAGTGCATCGTACGACAGCAGCTGAATGGCCACCCTTACTCGCCGGTTTAATCAGACAAAAACAACTGAAGAACCTGCTGGCGTCACCAGAAAGTGAAACCGGCACGCAGGTGTTCTCTTCGCCTGATATTAGCGCTGCAACACAACTTATTCCGCTGGACGCTTCCATAGAAGAAAACAAAGACCTGCTCTTTCATCAGGCAGAAGCAGCAATTACAGGAAGCCGTGGCGGTATTGCCGAAACCGGCACTATTGTTATCTGGCCCGACCAGCATGAATCGCGCAGCTTATCACTGGTATCGCCGGTTCATATTCTCTTGGTTGAAGCCGACAAGATCCATAACACCTTTACCGAATTGCTGGAAAAGGAAAACTGGCAGAGCCAAATGCCGACCAACGCCCTGCTGGTTTCAGGACCATCGAAAACAGCGGATATTCAACAGACATTAGCTTACGGCGCTCACGGCCCCAGGGAACTGGTTGTGCTGCTGATCGAATAGCTAAGGGAATCGCTAAGGAAATAACCAAGGAAAAAATCAGGCAAAAAAAAGCCCCGCATCAAAAGATACAGGGCCAAATCAGCACAAGAACGAACATGACAAGGCAGAGGGGAGTAGCGGACAGCAAGGGGGGGGGGCCGTCGCAACTCTGCCTTGACGAGATAAGTATGGAACAGCGCTTATCTACTGGCGCCTATTATGGTTTTTCTGCTGAAAGTTAATATCCGAATAACTCACCCAAACCCTTCGCTTCCCGGTGATTAACCACTCCCGGACACGGATCAATTTTCATGCAAGCGCGCAATTGATAATGATACAAATCAAATTCTGTTCACATCCTGATATAATCCACACTCTCCCACCCTTCAGATGCGTACACTTACTTTTTCATTATGTCTTTTAAACCCCGTCAGACACGTAAACCGGTTACCAGTCAGCGTCGCCCTGTTTCAAAGCCCAAGCGTCCTTTCGGCCCCTCACGCCTGATTGC
The DNA here is from genome assembly GCA_965261725.1 of Endozoicomonadaceae bacterium. Lineage (GTDB taxonomy): Bacteria > Pseudomonadota > Gammaproteobacteria > Pseudomonadales > Endozoicomonadaceae > CANDOC01. Next base: position 27,140 of record CBDHDU010000039.1, on the reverse strand, counting down.
CTTTAATAAACCCTTTGATGTGCTGTGCCAGTTTACCGATGAAGGTGGTCGCAAGACCCTGAAAGACTTTATTGATATTCCCGGTGTATACGCCGCCGGGCGGCTGGATCGTGACAGTGAAGGTCTGCTACTGCTAACCAATGACGGACAACTCCAACACCGCATTGCCAATCCGAAAAAGAAAATGGCTAAAACCTACTGGGTGCAGGTTGAAGGTGATCCGCAGAACAGTGATTTGGAAAAGCTCCGTACGGGCATCATGTTAAAAGACGGCATGACACTACCGGCAGACGTACGCCGTATTGAAGCGCCCGGTATCTGGCCACGGGTACCACCGGTTCGGGAGCGAAAATCCGTACCTGACTGCTGGCTGGAACTGACTATCCGGGAAGGCAAGAACAGGCAGGTCAGAAGAATGACCGCCGCCGCAGGCTTTCCTACGTTAAGGCTGATCCGTTACAAAATTGGGTCCTGGTCACTGGATAACCTTAAACCCGGAGAATGGCGGGAAATAAAGAATATCAGTGGCAATTAAACCGCCGCTCTCTGCACAGGGACACACAACCGGAAGGAAGTGCCTTTATCCTGCTCAGACTCATGAGAGAGGTTTCCGCCAAGCACTCCCACCAGTGCCTGAGCCAGTGCCAGCCCGAGGCCAAGCCCGCCAAACCGGCGGGTCATACTGCCATCAACCTGCTCAAAAGCTTTATAGATTTTATCTTTAACATCATCGACCATACCGATGCCGGTATCGGCTACGGTAAATTCCAGTAATTGTTGACCAGACGTATTATCAACAGCTGTTGCAACACTCACAGTCACCGAGCCTTTGGTCGTAAATTTCACCGCATTACTGAGAAGGCATTCCAGCACTTGCGATACTTTTCCGGCATCGCCATTCCAGTCAATGCTGGCTTCCGGCGCTACCGTAATATTCCATTCCAGATTTTTTTCTGCACACTGCTGCTGATACTTTTCCGAAAGAGGCAGCATAATATCGTTCACGTTGAAGCTGGCATTTGCCAGACTTTGCTGACCTGACTGCAGCTCAACCAGTGTCAGAATACTGTTGACGATATGCAGCATTTCATCTGCCGACTGTGAGGCAATGCCCAGATATTCACCAACCGTTTCCAGATCAGTTTCATCGCGCATCAGGTCAAGCATGCCCATCACGCCATTCATCGGGGTGCGTAATTCATGGGTGACGGTATGCAGGAAATCATCTTTTAAACGGTTACTTTCAAGCAGGGCTTCATTGGCTTCTTCCAGCTGTTCACGCGCCTGCATTTCAAAGGCAATTTTTTCTTCTCGTAAGCGGTTTATCCGGTCGGCCAGCGCCAGTGATAACAGGGTGACTTCTATGGTTTGCCCAACCTGCACCGAGTAATTGGTAAAGTCATTATTTGGTAACAGCCCCAGCAACATCATCATATAAATGCCGCCACCGGCCAGAAACGCAAACCAGGCAATTACAAAGAAACGTGCGGAGGTGTTACCACTCATACAGCAGCGTATGCCTACAATCAGCATGGTCGGAATATGCGGCAGTGCAACAGCAATCGCCAGCCACATCGCCCAGAAATGATCAATAAACAACGCTAGAAACATCACAACTGAACCAGCAACTGTCAGGCTTTTTAATACTTTATCCAGTGTCGGGGCGTGCACTTTGGTATTCAGAAAGCTACGGGCAAACAAAGCAGCAAAGACTTCGGTGCCACCAATCAGAAAAGGTCCCGAAATATTCTGCCACCAGGGCCAGTCAGGCCAGAGATAAGCATACCCAACACCATTGGCTGCGATCTGATGCAAGCCGAAAGACGCAATACAAAGAATGTAATAGAGATAACTCATATCCCGGACGGATATGAACAGGAACAGGTTGTACAGGAACATCACGGCGAGCACGCCGTAAATCATTCCAAATACATAAGCGAGACTGGATGAGTGCTCGATATAAGCCAGTGGGCGCCACAGCGTCAGCGGAATCTGCATGGAATCACCAGACTCCAGCCGAATATAAACCTGTGTTGATTTACCCGGCGTTAAAACCAACGGCAATAGCAGGTTCGGATGCTGCACATTACGCAGATTAAAAGGCTTCAGATCACCAAGCGAGTGGGAAATAAAACGTCCATTAACATCTGGCAGATAAACGGTCATGTCATCCACCAGCGGATAGGCCATTTCCAATAGCCAGCGCACCGGTTCATTATCTGGCACTGCTTCTTGCTTCAGGCTTATTCGAACCCAATAAACAGAGCGGGTCATGCCGCCATTGATAATATCGCCTTCTGCAGGCTGAAACTGCGCGGAAATATTCTCAGACTGCAACCTGTCAACCGTAAGGGTGCCCTCTTCATCAACCAGATAGTCAATGAAGTCAGCAAGCGGAATTGATGACCGGGATTCATCCAACTGAACTTCTTTTGCAAAAACCGGAGCCGCAAAAAACTGCAGCCCTACCCCCAAAAAGAACAGAGCCAACAGTAAGGACAAGCCATTATAGTGAGATCGTTCTGGCATCAATCGTCAGCCCTGACGGTTATACCTTATGATTTTCAGAAACGGTGCCGGTAGCCGACACTGAGTTCCCACTGATACATTCTTACCTGAATCGTTTGCGCCGGATCGAAAACATTACGTCCTTTAACCGTCACCGGCGGTGCATACATCAGGGCGAAGGTCAGATCGCTGTTTTCAAATACATTCCAGTCCAGCCCCATGGTGTAGTGCTTTTCCATGATGCCCGGTGCCAGAATATTGAATACAACATCTTCCTTTTGAACCGGCTGATCTGTTGTGCTGATTCCCATGCGCAGGCGCATATCGGTATTCATCTGCCATTCGTAGCCCAGCTTGTAGATGGTGATATCGCGCCAACCAAAGCCTGCACCATTTTTACCACCCAGGCAGCCAGTGGCATCGCCACGCATACAGCGGTTCAACAACTCATCCATCCCGTTACCTACAGAAGCAACCTTGCTGTAACGGATTTTCTGGATATCGAACATCACCACATGGTCAGGATTCATTTGCCATGCCAGCCCCATATTCCAGGTTTCAGGAATATCAAAGCGTCCCTTGTCAGCAAACAGCCCTGCATAGCGATCAAGCTTACTCATCCGGATTTTTGGCTGCCATGAAGCACCGAACATAACATCAGGCATCACTCTGGCCTGCATGCCCAGCTTAATGCCATAACCGGAAGAATAATCGTAGCCTCTGTCCGACAGCCGGGAAGCACTCGTAGAGAAACCAGCAAACTGACTTAAGCCGCTGGCCTTGAAACGCTGTACCGCACCAATAATACTGGCACCGACAACTACATTACTGTTGATACTCCAGGCCGTATTAAAGCTGGTGAACGCCTGCGCCATATCAATACCGGTTTTACCTCCGCCAAATACACCCGGCGCCGCATTAGGGCCAATCCATGCCTGCCCGCCGACATACTCGGTATTCATTCCTCCATGGCCGTAGAAAGACAGGCCTAAAGCCAGTCGATCATTAATGCCCCAGCGATAACCCGCCAGCGGAATTGCAAAGAAGGTATTGCGGCTATCTGCCTGCTGATATCCATCACCAATACTGAAGGTAAACTGCTGCGGGCTGACAAAAACCTTCGAGGCAGCACCCCGGGATTTGTACTCACGCTCGGGATTAAACAGGGTCATCCCCATTTCAAAGCCTTCAGCAGCCCAGCCCAGCCCGGCCGGATTATGCCCCGCCATGACACTGTCATGCCCGTAAGCCACGCCAGCGCCTGCGCGTCCTTTGTCAGTCAGACTGATTCCGTGTGAGAAATAGCCATTGGTTGCACCAGCCACTGTCGATAACAACAGCAGTAATGCGGCTGTAATTCTAAACATCGTTACGATCCTATCCTTGTCCGTGTGAATTCGAGTGATCCACTAGTTAGATCGGCGGCAAAAATGAAGTCTTTATAGCTTTTTAAATATCAACGTTCTTTATTGCATCTAGTATTAGGAGTATAAGAAGTACAACAATGACCAAAACGGACTCTGTGATGAGCACTTCAAACCGATACCCTTTCCTGATGCGGGCTATACACTGGCTGATGGCTATCGCCATTCTGGGACTCATTGCCAGTGGCTGGTATATGGCCGGACTGGATCAGTCTGTCAGCTATAAATACGACATATATCCCTGGCATAAATCTTTTGGTGTGCTGATTCTGTTCCTGCTGGCACTGCGGATACTGATTCGCCTGGTCAGCAAGGTACCACCATTACCTAAAACCATGCCGAAGCTTGAAATTGGTCTGGCTCATCTCGGTCACGGTCTGCTATATCTGCTGATGTTTCTGGTGCCTGCCAGTGGGTATCTGATGTCTGGTGCTGCTCCCGGAAGAGAAGTGAAGTTCTTTGACTGGACACTGCCGAATCTGGTCGAAAAAGATAAGGAACTCGCCGGCCTGCTGCACGAGGTCCACACCATCATTCCCTATGTATTACTGGGTGTGATTGCTGTGCATCTACTGGCCGTTATCAAACACCGATTTTTTGATCAGCCTGAAAATGATTCACTGAAACGCATGCTTTAATACTCCTCCCTGCTGCGGGCATACACTGACACTCTCGTATGCTCGCAATCTGCTGGCAGACGCCGTTCGAGCAGCTATGCTGATGATGGCTCGATAATACTGCAATAATCTGTCCGGCGACCGTTCAATACCAATGCCAAACCAAAATGATTTTCCCTGCAGCTGTCTGTGGGGTATGCGGGGGGTATCTGCCGCAAAAACCAGATCAACATTATCTGGTTATCTTTCACTGATTCTGACAGTACTGTTGTTTGCGGCAGGTTCAGTGTCTGCCAAGATCAACCCGCAGGAGCCACTGCAACCCAAACCCAACGCTGCAACCTATGTCGGCAATCAGGTTTGTAAAAGCTGCCATGAAAAGGAATATCAGGACTGGCTGAAATCTCACCACAGCAAGGCAATGGCTCATGCTTCTGAGCAGTCGGTACTGGGGGATTTCAACAATGCAAAGTTTGAATATGCCGGCACCACCAGCACATTTTTCAAAAAAAATAACAAGTTCTTTGTAAATACAGATGGGCCTGACGGAGAATTACACGACTACGAGATTTTGTTTACATTCGGCTTTGATCCGCTGCAGCAATATCTGATCGAACTGGAAAAAGGTCGCTATCAGGCACTGTCTATTGCCTGGGATGCCCGCTCCAAAAAAGATGGGGGACAACGCTGGTATCACTTGTATCCCGATGATGAAGCCACTTACAAACACCCTCTGCACTGGACCAAGCAGTCCCAGAACTGGAACTTCGTTTGTGCCGAATGTCACTCGACAAACTTAAAACGCAACTTTGATCCGAAAACCCGCCAGTACCACACCAGCTGGTCAGATATTAATGTTGCCTGTGAAGCCTGCCATGGCCCCGGCTCTGAGCATATAAAACAAATCAGCAATCCGAACCGCAAACCCAATGACCCACTTGGCCTTATAGTGCAATTTAACGAGCGCAAAGGGGTTGAATGGGTTATGGATGCCATTAAAGGAACAGCACTTCGCAGCAAACCCAATACTCAACATACCGAGCTTAATGTGTGTGGACGCTGTCATTCACGTCGTACGCCGCTGGCTGAAGGAGCTGATATCACGCCGCATATGCTGGATCACTATCGCCTGCAGCTACTGACAGCCGGGTATTATCATCCGGACGGTCAGCCTACCGATGAAACCTATGTTTACGGTTCTTTCCTGCAAAGTAAAATGTTCCATGCCGGTGTTACCTGCTCCGAATGCCATGATGCTCACACAATGCAGTTGAAGGGTGAAGGTAATACTGTCTGTCTGCAGTGCCATTCATCCGAGAAATTCAACACCCCAAAACATCACTTCCACCCCATTGCTTCGAAGGGGGCTCTGTGTGCTGAATGCCATATGGCTCCCCAGAACTATATGGGAGTTGATGCCCGACACGATCACAGTTTCCGGATTCCCCGCCCTGATCTCAGCGTCAAACTGGGAACCCCCAATGCCTGCAATAACTGTCATGATGATAAATCGGCACAGTGGGCAGCTAATCAAGTGCGTGAATGGTATGGCGATCAGCGTATTGCCGGGTATCAGAATTATGCAGAAACCTTCTATAACGCCAGACTGGGGCATCCGGCTGGCGGCGAACAACTGGTCAAGCTGATTGAAAATGAAGCCACACCCGATATCGCCAAAGCAACGGCTATTCAGGAATTACAACGCTATCCGGCAGTTCGCCCGGTTGACTGGTGGCAACAACTACCTGAAAAACATTCAGACCTTGTCTGCATGGCAATTGCTTATACAACGGCGAGCCTTGCACCGGAAACTCGCACGGCACTGATACCCTCACTGCTGGAACACCCAACCAAAGCCGTGCGTATGGAAGCCGCCAAAAATGCCGCCCGGATACCAGCCAGCGACCTGCCTGCGGGCTCACGTACACAGGCTAAAAAAGTTCTGCAAGAATATGTACGCAGCCTGAAAGCTAACCGGGATACTCCCGAAGCTTATGTAAATCTCGGCCTGTTCCATCAACAACAGGGCGATGCCGAAGCGGCACATAAAGCCTATGTGCAGGCATTGAAGATCGCACCTTACTTTGCCGGTGCATGGTTAAATCTTGCGGATCTGTACCGAGCAATGGGGCGGGATAACGATGCTGAAAAACCACTACAGGAAGCGATGGCACAGTTGCCAGAAAATGCCGACCTGCATCACGCCATGGGGCTGCTAAAAATACGTCGCAAACAATATATGCCTGCACTCCTGTCACTGCGTAATGCCGCACGGCTGGCTCCGGACAATACCCGTTATAACTATGTTTATGCACTGGCACTTGCTGAACTGAATCAGCAGAAGAAGGGAATGGAAGCCATGGAGCGTGCGCTGCGCCGTAACCCGATTAATGAACAACTGCTGATGGGGATGGTCGAGTTCAAACAGGCCAGTGGCGATATTGACGGGGCACTGATCCATGTTCAAAAACTGATGGAACTGGCACCGGAAGACCCGCGTTTCCAGAAGCTACACCAGCAATTAAAGACACAACAGAAAAAAACTGAACCCAGCGCGCCGGAGCAAACCTGATCTCACAGGTTTGCTCTTTCTACACCGTTAATAGGTAATATTGAATTTACGAAACAGAAAAGCCACTACCCAAAGCGGCCCGATCAGAAGGAATTGCAAGTCCTGAAAAAATGAAGTTTTTTTGCCTTCGATATGGTGGCCAATAAACTGGCCGATCCAGGCCAGTACAAATAATGTGAGCACAATCGGCAACGCAACACTTTCAATAATCGATACAAGCATGAGCATGGCCAACATGGTAACAGTCATTGCTATAGCCAGCCGAACTGACAGTCGCCAGTAAAAAAGGCAACACAAGAAAACCAGAGCAATAGTTAATGAGCTGGATACCAGCCAAAAAATCCCCAGAATAGAGAACAGAATGACGGGGACACAAACCCAGTGAATTGCCTTGTTCGTTGAGTTGCGGTGGCTCTTCCCATACTCATCAAACCATTCTTCCAGCGTATACATAAAAATGCCCTGCAGCGCTCGTCCATTATTATTGTTATTCAGTACCAGATATTTATAGCCATCTCGCACAGACTCAACTATAAAGCCCTGTTTATGATTTAATACACCTTTTTGGACTCTGGCGGGTAAATGACCAACCGCAATTTTTTAATGCCTGAATACCAGCCGCTGTTCGAGCAGGCTGGCTACAGTGATTTTGAATCCCTCTGGACCTGTACCGATGAATGGTTTGAGCCACCAAACTACCGTCGCAAAGGCTGGAGCGGTGTTAGTCTGCTTGAAATTGCGGGCAGCAATGAGGCGCCGTTTTTTATCAAGCGGCAGGAAAACCATAACACCCCGACGCTGCTGCACCCGTTTAATGGTGTACCCACCTATCAGCGGGAGATGGAGAGCATTCAGCGATTCCATCAGCTGGATATCCCAACGCTGGATATTGTCTATTACAACGAGCGGAAGGTTGAGGGTAAACATCAAGCAATTCTCATCAGCCGGGCGTTGGATGGTTATCAAAACCTGCACGAATGGAAAGAAAAGGCCAGTGAAGGTGAAGTAACTATTGCCCTGTTAAAGCTGGCTGAAGCGGTGCGTCATATGCATGACCAGGGACAGTGCCATATGTGCCTGTACACAACCCATGTGTTTGTACGCTATTTCAGCAAGCAGGATGAACAGGTTAAGTCAGGTCAGTTTAAAGCCGGGCCGGATATTCGTTTTATTGATCTGGAAAAAGCCCGCTACCAGATGATTCCGGAAGTTCGCCGCTTTAAAGATCTGGAATGCCTGTTCCGTCACTTCTTTAACTTTACCCGCGCTCAGGCAGAAGAGTTCCTGGATCACTATCTGAACTCAGGTCCACGCTTTTTCCGTTTTGAGGCTTTACGCAAACGCCTGCTGGCAACAATGGATGATATTGAAGTCAACAAACCACACGTTTTCAGAAAAGATTAACGAAAGGCAAACCACCCGCAAATCAAATAGCGGGTGGCGATAAAGGTCAGGCGACTTTGAATGCTTCACGCAGACGAGTGACATAACTCTTGCTGCGGCACAGGGTTTTACCCGGCGCATCAGAAAGCTTGGCAACATGCTGCCCGTTAACTTCGACAATCTTGATAACAATATTCGGCGGGCGCACACCAAAGTCATTGGTCAGCCAGGTACCGATGCCAAACATCAGTTTGGTATCTTTATGAAAACGCTGATACAACTGCAAAGACTGATCGAAGTCCAACCCGTCACTGAATACCAGTGATTTTCCCTTCGGGTCAATCCCCAACTCACGATAGTGAGAAAGAACCCGCTCGCCCCAGATAACCGGATCACCGGAATCATGGCGTACACCGGTGTAACGTTCCGCCAGCTTCTGATCGAAATCCTGCAGGAAGGCATCCAGTCCGATGGTATCAGTCAGGGCAATACCTAAATCACCACCATATTCTTCTAACCAGACATTCAAAGCAACACGCTGGCTACTGCGCAGACTGTGTGTCAGCGCCTGGTGCCCCTGCACCCATTCATGGGCCATGGTACCCAGAGGTTTCAGACCCATTTCCTGTGCCAGCATCACATTACTGGTACCGGCCAGCGCAGGACCAACAGATTGTTGCAGTGTTTCAACAACTTCACGGTGCCAGTCCAGCCCCGCACGACGACGAGTACCAAAGTCAGCAAAACTGAAGCCGGAAAGATCGCTGGATTCCAGCTGTCGTTGCAGCATCTTAACCTTGTCAGCCAGACGCGCACGACCCTCTGACAGCTGATGCAAATCATCCTGCCGGGCATAAAGTTCACTGATTAATGCCAGCAGATAGATTTCGAAATGGGTAACATCAGCCCAAAGGCCTTCAATTGTCAGACTTAAACGCCCGGCTTCTTCGCCCAGCTCAACGGTTCTCGGATCGAGTCTGAAGTTAGCAAGGTAATTCAGGTAGTCTTCCCTGAAGTGCCCCAATGAGCGCAGATAATCAATATCACTCTGACTGAAGCGTAATTCACCCAGCAGCTCGATCTGGGTGTGCAGTTCATGGCGAATAACATTCAGGTCGTGAACTGTACGACAACGGAATTCTGCTTTAACGCGAACATCTTTATAACAATGAAACATCGCCTGCTGCATGGAGAACTTGTAAAAGTCCGTATCCATCAGGGTATGAATCATCGGCTTCGATTCAGTTTTGCGTGGCTTGCGGTTCTTCAGACTCTTTACAGACTGAATAAACTCAACCCCTTCCGCTTTCATCTCAGCAATAGCCTGCTCCGAAGATTCCGGAGCCAGACCACGGGTTGCACCATGATTAACAATCACTCTGAAGCCTGCTTTTCGCAGTTGCAAAGCGGTTGTTTTCACGCAATAGTCCAGTGCCAGTCCCCCAACCAGCACGGTCTCTATTTTGTGGTGACGCAAAAATTCAATGACGCCAGTACTGCGTTTTTCAGCCGGGTCATGGAAGCAGCCACCGTAAGGGTGAATATGTGGCTCCACACCTTTCCAGACAAAATAATCATATTCGGTGACTTCCGGCAAACCATCCAGCAGTTCAAAGCCAGCTGTTCCGGGAACACAGTGAAGATTCCAGCGCACATCAACATGTTCACCTTCGACCGGTGTCAGCTGAGGGGCTGTTTCTGTCGCTCGCCAGATTGCTTCAGGTGGATGCGCATCCTTACAACCAATGCGCAGGGTTGCCAGCGCGGCCTGAGCATTCAGTTCTGCAACAATGAAGTGCCCGTCAGGAACGGGAAGTTCATCGGGACATAGCGGGGTGAACCCCTTCTGCGCATCGACATCAAACGCCGCAATATGCGCTGGGTTACCTAAGTGGACTGTCATAATCTGCTACTGCTTTTCTTTATACTGCTTGCTGGCTCCTAGCGTGGAACCACAGTCTTAAAATAAGGTGCTTGTCAGCTGGATAGTAATTATGAAACTACATTCATTAACATAGTGAACGTGATTTACTAACCTGTCAAGAATACCGATAATTGGTTACACTGAAGCCCGCAAAAGGAAGAGATACCAATGACCCGACCTGCAGATTCAAAAACCGGCATGCTGCTTTCTACGGCTCTGATTTCCGTAGATATCGCCGCTTTTGTACTGCGGGATAACGAACTGCAGGTGCTGACACACAGCCGTCCGGATACACCACTTCCGGCATTACCCGCAGGACGCATTGAACCTGAAATCGATGACTGTCTGGATAAAACGGCCGAGCGTCATTTATTAACGCTGATTGATACCCCTCCGGCTTATCTTGAGCAGGTTGTCACCATTGGCAATAACTGTCGTGATACCCGTGGCTGGTCGCTTACCACGGTTTACTATGCACTATTGCCACCAACCGTTGAGCTGAAGCCCGAGATTGAAGCGAAGTGGTGTGATGTGTCCCCTACCGGGGAAACTGAACCGCTGGCTTTTGATCATAATGAACTGGTAGGTCAGGCGCTGGAGCGACTCTCTAAAAAAGTACAATACAGCACCCTGCCCCTGTATCTGTTACCTGAAACCTTTTCCCTTTCTGATATCCGGCTGGTATTTGAAGCTTTGCTGGGCAAGGCTCCGCCCATGCGTTCTATTCGCAACCGTTTTCTGAGTGATAACCTGTTGTTGAATACCGGTGATATGCGCTATGGCAGTAACCGCCCGGCAGCTTTATACCGGATTAATGAAGAGCATGAACCACGCATGTTCAACAGGCTTTATCACACTACATCATCGGCATGATTTTATAAGAGCAGCATTAAGACCACTGGGCATAATGCCGATTAAGGTCTTTACTTCAGGCAAAATACTGATAAGCGATGAAGCTGATGATTCCTGGTATTCGGTGCCTGCCTGTTCGCCTTTTGATATGTTGTACTCTGCTGGCTTTAACCGCTGGCACTTCTCTCCTGTTTGCAGCAGAACAGAGCAAGAATATGGCCGATACAACACCTAAAGCCTTTACCCTGCAACAGATAAAATCCCAGCCTGAATCTGTTATTCGTGCTTTTCTGAACCGTAACGATGGCGGCTTTTCCGTGCCAGAGAAGCCGGAAGCAACCCAAACGATCAGTGTTACTGTTGATACTCAAAAAATCGACGTTACTCAGATCGCTTACACCTTTACAAGTCAGCGCTGGCTCGAAGGCGAAGCCGCCGGTGTTAATTATCCACTCTGGAAGCACCGGCTCACTCTGTTTATACCCACATCGGCCAAGAGCACTTTCCACTCTGACCATGCAATATTTTATATTGATGGCGGCACCCAACACCCTTTACCGGGCTCACCGGCTCAAGGTGGTGCTGATGCCCTGGATTTCCCGCTGATTGCCGCTCGCAGTGGGCAAATCACCATTCACCTTGAGGATATTCCAAACCAGTATCTGCAATTTAAAAGTGATCGGGATGAAGCAATCCACCGTGATAAAGTCAGCCCCGGCGGCGCTCATGGTTTCTATAAAGAAGATGACCTGATTGCTTATACATGGAAACGCTTCGTTGAAAGCCCGGAAGAGAACACAACCTGGCCATTACAGCTCCCCATGCTGAAAGCAGCCATCAAAGGAATGGATGTTGCCCAAACATTGATTTCTCGCCATACCGGAACGCAGACGAACCGGTTTATTGTCAGCGGTTTATCAAAGCGCGGCTGGGTAACCTGGCTGACAGCGGCCTTTGACCCTCGCGTTGTTGCCATTATGCCCGGCGTTATTGAAGTACTGAATACGGTTCCCAGTATGCAACATCAGTATCAAGCCTATGCCGGACACTGGGCTCCCGCCGTAGCCAGTTACAAAGATTTGCTGCGGTTGCTGGAAACAGACAGAAGCCTTTCACCAGAACAATCCATTGCCACAAATAATCTGGAATTGCTTTTACACTTGGTTGACCCGTATACCTATAAAGATCAAATTACTCAGCCCAAGCTGATACTGAGTACATCAAGTGATGACTTTTTCCTTCCGGACAGCTGGCGTTTCTTTCTGAATGAATTGAAAGGTGAAACGCATATTCAGGTACTTCCCAACAACCCACATTATATTGTCAGAGAAAACGCCCCTGCAGTAACTGACAGCCTGACGGCATTCAGTACTTATATCGCTCGGAACCTGAAAATGCCGGATATAACATGGAATCTGGAGCAAAACAGATTAACGGTATCGTCTGACCGACAGCCGGGAAAAGTTATATTTTGGCAGGCAAATAACAAAATTATTCGCGACTTCCGCATCAACCGTGGCTCTGAAACATCCGTTCGATACACGGCAACAGATATAAACCCAGCCTGTCAGCATAAAAACTGCAGCTATATCATTGATATCCCGACCCCCTCACAAGGGTGGACAGCCGCCTTTGTAGAAATGATCTACGCTGATGACGGGTTGCCACCGATGACGTTATCAACGCCTGTTTTCGTATCGCCCGATACTTATCCGGGCATCCGGTAGCAAGCCTGAAAAAGGGAATCTCAGTTAGACAAAAGAGTCTACTTTAGTAGTTGTAAATTCCACTGTAAGGGTATCAATTATGCTGCGAAGACTAGCTGCAGGACTCTTATGCGCCTGTCTGTTTTTTGTGCCTTGGGTGATGGCTCAGCATCCTGGTGCGGATCTTGTCACCTCAAAAGATGCAACTGAAGATGACACGACCGTAGAACTGTGTGTCCGAACTATAAAGGCGCTGGATAACCCAGATGATTCCTCTGACACCTTTCTCGAGGTGCCAAAAGTTAAAGGCGTTATAAGCTCAGGGACAGTAAACGGAGCTTATAAGTGGGCCATTCACCAGCGTGTAACTCCAACACTCCATGTTGTCGGTACACTGGATGGATATATCTATCTATACAAAACAGGCGAGGCAACAGCAGCCCCATTGAAGCATATCTGCAAGCATAATCTTGCAAACCCTGCTTTTGGCTTAAAAGCTCATTTACAGGATGAGGAATTACTTGAACAGCTCTCACAAACGCATCCTCTCTCTATAGGAAAAAACATTGTTCTTGAGGAATTCATATTAAAAAATCTGGGGCTTCCCATACACTTTTCCCAGCCCTTTAAAGATGTAACCAGTGGTGGAGTAACAAGCTTATTTGCTATTGCAGACAACATTGTTTTTAAACTAAGCATTACAGACGAAGCAGGAGACTCTCCAGATATATTAATAGCTCTGCATTCTCCATCTCATATTTGCCACCAAGCCCCTCTAGTTCCTTTAAATGATTTGCTATCCGAATCCAAACTTGTAGCCAGCCTGGAAAAAAGCATTGCAGATATCAAGCAACTTGACCTGTTCCCTGATTATGCAACAGGGATTGCCTGGGAACCGGAAACAGGTGGCGGCTTCCGTATCATCATTTCAATGGACAGCCGGAATTCATATACAAAAGTACTATACGATCCCCAAAAGCCAACTAAAGGCTGTAAGGGTAAACCCATCATAATGCGCCAGCTCAGAGTTTCAGGTGCTCCATCTGAAACTCCGCAGTGGGAAGACACCGTGTTTGCTCAGGTGAGTGAATATATACCAAGAATAGAAAATCGAGAGGTGGTTCGCGATGGATTTCAACCTAACACCTTCCACAGCTTAGCTACTTGTACTGCAGATGACGGTATGTTTGCCTTTTTTCAAAAACATCACCATGACCGTGTATGTGTAAAAGTAAATGGTGGTTACTGTTTCACTGTTGAAAGAGAAGCCGCTGTAAGAGGTGCTAAAGAAAATCCACAGAATCACCCGGTTTTTGCTGATGATGGCCCTTTCCTCTGCCACTCGATTCTGGAAGATGCAAGGAAATTTGGTTTCCAATATTATCTTTCCGGAGCATGGGGAAAGGATAAGCGGTATCACCATGGTCATTCTGAAACCCTGCAAGTTCCCTATGGAAAACATTTTTATACAGTTGGCCTGAAGCCCGCTGCAGAGCCGGACGATCCAAAGTACAAAGCTACAGCCAAGTACAAAAACCCGAAATACGAAAAAGGTTCGACAGATCCGGAAAAGAAAGATGAATACTTAGATGGTGAATACGTAATCACCGTCAGTATCATTAACAGACCAGAGGGAGATGAGTTCGAGGCAAGAGCCAAAACCAGCTATAAAAATCAATTAGATACATCCCCATCAAACCACGAACTCGGGAAAATCCCTTTAATCAAAGTAGCTGGATACAATCACCCCTTCGATCAACTTGTACTACATATACCAACCAGAAATCTCACTCTCTAATTCCCCTCAATAGCAGCACAAGGATGTGCTACCTCTTTAAAACCAAGCGCTTGCTTGGTAAAGTACCCTCCATAAAATAATTACAATGTCGTTCACAGACTTTTCACCATAATAAAAACGGCTCTTAATGGATTCCGGGGTGTTGAGGTAACTGCGGTTGAAACTAACGTCCACATTCGTGTAAAACAGCGGTATGATGAAGTTTCATGATCTCCTCGATAACGCCAAATGTTACGAACAAGTCAGGCAAATGCGCTGGCCGGATGGTGTCGTTTGTCCTCGCTGTCAAAGCCCTGATATTACCCGACAAGGTAAAGATGACACTCAGCCGGAGCGACAGCGTTACTGGTGCAAGTGTTGTCGGCGTCGCTTTGATGATCTGACTTTATCGGTGTTTTCAGGGCATCACCAGCCTTTAAAAATCTGGATACACTGCTTGTACCTGATGTCACTCAATCAGTCGAACAGACAGATTGCACTTGAACTTGACCTGAACAAAAGCGATGTGCAAAAGATGACACAGCAGCTCAGGACAAGTGTCTGCAACAAACGCCCGGTCACCGTTCTGGACGGCAAGGTTGAATGTGACGAGGTTCACGTTGTATCGGGGCATAAAGGCCAGCCTGAAGCGGTGAAAAAAAAGGGCGGACAGCCCGCCGTAACCGTTTGAGAGGTGCTCGTGGTCGCGGTACTCTGGAGAAAGAAAAGCCTCCGATCTTTGGCATGATCCAGCGGGGTGGGCAGGTTGTGATCCGTATGCTGCCTAATGTCAAGCAGGTAACAATCAAGCCCCTGATTACAGAATTCATAGCGCCGGGAACGCTGATTTATACTGATGAATACAGCATTTACGACAGGCTTGAGCAATGGGGTTATGATCGTAAATCTGTCTGTCATGGCGCTGGGGAGTATGCCCGGGATGAAGATGGTGATGGTTTTCACGAGGTGCATGTGAATACGATGGAGGGCTTCTGGTCGTTGCTGCGATCCTGGTTGCGCCCTCACCGTGGAATTTCACAGGATAAGCTGCCACTATACTTGGGATTTTTTGAATGCATCC
Source organism: Endozoicomonadaceae bacterium (assembly GCA_965261725.1). GTDB lineage: Bacteria > Pseudomonadota > Gammaproteobacteria > Pseudomonadales > Endozoicomonadaceae > CANDOC01. Next base: position 11,296 of record CBDHDU010000039.1, on the reverse strand, counting down.
ATAACATCAAACGTAGGGGAAAAGCAGCTATTTCAGGGGTGTTGAGGTAACTGCGGTTGAAACTAACGTCCACATTCGTGTAAAACAGCGGTATGATGAAGTTTCATGATCTCCTCGATAACGCCAAATGTTACGAACAAGTCAGGCAAATGCGCTGGCCGGATGGTGTCGTTTGTCCTCGCTGTCAAAGCCCTGATATTACCCGACAAGGTAAAGATGACACTCAGCCGGAGCGACAGCGTTACTGGTGCAAGTGTTGTCGGCGTCGCTTTGATGATCTGACTTTATCGGTGTTTTCAGGGCATCACCAGCCTTTAAAAATCTGGATACACTGCTTGTACCTGATGTCACTCAATCAGTCGAACAGACAGATTGCACTTGAACTTGACCTGAACAAAAGCGATGTGCAAAAGATGACACAGCAACTCAGGACAAGTGTCTGCAACAAACGCCCGGTCACCGTTCTGGACGGCAAGGTTGAATGTGACGAGGTTTACGTTGTATCGGGGCATAAAGGCCAGCCTGAAGCGGTGAAAAAAAAGGGCGGACAGCCCGCCGTAACCGTTTGAGAGGTGCTCGTGGTCGCGGTACTCTGGAGAAAGAAAAGCCTCCGATCTTTGGCATGATCCAGCGGGGTGGGCAGGTTGTGATCCGTATGCTGCCTAATGTCAAGCAGGTAACAATCAAGCCCCTGATTACAGAATTCATAGCGCCGGGAACGCTGATTTATACTGATGAATACAGCATTTACGACAGGCTTGAGCAATGGGGTTATGATCGTAAATCTGTCTGTCATGGCGCTGGGGAGTATGCCCGGGATGAAGATGGTGATGGTTTTCACGAGGTGCATGTGAATACGATGGAGGGCTTCTGGTCGTTGCTGCGATCCTGGTTGCGCCCTCACCGTGGAATTTCACAGGATAAGCTGCCACTATACTTGGGATTTTTTGAATGCATCCATAACATCAAACGTAGGGGAAAAGCAGCTATTTCAGGGTTGCTTGGCTTGCTGCTGGGGTAACCCCCCGGAATCCATTAAGAGCCATAAAAACAGTGAAAAACGACATATCCACAACACTTGGCAATCACCATCGAGGCCGTCAAAGTGGAAAATAACAATACTACCCCCTCATCTCCCGTTCGTATCGGTTGCGCCAGTGGCTTCTGGGGCGATACTGAAACTGCCGCAGCACAGTTGGTTAAAGGCGCTGAGATTGATTATCTGGTCTTTGACTATCTGGCTGAAGTCACCATGTCTATCATGGCTGGTGCCCGACTCAAAAAGCCGGAACTGGGTTATGCGACAGATTTCGTTAAGGTGCTGGCGCCGCTTCTGAATGATATTGCCAGCAAGAAAATTCGTGTTATCAGTAATGCTGGCGGAGTAAATCCGGAAGCCTGCCGGGATGCACTTGAGGCAGTGATACAGAAAACCGGTGTACATCTAACAGTCGCCTTGGTAACTGGCGATGATGTGATGGCACAGGCAAAAGCACTGGCAGAACAAGACACCAGAGAAATGTTCAGTAATGAGCCATTACCGGAAGGTCTGGTTACCATGAACGCCTATCTGGGGGCTGTTCCAGTTGCTCAGGCACTGAAAGCCGGAGCTGATATTGTGATTACTGGCCGGGTAGCCGACAGTGCCGTGGTTACCGCACCGCTGGTGCATGAATTCAACTGGGCATGGGATGAATACGACAAGCTGGCTCAGGCAAGCCTTGCCGGTCATATTATTGAATGTGGCGCACAGTGTACCGGCGGCAACTTTACCGACTGGGAAACCGTCGCTGAAGGCTACGACAATATGGGGTTCCCTGTGGTTATCTGTGAAGCTGACGGCAGCTTTGTGGTAACTAAACCCGAAAATACCGGTGGTCGTGTTTGCCGGGAATCCGTTGCCGAGCAGCTGGTTTATGAAATCGGCGATCCTCATGCCTATTACCTGCCGGATGTTATTTGTAACTTCAGCCAGGTCACACTGGAAGAATGCGGCAAAGATAAAGTGAAAGTAGCCGGAGCAACCGGATTACCACCCAGCGCCTATTACAAGACATCAGCCACTTATAGTGATGGTTTCAAATGCACCACATCATTTCTGATGGCAGGAATCGATGCCAATAAAAAAGCCAAAGTTGTCGCCGAAGCCATACTGAATAAAACCCGCCGCCGCTTCAACGAGCTGAAACTAGGTGATTACACTGGCGAAAATATTGAAATACTCGGCGCAGAAAGCACCTACGGTAACAACAGCCGCTTATCTTCAGCCCGTGAAGTCATAGTGAAAATTGCTGTCAGCCACCAGCAAAAAGAAGCACTGGTGCTTTTTTCCCGCGAAATAGCTCAGGCTGCAACCGGTATGGCTCCGGGCATGACCGGTTTTATTGGCGGGCGCCCGGCGGTTATGCCCATTATACGGCTATGGTCATCTTTGGTAGAAAAACAGCAACTGCCTCTTGAAGTAGACCTGCAGGGTAAACGTGAAACCATTGCAATGCCGTCGCTCACATATACTAATGCCCTGCAAACCCCGCTACCGGAGCAACCTGTAGATAACGGATCAGAACCACTTCAGGGCACGGTTCCTCTGATAAAACTCGCGGTCGCCCGTTCAGGTGATAAAGGCAATCATTCCAATATCGGTGTTATTGCACGTCAGGAAGCATATGTGCCGTTTATTGCTGCCGCACTGACTGAATCAGCTGTGGCAGAATGGATGCAGCATGTTCTTGATCCGCAAACGGGAAAAGTCACCCGTTGGTCACTGCCAGGCATCAATGCCTTTAACTTCCTACTGGAAAACAGTCTTGGTGGGGGTGGTGTTGCCAGCCTGAGAATTGATCCTCAGGGTAAAGCCTTTGCCCAGCAATTACTGGACTTCCCGGTGCCGGTTCCCGAAGAGCTGGCGCGCGATCTGAATAGCTGATCGGGTACTTCAAGCAGTATAAATATAAGGAGTCAATCCAAATGTCGTATAAGTCAGTCCTGCATCCTGAAATTTTTGTTGGCAAAAATATTATTGTGACCGGCGGTGGCAGTGGTATTGGTCGCTGCACCGCACATGAACTGGCATCACTGGGCGCACAGGTTATCCTGATCGGACGTAAACAGGAAAAGCTGGATACAGTCAGTGCCGAAATTGAAGAAAACGGCGGTAAAGTCACATCATGGTCTGTAGATATTCGCGACGAAGAAGGTGTTACCGCAACAGTTAAAGCCATCGTCGAGAAATTCGGTGTTATTCACGGTCTGGTAAACAATGCGGGCGGACAGTTCCCTTCTCCGATGGAAGCTATTAGTGGTAAAGGTTTTGAAGCGGTTGTGGCAACTAACCTGACCGGCGGATTCCTGATGTCCCGTGAAGTCTATAACCAGAGCATGAAAACTAACGGCGGTGCTATTGTAAATATCACCGCAGATAACTGGAACGGCATGCCGGGTATGGCACACTCCGGCGCTGCCCGTGCCGGAATGGTGAATCTGACTAAGACTGCTGCTTTTGAATGGGGGCATAACGGTGTGCGGGTGAATGCTGTGGCACCAGGCTGGATTGCATCCAGCGGTATGGATACCTACGAAGGTCAGATGAAAAAGATCATCCCGACCCTGAAAAAGAAAGTTCCTCTAAAACGACTCGCCACCGAGTCAGAAGTCAGCGCCGTTATATCTTTCCTGCTCAGTGATGGCGCAGCCTTTATCAATGGTGAAACCATTCGTATTGATGGCGGGGCTCCTCTCGGCAGCGGTGCCTGGCCCACCCCGTCAGAAGCCCGCAACGTTGTTACCTATAACGGATTTCATCTGGCTGAACTGCCAGATGTCCTGAAAGAAAAAGAAGAAGCATAAGGAGTCACGCATGCCGGCGCTTGAAACAACAATAAATACCCAGTCAGCCGCCTTCCATGCCAATCGTGAAGCTATGGATGTCCATGTCCGGGCATTCCGCGAGATTGAGGCACTGGTCGAAAATACCGCCAGAGAGAAAAAGGCCAAATATGAAAAACAGGGACAGTTGCTGCCACGGGAGCGACTGAACCTGCTGCTCGATACCGGCAAGCCTTTTCTGGAGCTCTCCTCACTCGCTGGCTACAAGATGTATGGCGATAAAGATGGTTCCAGTGCCGGTGCTGCCAGCCTGTCCGGTATTGGTTATGTTTCAGGCGTTCGCTGTCTGGTGACTGTCGATAACTATGCAGTTAAAGGCGGCACCATCACACCTATAGCACTGCAGAAAAGATTGCGCCTTCAGCAAATTTCCCTTGAGAACAAGTTGCCGCTTATCTGCTTGGCACAAAGTGGCGGTGCCGATCTGAACTATGCCGCAGAAACCTTTGCGCCAGCAGGGCGGGCTTTCTTTAATCAGGCGAAAATGTCAGCGGCAGGTATTCCACAAATTACTGTCGTACATGGCAGCGCAACCGCCGGTGGTGCATATCAGCCCGGAATGTCCGACTATGTCATTATGGTTCGGCAACAGGCGACTATGTACCTGGCAGGTCCTCCCCTACTGAAGGCAGCCACCGGCGAGATTGCTACCCATGAAGAACTCGGTGGTGCCGAGATGCATACCCAGCAGGCGGGTACCGGTGAATATCTGGCAGAAGATGACCGCGATGCCATTCGAATTGCCAGAGAAGTCATGTCGATGATCCCCTGGGCAAAAGACCTGCAAAACCAGCCAGCACCTGATTTCGAGACACCGGTATACAGCCCGGATGAGTTAGCTGGTGTAATACCCAGTGACCCCAAAACACCTTATGACGTCAGGGAAATTCTCGCGCGTATTGCTGACGGTTCAGACTTCCTTGATTTCAAACCAGAGTTTGATAACCAGACTGTTTGCGGTCATATCAAAATCGAAGGCTACCCCTGTGGCATTATTGGCAACAATGGCCCGATAACGCCAGCCGGGGCAAATAAAGCCGCCCAGTTTATTCAGCTCTGTGAACAAGCCAATATTCCACTGCTGTTTATCCATAACACCACTGGTTTTATGGTGGGTACTGAAGTTGAACGCAATGGTGTTATCAAACACGGCTCAAAACTGATTCAGGCCGTATCCAATGCCAGGATTCCCCGTCTCAGTATTGTGGTCGGTGGCTCTTACGGTGCAGGCAACTATGCCATGTGCGGTCGTGGTTTCGATCCTCGCTTTATTTTTGCCTGGCCCAACAGTACCACTGCCGTTATGGGTGCCGCACAGGCAGGCAAGGTTTTACGCATCGTGTTGGAAGGCAAAATGGCACGTAACGGGCAAGATGCTGCCGATGCCCAGAACAGCCAGATGCTGGATGCAGTCGAGCAGAAAACAGCGAACCATATGGCCGATGAATCTACGGCTCTTTCCTGTACGGCACGTCTCTGGGATGACGGTTTGATTGATCCGCGGGATACACGAAAAGTGCTGGCCTATGTACTAGACATCTGCCGTACAGCAGAGCAACTGGAAACCCGAACCAATACTTATGGCGTCAGCCGCTTTTAAGCGAATCAAAACAAAAATAGCGCGAGTAAGGCTGTACGCGGGCTCAGGTATTTAAATATAAGGGAGCGCTCCCCCCATGCGTTTTACAGAAGAACATAAAGCCCTGAAAAAGACGGTTCGAGACTTTGTCGAAAACGAGCTGAACCCGCATACCGAAGAGTGGGAAAACAACGCCCCTTTCCCAGCCCATGAAGTGTATAAAAAAATGGGCGATCTCGGCTTGCTGGGTATAACCAAACCGGAAGCCTATGGCGGTATGGAGCTTGATTACAGTTATCAGATTGCTTTTTCAGAAGAACTCGGTCGCTGCCGCTCCGGGGGTGTCGCACTGGCGATTGGTGTGCAGACTGATATGGCAACACCCGCACTGGCGCGTTTTGGTTCTGATGAGCTGAAAGCTGAATTTCTTGCACCGGCTATTGCGGGTGAGAAAGTTGCATCAATTGCAGTCAGTGAACCTCATGCAGGTTCAGATGTAGCGGCTACCAAAACCCAGGCCCGGAAAGATGGTGATGACTACATCATTATTGGCACCAAGATGTGGATCACCAATGCTACACAGGCCGACTATTTCTGCTTGCTTGCTAACACATCAGACGACCATGCCCATAAAAACAAGTCATTGATTGTGGTTCCGTCCAACCTGCCCGGTATTAGTTTCTCTGAAAAGCTCGACAAACTGGGGATGCGCTCATCTGACACCGCTCAGGTATTCTTTGATAATGTCCGGGTACCACAGCGTAACCGGATTGGGCAGGAAGGTGCCGGGTTTATGATGCAGATGATCCAGTTTCAGGAAGAACGCCTGTTTGGTGCCGCTATGACCCTGACCGGACTGGAACTTGCGATCAACGATACTATTGAGTACTGCCGGGAACGAAAAGTCTTTGGTAAATCCCTGTTGGATAATCAGGTCGTCAACTTCCGGCTGGCAGAGCTGCAGACTGAAGTCGAAGCCTTACGTGCATTGGTTTATCAGGCAACAGAAACCTATATCAACGGCGGTGATGTCACCAAACTGGCATCAATGGCAAAGCTCAAATCCGGACGCCTCGCCCGGGAAGTGACCGACAGCTGCCTGCAGTACTGGGGAGGTATGGGTTATATGATGGATACTTCCGTAAACCGTCTGTACCGGGATATGCGCCTGACCAGTATCGGCGGGGGTGCTGATGAAATAATGCTGGGCATAATCACCAAACTGATGGGAATTTCTCCGACAAGAAAATCTGCTAAAAAAACAACTCAGCGTCAGGCGGAGGTGGAAGCATGAGTTTACCGGTCTGCAAAACCCTGTTGCTGGAAACCAAACAATATACGCTGCATATCACCTTTAACCGCCCTGAAGTCCGCAATGCGCTCAGTTTACAGACCGTAGGGGAACTGATGGCAGTTTTTGAAGCCGCCAGAAACGACCCGTCATTGCGGACTATTGTGCTGCGAGGCGCTGGCGGTCACTTCTGTGCCGGTGGCGATATCAGGGATATGGCACGTGCACGGCAGGATACTTCCACTGCTGACCCAATCTATGACTTTAACCGTACCTATGGTCGTATGCTGGAAATGGCTGAACAGCTACCCCAACTGGTCGTCTGTGTGCTTGAAGGTGCAGTCATGGGTGGAGGCTTTGGGCTGGCCTGCATTTCTGATATGGCGCTGACTCATCAGGATGCGCGGTTTGCTCTGCCTGAAACCGGGCTGGGCATTCCACCCGCACAGATAGCCCCTTTTGTAGTGAAGCGTATCGGCCTGACGCAGGCACGAAGACTGGCTTTGCTGGGTGAGAAAATCAATGGTCACAAGGCAGTTGCACTTGGCATTGCACATGAAGTTTACGACAGAACTGAAACACTGGAAATCGGCCTGCAACAGGTTCTGAGCCAACTTCGTTTCTGTGCACCGGAAGCCAATGCCCTGACCAAGCGCATCATCCTTTCAGTCAACAACCAGTCATTAAGTAATGTACTAGATGATGCTGCCAGAGATTTCTCACGGGCAATCCAGGGGAAAGAAGGACAGGAAGGTGCTCAGGCCTTTATGAATAAACGTAAACCGGCCTGGGTAGAATAAGAATCAAACCTTCTCTGGGGGAAGTAAAATAATGAGTGATTTTAATAAAGTCCTGATTGCCAACCGGGGTGAAATAGCAGTACGGGTCATTCGTTCTGCCCGGGCCGCAGGCTATCGTACCGTTGCCGTATATAGTGAAGCGGATGCCAATGCGCCACATGTGAGTGCTGCAGATGAAGCTGTACTGATTGGTCCGGCGCCAGTTGGTGAATCCTATCTGGATGCTTCACGTATTTTTGATGCTGCCGCTAAAACCGGTGCAGATGCGATTCATCCCGGTTATGGTTTTCTCTCTGAAAATGCCGATTTTGCCCGAGGCTGTAAAACACACAATATTACCTTTATCGGGCCACCAGCGGATGCCATTGAGCTGATGGGCAGCAAGCGCTTATCAAAAATAGCCATGCTGGAAGCCAGTGTTCCCTGTATTCCCGGCTATGAAGGCAGTGAACAGGATAACGACAAACTGGTCAGTGCCGCTGAAAAAATTGGCTTTCCACTTATGATCAAGGCATCTGCCGGTGGTGGCGGACGCGGTATGCGTGTAGCCCAGTCTGCCTCTGAGTTACCGGAGTTACTGCAAAGTGCCCGCAGTGAAGCTAAAAATGCTTTCGGTAGTGATGAGCTGATTTTGGAAAAGCAGGTAATCGGTGCCCGTCACGTTGAGATTCAGGTGTTTGCTGATAATCATGGCAATGTCGTACACCTTGGCGAACGTGACTGCTCAGTTCAGCGCCGCCACCAGAAAGTACTGGAAGAAGCTCCCTCTCCTGCTGTCAATCCGGAACTGCGGGCAAAGATGGGCGAAGCCGCCGTACAGGCAGCCAGAGCCTGTGATTATCGCGGCGCAGGTACGGTCGAATTTCTGCTGACATCGCTGGGTGAATTCTATTTTCTGGAAATGAATACCCGCCTTCAGGTAGAGCATCCGGTCACCGAACTGGTAACCGGTCAGGATCTGGTCTGCTGGCAACTGGATGTTGCCGCCGGAAGGCAGCTGCCTTTATCGCAGGAAGAAATACCACTGCAGGGGCATGCCATTGAAGCCCGCTTGTATGCTGAAGATCCGGAACAGAATTTCCTGCCTCAAACCGGATTAGTCCAGCGCTGGCAACCCGCAGAAGGCGACGGTATTCGCATTGATGCCGGCACCCAGACCGGTCAGGTATTATCCGCCCATTATGACCCGATGCTGGCAAAAATAATTGCCTATGGGCGGGATCGCGCTGAAGCACTGCGCAAGCTGCACTATGCACTGGAAAAAACCACCTTATTAGGTGTGCCAACCAACCGTCCCTGGCTGTCCCGCATTGTGAAGCATCCGGCATTTTCCAGCGGTGAGTTTGCAACTGACTTTTTGGATAAATATGCCGACAGCAGTGCCCTTCAACCAGAAGCGATCTCTGATGAGACTCTGGCACTGGCAGCCGTTCTCAGCCGTCATGCTGAAATTGAGGAAAAGGAGTCCGACTGGCAGTCGGCTTTCACGGCAAGTCATGAATGCCTGTTATCCGGTAATAATCAGCAATGGAAACTGGAGGTTGCCGTTAGCAGCAGGGATCACTATCAGGTTTCTGTCGGGGAAAACAAAATAGCGCTTGCGATTCTGAACCTTGAGGACAACACTTGCCTCTACCAACTGAACGACACTAGACGTTCAGTTGACTTTTCACGTAAAGCCAATGCTTTATCTCTGGACACGGGTAGTAACTATTACACCTTTGAAGACCGAACGCTGATTTCTGATAAGGCTGATCAAGCAGCAGGTAACGGCCAGCTCTGTGCCAGCATGGACGGTCAGATTGTTGCCACGCTTGTTGCTCCTGGTGAAACCGTCAAACAGGGCGAAACCATTGTCGTACTTGAAGCGATGAAAATGGAGCATCAGCTGACCGCTAACTGCGATGGCACCCTGAGCGAACTGCAGGTTGCCGCCGGTGACCAGGTTAAAAGTCGCCAGCTGCTGGCAACCATTATACCCGCTGAACAAACAAAAACTGCACAAACTGATTGAGAAGTACATGTTATGGCAAACCCGGCACCTGCAATCAATTTTACCGACCCGGACAGTCCTCGTGGTCGACTGATGCGTAGTGCCGCACAACTCTTCCGGGCCAAAGGCTTTGACCGGACAACGGTGCGGGATATCGCCGCCGATGTGGGTATCCAGTCCGGCAGTATCTTTCATCACTTCCGTTCCAAGGACGATATCCTGCGAGCGGTGATGGAAGACTGCGTATTCGGATTAATAAAACGTATTAACGAAGCTCTTGAAGGTATTGAATCCCCGCGGGAACGACTGCGCGCCATGATTCGTTGCGAGCTGGAAGCCTTACGGGGAGATCAGGGCGATGCACTGGCCGTACTGGTTTATGAATGGCGTTCACTGTCCGATATTGGCCAACAGTCTTTACTGGAAGGGCGGGATGCCTATGAACGACTCTGGCAAGCCGAAATGGATAATACTGCAGGCTTGTTAAGACAAGGGATAAACCCGTTCATTCTGCGTCGTTTTCTGCATGGTGCCCTTTACTGGACAACGCACTGGTATCAGGATGATGGCCAGCTCAGTCTTGATGAACTGACTGATATGGCAATGCCGATGATTTTCGAACACCCGGAGTAATAAACTGCTCCATAATAAACATCATTTGCTAACAAAAAGAAGAAGCGGTATGACAACCAATAAAGAAAAAGCCCTTCAAGGCAAAACTATCGTGATTACCGGTGCCAGCCGGGGTATCGGGCGCGAAATAGCGCTACGCTGTGCCGCCGATGGCGCCAATATTGTGATTGCTGCAAAATCTGCCGAACCGCACCCAAAACTACCCGGCACCATTCATACCGTTGCCAAAGAAGTAGAAGAAGTCGGTGGCAAGGCACTAGCAGTTCAGGTTGATGTGCGTAGTGAAGAAAACGTCAATGCCATGATTCAGCAAGCTGCTGAACATTTTGGTGGTATTGATGCCCTAATTAACAACGCCGGCGCTATTCATTTACGTGGTGTAGAAGAAACTCCTTTGAAACGCTTTGACCTGATGCATCAGATCAATACGCGGGCGGTTCTACTTTGTTCTCAGGCTGCCCTGCCCTGGCTTAAAAAATCCGCATCCGGTCATATCATTAACCTGTCTCCGCCGCTTAACCTGGATGAGAAGTGGCTAAAGCCTTACATTCCTTACACTGTCAGCAAATATGGTATGACGTTACTAACGCAGGGGATGGGCGGCGAGTTCCGTAAATACGGTATTGCGGTTAATTCACTGTGGCCCTGTACAACGATTGCTACTGATGCAGTAAAATATGAAGCCGGCGGCCCGGATATAATGAAACGCAGTCGTACACCACAGATCATGGCAGATGCGGCCTACACCCTGCTTGCTGAACATGATCTGCAGCTGACAGGGCAAGCCTTGTTAGACGAGGATATTCTGAAAGCTCAGGGTATTACCGACTTCAGTTCATACGCCTGTTATCCGGATCAGGCCGATAACCTGTTTCCGGATTTGTATATTGATTAAAAAGATACTTATGCCCCTCTTACATGAGGGGCATTCTACATAAGATATCTGTGAAGCGGTAAAAATTAAGGAACACTAATCGATTTTCCGGCAAAAAATAAAGAACTCTAAGCTCAACCTTTACAATAAGGCCCCAATTCTCCACTTACACGGAGGCACTTATCCTAGCAATGAAAGAAACATGCATACCCTTTATCACTATAGGAACAGACTTTTGAAC
>CBDHDU010000038.1:0-44799 GCA_965261725.1 Endozoicomonadaceae bacterium | reverse complement strand
TCAATTTCAGGGCTTAGTGTTTCCCCCCCTGCATCCATTCACAGACTTTTATACTTGCTTCTACCAGCACCATAGGTTCCTCAGATAAACTTACAGAGGCAAAACAACTCTCAGGATTTACGCTATGACATGACATAAATCCGGACAAAAGTAGCAGGTTACTATTCAACTCAGGCTTGGCTGCCTGATAATATTGCAGTCTCGGCAACCATTGAGGGTTATCAAGTACCGTTTTAAACAATACTGCTGCTGGCGGTAACGCTTCCGGATGACATGGTGACGAGAGGCAGGAGATTAATAGCTGCAAGCACTCTTCACATGCAACCATATTGTTTATTGCATGTAGCTTCTTTTTAGTGCCTCGTCAGCAAAATCTATGGGTAGTTTCTGGTTCAGGCAGCTTGCCAAGCGCATGATATAAAGCAATTTCTGCACATTTATAGGTTCTGAATCCATACGATTTTCTCGTAGTGAGTTTTATCCTGGTATTCAGCCCTTCAACAATTCCGCTGGAAAATGCCTTTTTTGCCCTGAACCAGTTCAGGATAAGCGGCTTATGTCGCCGAACAGTTTTAGCCACTTTCTTCATTGGCTCTATCTTTGATCGCATGACTCTTGTACACCACCGATCCAGATACTTTCCTGCCCAGTGTGGTGAGATGGGTGAGTAGACCGGCGGAACTTCCCCGCCAGCCCCTCTTAGAACGGTACGTGAACCTCTCGATTCATACCGCTCCCATCAGGTAAACGCCTATCACAATTCTGAGACATTTTCTGACCTGTACTTTTTCCAGCCAGTGACAAACAGATTTGCCTCCATGTGACAACCGCCCTGCCCGTTGAGCAATGTCATCCTGTCCCTCCGGTTGCTGACTACGTCCCTTTATAGGCATCCAGACAAGATCCTTTGGGACAGTTGCATTCCACAACGAGCCACCTAACGCAGCCCCTTCGCTCCCCCCCTATTACAGGAGCTTCAACACTACTACGAGCTACTCCGCCCCTGTGCGCAGTATCGGTACTCAGTCTCTTGTGGTGGTCGCCACTTGAGAGTCTCCCTTAACACCTGCACGACAGGTTCCCGCAGTTCCATGAAAGAGCCCAGTACAGAGTCATGCCTTCTCAACGCCGGACACCGCCTGCACAGCATTCGAAATTCACTTGCAGACTTATCCCTGAGGAGGACTAAGCCTCAGGTTTTGATGCCGAAAAAGTTCCTTACGACGCTTCAACAAAGATTCGGGTTTGCTCATCTCTCTGTACCATACCTGACGAATTTACTTTCGCCTTTTCCTCAACGCTCACTACCACCGCTCTTAACGACAGCAGCTTGAGGTGGTTTGAAACCTGCTTTCGACAGCCGATTTCGGCGGGTCTACCGCCATCTCTTCCATAGCTTCCACATCTTCAGAAAGTAATCCTTTTACTTCCCTTGTATGTGCTACGGCACACTAGTCCCAGAAAACCTGGAACTCTTCTCTGAGCAGGTAACCCCTGACACTTTTCAGGTTGTACCGGAGCACTGTGTTTAGCTTGATCTCTTCTTTCTCGGTCAGGTTCTCTTTTCTCTTGAGTAGGCACCAGCGAGTTTTTTTCAGAACAGGTTCATATCCGGCTGCCTGAAGCTGTTTGTGTTCTGAGGCTCTGACTTCATCAATGGCCTTGTTCAATATGGCAACAATATGAAAACGATCCAGAATATGCAGCGCCTGGCTGGCATACTCCGCAATCGCTTTCACGTAGGGCTGCCACATGTCAGAGCAGACATATTCCAACTGCTGGCTTCTCTGTGCACCAAAGAATGAGAAGAAACGGCGAATGGTGGCTTCGGTTCGCTCCTGTCCAACCACAACAGCCGTGTGTAATCACGGTCGATCTGGTAAACCACAGTCAGGTATTTATGACCTGTTTGATACGCCACCTCATCTACACCAATGGCCTTGATATTGTCGAGAGGGCGATGTGCTTTGCCCCATTCAACCACATACTCAACAGCATGAAAGACCTTCTCCCATGAGGTATTGAAAATGCAGGCAACCTCTTTCCACGAGAGCTTTCGGGCCCAGCTTGCCAAAAACTGCATGTAGACTTTGGTAAGTTCTTTCTTGCCATCCGCCCATGGAACCTGTTCAACCTTTACACCACATGTCTTGCATTCAACCCGACGCATTCTGTAGAGCAGAAAAACCCTGATGCCCCAGAGGGGAACGAATTCGAAGCGACGCTCAGTAAGGCGGTCATAGCCCGGAGCAGCTTTTTTGCATCCTGAGCAGATAGCATGACTGTTCTTCCGTGGAGCCACAGTCACATTGAATACTTCAGAGCCCTGATAGAAGCCGAGTTTTACATCCTGATAAACAAAAGACTTGAGTTTATGAACTTTATTGAGGATAGTTTTAATCAGCATCAGTGCTGCCTTTTGTTGTTTTTTTGTCCATCAACAAAAAGCTATCAAAAGTCAGGCACTGGTGTTTCTATCCTCAAATCTTGTTCGCTTTTACCCACAGTTATCCCTGAAGAGCCTTTTTAGTTGGCCTGCCAATACCCTGCAACTCAATATTTTCACAGTATGCAAGCCAATCACAAAACGATGCCTTTTTATCCAGCCTGACAGCCATCTCAGCAGATGAGTGAAAATGTTCATTCGGGTCACAACGGAACCTCTCACTGAGAGTCATGGTTTTGACTAAAAAAACCGTACATTTATTCAAAGAGTCTGTTAACTTTTTCTTTTGTCCGGGTGCAGGTTGTGGAAGCTCATCGACCCAGTTTTGCATAGCCAAACAGCCTTTTACTAACGCACGATATAACTCAATGGCGCTAACTTAAGCGCTCTGCCCAACAAATAAGGGCGTGCTCAAGAGGGAAAACAGTTGTAAAACAACTGTTCCAACACCCCACTTGAGCAAACCATGAGTAAGCGTAGTCAAGAATTCATCAGTCATGCTGAAGATCTTTTGAGGCAGTTTGCACAAACTGCTGATGATGATCTCTCCACTATCCTCAGCGCCGAGGATCTGGAGCAGTTCCAAAAAAAATCACCAAAAGAGAGCGCAAGTACCCTGCTTGCAAAACCCTGTCACTCTTTATGAAACAGGTCGCAAGTGAGACCAAGACCTGTCGAAATGCGTTAATTGCTGATGCCAGAGATCAGGTTGCCCTCCAGAGACAAAAGAACAAAACCACCACCGGTCCCTACTGCCAGGCGCGTAAAAAACTTCTCGAAGAGGCAATCAAAATTTTGTTGCAAAGCGCTGGCAACAATCTTGATGATGCTACAGGTAGAGATTATTTTTGGCACGACAGGCGTGTAGTGCTCGCCGATGGTTCGAAGCTTTCCATGCCCGATACCGAGGCCAACCAAAAAGAATATCCTCAACCTAAATCTCAAAAGAAAGGACAAGGCTTCCCTCAATTAAGAATTCTGATTCTGGTTGCCCTTGGCAGCGGTGCTGTTCTGAATTCAGCAGTCGCTGCCTGCAAGGGTAAAGGCACAGGAGAACAAGCATTGCTGAGACAAGTGTCGTCAAGTCTGAAATCAGGTGACATTCTGCTGGCTGATTCAAATTTCGAAAACTACTTTAACCTTTGCAAGCTAAGGGCAGTGGGCATGGACGGGGTCTTTGAAAAAAACGGTTCCAGGAATATTGATTTTCGCGAGTGCGACCAAAAGTTGGGCAAAAGAGATGGTCTGTTTGTCCTGACGCGCCCGAAATGCCAGGGCGAAACCTTGGAAGGTTCCATCGTGCTAAAGAATAAATTCCAGTACTCATCAGCATTTATTATTGGCAATAAATAGCTCAATTTTTCTATGTCGCGCCGCAATGCTACATTTATGGCTCAAAATACTGAATTTGATACAAGTCACTACCTCTTCATTTGAGAAGATATGAATAAACCTTTTTTTCGCTCTGATGCCGTTCAGCGAACCTTTTGCTCAGAGAAATGAACACTCCCTAATTAACTCAGCTCGGTACTCTTCATCGAGCCCTGCCAGCTCTATCCTGCGGTTCATGCTTTTCTTAGGGAAGCGATCACTCTGATTGTGAGCATTGAAACAACAGCGCCTAACAGTGGCTAAGTTCTTTACGGCAGTGCGCTCATGGATTTTTGACGCATCTTCGGCAAAGCTGACATCGAGTTTCCAGTGCTGGCCATTCTCGATGCACCAATGAGCCCGAACACTCTCCAGCACGCTTTGAGCAGGCATTTCCCGACTCATAATGTAACAATGCAACTCTGTCGTTTGTATCGAATGGATCAGTCGATCTCTCTGAATGACAGCAAACTGAGTCAGTTTTGCCCATTCATTATCAGGATCAATCTCTGAAACGTCATTAAACACCCAGCAACGACGGTGTTCCTGACGATTACGGCTTTGCTCTTCTGTTTCTGCAAAAAAAACATTGGCATCAGTAGGCTCCGGGTCTTTCGGATGATCTTCGATGTGCTTTGTAAACACTTTCTCTATGTTTTTACAAAGCGTGGGTTGATTATTCTTGGCGCAGATTAGATAGTCTGCCTTTTTGTCCACGATCTTCTGACAGATGTCTTTCTGACAACCCATGGCGTCACTCGTTATCAGGCATCCTTCTACCACCAACATGTCCAGAATTTCTGGGATAGCAGTAATCTCATTGGATTTCCTCTCAACGGGAGTAAACCCTAATATCAGGCTGAGTTTGGCGCTGTAAGCACTGACGATATGAACCATTTTTTTACCCTTAGCGGGGCGCGATCCCCTCAGCGCCTTACCATCAATAGCTATAACGTCGTCTATATCCTGCTTATTGTTATTGTCTGGCTCGTCGTTTGCCTGATCATCAATTCTGGCAACGACATCCTGCATCCAATCAATAAAGAGCTGCATGAACGCTTTGGAGTTAATCATCATGCATACTTTCTCGATAGTGTGGTGCGAAGGCATGCCCCAGCGGTAAGGGAAGAACTGACGAAACCAAGTGAGGTTGTAGCTGCCAAAATTAGCCATGCTTTCCCACTCGTTGTAGCCACTTAAGACGCTGGCGTAAACGATAAATAGAACTTCTGGCAGCGAGTAGGTGATGTGAATAGCGCTACGCGAATCACTTAATGTCTGGAATCTATCGGTTATAGGCGTACAAGCAGGCATCCGATTAACCTCTTTTAAGGATAGAAAGAGGATGGATCATAAATTCGTGTACGTTAGTTTTAATGAAGCTTTCGCCCTGCCCGAAATGCCCAGACTGGCTCTCTCAGGAGATTTATGAACAAATGCCAGAGAAGCTGATGGTTCGGGCTGTTGGCACGAAAAAGCGGATAGTTATTACCACTCTGACAGACTCAGAAACGTACAACGCAAAAGCGATAATCAAGCTGTACGTTGAACGTTGGCATGTTGAACTTGATTTCAGATCCATTAAAACGATGATGAAAATGGACATCCTTCGTTGTGAGAGCCCGGCCATGGTGCGAAAGGAAATAGATGTGCACTTTCTGGTTTACAACATGATCAGAGCACTGATGGCAAGAGCCGCAATAAGGATAGGCGACAGTCCCCGAAAACTGAGCTTCAAGGCAGCGCATGACTCCTTACAAAACTTTCATATTTTGCTGCTGCAAAAAGCTGAGGGAGTAGTTGACGACCTATTGGAGCATATGGCTGAAATTATTGGTGAGCATGGGGTGGGCGATCGACCCGGGCGCCGAGAGCCAAGAGCAAATAAGAGGCGTCCAAAGCCGATCCGCAGGCTTCAACATACAAGAAAACAGGCTCGCAGGCTGAATGAGTACCAAAAGTAGAGCTTAAGTTAGCGCCATTGCGATATAACTTCTCATCCGGAAACAGTTTTTTTAAACAGCCAATTTGCTGATTTTCATCCATACTTTTTATGCAGCCTAAAGCCAATAAGATTCCGGGTTCCAAACTTGGCACGTCATCAAGGCTGCACATAAAACGAGACAGCCAGTCAGTATTCTTTACTACGGTCATCAGGTAGTTTGCACCTGTCACCAGAGTGTCCTGACATAAATGATCTGAAAGATAATGATTCATTACCGCCAGATGATCTTCATAGTGATGGCAACCATATCCAAGCCATGTGAGTTGCTGTTTCTCTGCAGCATTGAGACCCGGAATGTTGAGCTTCAATAATTTCCTAACTCTGATTTCCACCGTCTTTCTGTTCAGCTGACCTGCGTTATCCTTCGTTAGAATATCCTGACAGATTTTGATCAGCTCCTGCTCACGCTTTTGCAATTCATCTGCATACTTCCGGTTCTCCGGCAAACCAGCACCCTTGCCTTCAGGCTTCCATCGATGTAGCAACTGATCCGTTGATACATGGCATAGTTCATTAGCTTCAAAACTCTCAGGCTCGGGAGAATCCTTCGAGACAGGACACCGTGGTGGTGCTGTTTCTGGCTTACGGTACCCTAATACTTTCAGGATCGGCTTGCGCCATCTTGTTACATTCCCCATATTTTCAAGTTGATCTTCACTGAAAATATGCTCTTTTGATTCGATCAGATCAGCGATCAGATCTGCAGCCGGAGCATACCCAGCAACAGCAACGCCTTTTAATTCCTGTAAAATACTCTGAGGGGGTGATTTAGGCGATCGATAACGACTAGCTGCAGACTGCATCAGCGAGCGGATGAATTTAGTAAATATTTCTACTCTGGGCTTCTGGTACTCTTCTACAGTTTCTAACATTCTGACAGCTTCAAGCTTCCCCCAGTTAGTAAAGTTCTGCGCTACTCCCTGATAAACAATTAACAGTAGTTTATATAACGCCTGCCCAAATCTTCCACACGCAGTAACACCCTCTTGTTGTAATAAAAAGTACGGTCGTGGCAGTGCCAGCGGTTTACGGACTTCTGTTTTTCTGGGGAAGAATATCAGCTGCAAAGATTCAGGATCGGGCGTTTTAAACAATAAAGCTAACTGAACAAACTGCCAGAATACGTGTGGGTCATATTCAGCTTTCAGGAAAGTTGAATGCATATTTAAAAGACATTCCAGAAGAGGCTCATACCCCTCAGTGCCACATTGCAGAAAAGCACCATCATAATATTTGGCAGGCAGAGTACATGCTTCAGTAGTGGATAAGCTGAAGTCCTGTAAAGCAATAACTAATTGAGGATCCAGCAGTTTAAAAAGCCGACAGGTAACTTTTACCAGATCCTCCCCGTAGACCAAGGTGTCCTGAAGATCGTCCAAGGCTTCACGACACTCCTGAGCTAAAGGTGTCTGAGCCTTATAGTGCCCCTCTACCAGTTCAACCAATTCCTTTACACGCAGATTATCTGATACTTCACCCTGAAGTATTTTTTGACGCTCAGAAATCTCATCCAGAATGCAACCGTGATTACTTTCAGGTGGGGTGGTGGAATGTCCTCCCTGCCGCTTGGGACGTAAAATAGAAATCACAGCCAGTCGCTGCTTTAACGCTAACGGAGAACCTTTACCCTTCCACTGATCTGGTAGAAAAACACCTGTGTCACTATCCAGCATCTGACATATCAGCGTTTCCGCAGGCAAATAACCCTGTTCAGCAACTTGTAGCAGTGGTTCAATGACAGACTGTATAGAACAACCCTCTTTTTTATGATATTCGCTGGCAGATTCCATCACTGCGCCTAAAAAACGCAGATACATATTCAATGCTTTCATTTCGGGAGAATCAGAAACACCGGCGATATCTAATGCATCCGCACATAGTCTCTGACTGATAAAGGCTTGCCAGTTTCTTTTAGCAACAAGAGATATTGCTTGTATTAAAGATTGTTGGATACGAGATGCCTGATCTCCACCAGCAATATTAAAAAATATTTTTGAGTGCTGTAATTCTTCCGACAAAGGATCAAAGCATTCAGGCTTAGCATCAAAAAAAATCGGCCTATACCAATTTAAATCTGGCTCGACAAACAGCAGAGTTAATAATATATAGTTCCAGTCAGTTACCGAGTGATATTTTTTTGCTAATACTCTGCTGTGCATTGAAAGCAAGCAGGATAATAGCTGCCATAATTCATCTTTATAGCTAAGAAAGGGACCTTCATAATAAGGTTCTGTTTGTGTTAATCCATTTTTTATAGCAGGCTTCAGTTTGATAACAGCCTTTCCTTTTTCCGCTTCCAGCATACTGATCAACTCATGTGTAGCGTACTCAAGATCAAAAGGTTCTATATTGACTTTATTCAACGCCTGTAGTTTTTTCTTTATCGGCTTTACCCCTCCCGTTCCTTTTGTTAACGGCTCTAAGTACCCGGATAATAGTTTTCATATATTGAATGCTTATTCAGCATACGATAGTACTGCTTGGCAGTGAGCTATATTATTTGTTATTGCAACTCTGCGTCTGTTGTTATGAAGAAGACTGCTTGCTCCATCACTGATAGTGCCATTATCCATACGCTAAAGTGCGCCATGCGCAACGGGTCTTTGCCTTGCGTAAGAGAGCGTGCTCATGCGGTATTGCTCAGCTTGAAGGGGTACTCTCTGTCCCAGATAGCGGATGTTTTTGATGTTCAGTATCAGACAGTCTCTCGGTGGATTGATGACTGGGAGTTCTTAGGTATACGAGGGCTATACAAAGCCCATGGCGGCGGTCCGCAGCCGATCTACAATGCTCAGGAAACGCAACGCCTCGCTGAACTGATTTCAGAGGAGCCTCGCCGCATATCTTATACCTGAGTGAATTCAAGATGCCGGATTTAACCGCTGGAAATTATCGTTAATCCTGCTGCCCAAGGAAGAACCGATTTCGGGCAATGTCACGTCCAGAAAATGATTAATCTTTTCCCGGAATTCTTTTGCCTGAGCGAAGTATTCATTATTCCGGGCATACTCATTCATCACCTTCCATAATCGCTCAATGGGGTTCAGGTTTGGACTGTAAGGGGGGAGGTAATGAAGCTTTATTCCCAGCTCTTCCGCCTCTTTCACTACCTCCTGTGAACGATGGTAACCGGCACCATCAAGCACCATGTGAATAACGTTCATGGATGAATAGTTATCCCGAACTTTCTTGAAAAACTCGGTAACCGCTTCACTGTTAACCGTATCAAATTGACCGAAAACAGCAGCTTCAATATTGTCCAGATCAATCGCACCGATAATGTTCAGCCGAGTACGGCTACCTGTCGTATTAATGATTTTATCAATCCCTTTTCGAATCCACCCGGAAGTGATTTTGGTCGCTTGTGTCGGGTGTACCGCATCCATGAATAGTATCACCTCGTCCTCTGGTAGCGTGGCTTTCAAGGCTTCATAGTGCTCCACAAAACCAGCCTGCTTATCAACATCAGCCTTGTGCGGTACGCCCTTTGGCTTTTTGTAGGTAAAGCCTTTTTGGTGCAGCCACTTGTTCAGGCCTGATACGGTATATTTGATACCCCAGCGATCGGTAATATAGGCGACGATCTGATGGACGTGTGCGTAAGTATATTCAGAAAGGTGTTCGACCAGTTGCCGAGTTTGCTCATCACTCAGGCGGCTTTCACTCCCCCCGTTCTCCGGCCTGAGCTTTTCCTTTTCCAGATAGGCGTCCAGATGGCGACAAATAGTGTATTCACTTTTTCTCAATGCCTGAGCGATAGCAGACGGTGACCACCCTTCAGACCTGAGCAAAACAGCCTTGATACGATCACACTCCCGTGCATCTCGCGATGTTTTGTGGCGAGATTCCAAGGCTACTTTTTGTTGGGCTGTCAGGGTGATTTTCGGCATGTTCGTACAATGTTGAAAATCGGCTGGAAAATCAAGCAACTTCAATGATCATGGGTATATGCGCAGGCAAAACTTGAAGAAGAAACTGGCAAATCGGCTTCATTAAAAACTCTGAAGAGGATGGCAAAAAAAAATCGGGCTGGTTTACAAGCGGGTACGAAAGTCCTGTCGGCATAAGCGAGATCAAGAATCTTTTGAGCGCCGTCATCACGCGCTGAAAAATGCTCAGGAAGCTGAGCGCAAAGGCCTTATAAATCTGTTCTATTTTGATGAGTCGGGCTTCTCCCAACAACCGTGCATTCCATATGCCTGGCAACAGAAGGGAGAGCAGTTGAGAGTTTCCTCGGTCAATAGTCAGCGCATAAATGTTCTGGGTTTCATGAATCGTGATAACGATTTGTTTTACTATCCTGTCTGCGGAGCAGTGACTGGTGATGAAGTCATCCGTGTATTTGAAGATTTTGCTGAACAGATGCAAGACCCGAAATACAGCACTGGCGACCGGTACACTTTGGTGGTAGTCGATAATGCCAGCATTCATACCTGCAAAAAGTTCCGAGAGAAACTGGATGATTGGATGATCGAAAAGAAGCTGATTGTTTGCTATCTGCCCACCTATTCACCGGAATTAAATCTGATTGAGATTTTATGGGACAAGGTAAAGTATGAGTGGCTTAACCTCTTGAAGATTATGAACTTTGCTGAATTCCAAAAAGAACTAAAACGTGTTTTTGATATGTTTGGTCAGGAATATATGATTTCATTTGTCTGAGTACTTATATCTTGAATAATGCCTCTTATTTCAAGATCTCTTAGCCTTTTAGAACTTGGTAATGAGCACGTTTCCAGTGATGAAGGATGCCAGTGATAAAACTGCATATCTTTGAGAAGCTGAACTCGATCCCCTGCTGCCAACCCATATTCCACTGGGTGTAAAATGGGCTGATTCATCTGTTCGGCACGACTAATGTCAATAAAGCTCATTTGTAAGCAAGCCGTTAATTGCATAACTTCGGGTATTCGGCTCTCCAGCACAAGAGGCTTTATTTTTTCTAACAGCTGTTTAGCTGATCCAATAAACGTGACCTCATCTGTATCAGGTTCCCCCATTGGCTTTGCCGGAATTTCACGAGAACACCGAATAGCATAAAACAACGCAGGCGGATAGTTTTTTGCCAATTCAAGTAATGGAAACAACGCTTTATAGCCAATTTCCTCTGATTTTAATGCTTCGATAGATATCTGGCATTCAAGAAATTTCAGTAACAAATAACATCGGGAATTTGGCTTTGCCTGACTTATTACTCTACGCAATGGCCGCTGAAAATCACTAACTGTTAGCTCTCCCATTCGCACCAATAACATTCCCGAAACGGCTCGCTGCAATGTCAACTGCAACCATTTGGGAAGCATGTTAAATGCAGAATCATAAACTGTATCTTCTGAAGACCATATTCCATTAAGTGTTTCCTTTGAGAGTTTTTTGTAACTATTCAGCACCCTCACAATAAGCTGGTATTTTCGTGATTTTGTGTCATTTTCAAATACAGTTCTTCTCTGACCAACGCTTGTTATGAGTCAACTTGATCCCGAGTTTCAGATTATCGTCACCCTCCTTGCTATCGTAAATGATCAGCAAGAGCAGATCGGTGGCCTGGGCGATCAGGTAGCGAAACTGGAAACAGAAAATAAGGAACTCGCGGACAGACTCAACATCAACAGCCGGAACAGCAGTAAGCCTCCCTCTACAGACGGTTATGCAAAGCCTGCTGCCAAACAGAAAGACTCATCTGCCACGGTGGAGGGTGAGCCACAAGACGACAAACCTAACCCAAAAAGCTTACGACAGAGGTCTGGTCGAAAGCCCGGCGGTCAGAAAGGTCACAAAGGTTCAACGCTTCAGCAAGTCACTGACACTGACCGCACCCAATATCACCCGGTTATAGACTGTGAGAAGTGCCATCAGTCCCTGCACTCTGCAAACATTGCCAAGTTGGTTGAAAGGCAAGTATTTGAACCGGGTCGTTTTGGTCACTTTGAAGTGACAGCCCATGTGGCCGAAATCAAAGAGTGCCGCTGCGGTCACATGACACAAGCCCGTTTCCCTGAAGGAGTTGATGCTCACGTGCAGTATGGACCGGTGACTCAGGCGCTGGCCGTGTATCTTTGTCAGTATCAACTTATACCTTGCAAGCGTGCCTCCCAGTTCTTCATGGATATTTTCGGATTGGAAGTCAGTCCGGGTTCCATCTGCACCTTCCAGAGCAATGCTTATGACCGGTTAGCCAGCACTGAGCAGGCAATTAGTGACGCCCTTAAGGTTGAACCCATTGCAGGCGCTGATGAAACAGGCATGAGAGTAGCCGGAGCGCTGTGGTGGATGCATGTCCTGCGTACTGACAAGTGGACGTACTATCATCTGGACTTGAGTAAAGGACATTCCGCCATAGAGACGATGGGTATTTTGCTGACCTTTGCCGGGATACTGGTTCATGACCACTACAAGGTTTACTTCCGCTATGCTGCGGCTCATGTACTCTGCAATGCCCACCACCTGAGGGAGTTACAGGGTGTCGTTGATCGCGACTGCAACTATCTTGCGGCTCGTCTTCAGCGGCTGCTGAGACTGGCCTGTCACCTCAGCAATGGTTTTAGAAAGCTGGGAATGAAGGCGATGCCGGAATCCATCCGCCAGCGTATCTCTTCACTGTTCGAGCGAACAGCAAAAAGGGCGCAAGCGGAAGAAGCCGACTATATGGAACGAGTACGGCAACGGTTGGGGCGTGACAAAGTCAAGAATACGAAAGCGTTCAACTTGTTTAAGCGGTTGGTGGAGTACAAGGACGAAACTTTGAGGTTCATGACCGACCTCAACATCCCCTTCGACAATAATGGCAGCGAGCAAGACATCAGAAATGGCAAGGTGAAGCAAAAAATATCGGGCTGCATCAGAAGCGAGGAAGGGGCGAAATGGTATTGCCGAATACGAAGTTATGTTTCATCTGCGAGAAAGCAGGGGCAGAATGTTTTTGAAGCCCTGCTTATAGCCATGAAGAATTACTGCGGTCACTCTTTGCTGGGTGCTGAATAGTTACGAGTTTTTTACCCTGACTGATTATCACTTTTTCAGGCTTATCTAACAGAAGATGAAGCATTCCATATGCGACCTGATCAAAAGTATATGCTGATAAATTTCTCTTCGGCGAAAACTTTCCCTCACAGAGCTGTGATAAATCTTGTGCCTCCATATAACCATGATCTGAGGGACACAATAAGGAATAGTGATCATAATTAGCCTGCGGTGAAATATTTTCTACCGAAAATTCTTCACCCATATAAGTATGAGAAGAAAGCAGTGTAGATAACTGATCAACAAGCTTTGAATTTTCTTTTTGTAAAAGAACAAAAGGTTTATCAGTTGCACTATCACCACAAACTATTCGCGTTTTTATTAACGGCCATAGATCAGAAAAATGTTTCTCAGCTCTTTCTCGCGCGCTTTCATCAAATAAACCGGATGCTGGTTTCAACATATCATCAATAATATCAACCCCAGGCAAATACCCTTGCTTAACTACCTCATAAACTGGCTCTATTATTTGTATAGCATCCCGATGTGCCTGTGTCCGATACAAATGTGCCGTACGCATCATTGCCTTAATAAACTGGACAAACAAATAAACTGGCTGGTTTTCAAAATCATAACCAGCCTGCCGCATTTTCAGTAATGGGTCTTTAGCCAGCACTGAATAATTTTTAAAATTATTTTCATGCCCATAAAGCACTTCATCAACAACCTTTTCTAGAAGTGGCAGGAGTAACTTACCCCAGGGGCCGGCAACGTCATAATATTCATTTCTATCGTGAGGATTTGAGTATGGATTCCTGTCTGGACAAAAGAACAAGCGCCGATAGTAACGCCACTGAGGTTTGACAAACAACAACGCCAGCTGTGTAAAATGCCGCAGGGCCAAGTCATCGTATTCTCTTTCGAGGCAGGCTTCATGCATTTCAAGCAAGTCAGCCCATAAATTATATTCCGGGTATGCCGGATAGTGTAATAACGGCGCATCAAACCCTTGCCTGCGTGTAATCGCTGTTGGAACACGTTCCAATGACCACGGGTGTGCTTCAGCTTTGTTATTACCATAGATTTCAGAGGGCGAAAGCTCCCTCAAAATAGTATCAATGAACAGGTTTCGGGGTTCCGTACGAGGGGGCTGACGGCAGGATTCGACTAATATTTTACAATAAGGTTTTAAGCCGGTTTCGTTCCTTGCTGATAAACGTTGTTTAACTACCCCCGCTGCGAGCGTTGCGTCAGAAGCTTGCAAAGACTCTAAGGGTTCTCTGAATGGATCGCCTACTAATAAAGTCATACCTCCCACCGACATAGTTTGCATTGGCTCAACTGTTTGAGAACATATCCCCTCCCGCGCAATGACCAGCTGATAATGGTAAAACTGCAGTGTCTTTTTCAGCTCCTGATATGCATCAGGTTCCCCAAGTACTACAACATCAGGCAATGCTTCCTGAAGACAATTAAAATATACAGTTTGATGGTTTAAGTACTGAAGCACCTGTTTTTGATCAAAAAGTACCTTTAGTACACTAAGCTCTGGCAAGCGTCCAGGGGCAATAGTGACAAACCTGTCAATCACCCCATCAAGAGCATAATGAATTTTTTGAAGCAACCTCTGAACAACAACTTCCCTGCGACGGCTTTCACATGCTGGCTTCAGGCCATCTAAACCACCATTCAACATCAGCAATTCCCGAACATTAAACGACAAACTAATTATACTTCGGAGTAGCCAATAGAATTAGTTGGAGACGAAGAAGCCTTCTCCACCGTCGCAGAGCAGTCAATTTCTCTACATATCAAACACTGAAACACAAGGCTACTCAGCCTCTATGTGGTATCAAGCTCCAGGCTTTTGAGGCTGACACTTTTTCCCCTTGCGATCGCCGTAAGAAACTCTGTCCATGAATCAATGAAGAACCAGTCGAACAAGCCCCTGATAGCGTGCCAAAGCGCTTTCTTTGATTTCGATGCTGATAACGCTTTTTGAAAAAGAGGGCAGGCAAGCTGCTCGATTTGGTCAATAAGGAAGGCGGTAAACGTCAGGCTGGCGAAGTTAGTCGCCAGGTGCATTTTACCGTGCCCGTAGTTGTGTTCCAGGTTGTAGCCTTGTGTTTTCAGTGTGTTAAACGTCTCATTCTCTATTTTCCACTTAGCGCGTCCTCCTCGCATGATTTTTGCCACGCTTTCTTTGGTGATTTCAATATCAGTCACCCAGGTATTGGTGTACTTCTTGTCATTGGGGCTGATTTCCACGTACTCAAGGTAGTTGACCAGAATATCCTGATGGGATTTGTTGATGGGAACGCCATTGATGAACCGGAACCAATGCCGGTAGCCGTCTTCATCGGTGAATTCATAACGTGTGACCTTACCGGCGATGTCCATCTCATCGACGGCCTCATAAAGCGACACATGGCTGGTGTCTTTCGCGACCATAATGAAGCTGTAGTCGTAGGATTTCACCAATTTGATCGTGGGACCATCGGAGTACAAGTCGTCAAAATTCAGTACCAACTTAAGGTGTGGGTGTTCTCTGGCAATATTCGACAGGAGCCTTTCGAGTGCTGTTTTTTCACAGTCGTTTTTTGAAGCATCGACTTGTTGAATAATGGGTTCCGGCATTAAAGGCAGCACTTCTTTCTTGCCCGGCTTAACCAGACAGCAGCCCAATAGTTGGTGATAATACTGGGGATTCTTGCTGTCTGGCTTTTTCACACAGCACTCTGGACAATCAATTTTTCCCGAAGAAAAATGCCCCGTCCCATCAATAGGCGCAAGATAGCCTTCCTCAAAGTACTCAAACTGCCTGAGCCGCCCGGAGCGCTGAACATAGGCGAATAACGCCGTGAAAAATTTCCGCAAATACCGAGTTTCGATCGGGTCAAGCAGCTCAGCGAGGCGAGAATCACTCGGCACTCTATTGACATTGTAGAGTGATTTCAGGTTGTGAATTTTATCTGTATTCTGTACGCAGTCCTGATCAAATTTCAGCAACGACGGATATTTAAGGTGCATGACCGCCAGGCCACACATGATGGCATCATGCAGTGCGATCTTGTCATGGTTGTTCACCGGCCTAAAATCTGGAACCTTGGCAGCTTCTTTGGAGACGACGCTGATTAGTTTTTCAGCCAGCGCTTTTTGTTGTTTTTTTGTTGAAGACACAGAGAATACGACTGTAGATGCATAGTCTGCATACTGTACCTCAAAGTCTGCGATTTAGGGAATATCAGAACTACCGCTATCCCTTGGTATCACTGGTTTTAATCAAGTGCTCGGGAATTACTGATTCAACATACGAACAGCGTAAAAAAGAGCTGGATAATAGCCAGTTGCTATCGCTTGATCGACTATCTGTTCTATATTTTTAGCTGTCTGCACCTGATGGGGAATACCGACATTCTGGGCAACTAACCATAAAAACGAAAACAAGTGAAAGCAGGGGCTTTTTTCCGAATACTTAGGCTGCTCTCCCTTAATTATCCTTTCTATCGCAGCAAGTTCAACACGGTATTTTGGATCTTTTTTTACCAGCAGCAAGATACCGGCTAAGATGGCTAAGTTCCCGGAGATAGTTGAAAGCACCAATGTTCCATGATTTTTCTGACGAATCGGTCAGTGCTTAGCTGAACGGCTTCTGACAGATCTCGCTTCCAAGCCAGGTAATGCGGGAGATAGCGGGTAGCCACTCCCCGAAACACACCACCAATCCAGCGCTTTAAATGGCTATGGTAAGCATTAACGTGTTGAATATGATAGACACCTTCCAGAACATGCTGGCCTGCCGAGGTAACCAGTTCCTTAAACTCAAATCCAAGCTTCTCTGCAAGCTTTTCATGTGCAAGGTGTGCATCCGCACAGACCGTTGCTTCAATCGATATACGACCGTTTAAATGGCGGCACAACTCATTAGCACTTTCGTTTTCCAAAATACCATCAACAGTGTGCCGTTCACGGTCTCTGGCTACCATTACCGGGACTTTCCGAGCTTTGTTCGGATCATCTCCGCGTTTTCGAGAAGGCCTTGGCAGGTCTTTCCTCTGCCCTTTAAATGATTCACGAAAAAAAGTTTCATCAAGCTCTGTGATGCCACAAAGCTCTTCTGCCTGATCATTATTTATGACCTCAAGAAAGCAGTGGCGCCATCGGAAGGCCGTTTTCAGGTTAATATCATACTCACTGGCTGCCGAGCGCAGTGTCATGGAGTAAGTCATACCCGTGAGGTAGTTATTCCATTTTTCCGGATATCTAAGCCTTGCCAAAGGGGTCTTGCTGAATGCATTGAAAGTCACTTTGCATGACTTGCAGCGGTAGCGCTGCCGCCCGCTTTGAAAGCCCCAGCGATGAATATTATGGTCTTTACACACGGGACATTCCGGATGTTCAGCAAAGCGAGATAATATGCTTGCTTCAAGATCAGGTGTGGCAGGTGGATTATTTACAGATGATTCTCTTTCTATAACATCAGATTCAGGTTTTTCTACTATATCCTCATCCGGTATTCGGGCATTGAGCAGTGTCCTGTCAAGAATTTTCCACTGCTCATCGCTTAATGACGGTATGGAATTAATAAAGTCCCGAAAGAGTTCTGATTGCATAAAGAACCCCTAAAAGGTAGAAGGCATGGGAAGTGTAGTTCATTCAACTACTTCAGGGAACTCAGCCGGCTAAGATTTTTTTCAGAGTAATCAACAATGACCCTGCTAATACCGGTACAAGCTGTGGAAGAATATTTTCTTCACTTTTAAAGATTTCATACAGCTCTGTACTCGGTATTTCATTATGGAAAAATGCCGCTTCAGGACATTCCTGCAATAATGTCAGAAATTTTAATTTGAACAACAGGGAGCCTGTTCTAGCAACTACAGCCTTTTCAGCAGAGTCTCCATCCAGATATGCGCCTAAAGAAAGAGGCTCAGCCTCATGACCTAAATCAATAATTTTACAAGAATACGCCGACATCTCGGCACCAGCAGAGGCTTTCTGTCCAAGCGGTAATAAGCAAGCGGAGGTACCAACATTTTCAGCACCTGCTACTTCCAGCAGACAGTCTTCAACCAACTGAACATGTTCAGCCGATAGCTTAAATTCATTGCCAGATACACTTCCTGCACTATGACAAACGCAGGGCTCCTTTCTGCATTTCAGACAGGTGGCGTCTGCAGTTGAGGATAAGAAAACCA
The DNA here is from genome assembly GCA_965261725.1 of Endozoicomonadaceae bacterium. GTDB lineage: Bacteria > Pseudomonadota > Gammaproteobacteria > Pseudomonadales > Endozoicomonadaceae > CANDOC01. Next base: position 26,819 of record CBDHDU010000038.1, on the reverse strand, counting down.
GACCAGCACTGAATAGCAGCGCAAGCTGTAAAATATATTTTTTCCGTAAGCAGGAAATTATTTTAAATACTATGCCAGCCATTGGCAGGTTGTGAATAAACACAACAGCAGGATTCCCGCTTTTGAACTCCGGTTAAAACATAGCAGATCATTACCCCACATTACTGTTGATACTGAGTCTGACTTCAAAAAAACATGCCAGCTTGTATACTGGGCGCGCAAATTAACCATCAGAAACGGAACTGTATGTCTCACACTCCCGAATTGATCGACATTGGCGTCAATCTCAGTGACAAGGCATTCAACAATGACAGGGATGCTGTGGTGGAACGTGCGCTTGAAGCCGGTATAAAAACCATGATCCTTACCGGTACCTGTCTGCAGGGTAGTCTGGCTGTGTTGGAACTTTCTCGGCAATATCCTGAAGCCTGTAAGTGTACCGCTGGTATCCACCCTCATGACGCCAGCACAGCAACACCAGAGATGCTTAAGCAGATTCGCAGTCTGCTGGATGAGCCAGAAGTTGTGGCTGTCGGTGAAACGGGGCTGGATTTTAACCGCAATTATTCGACACCGGACGAACAAATCAAAGCGTTTAAAGCCCAGCTGGAAATGGCAGCTGAAACAGGGTTACCACTGTTCTGCCATGAGCGTGATGCTGCGGATAAAATGCATGAGATGCTGAAAGCTTACCGCGACGATATCAGTAATGCTGTCATTCATTGCTTTACCGCTGATCAGGAAGCCCTGTTCCGCTATCTAGATCTGGATTTATATATCGGCATTACCGGCTGGGTTTGCGATGAAAGGCGCGGTACGCATTTATGGCCATTACTGAAAAGTATTCCCACTGACCGACTGATGATTGAGACCGATGCCCCCTGGCTATTGCCTCGTACGTTGTCCCCAAAACCTAAAAACCGGCGTAATGAACCCGCTTTTCTAACTGAGGTCACCCGTATGGTTGCAATACAAACAGGCAAAACGTTTGAGCAAATTGCTAAAGAAACAGTTTTAAACAGTAAAACATTTTTTCACCTGTCATAGCGGGAAGAGTGACTTAATTATTGACTCACTTTATGGGCTGCTGGCATAACTGCAGCCCAATATTTATCATCTTTAACCAGCAGCATAATATTTGCCGCATCAAAGGACAGACCTTCCGTAGTCAGAGCAAGCGGTGAAATTTCACCATCCATACCATAACGTCGAATGCCACAGGGGTTAGTTCCTGTTCCGTCAACAAATACCAAAATTGAATGTCCCGACCAGGGAACAATCAGGAAAGGCAATAGCTGTTCAGATCGCCATATAGCAGTCACTGGATTAGAAACTGTAAAGGCGTCGGCATTCTCTCTTAGTCTGATCACACTAGGGAAAGTTCTCGACAGCTGTTCTGCCGATGCTCCCAAAGCGGTAAATAATGATTCTACATCCGGCATTACTGGCTGTGCCCATCGCTTAAAAGAAGTTAACGGATATTGCTCTGAGCACATAACAGACACAAGCACTGATAACAAGCTCAAACTGTCTTGCTGTCCCCATATGCAGGTAAGCCGATGTTGTTCAAAAAACGTTGTCATCTCACCACTAAGTTCATTCTTTGCTGTTGGCAAAGGGATACCCTTCGCAGCAAGCCGCCTTAGCTTGCTTCCTGACAGCAGGTTAGGAGTACACGCTTTTGCCGATTCGGCACTTTGTGTGGCAGGTCTTACCTGTTTTTGATTATCTTTTTGATCGAACCAGTCATTTAGCGCACCCAAAAGCGCTTTATCTGGCAACGGCTGATGGGATACAAGCTTTTCTCTTAGCTCATCGGCACCTTTAAGCTTTCTCGTCAAATCCTCAACTACAGTCTCAATAGCACTGATGCGCTCGCCTACCGCTCGCCGGACTGGATCATCTTCACAATCAAGCTTGATCTTTCCGCCTTCAGTTGTGGCCTGAGTAGTGCGATCTTCTGCCGTTTCGGGCTCTGCATCTGAGACAAAAGGTTCACCGTCTGCCGGGTTAAGCGAGCATGTATCGCTTGCTGCGTGTTGCCTCTCAACTGTTCGGCTAACATCCTTTTGCTCAGCCTCCAGACTCATCCGTATTCTGGTTTCATGAGATTTCGGGCGGGCGGATACTAAATCTCGTTGTTTCCACAATTCAAACCGGCGTTTATAAGCATAAATCAAATGCTGCAGAGCGCTCTTCATGTTTTTCAAGGATGTTTTGAGATTTTGGGTTTCATCCTCAATCAGAGCCAGTAATGCGGCAGCATCGACCGTTTCATCCTGATTATCACCCAACAAATACAAATGCATATTAAGGTTAGTGATAGCTTGTACCTGATATATTCCTGCTGCTTTCATTGCCGGATGCAGACATTTTGTCAGTGCAGATAGTTGCTCTGCAGGCCTATTAAGTTTTTCTTTTTTTATAAGCCGCTGACCTTTAGTCATAATTGCTAGTGTTGCCTGCAGTTTTTCCGCATTTTCACAAAGGTCATCAAGCTGATTGATTTTCGCTCTCAAAGGTTCTTTTTCGCAGTCGACAAGCACCGAATATACCCGTGCATCATCCAGCCGGGAAGTATCCGGTTTGCCCAACAATTTTCTGAAATGGTTGGCAGCCTCAGCGTATTTCTTGTTTTTGTACAGCCCGGCTCCAACCTGATATTGCTTCTCCCAGTCTGTCAGAGGCTCATCTTCATGATCTGTACAGACAGGTGGCTTATGACTTTTAGTTGGTACAGAAACCATCTTCTTTGTTGATCCAGCATCGGAGTAATACGGTTTTTTCTTACGTCGGGGCCGATCTCGTTGCTCTCTTAATCGCTTGGCTTTTTTGGTTTCTGCGGCGCCAATCCGTGCGACTAGCTTGTCGAGATTAGTGTCCCAACTGTCGAGCCGGGCTTTACTTGCTTTTTCTTTTCTGACCCGCCCTTTTTCCCTTGCTGTTTTCCAGTCGGAAAGCTCTTCTACCCATCCCAAGGTTTCTGAAAGCTCCAATAATGGCATTTGCTGCACATGAGATATGAAATAATCAAGTCTGGCAAAATCACGTGGCTGACCATTTGCATACTTTACATTATCTATCCAGTTCTGCTTTTCAGCTCTTATTGTTTGCCATATATAACGATGACTCTCACTATATTTATTATGATACTGCTTGCTCCATCCACATATACATCCCGATTTTGCTATATACTGCGCTGCCGCCAACGGCAGCAATGCCATAAAAGATGTTAAATAGAATGTGTCTTTCTCATTACAATGAGCCGCCTGCAGTAACAGCTCAGCTAAAACAACTTCATTATCCAGGACCTGCGGTAAACCATGACCGCTACACAAGCACCCCATAGAGATTTTTTTTATCAAGCTCCATTCATTCTCAGAGGGGTTCATGTACACGAACCGGGCGACAAGGTGACTACCCAGAAAATAGATATTTTTTATATATTCACCATAACTCCGGATAGAAAGTTTCCTGTGATGTCGCTCGATTCCTTGAAACACTTCCGCGAAGTCAGCTAGCGGGTAAACAGATAACTTACCTATATTCAGCTCACTTAAATTTGGATTAATCGTCTCTGTCTCATATCCGGAGCATTTATTTACGTAATATATCAATAACTGTAAAAGTAAATTTACCCCTTGCTCCATAAGGTTACTGGTAATTTTTTCACCACTATCAACTGTTATTTTAAACTTCTTCTCATCAATATAATGCTTATTGAAAAAAAGGCTGACTTCTCTTAAAAGATCACCCACTTCAGTCTCATTAACCCCCCCCCATATAAGTTTTTTCTGCGCAGAGTAAAATCGGAAAAATTCCGGACAGGTATCTGACTCTATTTTTTTTAGTACTTTTTCTCTTTTAGTTTCATCATCTTTAATCAAACTATGATCAATAAGCCAAAATCTTGAAATCCATGGTGTAGCCATACCATTAGGCAGATTTCTCGGGGGTTCAAAAAAAGCAAAAACAACAGCATCAGATGGGTTTTCAGCTTCTGTTACTTGTAAATCTTTTGATTCAGAAGATACCGGGCAAGTCGCCGCCGGTGGATCTTGCTTAGATCTCTTTTTAACTTTTCTTCTCACTGTTTCCTTTTCTGGCTCATCAGGCAGCGGTAATGGATATTTCTTATCTTTCACCAGCACATAGCTTTCTTGAGGAGAAAATTCAAATGGATAGCCTGAATCAAAAGGCAAATTCAGGTAAGCATCTTTAGACAAATCAATTTCCAGCAGCATCTGCTGATTACCCTTAGCCCCCGGCTTGTATAAATACATCCCCTCTGGATCATTATCAGGTTTAGGGGCTGTAAAATGATTCAGGCACAGCACCAACTTCATAGGCTGCCTCTTTGTTTCCTGTGGCTCTTTTAGCAAGTCATTCACTGTGGAATCAATGAAGAAAATACGAAATGTATCCAAAGAATCATCTACAAGATATTCATCTATATAATCCTGCTCTATAAACGTTCTGTCCAGATATGGCCTGCTCCAGACTCTTTTACCATACCCCCAGCGCATTGCAGGCTGGTCACCACAAACTATTACGGCGCCTATATAGCTGGTCAAAAAGAATGTTGTATGGCAATCCTCACCTTCATGGCCTTCATCTTTTTCAAGCCCTTTGAGATATATCTCTTGCAGTACCGGAGCTGGATAAGTTTTACCGCATAAATCAAATATAACAGACCCTGTCTTCGGCTTGGCTGTAAGGCAAGGTTGATGATAGATTCTGAGCTGCCAGTCTGAGAATTGGGGATTCCCTGCTATAGCTGTATTAAGACTTAAAAAAGCAAAGAGCAACAAAAGTGCAAAGCAATAGCCTGCTTTTTCTATTTTCATTAAATAACTGTAACCAAGCACTGTATTTATAAAAAACAAGCTGGTTCGTTCTGTGTTGTTATCCGACACCTGATGCAATCAAATAATCTGTTGCCATCATAAAGATAAGTTAACGTATACTGAGCTGACTTTATTTTTAGCCTGCACTCAGTTCATCAGGAGCCTGAATGGCACAAGAGAAACATAAACCCGCCGCAAAGAAGTTAAACTGGCTTAACATTATCCAAAGCACCCTAGCAGCCGCATTCGGCGTCCAGAGCAATCGCCGCCGCGAAGAGGACTTCACCCAAGGCAAGCCATCACACTTTATTATTGCCGGCTTAATCTTTACTGCAAGTTTTATCGGGATACTGGCTTTGATTGTCAGCCTGGTGATTCCGGGCTGACATTGATTTCACCCTAAAAGATAATTCCGTCTGAATACCGGCATTACTGGCCGGCAACCCAGAACAGTGCAGTACAGACGGCAATCAGGATCAGTGCCGTCGCTGCAAAGGCATCCAGGCGGCTATCACTTTCATCATGGTGTTCTGCAACCATTTCCTGCTTCTCTCTTTTTGTTATTGATTGTTCAGGTGTTGAATCCGCTGCGTTTTCCAGTGGGGTCGCGGCTTCAGACTGAGGTCCGTGCTGCATGATCTTACCGTCTCCTCGATGAATCACCTTATAGTAGACCACGCTTTGATTCAACGACGGTTGAAAGTGATATACTCCGCGCCCCTCCCTTTTTGAGCATCAGGTCACACAATGGTACAGATTGGTCGGCACAATAACCTTGAGGTTATTAAGGAAGTCGATTTCGGCGTTTATCTGGATGGCGGCGAAAATGGCAATATCCTGCTGCCTCTGCGTTATGTTCCGCAGCGTTGCAAGGTCGGCGATATGATGCGGGTTTTCGTTTATCTGGACTCAGAAGACGACCTGATTGCCACCACGGAAACACCACTGGCTCAGGTTGGCGAGTTTGCCTGCCTCAAGGTGGTTGATGTCAATAATGCCGGTGCCTTTATGGACTGGGGGCTGCCCAAAGATCTGTTAGCGCCCTATGGTGAGCAGAAACATAAAATGCAGCAGGATCAATCCTATGTGGTGCGACTGTATCTGGATCCGCATACACACCGCATTGTCGGTTCGTCCAAAATTGACAAGTTTCTGAATCAGGAACCGGCCAATTACCGAAATGGTCAGGAAGTTTCCCTGCTGGTTTGTGACCGTACCGAGATTGGTTATACCACTATTATTAATGGCCAGCACTGGGGCGTCTTATTCCATGGTGACTTGCCTGATAATATTGATACCGGCTTTAGCGGTCCGGGTTTTATCAAGCGGGTACGTCCTGACGGCAAGATTGATCTCAGCCTGACCAAGCCAGGATATGACAAAGCAGGTATCAGCGAGCTGGGGCAGCAGATTCTGGACAAGATGAAACAGAACGATGGCTTTCTGCCGCTGCATGACAAAAGCAATCCTGACCTGATCAAAAAGATGTTCAGTGTCAGCAAGCGTAACTTTAAGCATGCGATTGGCGGACTGTATAAACAACGCCTGATTCGTATTGAAGCCGACGGTATTCATCTACAGAAATAATACAGTCACGGGGTTGTTTTATGTTGTTACAACAACCCCGAACAGCTTATACACGCCAGATATACATAAAACTTATAAATATATTTTCAAACAATACTTAAAAGCATAAGTAAAAATTGCTATCGTGCGAGCTCAGTGCAATCTGATCACTAGCAACGGTCCCCTATGTATAGCTATAACGATAATGACCGAACGATTGTTGCCGAGCGTGTGCGCCAGTTTCGCGACCAGACTGAACGTTACCTGGAAGGTAACCTCTCGGAAGCGGAATTCCTGCCACTGCGTCTGCAAAACGGCCTTTATATTCAGCGCTTTGCGCCCATGCTGCGTATTGCTGTGCCTTACGGCATGCTTAACAGTACTCAGTTACGACGGCTGGCGGAAATCTCCCGCAAATACGACAAAGGCTATGTTCACTTCACCACCCGGCAGAATATCCAGCTGAACTGGCCCAAACTCGAAGAAGTACCGGACATCCTGCAGGAACTGGCCGAAGTAGAAATGCATGCTATTCAGACCAGCGGTAACTGCATGCGTAATGTCACCACCGATGCCTATGCCGGCGTCGCTGTTGATGAAATAGAAGATCCGCGCCAGTGGTGCGAAGTTATTCGCCAGTGGACAACTTTTCATCCTGAATTCGCCTTCCTGCCACGTAAATTCAAAATAGCCGTCAGTGGTACCGAAGCTGACCGTGCCGCCATCCGGGTACACGATATCGGCCTGCAGCTCAAAAAGAATCAGCAGGGTGAAACCGGCTTCGAAGTATTAGTCGGTGGTGGTTTAGGCCGGACCCCTATGCTGGGTACTACGGTGTGTGAGTTTCTGCCGTGGCAGCATATCCTGACTTATCAGGAAGCCATCCTGCGGGTTTATAACCGTTTCGGACGCCGGGACAATAAATACAAAGCCCGGATTAAGATTCTGGTTAAAGCGCTCGGGCTTGATAAATTCCGGGAACTGGTTGAAACAGAATGGGCTTATCTCAAAGACGGCCCGGCCACTCTGCCCGCCGAAGAAATCAACCGTGTCGGTCAGCACTTTTCCAGCCCGAGTTATAAAAACCTACCAGCCGAAAGTCCGACCTATCAGGCAGACATGCAGGAAAATAAAGGTTTCCGCAGCTGGGTTGCGCGCAATGTGCGTGCACATAAAGTATCCGGCTACGCCACCGTTACGCTGACGCTGAAAGCCAATGCGACTGCACCGGGTGACGCCGATGCAGCTCAACTTGAAACCATTGCTGAGCTCGCGGACCAGTACAGCTTTGGTGAATTGCGGGTCACCCATGAGCAGAACCTGGTGCTGGCTGATGTACAGCAGGATGAACTGTACTCACTCTGGCTGAAATTGCGGGAAACCGGACTGGCAACCCCTAACCTCGGACTACTGACCGATGTGATCTGCTGCCCCGGCGGTGATTTCTGCGCGCTTGCCAATGCCAAATCACTGCCCGTTGCCGATGAAATTCAGCGACGCTTCGATGATCTGGATTATCTCCATGATATTGGTGAAGTTGACCTGAATATCTCCGGCTGTATGAATGCCTGCGGACATCACCATGTCGGTCATATCGGCATTCTTGGCGTTGATAAAAAAGGCGAAGAATTTTACCAGGTGCAGATTGGCGGTCATGCCGGTAATGATGCTTCACTCGGCAAAATCCTTGGCCCTTCTTTCAGCCGCGATACAGTTGTTGAAGTGATCGACAAAATTCTGGGGGTTTACCTGGAGCAGCGCACTCCCGAAGAGCGTTTTATCGACACATCCCGTCGCATTGGTATCAACCCGTTCAAGGAGCGCATTTATGCCCAGCCTCATTAAAGACGGCGAGATTATCGAAGACCTTTTTACTCTGATTGCCAAAGATGCGGACGAAGATTTTCCGGAAGGAAATCTGATTTTGCCTCTGACGCAGTGGTTGAACCGGGAACAACTCAATATTGACCCAACCATTGAGATTGGTGTCTGGCTTGATTCAGATGAAGACCCACTGTTACTGAAAGACCAGTTGCACCATGCGGCCGTTGTTGCCGTAAACTTTCCGGTTTTCAGTGACGGACGCGGTTACTCATCTGCCCGAATGGTGCGGGAACAGCTAAAATATCAGGGCGAATTGCGCGCGATTGGCGATGTCTTGCTTGACCAGCTATTCTTTATGCAACGCTGTGGCTTCACTGCGTTTGCCACCCGTCCTGATCGTTGTATTGAGACAGCATTAAGCGGGCTTGAAGCCTTCAGCCTGAGCTATCAGGGTGCGGTCGATAATCCCGTCCCATTATTCAGACAATAGTCTTCGAAACACCCGGTTTCAGTGGCTGGCCATTATGGCCAGTCACGCTGCAAGTCTTTTTTGCTGCAAGGTTCTGGCTAAACGCCCATCAGGTTACTTATACTGGATTGATACTTAAGAGAGACATCTGATGGACTCGGGTTCAATCGTCTTTTCCTTCTTCCTGATTTTTACCGGTGCTGCGGTTCTGGCTTCGGTCGCCCTCTATACCCGTCAGCCACTGCTGGTTGCCTATATTGCGCTGGGTGCTCTGTTTGGCCCTTATGGTCTTGAGTTTGTTAATGATACCAAGCTGCTGAATGATATTGCCCATATCGGCATTATCTTTCTGCTGTTTCTGCTGGGGTTGGATATGCAGCCATCCCACCTTGCCCATATGCTACGTAAAACAGCGGTAACCGGGGTAATTACTTCCGTTGTTTTTCTCGGGGCTGGTTATCTGGTTGGAATGGTGTTCGGATTTGACGCCATTGAGTGTTTGCTGATCGGCGCAACCATGATGTTTTCCAGCACCATTATCGGTATCAAGTTGCTACCGACTACAGTACTGCATCACAAACACACCGGTGAGCTGATGGTCAGCCTGCTGCTGCTACAGGATTTAATTGCCATTGTCGTCTTACTGGTGCTTTACAATGGCCAGTCAGATCAGCCTACAGCTTATTCACTCTTCATTACTCTGCTAACACTCCCTGCACTGATTGCCGGCTCACTGGCATTTGTGAAATTTATCCTGCTGCCACTGATGCAACGCTTCGACCGTTTTCATGAGTATTTGTTTCTGGTCGCGATTGGCTGGTGTCTGGGGATGGCAGAATTGGCGCATTCTGCAGGGTTGTCTGCGGAGATTGGCGCATTTATCGCTGGTATCACGATTGCTACCAGCCCGATTGCTCAATATATCGCCATCAGCCTGAAACCGTTGCGGGATTTTTTCCTGATTCTGTTTTTCTTCTCAACCGGTGCCAGCTTCAATCTCAGCCTGTTGCCGGAAGTACTGGTACCCACCCTGTTGCTGGCAGCAGTCTGTATGGTGCTGAAACCAGTCGCCTTTCGCTATACGCTGCAACATGTCAGCGAAACCCGGAAAACCGCCTGGGAGATTGGTTTCCGGCTGGGGCAAACCAGTGAGTTTTCGATTCTGATTGCGACACTGGCGCTCAACATAGGGCTTGCCGGACCGGTTGCTGCTCATGTTATCCAGGCAACAGCCATTCTGACTCTGTTGATTTCGTCTTATATTGTGGTATTTAAATTTGAAAGTCCGATAGCGGTGTCGGAAAAACTGCGGCGGGATTAATGTTCGTGTTTTAACACAACCCGTCCGATTTGACGTGCACGGAAAATCTGATTTATCGCTTCAGGTAATGCCTGTAGCGTTACCTCTGTTGACAACAAAGGCAGATTCGGAAGTTTCAAAGGGCCCCCCAAACGCTCCCAGATAGCCTGTTTAACAGCCAGCGGCTGTTCCACTGAATCAACTCCCAGCAAATTCACATTACGCAGAATAAAAGGAAATACTGTTGCCGCAAAGCTGGGCGAAGAAACCAGTCCGCAACTGGCAACACTGCCGCCATATTTCAATGATTTGATAACATTAAACAGAATATCACCGCCAACCGTATCGATTGCTCCAGCCCATTCTGGCTTAAGCAGCGATTTATCCGCCCCTTCACTGATGGTTTCCCGGTCAACGATTTTACCTGCACCTAAAGCAATCAGGTGATCTGCATGCTCAAGTTTGCCGGTACTGGCCGCAACGTCATAACCCAGGTGCGACAGCAATGCCACACTGAGACTGCCGACACCACCCGTAGCACCGGTCACAAACACATCGCCTTGCTCTGGCTGCAACCCCGCCTTTTCAAGCTTATCGATACAGAGCGCTGCCGTTAGTCCGGCAGTGCCATAGATCATCGATTCCTGTAGCGACAAGCCTGCGGGCAAAGGAACTGCCCACTCCGCCGGGATACGGATATAACCGCCAAAGCCGCCGGGTGTATTCATCCCAAGATCGTAGCCGGTGACAATCACGGGATCACCCGCCCTGAAATCGGGTGACGCAGATTCCTCAACATGACCGGCTGCATCAATCCCTGGTGTATGCGGATAGTTGCGGGTAACTGCCCGGTTACCCTTGGCAGAAAGGGCATCTTTGAAATTCAGTGAGGACCATTTAACCCTGACCAAAAGCTCACCGGGCGGTAAATCATCCGTGCTCCGCGTAATGACAGAAATCTTAGGCACACTGTCGTGTTCCTGTTTTTCTACCCACAGCGCCTTGAAGGATGTTTGATGAGCAACCATAGCTGAATCAGATCCTCTCCTGTCAGAACATCATTAATTAAAGAAGCGCATTGCAGCCAGACGGCTCTGCGCAGAGGTCAGCAAACGATCCGCAGCAGCACCTGTTGCCAGACCAAGCTTTTCAGCAACAGTCACTTTAGCGTGATGCTTCACCTGGAAAATATCGTAACCTTCGAGACGATCCATAATAAATTCATCACTGGTCATAATCTCGTCGATCAGCTTCTCTTCCAGTGCCCGGCGGCCATACCAGATCTCACCGGTTGCTACCTTATCGATATCCAGCTGCGGACGCTGTTCACCCACAAATTCCTTGAACAACACGTGAGTGTCTTCAAGGTCTTCGAGGAATTTCTTGCGACCTTTTTCAGTATTTTCGCCAAACACTGTCAACGTCCGCTTGAACTCACCCGCGGTATGCATCTCCACATCGACATCATGCTTCTTGAGCAGGCGGTTAAAGTTCGGCAGCTGGGCAATCACTCCAATGGAGCCGAGCACAGCGAATGGTGCAGAAATAATTTTGTCTGCATTACAGGCCATCATATAGCCGCCACTGGCTGCAACCTTATCGACAGCAACGGTCAGGTGGATATTCTTATTTCTGATTCGCATCAGCTGTGATGCCGCCAGACCATAACCGGGCACGATGCCACCGGGGCTTTCCAGACGCACCAGTACTTCATCTTCCGGACGGGCAAGTCCCAGTACGGCAGTGATTTCTTCACGCAGACCGGAAACAGCAGATGCCTTGATATCACCGTCAAAATCCAACACGTATAAACGCTTGCGGCTTTCTTCGGCGCTATCCTTGGCGCTATCTCCGGCATTATTGTCTTTCTTGCCTTTCTTACGCGCCTTTTGGGCTTTCTTTTCTTCTTTCTGTTTGGCTTTTTCTTCCTTCTTATAAACATCAGGCTTCAGCACCGCATGACGCAGCATATCCTGAGAACTTTTGAATTCTTCATTCAGTTTGCGTACTTCAAGGTGACCGGCAGCATGCTTTTTAGCTTTCTGCCCGACACTGCCAACAATACCCACCACCAGCACAATAAACGCCAGCAGGGTTAATGTTTTTGCAAGGAATAATCCATACTCTGCCAGGAATTCCAACATCATCTCCTTATATAATCTGCAGAATTTTCAGATCGACAATACTGTAATCAGTTTCAGTCAATAAAACGGTTAGTTCGGTTGTCAACCGCGTTCACACCAAGGTTTCGCGTTTATTGAGAATAAACCATTCAGCCCTTTGACAACAGCAGCAACGAATAATGTGAGAAAAATCAAGGCGCGTTACGGTTGACACCATCAGGGGCAATCAATACCCTGACCCCCTTGATTTGCGGTATACCGCCAATTCAGCCGCAGACAGCCAAAGGTATTTAATGATAAAGGGATCTGATAATGGCTACTGTTGAAGAAGTCGTCGATAAAATGAAAGGCCGCTTCAACGCGGACGCCGCCGCCGGACTGGATCTTATTTTCCAGTTTGATATTGAGGATGGTGGCACCTACCACCTGGTTGTCAAGGACGGTACCTGTGAACTGATCACTGGCGCTAACGACAACCCGAATGTTACCCTGCTGATGAACACTGACACCATGAAAGGTGTTCTGTCAGGTGAACTGAACGGCATGCAGGCTTTCATGACCGGCAAGCTGCGCGCCGAAGGCGACATGATGCTGGCCGCCAAACTGGGTGAACTGTTCTCCGGTTAACAGCCTTGCATTTCAGGCTTCCTGCCTGCGTCATCTAATCTGGCTATTTATCCGAATAGCCAGATTAGATGATACCGATCACGACTTATTCACCCAGCATATCCTGCCACAGACACCGCCCGGCTTTTTTACTGATCAGTGCCAGACGTTCATTATGTGCTGCCATTTCTTCTTCGGTCGCCTTAATGACCGGTAATCGCTCACGATCTTCACTCAGGCGAATAATTCTGCCAGCCTGACTGCCACCATCCTGCATATCATCACTGCCGCCGAGTAACAGGTTTGTCTGCCCACCGGTCATCAGCAGATAGACATCGGCCAGAATCTCAGAGTCGAGCAATGCGCCGTGCAAGGTTCGTGAAGAGTTATCGACACCATAGCGCTTACACAGCGCATCCAGATTATTCTTTTGCCCCGGATGCTTACTGCGCGCCATCACCAGCGTGTCAGTCACCTTGCACATACCGTCGACTTTGCCAGGATGCTGTGCCAGCTTATCAAATTCATGATTGATAAAGCCGACGTCAAACGGGGCATTATGAATAACTAACTCAGCGCCCCTGATAAAACTCACAAACTCTTCGGCAATATCTGCAAACAGTGGTTTGTCAGCCAGAAACTCATTGGTAATACCATGAACTTCCATCGCGCCTTCATCAACTTCCCGCTGGGGGTTGATATAGACGTGATAGTGGTTTCCCGTCAGGCGCCGGTTAACCAGTTCAACACAACCGATCTCAATAATCCGGTGCCCGCGGGATGGTTCAAGACCGGTTGTTTCTGTATCAAGTACAACGATTCTCATGGTTTATCCCTTCTCATGACGCTTGATTCAAAACCTGATCAACACCACGGTTAGCCAGCTGATCCGCCGCTTCATTACCCGGATGACCACTATGACCTTTAACCCAGTGCCACTGCACCTGATGGCGCGCCACTTCCTGATCCAGCTGCTGCCAAAGGTCTGCATTCTTTACCGGTTTCTTGCTGGCTGTACGCCAGTCCCGGCGTTTCCAGTTAGCCAGCCACTCGGTAATGCCTTTGCGGACATACTGGGAATCTGTTGTCAGCCGGACAGAACAGGAACGCTTTAATGCTTTCAGTGCTTCAATCGCAGCCATCAGTTCCATGCGGTTATTGGTCGTGTCCTTTTCACCACCGCAGAGTTCTTTCTCGTGTTTACCGTAGCGAAGCAACGCGCCCCAGCCGCCCGGTCCCGGATTACCTTTGCAGGCACCATCAGTAAAAACTTCAACTAACTGACCGGAAGCTTCAGGTTTATGTTCTGTCACTCAAAATCCTGTTGACTAATATTACAACGGTTCATTTTACCCTGCCGCAAATCACGACGGGGCAAAACTTTGTTTGCCGGAGAGCCCGGAACAGCCGGACCAATAAACTGCCGGGAACCATTCCACCGGGTGCGCAGGGGCGTTAATCCCGGGTAGGCACGAGTCGCAACGACGATAGATACACCACCAACAGGCAGACGCGTCAGCCGAGCAAACCTTTCAACTTTATCAACCCAGTGAGGATGATTACGCCCCAGAGGAAACAAAGCAACGCCGTGACTAACAGTATCTACCCGGAAGCCCAACAGCTCCAGCCAGTCCTGAAGCCGCGAGGCCCGGAGCGGGCTGGCATGCTGACGCATCAGCTTTAAACCCGGCGACACCCAGCGCATAATATTCCATATTGAAAACGGATTGAATCCGACAATCACCAGCTTCCCCCCGGCAATCAGACAGCGGCTGGCTTCGCGGATAACAGCCTGAGGTGTTGAAGAAAATTCCAGCACATGATGCAGAAACACCATATCCAGACTTTCTTCCCGTATTGGCCAGTCCAGCATCGAGCCCTGAATGAAAGGCGTATTATCCGAAGGGAGTTTCCAGGGGGTCAGAATCGTTTTGTGGGCAATACCACAGCGAGATACCAGATCCAGTTCCGGAGAAATACCCAGCTGCAGCAGCTGATGTCCGAATTTACCGGGCAACGCTGTTTCCAGCAGGGTCCGCTCTCTTTCCAGCAAGTATTGTCCGGCTGATGAGTTCAGCCATTCGGCCAGCTGCTGGTATAAATATGGCGCCGTTACCTGAGGTGACGGTTGTTTAGTTGCAGGGGCCAGTTTCCAGTGCATTCTCTACTCAATATTTCAGGCCAGTGTTAACATCTCGCCAATATTCAACCTTAACATAACCGTCGGGTTGTTATCTGCCGGTTTCAGGATACAGTATGATCGAAATTACGCCGATTCCGGCTTTTAATGATAATTATATCTGGCTGTTAACCAAATCTCATAGTAATCAGGCGTGGGTCGTCGACCCCGGTGATGCCGCACCGGTTCTTGAAAGCCTTCAGTTAAATAATCTAACACTGGCGGGTATCCTGCTCACTCATCACCACGCCGACCATACCGGTGGTGTTGCTACATTACTGCAACATACTCAAGTACCGGTTATTGGCCCGGCCAATTCCCGCATACAAGATATGACCCGTACGGTAACAGAAGGTGAGGAAATTGAGGTGCTGGGAGCAATATTCAAAGTCATTGAAGTCCCCGGCCACACCCTCGATCATATCGCCTACTATAGTGATGCCGTGGGTGAACAACCTGCCGTTTTCTGTGGCGACACGCTGTTCGCCGGGGGATGCGGTCGCCTGTTTGAGGGGGGGCGGAAATGATGCTGTGCTCATTAAAAAAACTCATCGCACTGCCGGAAAACACACGGGTTTACTGTGCTCATGAATATACGATGGCAAATCTGCACTTTGCCATTGCCGTAGAGCCCGAGAATGAAAGACTGCAACAGCGGGTTGACAACGTAAAACAGCTACGGAAGCACAACAAACCGTCCGTACCTTCCACGCTGGCAATGGAAAAAGCCACCAATCCGTTCCTGCGTGCTTCTGTTTCAACAGTCATTGCTGCAGCGAAAAACCGCGAAAACGACACAAAAAACGACGAAGTTAATGTATTTAAAGTTATCCGGGAATGGAAAGACTGCTTCTAATAACTACAGATTCTGCCGATGATAGATGATAGACTCTGTGGAAAGTTTTTAATGTTCCATCAAAATAACCGTATGCCATCAGGGGGTAACCGTGGTGGCTTGTCCCATGCTGAGGTGTCTGTGGATTGATACGGTACTAATAAGCAGCCAGTGAATTCATGAACCGCGACAACAATACCCAGGCCGATCCCGGTCGATCGGCACGCCGGTCTCTGCGTCTTGCGCTACCGGCTTTAACTACCGTGATGTTGCTGAGTGGTTGTCAGTACGCACAAAAAACAGGCACCGAAACGTCAGACCAGCTTGCTGACAGTACTGCCGTACCTCATATAAAAGATGACCTGAAGGCTAAAATTCAGGCTGAAGTCGAAGAACTCGACAATGCTGATAATGAACTGGTCGCCAGTGCCGCCACAGCTGACCTGTGGGTGCGCATGCGTGCCGGTTTCAAACTGGATCACACCCGTAATCAACCCCGTGTTGAAGCGGAGCTGAAGAAATATTCCCGTTATTCTGCCTATCTCAGCCGTACCGCGGATCGCAGCTCCCGCTACCTGCACTTTATTATTGAAGAAGCAGAAGCCCGCAATATGCCACTCGAACTGGCCTTGCTGCCAATCGTTGAAAGTGGCTTTGATCCGTTTGCCTATTCCCATGGTCGCGCAGCAGGCATGTGGCAGTTTATTGCCTCCACCGGCAAGCTTTACGGACTGGAGCAGGATTGGTGGTACGACGGCCGCCGCGACGTAGTTGCTTCCACCCGTGCAGCGCTGGATCATCTGCAGGATCTTAACGAAACTTTTGATGACTGGATGCTGGCACTGGCCGCCTACAACTCCGGCCCCGGTACCGTCATGAAAGCCATTCGCCGCAACAAGGCCGCAGGCAAGCCAACCGATTACTGGAACCTGAAGCTGCCCAGAGAAACCAGCGCTTATGTGCCCAAGCTGCTGGCGGTCAGCACCATGTTTATGAATCCGGACGAATGGAACCTGAAGCTGCCGGAAGTTTCCAACGAACCTTACTTTGAGATTGTTGATGTCGGCCAGCAGATTGATATGGCACGTGCCGCCGCACTGGCCGGTATTGAAACCAATGAGCTGTATCGTCTGAATCCGGGCTTTAACCGCTGGGCAACCTCACCGGAAGGGCCACACCGTCTGCTGCTACCCATTGATGCCGTTGACGAGTTTGAAGCCAATCTTGAAACGCTGGATGGCCGCGACTGGATGCAATGGAAACGCTACACAGTACAATCCGGTGACAGCCTGATCAAGATCGCCAAAAAGTTTAAAACCCAGCCCGACCTGATTCGTCAAATTAACGAAATGGAAGGCAGTGTCATAGTGGCAGGTAAGCCGCTGCTGATTCCCGTTCCTTCGGCCGACAGCGACAACTACAAGCTGACAGCTGAACAACGCACGCTGGCGAAACAAAACCGTCCGGTTAAAGGTCGCCGTCAGTTGAAATACACTGTGCAGAATGGTGACAGTTTCTGGCTTATCGCCAAACGCCATGATGTCAGTATCCGCCAGCTGGCTCGCTGGAACAATATGGCCCCGGGTGATCCGCTACGCGTCGGCAAAACCCTGTCTATCTGGACCAGTAAAGGCATGCCGAAATCCGGTATCGTTCGCCGCGTCAGCTACAAGGTACGCCAGGGCGACAACCTGTCGGTGATTGCCAGCAAGTTCAGTGTCGGCGTCAGCCAGATTCGGGAATGGAATACCCTGAGTCAGAAATATCTGCAGCCAGGACAGCTACTGACATTGTATGTTGATGTGACCAAAGCGCGTTAAGTCATCCTGCATCCGGGTACGCAGCCGTGCCCGGATACCTTTTTCGTTTTTCACCTTATATTTTATCCGCATCTGCCGTTGCAACTGCTATAACAATGGTTATAACCAACGAACAGGTTCGGACACCTTGAGAACTTCTTCTTTAAAGCAGCTTTTTCTGCTTTTACTGTCGCTGACTGTTGCTCCCTTTGCGCTTGCCGCTGACAGTTCCGAAACCTCCGGTGATGAAGTTAAAACCTTTTATTCTCTTGCCCGTTTTGGTCAGGCGAAATATCCCGATAATTTTAAACACTTCGATTATGTGAATCCGCAAGCTCCCAAGGGGGGGAATTTAAAGCGGAATTTCATGGGTAACTTTGATGCACTGAATCGGTATATTTACAAAGGTAAATTACCGCCGGATTTAGAATTATTATATGACACGCTGATGGTACGTTCAGCAGATGAACCCATCTCTGTATACCCCCTGCTGGCTGAAAGGGTCGAGATGATCCCCGGCGGTTCCTGGATGACTTTTCACCTGAACCCAACCGCACGCTTCCATAGCGGTAAAGCAGTTACCAGCGAAGATGTTAACTTCACCTACGAAATATTCAAAAAAGAAGCCACACCATTCTATCAGGAAATGCTCGGGAATATCGACAGAACAGAAATTGCCGACACTCATAAAATAACTTTCTTTTTCAAACCCGGTGCCGATGAGGTTTTGCCAACATTACTTGCACAGTTACCCGTCATTGAAGCGGCATATTGGAAAGAACGGGATTTTTCCAAAGCATCGCTGATCCCGCACAGTGGTAGTGGCCCCTACCGGATCAAGCACATTGATAACGGCAAGCGTATTGTTTATGAACGCGTGAAAGATTACTGGGCTGCTGATTTACCGGTAAACCGGGGACGTTATAATTTCGACACCGTAACCTGGGATGTCTACAATGAGCCTGAAGTCGCTCTGCAGGCTTTCCTGACCGGACAATATAATTTCCGCTACGAGTCCAGCAGCAAGCGTTGGGATTCAGGCTACCCCAAAGATCTTACAACAGCCGGATTACATCGAAATGAATCCCGGTTTCTGTCACCCCGCGGAATGATGGGGTTTGTATTTAACACCCGCCAGCCTCGCTTCCAAGATCGACGTGTCAGGGAAGCCATTACCCTGCTATTTGATTTTGAATGGAGCAATACTTACCTGTTCAATGGTTGGTATAAACGTTCAAATAGCTGGTTTAACAACTCTGACTTTGCTGCAACCGGGCTACCCGATAAAGCTGAACTCGAACTGCTCAACCCTTTAAAGCAATATCTTCCCCCCGTTCTTTTTGAGGAAAAATTTAAAGTACCGGAAACTGATGGCTCAGGCAATATCCGCCCGCAACTTATACAAGCTCTGAAGCTATTGAACGAAGCTGGCTGGGAGTTACGTAACGGCAAGCTGATAAATAAAACTTCGCAGGAACATTTAACCTTTTCGATGCTGTATTTGACGCAGGAGTTTGAACGCGTTCTGCAGCAATTCCGAAAAAACCTTGCCCGCGCCGGGATCAGTATGGAGATACATAAAGTCGATCTGGCGCATTATATGCGTGATATCAGGCGCGCTGATTACGATATGTGCGGCTGGTATTTTTATATGCATGCCATACCGGGCAGTATCGATCTGAAAACCATCTGGCATTCATCTGACGCAGACCAGGTTGCCTCACGCAACCTCGCAGGCATCAAAAACCCTGCAGTTGATGCCTTGCTCGATAAAGCCGCAGCAGCACAAACCTACGAACAGCTTCGCACTACGCTGAGAGCATTGGACCGGGTTCTGTTGTGGGAATACTACGTTGTACCCCGCTGGTATAACCCCGTCGCCCGCATTGCCTGGCGAAACGAGCTTGTGCCGCCACACTTCACTCCACTGTACAGTTCACCGGATTTAACCCTCTGGTGGTCAAGGGAAGCGGTATCAGTCTCAGGCAAACCGGCAAAGCCTCTATTAGACTGAATAAAACATCACTATGCCTAAATCAGGCCAAGAGAGCGACCATGTTCTTCACATTAAGTCATCGATCGAATCAGTCACGGTTGCCCCGACCATTACAGATTCTCGGCGCTGCCTGTTTATTCAGTTTTGCTTCCCTGGCTATTGCCAAAGACGGTGATCATACAGAATCTGACAAAGTCACTGTCAGCCACGCACTCAGCTTGCATGGTCAACCTAAGTACGGCAATGATTTTGAACACTTTGATTACACTAACCCGGATGCACCCAAAGGCGGCACGCTGAAACTGGCACTAACAGGCACTTATGACAGTTTTAACCCATGGATCAGTAAAGGCAATGCCAGTGGTGTGGTCTATCTGATCTATGAAACCCTGATGGTACGCTCGTGGGATGAGCCTCTAAGCAAATACGGTGTACTGGTTCAGAAAATAGAACGCCCGGAAAATAACGAATGGGTTGCTTTCAATATCAATCCGGAAGCACGGTTTCATGATGGCAAACCGGTTACGGCAGAAGATGTGGCGTTCTCCTTTACCTCTCTGACTGAAAAAGGTTCTCCTACTCAGAAAAGCCTTTACGCGGATATAGACAGAACGGAAATAACCTCCCCTCTACGCATCGTGTTTCATCTGAAAAACCCGGGAAACAAAGAGCTGCCTCTGGTTTTGGGGCAATTGCCGATTCTGCCAAAGCATTTTTGGGAAACCGAAGGGCGTGACTTTGAGAAAGCCGATCTGACTGTCCCGCTGGGCAGCGGTCCTTACCGCATCAAAAAGTTTGAGCCGGGGCGTTACGTTACATTAGAGCGGGTAGAAAACTATTGGGCAAAAGATCACCCGGTTAACCGTGGCCGCAACAATTTCAACGAAATTCATTACGACTATTACCGGGATAATACTGTAGCCAAAGAGGCTTTTATGGCCGGAGCCTATGACTGGCGCATGGAAAGCGATCCCCGTTACTGGATCTCCGATCAGGAAAGCCCGATGGTTAAAAACGGCAAGGTCATTGCCAAACAAATCACCAACCATAACCCTCAGACTCAGTCCCTGGTGTTTAATACCCGCCGTCAACCCATGGATCAACGGGTTTTTCGTCGGGCATTAAGTGAATTGTTTAACTTTGAATCAATTAACAGCCGCCTGTTTAATAATGAGCTAACCCGTGCAGACAGCTTTTTTGCCGGTACCGATATGGCTGCACCGCCCCTGCCTGACAGTCAGGAACTCGCACTGCTGAAGCCATACGAAGAGCAGCTCCCCTCAGGTATGCTGACAGTTCCTTACACCACCCCGGAAATAGTAAAAGCGGATGATGAACGTCAGGCGCTAAATAAAGCGCTGGCGATGTTAAAGGAAAATGGCTGGCGGCTCGAAGGTGGAAAATTAATGGCTCCGGATTCAGATAAAGCGACTGAACTGGAACTGCTGACCTCTGATCCGCAGACAGAACGAATTGTTCTTTCGTATAAACAATTACTGGAACGACTGGGCGTACAGGTACATCTGAGAACAGTCGAAAGCTCACAGTATATTGCCCGCCTGCGCGCCCATGACTATGATCTGTTGATTCACAGCTTCCGGCATACACCCTCTCCCGGTATTGAACAGGCAGTATTCTGGGGCAGTGAAGCCGCGGCAGAAGCAGGTAGTAAAAACCTTTCCGGCAGTGCCAACCCGGTGATTGATGACATGATTACCGGCATTGGCAATGCCCGCAGCCGTGAAGAGCTGGTGAGTTACATTCAGGCAATGGACCGGGTGGTTCGTGGTAACTACTATGCTCACCCATTATGGTACCAGAAAGACTGGAATCTGTTTTACCGTAGCTACCTGCGGCACCCGCAAACCAGCCCGCTTTATGTTGTTGATCTGATGGCGTGGTGGTATCAGCCACAGCCGTAGGCGACGTTTTCTCAAGGATGCATTATTGTTGATAGTGCATCCTCTGTTCCCCCTCGGTACCGGTAATAATAATGAAACACGCTGTCAGGCGAGCGTTCGCTCAAGTTGCCATCACAGGGCTGGTTCTGCTGCAGATCAACAGTCTGGCTGTTGCTGCATCAGAAAGCACTATTGCCCGGAATACAAGCCGGCATGCATTAACCATTCATGGTGAGCCGCAATACCCGCCTGACTTTAAACACTTTTCTTATGTGAATCCGGATGCCCCAAAAGGCGGCGTTGTCCGTAATGCAGCAACAGGTACCTTTGACAGCCTGAACCCCTGGATCGACAAAGGCACACCCGCTATGGGAATCGGGTTGATTTATGACACCCTGATGGAAAAAGCCAGTGACGAACCGGCCAGTATTTATGGCTTACTGGCAGAAAGTGTTGAACTGGCAGCTGACAACAGCCAGGTAATATTTAATCTGCGCCCGGAAGCAAAGTTCCATGACGGCATGCCGGTTACTGCTGAAGATGTGGTCTTTACATTTAATCTGTTTATGGAAAAAGGTCAGCCTTTTTTCAAAGCCTATTATGCCGATGTTGAACGGGTTGAGGCTGTTTCAAAACATCAGGTACGGTTTGTATTCCGACACAATAAAAACCGGGAACTGGCGTTTATCCTTGGTGAACTGTCGGTGCTACCTAAACATTACTGGGAACAGGCAGAAAATGATTTCTCCAGCAGTGGTCTTAAGCCACCGGTAGGTAGTGGGCCTTACCGGATTAAATCTATCGAGTCCGGTCATTCAATTACCTATGAACGTGATCCGTCATACTGGGGACAACAGCTGCCGGTTAATATAGGTCGGCATAATTATGGTGTTATTTCCTACGACTACTACCGTGATAACACCGTTTCCCTGCAGGCATTTAAAGCTGACCAGTATGACTTCCGAATGGAAATATCTGCCAAAGACTGGTCAACCGGTTACGATTTTGCTGCAGTCAAAAACGGCACCGTCATTACTGAACGTATCCGTACCCTTGATCCGATGGGTATGCAGGCATTTATCTTCAATATCCGCCGCCCGCCTTTTGATGATATCCGGGTACGGCAGGCACTGAATTATGCCTTCGACTTTGAATGGTCTAACCGTAATCTCTTTTATGATCTGTATACCCGCACCAACAGTTATTTTGCCAACTCTGATCTGGCTGCATCAGGGCTACCCTCTGTAGATGAAAAAATGCTACTGGAGCCTTACCGCGATCAGTTACCAGCCCAACTTTTCGGCACCCCCTTTGAATTGCCGCAGACTGATGGTTCCGGTAACAACCGGGATAACCTGAAGCAGGCTTTGCAACTGCTGCAACAGGCAGGCTGGAGCAGGCAAGATGGCAAGTTAATCAACGCCAAAGGCGAGTCCTTCAGTTTTGAAATATTGTTACTGTCCCCGGCACTGGAACGGGTCACTCTTCCCTTTAAGAAAAACCTGGAAACACTCGGTATTGAGATGCATATCCGCACCGTGGATGTATCCCATTACCTGAACCGTGTCCGTAGCTTTGACTTCGATATGACTGTCAGCCGCTATCCTCAGTCCAGCAGCCCCGGTAATGAACAGCGTGATTTCTGGGGCAGTGCTGCAGCGGCAACACCCGGCACCCGAAATATGATCGGCATTACTCATCCAATAGTGGATGCCCTGATCGAGAAAGTGGTTGAAGCCGACTCACGCCATGAGCTGATTACCGCCTGCCGGGCGCTCGACCGGGTACTACTCTGGAATCATTACCTGATTCCCCACTGGTACGATAATTCATGGCGGTTTGCCTACAAAAACACCCTCCATCACCCGGATACCGGACCACTGTTCGGGCTGGACACCAGCATCTGGTGGTATCAGCCAGCAGCCATTGCAACCACTGGCGGGAAAGCTGATACTGATAACAGCGCAACCACCAGCGATTCAGCTCGCGAAACAACTAGCGAAATAAGTAGCGAAATAAATAACGACAATGATGAAACGCAGGTACGCCAGTGGAGTTTCTGGCATATCAGCCTGCCATTGCTGGTAATAATTGTTGTGACGGGCTTGGTTATACGTCGCCGGAACAGAAGGAACTGACCGCCGATGTTTGCTTATCTGATTCGCCGTTTATTACTGATTATCCCGACCCTGTTCGGCATTATGCTGATCAATTTTCTGATTGTGCAGGCAGCACCCGGCGGGCCTGTCGAACAGATGATAGCCCGTCTTGAAGGGCTGGATGTCGGTGCCACCAGCCGTATTGGTGGCGGTGCAGATGCCGAGATACAACAACTGCAACAACAAGGCATGACCGAATACCGTGGTGCCCGTGGCCTTGATCCCGATCTGATAAAAGAAATAGAAAAACTCTACGGCTTTGATCGCCCACCAGCCGAGCGTTTCTGGAAGATGATGCAGAGTTATCTGTATTTTGATTTCGGCGACAGCTTCTTTCGAGACACCCCGGTAATTGAACTTATCAAGGAAAAACTGCCGGTTTCCATTTCCCTTGGTTTATGGGCGACATTGATTATCTATGCGATATCTATTCCGCTGGGTATTCGCAAAGCGGTTAAACACGGCTCCCGGTTTGATATCTGGAGCAGCACCATTATTACCACAGGCTATGCCATTCCCAGTTTCCTGCTGGCGATTCTGTTAATTGTGGTGTTTGCCGGAGGCAGTTACTGGAATATCTTCCCGTTACGCGGGCTGACGTCGGATAACTTTGATGAGTTATCGTTGCTCGGCAAAATCGGTGACTACTTCTGGCACCTTGTGTTACCCGTGTTCACGCTGGTAATCAGCGGCTTTGCTACCCTGACCCTGCTAACCAAAAACTCATTCCTTGATGAAATCCATAAACAATATGTACAGACGGCCCGCGCCAAAGGTCTGGAAGAAAAACGGGTGCTTTACGGACATGTTTTTCGCAATGCGATGCTACTGGTAATCGCCGGATTCCCGGCAGCGCTGATCGGCATTCTGTTTACCAGCTCATTGCTGATTGAAATTATTTTCTCCCTTGATGGGCTGGGTCTGCTGGGTTATGAAGCCGCCATTAACCGGGATTATCCGGTGGTATTCGGCTCGCTGTATATCTTTACCCTGATCGGAATGCTGGTAAAACTGCTGGGCGATTTAACCTATGTAATGGTTGATCCGCGTATCGATTTTGAATCACGTGAACTGTGAGTCAGTAAGCGAAGGCTGAATCCATGGCTGGAATGATAAAACTGAATCCGCTGAATCAACGCCGTTGGGGAAACTTCTGCCATAACCGCCGGGCTTACTGGTCATTATGGATTTTTCTCGCCATTTTTCTGCTGACGCTGGTTGCAGAACTGATTGCCAACGATAAACCATTGCTGGTTAAGCATGACAATCAATTCTATTTTCCCTTCGCCAATTCTTATCCGGAAACCACCTTTGGTGGGGACTTTGAACTGGAAACCGATTATCGCCAGAACTACGCCAAAGAACTGATTGAAACCAACGGCTGGATGCTCTGGCCACTGATCCGCTACAGCTACGACACCATTAATTACAGCAGAGTTGCTCCAGCACCACCCGACCAGGAGAACTGGCTGGGAACAGACGATCAGGGTCGTGATGTGCTGGCGCGGGTCATCTACGGTTTCCGGATATCTGTGCTGTTTGGTCTGACATTGACACTTTTCAGCAGCCTGATTGGTGTCGCGGCGGGGGCATTCCAAGGTTATTACGGCGGTAAAATTGATTTGTTTGGGCAGCGGTTTATTGATGTCTGGTCAGGGCTGCCGGTGCTGTATCTGCTGATTATTCTGTCCAGTTTTGTGGAGCCGGGTTTCTGGTGGCTACTGGGAATTATGATGCTGTTCAGCTGGATGGCGCTGGTCGATGTGGTACGGGCTGAGTTTCTGCGCGGACGCAATCTGGAATATGTCCGTGCGGCGCGGGCGTTGGGCATGAATAACAGCCGGGTGATGTTCCGCCATATTCTGCCCAACGCTATGGTTGCCACCCTGACATTTATGCCCTTTATTCTGACCGGTGCCATTACCACCCTCACCTCACTGGACTTCCTTGGCTTTGGTTTACCGGCCGGTTCACCTTCCCTTGGAGAACTGATTGCCCAGGGGAAATCCAATCTGCATGCCCCCTGGCTGGGCATAACGGCATTTGTCACCCTGTCCATCATGCTGACATTGCTGGTCTTTATCGGCGAAGGTGCACGTGATGCGCTGGATCCCAGAAAATAAGCGGCACAGGAATTTAAAATGATGAATAAGGAAACAACTCCGCTGCTGCAGATCCGGGATCTTAATATTGAATTCACCAATGGAGAGGATACATCAACAGCGGTTAAACAAGCGTCTCTCGACTTATATCATGGTGAAACCCTCGCTCTGGTTGGCGAAAGTGGTTCTGGAAAATCGGTGACTGCCCAGTCAATTCTGAATCTGTTACCTGAAGCACACAGCCATTGTCGTGGCTCTATTCTGTTTGAAAACCAGAACCTGCTGGCACTTGATACTCAGTCACTGCGCCGCATCAGAGGTGATCGTATCGGGATGATTTTTCAGGAGCCGATGACTTCTCTGAATCCGCTCCACACAGTACAAAAACAAATTGGTGAAGTCCTCGCCCTGCACAGCGGGCTTTCCGGTATTGCCGCCCGTGAACGGATACTGGAATTACTGGAACTGGTGGGTATTCGTGATGCCGAAAAAAGACTGACTGCATTTCCCCATGAGCTGTCCGGTGGCCAGCGCCAGCGGGTCATGATCGCGATGGCACTGGCGAATGAGCCTGATCTGTTAATTGCTGACGAACCGACCACCGCTCTGGATGTTACTGTTCAGCGGCAAATTCTGGAATTGCTTAATGATCTGCAACAGCGGCTGAAAATGAGCATTCTTTTGATCAGTCATGATCTGAATCTTGTCCGTCACAACGCCCACCGGGTTGCGGTCATGCAGCAGGGAGAGATTGTTGAAACCGGTACAACAGAACAGATCTTTACCCACCCGAAACACCCCTATACACAAATGCTGATTAATGCAGAACCTGAAGGTATCCCGCATCAGATTGCAGATAACGCTGAAGATGTGATTCGCGCTGAGGATATACGTGTCTGGTTTCCGATTAAACGCGGCGTACTTCAGCGAACTGTCGATCATGTAAAAGCGGTCAACGATATCAGTTTTTCCCTGAAGCAGGGAGAGACACTCGGTATTGTCGGAGAAAGTGGTTCAGGCAAGAGTACACTGGGGCTGGCATTACTCAGACTGCAAAGCTGTAAAGGCGCCATCTATTTTCACGGTGATGCTATTCACAATCTTATGATAATA
>CBDHDU010000037.1:0-55572 GCA_965261725.1 Endozoicomonadaceae bacterium | reverse complement strand
TCTTCACGTAATATGGCTTGCAGCTGGCTGTAGTACTGCTGTCGTTGCGCTTTATCTGGTTCGGCCCGGGCTTTATCAAGCAGCTTATCGAACTCAGGGTTTCGGTAACCGCTTTCATTCCAGGGCGCACCGCTTCTGAATATTTCATTGAGCACCTGGTCTGCCTGCCGTTGGCCCCAGCGCGTCATCATCACCGGTACTTTCATCCAGACACTTTGCCAGTAACTGTCACTGGGAATCCGGCGAATATTGACATGAACGCCAGCGGTGCTAACCTGCTGCTGATAGGATTCAGCCAGTGGGATAAATTCCGGCTCAATATCACTGGTATACAGTTCTATGTTGATACCTTCCGGATAGCCAGCGTCTGCCAGCAGCTGCCGGGCAAGCTTGATATTAGGCTGGCAGGCGGCAGGGTGATGATAGCTGTCACCCGGCCAGACCGGATTATCACAGCAGGGTTGTCCGCCTTCCTTGCCTGACACCAGTTGCATAATCACAGAACGGTCAGCTGCGATTCGCAGAGCTTTGCGTACTCGGGCATCATCGAAAGGTGGCATATCAACCCGGAACATAATGCCCCGCCATTCACCGCAGGCGATTGACTGCATGCGAAGGTGTGGCTGTTTACTGAACAGGGGCTTCTGGCGTGCTGAGACGGAATCCAACCAATCGATTTGTCCCGCGAGTAATGCCTGAACTCTGGTCTGTGAGTCAGGGATACAAAACAGCTCAACACCGTTTAGTTTAGGAATACCATCCCAGTATTCAGGATAAGCTTCCAATACTGTTTTGCCTTCCGGATCCAGTGACTTCAACCTGAACGGGCCGGTACCAATTCCTGTTTTGGCAATATTCTTACCGCTGTCGTGAGGGATAACACGAATACGGTAGTCGGTTAGCAGCAGAGGGAAATCAAAATGAGGCGAGCTGAGATTAATCGTTAACGTAAAAGGGTCTGGGGCTTCAACGGAAGAAACCAGTGACAGCACCGCAGAAGCCGGCGATGCCAGTTCCGGATCTTTTACCCGCTGCAGGCTGTAAACCGCATCGCGGGCGGTAAAGGGTTGTTTATTATGAAAGGTTACCCCTTGCCGTAGTTTCAGTGTCCAGGTCGTTGCATCTTTATTCGGCAACCATTCTGTTGCCAGGCTGGGAATAAGATCACCATTGGTATCAACCTGTATCAGCTGGTCATAGAGCATGATAATGACCTGCCAGAATCTGAAAGGCGATAATGGGTCGGTATTGTCAGCGCCACCAAATTCCAGAGGGTGAGGCATTCGCAGGATTTTTTCAGACTCTGCTTTAACCGCTAATACTGGCAACACAAAGAGAGCTGATAGCAGCAAACTTATTAATGTCAGGCTGCCGTTTTTTCTGCGCCAATCACATACAGACATCAAGCCGTAACTCCATAGCAGTGTTCAACATGCATTGCAGGGGCGTTAATGTGTCAGAGATGTTCTTGGGTAAAAGATCGGAGGCTCGGAGTAAGTGGCTGTGCCAAGGTTTGCCAGTTCTGCGACGGTGGGAGCCAATTGCCCGGCGGTCGCAAAATGTGTTGAGCCTGCGGCAATATCAGAGCCATGAAACAGTGCAAAGCGTTCATCATCCGGGTAACCAAAACGGAAACCATGGCTTGATTGGTAATGGGATATTCCCACCGGCTCAGTTGTTGAACTATCGGTTGCTGTTTCAAATATGTATTCGTCCGGTGCCAGAAATGCCATGACTTCATTGCTGTGATCTTCAGGCAGATGTCTTTTGCCCGCATCAATAATCCCGTGTGGAGCCAGCAGTGACTGGTATCGTTCCCTGTCAGAATGATTTTCCAGGGCAATATGGAGTATCGCTCCCTCGCAGGTATGAGGTGTTTGTTTCGGCAGGATTTTTTCCGGGTGAATAGCTTTGGTTACAGGAGAATGGCCATGATCGCTGACCAGAACCAGATTCCAGTCCTGACCTGCCATGGCAAGCCATCCCAAAAGTAAACCTATCTGGGCATCAATCCAGAGCAGGTTCCATTGCATCTGAGGGCTGTCTTCTCCAAAGTCATGAAGCAGATAATCCGGCATGGCCAGTTCAGCAAAGATCAGATCTGGCGGGTTATCGGAAATACCGGCTTTGAAAGCCTTTTCAAGTAACAGTGTGTCGTTAATCAGCCCCCGGAAACGGTAATTTTCCCTGTCCGCATAGGCGGGCATGGTAATGGGTGGTGTTTGCTCAGGGCTGGTTGTATAAGTATATTCACCACTCCAGAAAGGCGGGCAGTAAATATCACAGTCAGCTTCCGGCATCATGCCAAACCCATACAGGCTACGCTTTTATGTTTTGACCTTGCCTGAATAGCTAATGTTGGTACACGAATATCATCCGGACGGGCATAGCGAAAAGAAGCGGTGCTGGAATCCCAAATCTGGTTGCCATAAATACCATGTTCTCTGGCAGGCACACCGGTAATAATGGATGTCCTTCCCGGTAGTGACGTAGCACAGGTTTCCGGCGCCAGTCGTTTAACCAGATGCCCTTCAGCACTAAGGCGGGCAAGATGCGGACAGCGGGGAAGGCACCTCTGAAAGCAGTCCGCACCGATACCGTCGATAAGCAGAAGCAAGAGCTGGGTCATATCATGCTTGATGCTGGCGGTTATGTTGACGGTATTATAGGCAAGCTCCGCCAGCTTGCCGTGGTTATTACAATTTAATTATGCAAAGGTTTCCATTGCGTAGGCGACCCGCTCTTCTACAGAGCGGCTGTCATTACTTATGGTCTCAATATTCTCAAGACGTGATGCCAACCCTTTGCCGTTGGCAATTTGAATAGCAAGACCTGGTCGTGCATTCAGCTCAAGGATCAAGGGCCCGGCATGTTGGTCAAGTACCATATCAACGCCAAGGTAACCGAGATCTGTCATTTCATAACACCGGGCCGTTAAGGTCAGTAATTCTTTCCAGTGGGGCACTTTGAGCTGAGAAAAGTCATGACCGGTATCCGGATGACGTTCAACCGGCTGGTCAAACTGTACTGCTCTCAGACTATGTCCGTTTGCCATATTCAGGCCAACGCCAACAGCGCCCTGGTGAAGGTTCGCTTTGCCATCAGAGTCTTTGGTGGCAAGGCGTAGCATTGCCATTACCGGATATCCTTTAAACACAATGGTTCGAATATCCGGTACGCCTTCATGGCTGTAACGGTCGAACACCGGGTCTGCCTGAATTCGGTGTTCTATCAGGGCTACATCTGTTTTGCCGCCCAAAGAATAAAGGCCGCCCAGTGTATTGGTGACATGACGTTTGATATCGGAATATGTCAGTTTATCGCCGCTACCTTTAACAAACAGTTCACCATCTCTACCCGTGATGACCAGAATACCTTTACCGCCACTGCCGTTTGCGGGCTTGATAACGAAGTCATTTAATCCCTGCAGCAGAGCAGGTAACTGTTGCACGTCATGTTGGTATTCAATCACGCCCAACAGTTTTGGTACCGCCACATTGGCTTTTTCGGCTAGTCGTTTGGTTGACAGTTTATCGTCAACCAATGGCAGTAGAGAACGCTTGTTGTACCGGCTTACATAGCACAGGTTGCGCCGATTCATGCTCAGGATACCGGCATCATGCAGTGCTTTGGGGCGGGCAAATGCTTTCAGGAAATTCATTCGATGCCAACCCCGTTAGCTTTCAGCTGAGTGATTTCTGGTATTAACCAGCGGGCGGAATCGCTTCAGTTCCAGCAGGCGATAGCCGGTGTATTGTCCCAGTAGTAAAGTGACAGCCAGTACAACCATCATTAGCTCAGGGAAATTAAACGTCAGATATTCAATATAGTAATTGCTCATCAGCATGTAGCTGAGAGACGCTACCAGCAGGCTGCCAAAGCCTTCGATTAATACATCTTTAGGACCTTCCTCTTCCCAGAGAATGGACATTCTTTCAATGGTCCATGCCAGAATAATCATCGGGAAGAAAGTAACGGTCAGTGCCTGAGTGATACCCAGCTTCCAGCTGAGAATACTCATGGTCACCATAATAGCGACAACCATAATGACAACCGACCCTAGTCGTGCAACCAGCAGCATATTCAAGCGGCTGAGGATAAATCGCAACCACAGGCCAACGGTTACCACGGTGATAAAGATAATCAATCCCGGCAGCCACTTGGTTTGCAGGAAAGCAACAGCAATCAGAACCGGCATAAAGGTACCGGATGTTCTCAGGCCGACCAGTACGCGCATCATCAGTACAACGAGAATACCAATGGGCACCAGCAGAATGGTCTTGAAAGCATTCTGTTCTTCCAGTGGCAGGCTGTAGATGGAGAAGTCAACCATGCTGATACCACTGGCAGCCTCCTCTAATGCCAGTTTTTTGGTTGGGATCGACTGGGAAATCATGGAGAACTCAACCTGAGACTGGGTGCCGCCCACAACATCGAGCAGTGATTTGCCGCCACGCTGCCACAGGAAAAAGTTTTCAGGAGTTCCGGCGACGGCGGTGTCCGGGTTAAACAGTACCCAGTGGTCTTTATTCCAGACTTCAACCATATCAATGATAGGCTGCTTGCGACGCCCATCCTGAAGTTGCAGTCCCCGAACCATGCGGGAATGAATTCCTTCAATATGGAGCAAATCGAGAATCAACTGAACCTTGTCACTGCGACTCTCAAGATTGCCCAGCAGCATGTTGGTATTCTGATCGGGGACGACAGAATTCAGTTCCTGTAACAGACTGCCGGTGAAACTTCTTGCGTCTGCAGACTTCTGTCGAATGGCTTCCAGTAATGCGACGGCGGCAGTGTTGTAAGGCTCTGTCAGTATCGGAGGGGTGATTTTTTCTTCTGTGGGATCATCAAAGGCAATGCTTTGATGATCCGGGTTGAGCCTGAGTTGAACCCGGTAAAATAGTGTTTGCCGGTTTTCAGCTTTACGGATACTCCATTCGGCACGACGCTGGACATCCTGTTGATTCACATTGATGCCGTAGCCTGATGAGGCAAAGAACTCATCCAGTACCAGTACACCATCCTGTGCGGCCGGTAATGTCAGAGAAACCTGGGCAGGACCATTTTCGGCATTGAAATTGATCTGAGCTTCGACAGTCCATACCGGGCTGTGCTTACCGGGCAGTAATGGAAAGCCCAGTGAGACATGTTTGTAGAGCGTCAGGCCGAGACCGGCGGTAATCAGCAGTATGACTACCAGAGCCAGCTGGGTACGGGCACTGTTCATCTTTTATCCTGTTACTGGAATTGAGTTGAAGAGAAAGTAAAGCAGGGAATATAACGAACAGTGTCGTTATATTCCGCTGATTTTTGTACGTATTAGATTCTGTAGGAATTAAATTGCGTCTGTGCGCTGTGAAGGATATGCCAGTGCACGCTGCTTGAAAATATCTGTCAGGTAAGGTTGGCTGACATCAACCAGCGCCTTGTCTTTCAGGAAGCGGTAACCAATCAGGATAGGGTAATCGTATTCACTGCGGTCACGTAAAGTGAATTCGGTCATCTGGGTGATAGAGCCAATCCGGGTGTTCATTTCTACTACCAGTCGCTCATCAGCCTCGGCGCCGTGTCGTCGGATTTTAACATCACGTTTAACCGGCAGCTCCATTTTTACAACAGGTTTGTCAGCCATCTGTATATGTATTTCAAAGCGTACCCAGGGTTTACCTGCACGCTGGAATTTTTCAATGTTGCGGGCATCCAGAGATGAGGTGTGGGCACCAGTATCAATGCGTGCATCTAGTCGTATATTTTGCTCCGGCAGAAAAGCCTGTTCAATACTGCCCAGAACCGGTCGGTGCCGGGTGGATATGGGCTGACTGACTATTTCCGGATTTTTCGGACGTGCCTGCCCGGGCATAACCTCGACGGCAACTTTCTGTTTGCGGAGTAGCTTCGGTTCAGCAATATATTCCTGGCTCACATCGACTACGGCAAGATCCTTAAGGAAAGTTCTGCCAACCAGCAGCGGGTGGGTAAAGTCTTCCCGGTTAGTCAGATTGAATTCAAGCTTTTGGGTAATATCACCCACCCGGACAGTCAACAAAACAACCGGGCGTTCGACTGATTCCAGACCAGGGCGTTTGATGCGGATGGTTCGCTCAACAGGCAGTTCTAATGTCTTCAAACCCTGTTCAGCACGGGTAATATCAAAGCGCACCCAGCGTTTGCCATCACGTTCAAAGGGCTGAATATTACGGGCATCAACGGATGACGCATCCGCACCGGTATCAATTTTTGCTTTAAGTGTCAGATTTGCATCCAGCAGGTGGCCTTTTTCGGCAATCCCCAGTACCAGTTTGTCACTGATGTGAGCCGGTGTCTGTTTAATCTGACGCTCAATCGTAAGCTTTTCGGGCTTTGGTTTAATAACCGGCAGAGGTTTCACTGTGACAGTGTTTGGCGGGGCGGGTCGTACACTTTCCTCAGGTGTCTGTTCAACAGGTAATTGCGCCTGTGCTCCTGACTGGTCGGGTGTTTTTTTATCTGTTTGTTCGGGAATACTCTGGCAACCTGCAAGCAGTGCAGTAATGACCAGAGCCACAGACCAGAATTGTCGATGACGCATTAATCTTCCGATGACTCATGAGCGAAAATGAAAAGCCCCGATTTATATCGTACAAGGCTTTTCGGTTCAATAATAGCTGAGGCTGATTCTAATACGCTTGGGGGAATAGTTTATATACGGGAACTTAACGGTAATGCCAGTCGCATGAGCCAGATACCGACAATACTGATCAGCACGCAGGCAGCTGCCGGAACAACCCAGCCAAGATGCAATTCAAATCCGGGCAGATAATTGAACACCTCAATAAACGGTTGCAGGGAAGGTATTTCGAGTACCTGTAAACCGTCAGCCAGACTGATAACAAAGGTCACCATCAGTGTCAGGCGGCTGGTCAGCTGAGGAGATGGCAGCCACTCGCGAACAAGCGCCAGTACGATGAGTACGATCGCGACAGGGTATAGTGTAATCAGTACAGGAATAAACAGTTTAATCAGTTCGTTCAGGGACAGGTTGGCAAATAACAGACAACTGATGCTGATCAGCGTGACAAAAACTTTATAGGGTATGGTGGGTTTCAGACTCTCAAAGTATTCTGCCACGGCGGTAATACAGCCAATAGCGGTAGTCAGGCAGGCGAGTGTCACAATGCTGGACAATAACAGAATACCGGCTCGGCCGAATGTGTAGTCAACAAATGTAGACAGAATCTGTCCGCCGTTATCAGGATGTGGAACAAGCGCAGTACTGGTTGCTCCGAGATAAAACAGTGACAGATAGACGATAGACATACCGGTTGCCGCCATAATACCGGTACGAATGGTGTAGCGTGTCAGCGCTTCACGACTGTTAATGCCGTGGGAGCGCAGGTTGGTGATAATAACCAGACCAAACATTAGCGATGCCAACGTATCCATGGTCATATAACCATCAATAAAACCCTTGATAAAAGCCGCATCCTGATATTCAGCTGTGGGTGTTGAAATCGGACCGGGAGGAGCGATTAATGGTGTTATTCCCAGAATAATCAGCATGATTAACAGCAGTGGTGTCATCCACTCACCAATACTTTCCATCAGCTTTCCGGGGCGCAGTGACATATACCATGCCAGCGTGAAGAAGATCAGAGTGAATATCAGCTGAGCGCCATCGATATTGCCGGTAAACGGTACAATACCTATTTCATAAGCCACGACACCTGTGCGGGGAACCGCATAGAGTGGCCCGATGATCATATAAATGCACAGACCCATCAAGGTTATCAGCGGGCGGGGCAAGTCCTGAGATATATCATTAAAGCCACCGCCCACCTTGGCCATGGCAATAATGCCTATCAGTGGCAGACCAACACCGGTTGCCAGAAACCCCGCAGCAGCAATCCATAGTTCAGTACCTGCCTGCTGGCCGGCCAGAACGGGAAATATCAGATTGCCGGCACCAAGGTACATCGCAAATGTCATGAACCCCATTGCCAGCATCTGCTGCCAGGATAATCGGTTTCTCATCTCTGCTGCCTGTGTATGAATTTGATCCCCTAAGTAGTATTGGACAGAATTCCCGATTCCGATAGCGCCGAAGTGCCAGAACGCATATAAAACAATTAGCCTTACTGCCAGTTATTACTGTTGGTAGTTTTAAAAAATATGGTGAATTGATTGGTGATAATGAATCTGGCTATATAAATATTCTGATATTGCATCAGAATATTTATTTTTGAATATATGTATGAAATGAGTAATGATGATTGTTGTCTGTCTCATAATCGCTGGTAGCTGGCCTATGACAAATTACGTACTTTGTCGGCTTGTATGGAATTCTGAGTAGGCTAATCTGTTTTGATTCTTAATTTAATCTGAACATCCGCCGTTCGCGACTGTCCTATATATCTACAGTAAAAATATCAATGTTTTCCTGCTCTAAGACGACAACCTCTGTATCGGAACCTGTTAAGCCAGAGATGGATCAAACATTTCCCATACACCCGCCGCGCCCGGGTGCACTTATGCCTCTGCTGGTATTCCTGCTGATTTTTGTGGGTAGTGGCCTGTATTACACCCTGCAGGGGGTCGAGTTTGCTTTCTACCAGATCAAGGCACCGGTGGCTGCATTGCCTGCCGTATTGCTGGCGTTATTGGTGGGGCGTGACACGTTCAATGAAAAACTGCGTGTCTTCGTTCAGGGCATTGGCGATGGTGGCATTATTACCATGTGTCTGGTGTTTTTGCTGGCCGGAGCGTTTTCTGCGGTGATGCAGGCCATCGGTGGTGTTGAATCTACCATCAACTTTGGTCTGAGCATTATTCCTTCTGCTTTTGTATTGCCGGGTCTGTTCGTGATTGCGGGATTTATTTCCACCTCCATGGGGACCTCCATGGGAACAATCGCCGCCGTAGCCCCTATTGCCGTAGGGTTTGCCAGTGCAACCAGCCTGACACCGGCGCTGACGGTGGGGGCGGTTGTCGGTGGCGCGATGTTCGGTGATAACCTGTCGATTATCTCTGATACTACGATTGCAGCGACCCGGACCCAGGGTTGTGCGATGCAGGATAAATTCCGCAAGAATGCCCGGGTTGCGATACCTGCTGCGCTGGTGACGCTGGTATTGCTGTTTGTACTGGGACAGGGGGCTGAAGTGCCTGTTGCAGAAGACTGGGAACTGATGAAAGTGCTGCCGTATCTGGTGGTGCTGGTGCTGGCATTGTCTGGTCTTAATGTATTGCTGGTTCTATCGGTTGGTATTGTTCTGGCCGGAATGACTGGCTTGATGATCAATGAAACCTATTCCGTGACGCACTGGGCTGATGATATCTACCTCGGCTTTGGCAATATGCAGGAGATTATGATCCTCTCCATGTTTATTGGTGGTATTGCGGCGGTTATGCAATCACAGGGTGGTTTGAACTGGATTACACAGTTGGTCAGTAAAATCATGAGCCGCTACCAGCTGAATGGACGTAAGGGTGGTAGTCTGGCAATCAGCCTGTTGGTAGGGCTCTGTAACCTGTTTACGGCCAATAATACGGTGGCGATCATCATCAGTGGCAGTGTCGCCAAGGATATTGCTGCAAAGAATGATGTGGATGCGAAAACCAGCGCCAGCTTGCTGGATATGTTTTCCTGTGTTGTTCAGGGTGTTATTCCTTACGGTGCCCAGATTCTTTTAGCGGGTTCGATTGCTGGTTTGTCACCACTGCAGCTGTCGGGTCAGATCTGGTACTGCTGGATTCTGGCACTGGGAGCGATGATTATGATTCTGTCAGATCGCAATAATAAGCAACAAGCGTCTTCTGTCAGTTGATATAATGACAAAGAGCTGCCGTATTGAGGCAGCCCTTTATCATGTCTCCGAAATTATCTTGTAGCATGAATAATCAAGTAGAGATTTGAAGGAGCAATAACCTATGGCTTATCGGCGCACCAAAATTGTCGCTACGCTTGGACCTGCAACAGACTCCGCTGAAGCACTGGAAAAGCTTGTGGCGGCTGGTGTAGATATGGTTCGGCTTAACTTCTCCCATGGTCAGCGTGAAGATCATGTGCAGCGGGTAACGAAGCTGCGGGAAACGGCGGCAAGGCTGGGGCGAACGGTTGCGGTCATGGGTGATCTTCAGGGACCTAAAATCCGGGTTGCGCGCTTTCAGAATGGTGCCGTAACGCTTGCCAAAGGTGCGACGTTCGTTCTGGATGCCGGTCTCCCGAAAGATGCAGGTACTGAACAGCAGGTAGGTATCGACTACAAACAACTACCGGCAGACTGTGCAGCAGGAGATATTCTGTTGCTGGATGACGGACGTCTGTCGCTGGAAGTCAAAAATATATCAGGTGCAAAAGTCAGCTGTCAGGTCATAAATGGCGGTACGCTCAGTAATAATAAAGGCATCAATCGTCAGGGCGGCGGATTAACAGCACCGGCACTGACTGATAAAGACCGCAAGGATATAGTGCTGGCTGCAGAGCTGGATGTGGACTATCTGGCGGTTTCCTTCCCCCGTGACGCGGCAGATATTGAACTGGCAAGAGAACTGCTGCAACAGGCAGGTGGTCATGCCGCTATTATGGCGAAAATTGAACGGGCCGAACTGGTTGAGGATTGTAATCGCTTGGAAGCGGTGACCCGGGCTTCGGATGCGGTAATGGTTGCCCGTGGTGATCTGGGCGTGGAAATCGGTGATGCGGAACTGATCGGTGTGCAAAAGCGGATTATCACACTGGCGCGTCATTTAAATCGCCCGGTTGTTACGGCGACCCAAATGATGGAGTCGATGATTCATAACAGCCAGCCGACCCGTGCCGAAGTTTTTGATGTTGCTAATGCCGTACTGGATGGTACTGACGCAGTGATGTTGTCAGCGGAAACAGCAACCGGTGCTAATCCTGAATGTGTGGTAAAAGCCATGGCGAATATCTGCAAAGGTGCAGAAAAACAGCCAATGGCTAAGATTTCAAAGCATCGTATGGAGTTTACCTTCGGGCGCAGCGATGAAACCATTGCTATGGCAACGATGTATGCGGCCAATCATCTGCAGGGGGTGAAAGCGATCATCTCGCTGACAGAATCCGGTTCTACGCCGCTCTGGATGTCCCGTATTGATTCCGGCCTGCCCATTTTTGCACTTTGTCGTTCTGAACGCGCGCAGCGTCGGGTGGCGCTTTATCGCGGTGTATCATCTGAACTGTTCGATCCTACCGTCTGGAATGATGGTAACGAGGTCAATCGCAAGGCCATGGATTCGCTGTTGGAAAAAGGGCTGCTGCAGGCAGGAGACCGTGTTGTATTGACTAAAGGGGATACCCTGGCTGTGGTCGGTGAAACCAACACGTTAAAAATTCTGACAGTCTGACAGCTTCTGCATAGTCTGACTGTTTACTTCCCGCTTTTGACAATGTTATTTATAAGTACCGGTCAGTTTTTTTCAACTGACCGGTACTTATTCTGATTCATCTCATCGATATTGGATATTATTTGTAATGAGATTAATGATCTGCTGCCGGTGAAAAACAATTATCGATAAGGATATCGAATGAATACGGGATCACGAATACTTTCAGGCTCTCTTGCTCTGATACTCCTCGCTGGTATTGTATTTGCTCTTGCCCGAACTGATCTGCTGGAAATAACCTTTTCCGGACCGGAAGCAGAAATGCAACCTGAACTGGATGCAGGCGCGGTTATTATTCACTATGCCGATATTGCCCATGCTACCTACAGCGATGCCCTGCAGGCAGCTATAGAGTTGCAAAATAGCATTGATCAACTAATCGAAACTCCCTCTCAGCATACCCATGACGCCGCTAAAGCTGCATGGATATCTTCCCGCGAACCCTACCAGCAAAGTGAAGTCTTCCGCTTTGGTAATCCGGTTGTTGATCACTGGGAAGGCCAGATGAATGGCTGGCCGATCGACGAAGGGCTGATCGACTACGTTGAAAAAGATGAGTATGAATATGAAATGGGCAATCCGGGGGCCACAGCAGATATTGTCGGCAGTGACAAACTGCTGTTGGGTAATGATGAAGTCGATTTGAAAAATCTGGAACCGGAAGTGCTGGCCGGACTCAATGAGCTGGCAGGCTCTGAGGCGAATGTAGCAACCGGTTATCATGCCATTGAGTTTCTGCTGTGGGGGCAGGATCTTAATGGCACCGGTCCGGGGGCAGGTAACCGTCCATGGACTGATTATGCGAAAGGCGATGCATGCACTCATGGGCACTGTGAACGCCGGGGTCAATATCTGCAGACCGTCGTTAAACTGCTCATTACTGATATGGAATATATGGTCGGTCAGTGGGCTGCCGGAAAAACAGATAACTACCGGGCAGAACTGTTTGCCGAGCCTCAGGAAAAAGCTTTACGGCGTATATTCTTCGGTATGGGCAGTCTGGCGCTGGGAGAGTTGGCGGGTGAGCGGATGAAGGTAGCGCTGGAAGTTGCTTCCAGCGAAGAAGATCACGATTGCTTCAGTGACAATACTCATAATGCCCATTACTTCAATGCACTGGGTATTCGTAATGTATACAGCGGTGTCTATCAACGCCGGGATGGCTCGGTGCTGCAGGGAACCAGCGTTGCTGATCTGGTTGCGGCGCGTGATCCGCAGCTGGCAGAAAGAACCGCTGCCAGCTTTGATAAAACCCAGCAGGCAATGCAGGTGCTGGTCGATACTGCAAACGCAGGCACAGCATTTGATCAGCTGATTGCTGAAGACAATAAACAGGGAAGGCAGTTAATTCAGGATATTATTGATGCGCTGGTAGCAGAAACCGAGGCGATTGAAACCGTCGCCAGTGTAATCGGTATTGAAAATCTGCACCCGGATAATGCTGACCACGATTTTAAAGACAATAACGAACTATAAACAAAACCTGACAGGGAAGTGTCAATACAGTGTTCCCAGAGTGGAAGAGCGGATATATGAATAAACAAAAGCTGAAATCAGCAGTATCCGTATTGAGCGCTTTACTTATCTCTACGGGCGTGTCTGGCTCTGAAGATCCTCGACGCAGTGGCGGCGATGCAACGGTTTTTGAAAGTGGAGTTAATGCCTTTTCTCTGCCTTCTGCCAATATGTCGTTTAAGCGTCGGCTGGATTTCAGTATGGGTAACAGTTTTTTTCGTAACCCCTGGGTACCAGCCCCGGCGAGTACCGAAGCCCGTGATGGTTTGGGGCCGTTGTTTAATATCAATACCTGTCAGGGGTGTCATATCAAGGATGGGCGTGGGCACCCGCCGGAAGAAGGCAGTTTTAATGCTGTATCCATGTTATTCCGGCTGAGTATTCCGGTACATGAAGGTGTCAGTCCTATGACCCTGAAAACGGAAGGTGCAATTGCAGAGCCTACTTATGGCGGTCAGCTACAGGATTTCTCGATTCCCGGCCTGAAGCCCGAGGGGCAGATCAAGGTTAAGTACACATCCAAGATGGTCAAAATTTCCGCTTGGGAATCCATAGAATTAAGAAAACCGGAATACAGTATTACGGATTTGAATTATGGACCAATGCATCCGGAAACCATGATTTCCCCTCGTATAGCATCTCCGATGATTGGCCTTGGTTTGCTGGAAGCACTGACTAATGAGCAGATTCTTTCCAATGAAGACCCAAATGACCGGGATGGGGATGGTATCTCCGGGCGTGCGAACCGGGTTTGGGATAAGAAAAAGAAAATGACTGTACTCGGTCGCTTTGGCTGGAAAGCAGGGCAACCAACGCTTGAGCAGCAAAATGCGGGAGCCTTTGCAGGAGATATGGGTCTGACAACTAACCTGTTTCCTGCTGATGACTGCACAAAAAAACAGCAGGAATGTAAACGTTTGCCAAATGGCGGTACACCGGAAGTTTCAGATGAAATCCTGAATCAGGTAACCATCTATTCCCGCAATCTTGCCGTGCCTGCCCGGCGTGATGTGAATGATCCGAAGGTTATTCGTGGTGAAAAGCTATTTGAATCAACCGGTTGTGCCGCCTGCCATACGCCCACATGGGTTACCCAGAAGAGTGAAGAATTACCCGAGCAGTCAAACCAGAAAATATCGCCTTATACCGATTTGCTGCTGCATGATATGGGCGAGGATCTTGCCGATAACCGCCCGGATTTTATCGCCACAGGCAGAGAATGGCGCACACCACCTTTATGGGGCATCGGGCTGACGAAAGTAGTCAATCCCAAAGCCGGTTTCTTACATGATGGCCGTGCCCGAGATTTAACGGAAGCCATACTCTGGCATGGTGGTGAAGGTCAGGCATCCCGCGATGAGTTTCTTGAATTGAAAAGCCATGACCGGCTGGCATTGGTGAAATTTCTGGAGTCGCTGTGAGAATGCTGCGTAATGTAGTTTCAGTTGTGCTGTCTGGCTTGTTCTGTGTAACAGCTCCGGCAGCATTCGCAGAGTCAGCATATGACCAGCTGACCGTTGGCGTATACCAGCACCGCATTGCCCGTCAGCTTGAAACTGCCAATATATTGAATACAGTGGTGGAACAATACTGTACCGGGCAGGTGACATTGCAGGATGCCCAGCAGTCATGGAAACAGCTGGTGCTTAGCTGGAGTCAGCTTGAAGCGGTGAGCTACCAGTGGCTGGATCGAAGCGGGATAGGTTGGCGGTTTCAGTTCTGGCCAGACCGACGTGATCTGACCCGGAAGAAAGTCCGCCAGTTACTGAAGGAAAATGATGTCAGTGTTGCTGAACTGAATCAGCGTAGCTCGATTGTTCAGGGTGTCACTGCTCTGGAGTACATGTTATACCCATGATCATTGAAGTTGCTTGATTTTCCAGCCGATTTTCAACATTGTACGAACATGCCGAAAATCACCCTGACAGCCCAACAAAAAGTAGCCTTGGAATCTCGCCACAAAACATCGCGAGATGCACGGGAGTGTGATCGTATCAAGGCTGTTTTGCTCAGGTCTGAAGGGTGGTCACCGTCTGCTATCGCTCAGGCATTGAGAAAAAGTGAATACACTATTTGTCGCCATCTGGACGCCTATCTGGAAAAGGAAAAGCTCAGGCCGGAGAACGGGGGGAGTGAAAGCCGCCTGAGTGATGAGCAAACTCGGCAACTGGTCGAACACCTTTCTGAATATACTTACGCACACGTCCATCAGATCGTCGCCTATATTACCGATCGCTGGGGTATCAAATATACCGTATCAGGCCTGAACAAGTGGCTGCACCAAAAAGGCTTTACCTACAAAAAGCCAAAGGGCGTACCGCACAAGGCTGATGTTGATAAGCAGGCTGGTTTTGTGGAGCACTATGAAGCCTTGAAAGCCACGCTACCAGAGGACGAGGTGATACTATTCATGGATGCGGTACACCCGACACAAGCGACCAAAATCACTTCCGGGTGGATTCGAAAAGGGATTGATAAAATCATTAATACGACAGGTAGCCGTACTCGGCTGAACATTATCGGTGCGATTGATCTGGACAATATTGAAGCTGCTGTTTTCGGTCAATTTGATACGGTTAACAGTGAAGCGGTTACCGAGTTTTTCAAGAAAGTTCGGGATAACTATTCATCCATGAACGTTATTCACATGGTGCTTGATGGTGCCGGTTACCATCGTTCACAGGAGGTAGTGAAAGAGGCGGAAGAGCTGGGAATAAAGCTTCATTACCTCCCCCCTTACAGTCCAAACCTGAACCCCATTGAGCGATTATGGAAGGTGATGAATGAGTATGCCCGGAATAATGAATACTTCGCTCAGGCAAAAGAATTCCGGGAAAAGATTAATCATTTTCTGGACGTGACATTGCCCGAAATCGGTTCTTCCTTGGGCAGCAGGATTAACGATAATTTCCAGCGGTTAAATCCGGCATCTTGAATTCACTCAGGTATATTTGATCCCGCCTTTATGTCACCTGAAAAGCAAACAGATGCCAGCCCCTGCCGGTTGCTGCAGGTAACCGTTGTAAATTTTATTAATAATACCCGGGAACTACTGGAAAGCTGGAAGCCGGAAGGCAAACTGTACGTGATGTTCAGTGGTGAAATTAAACATAAAGAGCAGAGAGTGAATGCATTACTGGTTCAGAATCATTATGCCGGGCTGATGCGCGTCGCCCGTAAGCTGGACGTAGTGCTGGGCTCAAAAGGTACAGGTAACCCATATTTAGGTGATGCCTGGCGGAGTCGGCATACTTTGCAGAATCTTCGTGTCGGGTTGCGTGCGTCGGCGGAACTGTTTTCCGGCAACAGTGAATTTCAGGGAATCGCCGCCCTTCTGAAACAAAGCAATAAAGCCGGATTAGCCAGTGTGGTTCAGGGGCGTTACGAAATGGTGATGGATAAATTTGAGTCAATTCCTCTGCCATTATTCGAAACAATTCAAACCACTGATGGTCGAAAAAAACTGGAATCTGCTCAGGTTGATCTGCAGCAGTTGGCATCAGCGCTGGAAAGGGAGGTGGCCCCCGCACTGGGTGTGCTGGTTAGCTTTAATGCCAATGATGGTCGTTGATATTCCCTGGTAAAGCTGGGATAACGTACCAGCTGGTGTATTATTAAATGCTATGGTAGCAGGCAGAATCTGAATGGCTGGGTATTATGAGCATACAGAATAAAATTGAAGAGAAACTGAATAAGGCGCTGAGCCCCATCTATATCAGCGTTGAAAATGAAAGCCATATGCACAATGTGCCTGCCGGGTCGGAATCCCATTTCAAAGTTGTGCTGGTTTGTGAAGAGTTTCAGGGCAGGCTGCCGGTAAAGAGACATCAAAGTGTTTACCGGGTGCTTTGTGATGAAATGCAGGGCAGTGTTCATGCGCTGGCGTTGCATACTTTCACACCGGATGAGTGGCAGGCAAAACAAAATCAGGCACCTGCTTCGCCTAACTGTATGGGTGGCGGCCATTAATGTGTGGTGGTGTCTCCTTTCAGC
Organism: Endozoicomonadaceae bacterium; assembly: GCA_965261725.1. Taxonomy (GTDB): domain Bacteria; phylum Pseudomonadota; class Gammaproteobacteria; order Pseudomonadales; family Endozoicomonadaceae; genus CANDOC01. The sequence goes on along the minus strand of CBDHDU010000037.1, from coordinate 38,676 downwards.
TTGATAGGCAGCCGGTAAAAACATTTTTTCCTAATCCGAAAGCCAGACTGCCGGTATTAGGGCGTGACGGCAGTATCATTATGCTGCCGTGGGGGCGGCGGGAAAACCAATCCGGCGGCGCACCTCAGGGAGGCTGGGCACGGCTTGAATCAATACATGAAGGGCGTTGGGAACGCTATCAGCCTCAACCGGTAAAAATCGTTGTTGATGCTTTTATGGAAAAAGACGGCGTAGGTAACAGTCGCTGGTTCAGTATTCCCGAAGGCTTATATATTCAGGGGCTGGTTGCTCAGGATGGAGGTTTTACCCGTCTTTATGTGGTAACGACAGAAGATAATATGAGCTGTCATAGCAGTGGTCGCTGGCCAAGAACTGTTGGCAGGGCTGAAAACAGTGCTATTGAAGAAATTAAAGCCCCTGCTGCCCCCAAAGAAGAAACATCAGCACAGTCTTCACTGTTTTAATCTGAAGAATGGCCTGCCGGAGAAGAATGAACTCAGGCAAGCCATTCAAAGTTAATCAGGACGCAAACGCACTGTGATTGCCGAAGATATGGGCATCATCCAAAATATCAGATGTCAGATACCTGAATCCGTGACTTCTTGATTATAGAGAAGCTTTTTCATCCCATGGATTCAGACCTACAGAATAGGGTTATGTTTTTTTGAAACTTGCCAGAGAATGGTAAAGCAAAGTCAAAAAAATCAGCATGTATTTAAATGATGTTGGGGAATTTCAACCCTGAATATGAATGAAATCCTGCCAGCATAAGCAGCATCTCTCCATTCAACCGTTAAAAGAATAGGATCAGCTAACAGAGCTGTTTTTCAGGAAAGAGCCCCATGAAGGCGGATAATCCGGGACTGTGACGACCAAAACGCAGAATAAACTGACGACCTCGTTCTAATAATCGCGCTGACTGGTAGATCAGTTCCTGCATAACTGTCTTAATTCTACGACGCTGCGCTTTGTGACGAACAGGTGAGTTAGGGCCGGTCAGGCAGGTTTGCCCCATGTAACGTAAAATGTTGTAAGCCACCGCACCAAGGCACATTACAAGATCATTGGTATCAAATTTTCCTGAAGGCAGTCTTTCAAGATCCATGTCAGTCTTGAACTCACTGTGAAACTGTTCGCTGGTCGCATGATCTTCATAAAGCAATATGACATTATCATCACTATATTCAGCCTCATCTAGTGTCGTCCACCAACCCTCCAGCTCGTAGTCCGGTGCTAAAAAATACTGACCAACCGAGTCGGTAGTACGCTTGATAATACGGATAATAAGCCGTTGTTGGCCGTAGTCGGTTTCATGGATGATCGAGAGTGTCGCACAGGTTTTTCCAGGGCGAAGCTCATCCCACTGCACGCCTTTTTCCTCAAAGGTTGGCAGCCAGGCAGTAACGGTATATTGCTTGCGTGGATTGAGCTTGATTATGTGATCAACATTGCTGTGATCCGCTATCTCTCTGCGAGTGTCTTCTGCGTCATGCCCGCTGTCGAGTCGCAGTAATACCGAGGTCCGGGTTACGCGACGAAGTCTGTGCAATACCGTGTTCAGGAAAGGTACAAAATCATTCTGGGAATGTTGTGAGCCAGGGCGAAGCTCAGCTCCTATGCACCATCCTTCTTTCCCTACATAAGACATAATCGGGGCGAAGCCATGGAAGTGTTTGTATGTCCACTGAGAACCTTCTTTTTGGGTTCTGCTGTTATCTTGCGGAGTAACGTCTATATCCAGTGGGATATGCTGAAGGTGATCCAGTTCTTTTGAAAGCGGAGAGATCGGCGCGCCCAGTTCCAACAACAGTTCGGGAAGCGCTTCTTCAATTAACGGAATCAGTTGGGTGGCATCTTCATTAAAACGCTGGCGAAGCCGGCTGGCGGACGGCATTTGTTTAATGCCCATGCTGCGCTTGAACCAATCATCATGGCGATAATTATCAATGGCATCAAAATCAGTTTTGCCTAAGGCCAACAGGCCGATAAAAGCTCGAACCAGATCAATATTAGGGATGCCATGGCGCTTCTTGATAGAACGCAATGACTTTTTTAAAGATGTTTTCTTGTTCAGGGCATCACCGACAAAGCACAGACCCGCTGCCGGAGTATAAAATTCCGTGTCGGATTGCTCAAATTTTAGTTCCACAAAAATTCACTTATATGGTGAAAATCTAGATGAGCAAATATTAGCCTACATATGCTGCTATTACTGGCTTTTTGGCAAATTCAATGGCCACGAACTCACGGATTCAGGATAAAGTAACCGCTGGTTGGGAAGAAGATATTGGAAATACCGTCTGCCACATTGGAAGACCATACCAGCACCTGTTGGTTCATGCCCATCAGATCAGCTACCGGACTCAGGATTGGCAGTGTCACCAACATTTGACCGGAACCGGAAGGCACCAGGAAGTTAAAAGTACTTTGACTGATGACGACGCCTACGGTTGCTGCCCAGTCAGGGAATCCGCTGATGAAATTAGCCAGATGGAATACCAGCGTATCCATGATGCCACCGGTGTTCAGTGTGACGGATACACCGCGGGCTACACCGCAAATCAGCGCGCCGGTCAGCATTAGCTTCATGGATTCGTTGAAGTTGTTGCAAATGCTGTTTGGTGTTTTACCGGCGATCAGGGAAGCAGTCACCGCCATGGTGACGAATAGTCCTGAGATGGCATTAAAACCAAGGCCAAAAATAATAATGCTGGCGATAATCGCAACGAACATCACCAGAGTCACGATACCGGCCAGTTTCAGGCGAGGGCTGTACTCTTCAGCCTGAGCATTTTGACTGTTGTCGCTGTCATTGATCAACAGTTCCGCACGTAATTTCAGATCATCCCGGTACATCATGTTGGATTCAGGATTGGCTTTGATCCGCTTGGCATAACGCAGGATGTAGGTGATGGCACACACCATAACGATCGTCCAGAAGATCAGGCGATACCATGCACCGGAGAACAGTGGCAGGCCGGTAAGCATGTGATCAATGCCAACGGAAGCCGGTGCTGTAATACCAAAGGCGAAACCCAGCGTACAGGGCATAATGGCTGTTGCTGCCGCTGTCATTGAGTCGTATCCAAGCCTCAGCATCAGTGGCAATATAATGGGTATGTAAGCAATGGCGAGTTCATGTGTGCCAATAAATGCGCTGATCAGTCCAAATGTGGTGACCAGAATAGGGATGAGCAATTCCGTTCTTTTCCCCAGACTTTTCAGCAATGTATTGATGCCCATATCAACGACACCGATCTTTTGCAGCACAATGACCGAGCCACCCACAAGCAACGTGAGCACAATAACGGCTGAAGCGCCAACCATCCCTGCGGGGATCGCTTCAATGATATCCATTACGCCAGGGCAAAAACATGATCATTTTTTGAACAACCCCAATACATTCTCCATGTGGTTTATATCCCAGCCGCAGTTCTTACGCTTGTTCTTGATCCCGCCTTTTACAGTTGTATCCATTTTCAGGAGGTTGTGAGTCACCTGACGAGTAATGGCCAGATTCTCAGCTGTATTATCCTTTCGGGCTCGGCAGCGATCTCCATCAAATGCAACATCCATCATCCAATGAAGCTGATTTTCCACTCGCCAATGCATACGAGTGGCTTGCAGAATCTCTTCAGCTGAGAGCTGTCGGCTGGAGATAAAATGGGGCTTTCGCAGGTTGGCTGATCATTTTTGAGCCTCCTGCCGAATTTTCAGATACAGATATTCAAGGTCATTGTAACCACATGCCTTGTAGACAATTCGTTTGATGACCCCATTGAAGGCTTCGATCTTTGCGCTGGTTATACGATGCTGGCAATAGGACAGTAAACCTTCTCTTGCTCTATCCAGCCCCCTTGCAAAGCGTTTAAGCTCATCAATACCAGTTTCTTTGGCCAATCCTATCCACTTGTCGAGAAACTTGCTGGCACAGGCTTTGTAGGTGTACGTCCATAGTTGTCTGAGCATATCCTTCAGTATGTAGGCCTGATTCAGATCTTCATTCATTGACAGTAACTCATGCAGGCTGGTTTCTCGCTTTGGTGTGAGGTTTTCTACATTCATGAACAGGTTGAACCGCTGACCTTTGATAAAAGGCTTATCGTCTTCCTGTGCTTGCCTCCACTCTCTACGACGAATTTTGTCTATGACTTCGTTGTAGTTAGCAATGATGTGAAACTTGTCATAGACAATATCAACATCTGGCAGGTACTCTTTGACCGATGCCTTATAGCTGCCACCGCGATCTATTCCTACGCACTGAATACAGGCTCTTTGCTCCAGTGTCAGACTGCTCAGAAAACGGTCTAACGTCGCTTTTCGTTTACTTTCACCAAGGTAGAGGGTCTCACCTGTATCAGCATTTAGAACAATGGTCAGATAGTGATGTCCCTTGCCTATTGATTTCTCATCGATTAACAAAGCCCGTAAGCCGTCGAGCTTGGGGGCTGGCAGAGTTTTCATTAGCATCTCTTTATCCCAGCGCCGTGCTGTGTCATGGGATATAGCGATGAATTCCGGAACCTTATCGCTGGGCATGTAACGGCATAGATGGCTAACATGCTGTTTTAGGCGGTCTGTAGCTTGAGCCTTGGGAGAAAGGCTAGGAATAGTCACTGTCTCTATATGCTTACAATTTGAACAGCGACCCTGATAGGCTGTGAATAGCAGGTTGACCTTGATTGAACCAAACGGCAGATCTTGAACATTTCTATCATTCTCGCGCATCTTGCCCATAGGCCAGTGACACTGGCTGCACTTGAACTGCTGTATACGACCATCTCTACGCAAATAGACGAATGCTTCAGAGGGGCTGAGTTCCCTGAAGTAGTTGAATGAACTACACTTCGCATGCCTTCTACCTTTTAGGGGTTCTTTATGCAATCAGAACTCTTTCGGGACTTTATTAATTCCATACCGTCATTAAGCGATGAGCAGTGGAAAATTCTTGACAGGACACTGCTCAATGCCCGAATACCGGATGAGGATATAGTAGAAAAACCTGAATCTGATGTTATAGAAAGAGAATCATCTGTAAATAATCCACCTGCCACACCTGATCTTGAAGCAAGCATATTATCTCGCTTTGCTGAACATCCGGAATGTCCCGTGTGTAAAGACCATAATATTCATCGCTGGGGCTTTCAAAGCGGGCGGCAGCGCTACCGCTGCAAGTCATGCAAAGTGACTTTCAATGCATTCAGCAAGACCCCTTTGGCAAGGCTTAGATATCCGGAAAAATGGAATAACTACCTCACGGGTATGACTTACTCCATGACACTGCGCTCGGCAGCCAGTGAGTATGATATTAACCTGAAAACAGCCTTCCGATGGCGCCACTGCTTTCTTGAGGTCATAAATAATGATCAGGCAGAAGAGCTTTGTGGCATCACAGAGCTTGATGAAACTTTTTTTCGTGAATCATTTAAAGGGCAGAGGAAAGACCTGCCAAGGCCTTCTCGAAAACGCGGAGATGATCCGAACAAAGCTCGGAAAGTCCCGGTAATGGTAGCCAGAGACCGTGAACGGCACACTGTTGATGGTATTTTGGAAAACGAAAGTGCTAATGAGTTGTGCCGCCATTTAAACGGTCGTATATCGATTGAAGCAACGGTCTGTGCGGATGCACACCTTGCACATGAAAAGCTTGCAGAGAAGCTTGGATTTGAGTTTAAGGAACTGGTTACCTCGGCAGGCCAGCATGTTCTGGAAGGTGTCTATCATATTCAACACGTTAATGCTTACCATAGCCATTTAAAGCGCTGGATTGGTGGTGTGTTTCGGGGAGTGGCTACCCGCTATCTCCCGCATTACCTGGCTTGGAAGCGAGATCTGTCAGAAGCCGTTCAGCTAAGCACTGACCGATTCGTCAGAAAAATCATGGAACATTGGTGCTTTCAACTATCTCCGGGAACTTAGCCCTTCAGAGGCATCCCAGTCGATATCAATACGGTCGATTACCCAACCAGAAAATGCGAACATAGGACGAAGTGAGGGTGTTGCACACATGGCTGATCCTTCAGAAATGTTGATCCTTTCAAATCAATCATTCCCTGAAGGCTATTTCTGTTGCAACCCCTCGCTTTTCATCAGCCAACCTGCGAAAGCCCCGATAAAATAGCGTAGCAGGGTTTCACCTTTATTCTTTTTCCGACAATCTAACTGTACAACGGCAATTGTTTTCGCGTTCCAGCTGGCAGCTACCGGAAACTGCTCTATGTCCTGTACAGCCCAGCAGCGGCGATGTTCTCCACGACCATGGGCGTATTCATCTGTTTCTGCAAACCGGGCAGAAGGAGCATCTGCCGGGTTATCTTGCCAATACTGATCAAACAGGCGAGTCACTTCACCATAGAGTTTTTTCTGGTTGCTTTTTACCGCCAGCAGGTAATCTGCATCTTTCTTCAGGATGGCATCAGCTATCTTTTTCTGGCACCCCATCGCGTCGATAGTGACCAGGCTACCTGTGAGTTCCAGCAATTTCAGCAGTTCGGGAATCGCCGTTATTTCATTCGACTTAGAGTCAACCTTATACTGCCCGAGAGACAAGCCGACTTCGGTACACCAGGCATTAACCATATGAATAGCATCTTTGCCCTTGTTCCAGGCTGAGCCTTTTACTGTCTTACCGTCCAGCGCGACCACTCGACTATCTGACAGCTCGAGGCCTGTCATGACATCTCTCATCCAGGCAGCAAAAATCATCCGGAACTCTTCTGGGTCAAGCGATCTGAAAAGACGATTGAAGGTCATGGCACACGGAATGCCGCCGGGAAGGGAGAGATGCTTGCGGAACCACTCTTTCCGTGTCAGGGCGAACATTCTCATACTATTCCAGTCGTCTGCCCCGCAGAGAATGGCACAGGTTGCCATAAATATGACCTCGGCCAAAACGTGGGTCACTTTTTTGGGGTCTCGGGAGTCAGTGAAGGTTTCAAAGCGAGATAGCAGAGCGGTATTGATCATGAAAAAGTAGGTATTCTACTCTTTCAGGGGTTAAAAGCCTTGGCAACAACTGATCAAAAAATGATCATGTTTTTGCCCTGTCCATTACGCCGACAGGCGATTGCTCAACTTGCTGATAGGTACCGGCTACAACAGCCTGACGACCGTTAGGCAGTGTTTCCCGGTCATATTGACCGGCAGGAATAACCCAGCTTAAAAGCGCGACAAGAATTATGAAAAATAAAAGAATGATATAAATATCAGGAAATTCGAATTTCTTCTTTTTTTTAACCAACTCGGTTTGATCATTTTGAATAATAGCTGTTTCAGCCATGGAAGAACCTTTTTATTTGAATGAGCTGTTTCTGAAATTCATATCAGGAAGTAAACCCACTGGCACTGATAATGAATTCAGGCAAATAAACTAACTTTTCAGACTTGGCTTCCGGTCGATGTGTTGTTTTTTATATCCTGTTTTTTTAATTCATTTTAATAGTATGAATGATGGGTTATGGCTATATTGATTCAGGTCAGGCGTTTGCTCTATAGGGCACGGTTGCTGGCTTTAATAGCTTTGGTATGACATTAAAAATCAAACCATTTCTATTTGTTAGTGATATTATTGTTAGCAGTATTAGCGGATGTAATTAAATAAATGTAACTATTCAGCACCCTCACAATAAGTTGGTATTTTCGTGATTTTGTGTCATTTTCAAATACAGTTCTTCTCTGACCAACGCTTGTTATGAGTCAACTTGATCCCGAGTTTCAGATTATCGTCACCCTCCTTGCTATCGTAAATGATCAGCAAGAGCAGATCGGTGGCCTGGGCGATCAGGTAGCGAAACTGGAAACAGAAAATAAGGAACTCGCGGACAGACTCAACATCAACAGCCGGAACAGCAGTAAGCCTCCCTCTACAGACGGTTATGCAAAGCCTGCTGCCAAACAGAAAGACTCATCTGCCACGGTGGAGGGTGAGCCACAAGACGACAAACCTAACCCAAAAAGCTTACGACAGAGGTCTGGTCGAAAGCCCGGCGGTCAGAAAGGTCACAAAGGTTCAACGCTTCAGCAAGTCACTGACACTGACCGCACCCAATATCACCCGGTTATAGACTGTGAGAAGTGCCATCAGTCCCTGCACTCTGCAAACATTGCCAAGTTGGTTGAAAGGCAAGTATTTGAACCGGGTCGTTTTGGTCACTTTGAAGTGACAGCCCATGTGGCCGAAATCAAAGAGTGCCGCTGCGGTCACATGACACAAGCCCGTTTCCCTGAAGGAGTTGATGCTCACGTGCAGTATGGACCGGTGACTCAGGCGCTGGCCGTGTATCTTTGTCAGTATCAACTTATACCTTGCAAGCGTGCCTCCCAGTTCTTCATGGATATTTTCGGATTGGAAGTCAGTCCGGGTTCCATCTGCACCTTCCAGAGCAATGCTTATGACCGGTTAGCCAGCACTGAGCAGGCAATTAGTGACGCCCTTAAGGTTGAACCCATTGCAGGCGCTGATGAAACAGGCATGAGAGTAGCCGGAGCGCTGTGGTGGATGCATGTCCTGCGTACTGACAAGTGGACGTACTATCATCTGGACTTGAGTAAAGGACATTCCGCCATAGAGACGATGGGTATTTTGCTGACCTTTGCCGGGATACTGGTTCATGACCACTACAAGGTTTACTTCCGCTATGCTGCGGCTCATGTACTCTGCAATGCCCACCACCTGAGGGAGTTACAGGGTGTCGTTGATCGCGACTGCAACTATCTTGCGGCTCGTCTTCAGCGGCTGCTGAGACTGGCCTGTCACCTCAGCAATGGTTTTAGAAAGCTGGGAATGAAGGCGATGCCGGAATCCATCCGCCAGCGTATCTCTTCACTGTTCGAGCGAACAGCAAAAAGGGCGCAAGCGGAAGAAGCCGACTATATGGAACGAGTACGGCAACGGTTGGGGCGTGACAAAGTCAAGAATACGAAAGCGTTCAACTTGTTTAAGCGGTTGGTGGAGTACAAGGACGAAACTTTGAGGTTCATGACCGACCTCAACATCCCCTTCGACAATAATGGCAGCGAGCAAGACATCAGAAATGGCAAGGTGAAGCAAAAAATATCGGGCTGCATCAGAAGCGAGGAAGGGGCGAAATGGTATTGCCGAATACGAAGTTATGTTTCATCTGCGAGAAAGCAGGGGCAGAATGTTTTTGAAGCCCTGCTTATAGCCATGAAGAATTACTGCGGTCACTCTTTGCTGGGTGCTGAATAGTTACAAATAAATTCTAAGTATGAATTGGTAGCAGCGAGAACAATTAACTATGTACCTTATTGTTGTTTTATTAATAGTGGTGATGCTGATTATTATTGCAACATCACGCTATAAATTACATCCGTTTATTACCTTGCTGATGGCTGCTTATGCTTTGGTGCTGCTTGCGGGTATGCCTGCCGGACAGATTGCAAAAACAATCAGTAGCGGGTTTGGCGGCATTCTCGGCTCTATCGGGATTGTTATCATTCTGGGTACGCTGATCGGGACAATTCTGGAAAAAACCGGAGCGGCCATTACCATGGCGGATACGATCATCAGACTGCTCGGGCAGCGCTTTCCCAAGCTGACGATGTCTATCATTGGTTACATTGTCTCGATTCCGGTTTTTTGTGATTCAGGCTATGTCATTCTGAATTCTCTGAAGCGTTCGCTGGGAAAACGGCTGCAGGCTTCCGCTGTTGGCATGAGTATCGCGCTGGCAACCGGACTTTATGCCACCCATACATTTGTCCCGCCGACACCGGGTCCTATTGCGGCTGCCGGTAATCTCGGGCTTGGTGAAAATCTGGGATTATTAATTGCACTGGGTCTGGTTGTTGCGGCGGCTACCTCACTGGCGGGTCTGTTCTGGGCTCATCACATGGCTCATCGCTTACCCTGTGGTGAAACCGATGATTTAGAAAATGTAGAAGTGCAGCAAAGTACTCGCACAGATTTGCCGTCTCCTGCGCGAGCCTTTGCACCGATCATGGTGCCCATTTTGCTGATCTGTCTGGGAACCATAGCCAACTATCCGACTCATCCTTTTGGGGAAGGTCAGATACAAAAGTTGTTTCAGTTTTTTGGCGCGCCATTAAACGCACTGATGATCGGCCTTGGGTTTGCTGTTCTATTGATTCAGGGAGAAAAACGGTTTGACCAACTATCTGAACTCATCGGACAGGGTATTCTGGCCTGTGCACCAATATTGCTGGTGACCGGTGCTGGAGGTGCTTTCGGTAATGTACTGGCAGTATCAAAGATTGGCCCTCAGCTCGGGCAGACGCTCTCCGGTCTTGGGATTGGTATCTTTATGCCTTTCCTTGTTGCGGCGGCCATTAAAACAGCACAGGGCTCATCAACAGTGGCACTGGTGACTGCATCGGCATTAATTGCGCCGATTCTGGGAGATATTGGCCTGGCGAGCGAAGTTGGTCGTGTACTTGCAGTGCTGGCTATCGGAGCAGGTGCTATGACCGTATGTCATGCCAACGACAGTTATTTCTGGGTTGTATCACAGTTCAGTCGTATGTCGGTGGGAACCGCTTATCGTGCGATGACACTGGCGACCCTGGTTCAGGGTATCACCGGAATCGCTGTTGTTTACCTTATGAGCCTTGTATTACTTTGAGTCAGCCTACCATGCGAATTGTGATAGCGCCGGATTCATTCAAGGAATCGTTAACCTCACTTGAGGTGGCGAAAGCAATTGAATCCGGTATTTGTGAAGTATTTCCCGACGCAGAATGTATCAAGATTCCTGTTGCCGATGGTGGTGAAGGAATGCTGCAGTCACTGATTGATGCAACTCAGGGCACAAAACATTACCTGATTACCACTGAGCGTACGCCAGCATGTAGAAGAATGGCTATCGCTTAAAGGCTTGGCGTGCATGACCTTTAAAATTCATGAACTATCGTCTTGTTAGCGAGAGACTATATATTGCTGCTTTTAACGTTCTGATCACGGGGTTAATAGTACATCCGTATATGCTACGAGACAGAGTAATTAACAAAGGTACTCCTGTAGACATGCGTAGCTTCAGTGGTAATCAGGAAACATTATGTCCGGGTTACAGACCCGCTGGGTCAACCTGTTGAAGCTGCTTTTGGCCTATTGGGCGATGGCTATACGGCTGTGATCGAAATGGCTGAAGCATCAGGTTTGATGCGGGTTCCTCCGGAACAGCGCAATCCATTATTCACAACATCTTATGGTACCGGAGAGTTAATCCGGCATGCGCTCGATGCTGGCACAACCAGACTCATTATCGCTATTGGCGGCAGTGCAACTAATGATGGTGGTGTTGGTATGTTGCAGGCGCTGGGTGTGCGTTTTCTGAATAAGAATAACCAGTCAATTCAGAAAGGCGGTATTGGGTTGTCAGATATTGCCCGTATTGATACTGCCGGACTGGATAAAAGACTGGAGTCTGTTGAATGTGTTGTTGCCTGTGATGTGAATAATCCGCTGACCGGCCCGAACGGCGCATCATATATCTTTGGTCCTCAAAAAGGTGCAACGCCTGAACAGGTGCAGCTGCTGGATCAGGCGCTGATGCATTATGGACAACGCCTGAAACAACAACTGGGCAAAGATGTTGCAGATACCCCGGTGCGGGCGCTGCCGGTGGTATGGGTGCCGCATTGCTGGCATTTCTGGATGCGCAGCTGCAACCGGGTATTAAGATTGTGACTGAAGCTACAGGACTGGAAGCCTCGTTGGATGGAACTGATCTGGTCATTACCGGTGAAGGACGTATCGACCGGCAAACCGTATGCGGTAAAACGCCTGTTGGTATAGCAAAGCTGGCCAAACAGAAGGGAATACCGGTTATCGCCATTGCCGGTTGCCTGGGGGAAGGTCATGAGAAAGTTTATGCTGAAGGCATTGATGCGGTGTTTCCGGTGATACCGGCACTGTCAGATCATACGACGATTCTCGAAAATGCCTCCGAAAACATACGTCGAACTGCTGCGAATGTGATGAGAGTTATGATGCTTGGCAATAACCTCAACCAGAAAAATCAGTCAGCAGAGTGAGTATGCACTTTCCTGTATTCTCTTGGCGTTAGCGAGGTCATCTTTTTGAAGCGCTTATTAAATGCGCTGATATCGTGATAGCCAACCTGATTGCAGATTTCGATCACTTTCAGATCCGTATTCTTCAACTGATCACAAGCGGCTTCGATACGTAGCCGCTGCAAATAATAAAGTGTTGAATCCCCGGTAGCTTCTTTAAAGCGCCGGGAGAAATTGCGCATACTCATTCCCAGATCAACAGCCAGTTCAGTCAAGCTAAAGGGCTCATGATAATGGCGCTCCAGCCATTGCTGAGCCATCAAGATCTGGCGATCCTTATGGTATTTCTGCCCATCAAAGGCAATGTTCCAGAGTGGATAATTGCGGCTGAAACCGATCAGAAACCGCGTGGCGACTTTGCGGGCAGCATCCGGACCATACAGCTGTTCAATAATGGAAATACAAAGATCGCAACCGGAAGCAATTCCGTTAGCACAGTAAAGGTTGTCAGCGACAGTGATTGCCCGCTCAGGTCTTAGCTGAATACTCGGATAACGCTGCCTGAATGCTTCGGCATAGGGTGGATAGAGTGTTGCCACACGGTTATGTAACAGCCCGGCTTCTGCCAGATAAAAAGCGGCATTGCTTAGAGCGATAAGCGTTTTGCCCTGTTGATAAAGCTGCTTCAGTTTGGGTAACAGCTCATTATTGTTTTTTAGTGTTGCTTCCGTGTCACCCCAGAACGCAGCAATAAATAGCACATCAACATCGTTTAACTCGTCCAGTGTGCCATCTACCGTTATAGATGATCCGGTGTGACAATCGACAGGTTTTCCATCGAGGCTGATTAGCGGAATAGAAGGCGAAATGCTGTTATCACCAGCAAGTTGTTGCGCTGACCAGCATAAATCCTTGATCAGCATAATACTCATACCCACTGCATGCTGAGGGGCAAAAATAGCGACTTTATTTTTCTTCTCAGAGTTCTTCGTCATCGACTGTGCCTCTGGAGCAAATCCATATGTCATCTCCAGTATGTCACTGATTGAAATGTCCTGTCTAACCAAGTTTTTGGCTGAATTGCACTGGTTTAACTGGCTGCCAGTCCTGATACTGAGCCTACCGGAACAGAAGAATAATAAAGGTGCGGCAGAATGACGGTTTCGCAAAAAACGCCTGAGGTGGCTGAAGTCAGAGGCAAAGTCCAGGAGAAAGTACCGGAAAAGGTTTCGGATGCCCGGGTTGATGTTGAGGAAACATTCAAGGGGCACCAGACCGGTCGGGATGGGATGAAACGCTGGCTGGAGCTGACTAAACAGAATGTCTATCTGCAGAACACCGATTTCCGGCATACGCTGAAATATTGGCTCGGAAAAGAATATGAGCGGGTTGATACTGAATTAACTGAGTATGGAGAAAAGATTCCTACTGAACTTGAACCCGCTGCGGCTGAAAATGACTTGCGCTTTAATAATCCCAGAATTGATCCTTATAACGGAATTGGAGAGCGCATTGATCATGTCGTACATCACCCCAGTTATGCTGATGCCGGTGATGTGATTTATGGTTCAGATGTTGTTAAGCGTTTGGTGAAAACCGGTGGCTTACGGGAAGGCATGGGTTTTTATTATGTAACCTGCCATGGCGGTGAAGCCGGACATACCTGCCCGGTTATCTGTAATTTCGAAACGGCTCGTTTACTGCGTAATGTTGATGATTTCCCCGGTCGCGATCATTATATCAACAAGCTGGAAACCCCGAGCTATCGCAATAACTACACGGCATCTCAATTCCTGACAGAAGTACAGGGCGGCTCTGATGTGGGGGCTAATGCTACCCGGGCCTGGCAGGATGAAGACGGGCAATGGCGTATCAGAGGCGAGAAATGGTTCTGCTCCAATGCAGATGCCGAATTGATGGTTATCAGCGCGCGTTATAGCGATGCTAAAGGCACCAAAGGCTTGTCAGTATTTCTGGTGCCATCCCATAAGCCGGACGGCTCCCGCAATGATTTCACCTTCCGTCGTCTGAAAGAAAAGATGGGTACCAAAGCACTGGCTTCGGCTGAAATTGATTTCCGTGATGCCTGGGCGATCCCGCTGGGAAATGTGGAAAGCGGATTTAACCGGATGATGGAGGAAGTGATTCATCACTCTCGCATTGCTCTGGCGGTTGCGGTACTTGGCTTTACCAATCGCAGTTATCAGCAGGCACGGCATTATGCAGATACCCGTCAGGCATTTGGGCAGACAATTGTCGACTATCCACTGGTGCAGGAAAACCTTGCCAATATTAAAGCGGATATGACTGTCTCCCTGGCAGGTACTTTTGCATTAATTGGCTTACAGGATCAGCTGGATACCGGCAATGAAACCGGAGCAGAGTATCGTAACTTTGTACGGCTAATGTCCAATATTGGCAAAAGCGTTATCTCCCGCCGGGCGGTTGATAATGTGCATCACTGTATTGATACACTGGGCGGCAACGGCGCTATTGAAACGACCTCCAGTCTGCCACGTTTGTTCCGGGATACGGTGATTCATGAAAACTGGGAAGGAACTCATAATACGTTGTATGCGCAGGTTACCCGTGACTTTATAAAATATGGGCACGATGAAGATTATGTCACGGTTATTGATCGCCTGATTGCCGGTCTGCCTGAAAAAGCAGCGATTCATTCCGATGCTGCCAGTGACGCATTGTTTGAATTGCAAAAATTGCTGAAAGACTTTCATGGGACTGCTACAGAATTGCAATCCCTGAAAGCCAAAACCATTGTCGAAAAAATGGCCAACCTCTTTTACTTTGTTTCAGGCGTTAAGGAAGCTTACGACCAGCAGCAGACAACGGGCACTGAAAGCAAACTGGCCGCTGTCGAATGGTATCGGTTAATGTATTTTGCCAAGGGGCAACAGCCCTGGAGTAATGAAAAACTGCGACGGATGGCCATTGTTGTCGGGGCTGACAGTTAAGGGTGGAGTCGAGCCTGCATTATGCAGGCTCAGCTACAGGCTGCGATGATTCGGCTGCTGCTGAAATACGCGTCCATACTTTCTCATGGAAATGAAAGGCAACGGTATTAACCAGTGGCTCTACTGTTGCCAAAGCCCCGCCGACCCAGATATCACCCGTCATGGCAAAACCAACGGAGAACGCAACACCGAAGTGAACTACTGCGAATGATGCTGTCTTTGCCATGTTCGAATCCCCTGTTATTTATTTTCCTTTATCGTATAAATACTTGACTGATTAAGAAAATAAAAATAATTCAGGTGGTTAATAGATTCTATCTATTACAGTCTATTGCGACGTGTGTAGCCCGCATTCCCGGTTGCCCAGCACTTTGGTCGGGTCGTAATAATCTTCTTCGATAGGTAAACCGTTTTCGACCAGATACTCCTCCAGATCGAGCTCCGTCCAGTGGAACAGGGGAGCTACCCGCAAGATGTTGTCTTTGGTTTCGGTCAGAATATCCAGATTTTGCCGGAATGCGGTTTGTTCCTTGCGAATGGCTGTCAGCCAGACTTCCGGTTGAGCTGTACTCATTGCCCGCTGGAAGGGTTCAAGTTTTACCTGACGGGTAAATTCATCATGTTCCGGGGTATCAACTTCCGGTACACCCCCCGTTACCGCATCCCGAAAACCGCGGCTGTATTGTGGGTGATAAACCTCAATATTAAGCTTCAGGCGCTTTATCAACTGGTTGGCAAACTTATAGGTGGCGGGAGTACCGTAGCCGGAATCAATCCAGATAACAGGAATATCCGGATGAACCTCAGTGCACATATGCAGAATGGCTGCTTCATGTGGGCCAAAGTTGGTTGTAACAACGGTTTTTTTATCCAGTGATAATGCCCAGCGAACAATTTCACGGGGATGTTGCCGGGCAAGTTCTATATTAAGTGAGTCCAGAGTCAGATTGAGGCTCATGATTTTTGTACTTTTGTCTTTGTTTTCTTTTAGTGGGCACAGAATAGAGTGAGGCTTATATCCATGCAACATGCCGTGGAATAACTTATTTTTATGTGCTTATTCTTTTTTTCTGGATCGTGCGAGGATGCTGAAATGTCGAACCTGAAATCAACACTGGCAGCGTGGGGGTTATTCATTGCAGCGGGAACACTGGCGGGAGGTGTCTCTGCACATCACGATACAGTCGAAGATTCACTGGCGTGGTATGCCATGAAACAGGCAGCCGTCGGCGTTCAGGATGCAATGAACAAGGCCAAGGTCGAGCAAACTGGGCGCATTGTTAAATTCGAAACCGATGATGAAAATGGTCGTTTGGTCTATAAGTTCGATTTGCTCGATAACAAGCTTGAAAATGAGCATGAAATAAAAATCGATGCCCAGAGTGGTAAAGTATTATCTCATGAACGTGAAGCAGCAGAGAAGTGGCTAAAGAAGCCGATGGGTCAGGAAGTATTGAAGGCAACCCGCAATATGTCAGAGGCATTTGAAATAGCCAGCAAGCTTCAACCGGGGATGATCATCAAGGCTAAATTCAAGATCACTATGGGGGTGCCGGTCTATATTGTTGATGTGATTGGTGAGGATAAAATGATTAAAGTTATATTCGATGCCAAGTCGGGGGAGCGGTTACCCATGTTGCGAAGCGGCTAGCCTGTTATGGGGGTATCAGCCGATGAGCCCCCGTTTTCCCTGTAACCCTCCGGTATGCACTGCCAATATCCTGTTTCCCTTTCTTATCTGACCTGCCAGAATCTGCTGTTTTAATACCAACATCATTTTACCGGTATAGACATGATCAAGAGGAATGCCGGCTTCTGCTTCAAAACTTTTAATGAACGCTAAGAGTTCTGGTGTTGTTTTGCCATAACCTCCGCAGTGATAATCTGTTTCCAGATACCAGTTACTACAATCTGCTCGCAGGTGCTGGCGAATGTCTTCATTCAGAAAATCCGCTCCTTTAAGCACAGCAACACCTTTTACCTGTGTAGTTGATGGTGTTGACCGGACAATGCCCGCCAGCGTGGCACCCGTACCACAGGCCAGCCATATTTCATCATAATTCTGGGCATTAATATTGCCTGCAGCCAGAATATCTTCGCAGCCCGCAACGCCTAATGCACCTGAGCCACCTTCGGGAACAATCAATACTTGTTCTGAACACAAACTGAGGTCTGTCAGCAGTTGCTTTTGAAAGTCCGCATCATGTTTCAAGCGGTAATCCTTTCGGCTGATAAAATGCAGCTGCATTCCCCATTGTTCAACATCCTGCAACATTGCAGAGGGACGGGCAGGGCGCTCACCGCGAATGACTCCGATGGTTTTTATACCCAGTGCATTACCGGCTGCAGCCAGCGCATGAATATGGTTTGACCAGGCGCCACCGAAACTGAGAACCGTCGTTATGTTTCGTTTTTCAGCCCCAAGCAGATGGTTCTTTAGTTTGAACCATTTGTTACCACTGATATGTGGATGGAGCTGATCAAGCCTGAGTATATCCAGCTGAATATCGGTATGCGCAACCCATGAAGGATATATTTGCTCAACCGGTACAGACCTTGATAGCAGTGCTTTTATAGATGTTTTTTTCATGTCACAGAATCCGACAACAGCGATACGCATTATATCCTTTCATATGCTTTTGCAGGTTGTTTAGTTTCCGTTGCGAGTTGTTTACTTTTGTTCCGTAATGGCCGCACATCTTGTGCAAAATTGAGTTGAGTCAATAAAGCTGCCTCTCAATTCTCTTACTGTTTGCCGCCTCTGTAATTTTGTTTTAATCGAGCGTCGTACATGGGAATTAAATCCAAGCTTTCAGCAATGATGTTTGTTGAATGGTTTATCTGGGGAGCCTGGTTTGTTCCTCTGTGGCAATTCTTGAATACCAACGGTTACACTCCGACTGAAATTGCCTGGTCTTATGCCTGTACGGCGATCGCTGCGATTGTTTCCCCGATTCTGGTAGGTTCTGTTGCCGACCGTTTCTTCCCTGCACAGAAAGTATTGTCTGTGATGTTGTTTGCCGGTGCGGTATTAATGTATCTGGCGGCGCAACAAACTGAATTCTCCACCTTCTTCCCGTTGCTGATGGCATACTCCCTGACGTATATGCCGACCATCGCGCTGACTAACAGTATCGCGTTCTCTAACGTGAAAGATGTTGAGCGTGATTTTCCGCGTATCCGGGTAATGGGTACCATCGGCTGGATTGCTTCCGGTATTGCCTGTGGCTTCCTGCCAACCTGGCTGGGTTACGGTGATATCTCCGCATCCAATATTCCTTTGATTATCACTGCAGCCAGCTCTGCGGTGCTGGGTCTGTTCTCTCTGGTGCTGCCTAATACGCCGCCGAAGACGACTGGCAAAATTGATATTAAAGCCATGCTGGGTCTGGATGCGCTGGTACTGCTGAAAGACAAGAGTTTCCTGACTTTCTTCATCAGCTCTTTCCTGTTCAGTATGCCACTGGCGTTCTACTACATCTTCGCTAACGGCTACCTGACTGAAGTCGGTATGTCTAACGCTACCGGCTGGATGACTCTGGGTCAGTTCTCTGAAATCTTCTTTATGCTGGCGCTGCCGTTCTTTACCAAGCGTTACGGTATCAAGAACGTACTGCTGCTGGGTCTGGTAACGGCTGCGATCCGTTACGTATTCTTCGTATTCGGTGGCGCAGAAGAAATCTTCACCTACGGCCTGCTGTTCGCTGGTATTCTGCTGCATGGTGTGAGCTATGACTTTTACTTCGTCACCGCTTACATCTATGTGGACAAGAAAGCACCGGCGCATATGCGTACCGCGGCACAGGGTTTGATTACTCTGGGTTGTCAGGGTATTGGTTCCCTGCTGGGCTACCGTCTGGGTGGTATCCTGATGGAGAAGATGTTTGCTTACGATGAGCCTGTAAATGGCCTGACCTTTGACTGGGCTGGCATGTGGGGCTTCGGTGCTGCCATGATCATTGTCATCACCGTCTTCTTTGTGATGTTCTTCCGTGAGCCTTCTGGCGAAATCAAGGAAATTGAACTGGACAAAGACGGCAAAGGTATTCCGGCGACTGCCTGATAGCTGAGTCTACAGAGATAAATACAAAGCCCGCTTTTTAGCGGGCTTTGTGCATATTGAAAGCAGATAAATGCTGCTTCAGGTTAGAGCAGCGACCGTCCTGAAAAGAAACCAGTATATTGCTGCCGATAAGGGTGGGCATAAACAGTTGTCAAAACTACTCATAATAAGTATTGCCGGACAAACTATGTGCGTGTTGTTTTCTAAAGGCTGTTGCTTTTGCGGAACCCGAGCTGAGTAATGTCGATGACCCGTATATATCCGACTTTTTTTCAGAGTCAAAAAACCGGATATTCCCTATCCTGAATGTGGACATACACCCCCTTACCTCATGAATAGCAATCTAATACGACAAGTGTTTAGTTGTTTCTATTTGTGGGGTTATGAAACAGTTACCAGGATGTGAGTGATGAATAACCTGCCGCAGGATCAACTGAGAAGCCGTATTGCCGGTGCTGTCTATGGTCAGGCTATTGGCGATGCACTGGGTATGCCGTCTGAGCTCTGGGCGCGAGAGCGGGTAAAGGCATTTTTTGGCACGATTACCGATTTTCTGGACGGGCCGGAAGAAAACAATGCCGCCTGCTATTTCAAATCAGGTGAGTTCACCGACGATACTGCTCAGGCACTGGCGGTCGTTGATGCTGTGATTGAGCGCGAAGGCAAGATTGACCCAGCCCTGATTGGCAAACATATTCTGGCCTGGGCTGAGCGGATTGATGCTTTTAATAAAAACATTCTGGGGCCAACCTCCAAAATTGCCCTAAACGAAATCAAAGTAGGCACCCCCGTATCTGAGCTGCCTAACAATGGTATGACTAATGGTGCTGCAATGCGTGTTGCACCTGTCGCCTGCATTCTGTCGTCTGAATCCGAAGATAACTTTATTGAAGATCTTTACCAGCTCAGCAGCCCAACCCATAAATCCGATGTGGCGATTGCCGGTGCGGTTGCGATTGCCTATGCAACAACCCGCGCAGTAGCCGGTGACAGCTGGCAGCAGATTCTAAAGGCTTTGCCTGCAATTACTGGAAAAGCGCAGAAACGTAATATCACCACTTTCAGCCCAAGCATGGCCAAGCGAATTGAGCTGGGTCTGGAGCTGGTGGAAAAACACCGTTCTGATAAAGAAGCGGCTTCTGAAGCGATTTATCATATCCTTGGAGCCGGTACTTCCATGATTGAATCGGTTCCGGCAGCGATTGCCATGGTTGAACTGGCAGAAACCGATGCTATGAAATGTGCTTTCCTGTGTGCCAATCTGGGTGGTGACACCGATACTATCGGCGCGATGGCTACGGCAATCTGTGGTGCGCTGAATGGTGTTGAATCGCTGGATGAAAAGGCGATGGCAACGATCAAAACCGCTAACAGCCTTGATTTGGAACCTTACATCGATCAGCTGATGACCTTCCGCCAGCAACGCGAGGCTGCCTGCTAATGAGTACTGAACTGGCAGCAAAACTGAACAGTCTGCAACAGCAGCGCAAGGTTTATGTCATCGGTGCCGCCTTTGTTGATCTGGTGATGAATATCTCAACATTGCCGGAAAGGGGTGGTGATGTATTTGCCCGTTCATCTGCGGCCACTGTGGGTGGCTGTGCATTGAATATTGCCCGGATTCTGAAAGGGCTGGGCGCAGATTTTGTACCGGCTATGCCGATTGGTAACGGGCCGTGGGCAAGTCATGTTAAAACTGAACTGGCTGCGGTCGGCATTGAATCGCCTCTGCACTGGGACAGTGGCGATAATGGCTGGTGTGTTGCCATGGTTGAAGATGATGCTGAGCGGACTTTTGTATCTGCCCACGGTCTTGACAGTGGCTGGACAAAAGAAGACTTTGCCGGTCTGCAAATAGAAGAGGGTAGTCTGGTATTTATTTCCGGCTATCAGCTGACGCCTGAGTCCGGTGAAGTCTTTATTGAATGGATGGAGCAGCGTGACCGTTCCATTACCGTATTGCTTGATCTGGGTCCGGTACTGGATGAATTTTCACAGGAAAAGATTCAGCGACTGATTAATGCGGGTGTACTGTTCACCCTGAACCGCCGTGAATCTGAAATGATGGCTGGTGAGCATTGTGTAAATGAATTCTGTCAGCAACTGACTGCAACGACGGAAGAACCGGTCATTGTGCGTCTGGACAAAGACGGTGCTGATATCTATGAATCAGGGCAACCGGTTCGCCATGCTGAACCTTTCCGTACCGATGTTGTAGACAGCATTGGTGCGGGTGATGCTCATGCGGCGGGTGTGTTGTTTGGTCTGGCGCATGGGTTCGATATGCAGGATGCGGTGACATTGGGTAATGGTTGTGCGTCTTATGCGGTTTCTCAGGCGGGGGCGTGCCGTCTTTTTAATTTCGAAAATCTACTGGATGTAATCAGTAAATAAAAATTGGCAGCTGATGGCATTTAGGTATCAAATGTCATCAGCATTAATCATTATTATTGTACAGCTATAGGAGTTAAATACGGTGTCTTATGGACTGTAAATGGACGGCACAGGAGCATTGGTGGGGTGGGATATTTTTCCTGACCAAGGAAGCGGCTAGTGACTGTTCGATATATAGGCAATCTTGATTCGTTAGGTTTTTTTTCTTGTAACGCAGCTTGGAGGCTAAGTTCCCGGAGATAGTTGAAAGCACCAATGTTCCATGATTTTTCTGACGAATCGGTCAGTGCTTAGCTGAACGGCTTCTGACAGATCTCGCTTCCAAGCCAGGTAATGCGGGAGATAGCGGGTAGCCACTCCCCGAAACACACCACCAATCCAGCGCTTTAAATGGCTATGGTAAGCATTAACGTGTTGAATATGATAGACACCTTCCAGAACATGCTGGCCTGCCGAGGTAACCAGTTCCTTAAACTCAAATCCAAGCTTCTCTGCAAGCTTTTCATGTGCAAGGTGTGCATCCGCACAGACCGTTGCTTCAATCGATATACGACCGTTTAAATGGCGGCACAACTCATTAGCACTTTCGTTTTCCAAAATACCATCAACAGTGTGCCGTTCACGGTCTCTGGCTACCATTACCGGGACTTTCCGAGCTTTGTTCGGATCATCTCCGCGTTTTCGAGAAGGCCTTGGCAGGTCTTTCCTCTGCCCTTTAAATGATTCACGAAAAAAAGTTTCATCAAGCTCTGTGATGCCACAAAGCTCTTCTGCCTGATCATTATTTATGACCTCAAGAAAGCAGTGGCGCCATCGGAAGGCCGTTTTCAGGTTAATATCATACTCACTGGCTGCCGAGCGCAGTGTCATGGAGCAAGTCATACCCGTGAGGTAGTTATTCCATTTTTCCGGATATCTAAGCCTTGCCAAAGGGGTCTTGCTGAATGCATTGAAAGTCACTTTGCATGACTTGCAGCGGTAGCGCTGCCGCCCGCTTTGAAAGCCCCAGCGATGAATATTATGGTCTTTACACACGGGACATTCCGGATGTTCAGCAAAGCGAGATAATATGCTTGCTTCAAGATCAGGTGTGGCAGGTGGATTATTTACAGATGATTCTCTTTCTATAACATCAGATTCAGGTTTTTCTACTATATCCTCATCCGGTATTCGGGCATTGAGCAGTGTCCTGTCAAGAATTTTCCACTGCTCATCGCTTAATGACGGTATGGAATTAATAAAGTCCCGAAAGAGTTCTGATTGCATAAAGAACCCCTAAAAGGTAGAAGGCATGCGAAGTGTAGTTCATTCAACTACTTCAGGGAACTCAGCCCAGCTTGGATTTGCGCCCATCCATTACAAATAACCTTGCACCGGGATTCTGTAGAGAATGAAACCAGAGTTTCATCCCAGAACTCTAATGACTTACTCTTTGACCAGAATTTGATGCAAGAAGCAATCTTGCCAGTCAGTTCTTCATCACTGCTGCATGCCTGATATTCCGGCAGGGTAACACTCACCATGATATCAGCAGCAAGAAAAGGGTTTTTCACTGCCAGTTCTGATAACAATGTGTGAATGGGGTGATGGCTTTGAGCCCAGTACTCGCGTAAATAAAGTCTTTGATGCTGAGCTTGGCCGACTTCAACGCCGCTTTGCTCTACCCGCATTCGAGCTAGAATATAACCCAAGACTCTTTGTAAACTATTATTTTTTACGCAACTTTGAATTTGATGAGCACTATCATGTCTAGTTTGGTGTGACCAATATTTGAACATGGAAACACTATAAGCATCAGGATATAGGTAGATAAAGCGTATTAAATTAAACCCAAAATGAAATGCAGATTGTTGCATTTCGTTGAAATCAGTCAATAGGATCTGATCCATTCCTGTTATTTTTTGGATCAGGGCTGCACGTTTTTCCTCAACACAGTCAGGTATAAGAATAATTAAAGTAGCAATCACGTTGTCATGGATATCTAAATCAAGCTTATCAAGAGATGCCAGTAGTGGTAACTATTCAGCACCCTCACAATAAGCTGGTATTTTCGTGATTTTGTGTCATTTTCAAATACAGTTCTTCTCTGACCAACGCTTGTTATGAGTCAACTTGATCCCGAGTTTCAGATTATCGTCACCCTCCTTGCTATCGTAAATGATCAGCAAGAGCAGATCGGTGACCTGGGCGATCAGGTAGCGAAACTGGAAACAGAAAATAAGGAACTCGCGGACAGACTCAACATCAACAGCCGGAACAGCAGTAAGCCTCCCTCTACAGACGGTTATGCAAAGCCTGCTGCCAAACAGAAAGACTCATCTGCCACGGTGGAGGGTGAGCCACAAGACGACAAACCTAACCCAAAAAGCTTACGACAGAGGTCTGGTCGAAAGCCCGGCGGTCAGAAAGGTCACAAAGGTTCAACGCTTCAGCAAGTCGCTGACACTGACCGCACCCAATATCACCCGGTTATAGACTGTGAGAAGTGCCATCAGTCCCTGCACTCTGCAAACATTGCCAAGTTGGTTGAAAGGCAAGTATTTGAACCGGGTCGTTTTGGTCACTTTGAAGTGACAGCCCATGTGGCCGAAATCAAAGAGTGCCGCTGCGGTCACATGACACAAGCCCGTTTCCCTGAAGGAGTTGATGCTCACGTGCAGTATGGACCGGTGACTCAGGCGCTGGCCGTGTATCTTTGTCAGTATCAACTTATACCTTGCAAGCGTG
The DNA here is from genome assembly GCA_965261725.1 of Endozoicomonadaceae bacterium. Taxonomy (GTDB): domain Bacteria; phylum Pseudomonadota; class Gammaproteobacteria; order Pseudomonadales; family Endozoicomonadaceae; genus CANDOC01. The sequence continues at coordinate 14,529 of CBDHDU010000037.1, read as the reverse complement.
CCTCCCAGTTCTTCATGGATATTTTCGGATTGGAAGTCAGTCCGGGTTCCATCTGCACCTTCCAGAGCAATGCTTATGACCGGTTAGCCAGCACTGAGCAGGCAATTAGTGACGCCCTTAAGGTTGAACCCATTGCAGGCGCTGATGAAACAGGCATGAGAGTAGCCGGAGCGCTGTGGTGGATGCATGTCCTGCGTACTGACAAGTGGACGTACTATCATCTGGACTTGAGTAAAGGACATTCCGCCATAGAGACGATGGGTATTTTGCTGACCTTTGCCGGGATACTGGTTCATGACCACTACAAGGTTTACTTCCGCTATACTGCGGCTCATGTACTCTGCAATGCCCACCACCTGAGGGAGTTACAGGGTGTCGTTGATCGCGACTGCAACTATCTTGCGGCTCGTCTTCAGCGGCTGCTGAGACTGGCCTGTCACCTCAGCAATGGTTTTAGAAAGCTGGGAATGAAGGCGATGCCGGAATCCATCCGCCAGCGTATCTCTTCACTGTTCGAGCGAACAGCAAAAAGGGCGCAAGCGGAAGAAGCCGACTATATGGAACGAGTACGGCAACGGTTGGGGCGTGACAAAGTCAAGAATACGAAAGCGTTCAACTTGTTTAAGCGGTTGGTGGAGTACAAGGACGAAACTTTGAGGTTCATGACCGACCTCAACATCCCCTTCGACAATAATGGCAGCGAGCAAGACATCAGAAATGGCAAGGTGAAGCAAAAAATATCGGGCTGCATCAGAAGCGAGGAAGGGGCGAAATGGTATTGCCGAATACGAAGTTATGTTTCATCTGCGAGAAAGCAGGGGCAGAATGTTTTTGAAGCCCTGCTTATAGCCATGAAGAATTACTGCGGTCACTCTTTGCTGGGTGCTGAATAGTTACCAGTAGTGCCTGTATGGCTAGGTCATCACTTTGCCAGAATTGCAATAGCCCCTGGTATTTTCTTTCGTTTCTTTTTTGGCTCTTAATGGATTCCGGGGTGTTGAGGTAACTGCGGTTGAAACTAACGTCCACATTCGTGTAAAACAGCGGTATGATGAAGTTTCATGATCTCCTCGATAACGCCAAATGTTACGAACAAGTCAGGCAAATGCGCTGGCCGGATGGTGTCGTTTGTCCTCGCTGTCAAAGCCCTGATATTACCCGACAAGGTAAAGATGACACTCAGCCGGAGCGACAGCGTTACTGGTGCAAGTGTTGTCGGCGTCGCTTTGATGATCTGACTTTATCGGTGTTTTCAGGGCATCACCAGCCTTTAAAAATCTGGATACACTGCTTGTACCTGATGTCACTCAATCAGTCGAACAGACAGATTGCACTTGAACTTGACCTGAACAAAAGCGATGTGCAAAAGATGACACAGCAACTCAGGGCAAGTGTCTGCAACAAACGCCCGGTCACCGTTCTGGACGGCAAGGTTGAATGTGACGAGGTTTACGTTGTATCGGGGCATAAAGGCCAGCCTGAAGCGGTGAAAAAAAAGGGCGGACAGCCCGCCGTAACCGTTTGAGAGGTGCTCGTGGTCGCGGTACTCTGGAGAAAGAAAAGCCTCCGATCTTTGGCATGATCCAGCGGGGTGGGCAGGTTGTGATCCGTATGCTGCCTAATGTCAAGCAGGTAACAATCAAGCCCCTGATTACAGAATTCATAGCGCCGGGAACGCTGATTTATACTGATGAATACAGCATTTACGACAGGCTTGAGCAATGGGGTTATGATCGTAAATCTGTCTGTCATGGCGCTGGGGAGTATGCCCGGGATGAAGATGGTGATGGTTTTCACGAGGTGCATGTGAATACGATGGAGGGCTTCTGGTCGTTGCTGCGATCCTGGTTGCGCCCTCACCGTGGAATTTCACAGGATAAGCTGCCACTATACTTGGAATTTTTTGAATGCATCCATAACATCAAACGTAGGGGAAAAGCAGCTATTTCAGGGTTGCTTGGCTTGCTGCTGGGGTAACCCCCCCGGAATCCATTAAGAGCCTCTTTTTTTTAGATTTTGGAGGTATTCATTTTGTGCAAAGATGCTTCCTGCATCTGGGGTAGCAGCAATAACACCTGAGAAAGTCATAAAAATAACAATGATACAGAAACGCAACACCCTGCCCATCACCCAAAACCCCGAAGCTTCCGCTTTCATCTATCGTTATCAATTTATACGCGCACTTCCTTGCTGACCACTTAATATCTGAGCATCTAGCATGAACGTACACTTTAGAGAGAGTAAGCGTAGTCGGGATTTGGGATTTCGCTATTTTATTTTTACCACGTCGTTATAGCATCAGAATTCGCAATGCCACCAGAATCAGCAGAACACCACATAACCGGTTAATCAGCACGGCGCGGCGCCGTAAGGCGGGTAATACCTTCTCGTGCCCGGCAATACAGGCAATCATTACATACCACAGCCCATCGCAAAGCGTGGCAATCACCGCCATCAGTAGCTGTGTCGTTAAGGCTGAGTCCGGAGTTACAAACTGGCTGAACAGCGCCAGAAAAAATACCGCAATTTTCGGGTTCAGGAATGAAATCAGAAAGCCATCAATTGCCGCCTGTCGTAATGAAAGCTGTTTTTGTCCCTGAATAAACCCTGCACCGGGCGTAGCTGTTGCCTTCAAAGACTTATAACCCAGCCATGCCAGATAAGCCGCGCCCGCATAAGTCATCATTTTAAACAGCCAGGGTGTTTCAGTAATAACAACCGCTATCCCTGCTGCTACCAGAAAAGCATACAATCCGATCCCCAGCGCATGAAAGGCAGCAGTGGTTATGCCGTGCAGACGTGAACCCTGCAGCGTACTTTTCATGACGGCAGCCAGACTGGGGCCGGGAGAGATTGCGCCAAGCAGGCAGATTGCCAGCAGGGATAACCATGATGAGGCAGGCATGGGTTGTTTCACTTCTTGTTCATTGATTCTTTTGTCAGAGTATAACGGCTTGTCTATGAGTAAAATTTCTTTAGATATGATGTTGATTTATATCATATTGTTACTGTTCTGATACTGAGAGGTTTTATTGGTCTGAGGTCAACATTTGCTTTTTCCCTGTATCCGTTGAATAGTGGCGGTTTGTAATTATAAATAATGGCAGGTAGCTCTATAACGCGTGTATTCTTTATCCTGAATCCGTGACTTCTTGATTATAGAGAAGCTTTTTCATCCCATGGATTCAAACCTACAGAATAGGGTTATGTTTTTTTGAAACTTGCCAGAGAATGGCTGAGTTCCCTGAAGTAGTTGAATGAACTACACTTCCCATGCCTTCTACCTTTTAGGGGTTCTTTATGCAATCAGAACTCTTTCGGGACTTTATTAATTCCATACCGTCATTAAGCGATGAGCAGTGGAAAATTCTTGACAGGACACTGCTCAATGCCCGAATACCGGATGAGGATATAGTAGAAAAACCTGAATCTGATGTTATAGAAAGAGAATCATCTGTAAATAATCCACCTGCCACACCTGATCTTGAAGCAAGCATATTATCTCGCTTTGCTGAACATCCGGAATGTCCCGTGTGTAAAGACCATAATATTCATCGCTGGGGCTTTCAAAGCGGGCGGCAGCGCTACCGCTGCAAGTCATGCAAAGTGACTTTCAATGCATTCAGCAAGACCCCTTTGGCAAGGCTTAGATATCCGGAAAAATGGAATAACTACCTCACGGGTATGACTTACTCCATGACACTGCGCTCGGCAGCCAGTGAGTATGATATTAACCTGAAAACGGCCTTCCGATGGCGCCACTGCTTTCTTGAGGTCATAAATAATGATCAGGCAGAAGAGCTTTGTGGCATCACAGAGTTTGATGAAACTTTTTTTCGTGAATCATTTAAAGGGCAGAGGAAAGACCTGCCAAGGCCTTCTCGAAAACGCGGAGATGATCCGAACAAAGCTCGGAAAGTCCCGGTAATGGTAGCCAGAGACCGTGAACGGCACACTGTTGATGGTATTTTGGAAAACGAAAGTGCTAATGAGTTGTGCCGCCATTTAAACGGTCGTATATCGATTGAAGCAACGGTCTGTGCGGATGCACACCTTGCACATGAAAAGCTTGCAGAGAAGCTTGGATTTGAGTTTAAGGAACTGGTTACCTCGGCAGGCCAGCATGTTCTGGAAGGTGTCTATCATATTCAACACGTTAATGCTTACCATAGCCATTTAAAGCGCTGGATTGGTGGTGTGTTTCGGGGAGTGGCTACCCGCTATCTCCCGCATTACCTGGCTTGGAAGCGAGATCTGTCAGAAGCCGTTCAGCTAAGCACTGACCGATTCGTCAGAAAAATCATGGAACATTGGTGCTTTCAACTATCTCCGGGAACTTAGCCCCAGAGAATGGTAAAGCAAAGTCAAAAAAATCAGCATGTATTTAAATGATGTTGGGGAATTTCAACCCTGAATATGAATGAAATCCTGCCAGCATAAGCAGCATCTCTCCATTCAACCGTTAAAAGAATAGGATCAGCTAACAGAGCTGTTTTTCAGGAAAGAGCCCCATGAAGGCGGATAATCCGGGACTGTGACGACCAAAACGCAGAATAAACTGACGACCTCGTTCTAATAATCGCGCTGACTGGTAGATCAGTTCCTGCATAACTGTCTTAATTCTACGACGCTGCGCTTTGTGACGAACAGGTGAGTTAGGGCCGGTCAGGCAGGTTTGCCCCATGTAACGTAAAATGTTGTAAGCCACCGCACCAAGGCACATTACAAGATCATTGGTATCAAATTTTCCTGAAGGCAGTCTTTCAAGATCCATGTCAGTCTTGAACTCACTGTGAAACTGTTCGCTGGTCGCATGATCTTCATAAAGCAATATGACATTATCATCACTATATTCAGCCTCATCTAGTGTCGTCCACCAACCCTCCAGCTCGTAGTCCGGTGCTAAAAAATACTGACCAACCGAGTCGGTAGTACGCTTGATAATACGGATAATAAGCCGTTGTTGGCCGTAGTCGGTTTCATGGATGATCGAGAGTGTCGCACAGGTTTTTCCAGGGCGAAGCTCATCCCACTGCACGCCTTTTTCCTCAAAGGTTGGCAGCCAGGCAGTAACGGTATATTGCTTGCGTGGATTGAGCTTGATTATGTGATCAACATTGCTGTGATCCGCTATCTCTCTGCGAGTGTCTTCTGCGTCATGCCCGCTGTCGAGTCGCAGTAATACCGAGGTCCGGGTTACGCGACGAAGTCTGTGCAATACCGTGTTCAGGAAAGGTACAAAATCATTCTGGGAATGTTGTGAGCCAGGGCGAAGCTCAGCTCCTATGCACCATCCTTCTTTCCCTACATAAGACATAATCGGGGCGAAGCCATGGAAGTGTTTGTATGTCCACTGAGAACCTTCTTTTTGGGTTCTGCTGTTATCTTGCGGAGTAACGTCTATATCCAGTGGGATATGCCAGGGCGAAAGCACCGCGCTGACCATAGTTCCACACCAACCGGTTTTTAGAACACAAAGTCATAATTGCGACTATCGTAATGCAGATATAGCGATAAAAATACAATAAATTGTGGAGCTATTATCCGTCAGTTCACATTTATTTGCACTAAAGTACACCCCGTACTTTCGCCCTGTGGGATATGCTGAAGGTGATCCAGTTCTTTTGAAAGCGGAGAGATCGGCGCGCCCAGTTCCAACAACAGTTCGGGAAGCGCTTCTTCAATTAACGGAATCAGTTGGGTGGCATCTTCATTAAAACGCTGGCGAAGCCGGCTGGCAGACGGCATTTGCTTAATGCCCATGCTGCGCTTGAACCAATCATCATGGCGATAATTATCAATGGCATCAAAATCAGTTTTGCCTAAGGCCAACAGGCCGATAAAAGCTCGAACCAGATCAATATTAGGGATGCCATGGCGCTTCTTGATAGAACGCAATGACTTTTTTAAAGATGTTTTCTTGTTCAGGGCATCACCGACAAAGCACAGACCCGCTGCCGGAGTATAAAATTCCGTGTCGGATTGCTCAAATTTTAGTTCCACAAAAATTCACTTATATGGTGAAAATCTAGATGAGCAAATATTAGCCTACATATGCTGCTATTACTGGCTTTTTGGCAAATTCAATGGCCACGAACTCACGGATTCAGGTTTATATTAATCGAATTATTGTAGGTTCAGGTAATACAAGGCTGTATGAACAAATCGAAACATCCCGTTAATCTTCATAAGGGTTATCATGCCCATGTTTATTTTGAAACAGAAACACTGACATTTGCGACACACCTCTGTGAACAAGCGGGAGAGTTGTTTGGCTTAAAAGTCCGGCGAATCCACCAGAAGCTGGTTGGACCGCATACAAAGTGGAGTTGTCAGATTACCTTTGCCAGCAAGCACTTTGATCAGTTTATTCCCTGGCTGGATCAACACCGTAGTGAACTGAGTGTATTAGTACATGCGTTGACGGGTAATGATCTGAAGGATCATACCAACTATGCCTACTGGCTGGGGGACACTATTGAACTGGATCTGTCGGATTTTTATTCGACAAAACCTGAGTAAACTGCTCCCAGATATAACGGGCTACCGGGCCATAGGTTCTTTTCAAAGGTCTGAGCAAATAGTGTTGAATAGTAATCATGCCGGGGTTGTCTCTCAGCTGTAGTATTTTGAGTGCTCCGGACTGCAGTTCGCTATTGATACGGTTCTCAGGTACCCGCCCCCAGCCCATACCGCTCATAATCAGCATCTTCTTGGTATGAAAGTCATTCACATACCATTTTCGCTGCCCTCCCTGAACGCCATACTCTGTTTGCCCTGTTAGCTGCCCTGAATCCCGCACAACAATCTGGTAAGCATCTTTGAGCTGTAATGATTCCGAGATGTCGGGATGCTTTGCCAGAAATTTCTCTGTCGCAACACTGATCAAATTAAACTGTGAAAGCCTGACGGCATCAATCGAAGATGATTCAATCATTTCAGGTGTCATGGGTGATATGGCGATATCTGCTTGCCCGGTCGTAACCGCCTGCAGTGCCCCCGATAAAAATTCCTGCTGAAGATGAATCTCAGTTTCCGGAAACTGCAACTGAACATCTTCCAGGGCAGGCAGTATCGCCGGAATATCAAAGGTGCCTTCTACTGCCAGTGTCAGCGATGCTTCGTTCCCCGCCGCCAGATGCTGCGACAGGGTTTTCAGCTCATCGGCTTCATTCAGTATTCGTCTGGCTTGCTGGTAAATACGTTTGCCGTCTTCGGTTAATGACAGCCGGTATCGGCTCCTGTCGACTATCTGAACACCCAGTTGCTGTTCCAGCTGTTTTAACCCCTGACTGATAGCGGGCTGGGTTTTATGGAGTGCTTCACTGGCTGCCTTGACCGAGCTGAGCTCTGCAATGGCCTGAAGCATTATCAGTTGATCCAGAGTCATAAATACTACTCACTACATATTAAATAAATTTTAATAACTTGGAATGTTTTTATAAATATTTATTAATTTCTGAGCGATATAGGATATTCCCTATAAAGCCTGCGTGAATTCAGTGTGAAAGCAGGCATAAGCTATATAAGGAGTAGTGCAGTCATGGGAACGGGTCAGCATATTTTGATTATCGGCGGTGGCTTTGCAGGCGCAACCGCTGCGCAGGAGCTACATAAACAGGGTTTTCATAATGTGACCCTGATTGACCGGAAAGATTACTTTGAAGTGACTTATGCCGCGATGCGTGGTGTAACCGAACCGGATAACTGGGGGAAACGCTGCCGTATCCGTTATCAGGATTTTCTTAAAGGGCGCTTTATTCAGGGCAATGTAACAGAGCTGACGGACAAGACGGTAACACTGGAAGATGGTTCTCAACTGAACTTTGATTTTGTGGTACTGGCAACGGGTTCATCTTATCGGTCATTCCCGATTGGTAAATCGAATGATGCTTTGACTCTGGACGACAGGAATAAAGAGTTTGATAAACATTATACGAGGCTTGCAAAGGCTGCATCGGTACTGATTGTCGGTGGCGGTCCTGTGGGTGTCGAATTTGCCGGTGAGGTGGCAGATCATTTCCCGAATGCAAAAGTGACACTGGTTCATGGTGGTCGCCAGCTGCTAAATGGTTTCTCAGAAAAAGCAGGCCGACGGTCAGAAGGGTTCCTGAAAAAACTGGGTGTTGATGTACATCTGGATACCAGACTAACGCAAGGCAACGATGGTGTTTTTTCATCGGGCAGCCATTCATTCACTGCAGATCAGGTTTATTTCTGTGGCGGCGCAACACCGAATACTGCGATGCTGAAAAAACACTTTGCGTCTGCTTTGGATGACCATGACCGTTTAATGGTTGAAAAAGACCTGAGAGTACAAGGTAAAGAGCATATCTTTGCCGTGGGAGACTGCGCCAACGTACCTGAATTAAAGCTGGGGTATCTGGCAGTGATGCAGGGAACAGCGGTTGCCAGAAATATCGTTCGCCTTATTAAGGGAAAATCACTGATGCCTTATAAAACCAATCCGGATGTGGCGTTAATTCCTGTCGGGCGCAAGCAGGGGTTGGTACAGGCACCTTTTGGGGTGACAACGCTGAACTGTCTGGTCAATATGAAGCAAAAGGATCTGTTTATTAGTAAGTCCTTTAAGGGTTTGGGAATCAAGGCGACCAGACTATAAAAGCAATAGCATTTCGCTTACTCTGCGGGTTCCGGGTTCTGTTGACATCAGTTGACAGAATCTAATGTAGTATCCGAGAGAATAAGAAAAATGCAAAACACACTGAACCTGCTGCCACTCGCTGCAGCACTGTGCCTGTTTATCGCCCTGGTCGAAGCCTGGATCATGACGTTGATTCGGTACCTGAAAATGGAGTCATTGCGTAAGGTGTTCCGTAACTATCGGGATTTAGTGCGCTCTCATATTGATTACCTGATGATGGCAGCATTAACCGGGGCGATTTACTGGATAGTGCAGAGTTTGCAGATAACGCTGCCGGATCTGATTATCTGGCTGATTTTTATCGGCGCATTGTATAACCCGTTCGGCTTTGTACTGCAGGCGATCAAGCCGGATCTTGCTGATGGTGGTTATTTGTCGAAGGTGGGGATAGTGCTCGGATTTATGCCACTGACGATTGGTATGGGTTGGACTTCGGTTGTCATTATGCAGGCAGTGATAGAAAACTTTTAGGAAACTGTATATATACACTGATGCTGCCGATAACACGCATATGAATACCATGTGGCAGGGAGGCTCAGTGGTTACCATTCGTAGGGCGCAGGCGGCCGATGTACCGTATATGAAAACAGCTATGTATGATTTGCACTCGATGCATCATATGGCACGGCCAGATGAATTTATGTCGCCGGAAGAGATTGGTGTAAAGAAGGATCTGAATCTCTATGTGACGGAACAACACTGTTTTGCTTTTATTGCTGAAGCAGACCAGCAGCCAGTTGGCTTTCTTGCCGGGCATGTGCGGATGCTGGAATCGATGATTTCCCGCAGTGTGCCTATGGGTTCCCTTGATGAGATTTTTGTGGCTGAACCCATGCGTAGTCAGGGCGTTGGCGCCATGCTTTATCAGACATTTGAAGAAGAATGTCGGCAACGCAATGCGACTGATGTCTTTGTCGAGGTCTGGGAATTTAATACCCGTGCCCAGATGTTTTATGAGCGGCACGGTTTGAATACGCAGATTCGCTGGATCCACAAGAAACTCTGATCACAGCCTGCTATGATTGCCGCGCCTATTCAAGCAAGCGGTATAATGTGTGAGATCTGAGTCCTACCTGATACCGGCCGCCACGGCCGAAACTGAAGAAATCATCAAGAAAAGCCGGTTTATTACCTGCATTGCCCATACACCGGGGCGGGAAAAGGCTCAGGCATTTATCCAGTCAGTTCGTGACCAACATCCGGAAGCGCGGCATCACTGTTGGGCATTTATCGCCGGCACGCCGAATGATGCCCAGCAATGGGGTTTCAGTGATGATGGTGAACCTTCCGGTACGGCAGGCAAGCCTATTCTTGCGCGAATTCAGGGTTCAGGGGTTGGAGAATTGTGTGCTGTTGTGGTGCGTTATTCTGGCGGTATTAAGCTGGGTACTGGTGGTCTGGTAAGGGCTTATGGCGGTGGTGTTGGGTCTTCGCTGGCGGTTTTGGAAACAATCTTAAAAGTGCCACAGGCTGAACTCCGCTTCAGCTGTCAGTATGATCAGCAGGGTGATATTCAGCATATCCTGGGTCGTTACGACGGCTCTATTGTTGAAACGCATTATGGTGCTGCACTTGAATTAAACGTGTCACTGCCTGCAGTTCATCAGAATGCTTTCAGAATTGATATCAATAATCATTTTAAAGGGCAGGTACAGTTGCCGGAAGAAAAGTAAAATTGGCATAAGGCTGGTAATGAGAATTATTATCATCTAGTCTGTGTTTTTGTGATAACCACTGTGCTTGAATTATGGAACATTCCAACCAGAATAACGTGTCCGCTCAGCCTTCCGATGTGGTTCAACTGGAAATTAATCTTGCCAAGCTGGAAGAACTATTCCGGCTGGGAGTGATATGTGCTGCGGATATTCGCAGCCTTAACAGCGAGTCGAAGCAGTCTGTCTGGAAACTGTGCTTAAGTGCCTGTGCCAAGCGTATGCTATGTACGCCGATAGTCGTTCATGCTGAAACTCATCTGAATACTCAAGTGGAATCCATTGCTGTCCGGGATTATTCTCAAGGTTAACAGATTGAACTGTATGGCCTGAACGGCCGGTAAAACTAACTCAGCATATGCAACAGCTTGCTCAGAAGTACATCATTTCTCCCGCGTTAGTGAATACTGATCGACGACCTAAAGTGTCTGTCTGGCTACGTGGGTTACTGTGTTATCGCTATATCCGCAATATTCCGGCACGAGTGATGGGTTATGGTTTTCACCGGGAACAGGTTAACCCCCGGGATTTCATTTACTAGCTTTTAGTGCTTGACCTGTCTAAAGCTTCACACTTTACACTGACTGTTATTCATCGGCTGACGTATCTTCTGATGTATCGAATATCACAATTGGCTCGTTTGGCAGGACTTTCCCGTTCCACCGTTTTGTATTACGAGAAATTAGGGCTGGTTAAAGGAAAACGTTCTGCTAATGGCTATCGCTATTATCATGATGTCGACTTACAGCGTTTGACTCTGGTGCAGCAATTACAGGTGGGTGGCCTTACGCTTAACGAGTGTAAAGCTTGCATCGATGTAGAAATGGATCGTTCTTTATTGGAGCAGCGGCTGAAAGCGTTGGATCAGGAAATTTCAAAGAAGCAGCAGGCCAGAGCATTACTCGCCGGGTTGTTGGGACAAAACCATGATTCATTGCGTAGCTGGCATGACATTCTTGAGGCAACTGCACCAGATGCTCACGGTCAGTGGTTGCAGGCACAAGGGTTGAATGAGAAAGATGCTTTGCATCTGCGCTGGCTATCACGGAATCTGGATAATCACCAAAACTATATGGACGACTTTGACATTATTTACGCCGGACTCGAACGACTAGGGCCCGGCAGTGAAGCTGATACTCTCAAAGCCCTGCGCGAAATTAAAGAGCCTTCGAAGCATATTCTGGATATTGGATGTGGTACCGGTGCCGCCAGTCTGGTGCTGGCGCAACATTCAGAAGCTGTAGTAACAGTGCTGGATAATAACCAACAGTATCTGGAACAGTTGGAGCTGTACGCTGAAGAGAAAGGGCTATCTGCTCAGATAAAAACCTGTTGCGCCAGTATGACTGCTTTGCCATTTGCAAATGAGGCATTTGATTTAATCTGGTGTGAAGGCAGTGTCTACATCATGAGCTTTTCAAAAGCGCTGAAGGCATGGCAACGGCATTTGGCGCCGGAAGGTTATCTGGTTGTCAGTGATCTGGTCTGGACAGGAAAAAGCATCCCCGATGATATTTTTCAGTTTTGGCAAAAGTGGTATCCGGATATGCAGGCATTGGATAAACGACTGCTCCAATGTAAAGAGCTCGGTTATACGGTAAAAGCCAGTCACTTGCTGGGAGAGCAGGCATGGTCTGCTTATATCGTACCGCTGCAGCAGCGGATATCCATGCTTGAACCTGATATGCCAGGTTCACAGGCCATTGCCGATTTGAAAGCCGAATTTGAAATACTTAACCGTTTTGATGGCCATTTTTCTTACATGATGATGGTTTTACAGAAATCCTGAATAGAAGTAGAAAACCATGTTAATTCGTAATGAAACTCCGCAAGATATTCCGGCTATTCGTAAGCTGATTTACGCGGCATTTAAAAATCACCCGCATCATGAACCCGGTGCTGAGCCAACGGAGCACGATATTGTTGACCGACTGAGGGCGCTAGGTGAGCTATCACTTTCGCTGGTGGCAGAAGATAATGGCGAAATTGTTGGGCATATTGCTTTTTCGTCTGTCACTGTAAATGGTGAAGATGTTAACTGGCTGGGGCTGGCTCCGGTATCCGTTACGCCTGAAATGCAGGGTAAAGGTATTGGCTCAAAACTGATCAAAGAGTCGCTGGAAATTCTGAAAGAACAAGACGCAAAAGGCTTTGTTTTATTGGGTGAACCGGATTGTTACGGGCGCTTTGGGTTTAAACAGTATTCGCGGTTAACATTGCCCGGCGTACCCGCTGAATACTTCATGGCGTTACCGTGTGGCAGTGATGTTCCTGAAGGGACTGTTGCTTATTCGAAGGCTTTTGGGTAGTAGTCAGGCAGTCTTGTCGTGAGTGATCACTTACTGAGTGGTCACTCTTTCTGGTCGTTATATAGGACAAAGTAAAGCATGCAGTATGCAATCAAGCAGTATTTAGCCGTTTGCCATAGTATGTATGCCATTTGTGTTGCAGTATCAGAATGGGGCTAAGGAAGAATAGCGCCAGAAAACGGGCTATATATCATTACCCATTAAAGTGCTGGCGATGAAAGGAGTTCTTGGTAAATTTTCTGGTATTTTTGATGGTTTCCACCTTTGAACGGATGTAATTCTTCTTCTAAATCCAGAAACAGGTGAGGGTGCCTGAATCCTGTAGAGTGCACCATGTGTAGATGGGCGAGTTGAGATTTTGGGCTTTTAGCAATACATGCCAGCGTCACATATTTGATGGCTTTGCTCTCCTGAGGCGTCATGCTTTTCAGTAGCTCATGCAGCCATGTCTTTGAATCGCTCTCCGATTCTATGGCTGGTAGCATGTCATGAACGTTTGCAAGTGCTAAAACCAGTTTTTCAGGCTGATGAGTAAGCCATTGATTGGCGGGCCAGAATTTAAGCCATTGCTCCAGTTTTTCACGCTTTCTGTTGCCATTATCAGGCAACGAAGACCACAGCTGAATCAATGTTGCCAGTTCTGCGAATGCTTCATAGTGATAATGGCTGCACTTGTCCTGCAGCATATCGATGCATTCTTCTATGCATGCAGTGACAACAGGGTAGGGTCTTTCTGCATCTAGTGCAGCAGAACAAAACTCTCTGATATGATGAATGAATATCTGTGGTTCTTCCTTATGCAGCAGGCTAAACCAGACTCCGGTAAGTCGGGTGATATCTTCCTTTGCAGTTACATCAGGGGAAATATCTTTTTGTGCAAAAAGCTGGCATAGGGTTTGCTGAACCGATGTTATGGATATATCTGCTTCTGAACGTTCCTGAATAACGCCGCCAGAGTATTGAGGTGTCTCGATCTGGGTAGTATCCGGTTTTTTTTTTGTATATGACTATATCTGCCGGGGAAATAAATGGTGTTGTGGCAGTTACTGTACGATGTTGTACCCGATCTACATTAACTATGTATGATCTTTTAAGTTTTCCTGTTTGCATTGATTTATGCGAGAGGCTTGGCTGGTCTTCGTTAATACAACAGATACAGCAGCAAAATACAGTCTTTGCTGCTTTCTTTAATGAAGACCATAACCCTCCTTCTGGTCTTGTTACGCAGAGAGGGCTTTTTGGGGCTGGTAAATGAACAGCAGAATAAGCTGGTTTTTCAGCGATTCTGAATGATGGAAGCTGCACTGAACAGGAGTGACCAGTTGTTTTTAGGGAGGTGGTGATGACCGGGTCAGCAGAAGCGATCCTGTTGAAGATCAGGAGTGCGGCAAAACAAATAAACCAAAGGGAACGTGTTTTCATATTCTTTAAGTATACAAAACGATCAGTAGGTCAATAGAGCATCTGCTTATGTATGGATATGGCATTCTCTCATAATGTCATTATATGGCAGAATACTACGATCAAGCACAACCATGTTAGCATAGCTGATAGCTATGAATAGCGACTAAGTTTTAGAGTTAGAGGGTAGAATGACCAAAGACACCACGGTGCGTGCTCGTATTGATACTGAACTCAAAACAGAGGCAGAGCTGATTTTACGGCAGCTCGGGTTAACAACATCACAGGCGATTAATCTGTATTTTTCCCAGATTGTTTTGCAGCGAGGATTGCCGTTTGAGGTGTGTTTACCTGAAAATGAAGAAAAGAAACAATGAGTGAATTATCTAATGGGGTGTAAGGGTAGTTGATTATGAATAACTTGAGTTTAGAGCCACAGTTT
>CBDHDU010000036.1:0-37939 GCA_965261725.1 Endozoicomonadaceae bacterium | reverse complement strand
GGGTAATTCCGGTACCGTGGTGAATGGTATTGCACCGGATCAGGAAATCGCTAACTACAGTAGCAAGACCGTCCTGATCGTTTGACTCTGAGCAAAGTAACACTGGCAGCGGATGGTTCGCTGGTGGCTGTCGGGCAAGGTGGTGTGCATATCCTCAGTCTGATGTGACTGAAACCGGCAAGTAGTAGAAGGACCGGAGAATAATAACAATGAATAATCATGAACATGATCTTGAGCCCCAGCTGGAGCGATTGATTTTTAATAATCGTCGTTTCCTGATTACGGTTTTTGTACTGAGCACGCTTTTCCTGGGTTACAAGGCAACATCCATTCGTCCGGATGCCAGCTTTGAAAATATGATTCCGCTGCAGCATCCCTACATTGTGAAAATGATGGAACACCGGGATGAACTGAGTGGTGGCGGCAACTCGATTCGTATTGCCGTTGCGGCTAAAGAAGGGGATATCTTTTCCTCTGCCTATCTGGAAACTCTGAAAGAACTGACCGACGAGGTCATTTACCTGAAAGGGGTGACCGTAACGGGGTGAAATCACTCTGGACACCGAACGTCCGCTGGCTGGAAGTCACCGAGGATGGCTTTGAGGGGGGCTCAGTCACACCTCAGGTTGACCAGTGTAATGCCAGCTGTGTCGTCGAAGTGCGTGAGAATATCCTGAAGTCCGGTCAGATTGGACGTCTGGTGGCGAACAACTTCGGTTCTACCATCATTGAAGTACCGCTGCAGGAAACGGACCCGGCCACGGGTGAGCGACTGAACTACTCCGAGTTCTCCCAGAAGCTGGAAGAGGTACGTGCTCGTTACGCTGAGAAAGGCGTCAACCTGCATATTATCGGCTTCGCCAAGGTTGTGGGTGATTTGTTTGAAGGTGTGAACGCCATTGTCGTGTTCTTCCTGTCAGCAGTCGCGATTACTGCAGTATTGTTGTTCCTCTACTCCCGCTGCTATCGCAGTACCATTGTGCCGCTGGTATGTTCCATTATTGCTGTAATCTGGTTGCTGGGGCTGCTGGAAACCGTTGGTTTTGGTCTTGACCTCTACTCCATGCTGGTACCGTTTCTGGTGTTTGCGATTGGTGTGAGTCATGGTGTGCAGATTATCAACAATATCGGTATTGAATCTGCCAAAGGTGCGGATGCGCTGACCGCTTCCCGGCATACGTTCCGGGTGCTGTATATTCCCGGTATGATCGCGCTGGCTTCTGATGCAATAGGCTTCCTGACACTGCTGATTATCGATATCGAAGTTATCCGCAGTTTGGCGCTGGCGGCCAGTATTGGTGTAGCGGTTATCATTCTGACTAACCTGGTGTTGCTGCCGATCCTGATGTCCTATGTTCGGGTCACCGACCGTGGTATTCAGGCTGTAAAGCGTGAACAGGAAAGTGATGGTGGTATCTGGAAAAAAATCTCTGCTTTTGCCAGCCCGACTGTTGCTCCGTTTATGCTGGTGTTGGCTGTAGCCTTTGTCGGTGGTGGTCTGTATTTCAGTCAGGATCTGAAAATTGGTGACCTTGATCCGGGTGCGCCGGAACTGAAGCCGGATTCCCGCTACAACATGGATAACCAGTTTATCACCAACAACTACTCCACCAGTGCGGATACCTTTGTGGTGATGGTAGAAACTGGTGCCCAGAACTGCTCTGCTTTCTCCACCATGGATGCGATCGACCGCTATATGTGGAACATGCAGAACGTGGAAGGTGTGCAGTCTACACTGTCGCTGGTAACCGTATCCAAGCAGGTTATTAAAGGCCTGAACGAAGGTAACCTGAAGTGGGAATCCCTGTCCCGTAACTCTTATGTACTGAACAGCTCCCTGCAGGACGCGACCGCACTGTTTAACACCGACTGTAGTTTGGCGCCGGTCATGCTGTATCTTGATGACCACAAGGCTGAAACGCTGGCTCGTGTTGTTGCCGCGACTGAGAAGTTTGCCCTGGAAAACAACACTGAAATCTTGAAGTTCGAGATGGCCGCTGGTAATGCCGGTATCGAATCTGCAACTAACCAGGTTATCAGCAGCGCTCAAAACCAGATGCTGATCTGGGTATACGGTGTTGTAGCGATGCTTTGCTTCGCAACCTTCCGTTCCCTGCGTGCGGTGTTCTGTATCATTATTCCGCTGAGCATTACTTCGATCCTGTGTCAGGCACTGATGGCGCAGATTGGTATCGGCATCAAGGTGGCAACCCTGCCGGTTATCGCGCTGGGTGTGGGTATCGGTGTTGACTACGGTATCTATATCTACAGCCGTCTGGAAGGCTGCCTGAAGGAAGGTATGTCTCTGCAGGACGCTTACCTGATGACTCTGCGAACGACCGGTAAGGCGGTTGTGTTCACCGGTGTGACACTGGGTATCGGTGTAGCTACCTGGGTACTGTCGCCAATCAAGTTCCAGGCCGATATGGGCTTGCTGCTAACCTTTATGTTCCTGTGGAACATGCTGGGTGCGATCTGCCTGCTGCCTGCACTGGCGCGCTTCCTGCTGAAGCCTGGTCCGCACCCGCGTGAGTTGGCGCAGCCAGCAACCTAAAATCTTTCTGACATTAATAGCTAAACAAGGGCAGTATCAGCAATGATACTGCCCTTTATGCATTTAAAGCTTTCATTTTATTTAAGCCTTAAAAAGCGTTTCAAGTAATTAAAAAATTAAAGCAGAGCTATCTTTTGACCAGTAACAAAAACAATGGTTGTGGGAAAAATAAGTTAGCTGTTGAAGAAATGAACACAGATATTAAAAGAAGACTATTTTTTGAATCTTTACTTTATCGCTTTTAATGTGATTCTTTTTCTGGAATAAAAAAAGCCGACACACTGGTCGGCTTTTTTGCTTACTAATTCTTATTAGTACTGACGGTTACCACCGTTACGGTTGAAACCACCTTCACGGCGAGGACCATTATTGTTACGTGGACGCTCGGTTGCGATGCTTACGCGAACGTTACGACCATTAACGTCGTTACCGTCAACAGCCAGCGCTGCTTCAGCATCTTCTTTTTTTGTGAAAGTGACGAAGGCAAAGCCGCGGGAGCGACCAGTTTCACGATCCATGATAACCTTAACTTCTTCGAGTTCGCCGTACTGAGCAAAAGCTTCTTCCAGATCTGCTTCGGTAGCGGAGAATGCCAGGTTGCCTACAAATAATTTGTTGGACATCGTTTTTGTACCTCAATGATGCGTCTTTCTGGTTGTCTAGCTTCAAATCATCATTGGGAACGTTGATTATTTGCTAACACTAAAAGAACACTGATTTTTAATTGATTAATAGTATAACAGCACCACTTGGGTCCGGAATACTTATAACCCTAGACCACAAGGTGGACCGTTTGTTCCAGCGCTATCGGTAACCGGTTTTTTCCGCCGGATACAAGCTACCTGAAATCCTTTTTCCAGCATTATTATCGTTGCTGGTTTTCAGGTCATTAAGCCAGCTGTCATAAGCACGTTCTAGCTCAGACGGGTCATAATGACCAGATTGATTATATATAGCTTCCTCAAGCTTGTGAAAGGCATTTTTCATGCGATTCCCGCCCGAACAATGCACACAGCCTTCAAGGGTCGTGAGACCGGGCTGATTAAAACGGATCCGGCACCACTCGATCATTTGTTGTCGGATAGCGGCCGGTCTGGCGGACTTTATCGCTGCCTGTAGCTGCTTTCTGGACTGCTTTTCAGTTAGCTGGGCTGTTGACCTGATGCTTTCCTGGCTGTGTGATACCTGTATCTTAGGTGTACCAGAGGTCGTTTTTAGCTGCTTTCGTTGATAGATAAGGAACCCAAGGGTTACAAGCCATAAAAAGGCAAATATACAGGTCATGATTTGCCATAGCCTGATATTTTCGGGGCTGACTGCTGAAGCGGGTGGCTGTGTTTCAGCCATAACAATATCGGTTCCGGAAGCCTGCAACGGTGGCACGGCTATCTGTTCTGCCGGTGAAGGTGAAATATGCAGCGTCCGCCCGGGGCTCTGGGCTATTTCAACCTGCCGGGATACTGTATTAAACCAGCGGACTTTAACAGGAGGGACTTTCAATGAGCCCGCCTGCTCCGGAATCAGGGCATCGCTTTCCGACCGGCGTCCTACTAGCCCCTGTTCAGTCAGCTGTTCATTGTTAACGGATTTATCCGGATAGCGGCGGATATGCTCTGTTTCACTGATCTGTAATGGCGGTAGCTGGTCGCCGGTTAAACCTTCTGCGGTCAGAGTAATGGTTCGGGTGACTGCGTCACCGGCTTTCAGGCTGTCGGCATTGTCTCCCCACTGCGTTGTCAGAGTGACATTACGGGCAGGCAACCAGGGACCGCCAGGCCAGCTTTCCGGAATTGACTGGACTTCCAGCTTTGTCACAGGTGCCTTGATCTGGATGGGGCGCCCGCTTTGCATGCCAAAAAAGCCGCTGCCAAAAGGGTTTCCCTGAACAGCAATAGCGCTGGCAAAGACCTGACGGGGCAGGGTAAAGCTACCGCTGGTTTGTGGATAGAGTGCATAACGAACTTCATAAACGCCCAGTCGCTGACCATTAACCACTGTATCGTAAGACTGGGCATCTCCCAGTTGTTTAACAACCAGATTATCAGCTTCCAGTGGCGTGAGTTGGCTGCCGGAGTCAAGTTGTACTGAATAGAAAATCCGCAGGGTAAGAATGACCTCTTCCTGTACGTAAGGTTTATCCTGACTCAACTCGGTTTTGATAAATACCGGTGGCAGGTTGTTATTCTGCCCCTGTTGCTGCTGGCTGCTATCAAGTACTTCAATACTGATCGGGGTGGTTTCATAACCGCCGCCTTTCAGTGCGGGAATAACCAGCCTGCCGGTTGCCTGAGGCATCAGCGACAGCTGCCACTCGACGGTATGCCGGCTTTTGCCATTGATGTTCTCATAGGATTGACGGCTGCTACGTCCCAGAATTTCGAAATCTTCTTCCAGTGGTGACAGGTCAGGCTCCAGGTCAGAACCACCTTCACTTCGAATAGTAAGCTGTAGCGCCTCGCCTTCATTTAAAATGGTGCGGTTAACGGAGGCTGTCAGCGGGTGCTGATTGGCTGATAGTAATCCGGTCAGCAGGAGCCCGAAGAACAGGGTTGCAGGCAGAAAACTGTTACGAATGCTTGTCATATTAACGCTCCTGCCGTTGCTGGTGTTCCAGCATAAATTTCCGTCGTAGCAGACCACCCGGATCATCAGGTATTTTTCTCAGCCATTGCTCCATAGCTTGCTGTTCTTCGGTGGTTAGTGGTGACTCATCCATTGTCATGTTTTGTGACATCATGCTGTTTTCAGCTTCATCCTGACCTGACTGTTCTTCATTATTCTGAGCCATTCCGGACTGTTGATCATTTTGCTCTTCTTGCTGATCGGATGATTTTCCAGTCTGCTGTTGCGGCATATCATCAGCATCTTCATTGTCCTGATTATTGGATGACTGAGCTGATTGTGACTTGTCTTCACCGGAATTGTTATCAGCGCTGGATGAGTTCTGCTGTTGATCTTGCCCCTGTTGCTGCTCACTCCTGGAAGCATCTTTATTTTGCTGACTGTCACTGTTTTCTGATTCTGAGTTGTTGGACTGATTCTGTTCAGACTCAGAATTTTCAGAGTTTTGGTCACCCTGCTGGTTTTTGTCGCCGTTTTGCTGTTGGTTTTGTTTTTGTTGTTCCTGCTGTTGTTCTTGCTGTCGTTTCATTTGTTCAACCAGGTCACGGTTAAATCTGGCATTTTCCAATTCCGGGTCAAGCTCCAGAGCTTTGTTATAAGCAGCCAGGGATTCATCCAGTTTGCCAGCGTGTGCCAGCGCATTGCCCTGATTATAAAAACCACTGGCACTACCGGCTTTTTCAAACGCCTGTGCTGCCGATTCATAATCCCCGTGTTGTTTAGCGGCTTCACCCCGCCAGAGCGGATTTTCAAACAGGGAAGCTGCCTGTTCGGGATTATCTGCCTGCAGAGCTTCCTGACCTTGCTGATCGGGTGTTTGCCACAGATTTTGCCAGCTGAAATCATCCCAGGGCGCTGCTAATGCCGGATCAGGTGGTAGTATCACCAACAAGGCAACAAGCAGCCAGCCACGGCGAAAGCCCGTTAATGCCAGTAACAGTAAGGGTAATACCAGCATCCAGCCATTGTCCTGCCATTGGTCAAACTGTTGTAGTGTTTCGCGGGTCTGATCGGCGTGGCTTTTCACATCGAGCAGTGCGGTAATATCGGCATCTGTGACTGCAAGTGTCTGGAATTTTCCACCGGTGCTACTTGCCAGTTGCTGTAGTTCCGAGGCTTCCAGTTTGGGAATCATAATATTGCCACGGCGATCTTTCAGTAGTTGCCCGTCGGGCAGGGTAACCGGAGCCCCTTCCGATGTGCCCAGTCCGAGAATTGACAGCGATGCGCCGGAGTTATTGATCAGCCGTTTGATGGTATCGCTTTCTTCATGATCCATACCGCCGGTCAACAGTAATATCTGACCATAGCTGCCCGCACCTTGTTGCAATAACTCAATGGCTTCACGAACACCCGTTGAAGGACGATTACCGGTTGTTGGCATAACTTCCGGCGCGAGGGCATCTAACAAGTTGGCTATCGTGCGTGAATCATCTGTGAGTGGTGAGGCAATATGGGCATCACCGGAATAAGCAACGAGCGCTGTATAACCATCAGGGCGTTGTCGCAGGATGTCATGAATCTTGAAGCGGGCACGGCCAAGTCGGTTAGGTTTTACATCGGTTGCATACATGCCGGGTGAAAGGTCAAGCACAATCACCAGCGGATCAAGACTACTGTGTACCGGTGTTTCAATTTTTTGCCAGGCTGGTCCGGCAAGTGCCAGACAGGCAAGCAGCCAGCCCGTTGCCAGCAGTGTCAGTAACCGTTGCTGGGATGTTTCATTTTCTGCCTGTAACAATGGTTGCAGTAATTCGGGATCAATAACCTTTCGCCACGCACTGTTTCCCCGTGGTTGTAAACGAATAGCAACGATCAATGCTAGAGCTGGCAGTAATAACAGCAACAGCCAGGGACGCAGAAAGTGAAAATCCGTCAGGAGTTCCATTAATTAACGCCTCCCTTGTTTGTCTTCATACGTGAACCCAATATGCCCTGTGGCAATAACTGACTTAAAGCCAGCAGGAAAGTTAACAGCAGCGCAATGAGCAGCGGCCAGTAATAGAGTGCACTGGAAGGGCGGAATGTACGGTCATCCTGATCCACAGGTTCCAGCTTTTCGATTTCTTCATAAATTCTGGCTAAGGCTTCACGATTACGTGCCCGGTAATATTTACCGCCAGTCATTGTGGCGATCTCTGTCAGTGTCTTTTCATCAAGGTCAGCAGAAGGGTTCACTTTACGGGCACCGAATGAGCTGCCAAACAAGCCGGGCTGAACCATTTCATCAGCGCCAATACCAATGGTATAGACTTTTATCTGCTCCTGTTCTGCCAGCTTGGCAGCTTGTAATGGTGAAATTTCCCCTGTGGTATTGGCGCCGTCTGTCAGCAGAATCAGTACCCGGGAATCAGCAGGTCGTTGTCGTAAATGTTTGACTGACAGACCGATGGCATCACCAATGGCGGTATATTTTCCTGCCAGCCCGATAACGGCTTCGCCCAGCAGCGATTCCACTGTTTGTAGGTCATAGGTAAGGGGAGCCTGCAGGTAAGCCTGAGAACCAAACAGAATCAGTCCCAGCCGGTCACCCTGACGACGCAGAATAAAATCATTAACAACATCTTTGGTGACCGTGAGCCGGTCGACGGCTTCACCTTTCAGTTTCATATCTTCAATCTGCATACTGCCGGAGAGGTCAACGGCCAGCATCAGGTCGCGACCGGATGTCGGCAGTGACACCGGTTCGCCAACCCATTGTGGCCGTGTAGCAGCCAGTATCAGTGCCAGCCAGATCAGCAGCATGGTCAGTATTCTTGCTCTTGACTGACTGCGGCCATCAGCCGATTCGAGTCCAAGCGCTTCCAGATTGTCATAAAAGGGAATCCAGAGCGCTCCCTGTCGTTGTTCCGGGGCAGGTTTTACAAACCGCCAGATTAATAATGGCAGAGGCAGCAACAGCAGCATCCAGGGCCAAACCAACTCAAGCATGATGTTTCTTGATCCAGTAGCAAACCAGTTCGTAAAGTGCTTGTGCATCCATTTCAGGTGCGGGTGCGTAACGGCGATGTCCCAGTGCTTTGCCATGTCCGTGGCAGAAACCCTGAGTATCGCTGCTTTCATCCAGAAACGTCAGCCACGCCAGGCCGTGTAACCCGGCGACATCTTTCTCCGGATAGGCTTTTAAAGCCGCTATTTTCAGAATGCTGTTGTAGTGCGCCAGCACATGAGCATTATTATCACCGTTTTGCTGGTGCAGCTGTTTGGCTGCTTTGAGCGCTATCCGACGATAACGGCGGCGCTGAAATGCCCGGATGCTTTTCCACAGCAGCCAGCCCAGCAGTATGATTCCCAGAGCAGCCAGTACCCACCATCCGGGTGCCGGCGGCCACCAACTAACAGGGTCAGGTAATATATTCGGACGTAACTGCTCAAGTAATGGATCAGGTGCAGCACCAGCAAGTTGCGGCGGCATGGCATTGCCTGAAGGCATTGCGTTTAACTGAGGCATTGCATTCAACGGAGGCATTGTTTGAGTCGTCATGAACGCCGACTCCTGATCCGGTGCTGCAGACCGAGCTGCTGTTGTAGTTGTTCCAGCATGGACTCAGAACTGTTAATGGGCAGGCAGGTCACACCATGACTGCGCAGAGATTGTTGTAATCCGGCTTCCTGCTGCTGATTTTGTTTAATGAACTGTTCCCGCGTTTTTTTATTACGGGTATCTAAGCGTCCCCGCGCCTGACCATTGGTCACAGGATATAACCCGGCAGGAGGTAGCTGCTGTTCCAGTGGGTCATTAATCTTCAGTACGACGACTTCACAATGACGTGCCAGCTGTGCCAGCTGACGACCGGTATTATCGTCGTAATTCGACAAATCGCTGAGCAGGAATAGCGTTGCTCCCGGTGTTGCCAGTCGTTTCGCCTGTCGCAGCGCCTGGGTAAGGGGGGCTGACTCCTGATCAGAACGAGGCGGCTGAAATGCGGCAGACAGCTCACTGTTCAGCGTCTGAATTTCATGCAGTAGCTGTAATACACTGGCACGACTGCGGCGGGGACGAATCTCCCGTACCTTGTGCTGATTAAAGACAATGCCGCCGACCCGGTCACCATGATTGAGAGTTGCCCATGCCAGCAGTGAAGCGAGTTGCGCTGCAGCTACTGACTTGAACCGCTCCCGGCTGCCGAAGAACATACTGGAGCTCTGATCAACCAGCATAAATACCGGCTTTTCCCGCTCTTCCCGGAAAACCTTGGTATGGGTGCGACCGCTGCGAGCCGTTACCCGCCAGTCAATGGTGCGAATATCATCACCGGGCTGGTAGCCCCGCACTTCTTCAAACTCAATGCCCCGGCCTTTATGCCAGGCTGAATGCTGACCTGATAGTCTGGCGTGAGCCCGCCCCCGGCGAAACAGGGGCAGTTGTCGAGCCGCCAGCTGCTGGCGCAGCATATCACTGAGCGTACAGTAAACGCCTTTCATCGTTGTTCAGAACCTCAGGCCACTGGAACCGTTTGAATAATACGGTCAATGACCTGATCCGGGCTGACACCTTCGGCTTCAGCTTCATAGCTGAGAATGATTCTGTGACGCAGGGTGTCATGAATAACGCCCTGAATATCATCAGGGGTCACAAAGACCCGGCCTTCCAGCCAGGCGCGGGCACGGGCGCAACGATCAATGGCCAATGTGCCTCGCGGGCTGGCACCGTATTCAATCCAGCGTCCCAGCTGTTCACAGAAGGCTTCGGGTTCACGGGTGCAACGGATCAGTTGTACCAGATATTCTTCCAGCCCGTCGTCCATATGCAGTTGCAGGATTTCCCGGCGGGCATTAAGAATGGCTGCTTCGGTGATAGGTTCTGCCGGTGCGGGCACATCCTGTTGCAGGGCTTCGCCCCTCACCAGTTTAAGAATTTCACGTTCTGCTGTGGTATCCGGATAACCGACTTTGACATGCATCAGGAAGCGGTCAAGCTGGGCTTCCGGCAGTGGGTAAGTACCTTCCTGCTCAATCGGGTTCTGGGTGGCCATTACCATAAATAGTTTTGGTAACGGCCATGACTGGCGGCCGACACTGATCTGTCGTTCTGCCATCGCTTCAAGTAAAGCAGACTGCACTTTGGCTGGCGCCCGGTTGATTTCATCCGCAAGTACCAGATTGTGGAAAACCGGACCGGGCTGGAATTCAAAGGTGGATGTTTCCGGACGGTAGATATCCGTACCTGTAATATCACCGGGTAACAGATCCGGGGTAAACTGAATACGATGAAAATCAGCTTCCATTCCTTTGGCCAGCTCGTTGATCGCTTTGGTCTTTGCCAGTCCGGGAGGACCTTCAACGAGTAAATGTCCGTCTGCCAGCAGAGCAATCAGTAACCGTTCAATCAAATGCGGCTGACCGATAATCGTTTTTTCAAGAAAATCTTTTAGCTGCTGCAGTTGAGTTGTTTCTTCTGTTACGTAAGTCCCATTCATGATGCTGACATCCGATGACTGTTTTCTTATACCGGGATAATTGTCTGATCTATTAGATCCAGTGTTGAGTCATTATAACTCTGTAATCAATTTTGCCCGGAGGTTTGAGATGTTCATTTATGAAATCTTGACCAAAGAAACGAACATGAGTTCCCTTCATTTTTTGCAGTCATGAACAACTATACACTGACTCAGTACGCATCTTGCACGTTTTTACTTGTTTTTTTCTGCAAAAATTGTGGTGAAAGTTATTCTATATCTACGGTAACTACGCCCTGTGAGTGAGAGAGTCGGTCTGTATACTCCGCATCCCAATCGAGTTTGCATTTTCCTGCATTTCCTATTCCCCTGAGGACACTTGTTATGAGTCTGTTAATGAGTCTGGTTGGGATGGTTGCCTTGATGGCAATTGCCCTCCTGTTATCGGATAACCGTAAAGCGATCAATCTGCGTACCGTGGGTGGCGCATTCCTGATTCAGGTTGGACTGGGTGCCCTCGTCTTGTATGTGCCTTTTGGTCGAGAAGTGCTGTTGACTGTCAGCGAAGCGGTGAGTGGCTTGCTGAGCTACGCCAATGAAGGTATCGGTTTCCTGTTCGGAGATCTCGGTAAATTCAAGCTGGGCTTTATCTTCGCTGTTAACGTACTGCCAATTATTGTTTTCTTCTCTGCTTTTGTTGCTGTGCTGTACTACCTGGGTGTTATGCAGAAAATTATCACCGTTATCGGTGGTGGTCTGCAGCGTCTGTTGGGCACCAGTCGTACAGAATCCCTGTCTGCAACAGCTAACATTTTCGTTGGTCAGACTGAAGCACCGCTGGTTGTACGTCCGTTTATCAGCAAAATGACTCAGTCTGAACTGTTTGCCGTTATGGTCGGTGGTCTGGCATCTGTTGCCGGTTCTGTACTGGCGGGTTATGCCGGTATGGGTGTTGAGCTGAAGTTTCTGATTGCTGCAAGCTTCATGGCAGCACCGGGTGGTCTGTTGATGGCTAAAATCATCAAGCCTGAAACTGAGCAGGCATTTGAAGGCAGCCTGGATGATACAGAAGGCGAGAAAAACAAGCCTGCTAACGTTATTGATGCGGCTGCTGGTGGTGCGTCCGATGGTATGCAACTGGCACTGAATGTTGGTGCAATGCTGCTGGCATTCATTGCGCTGATCGCACTGGTAAATGGTCTGCTGGGCTGGTTCGGTGGCTGGTTCGGTATGCCTGAACTGAGCATGGAACTGCTGCTGGGCTGGCTGTTTGCCCCGATCGCTTTCCTGATTGGTATTCCGTGGGCTGACGCTGCTAACGCCGGTAGCTTCATCGGTCAGAAACTGGTGCTGAACGAATTTGTTGCTTACGCAGGCTTTGCTGAAGTTAAGGATATGTTCTCCGAACATTCTCAGGCGATTATTACTTTCGCTCTGTGTGGCTTTGCTAACCTGTCCTCCGTCGCGATTCTGTTGGGTGGTCTGGGCAAAATGGCTGAAAACCGTCGCAGCGATATTGCCAAGATGGGTATGAAAGCCGTTGCAGCCGGTACACTGGCTAACCTGATGTCTGCAACCATCGCAGGCTTCTTCCTGTCTATGTCTGCTTTCTGATCAGGCAGCGGTTACAGGTTTCTAAAAAGGCAGCTTTCGGGCTGCCTTTTTTGTGTCGTCGTTTCTTATAATGCTTGCTAAATATGTCGTCTAAATCGTTGACCTGAGATATGTCCGGGGAAACGATAGAGTGCTATGCTTTTCCGAAATATCTGCCGCCATTAAGGTTCTTGTTCAGGCAGATTCACAGTTGTTTTCTGTATCGAGGAGCATGAGAAGGTACGCTCTTCTGATATCTAAGGATACTGACATGCCCAGCCGTCGAGCGATTATTCTGGTTTTTGACTCCTTTGGTATTGGTGCTACTGCTGATGCAAAACGTTTTGGTGATGTCGGTGCGGATACGCTGGGACATATCGCTGAGGCGTGCGCTGACGGTAAGGCGAATGAAGGTCGTCAGGGGCCATTAAAGCTTCCCCATCTGTCACAGTTAGGTTTGCTTGAAGCTGCACGTTTAAGTACCGGGCAATACCCTAAAGGAATGGAGCCCGGTGTTGTCAATGGTGCCTGGGGTTATGCCGGTGAAATGAGCAGTGGCAAAGACACGCCCAGTGGTCACTGGGAAATGGCGGGTGTGCCGGTTTTGTCCGACTGGGGTTATTTCAGTGATCTGGACAACAGTTTTCCAGAATCACTGCTTCAGGATTTAATAGAGCAGGCTGAACTGCCCGGCGTGTTAGGAAATTGCCATGCATCCGGTACGGATATTATCCGGAATCTGGGTGAAGAACATATGCAGACAGGCAAGCCCATTGTTTATACGTCAGCGGATAGCGTCTTCCAGATTGCTGCTCATGAAGAAAGCTTCGGTCTGGAGCGGTTGTTAACCCTTTGTGAAACTGCCCGAAAATTACTTGATGATTATAATATAGGTCGGGTCATTGCCCGGCCTTTTGTGGGTGCGAATGCCGATGATTTCAAGCGTACTGGTAATCGTCGTGATTATGCGGTTCCGCCACCTGCAGCGACATTGCTGGACAATCTGGTAGCTGCAGGCAAAGAGGTTATCAGTGTTGGTAAGATTGCTGATATTTTTGCCCACCGGGGTATTACCCGTAAAGTTAAAGCTACCGGGCTGGATGATTTGTTCAATGCAACGATGAGTGCTTTTCGTTCGTTACCAGAAGACGGTTTAGTCTTTACCAACTTTGTCGACTTCGACAGTGAATACGGTCATCGTCGTAATGTTGCCGGCTATGCGGCAGCACTGGAACAGTTAGACAAACGTTTACCGGAGCTGCAGGCGCAAATGACACCGGATGATCTGCTGGTCATTACTGCCGACCATGGTTGTGATCCAACCTGGCAGGGCACTGATCATACCCGTGAAAATGTACCGGTACTGTTTTCCGGTCCGGCTGTTATGGCTGGCAGCGTGGGAGCCAGAAGTACCTTTGCCGATATTGGTCAGTCGCTTACCAGCTGGTTTGGTTTGTCGTCAATGGAGTACGGCTCTTCTTTCCTTGAGGATATTATGGCTCCCTGATTAAGGCGCCTTCCATTCTCTTTTCCCTTTCTTTGAAACCAATGCAGGTGAGTTATGCCAACACCTCATATCAGTGCTCAACCGGGTGATTTTGCAGATTGCGTATTAATGCCGGGTGATCCCTTGCGTGCGCAGTTTATTGCTGAAAACTACCTGGAAGACATTGCCTGTGTAAACGAAGTTCGTAATATGCTGGGTTATACCGGCACCTATAAAGGGAAAAAAATCTCTGTTATGGGTTCCGGTATGGGAGTGCCTTCGATTTCGATTTATGCCAAGGAGCTTATTACCGATTATGGGGTTAAATCTCTGATTCGGATCGGTAGCTGTGGTGCAACCCAGCGGGATATCAATACCCGTGACTTGTTGATTGGTATGGGTGCGTCAACAGATTCCGGTGTGAACCGAACCCGTTTTGAGGGTTATGACTTCGCAGCGATTGCCGATTTTGATTTGCTGAAAAATGCGACAGATGCTGCTGCTGCCCTGAATGTACCTGTTCGGGTTGGCAATATGTTTTCTGCTGATCTTTTTTATCAGCCGGACACCTCATTTTTCCAACTACTGGAAAAGATGGGCATTCTGGCTGTAGAAATGGAAGCGGCAGGACTTTACGGTGTTGCGGCTGAGTTTGGTGCTAAAGCCCTGTGTATTGCCACAGTGAGCGATCATATTTTGACAGGAGAGGCTCTGGACTCAGAGCAGCGCCAGACCTCTTTCCATGAAATGATGCAGGTAGCGCTTGAGTCCGTGTTGCTGCAGGATAAATAAGCTACTGGAAAAACGGTAGCGTCAGAAAGCCCTGAAGAACGACCGCATTCAAAGTATCTGTAAACACAGAACCAATCAGCGGTACAATCAGGTAAGCCTTGGGTGAAGGTCCGTAGCGGTGGGTTAGGGTGCTTACATTGGCCAGTCCGACTGGCGTCGCACCTAGCCCAAGGCCGACAAATCCTGCCGTTACCAGACTGGCATCGTAATCACGTCCGGCAGCCCGGAACATAATGTAGTAAGCGAATATACAAATCACCACAGCTTGGGTCAGAACAATTAATACGACCGGACCGGCGGTTTCTGCAAGCCGGGTGAGCTTGAGCGACATCAGGCTCATGGCAATAAACAGTTCAAGACTGATATCACCAAACAGGTTGATAAACTGCTCGTTGAACTGGAATTTCAGCAGGTCGGCAATATTGGCGGTTATCATGCCAAGAAACAGTACGGGAAGGTAGTCAGGCATCACAATGCCATGGGACCGGAAAATCGTATTAACCCACTTACCGATAATAATGCAGCCACCGATCACCAGCACGACCTTTAATACCTGCTGCATGCACAGGGTTATTGCACGGGTTTCAATGCTTTCGGGGTCTGCATGAACCCCCATGTCAGCTTCCTGTGGATCAAGGTGATGATTCTTGATTAGCTGATGTGCAACCGGCCCGCCGAGCATGCCACCCATAATTAAGCCCATAGTGGCTGCGATCAAACCGAACTCGGTAGCACCTGTGTAGCCCTCACCTTCGAGAAATGCTCCCCAGCTTATAGCTGTACCGTGGCCGCCAGCCATGGTAATAGAACCTGCCAGCAGGCCATGAATGGGTTCTTCGCCAATAAGTAGTGCCATTCCCAGCCCGACAGAGTTTTGCAGCACCAGAAATACCGCAATCACACAAAACAGTAATGGCAGAGTTTTGCCGCCGGTGACCAGCAGTCGTAGCCGGGCATTTAAGCCAACGGTACAAAAGAAAATCAGCAGTAACTGATCCCGCAGCGCAAGATCCCACTGAATATCAAAATCGAAGAACTGACTGGCAATCGCAATGGTCAGGCTGACCAGCAAACCCCCGGTTACTGGGGCCGGAATGTGGTATTCGTCCAGAAGGCGGACATGACGGGTAATAAAAGTCCCGAGAAAATAAACCAGTATGGCGACAACAAGAAGCGAGAAACCGGAGATTTGTAGCATGTATTATTACCCTGTGACTCAATATGATTTCGGCATTGAGCTGATGTTCTTGAAATTAAATGCGCTAAATAAATGCCTTTAATAACCATAGCAGTGGTTTGAGTGGCTTCTTTGTACTTATAGGGTATTTGTTTTAAGAAAATGCCAATTCAACAGTAAAAGTGTTACGTTTTGTTTTTTGTGTAACTCATTAAAAAATATAAATATTTTCTGCTGGTGGTAATAATTTACATAAAGGCATTAATGTTTATTTTAATGAGCGTTCAGAGGCAGTCCGTGATTTTTCAGGAAGCTCACAACCTGATCATAGCGAACCTTAACGTCCGGATTGGTGATGCTGTCGAACCAGTACTCCCATAACATCGCATCATCACAGTCAGCAGCCTGAGAACCGTTCAGTGAAAAGAACAGGGTTTGTCCGTTCGTCAGCTCAAGGAAATAGGATGCTCCGCACAGATAAGGTGGGATGCTGGCGCAATCCAGCGGTTTGTCGTAAAGACTGACGTTTTGCTTGTTTTCCAGTTCCGCTTTATAGATTGCCTGTTCTGCTTTAGTACGGCGATCAAGCCCGTCTTTGGGGTATACCACATACAGCTCTACACCGGTGCCAAACTTTGCCAGCTGCCGTAGGGTCAGGGTGCGGTCACGGACGGTTTTCAGGCGCTTCTCATCATCCAGCATAGTTGCGTGAATGCTACTTTCCAGCACCTGACCCGGCTGGTTGCAGAGTGGGGTAGCGGGGCGGGGCGTGTGGACAATAATCCGGCAATGTTGTAGTTGTTTGTTGTGTAGCTTTTGCAGTAGTGAGGCTTCAAAAGCTTTCTGAAAGGTGACGGCGACCGGGCGGATATCGGTGTCCAGACCTCGCAATTGCACATGAGACTGGCTGGCATTGCGGTGACGGACAATATCAGGGCTGACGGTATTCTTTGTGGTTGAATGACTCAGAGCCAGCAAATCACTGAATGCATGGATAGCCTGCGGGTTGAGAATATCTGTGATATTAACCTCAGCCAGCGCTTCAGGACCGATAAATTCCAAAAGGCGTGAAGGAATAATATTAGAATCAAACGGAGATGAAAGCTGTTGCATTACAGCGCCATCAATAGCGCTGTCAGGCCAGACAGATGCATTATCCACTGGCAGCCACATTTCAGGCAGGCGGGTAGTTGCAGGCTCTAACTGACTGGAAAGGTCAGCATAAAGACCAGTACAGCAGCACAGGAGCAGGGCAAAGACTATCACCGATTGTTTAATCAGACAAAATCCGTCCAACCTCATACCATCCCTGCCCATTATTCAGTTATTACATGTTTGCAGGGTAGACAGTATTAGCCGACGTCAGTTCCGTCCTGTGGTACTTCCGTTCAATTCCATAATGCATTTGTATTAAAGACTGGCGGCCTTAAATCCTGATGTTTTAAGAAACTGCTCCACTTCAAGCTTCCTTTTAGCCGGAACGACTTTTTTAGTGCTGCCAAACCAGTAACGCCAGTACATATTTTTACTGCTTTCCAGTGCCTGCATTCCGTTGTTCCCAAAATAAAGCTGACCACCGGACGGTGTTGTCAGGAGATAGGAGGAACCGCTGATTTCGGCAGGCACAGCGTCACACTCAAGACGGGCATCCACCAGGTTGCAGTTGCCTGGCTTCAGGGTCTCCTCCAGATAAACCGCTTTTTCTGCGGCAGTTCTTTTGTCCAGCCCTTCTTTGGCATAGGCAATAACCAGTGACAGGTTGCCGCCACAGCGTGCCATTTTGCGAACGGTAATGCTACGGTCGGCTATAGTGCGTAATCGTTGAGGGTCAGCAGCCATTTCCTTGTTAACGCTGCCGGCCAGCACTTGCTTTGGCGGATTGCAGAGGGGGGTTGTAGGTTTGTCCGTATGAATAATGGCAGTGGCTGATGCCAGCAAAGGATCATGCTTATCTTCCAGTTCGACCAGCGTCTGTTCGAAGGCTTTCTGAAAGGTGACCGCTATCGGGCGAGTCAGTTTATCTTCCCCGGTCAGGAAGATGGCGGACTCTTCCCGGAGAGGGGAGATGGCCTGAGCAACAAGATCCGACTTCAGTTCCGGGCTTAGTTCGGCGTCCTGCTGAATAGCATTCTCAATCATTCCCAGCATTTGCAGTTTAAGTTCATTAACTTCTGCTTCCGCTTTTTCTGCGGGAGCTGGAGGTTTGGGTGGTGTTGATCGTTTAACGTGATCAGAGCTGGATAATGAGGAGCAGCCGCTACATAGCACCATTGAATAAATAATTAACAGACAGCCGATAATATAACGATAGCTGCAACGACTACTTGATACAATAATGTCGCTCATGTTCCGGGCTCTCTTATGCGTTAGTTTTCATGACTCGGAGTTAGAACAACAAGGATAGTTGGTGATGCGCTTTTAGGGCAGATTTAATGCTGTAAAAGCGCAAATGGGGAAGTGCACCAAATTTACTCTATATCGACAAAAACGTGCGTTTCAGCTTTGTCTGATAATGGTTGCAGGCGACGGTCGGAACGTTTCAGGCGATCCTGGATACTGTCAGTTACCAGAGGCTTGATCTGGTTAAACTCGGGAAGATGTTGTCCCGGTTGCAGTAAGACAAATAACGGCAGCGGGCTGTTTACCTGCGTTGGAAATTTTGGTTTTTCTTCCGGTTGCAGGCGTAGGTTTTTAATGCGCTCATCCCATGTCAGGTTAGCACGTAAATGAGGCGCCAGCGGACGTTTAATAACCACAGTCCGGTTTTCCGGCAATTGCTGTAGTGCAATAATATCTTCAATGACTGACTGCGACTGGGTGTATTGCTTTTTCAAGTGGGTAATCGCAGCTTCAGCAGATAGCCTGACGCTGCCGCAGGTACCCTTTGCCCAACTAAAGCCCACGCGTTTGGGTGGGTGAGGGAACAGCTTGAGTTGTCGGTAACATTGCACAAAGTGCAGATGATGGAGTTTCAGGTTACCAAGCAATGAGTCCCGCAACTCCTTTGATGAAAATTCAATCGACTCAATAGAGGCTGCACCAAACAGGCGACGATATTCGCTGATAGCCTGTTTAAAATGCAGTTTTGATTGATTGAGTTGATTGCCTGCTGTCATAGATTGGCTTGATATTCCTACCAACCCATAGCATTTGGATGTCTTCTGTTTTTTTTGTTCCGGTTTGTACGTCAGACTGGTGGCGGCTGCGGCGGCACGTTCTCTCGCTGGCGCTGTATCATCTTCATCAGCCATTACCCAGGCAGGCAGTTCGGTATCGTTTAGCAGTGACTCACGAAATGCCCGGTTTTTATCCTGTAAATCCAGCAGAGCATCGCGAATGGTAAGGCGGGCAGCAGTTTTATCAAGCATATTATGCAATCATATAGGTCGGGGTTAGCACTATCTTACCTACCATTGAGATATTTTTAAAATTCAGGATGTGATGATAACGGGTGTGTAGTGGTATTTGAAAGCAATGGAAGCCGGAACTAACAGCAGCAGAAAATACCCTGACTGCTAAAGCACCGGCTTCTGCGGTGTATACAGCATGCAGCGGGTAATTAACTGTTAACCATCTCCTTCAGTTTGCTGCCTGCCTTGAACTGGGGAACGCGCATGGCAGGAATATCAATTTCAGCCCCGGTCTGGGGATTGCGACCCTTGCGGGCCGCCCGGTTACCAACGACAAAACTGCCAAACCCGATCAGTTGTACATTTTCACCACGCACCAGTGCTTCCTGGACATGATGGATAAAGGCATTGAGTGCATGTTCGGCCTTGCTGCGGGAAAGACCTGCATCTTCGGCGATCTGTTCTACCAGCTCTTTTTTGTTCATGAGGGTACCTGAACCTGTATGGGAGTTAACTGGTGCATGGATAAGGGGGCAGTCTGGTTGCCTGCCATCATCCCGAACCTGGCGGTTGCCGGGTGGTTGCAGAGAGTACATCAGCAACGCTCCGGCATCTGTAAACAAAGCACCCGACCATTCACGCTACAGGGCTACTGGAAACCTGTATGCCGCGAGCGGCTGCTGGCCGAGAACAGAGCAAGACCAAGATTAGATCAAGTTTGAAAAAAGTGGCAATGCCAATACAACATTGAGGTGCAGTATTTTGTATACGGCTTTTTAAATTGATAAAAACGACACCGGTTAATTACTAACGTGCCACTTCTGATAAGTGGTGAGTGGCTGTGAAAATACAGCCGGTTTTATTCCAGTCCATGCTCTTTCGTCAGCTCCCGCAGGCGTGAGCGTTCAGGTGTGTAATATTGCTGAGTGGTAGTAATCGCTTCATGACCAGCGAAGATCGCCAGATCTTCAATATCCATGTGTCGCGCTAAATGTGACAGTGCCGTATGTCGCAGTGAGTGAAAACTTTTTTCCAGTAACCGTTCGGCCAGCTCCGGAGATTCATCCGCAACGGTATTGGCACAATATTGCATAAACCCGCTAAACCATTTACGAATCTGTCGGGCAGACATGCGACGGAAATTATTGTTTTTGCCTACCGGCTTAATCGTGGGGGCAAAAGGAAACTCATCGCGGCTGAAATCATCCTGCTGGTGGTGCTGGCGGTAACGAATGATGACATCAAGGGTTTTGTTATTGATTGGCAGTCGCCGTTTGCGTCGACCTTTACCGCTGACATGCAGTTCCAGTTCACCGTCAGGACCTGAGTGAATATCAGTACAGCTTAGTTTTTCCAGTTCGCCCTGACGGATCGCGGTGGCATAGGACAGCCCGAAAATGAAATTCAGGCGGGCTTTCTCGTTCTGTTGGCGTTGTGTTGTTTCCGGGTAGTTGCGCAGGCAGTTTGTTACGACTTCCCATTCATCCGCATAGAAGTAGCGCACTTCACCGTGACCACGGGCATGGCGTTCTCCGCTTTTGTCAAAGCCGTGTACGGGGTTGCCCTGAATATAACCCGTTGCATGCAGGTAATTAAAAAAACTGTGCAGAACCGTAATGATCTGATCGGTGCTTTTGCCCGGTTTGATCGGATTCGGGAAATAGATCTTTTCCGGCCGGTTGCGGTCAATACCGGGCCGCTGCCAGTGCGGCCAGGGAGCGTTCAGGAACGTGACATAACGTTCAATATCCGCCACGGTGATCTCGTTGTAGTGTCGGGTCAGCTCCTTGCGACTGAAGGCGGTAAAGCGTACCAGCTCGCGGGTATAGCGACGCAGGGTCTCCGCTGATCGCCGTTCGGCACGGCGCAGAAACAGTGCCAGTGCTTCGGCATCACTCCCTGTCCCGAGCCGGTTACTGGCTGTACCAGAGTACTTTGATAAAGCATCGCCGGTTTCAGGCTGATAAGGGAGTTGCACATCCATGATTGATCAATTCACTTTGAATTAAAGATAACTATCAGGAAATAGCTATTAGGAAATAGAGGGTACAGGCCGATACAGACCTCAGGGAACCGTATTATCCACATTTCACGGTTCAGGTTGAGCGGTATTTCTGCTCATACTGATTTGAAGATATATCAAACGTATTCAGGAGGAAACATGGCTTTGTCCATGGCTGGCAGCAAGGAAGCTTTGCTTGAAAAACTGGTGGCAGAAGTCAGTCAGCAGGTTTCCGGACCGGAGAAACCGGCGCTGGCAGTGTTTACTGAAAAGTACTGCGTGCTGGATACCCGCCGTGATCTGGGGCAGGAAGACTTCAGCGATCTGGCAGGATCGGTGTTTTCCTTCTGGCATTTTATGCAACAGCATACGCACGGCGAGCCCGGTATTGCGGTGCTGAACCCGGATTATGAGCATTACGGCTGGCATTCGACCCATACGGTGATCCAGCTGCTGCATATTGATCAGCCATTTATCGTCGATTCCGTCAGAATGAAGCTCAATGAGCGCGGTGCGACAATCCATCGGCTGCGTAATGGTGTGATGGGTATCAGCCGTAACGATGCCGGAGAGATGATTCATGGTGCTGCTGATGCCAATACAGCACGTGAAGCGTTTGTCTATCTGGAGATTGACCGGGTTGAGTCTGAAGCTGAACTTGAGCAGATTCGGCTGGAATTGACAGCTGTGCTGGCGGATGTGCGCCGCGTCGTCACAGACTATCAGCCCATGCTGAAACAGGTTAAAAATATTATTGCCGGGCTGAACAGTGATGAGGGTGAGGTTAAAGCTTTTCTGGAATGGCTGCTGGCAGATAATTTCACCTTTCTGGCCAGCGAAGAGCTCAAGGTAAAAGGTAAAGAAGGTAGCCACCAGATTGTTCGACCCGCCCGCAGTCTGTTAGGTCTGTTACGACCCGTGCAGGGCGGAGAACTGGATCAGCAGCAGCTTGAGCCGG
This sequence comes from Endozoicomonadaceae bacterium, assembly GCA_965261725.1. Lineage (GTDB taxonomy): Bacteria > Pseudomonadota > Gammaproteobacteria > Pseudomonadales > Endozoicomonadaceae > CANDOC01. Next base: position 16,006 of record CBDHDU010000036.1, on the reverse strand, counting down.
TACTTGATAGTGATTTCTTCAGTTGTAAAGACCGCCTCAGTTTCTCCAAAGCCGCCGCACGTTCCAGTGTCCACCGCCCGGCTTATCCGGATTTTGTGGTGATCCGGCAGTTTAATGAAGCGGGAGACGTAACCGGTGAATTCCGGATTATGGGCTTGTACACCTCGCCGGTCTATCATCAAAGCCCCCGTCAGATTCCTTATGTCAGGCACAAAGTTGATGAGGTGATTAACCGTGCCGGGCTGGAGCCTGGCAGTCATCATGCCAAAGATCTGGTACAGATTCTGGAAGTATTCCCCCGTGAAGAACTGTTCCAGATGTCGGCAGATGAGTTGTTTGATACTGCCCGGGGTATTCTGCAGATTCAGGAGCGGCATCAGATTAAGGTATTCCTGCGTCAGGATCGCAATGGTCTGTTCTGCTCAGCACTGGCTTATGTGCCGCGAGATGTTTACAGCACTAACCTGCGCCGTAAAATCCAGAAGATTTTGATTGAAGGACTCAATGCGCTGGATTCTGAATTTACCACCTACTTCTCGGAATCCATTCTGTGTCGGGTACATTTCACTCTGCGACTCGACCCGGAGCAACAGGCTGATTACGACCTGAATGTCATAAACAGTGAGATAATGCAGGCCGCCTACACCTGGGATGATGAGTTCAAGAATTATCTGCTGGAAGCACGTGGCGAAGCCAGCGCTAATCGACTGCTGCAGACGTACGGCAATGGTTTTACGGCAGGTTACAAGGAAACCTTCAGCCCCCAGTCAGCCGTTGTTGATATTGATTATCTGGATGAGCTCAGCGATGAAAAGCCGCTAACCATGAGCTTCTATCAGTCTCTGGGTGATGCCAGAAACTGTATTCGCTTTAAAATCTACCACCACAGCAATCCACTACCGCTGGCTGACCAGATTCCGATTATTGAAAACCTCGGACTGAAGGTTATCAGCGAATATCCGTACAAAATTCACCGGCAGGATCATTCCAGTATCTGGATTCATGACTTTGTACTGGAATACAACAGCGAGGCGGATATTGATGCCCGCAGCGTCAATGAAATTTTCCGTGATGCCTTTGAAAATATCTGGTTTGGTACGGCAGAAAATGATGCCTTCAACCGTCTGGTGCTGGCAGCCGGTTTCAGCTGGCGACAGGTGTCGGTTCTGCGCGCCTATGCCCGTTATATGAAGCAGATTCGCTTTGGTTTCAGTCAGGCTTATATTGCTAACACCTTGTGCAATAACATCGCCATTACCCAGCATTTGATGGATATGTTTGAAAACCGGTTTGATCCGGAGCTGCAGTTGCTGTCTTCCCAGCGACTGGCACACCAGCAGCAACTGCAGCTGGAATTAATGGAAGCGCTGGATGAAGTTTCCGTATTAAGTGAAGACCGGATTCTGCGCCGGATGGAAGACCTGATCCGGGCAACCCTGCGAACTAACTATTATTGTCATGATCACAATGGTCAGCCTAAAGAATATCTGTCCCTTAAGTTTGCGCCGGAAATGATTCCCGATTTACCCAAGCCGGCACCCCGTTATGAAATTTTTGTGTATTCACCACGGGTTGAAGGTGTACATCTGCGCGGTGGCAAAGTGGCGCGTGGTGGTTTGCGCTGGTCAGATCGCCCGGAAGATTTTCGTACAGAAGTACTTGGTCTGGTAAAAGCCCAGCAGGTTAAAAATGCGGTCATTGTGCCCGTAGGTGCCAAAGGCGGCTTTGTTGCTAAACGCTTGCCGGAAGGTGACCGCGAAGCCTTTATGAAAGAAGGGATTGCCTGCTATCGGATATTTATCCGTGGTCTGCTGGATTTGACGGATAACCTGCGGGAAGGGGATGTCATTCATCCTGAAAATGTCGTGTTCTATGATGAAAACGACACTTATCTTGTAGTTGCTGCAGACAAGGGGACTGCAACATTCTCGGATATCGCCAATGAAATTGCCGGTGAATATGGCTTCTGGCTGGATGATGCCTTTGCTTCCGGCGGCAGTGCCGGTTATGACCATAAGAAAATGGGCATAACTGCCCGTGGTGCCTGGGTTTCTGTGCAGCGGCATTTTCGTGAAGCCGGTGTTGATGTGCAGTCAGACCGGGTAACAGCGGTTGGTGTCGGCGATATGGCGGGTGATGTTTTCGGTAATGGCATGCTGCAGTCAAAAAGTTTGGCGCTGGTGGGCGCGTTCAATCATCAGCATATCTTTGTTGATCCCAATCCAAGGGACTGTGAAGCAGCCTGGGCTGAACGTAAGCGGTTGTTTGAGCTGCCACGTTCATCCTGGAGTGATTACAACGAATCGTTGATTTCTGCCGGTGGCGGTATCTTTTCCAGAGATGCTAAGTCGATTGATATTTCTGATGAAATGCGACAAGCCCTTGGTGTTACCGCCTATCGTATGACTCCTTCAGAACTGATTAATGCCATGTTGCAGGCGCCGGTTGACCTGTTCTGGAATGGCGGCATTGGCACCTATATCAAATCGGTTCAGGAAAGCCATGCGGATGTGGGCGATAAAGCTAACGACAACCTGCGGATAAATGGCGACCAGCTGCGCTGCAAAGTGGTAGGTGAGGGCGGCAACCTCGGTCTGACTCAGCTGGGGCGGATGGATTATGCGTTGTCCGGCGGTTCGCTGAATACCGACTTTATTGATAATGCCGGTGGTGTTGATTGCTCTGATCACGAAGTGAATATCAAAATCCTGCTGAATGAAGTCGTAGCCAACGGTGATATGACCCGCAAACAGCGGGATCAGCTGCTGGAAAATATGACCGATGAAGTCGCTGAACTGGTATTAGGAAATAACTACCGACAGGCACAGGCCATCAGTATGCTGCAGGCCAGCGCCAGCGGTTGTATGGATGATGCCATCCGGTTTATTGAAAAGCTTGAAAGCGAAGGCAAACTGGATCGGGCGATTGAGTTTCTGCCGGACAATGAAATACTGCAGGAACGTATGCAGCAGGGTAAAGCCCTGACGCGCCCGGAACTGTCACTACTGATTTCCTATGCCAAAGGCGACCTCAAACAACTGCTGATTAACTCAGATATCGCTGATGATCAGTATGTTGCCACCGAGGTTGATACCGCATTCCCTACCACACTGGTAGAACGCTTCCGGGAACAGATCGAAAGCCACCGTCTGCGGAGGGAAATTGTTGCCACCCAGGTTGCCAATCATCTGATTAATATGATGGGCTTTACCTATGTGCAGCAGATGCAGGATGTGACCGGTGCCGATGTCGCTGATATTGCCCGGGCTTATGTGATCAGTCGTGATGTTTTTGGTGTCGAAGATGACTGGCAGGCCATCGAAGCACTCGATGGCAAAGTCGCAAGTCAATTACAGCTGGAGATGATGGCGCAGCTGGTGAAGCGGGTGCGTCGTGCCAGTCGCTGGTTTATCCGTCATCGTCGTCAGGACCTTGATCCTTCTGCTTGTGTGACTCACTTCGGACCCAAGGTCAGCGAATTTCAGCAGCACTGTGAAGGTTTGTTGCCAGAGGTGCTGATGAGTCGGGTGAATAATGATTTTGCCACCATGACTGAAGCCGGTGTGCCGGAAGGTATGGCCAAGCGTGTTGCCGCTTCACGGTATCAGCTCAGTGCTCTGTCGGTGATCGAAATTGCAGACGACACAGGTAAACCACTTGAGAAGGTTGCAGAACTTTACTTTGGTATCGACAGCCACCTTCAGCTGCACTGGTTTATTCAGGAGCTGGGACAAATAGAAAACGACAACCACTGGAAGGTGCTGGCCCGCGACAGTATTCGTGATGAGCTGTACTGGCAACAGCGGGCACTGACAGTCGCCCTGCTTGACCAGGATGATTATCCGGATGCAGTCGGAGAGAAACTGGCACACTGGCTGGAAGATCATCAGCTACAGGTTATGCGCTGGCAGGATATTATCGCTGAGCTGGGCGCCAGCAAACATCGTGAGTTGGCGATGTTTACTGTGGCGATTCGGGAACTGGTGGATCTGGTGCAGCTGACGGTTAAATAGCTGCAGTTGATCCACATTGCTTTAAAGCTTTCCGGTATGATGTGTCTTTAATTTCCGGTTATTCATTTTTGTGAGCCGAACCATGTAGTTTTGGTTTGGCTCGATCGTAGTATGACTCTATTCCCCGATAACATAATCTGCTCAGAAAACCGTGACAGTATCAAGCTGGAGGCCGAAGACTGGAGTCTGCGTCTGTCCTGGCATGGTTTCTGGAGTACATTCCGGCAGGGTGAGCGTTTTTTCCGTCGTTGTATTGATGGTTCTGTGGTGACGGGCAGCCGGGAGTTGCAGGCTTGTTCTGTTGTTGAGAGTGAAAAACTGACGGCGGATATTCATCAGCGTCTGCAAACGCTGGTGGCAAAATGTAATGAACAGCCGCAGTGGTTGGAAAACGCTGCGGCCCAAAATATTGCAGACTATAAAAAGCAACAATCGCTGTTTAATAACATCTATCCGGAAGGTATTCCGATTCTGCCGCCAGATAGATATAGGGATTTGGTCGTGCATCCTGCTTATGGTTGTCCGAACCGTAAATGCACCTTCTGTATTTTTTATCGCGATAAACCATTCTCACCATTATCATTAGAGGCTTTCAAACAGCACTGGGCACAGTTGCAGGAATTCTGGGGTGCTGAGCTGTATCAACGAGATGGACTGTTTCTGGGTTCGGCGAATGCACTGGCACTGTCCCAGCGCCGTTTGTTGCAGCACCTTGAGTTTATTCAGCAACAGCCTTTGAGTTTAAAAAGAGGTATTGCTGCTTTTCTTGATTCTGATTATGCGCCGGTGCGTTCTGTTACTGAGTGGCAGGATTTATATCAGTTAGGGTTAAAGTATCTTGTCGTCGGGCTGGAAACCGGTTGGAGTGAGTTAAGGGCAGAGCTGGGCAAAAGTGGTTCACTATCGCGGGTTCGTCAGGATATAGAAAGAGCCGGGGAGGCCGGTATTACCACAGGTTTAACTGTTCTGGTGGGTTCTGCCGGAAAGCAACGCTCGGCTCAGCACTTGGCGGAGACCTGTGAATTTATTCGCTCATTACCTCTAGAGCAAAAAGACAGGATTTACCTTTCAATTATCGAATGGCCAGACGAGCACCCAGAGGCGGGTAATGATGACCGGCAATGGATGCAGCAGGAACTGGAATCCTTTAAAGTGCAGCTTCGGCCATTGACTGCCGCCAGAGCAGTAGCTTACCCAATCAATGGCTATCGCTATTTCGCCTGATGCCTTATCGACGTTGACAGGAAGCAAGATGTTTAATATTGATCGCAGTGATTACGCGGATAAAAAAGCCTTCTATGACCGGTTACAGGCTCAGGCTGAAGCACTGACTGCCGGTGAGCCGGATGGGCTGGCTAACTGCGCCAATATTGCTGCGCTGCTTTATCATAGTCTGCCGGATGTGAACTGGGCTGGATTCTATATCCTGCGGGATAATATGCTGGTATTGGGGCCATTTCAGGGTTTGCCTGCCTGTGTGCGAATTCCGCTGAAACGGGGTGTCTGCGGTACGGCTGCGGCAGAAAACCGGGTGCTGCGGGTCGCTGATGTTGATGCTTTTCCGGGGCATATTGCCTGTGACAGTGCCAGTCGCAGTGAAATTGTATTGCCCCTGCTGGCTGACGGTCAGGTGATTGGTGTGCTGGATATTGATAGCCCTGAGCCTGAACGTTTCGATGAAGAAGATGAAGCAGGCCTGACCCGCCTTGCAGAGTACCTGAATACAGCGATTACCCTTAATCAGCTTTAATTTAGGAACTCACAGCCCCGTCTGATGATCTATTTTTTACCGGGAGCCATTGTTTAGAGCGAGTGTTGTAACGCTGCAATGGCCTGTGGTTAACCAGATCTGATTGCCGGGGCTGTTGTAGTGAAACTGATCTCCAGAATGATGCCGCTGAAGGCAGTATGGCTGGCTTTATTTCTTGTCTCTGAACTGATCGCAGTTTCTGCCTCTGCCGGTTTCTGGAGCTCGGAGCCTAAACAACCGGTATTGATGGAGTTCGGTGGTTGCAAGTTTACTCAGGATGATATTCCGGTCGGTCAGGCACAGCAGTTCTATGATGCAGCTTTTGCTGCATGGGAGCGGCAGCAGCAGGTGTTGGTTGATGCTGCTGTTGAGCTGCATATCAGGCAGCTGATGGCGAAAGAAGATGTCGAACGGGAAGTGATCGAGAAGCGTCTGTTCCCCGATATTAATCCTACTGAAGACGATATCAGTAACTTTTATAACGATAACAAAGAGCGTATTCCTTACCCGCAGGAACAGGTCAAAGATCAGATCATTGAATATATCACCACGTCCCGCAAAGACCGTCGTCGTCAGGAGCTGGCTGCTGAGTTAGCTCATACCCAAGGTTTTAAGACGGTGATGCCGGAACCAACGGCACCGAAAACCATTCTGCGCACCGATGGTTTCCCCAGCAAAGGTAAATCAACAGCCAAAGTCACTGTGGTTGAATTCGGTGATTTCCTCTGCGCTCACTGCAAAATCGCTGCAGAAACGCTGGCTGATATGCAGCGCCAATATCCTGATGACTTGCGGATTGTGTTTGTTGAATTCCCATTAAGTAAAGCATCCCGCCGTATCTCACTGGTGGCTGCCTGTGCCATGGAGCAGGGGCTGTACTGGGATTTCCATCAGGCGGTATTCGATCAGCAGAATAAGCTGGATGGCGAAGCGGTAAAGGATATCGCTCAGGCCGTCGGTATGGATATGGATAAGATGAATGCCTGCCTTGAAAGTGAAAGACCGGAATGGTTTGTCAGTCGTGCCGAAGGTGAGGCAAAAAGGCTGGGGTTATCAGCAACACCGATGCTGTTTCTGAATGGTCAGCGTATTCAGCCGCCGAACCATGAAAGCAGTTTGCGCGAGATTGTTGAAGCTGCGTTAAAGCAGAAGTGATATACACTACTGCTTTAACTGGCTTTCAGAATTATTTGTTGGCTAACGATGTAACCAGTTTTTCAATACGCTCAAGTCCCTGCAAAAGTGTGCTGTGCGGGCAGCCAAAGTTAAGTCGCAGGTAGCTACTGTCTCCAAAGTCTGCACCGTTGTTTAAGCCAATGCCAGCTTCTTCAAAGACAGCTTTCGGGTTTTCGAGTCCCAGTTGTTCGACATTGATCCAGCCAAGGTAGGTTGCCTGAGATGGGATCTGTGAAAGTCCGGGCAGTTTGTTAATGGTGTCCAGCATCAGCTGCTGATTACCACGCAAGTAATCCAGCAAATCTTCCAGCCATTCATCACCTTCCTTGTAAGCCGCCAGTGCTGCGGTATAAGCCAGTGCATTGACTGATGGCACAATGCCTTTTCTGATCTGGTTAAAACGTCGTCTGATTTTTGGGTTGGGAATAATCGCGATAGAACAGCCAAACCCCGCCAGGTTGAATGTTTTGCTTGGTGCCAGCAGGGTGATTGAGTTATCGCGCGCGTAATCGCTGAGCGTTGCATAAGGAATATGTTCTGCATCAGGATCAAGCAGCAGTTCACCGTGAATCTCGTCAGTGCAAACGACAAGGTTGTTCTTTTGGCAGTAGGCGTCGATAGCCTTTAGTTCTTCACGGGTGTAAACTTTGCCGGTTGGGTTCTGTGGATTACAGAGCATAAACAGCTTGGTATTGTCCTGCGTTTCAACCGTCTCCAGATTCATTTGCCACTGGCCATTTGCAGTTGCGGTCAGTGGTGCATCAATACGCTGACAATCGGCCTGACTGATTGAAGACAGGAACGGCGGGTAAATTGGCGTTGTGGTAATAACGCTGTCACCGGGCTGGGTAACACTGCGCACACTCAGATTCAGGCCGCAGACCAGCCCCGGCAGCCAGACCAGCCAGTCAGCTTCCACATCCCAGTTATAGCGGTGTTTCATTCGTTCAATAAACACCTGAACCAGCTCATCCGGTGGATTGGTATAACCAAAAATACCGTGCTCCACCCGGTCTTTCAGAGCATCGATCACTGCCGGTGGTGAGCGGAAATCCATATCAGCCACCCACATTGGCAGAATGTCCTTGCCTTTATATAGGTCCCACTTGTCACTGTGGGTGTCCTTGCGGCAGATGAGCTGATCAAAGTCGAACCGGTTTTGTCTGGGCTGAGTGTTGTTGTTCTGTACCACATTAACTCCAACTGGCTGGGGCATTATTCTGCACCGTTATTGTCTACTGTTTAACGGGGTGAGTGAAGTCCGGTTTAAGAGGTATTGCATGCAGGGTGTTAAAAAACTCACAAGTGGAATTGTAACCACGTTTTTACTGTTTCTTGCTGCAGAGGTATTAGCTGCTGTGCCTCCTGATGACCTGCCAGCTATCAGGCAGCTATGTGAAAGCCTGAAACATGAAGGCCGTTGGGAAGACAATCTGGTGCTGGCTCGGGAAGGCATCATGCAGTCCCGAGAGGAAAAACGCCCGGAAAAGGAGTTGGCGCTTTCCCTTCAGGCTGTATCCAGTGCTTTTTATCTGGGTGACTATAAAGAAGCCAGAACACTGGCTGAACGTGCTAATGAGCTTGCCCGACAATTGAAAAATGAACGGGCAGAGATAGAGTCGCTTTATCTGCTGTCCGGCGTAGCCAGAGGCGAGAAAAGAGATACTGCTGCACTGGCCTATGCAGAGCGGGCTCTGACGAAATGTCAGCAGGAATTAAAACCGGGAGATCGACTGGAAGGAAAGGTGCGTTTTAATTTAGGCGCCGCACTGACCGATGCCGAAAAACCTGACCTAGAGAGAGGCATTGAGGAGTTGGAGCAGGCGCGTGATATTTTTGCGGCAGCTGAAAACCGCTCTGATCTGTTGCGGGTGAATCTGCGCCTGGTTCGCGCTTATCTTTTACAAGAACAGCCTTTTCGGGCAGAAGCCGCACTGATGGTCACTAAAGACCTGGTCGATTCCCCACGTAACGGCATGCTTTATTTATTGCTGAGAGCCAGAACTTCGCTGGCCAGAGGTCGACTGGAAGAAGCTAAAGAGGCGGCTGATTATGCGAGCGTTGTGGCGCGTAAGCTGAATGCCGAAAAGGATCTGGAACGTATTATGGAACTGCAGGAAGAAATAGCGCGCAAGACCGAAAGTTAAATACTTTACTTACGTTGGGTTATGTTAATACCAGATAAAGCTGATATCCCTTGAACTGGTCATGCAGCTGCTGCTCAACAGTATGTCGCAGTGTGACTAGCAGAATATCCAGGGAAGCGCTGTTTGCATCACCCTGTAAAACCGGTACTGAGATCCACAGGGTGCGTCCAATCACCACCACAGAAGGTTCTGCCTGAAGTGTTATCGCCTGTTCGCTGGCTATTTCCCCCACTGCATTGGAAATAATTTCCTGCGCTGGTTTTGGGGCGGCATGCCAGATCAGTTGCTGAATGTTTTTTCGCAGGCAGGAAATCGGGAAGTACATCAGTGGCAGGCAAAGTGTGAGTGTCAGGATTGGGTCGGTCAGTAAGGCTGCGGTTGAATTTTCCGGAAGAAACAGAGAAACCGCAAAACTGAGTAGTGCGATACCGCTCAGGCTCATATCCAGTAACCACTCCTGAGATTCAAACAAAATCAGTTGTGAGTTCAGTTTTTCTCCGGCGATTTTCATGCCAATGGTCATTGCCAGCCCGGTTATCAGACTGGCTGCTTCATAACCAATCGCAACAGAATAGTTAAGATGTACACCGCCCTTGAGAATAAGTTGAACTGCGTGGCCTGCCAAAACGGCACACAGCATCAGGAGAATAATGGATTCAACAACCAGCATCAGTGGTTCTAAAGCAGCCTGCCCGAAAGGGTAACGGGAATTCGGAGACTGCCTGATACGACGGGCTACATAAACCGTGGCCGCCATTGTTAAAGTACAAAGCAGGGAATAACTGCCGTCAAGCAACACGGCCTGCGACAGGCAAATCTTTGAAAGGGCGATGCCGGTGATACCGAACAACAGCTCCAGCAGCAGTGAAAACAGCAGGAGCCGTTCTTCGGTAATCCATTTGGATGCCAGAGTATTATTCATGGCTATGCATGATAGAATAATATGCTCTCTAGCAGATTTAAAATTACCGTTTTTGTTACGGGCTATCAGCTTGCATTGCTGATACGTTGTTGCCACTCGCCTGCAGTAACGATTAATTCACTTTCATGCAGGCGGGTCAGTTTGTGATCATCCAGCAGCAACTGTCCATCAACCCAGACATGGCTGACCTGATTACGGGCAGAGGCATAAACAATCTGGGACACCGGATTGTAAAGCGGTGAGCATTCCAGCGTATTAAGGTTAATAGCGGTAATATCGGCGGCCTTACCGGTTTCGAGGCTGCCAGTGATATTGTCCAGTCCCAGTGCGCGGGCACCATCGAGAGTGGCGCAGGCGAGTGCTTCATATGCATTCATTGACGTCACATCGTGGCCGACAGCCTTTGCCAGAAATGCAGCGGTACGCATTTCACCGAGCATATCCAGATCATTATTGCTCGCGCAGCCGTCGGTACCCAGTGCTACATTAATACCTTCCTGCTTCAGACGGGTCACCTGACAGAAACCGCTGTCGAGCTTCAGGTTGGATTCCGGGCAATGAATAACCTGACAGCCATGTTCGGCGACCCGGCGAATATCATCGTCATTCAGCTGGGTCATATGTACGCACTGTAAGCGGGAATTCAGCATGCCCAGCTCTTCCAGATAGTGCATCGGGCGCTTGCCGGTACGTTCGCGAATCTGGCTGACTTCGTCGGCAGTCTCGCAGATATGCATATGCACCGGCATATCCAGCTGGTCGGCATAGAGCACCACCTGTCTCAACGTTTCTTCCGAAACGGCATAGGGTGAGTGAGGGCCGAAGGCGACATTAATCAGCGGTTGATTATGAAACTTGTCATTAACCTCAAGGCCTTTGTGCAGATGTTGCTCGCCATCTTTGGCCCAGCGATTAGCAAAATCGATGACAGGGAAAGCAATCTGGCAGCGAATGCCGGCATCATGAGCGGCTTGAGCTGCAATATCCGGGAAAAAATAATTATCACTAAAGGTTGTCGTACCGCTACGCAGCATTTCGGCAATGGCGAGCTGAGTCCCGTCACGAACAAACGCCTCAGAAACCCACTTGTGCTCGGTGGGCCAGATATGGTTGTTCAGCCAGTCCATCAGTGCGAGATCGTCGGCAAGTCCGCGCAACAATGTCATGGCTGCGTGACCGTGGGCATTAACAAAGCCCGGAATCAGGGCGTGATCACCAAGGTTTTTGATGGTTGTGGCCTGATACTGATCTTCTGCCTGCCGGGTAGGCAAAATATCTATAATTCGACCATCCCTGATCGCGAGGCTGTGGTGCTCCAGAATATCCCGGGCACTGTTTACCGGGATGATCCAGCGGGCATGAATCAGGGTATCTGTCACTGACATCGGGATCTTTCCATTACATATTTCAGGGAAGTATATCCAATCGTGACGGTAAATCAGCAATTACAGCCCACAACAGCCGGTTTGTTTGCTGTTTTATGTCGCGAAGCGAGGGGGGGTGTGGTATGATTTCGAGGTTTAAGGCTTTCTAAATTTCCGACCCGGCACTTTCGCAGATGTTTCTCATTAGCAGGTGTACCGAAGTGTTATCTGTTACCAGGAAAAGTGGTCGGCAGGAGAGCCGGTACTCCTGGTCAGGGGAAGGACCGGGTTGTCACGGGAACAGACTGGGAACGACGGGTCTTTATGACTGACATCGCAAACGAAATTCTTCCGGTAAATATCGAAGACGAACTACGGCAGTCCTATCTGGACTATGCCATGAGCGTTATTGTTGGCCGAGCGCTGCCTGATGTCAGGGATGGCCTTAAGCCGGTGCATCGTCGGGTGCTGTTCGCTATGAGCGAACTGGGCAACGACTGGAATAAACCCTACAAAAAATCAGCCCGTGTGGTTGGTGATGTAATCGGTAAATATCACCCCCATGGTGACAGTGCGGTATACGATACTATCGTACGTATGGCACAGCCGTTTTCCATGCGTTATACGCTGGTGGATGGTCAGGGGAACTTTGGTTCCATTGACGGTGACTCTGCGGCGGCAATGCGTTACACCGAAATCCGCATGGACAAGATCGCCCACGATCTGCTGGCGGATCTGGACAAGGAAACTGTGGATTATGTGCCTAACTACGATGGCACCGAGCAGATTCCTGAAGTCATGCCAACCCGCATTCCTAACCTTTTGGTGAATGGTTCTGCCGGTATTGCGGTGGGTATGGCGACCAATATTCCGCCGCATAACCTGAAAGAAGTGGTGGGTGGCTGTCTGGCACTGCTGGATAACCCGGAGCTGACCATTGATGATCTGATGGAATATATTCCGGGCCCGGATTTCCCGACTGCAGCCATTATTAATGGCCGTGCAGGGATTCTGCAGGCGTACCGTACGGGGCGTGGCCGTATCTATCTGCGTGCCCGTGCTGAAGTCGAACGCGATGACAAGAAAAATCGCGAAACCATCATTATTTCTGAAATTCCTTATCAGGTGAACAAAGCGCGGCTGATCGAAAAGATTGCCGAGCTGGTTAAGGATAAAAAGATTGAAGGTATCAGCGAGCTGCGTGACGAATCCGATAAGGATGGTCTGCGGGTCGTTATTGAACTGCGCCGTGGTGAGTCCGGTGAGGTGGTACTGAATAACCTTTACTCCCAGACCCAGCTGGAAAATGTTTTCGGCATCAATATGGTGGCGCTGGTTGATGGTCAGCCACGTACCCTGAATCTGAAACAGGTACTGGAAGCCTTTATCCGTCATCGCCGCGAAGTTGTTACCCGTCGTACGGTTTATGAACTGCGTAAAGCGAAAGAACGTGGGCATACACTGGAAGGTCTGGCAGTCGCGCTGTCCAACATTGATCCCGTGATTCAGCTGATCAAAGAATCTCCATCTTCTGCGGAAGCTAAGGAGAAGCTGGTTGCTACCACCTGGGATGCCGGTCATGTAATGAGTATGCTGGGTGCTGCCGGTGCAGAAGCTTGTCAGCCGGATGATATGCCTGAAGGTTTCGGCATGGTGGACGGACGTTATCGTCTGTCTCCGGCACAGGCACAAGCCATTCTGGAAATGCGTCTGCATCGTCTGACCGGTCTGGAGCAGGATAAACTGCTACAGGAATACCGGGAAATTCTGGAGCGTATTGCTGAGCTGACATTAATTCTGTCTGATCCGCAGCGTCTGCTGGAAGTGATTCGTGAAGAACTGGAAAAAGTAATCGAAGATTTCGGCGATGAACGTCGCTCTGAGATTGTCAGCTCTCGTCGTGATTTGACGGTAGAAGACCTGATTACTGAAGAAGATATGGTAGTAACCCTGTCTCATCAGGGTTATGCAAAAACCACGACACTGGATACCTATCAGGCGCAGCGTCGTGGCGGTCGTGGTAAAGCGGCAGCATCAGTGAAGGAAGAAGACTTCGTCGAACATATGCTGGTGGCGAGTACCCATACCCAGATTCTGCTGTTCTCTTCTCTGGGTAAGGTTTACTGGCTGAAGGTTTACCAGATTCCGCCTGCAGGCCGAACGTCCCGTGGTCGTCCGATTGTAAATATTCTGCCGCTGGAAGACGGTGAGCGCATCACCACCATGCTGCCGGTTGATGAATATAAAGAAGATCATTACGTCTTTATGGCAACCCAGCGCGGTACGGTGAAGAAAGTACCGCTTCAGCAGTTTTCCCGTCCTCGTTCTGTTGGCTTACGCGCTATTGAACTGGATGAAGGCGATACCCTTATGGGTGCCCAAATCACCGATGGTCAGCGCCAGGTGATGCTGCTTTCCAATGGTGGCAAGGCGATTCGCTTCGAAGAAGGTGATGTGCGCGCCATGGGTCGAACTGCCCGCGGTGTTCGTGGTATCCGTCTGCAGGACGATCAGAAAGTTATCTCGCTGATTATTCCTGAAGATAATGCCCGTATTCTGACCGCGAGTATTAACGGCTTTGGTAAGCGGACACCGGTTGAAGATTTCCGGATTACCGGTCGTGGTGGTCAAGGTGTCATTGCCATGAATATGACTGACCGAAATGGCGAAATCGTCGGCGCGACTCAGGTGCAGGATGGTGAAGAAGTTATCCTGATTTCTGATCAGGGCACACTGGTCCGGACCCGCGTTGATGAAATCTCGGTGATGAGCCGGAATACTCAAGGTGTCACCCTGATCAAAGTATCCAAAGGTGAGCACCTGGTTGGTGTTGCCCGGGTTGAAGAGCCGGAAGAGCGTGAAACAGAAGAAGCTGTTGAAGGTTCTGCTGGAGATTCTGCTGAAGGTGCCGCTGGAAGCGCTTCAGAGGCAGTCAATGCTGAAGAATCCGGAAAGCCTGAGCAGGATAGCTGATAGTACCAACAGGCAGACCCGCATGGTCTGCCTGTTCAGCTTTTACTCTGAATGCCGGATTCCCTGTGACTCCGGCATTTTTCTATCATGAGCGGTACGTTATGATTGCTCCGTTAAAAAACCATAAAGTGAAGAAATGCCAGTTGCAGCATTTGGAGCGACCCGTTCTTCACGTTAAAAAAACAACAGTAGAAGTGTAATAGTCTGTCATGAGCCGAGCATTTAATTTCTGTGCGGGACCGGCGGCATTGCCGACGGAAGTTTTGGAACAGGCTCGGAATGAGCTGCTGGACTGGGGCGGTCGTGGTCACTCGGTGATGGAATGCAGTCACCGCAGCCCTGATTTTATGGAAATGGCCACCATTGCGGAAGCTGATCTGCGTGAGCTGATGGGTATTCCTGATAATTATAAAGTGTTATTTCTGCAGGGTGGTGCAACGCTGCAGTTTGCCATGGTACCCCTGAATCTGATGGGGAAAGTCACCAAAGCTGATTATATTGATACCGGACACTGGTCTACGAAAGCGATTAGCGAAGCCCGCCGGTTTGGTGAAATTAATATTGCTGCCAGCAGTGAAGATCGTAACTTCAGCTATGTGCCTGATCCGAATGACTGGAAGTTGTCAGCAGATGCCGCCTATGTTCATTACACGCCAAATGAAACGATTGGTGGTGTTGAATTTCCGTTTATTCCTGAAACCGGTAATGTGCCGCTGGTGGCAGATATGTCATCCACTATTCTGTCGCGACCACTGGATGTTTCCCGTTTTGGGATTATTTATGCCGGAGCCCAGAAAAATATCGGTCCGGCAGGATTAACGCTGGTTATTGTCCGTGATGATCTGCTGGATCAGGCAATAGACCAGTGTCCCACATTAATGAATTATGCTAACCATGCGGAGCGGGATTCGATGCTGAATACGCCGCCGACACTGGCATGGTATCTGGCTGGGCTGGTGTTTAAATGGCTGAAGCGTCAGGGTGGCGTGGAAGCGATGGCGGAAATCAATCAGCGTAAGGCGGACAAGCTTTATCAGACCATTGATCAGAGTCGCTTGTTTAGCAACCCTGTTGATCCTGCCTGTCGTTCCTGGATGAATATCCCGTTTACGCTGGCCGATACCGAGTTGGATATAATCTTCCTGAAAGAAACCAAAGCAGCCGGGTTGTTGAACCTGAAAGGACATAAAGCGGTCGGCGGGATGCGTGCCAGCATCTATAATGCGGTGCCTGAAACTGCGGTTAATGCGTTGGTCGATTTTATGGCTGACTTTGAGCAGCGCTACGGTTGATGCCTGATTTGTCAGGGGAATGATTATGTTCCCTGACGGTCAAACAGTTATCCAGGAAAAGTCTGGGAAAAACAATAAGTGCTGAGGTTTCCTGACTGGCAGGCACATCAGCATTATGCTGAAGCAGAACCCGATTCGAACATGTGAGTATGTAATGAGCAGTGATAGCCCTGAAAATGCGAGCCCGGAAAGCAGCCGTATTGTAGATGACAAGAACGTTGGAGATGATCAGAAACTCCAGGGGCTGCGTGAGCGTATTGATACCATTGATCAGCAGTTATTACAGCTGATTTCTGAACGGGCTAGTTGCGCCCAGTCTGTTGCCCATGTGAAGCAGGCGGCAGAACCGGGTAAAGAGATCCTCTTTTA
>CBDHDU010000035.1:0-10124 GCA_965261725.1 Endozoicomonadaceae bacterium | reverse complement strand
CCGTGAGTTCGTGGCCATTGAATTTGCCAAAAAGCCAGTAATAGCAGCATATGTAGGCTAATATTTGCTCATCTAGATTTTCACCATATAGGGTGTTCAGCCTGATTAATGTGCTGGCTGAAGGTTGTGGGCTACCGGAAAGCCATACCGATCCATCTTTTCCCAAAAAGATCTCCAGTGTCCTGTTGAGCAGACGAGTGATCTGAGCGTTAATAGCATGGATGCGCCTTCCTCTTTCCAGCGCATACCGGATCGACACATTCTTTGCTTCACCAAGGTCTTACAAGCCGCTTCAGTCACTCCCGAACCAATGGGTAAATGACGACTCAGGGCTTCAGGGTAAACCATCTTTTTCCAGTTATTCTTGAAATAGGTTCTCGCCTTGTACAGCTTTTCCATTGAGGCCAAACGGTTGTTGCCCGCCGAGGCCTTTTGCAACTCTTTATGCAAACGGTTCGCCGCCCCTTCTTCATGTTTGAGTGCGTGTAGTTTGTCTTTCAACCAAGCGTGTCGTTTTTCTTTGTTTTTTGTCCCCGGGTAAATGGCCTCTGCTGCATCCGCGACATACTCGGATACATGATAAAAGTCCAACACTTCCAGAGAAACAAAAGGCTCAAGGAATGTCCAATTATCAGGGGCTCCATCGGCGACACCAACATAAACCGCATCTGGAAACTGTCGTTTTATTTTCCCAATTTCACCCGAAAATCGACTCATAAAGGTTTGTTTGCCGTATTCTGGTGCAGCAGCGCAGTAAATCGTGTGTAATCGGTCACCGCTGTCGTTCAATAATGCAATGGTTCCGCACATGGCTATCCGGTAATTACCATCACGATAGAGGATAGTTGTTCCATCCAGCCCCAAAGATACGGCGGCCACGGCCTCGGGGAGTTCAGGAATGTCGTATGTCCAGTTCTCTTCTTTCGCTTGAGCAATGCTGGCAACCACATCGGATACATCCTTGAGTGTTGCACGACTACTGGTGCGCCTGTGATTCTGAAGTAAATCCTCTTCAACCTGAGGGGCTGCCATGTTGGCATACTTCCAACTGACCATACGGGCAAAGGCTGGTGTTGAATTCACTACAATCCGGGCATTCTGATCCAGGGGGCAGAACGTCTTGCCGCCTTTACTGCTTTGATAAACGTAACGCTCCACTGGAAGCGGCCCCCATGAGGATTCATAGACTTTAAGTTCTTTCTTTTTCTTGCTGGTCAATTTGATCGAGCCCAGCTTTATAGGTGAACCATCTGCATCAAGGTGTTCCAGTTGTTTTGCAGACGCCAGACGACCAGCAGTGTTGAGCTGATCCTGAAGATGATCTTCAAATTCCAGCATTGATTTACCATGCTGAACCGTCACCAGAATCTGGGTTTCCGAACCTTGCGAGGAGAGGATTTTTGTGGACATGGCAGCGAAGAACAGGGACATTATTCAGGATGACAACAGGATAGCTGCCATCCATGAAAATATGCCACATTATTTAGGCTGAACACCCACCATATAAGTGAATTTTTGTGGAACTAAAATTTGAGCAATCCGACACGGAATTTTATACTCCGGCAGCGGGTCTGTGCTTTGTCGGTGATGCCCTGAACAAGAAAACATCTTTAAAAAAGTCATTGCGTTCTATCAAGAAGCGCCATGGCATCCCCAGGGCAAAAACATGATCATTTTTTGATCAGTTGTTGCCAAGGCTTTTAACCCCTGAAAGAGTAGAATACCTACTTTTTCATGATCAATACCGCTCTGCTATCTCGCTTTGAAACCTTCACTGACTCCCGAGACCCCAAAAAAGTGACCCACGTTTTGGCCGAGGTCATATTTATGGCAACCTGTGCCATTCTCTGCGGGGCAGACGACTGGAATAGTATGAGAATGTTCGCCCTGACACAGAAAGAGTGGTTCCGCAAGCATCTCTCCCTTCCCGGCGGCATTCCGTGTGCCATGACCTTCAATCGTCTTTTCAGATCGCTTGACCCAGAAGAGTTCCGGATGATTTTTGCTGCCTGGATGAGAGATGTCATGACAGGCCTCGAGCTGTCAGATAGTCGAGTGGTCGCGCTGGACGGTAAGACAGTAAAAGGCTCAGCCTGGAACAAGGGCAAAGATGCTATTCATATGGTTAATGCCTGGTGTACCGAAGTCGGCTTGTCTCTCGGGCAGTATAAGGTTGACTCTAAGTCGAATGAAATAACGGCGATTCCCGAACTGCTGAAATTGCTGGAACTCACAGGTAGCCTGGTCACTATCGACGCGATGGGGTGCCAGAAAAAGATAGCTGATGCCATCCTGAAGAAAGATGCAGATTACCTGCTGGCGGTAAAAGGCAACCAGAAAAAACTCTATGGTGAAGTGACTCGCCTGTTTGATCAGTATTGGCAAGATAACCCGGCAGATGCTCCTTCTGCCCGGTTTGCAGAAACAGATGAATACGCCCATGGTCGTGGAGAACATCGCCGCTGCTGGGCTGTACAGGACATAGAGCAGTTTCCGGTAGCCGCCAGCTGGAACGCGAAAACAATTGCCGTTGTACAGTTAGATTGTCGGAAAAAGAATAAAGGTGAAACCCTGCTACGCTATTTTATCTCCAGCCGACAGCTCTCAGCTGAAGAGATTCTGCAAGCCACTCGTATGCATTGGCGAGTGGAAAATCAGCTTCATTGGGTGATGGATGTTGCATTTGATGAAGATCGCTGCCGAGCCCGAAAGGATAATACAGCTGAGAATCTGGCCATTACTCGTCAGGTGACTCACAACCTCCTGAAAATGGATACAACTGTAAAAGGCGGGATCAAGAACAAGCGTAAGAACTGCGGCTGGGATATAAACCACATGGAGAATGTATTGGGGTTGTTCAAAAAATGATCATGTTTTTGCCCTGCCATTTTGAGGTTTGCTAAACACCTCATCACTATTTGCAGCAAAACTTGTTTTAGCTAGAGTTTCCTGTGTTGTAGTCCCTGCTTTTCTGGATTTACTTTTCGCCGAGTTTAAACGCCCAAGAAGTTTTGAAATCACACTGACATGAACGCTACGTTCACGCAATGTTTTTCTTATTCCACCAACTGTATCACCTCCGAGCGATGTGAAAAACTCACCTTTCCCACCGCTCCATTCAATTAGTTATTTAAAGCTGTCCTGAGTATATACATCGCTCTCAATCGCCTTTTTAAACATCGCATCAAACGTTGTGTAGAGATCACCAGAAGTCGTACTTACCGGACCAGGTGGTCGTGTTTTTCTTTTATGATGCTGCCGACCTGAACGTCCTCCTTTCCCCCTCCCGCTCGCCAGCACCGTACAATTTTCAAAATCTGCAGGAACCGGAAAATAATTCTGAACTCTGTCGACCGCAATATTATTTAGACCTTGATAATCTTTCGGAAAGACTAAAGCATCAGTAAGGCTTGCCTGCACACATAATGAAGCAAGAAAAAGCAAAGCAACACTTACAAACGATCGTGTTAGACAATACATTTCCTGTTCCCTCCAGGGCAAAAACATGATCATTTTTTGATCAGTTGTTGCCAAGGCTTTTAACCCCTGAAAGAGTAGAATACCTACTTTTTCATGATCAATACCGCTCTGCTATCTCGCTTTGAAACCTTCACTGACTCCCGAGACCCCAAAAAAGTGACCCACGTTTTGGCCGAGGTCATATTTATGGCAACCTGTGCCATTCTCTGCGGGGCAGACGACTGGAATAGTATGAGAATGTTCGCCCTGACACGGGAAGAGTGGTTCCGCAAGCATCTCTCCCTTCCCGGCGGCATTCCGTGTGCCATGACCTTCAATCGTCTTTTCAGATCGCTTGACCCAGAAGAGTTCCGGATGATTTTTGCTGCCTGGATGAGAGATGTCATGACAGGCCTCGAGCTGTCAGATAGTCGAGTGGTCGCGCTGGACGGTAAGACAGTAAAAGGCTCAGCCTGGAACAAGGGCAAAGATGCTATTCATATGGTTAATGCCTGGTGTACCGAAGTCGGCTTGTCTCTCGGGCAGTATAAGGTTAACTCTAAGTCGAATGAAATAACGGCGATTCCCGAACTGCTGAAATTGCTGGAACTCACAGGTAGCCTGGTCACTATCGACGCGATGGGGTGCCAGAAAAAGATAGCTGATGCCATCCTGAAGAAAGATGCAGATTACCTGCTGGCGGTAAAAGGCAACCAGAAAAAACTCTATGGTGAAGTGACTCGCCTGTTTGATCAGTATTGGCAAGATAACCCGGCAGATGCTCCTTCTGCCCGGTTTGCAGAAACAGATGAATACGCCCATGGTCGTGGAGAACATCGCCGCTGCTGGGCTGTACAGGACATAGAGCAGTTTCCGGTAGCCGCCAGCTGGAACGCGAAAACAATTGCCGTTGTACAGTTAGATTGTCGGAAAAAGAATAAAGGTGAAACCCTGCTACGCTATTTTATCTCCAGCCGACAGCTCTCAGCTGAAGAGATTCTGCAAGCCACTCGTATGCATTGGCGAGTGGAAAATCAGCTTCATTGGGTGATGGATGTTGCATTTGATGAAGATCGCTGCCGAGCCCGAAAGGATAATACAGCTGAGAATCTGGCCATTACTCGTCAGGTGACTCACAACCTCCTGAAAATGGATACAACTGTAAAAGGCGGGATCAAGAACAAGCGTAAGAACTGCGGCTGGGATATAAACCACATGGAGAATGTATTGGGGTTGTTCAAAAAATGATCATGTTTTTGCCCTGATGGCATCCCTAATATTGATCTGGTTCGAGCTTTTATCGGCCTGTTGGCCTTAGGCAAAACTGATTTTGATGCCATTGATAATTATCGCCATGATGATTGGTTCAAGCGCAGCATGGGCATTAAACAAATGCCGTCCGCCAGCCGGCTTCGCCAGCGTTTTAATGAAGATGCCACCCAACTGATTCCGTTAATTGAAGAAGCGCTTCCCGAACTGTTGTTGGAACTGGGCGCGCCGATCTCTCCGCTTTCAAAAGAACTGGATCACCTTCAGCATATCCCACTGGATATAGACGTTACTCCGCAAGATAACAGCAGAACCCAAAAAGAAGGTTCTCAGTGGACATACAAACACTTCCATGGCTTCGCCCCGATTATGTCTTATGTAGGGAAAGAAGGATGGTGCATAGGAGCTGAGCTTCGCCCTGGCTCACAACATTCCCAGAATGATTTTGTACCTTTCCTGAACACGGTATTGCACAGACTTCGTCGCGTAACCCGGACCTCGGTATTACTGCGACTCGACAGCGGGCATGACGCAGAAGACACTCGCAGAGAGATAGCGGATCACAGCAATGTTGATCACATAATCAAGCTCAATCCACGCAAGCAATATACCGTTACTGCCTGGCTGCCAACCTTTGAGGAAAAAGGCGTGCAGTGGGATGAGCTTCGCCCTGGAAAAACCTGTGCGACACTCTCGATCATCCATGAAACCGACTACGGCCAACAACGGCTTATTATCCGTATTATCAAGCGTACTACCGACTCGGTTGGTCAGTATTTTTTAGCACCGGACTACGAGCTGGAGGGTTGGTGGACGACACTAGATGAGGCTGAATATAGTGATGATAATGTCATATTGCTTTATGAAGATCATGCGACCAGCGAACAGTTTCACAGTGAGTTCAAGACTGACATGGATCTTGAAAGACTGCCTTCAGGAAAATTTGATACCAATGATCTTGTAATGTGCCTTGGTGCGGTGGCTTACAACATTTTACGTTACATGGGGCAAACCTGCCTGACCGGCCCTAAATCACCTGTTCGTCACAAAGCGCAGCGTCGTAGAATTAAGACAGTTATGCAGGAACTGATCTACCAGTCAGCGCGATTATTAGAACGAGGTCGTCAGTTTATTCTACGTTTTGGTCGTCACAGTCCCGGATTATCCGCCTTCATGGGGCTCTTTCCTGAAAAACAGCTCTGTTAGCTGATCCTATTCTTTTAACGGTTGAATGGAGAGATGCTGCTTATGCTGGCAGGATTTCATTCATATTCAGGGTTGAAATTCCCCAACATCATTTAAATACATGCTGATTTTTTTGACTTTGCTTTACCATTCTCTGGCAAGTTTCAAAAAAACATAACCCTATTCTGTAGGTTTGAATCCATGGGTTGAAAAAGCTTCTCTATACCTGAGTGAATTCAAGATGCCGGATTTAACCGCTGGAAATTATCGTTAATCCTGCTGCCCAAGGAAGAACCGATTTCGGGCAATGTTACGTCCAGAAAATGATTAATCTTTTCCCGGAATTCTTTTGCCTGAGCGAAGTATTCATTATTCCGGGCATACTCATTCATCACCTTCCATAATCGCTCAATGGGGTTCAGGTTTGGACTGTAAGGGGGGAGGTAATGAAGCTTTATTCCCAGCTCTTCCGCCTCTTTCACTACCTCCTGTGAACGATGGTAACCGGCACCATCAAGCACCATGTGAATAACGTTCATGGATGAATAGTTATCCCGAACTTTCTTGAAAAACTCGGTAACCGCTTCACTGTTAACCGTATCAAATTGACCGAAAACAGCAGCTTCAATATTGTCCAGATCAATCGCACCGATAATGTTCAGCCGAGTACGGCTACCTGTCGTATTAATGATTTTATCAATCCCTTTTCGAATCCACCCGGAAGTGATTTTGGTCGCTTGTGTCGGGTGTACCGCATCCATGAATAGTATCACCTCGTCCTCTGGTAGCGTGGCTTTCAAGGCTTCATAGTGCTCCACAAAACCAGCCTGCTTATCAACATCAGCCTTGTGCGGTACGCCCTTTGGCTTTTTGTAGGTAAAGCCTTTTTGGTGCAGCCACTTGTTCAGGCCTGATACGGTATATTTGATACCCCAGCGATCGGTAATATAGGCGACGATCTGATGGACGTGTGCGTAAGTATATTCAGAAAGGTGTTCGACCAGTTGCCGAGTTTGCTCATCACTCAGGCGGCTTTCACTCCCCCCGTTCTCCGGCCTGAGCTTTTCCTTTTCCAGATAGGCGTCCAGATGGCGACAAATAGTGTATTCACTTTTTCTCAATGCCTGAGCGATAGCAGACGGTGACCACCCTTCAGACCTGAGCAAAACAGCCTTGATACGATCACATTCCCGTGCATCTCGCGATGTTTTGTGGCGAGATTCCAAGGCTACTTTTTGTTGGGCTGTCAGGGTGATTTTCGGCATGTTCGTACAATGTTGAAAATCGGCTGGAAAATCAAGCAACTTCAATGATCATGGGTATATAATCAAGAAGTCACGGATTCAGGACTATAGCTGCGTGTACATTGATAGAAGCCAATAGCAAACATATAAAAAGCTTCATCTACAAACCTCCAAGGAAAAAAGAATGGAAGTATAGACTTTTTTTGAGCAGCTAATCGGGATAGGGCGAAGCCTCACGGCTCCGCTCCTCCCACACCACGAGCCGTACGGGTCACGTAGCA
The DNA here is from genome assembly GCA_965261725.1 of Endozoicomonadaceae bacterium. Taxonomy (GTDB): domain Bacteria; phylum Pseudomonadota; class Gammaproteobacteria; order Pseudomonadales; family Endozoicomonadaceae; genus CANDOC01. The sequence goes on along the minus strand of CBDHDU010000035.1, from coordinate 2,686 downwards.
TCGCGGTTCAAATTACTTGTATTCATCTTGCCGCCAGTTCCGGCAGCCCGAGGTTCTTGAAATATCTGTTCGGCAATGCTTTGGTCAGAGCAGGACTACCACTCAAACGCCAAAATCCATGTGCGGATTTTGCTGTGTTCCAAGCCAGAAATCTATCGACTCCTAACCTTCTGAGCATCCGATAACCCTTACTTCCCCATTGCTTCAATAGATAACATCGCAATCGTCGTCGAATCCATTTGTCCAAATCTCGCAGAGGACTCAATATTTCGGCAATGTCGAAATATGCTTTCCAACCAAGCAGGGATTTTCTTAGCTCTGCAATGATCTGGGTGATTGAATGGCCTCTCGTTCGACGGCTCAGTTGTTTGACAGTTGCTTTCAGTTTCACCAGTGCTTTATCACTGACTTTTATTTTCAGTTCCCGTCGACTGAACGTAAAGCCAAGGAAGCTGCGCTCCCAAGGTCGACCTACCGCGCTCTTCTGGGTATTCACTGTGAGTCTCAGCGATTCTCCAATAAAGCGTTGCAGGCTATTCATTACACGGTTTCCCGCTCTTTCGCTTTTGACGTATACCTGAAAGTCATCAGCATAGCGGGCAAATCGGAGCTTTCGCTTTTCCAGTTCCCAGTCCAGATTGTTCAGCACTATGTTTGAAAGGACAGGCGACAGTGGACCACCCTGTGGCACCCCATTCAAACTGGCTTGCTTTATTCCATTGATGCAAACACCGGCTTTCAGGTAACGATTGATCAGCTGAAGAATCATCCTGTCTTCATGACGAGCTCTCAGCTGCGCCATCAATAGATCGTGATTAACGTTGTCGAAGAACGCTTGTAACTATTCAGCACCCTCACAATAAGCTGGTATTTTCGTGATTTTGTGTCATTTTCAAATACAGTTCTTCTCTGACCAACGCTTGTTATGAGTCAACTTGATCCCGAGTTTCAGATTATCGTCACCCTCCTTGCTATCGTAAATGATCAGCAAGAGCAGATCGGTGGCCTGGGCGATCAGGTAGCGAAACTGGAAACAGAAAATAAGGAACTCGCGGACAGACTCAACATCAACAGCCGGAACAGCAGTAAGCCTCCCTCTACAGACGGTTATGCAAAGCCTGCTGCCAAACAGAAAGACTCATCTGCCACGGTGGAGGGTGAGCCACAAGACGACAAACCTAACCCAAAAAGCTTACGACAGAGGTCTGGTCGAAAGCCCGGCGGTCAGAAAGGTCACAAAGGTTCAACGCTTCAGCAAGTCGCTGACACTGACCGCACCCAATATCACCCGGTTATAGACTGTGAGAAGTGCCATCAGTCCCTGCACTCTGCAAACATTGCCAAGTTGGTTGAAAGGCAAGTATTTGAACCGGGTCGTTTTGGTCACTTTGAAGTGACAGCCCATGTGGCCGAAATCAAAGAGTGCCGCTGCGGTCACATGACACAAGCCCGTTTCCCTGAAGGAGTTGATGCTCACGTGCAGTATGGACCGGTGACTCAGGCGCTGGCCGTGTATCTTTGTCAGTATCAACTTATACCTTGCAAGCGTGCCTCCCAGTTCTTCATGGATATTTTCGGATTGGAAGTCAGTCCGGGTTCCATCTGCACCTTCCAGAGCAATGCTTATGACCGGTTAGCCAGCACTGAGCAGGCAATTAGTGACGCCCTTAAGGTTGAACCCATTGCAGGCGCTGATGAAACAGGCATGAGAGTAGCCGGAGCGCTGTGGTGGATGCATGTCCTGCGTACTGACAAGTGGACGTACTATCATCTGGACTTGAGTAAAGGACATTCCGCCATAGAGACGATGGGTATTTTGCTGACCTTTGCCGGGATACTGGTTCATGACCACTACAAGGTTTACTTCCGCTATGCTGCGGCTCATGTACTCTGCAATGCCCACCACCTGAGGGAGTTACAGGGTGTCGTTGATCGCGACTGCAACTATCTTGCGGCTCGTCTTCAGCGGCTGCTGAGACTGGCCTGTCACCTCAGCAATGGTTTTAGAAAGCTGGGAATGAAGGCGATGCCGGAATCCATCCGCCAGCGTATCTCTTCACTGTTCGAGCGAACAGCAAAAAGGGCGCAAGCGGAAGAAGCCGACTATATGGAACGAGTACGGCAACGGTTGGGGCGTGACAAAGTCAAGAATACGAAAGCGTTCAACTTGTTTAAGCGGTTGGTGGAGTACAAGGACGAAACTTTGAGGTTCATGACCGACCTCAACATCCCCTTCGACAATAATGGCAGCGAGCAAGACATCAGAAATGGCAAGGTGAAGCAAAAAATATCGGGCTGCATCAGAAGCGAGGAAGGGGCGAAATGGTATTGCCGAATACGAAGTTATGTTTCATCTGCGAGAAAGCAGGGGCAGAATGTTTTTGAAGCCCTGCTTATAGCCATGAAGAATTACTGCGGTCACTCTTTGCTGGGTGCTGAATAGTTACGAACGCTTCAAGATCACAATCTACTACCCAGTTGTATCCTTCCCGTATCGTAGACTGAACATGACTGATAGCCTGATGGGCATTCCGGTGAGGACGGAAGCCATAACTGTTGCCATGGAAGTCCGCATCCCATTCTTCCTGCATTATCTGGGCTATCGCCTGTTGAATCAGGCGATCCAGTACGGTCGGGATTCCCAGCTTACGTTTGCGTCCATCCGGTTTAGGGATTTCCACTCGCA
>CBDHDU010000034.1:0-266094 GCA_965261725.1 Endozoicomonadaceae bacterium | reverse complement strand
AAAACGAAGTCGCAGGCTTTATTGTGTGTTATGTCGATCACTACGACGATGATGACCTGCACATCAAACCGGAACAAAAAGCCTATGGCGAAGTCAGTGATTTATATGTCAGCCCCGAACAGCGAGGGCATGGCGTAGCCAAAGCGTGATGGAAACGGCACACCAACATCTGAAAGAACAGGGTGTCAGCTGGGTCAAGGTAACCGCGCTGGCAGCGAACAAACAAGCGCTTCAGTTTTATGATGGCATGGGGTACGAGCCTTATGAGGTTACAATGCAGTATTCCCTGAAACCCCAGCATCTGTAAAAATAGCGCCCTGTTTTTTTGTAGTAACCAAGATCTGGCCTGCCACGTCGTATCTGCCGGGACAATATTGCTATGCGCTCACAAAACTCCTCTCCGATCCCGTTTGCTGTTGAGCAGATCCGGCAGGCTTTTCCCCTGCTCCACCAACAGGTTAACAATCAGCCACTGGTTTACTTCGATAATGCCGCGACGACTCAAAAGCCGGAAGCCGTTATAGATGCTGTAAATCATTTTTATCGTTCCGATAACGCCAATGTCCACCGTGCTTCCCATGCCATCAGCGCGCGGGCAACCCATGCTTTTGAAGATGCTCGGGAACAGGTAAGAAGCTTCCTGAATGCACCGCATACAGACGAAATCATCTGGACTCGCGGAGCTACTGAGGCCATTAACCTTGTGGCACAAAGCTATGGCAGAACATTTCTGAAATCTGGTGATGAGATTTTGCTATCTGCCATGGAGCACCATGCCAATATTGTGCCCTGGCAACAGGTTGCCGAGCAGACAGGCGCTGTGATTAAAGTGATTTCATTGACGCCTCAGGGTGAGCTGGATATGGAGCATTTCCGGCAGCAGCTCAGCCCACAAACCAAAATCGTTGCTGTAAGCCATGTTTCCAATGCCATCGGTACTATTAATCCTGTTCAGAATATTATTCAGCAGGCGCATGTGGTGGGTGCTCGGGTATTAATTGATGGTGCTCAGGCTGTTTCCCACTTTCCCGTTGATGTGCAGCAGCTCGGCTGTGACTTTTATGTTTTTTCCGGGCATAAGGTGTTTGGCCCTACGGGCGTCGGCGTACTTTACGGCCGCAAAGACTTGCTGGAACAGATGCCACCCTGGCAATGTGGTGGTGAAATGATCAAGCAGGTCAGCTTTGAGGGTACGACTTTCAATACGCTGCCTTTCAAATTCGAAGCTGGCACACCCAATATGGCAGGCTGCATCGGTTTGTCCGCAGCACTTAAGTTTCTGCAACAGCAAGATAGAGAAATACTACACCAACATGAAGCCACTCTGAAAAATCATGCCGAAGCAAAGTTAAAAACAATGCCAGCTGTGCGGCTTTTTGGCACTGCCAACCAAAAAACATCTGTCATCTCTTTTACCATTGAAGGCATTCATAATCAGGATATTGGTTTTCTGTTGAATCAGCAGGGTATTGCTGTCAGAACCGGGCATCACTGTGCCATGCCGTTAATGCAGCACCTGAAAATTGAAGGCACCGTACGCGCATCTTTTGCTCCGTATAACACGCTTGAAGAAGTGGATACTTTTGCAGATTGTCTGGAGCAGATTATCCGGCAGCACCATTCTGACGAAAACGAAACGACAACGTTAAAAGCTACGAGTATTATTCCTGCACCTTTCAATCAGTTTTCTGTAGATCAGGAACATATTCAGAGTTCTCTGGATCAGCTCTTCAACAGCAAAGACTGGCAATCCCGCTACCGTCAACTCATGCTGATGGGTAAAAATATGCCAGTCCTGCCAGCAGAATTCAGAACTGAAGACTCCCGGCTGCACGGTTGTGAAAGTCAGGTCTGGCTACATCACTATTACGACGATCACTCCATGCAGCTGCACTTTGCAGCAGACAGCGATGCCCGTATTATTCGCGGGCTGATCATGCTGGTTATAATGCTGAGCAACGGTAAAACATCGCAGGAAATTCTGAACCTGTCGTTTGAACAGGAATTTGAAAAGCTCGGATTACTGACCCATCTCAGCCCCTCCAGAGGCAATGGATTACGTGCCATCGTCAATGAAATTCAGTCAGTCGCACATCGTTATCTGTAATTGATAAAACCAACGTTATAAGGCAAACCACGCTTTTGGATATTCTGCTGTCACCTGAGCTTTATGCTCTGCTGTTTTCTGCTGCCCTGCTGGCAGGTTTTGTTGACTCGATTGCCGGTGGCGGCGGACTGATAACTGTGCCGGTATTACTGGCTGCCGGTTTGTCACCTACGCAAGCTCTGGCCACTAATAAACTGCAAAGTACCGGCGGTTCCTTTTCTGCCAGTCTGTACTTTGTTCGCAGAAAAGTCGTCGATTTAAATAAAATGAAGCTGGCCATTGCCCTGACATTTGCAGGCAGTGCCGCAGGTACCCTGTTAGTTCAACAGATAAACACTGATTTTCTACGTTATCTGATTCCCTTTCTGATGCTCGGTATTGCGCTCTACTTTTTGTTTTCTCCACAACTGGGCGCAGAAGATGCCAAACCCAGAATTGTTTACCCGCTATTCTGTACAACAGCCGCTATGGGCGTTGGTTTTTACGATGGTTTCTTTGGCCCCGGCACAGGTTCCTTTTTTGCGCTTTCCTTTGTCATACTGCTTGGCTATGCACTGCCGAAAGCAACCGCCCATGCGAAGTTATTAAACTGCACCAGCAATGTCGCATCCCTTATTTTCTTTACTCTTGGTGGCCATGTGGTGTGGCAGGTGGGCTTGCTGATGATTGGCGGGCAGTTTATTGGCGCACGACTGGGTTCCCGAATGGTTCTCACTAAAGGTCAGAAACTGATCCGTCCGATGATCGTTATTGTATCTTTGGTTATGACCGCTAAATTACTGTGGGATAACTTTGCTGCCTGAATATTATAGTGACGAAGGAAGGGGTTTACCCTTCCTTTTCGAACAGCTTCAAACCGCTATTTTTTTGAGAATACGTGATACCGCAAAAAAGCCAAACGTTGCCGTAACAACGGTTGCCGCCCCGAAGCCGCTTTCGCAATCCATTTTCATGGAACCATCACCACTTGGCTTCTGCTGACAGACGGAACCGTCAGGTTGTGGATAAACAGCCGCTTCTTCCGAGTAAACACATTCCACCCCAAAACGTTTTGACTTGGGGAAATTATGAAAACGACGGAGCTGGTCTTTCAGTTTGCGTGCAAGGGGATCCTGAATTGTTTTGGTTAAGTCGGCCACGCGAATCAATGTCGGGTCAACTTGTCCACCGGCAGCACCCACCGTCACAACCGGAATTTTATTACGCTTGCAGCAGGCAATAATCGGCGCTTTGACACGATAGCTGTCGATCGCATCCAGCACATAGTCATAATCCCGGTCGATCAGTTCACGAACATTTTCCGGGGTGACAAAATCTTCAATAATTTCATACTGGCATTCCGGGTTAATAGCTCTAATACGCTCGGCCATTACTTCACACTTGGACTGACCAATAGTGCTGTTCAGTGCATGTAACTGACGGTTGGTGTTAGTGACACAAATATCATCCAGATCGATCAGGGTAATGCGACCAATACCCGTACGCGCCAACGCTTCGGCAGCCCAGGAACCAACACCGCCAATACCGATGACACAAACATGAGCTTTAGCAAAACGGGTCTGTGCTTCTGCACCGTACAAACGGCGGATACCACCAAAGCGGCTGTCATAGCTTTCAGTGTTCATTTAACAATCATTCAAACCGGATACTGCATTCGGGTGGGGGATTATAGAGAGGTGAAGGCATCATGGAAATAAAACCGGCCTCTGGACAGAGACCGGCCAGGTACGATTAGAGACCGGCTAAAGCATCCAATGCGGGTACATAATCAAGATTCTGGGCATCAGCAACCGGCTTGTAAGTCACCATTCCCCGGCAAACATTCAGACCTTCCTGTAAATGCACATTAGTTTCCATTGCTTTGCGCGGACCCAGATTGGCAAGCTGTAACACATAAGGGAGTGTGGCATGATTCAAAGCCTGAGTAGAGGTTCTGGCTACACCACCGGGCATATTCGCAACACAGTAGTGCACTACGCCATCAATCATATAGGTCGGCTCAGCATGGGTCGTCGGTTTGGATGTTTCGGTACAACCACCCTGATCAATGGCAACATCAACAATCGCTGCCCCTGTTTTCATTTTTGCCACCAGCTCTCGGGTTATCAGTTTCGGCGCGGCGGCACCCGGCAATAATACTGCACCAATCACCAGATCTGCCGTAGTGACATGATCTTCAATGCTTTTCCCGGTTGAATAAACAGTGCGTACCCGGTTGCCGAACATATCATCAATACGTCGCAATACATCAACAGAACGATCCAGAATAACAACATCAGCGCCCATACCAACCGCCATCCGGGTTGCATTCACACCCACAACACCGCCGCCGATGACAACTACTTTTCCAGGCTCTACGCCGGGAACACCGCCCAGCAAGACTCCGCGGCCTCCCATGGATTTTTCCAATGCATGGGCTCCAGCCTGAACCGACATTCTGCCTGCCACTTCTGACATCGGAGCCAACAACGGCAGTCGACCATGACCATCGGTTACCGTTTCATAGGCAATACAGGTGGCCCCGGATTGAATCAGCTCATTGGTCTGGGGAATATCAGGAGCAAGGTGGAGGTAAGTAAAAAGGGTTTGACCTTCACGCAACATGGCGCGCTCAGATGCCTGCGGTTCTTTAACTTTGACAATCATATCCGCACGGGCAAAAACCTCTTCAGCAGTATCGGCAATCTCAGCCCCTGCTTCGAGGTACAAATCATCCGTGAAACTGATGGATGCTCCGGCTGAAGCCTGAATCAAAACCTCATGTCCATTGGCTATTAACTCCGCAACAGCCGCGGGAGTCAGACCAACACGATACTCATGATTTTTTATTTCCGTTGGAACCCCGACCAGCATAGAACCCCCAGCAGACAACATATTTAGTGATATATACTAATTATATGGCGTTACATGCAGCTTTGTTTCACATTTTAAACAGATTTTCAGTATTAAAAGCTAAATATAACCAAACTTAAAGAAATAAGACCTAACCACCCTATGTGTTTAGTAAATAAAAATTCAATTGCTCTTTCCCCAGAACAAAGCCACACAGCCGACAACCCGGACATTAAACTCGCTGAAGCGCTGAGCTAAAGCTTCTTCCAATTGATCCAGACTGTCATGCTCATTAGAAAAAACACCTTTACTGTTATAGAACCTCATCAAGGATTTTGCCTTTGAGCTTCTGAATACCCCTCCACTCAATAACGTCGTTCCAAACAGCACCCCACCTGGCTTCAGATACGGAAGCAGATTATCAAAAACGACACCCTTCTCTGCCAGCTTGCCCGGCAGACAGTGCAGTAAGTAATTAACAGCGATGGAATCAAAGGGTTCTGTCTCAATATCCAGAGGTTCAAGCACATTGGCTCGCCAGCACTCCGGTTGATAGCGGGCAATACGGCGGGCAGTAAATGTCAAACTGTTAGGGTTCAGATCCAACAACCCGATTCGCGGTTTCTCCACAGGAAAATGGCAGTGTTTCAGGTAATAACCGGTACCAACCCCCACATCAAGATGAGATGCTCCCACCAGTTTGTTGTACTGAGCACGCTGAATCCGGCTTGGACATTTCCAGATAAAGCTGTTGGATATCCCCAGCACCCACAAATCATAAACCCGCAGCAGCATCCGCGTATAAACAGCCTGACCGGCTTCTACATCTTTTGAAATCGTTATTGGTTGAGACATATCTTTATTACTTGCCTGTTAAAGTTCAGCTTTAGCACAGAGTTCAATATATACACCTATGACAGCCGACATCAGACAAACAAGCATAGACAAAAGTTCACAGCTTCTAGTGTCACAACAGGGACTAATACGTATGCTCAGAGTCTACCAGAGTCTGCTAGTCTGAAAACTACACTCAAGAGCACTCTGATTTTCACAATCACGGTCACCACTGAACATGACATATCAAGCGTATTATTACGCTCGATTTCGCCAGCCCTGATGGCGTTGTTGAGCGTCGCTCATAAGCAAAACAGCTGACTGAGCGAAACTGACATCACAACGACATCAGTAATTCCCGAGCACTTGATTAAAACCAGTGATACCAAGGGATAGCGGTAGTTCTGATATTCCCTAAATCGCAGACTTTGAGGTACAGTATGCAGACTATACATCTACAGTCGTATTCTCTGTGTCTTCAACAAAAAAACAACAAAAAGCGCTGGCTGAAAAACTAATCAGCGTCGTCTCCAAAGAAGCTGCCAAGGTTCCAGATTTTAGGCCGGTGAACAACCATGACAAGATCGCACTGCATGATGCCATCATGTGTGGCCTGGCGGTCATGCACCTTAAATATCCGTCGTTGCTGAAATTTGATCAGGACTGCGTACAGAATACAGATAAAATTCACAACCTGAAATCACTCTACAATGTCAATAGAGTGCCGAGTGATTCTCGCCTCGCTGAGCTGCTTGACCCGATCGAAACTCGGTATTTGCGGAAATTTTTCACGGCGTTATTCGCCTATGTTCAGCGCTCCGGGCGGCTCAGGCAGTTTGAGTACTTTGAGGAAGGCTATCTTGCGCCTATTGATGGGACGGGGCATTTTTCTTCGGGAAAAATTGATTGTCCAGAGTGCTGTGTGAAAAAGCCAGACAGCAAGAATCCCCAGTATTATCACCAACTATTGGGCTGCTGTCTGGTTAAGCCGGGCAAGAAAGAAGTGCTGCCTTTAATGCCGGAACCCATTATTCAACAAGTCGATGCTTCAAAAAACGACTGTGAAAAAACAGCACTCGAAAGGCTCCTGTCGAATATTGCCAGAGAACACCCACACCTTAAGTTGGTACTGAATTTTGACGACTTGTACTCCGATGGTCCCACGATCAAATTGGTGAAATCCTACGACTACAGCTTCATTATGGTCGCGAAAGACACCAGCCATGTGTCGCTTTATGAGGCCGTCGATGAGATGGACATCGCCGGTAAGGTCACACGTTATGAATTCACCGATGAAGACGGCTACCGGCATTGGTTCCGGTTCATCAATGGCGTTCCCATCAACAAATCCCATCAGGATATTCTGGTCAACTACCTTGAGTACGTGGAAATCAGCCCCAATGACAAGAAGTACACCAATACCTGGGTGACTGATATTGAAATCACCAAAGAAAGCGTGGCAAAAATCATGCGAGGAGGACGCGCTAAGTGGAAAATAGAGAATGAGACGTTTAACACACTGAAAACACAAGGCTACAACCTGGAACACAACTACGGGCACGGTAAAATGCACCTGGCGACTAACTTCGCCAGCCTGACGTTTACCGCCTTCCTTATTGACCAAATCGAGCAGCTTGCCTGCCCTCTTTTTCAAAAAGCGTTATCAGCATCGAAATCAAAGAAAGCGCTTTGGCACGCTATCAGGGGCTTGTTCGACTGGTTCTTCATTGATTCATGGACAGAGTTTCTTACGGCGATCGCAAGGGGAAAAAGTGTCAGCCTCAAAAGCCTGGAGCTTGATACCACATAGAGGCTGAGTAGCCTTGTGTTTCAGTGTTTGATATGTAGAGAAATTGACTGCTCTGCGACGGTGGAGAAGGCTTCTTCGTCTCCAACTAATTCTATTGGCCACTCCGAAGTATAATTAGTTTGTCGTTTAATGTTCGGGAATTGCTGCAACGACATTGGGGCGCATTGGTTCTGGATTCTTGTTTTCAGGATCAATTCGCAGGCGACGTGGTGGTGGCAGTACTCAACAGACAGCCCGACAACAAAACCACAACCTCTTTCGAATTCTTCCTTTAAACAAACTCCTTTAACTCACTGACGAATTTCGTGAACCGCCGCTGAGCTAAGCGCGCGTAACTAAAGAGAGTATTATGCGAAGTAAAACGATAGGCAGCACCCTGCTGGTAGCAGGCACCACCATTGGCGCCGGTATGCTGGCACTTCCTCTGGTTTCCGCAACCACTGGTTTTATCCCGACTCTGGGCATGATGATTGTTGTCTGGGCACTGGCCGCCTAGAGTGGTTTGCTGACAGCTGAAGTCAGCAAAGCCTGCCCGGAAGATAAAACCCTGCATGGCATGGCGGGTCGCATCTTTGGCAAGCCCGGCCAGCTGATTAACTCTGCCGCCATGCTGATGCTGTTTTACTCGCTTTGTGCCGCTTACATCAGTGGTGGTTCCGGTCAGCTATCTTCCGTCGTACAACAACTCACAGGATTAGAGCTATCTCACGTTGCTGCCTGCGTATCCGTTGCCATGCTGGTTGCCATTATCGTAGTTGTCGGCGCTAAAGGTGTCGATCTGGTAAACCGGGTGCTGTTTATTGGTATGTTGGCTGCTCTGGGTATTGTGCTTACTCTGCTGTTGCCTGAAGTAGAGCCAGCCAACCTGAACACCAATCATGTTGTAATGGGCAACGGCCTGCTACTCGCTACCCTGCCGGTACTGTTCACATCATTCGGCTACCACGTTGTGGTACCCAGCATTGTTCATTACCTTGATGGTTCTGCAAAGCACGTACGTAAAGCTGTACTGATTGGCAGCACATTACCCATGGTCGTTTATATTCTGTGGAAAGTTTCTGCTAACGGCGTACTGTCTGAAGCTGGCTTTGCTGCTATTGATGGTGTCAGCGATCCTGTCAGTGCCATGACCGGTTCTTTGGGTGCTGCAACCGATTCTGCAGGCATGGCTGGTTTAATCAGCGTTTTCGCTATGCTGGCACTGGCTACATCCTTTCTGGGTGTAACCCTCGGCCTGTTCGATTACCTGGCTGAAGCAACCAAACGCCCGAACACCATAAAGGGTCGCCTGCAGACTATCGTGATTACTCTGCTGCCACCACTCCTGGCTGCTCTGTATGCACCGGGCATTTTCATTATGGCACTAGGCTTTGCTGCTGCCGCCTTGACCGTAACAGCTATTTTACTGCCTGCCGCTATGGCATGGAAAATCCGTCAGCAAAGAAGTGATCTGGAATATCGTGTTGCCGGTGGTAAGCCGGCTCTGGTTCTGGCTTCTGCAGCGGGTATTATCATTATTGGTGTGCAGCTGGCAGTAACAGCGAATATGCTGCCCGCGATTGGCTAAATTCTCCTAATATACAGCCACGCTCAAACTAATAGCTGATAGCTGACAGAGCGTGGCTGCTACAGATGTGCAGAAATCGCTTTATATCATGCTCTTGGGAAGCTACCTGAACCCGAAATGACCCACAGATTTTACTGACGAGGCATAAAGATAAGCAGTATGCCGTCAAATACCCTAATAGCGATGACTTCTCTCCTTTACTAAAAACAGAAGCCAGCCAGCTTTTCAGGTTTGACCATCCGAACATCCTCTCGATAGAAGCATTGGTTACATCACATGACCGCCCGCTGCTTATATTCGAGTATTACCCATACTGCCTTCTTGATTGCATTAACTCAGAGATGGGCTCCCCAGATGATCATCGTACCTTGCTGCGTCTCGAAAGAATATTGGACGGACTAAACTACCTTCATGATTTAAAAGTGGCACACGGGGATCTTAAACCAGAAAATGTATTGTTACGTGCAGATGGCAGTCTGGTGCTGGGTGATCTTGGAAATCTAGTGGCCGTTGAAGATTCCCGGGAAAACAAACACTTAAGAAATACAACCAAAATACACTCTGGTAGATGTGCCGCTCCCGAAATAAATAACAGAGAAGGGAAAGGCCCCACCGGGTTCGCATCCGATATATGGGAGGTCGGCATCATGCTTGGGATTATGCTGCCCCCCCCATCAGCTATGTATTAAAATGGGAAATACTAAATTCTGGAAGAATATCAGCCAATTCCTGTCGCCCGCCGCCGGGCAGTTATCTCTTTCTCTCGAAGAGGCTCGGTGCAGCGCACCATTACCAGAAAACGACCAGTGGTATCAGCTTTCTGAAAGATGCTTTCTTCAAGGTATTGCCTGCTTTTGTCTACGTAAGGAAGCTGACCACAGGCCAAGTGCTCAACAGCTTGGCGCACTGGTTAAAGGTTACGTAGCACAACCGCATTAATATATATGAGCGGGTATCCCCAGCAGGATACCCGACAACAGACATGCTATTTTTCAGCCAGCCCGGAAAGCAGTTGATCCTTATCCTCCCAAACTTGGTTTACCCAACCCTGAAAGGCTTCTCGCCCGGTATCATCCTGATAATTGTATTTCTGTATTTTGACTAATGAACGCTCACTCACCCTGACGGTCACATGCTGCACCTTCCCGCATAAGAAATCCCAGAACGTCGGCACCCCAGCAGGATAATAAATTGTTACATCCAGCATTTTTTGCAATTTTCCGTCCATGGCATCCAGCGCAAATGCCATACCTCCGGCTTTGGGTTTCAGCAACCGGTTAAAAGTGGATGACTGTCTTTTATGTTTCTCGACGGTAAACCGGGTGCCTTCTGAAAAGTTCATCACACTGACAGGAAAGTCTTGAAACTTGGCACAAGCCTCTCGTGTCGTTTCAATATCTTTACCTTTCAGGTGAGGATTTTTTTCCAGAAAGGCTTTGCTATAGCGGCGCATAAAGGGGAAATCCAGCGCCCACCACAACAGCCCCATAAACGGCACATAGATCAGTTCTTTCTTGAGAAAAAACTTCAGGAAGGGAATTTTACGGTTAAACACCCGCTGCAAAATCAGGATATCGACCCATGACTGATGGTTGGCAACGACGAGGTACCAGTCTTCCGTTGAGAGTGCGGGTAACTCCCCGGTATCAATTTTGGTTCTTCCCAGCAGGCGCTGGGTGAGATTATTGGTACCAATCCACAAAGACGCACAATGATCCAGCACCCAGTTAATATGTTTTCTCAAAGCAGGGACCGGCAATAGTTTGACCAAACCAAGCCCCATAACGATGGGAAACCAGAACAGGGTATTTACTACATAACCGGCAAATGCCAGGCTCCCCCGCAATACAGACAACATTCTTGCTTTACCTTCAGCTTATTTTATAAGCCTTATGGTAATTCCGTACAAAAAAAAGCGGAAGACACAAGGCATGTATCTTCCGCTTTTTATACAGTCTGTGACAAATTAACTATGCCGCTTTTGGCTGGCTGATTTCCTGAAGATAGTCTTCATTCAGCTCAATACCCAGACCCGGCGCTGTTGGCAGGTCGAAATGACCATCTTTCAGTTCCGGCTCAGGTGTAACCAGATGCTGGCGCAGCGGACCATTGTACAGGTTCGGATGCAGGTACTCGAAGTAGGTTGCATCTTTCGCTGCTGCCTGGAAGTGACAACCTGCGGCGGCAGAGATACCCGTCTTCCAGCCATGCGGCATTACCTGAACACCGAACAGCTCACCCATATCAGCAATACGACGCAGTTCAGTCAAACCACCAGCACGGTTCAGATCCGGCTGCAGAATTGCTACCTTGGCTTCTTCAATCCACTGTTTGCATTCCCAGCGGGTAGTTGCCATTTCCGCACCGCAGATACGGGTAGAGGATTTTTCAGCCAGAATACGATGTGCCTGCATATGGTCGTGCTGCAGTACAGCTTCAGCGAAGTACAACTCTTCGTCTTCCAGCTTGTTCAGAACTCTCAATGCTGCATACGGGTCACGCCAGCGGTACAGGAAGTCAATCATCATGTCAGCGTCGTAGCCAGCAAACTGACGACACTGCTTGATAAACTTCACCAGCCTGGTATCGCTGACATCATTGGCAAAAATCGCTAGTTTGAATGCTTTGGCACCCATATCCTGCGCCTTGCCAATCAATTCTTCCCATTCAGACATTTGTTCAAACAGCGGCTTGTCACTGCTGTAAGACGGATAGAGAGTAAAGTATGGGGTCAGCTTGTCACGCTGCGCACCACCCAGTAGTTTGTAAGCAGGTACGTTTTTCTGCTTGCCAGCCAGATCGTACAGCGCCATATCAATACCGGATATAGCAAACAGACCCAGACCACGGGCACCTTGCCAGATGGAACCGTTATACATGCAGTCCCAGTTAGCAGTCAGCTCAACCGGATCGCGTCCGATCAGCATTTCACTGAAGTTCTGGCTCCAGCAATGAGCGGTATCCTGATTGATATAAGCACTGACGACATCGGTAGGGCCATCGGCTTCGCCGATGCCCACCAGACCATTTTCGTCAGTGACTTTGATTACAACGGTGCTCTGATCCCAGTTGGTACTCTTCACTGAAACCGGCAGCACTTCAAGTTTTGCAATCTTAACCATCTGTCGTCTTCCTTTACGTAAGCTTATTTAGCAATCCAGCCGGTACGACCCATTTCCTTCAGGAAGGAAGAGATACCCATGCAAACGATAACCATAACCGGCAGACCTACGACGATGGAAGCAGTCTGCAGAATGGACAGCGGACCGTCGATCAACAGGATACCCAGCGGCAGCAGACCCAGCGCCAGCGCCCAGAACAGACGATTCCACTTCGCAGGTTCGTCTTCCGGCGTCATACGACGGGTAGTGGTTGCAGACAGAGCAAAAGTTACGGCGTCAAAAGTCGTTGCCATGAAGACACCACAGATGATGGCGAACAGCAGCATGAAGATCTTGGAGAATGGCAGGAATTCAGCCATCTTCATTACTACAGTCGCACCTTTGTGCTCCTGCAGCAGGGAGATAACGTCCAGCTGACCGGTCAGCTGCAGATTCAGACCAAAGTTACCGAAGATGATGTAGAAAGCAGCACAACCAACAGAAGCAAAGATCAGCGCACCCAGCAGCATCTGACGAACAGTACGACCACGGGAGATTTTAGCGATGAACATGGACATGAACGGCGCGTAAGAAGCCCACCAAGCCCAGTAGAATACAGTCCAGCCAGTTACCAGACCTTTCTCTTCAATCGGGTCCATGTAAGTGGACATGTCCAGGAAGTTGGCAACAACCATACCCAGAGAAGTCACACCCATCTTCATGATGAATACGGTAGGACCGGCAATCAGAACAAATGCCAGCAGACCAATGGTGAACTTAACGTTCCAGTCAGACAGTACTTTCAGACCTTTCTCGATACCAACATAAGAGCTGATACCGAATACCACGGTTACTGCGATCAGGATGTACAGTTCCAGAGTAAAGTCGTGAGGGATACCAAATACAGCGCTCAGGCCAGCAGCAACAACCGGAGTACCCAGACCCAGAGAAGTCGCAGCACCACCGATCAACCCCATCATGAACAAGATGTCAATGATCTTACCGATAGAACCGTCAACCTTGTCACCCAGCAGACCACGGCAGCACTGAGAAATGTTCAGTACCGGGGTTTTCTTAACAAAGAAACTGTAACCAATGGGCACGGCCAGAGAAGCATACATAGCCCAGGCAATTGGGCCCCAGTGGAAGATACCGTAGGTAGCAGCCCATTCAGCAGCAGCAGCGCTACCCGGCTCAGTACCGTTGATACCGATGTTGATCAGGTAACCCCAGTCAATCATGCCACCGTACATAATACCGGCGCCAACACCAGCACACAGCAGCATGGCAATCCATGCGAAGTCAGAGTACTCAACGTTTTCACCCAGTTTCTTGTTACCGTAGCGACCAAATGCCAGCCAGCCACACCAGATCAGGGAACCAATACCTGCCAGCATGTAGGTCCAGCCCAGCTTCTGGGTGATAAAAGCAAAAGCAGCGTTAATCACTTCTCCGGTAGCTTCCGGAGCAGACAACATAGGAATGGTACCCAACAGTACCAGTGCCAGTGTACCAAAAAACTTGGCGCTATCAATTTTGCTTAGCTCGCGGCTCAGCAAGGACTCAGATGCCATACCGGCATCGTTTGTCATTGTACTCATGTGTGCTTCACTCAATGGTTTATATATGCAGGTTTCCGCCTGTCAGCCGGCACTGCAGGCGGTTATCGTTGATATGCTTATTCGAAGCTGTAGCTCTGGATGGAGGCTTCGCGCACCTTGCCCCAGTCCATAACAACACCCAGACCCGGGCAGTCAGGAACAGTGACGTAGCCGTCTTTATTCGTGCGGATTACATTCTTGGCGCCGTACTCAAAATTCTCGTAGGGGTAAGCCTGTTCGAAGTACTTTCCGTTGTTGTGCGCCAGCGCTACGTGCAGGTTGGCGGCCTGAGTAATGGTGTAACCCCAGCTTTGAATTTCCAGCGGCTTGCCATGCGCTTCCGCCAAAGCGAAACACTTGGCCAGCGGCGTAATACCACCGCAGACAGTCGCGTCCTGACGTACGTCAGACCACATATCATTGCTCAGCGCGTGAGCGACTTCAGGCAGAGTCAGCAGGCAGTTACCGTGGCTGGAAATCTGCACATTGGTGTTTTTCACCAGACGCTGATAGGTCTTGTAGTCATAGTCAGAAACAGGTGCTTCAAACCATGCCCAGTTGTACTCGTCCAGCAGCTGAGCCATTTTCAGGGCTTCTTTCTGGTTGTAGTACTGAGCGGTATCGAGCATGAACTCAATATCCATTTCGCCGTAGCGAGCCTGAATTGCTTTTACCAGCTCATAATCTTTTTCGAACAGACACAGGCAGTGCAGTTTGATCGCTTTGAAGCCGTGTTCAATACAGCCATCAATAAAGCCGTAGTATTCTTCCGGAGTGTGGAACATTGGCGTAGAAGCGTAAGACAGCATCTTGTCGCGCGCGCCGCCCAGCATCTGGTAAATCGGCATATTGGCCTTGCGACCTTTAATATCCCAGCAGGCAATATCAAACGGAGACTTGGCTACCAGACCACCCCAGGTGCAGCGATTCGCTAACCAGGTGTTAATTTCTGCGGTGTTGATAGCGTTCTTGCCAATCATGCCCGGCGCGATACTGCGCATCGCTTCTACAATGCACTTGTCGTAATCATTCTCGGTGTAGCTAATGGTGGCACCAACACCTTCAATACCATCTTCAGTGATGATACGAACAATGTTGTTGGTGTACAGCAGGCCATCCTGGTCATGAGCCCATGGCAGGGATTCAGCGTTACGGTCCGCTACGGCGTACATTTCAATACGCTTGATAATGCTTTCTTGTTTCATCTACAAACTCAAATGGTCTTAAAGCACAAACACGATGAGCGGCACGGGTTTTCTATTGAAACCGGTTACCGCCCACGCTCAATCAGAAGCGGCTGCCTGCCGCTTCCATCAGCTGTCGAACTTCTTCACCTTTAAGTTCGCGCAGCGGACGATTCTCTTTCAGAGACAGCACACATGCCTGACCGGCAGCGTGTCCGTATTCAAAGGTCTGGGCTGTTACCCGGGCAGAAGCCAGCGCTTCGTGCTCGGCAGACAGACAACGACCGGCAACAATAATGTTTTCACCACGCTTCGGCAGCAGGGTGTTGAACGGTACGTCGTACCAGTCTTCAAGTAGCCAGTGCAGTTTTGGCTTGGTTCCGGAATGCAGCTCGATTGGCCATGGTGTACGGCAAATGCCGTCTTCACGCTTGCGGCAGTTAACAACGTCTTCGTTGCTGAGCTTTTCAACACCTTCAATGGAACGGGTCTGACGAATACCAACTTCTACACCGGTATCAACGACATACGCCTCTTCACAACCCGGTACAAAGTTCTTCAGGAAGCGGGTGTAATCACGCACCTGCTTGCGACCAAAAATTTCGGCTTCGGTGAAATCAACCGGGTCGATAACATTCAGAACACGACCATCCTGACCTGCCAGACGGGTTGCGTTAACCATCAGTTCACCCGGACGGGAAGTTGGGAAGATCCAGATTTTGTGACGCGGCAGGCTGTATTCGCCGGAAGCATTCAGTTCAAGGATTTTTTCGGTAACTTTCGGCGGGCAAATGGTGTCTTCACCGTAAAATTCCAGATACTTGTCCATGTCGATGCCGCCAATACGGAAGAACATGGTCGGGTTCTGGATAACACCATTATCACCAAAGAAGAATTCACCACCGGCACGGGCAACAACTGCCGCATCACCACTGGCGTCAATAATTCGTTTTGCAAGGATTACGCTGCGACCGGCATTGGATTCAACGACAACACCTGTATAAGTTTCGCCTTCCATCAGAACCGCAGTGACCGCAGTGTGGTACAGGACTTCTACACCTGCTTCCAGCAACAGGTCGTCAGCCACTTCACGCCATACCAGCGGATCGTGGGTCACAGTAAAGGTTTTGCCATAACGCTGAGGTTCGGTAACACCACCACGGGCTTTAAGTCCCTGATGAAATTCTTCAGTGAAACCGAACACAACCTGCTCCGGTGCTTTATCAGCATCGTCGCTGGCAAGGTACATACCACAGATAGTACCGGACATTCCGGCTACCGCTGCACCACCACAAAAGCCATATTTCTCGATCAGTACTGTGCTCAGGCCATTACGACCACAAGTAGTCGCTGCAGCAACACCTGCAGAACCACCACCAACGACGAGCACGTCAACGGTGCGCAGAACCGGCAAATCTGTGTTGCCTTCAATCTTGTTTTCCAGTGCCCAGTTTTTCATTACCACTTCCACTACCTGATCACAAACTAATATATCAGTTGTATACTAATGATATCTTCTTGTAATATCAACAGGACAAATACGAACTTCAGGAATTTACGGCAAGTAACTTGCACCTTTGTGATGCCGTAATAACATACTGAAAATTATGGAAAAATTGCTGACAGCAACATTGAGACAAAGGTAGTAAAGTGAATCTGTATGATGCGATAGGGCTGGTAGGCGTAGCGGCTTTCCTGGCACCTTTTATTCTTGTGCAGTTACATAAACTGGATGCGGACAGCCTGTCATACTCAATACTGAACCTGATAGGTTCAGTTAGTATTCTTATCTCGATGGTCAGTGCATTTAATCTGGCCTCGTTTGTCAGTAACATTATCTGGACTGTGTTCAGCCTTGTAGGCATCATCTGCATCCTGATGAATCGAAGCACAGCCGCAAACAGGGGTTTGGCCCCCTTGAGCAACGAATAAAATGGAAGATAAGACGCTTTCACAAACTGATTCAGCCTATCTACAGCTGGAATACATGATCATCTTTCAGGAGCTGAAACCTGGTGCCATGTATTCCGAGAAAAAGCTGGCAGAGCAGCTGGGGCTCGGACGCACACCCGTACGGGAAGCTTTGCAGCAGCTGGCATTTGAGCAGCTGGTTGCAATCCATCCACGTCGCGGTATTCAGGTACCTGAGGTATCGGTGGAGAGCCAGCTGAAGCTGCTGGAAGTTCGTCGCAGCCTGGAGTCACTGTGTGCCGAGCTGGCGTCACAGCGTGCCACGACTGAACAGAAAGAAAGCATGCTGCGACTGGCAGAACAAATCATCGAAGATGCCAGCAATCACGATGATGAAGCGTTTTATCAACACCTGCGGGCGATTCATGAGCTGTTAACAGACGCGGCTCGCAACGAACATATTCGTGCGGCTATGCGGCCACTGCAGGGTTTATCCCGTCGTTTCTGGTTTATCTACAAAGATTATGACACGACCCACCCTGCTCTGCTGCACGCAGACATCATGAGACATGTGGCAAATGGTGACAGAAATAAAGCTCGCGCAGCATCTCTGAAACTGAATGACTATCTCGTAGATTTTACCTACGAGAGTCTGAAACGAGCGCTGTAAGTGCTCGTTTCTCCCGCCCCGAATACACT
Source organism: Endozoicomonadaceae bacterium (assembly GCA_965261725.1). Lineage (GTDB taxonomy): Bacteria > Pseudomonadota > Gammaproteobacteria > Pseudomonadales > Endozoicomonadaceae > CANDOC01. Next base: position 248,448 of record CBDHDU010000034.1, on the reverse strand, counting down.
TCCAAGACCTGACAATTACAGACATAGTAGCTGAGCTCAAAGCCATGTCTGTTATCCCAAAGAATATTCACTGGATCTGGCTGGGAAAGAAACTTCCTGAAGGATTCATCACAACCATCAGGCTCTGCCAGAAACTCAACCCGGACTATTCCTTTTATTGCTGGTCTGACAATATTCAATGCTTTTCAGGTCATCTCGATCTATTGAACAGCTTCCATTCAGTCTCTGAACTCATCAATGCCGTTACAGCACAGGCGGATATTGATATCAGCCGATATGCCTCAACATTTACCCGTGAAAGTCATGGCTGCTACGCCAATCTTCCCAATGCCTCAAACCTGATCCGATGGCTTGCTATTTACATATACGGTGGTGTTTATCTTGATGTCGATATCCGGGTTGCCAAGCCTTTCAGACAGCTATTCTCACCTCAGGGCATACTGTTCAATATAGAAAGTTTTGAGAATAATTATTTTGCAGCCGATGCTGCTCACCCTGTTTTCAAAGAAATCATCACGACATGTGTTGATAAATATGGGGCTTTCGCAGGTTGGCTGATGAAAAGCGAGGGGTTGCAACAGAAATAGCCTTCAGGGAATGATTGATTTGAAAGGATCAACATTTCTGAAGGATCAGCCATGTGTGCAACACCCTCACTTCGTCCTATGTTCGCATTTTCTGGTTGGGTAATCGACCGTATTGATATCGACTGGGATGCCTCTGAAGCATTCGTCTATTTGCGTAGAGATGGTCGTATAAAGCAGTTCAAGTGCAGCCAGTGTCACTGGCCTATGGGCAAGATGCGCGAGAATGATAGAAATGTTCAAGATCTGCCGTTTGGTTCAATCAAGGTCAACCTGCTATTCACAGCCTATCAGGGTCGCTGTTCAAATTGTAAGCATATAGAGACAGTGACTATTCCTAGCCTTTCTCCCAAGGCTCAAGCTACAGACCGCCTAAAACAGCATGTTAGCCATCTATGCCGTTACATGCCCAGCGATAAGGTTCCGGAATTCATCGCTATATCCCATGACACAGCACGGCGCTGGGATAAAGAGATGCTAATGAAAACTCTGCCAGCCCCCAAGCTCGACGGCTTACGGGCTTTGTTAATCGATGAGAAATCAATAGGCAAGGGGCATCACTATCTGACCGTTGTTCTAAATGCCGATACAGATGAAACCCTCTACCTTGGTGAAGGTAAACGAAAAGCGACGTTAGACCGTTTTCTGAGCAGTCTGACACTGGAGCAAAGGGGTGTTCAGCCTAAATAATGTGGCATATTTTCATGGATGGCAGCTATCCTGTTGTCATCCTGAATAATGTCCCTGTTCTTCGCTGCCATGTCCACAAAAATCCTCTCCTCGCAAGGTTCGGAAACCCAGATTCTGGTGACGGTTCAGCATGGTAAATCAATGCTGGAATTTGAAGATCATCTTCAGGATCAGCTCAACACTGCTGGTCGTCTGGCGTCTGCAAAACAACTGGAACACCTTGATGCAGATGGTTCACCTATAAAGCTGGGCTCGATCAAATTGACCAGCAAGAAAAAGAAAGAACTTAAAGTCTATGAATCCTCATGGGGGCCGCTTCCAGTGGAGCGTTACGTTTATCAAAGCAGTAAAGGCGGCAAGACGTTCTGCCCCCTGGATCAGAATGCCCGGATTGTAGTGAATTCAACACCAGCCTTTGCCCGTATGGTCAGTTGGAAGTATGCCAACATGGCAGCCCCTCAGGTTGAAGAGGATTTACTTCAGAATCACAGGCGCACCAGTAGTCGTGCAACACTCAAGGATGTATCCGATGTGGTTGCCAGCATTGCTCAAGCGAAAGAAGAGAACTGGACATACGACATTCCTGAACTCCCCGAGGCCGTGGCCGCCGTATCTTTGGGGCTGGATGGAACAACTATCCTCTATCGTGATGGTAATTACCGGATAGCCATGTGCGGAACCATTGCATTATTGAACGACAGCGGTGACCGATTACACACGATTTACTGCGCTGCTGCACCAGAATACGGCAAACAAACCTTTATGAGTCGATTTTCGGGTGAAATTGGGAAAATAAAACGACAGTTTCCAGATGCGGTTTATGTTGGTGTCGCCGATGGAGCCCCTGATAATTGGACATTCCTTGAGCCTTTTGTTTCTCTGGAAGTGTTGGACTTTTATCATGTATCCGAGTATGTCGCGGATGCAGCAGAGGCCATTTACCCGGGGACAAAAAACAAAGAAAAACGACACGCTTGGTTGAAAGACAAACTACACGCACTCAAACATGAAGAAGGGGCGGCGAACCGTTTGCATAAAGAGTTGCAAAAGGCCTCGGCGGGCAACAACCGTTTGGCCTCAATGGAAAAGCTGTACAAGGCGAGAACCTATTTCAAGAATAACTGGAAAAAGATGGTTTACCCTGAAGCCCTGAGTCGTCATTTACCCATTGGTTCGGGAGTGACTGAAGCGGCTTGTAAGACCTTGGTGAAGCAAAGAATGTGTCGATCCGGTATGCGCTGGAAAGAGGAAGGCGCATCCATGCTATTAACGCTCAGATCACTCGTCTGCTCAACAGGACACTGGAGATCTTTTTGGGAAAAGATGGATCGGTATGGCTTTCCGGTAGCCCACAACCTTCAGCCAGCACATTAATCAGGCTGAACACCCGAGCAAAGAGCCTGTATTCAGTGCGTAGGAATAGATCGCGGTGGCAGCTATAAGGCATCGGTCAAAGAGTACCTGCCAGATGTTGATATTGTCTATGACAAGTTTCACATCATTGCTAACTATAACGAACTCATAGACAAAATTCGTCGTAGGGAGTGGAGGCAAGCACAGGAAGACGATAAGCCTTTTATCAAAGGTCAGCGGTTCAACCTGTTCATGAATGTAGAAAACCTCACACCAAAGCGAGAAACTAGCCTGCATGAGCTACTGTCAATGAATGAAGATCTGAATCAGGCCTACATACTGAAGGATATGCTCAGACAACTATGGACGTACACCTACAAAGCCTGTGCCAGCAAGTTAGTGGATAGGATTGGCCAAAGAAACTGGCATTGATGAGCTTAAACGCTTTGCAAGGGGGCTGGATAGAGCAAGAGAAGGTTTACTGTCCTACTGCCAGCATCGTATAACCAGCGCAAAGATCGAAGCCTTCAATGGGGTCATCAAACGAATTGTCTACAAGGCATGTGGTTACAATGATCTTGAATATCTGTATCTGAAAATTCGGCAGGAGGCTCAAAAATGATGTAACTGCTCATTTTTTTGTAGGCAAAAGTGCCCGTCTTGGAAACTGCACCCTTGATATCGCTGGGCTGTAGCCAATCTACCAGAAAAATTGCCTACAAATTCTGAGCAGTTACAAAATGATCAGCCAACCTGCGAAAGAGCCTGAAATATAAAAACGACTGACAACATGCTGGTCATTTTTTATTAAATCATCCTTATGTGTTTCATAATAAAAATAAGAACAATATTCATGGCAACTAGACTTAGCAGTTCAATGGAGAAGACTACAATCACCTTTTCATTAAACCACTGCCATTACACACTATGAAACAAAAGACATCTCAAAATACATTTATGAAACAATCGATACTATATAAATTTATAAAATCAAATTTCAGCATTTTATGCGCAGCTCTTTTATCTGCCATATTATTAAGTACACTAAGTCGTTCATCCTTGGCTAATAGTGTAGTAGATCTAGACTGCATCCCTTGGGGTAGAGAAAGCATAAAATTGGCGTAACTGCTCAAAATCCGTAGGCGGCATCACCCATGAGCCGGGCAGATTTATCCCGCACCACGTCTGACAGTCTGGGAATCATCTGGGTTCCGCAGATTCTATCTTTAAGATAGTTGGAGAAGGATATGCCGTGCAGCCTGCATGTTTTTTTCAGGCTTGCAAATGTATCCCGGCAACGCTGACCGAGATGACTTCGAGTGCCACCACTGATCTTTCGTCGTTTCACGTACTCCCTGATTTGCCGCTCACTCAGGTTATTATGAAGTGGCAGCCATGGATACTTTAGTATCAGCAATAACTCCTCCCGTGCCCGGTGAAGCTTACCCAGGACAGCACGAAGGTCAGGATAGTCAGACTGTGTCGCCACCCAGTGATTAAAATCCTGTTCAATCTGCGCCTTCCGTATGGCTGTCGGCGCTTGGCAATAGGTCTCAATATCGTCGTATATATGCCAGAACTGCTTTTCCATCCAGTCACGGGCAGCCCGTTCCTGCTTATTGGCAGGGATCAGCTTTGCCAGTGGGCGGCTGGCATGGAACCAGCACAGGGAATGTTCAAACGCCGTGTCAAACTGCCGGGCACCGTCACTGTGGATGACCATGGCTTCAGGGCAGCCGTTGTTTAACAGGCCTGCCTTGAGAACAGCCTCTGTCACTTTACGACGCTGCTCTTTGGCAAAGAGTTTATGGTCATCCAGAAAGGCTTTCCAGGCAGCTTCGTTCAGAAAGTGGATTTCCCCATAAGCAGACAAGGTATCAATCCACCTGTCAGCCATTTCTACCTGCTTCATATAACTGAGTGCAGCCGGGTTCAGGATATGAGAGCGACGCTTTCCCTGAAGCAGGGTCAGGAAATTAATGCGGCTTTTGCTGTCGGTTGAAGAAAATACGGTAAAAGTGTCGTTACCGATTACCGTGCAATAGCCGTTTTTTCCATCATGTCGAGCACCTGTGTCGTCTACAAGCAGCATGCGGGAACAGGCAATACCTGTTTCGAGAATATCTTCCCGCTCCTGATGAAACAGCTCATGCCCCTGCGTCAGTAAGGCATTGAGTTTGCCCTCAGAGATTGGGCAGCCATGGCTGTGCAACCAGTCAAGCAACAACGGCTGGGTAACACTACAGGAATGATAAAGATCCAGCACCATGGATCTGAGGTTATCACCGAAGCGACCTTTTATATGGATAGGCAACGGTGCAATGACAGTCTGACCTTCAGGGGTAAGCCATACTTCGCGACGGTAGCGTGTTGTCGTGAACTCCAGATTCACATCAACATGGGTAAAATCCTGATAGCCTTTGCGCTTCCAGTTATCCTGTACACCCGCTGCCGGGCAAATTTCCTCACGAACAGAAGAAGGAGAAGGCTTGGCTGTGCGACCCGGTTCCGGTGATCGGGAACGTTTGCTCCTGGGTGGCGTTTCAGCTGGCGACGTTGACTGACTGTCCTTATTTTCAACGTCTTCCGACGTTTTTTTGTTCGGGCGAATTTTTGGTTGCCCCTTGAGTTTTTTAAGGTGCCGGATTTCCTCGCGCAGGGCGGTATTTTCGGCTGTCAGCTTATTGATTTTGTCGAGTAGCGTGCTGACAAAAGCCTTGAGTTCGCTGACTTCTGTTTCAAGGTCTGAAATTGTAGGCGAGTTCATAGACTTGATTATGCCCGATTCCGAAGGACAAAGTTTTGATGTCAGCGTGTTGACTCGCCTACGAATTTTGAGCAGTTACAAATTGGCTGTAACTCGCTCCCAAGACTCTTCCGGCGCTAAAGAAAACATTGTCATCCGCTTTGGAAAAAAGCCAAAAAGCCAACTAGATAATCCCATAATCTATCTTGATATTAAGGTTAAAATTGAGAAGGAGTCTCAAGCCACCCCAGGCCAAAACTATGAATCACCCACAATGCTAAACGCTATATACGCTCCCCCGACCAGACAAGGGCTATTGGAACTTAAAATTCCGGATGAACAAGCAATTCCGTTAATATCACCACTACTTTTTTTTGCTCGTGTAGTTTTTTGGAATGAGCTAGAAACCGAAAATGCTACAGTCGGGTCCATATTAGAGATAACAGCCCCCTTTATTATGACATGGAGTCTGCCCTTAAAAAGTTCATCTATAGATATTGATGCTACAAAACACGAAGAAGGTATAGTTGTCTTTTCTTTTACTGACAGATACGGAAAGAAAACCACTGCCGTATACACCTCAAAGGAAGGTCAAAAATCTACACCAGTTTTCTTAAAAAAACTGGTTGATAAAAACCCTTTCCCCGAACCAAAGGGTGAAAACTGTAAATAATAAAGCCTTTTGTTTTACGTTGGAATCTGACCAAGATACGTTCAACTATAGACATTGATGCCTCAAAACATAAAAACGGTGTAATTGTTTTACTTTTACTAACGATAAAGGAAAAATGACCACTGTAACATACCCTAACTGGACAGATCAGAAACACCCGGGACCTATACCTGTATTTTTAAAAGAGCTAAATCGGGATAGGGCGTAGCTTCACAGCTACGCTCCTCCCACAACACCCACGGATCCGTACTGGGCGTTTCGGTCAGTTAAGCGCCCAATAATCTTATCAATTACTGGGATTGGCGATACGATCCATCAGGCTCGTATCGCCCGCCGGGCTTTCGTAATTCTGTGATGCCGATACAGCCTCAGCCCTCATAGCGTCGCAGCCTCCGGTTCCGCCGTGACCACCTGGCATGAGTTTCAGTGCTTGCTGAACTTGTCTGCTGTCCGGTGTATCGAAAACAGAAACTAATCACCACTCTGTACCGTTCAGGCCTTCACTGACATATGCCAGCTACTATGCCTTCTGCTGACTTCTGTATGGCGATCAGGACACCTTACGATGACCTCAGTCTGAAATCAGACACCACACAGACCTCCCGAGGTAAGTTACACCGCCTTCCCTGCACAACTGCCGGATTTACTGCCTGAATGTCCGGATGAGTATGGGACTTCGTCATCACATGCTGACTCGCCCTCACGCAGACAGCCTCGTATCCGGTTTCTGTTCGTCAGCTCGCAAGTTTGCTCCACACTGCCTTCAGCCTGCACCTCGCGATACAAACCTTGTGCTTCGCTAGTCCTTCGCCCTCATCTGGCTGGACAGGGGACTTTCACCCCCAAGCTGTGCAACATGCTCGGCACACATGAACTACCCTGCAGCAAGCTGCGGGGTATCCTTTGTACCGAGCCCTTATTAATCAAGTAAGCTCATTTACCCAGGGCATACAGCTATGCGATGGAACCGCATATACTCTTCACTCCCTTGATTCTTTACATAATTGGCAATGACTTCCTCATTACCATGCCGACTTACAGTATTCATAAAATATCCCGAACTCCAAAAAGAACCACCCCATAGCTGCTTTTTCACTTCTGGATTCCTTTTGAATATCTGTCGGGCAGTAAGGCTTTTAACTTTTCCTGATTACCACTGAGCGTACGCCAGCATGTAGAAGAATGGCTATCGCTTAAAGGCTTGGCGTGCATGACCTTTAAAATTCATGAACTATCGTCTTGTTAGCGAGAGACTATATATTGCTGCTTTTAACGTTCTGATCACGGGGTTAATAGTACATCCGTATATGCTACGAGACAGAGTAATTAACAAAGGTACTCCTGTAGACATGCGTAGCTTCAGTGGTAATCAGGATAGATTTTGGGATCATCGTTGGTACTGACTGGATCAAAAAATGTACATGACCTCTATCTGCACCAATTTCCAAAAAATATATTTCATACCTTTGGGAGATATCCAAACAAACATCCTTGAGCGTCTCATCAACAGCACCTGTAATAACTACTCGTCTGTATTTCGTAGGACACACTAAGTGATACATAAGCACCGTGACATTATGTGACATATGGATATATTTACTGCTTGGCACCCATAAACCATAGCCTCGGTGCTACTTCCGCACACGCTCAATATCTCTGACTCCGGAGCCATTCATGGTCAATTGCACAATCTTTTCATGAGTGCGCGGGTTGTTGCCGTTGTTGAGGTAATCAAGCTGGAAATCCTTTCCGCAACTCTGCAAAGAAAACGCTGTTGGCAGGGCTTGGCTTTGCCGTTTTTGACGACATCTTTGGATTGATGGCAGTGAATACAGTTTATTCTTATAAGAGACATAGTACTTTGGTACAGAAATAGTTAAATGTATCAGAAAAATTCTAGATTGACAGCTATCAATGTTTTTGAACATTCACCCACTTATGATGCGAACTAAGGGATTATAAAACCTTATTGATCATTAATAAAAACAATAATAATTAATTTGATTTCTAATTGACCTACAAACAAGAAACAAGATCTGCATAGTTAGTGCCTGTCCGAAAACCCTCAAACCTTGAAAATAGCAGCCTGCAACCAAATATAACTATTGAAGATTTTCCAAAACAGGCTGTTTTTCAAATTTATGCGCCAGACCATCAATCCACAAATGCAGCTGGGTGAAGTCGATATCTCATCCGTCCAGTTTAACCCCAAGTCCAGAGACGATATCCCTCGTATCCTGCGAGCATTGCAGCACATTTACACAACGCCAGAGCTGAGACAGCAGGTCTTTCAGGTACTCGACTCCATGATTCTATCTGACCAAAACAACGGTCGCCCCGGGATGGAACTCTGGAGAATACTCGTGTTTGGCACCCTCCGCCTGGTGATCAATTGCGATTATGACCGTTTGCAGGAACTGGCCAATGAACACGGCACTTTGCGTCAGATGCTCGGACATGGCCCTTATTGCACGCACACCTACCATATACAGACGTTGCAGGATAATATCAGCCTGTTTACCCCGCAGGTGCTGGATCAGATCAATCAGGTTGTCGTTGCGGCAGGGCACTCGCTGGTAAAAAAAAAGAGCGAACCGTTACATGGCCGTGCCGATTCGTTTGTCGTAAAAACCAATGTCCATTTCCCCACCGACATTAACTTGCTGAGCGATGCTTGTCGTAAAATCATTGAGTTTGCTTCGGCTTCAGCTCATGAGCACAAACTCCCCGGCTGGCGACAGCATCGCTACCTGCAGCGGCAGCATAAGAAGCTTTACCATACAGTGCGTAACCTGAAGCACTCTACGTCAGCTGACGAGTTACAAAAAAGCAAACGACAGCATGACATTGAAATGGCGCATATTGAGTACCTGAAGCTCAGCCTGAAAATCATTCGGATGGCCGATGTAACGTACTCCGTGCTGACAAAGCATCAACCTGATGAACCACGCCTTGAAGCGCTCAGCTACTATCTGCTGCATGCCAAACATCAGGTTAGTCTGATTCATCGGCGGGTCATTGAGCATGAAACCATACCGCATGCAGAGAAAATCTTTTCGCTGTTTGAACCTCATACCGAGTGGGTCAGCAAAGGCAAGGCGGGCGTACCGGTTGAACTGGGCTTGCGTGTTTGTGTGTTGCAGGATCAGTTCGGCTTTACGCTTCACCACCAGGTCATGGAAAAGCAAACGGACGACCAGGTAACGGTTCCTATGGCCAAGGGAGCCAAAGAGCGCTTTCCAGTCTTGAGTCAAGTCAGCTACGACAAGGGGTTCTGGAGTCCGGATAATCTTGTAAAACTGGAAAACTTGCTGGACAGGGCTGTACTACCTAAAAAAGGAAAGATGTCGTTAGAGGACAAAAAACGGGAATCACACCTGGCGTTTGTCCGTGCAAAACGACAGCACTCTGCTGTTGAGTCGGATATTAATGCTCTGGAAGCCCATGGTCTGGATAAATGTCCGGATAAAGGGCTGGATGCCTTCAAGCGTTATGTTTCGCTGGCTGTTGTGGCAAATAACCTGCAGCGTCTGGGCAAAGTGCTGTTGGAAAGGGATCGGCAATAGTCGCCTGTTGATGGTTTGGTAATCCGGTGTTCGTTCAGATCATGCATGTCGTGAGGCTTACTGACATCTACGGAGTGAAGGTTTTGAACATTTTTTGAACAATTGTGACTGAAAACCGCTGCATTGATTGAACAGCAAACTCAAATGATCCACCTAACAGTGACTCATTAACACAGGCAGCTATAGTTCATGCGTTTTCTGACAGGCACTAGTTATTAAAAAAAAAACAATACGCTGATTAATTCTAATCTCCTTTAATAAAGAAAATAGACTTCCTACATAAACTGCAAAAAAAAGGCAAGACAATGTTTTCATTATCAGACAACCATGTTCCTATAAAAGATAAGCCGCATCTTTTTAGGATGTTTTTTTCCTGTTTGTTTCTTTTGTTTTCTATCAGTTTGATATCCCCTCCCGTAAGCGCAGGATGGTCAAACTTCAAAACATTAATCAGCAGTGCGCAATTTCATGATTTTTTAAAATCAGCAGATAATCGTGAAAAGCTAATTTCAGAACTCAAATCAAAGAATGCATTGAAAGATGCCGAAGATTTAAATGAATGTTTAAGACGTTGTGCGAAGTCATTCGGACTCAGGGAAAAGCTTTTAAAAACGGGAAAGAAAAATCGGGAAGCTAACTTTAAAACATTACTTTTGCATGCAACGACCCCCTACACAAACAATAGTGACTCTTCTAACATAATTAGCTTTTTCACTGCTTTATCAGAAGAAATAAATCTGGCAGGCTGGTCAGGATTGATTTTAGAATATTGTAATAAGCAGCTTCCTCCCGCTATTGCAACAACTCCGATCCCACCGGAACACATAACAGCAGCACTTTCTACCGGCGACCCTAGCCACACACAAACAACCTCTGCTTACCCCCCTCCTGCTTATCCTTATCCGCAGGGCGGTGCTTATGACTACCAGTCACAGCCCGTAGCAGCTTATTCTCAACCACCGCAAGCTGATTATCCTCCACAGCAACAGCAGTATGGTTACCCTCCACAACAGCAGTATGGTTACTACCCTCCACAGCAGTATAGCTACTCTCCACAGCAGTATGGTTACACTCCACAGCAACAGCCCGGTAGGGTTCCTCCACAGCCCTCTTCGTACCAACCTGAAAAACAGCCATTCGCCGTTGGAACAGCAACAGCACCACCGCCAGCGCCAAGTCAGACTCCACCAACCCTTTCAACTGCTCCCGAGCCTTCGAATACCCAGAGTAATAGTAATGCGCCAGCAGTAACAGGACTCATGCAGCAGGTAACAATTTCCAGTAACAGCGCATTTGAGCACCAGCAAGCTGTAACCGGCTCTACCACTGTATATGATATAAACGATATATTTGAGGCTCTGTCGCAGCATTACCAAAGCTTTTTAACGTCTATCTGGCCAAGTACTCCCGATCCCCAGACAATCCTTAACGGCTTTATGGCGGCAAAACTGTACTCAAAACAACAGGAAGCACCGTTTGCTTCAATTAACATCAAGGATATTGCGGCGAACATAATAAAGGATACGACAATGTTATCCGGTGTGACACTTCCTGATGACCTACCAAAAACAACACTCGGACGAATTCTGGGAAAGCTCTTTTCATCTCAGGAAAGAGGTGTATTTATAATAAGAGTTGTCATGCTGACTGCAGATATCCCCTCAAGAACTGATTCTTTTGCGAATGCTGTGCGCACATGGATGAGCACGCATCAGATTAGCTTTACAGTAAATACTAACGGTGAGGACAAACGGTGCATGTCCCTTCCTGATATGCATAAGGTATGGCGCGGAATACAATGCTATGAAAGTGCTCAGCTGGAGAAAATGGTTAATGGCTGTATAACAAAGCAATTAGAACATGCCAATTTCATCAAACACGCACAACTTGTGCAAATGAACCAGACTCTATTACCTGAATTTGAAAAGGCGGTTTTTTCAACAACGAACTCTTTTCATCTTCCCACCCTTAAGAACTGCTTTGATGCGGCAACAACCAATAAAGGCTCTTACCGGCACGCTAAGGTACTATTCCATATTGCCAAAAGAATGTTGACAACAAGTCCAACGTTAATAACCGGGCAAATGTCCGCCCTTAGACAGGAATTTGCAGGCGATTCGGCCACGGCGCAAGAGTATATAACTCATGAATCGGACTTCCATCTGAGATCCATGATTGAAACGTTTGAACCTGCAGACCAGCTTGCAGTGATTATTTACTCATTGGGAAAATTACATCCGCAGTCAAAACGGTTGGAAGGAGTCTCTTCGCCTGACACATATGTACCAGATACCGGCTCCACTACCTCACACCCACCCGGCCACCGACTACAACCACGCCCACAACCACAATCGACATACCATACTCCCCCTAAAACAGCCGCCTCAGGAATGCCACATAACTCCGGAGCCGCTTTTGTTAAACTTGCTGATGATGAAAAACTCAGATTGTATTCGCAAATATCAGACGGACTCTCTAATGATGATCTGAAAAGACTGATCAACCGAGCCGGCATTCCTCCCGCGAGGAAAAAAGAAATGAAAAGTGGTTCTGATGTAATCAATTATTTGGAGGGAAATAAAAAGATCCGAAACTTACCCGAATATTTAGACCAAATCGAGCTAAAAACACTTGGCGATCTTGCCAGACAAGTTGTCGTACTGCTGCCAGCAGAAATACCTCACTATGATACCTGTGCAAATCCGCATGCTACACTTCGGTCAATTATGCAAGGAGATCCTCCTGTTGCGCTCTCTGAGCTTTACCCTGCGATAGATCCGGCCAAAGCCCTCTCCGCAGATGATCGTGAAAGGATTCTTACAGCTGCTAAAAAAGGGTCGGCTACGTGGAAACGGGAATGTGAAGCAGTAGAACTAGTAATAAGAACTTGCAAGATCCCCAAAGATGTTTCAAAAAATACAAAAACCCTGATCGGCTGCTTCAGATACCTTGAGCATACCGGGTGGACAAGCAGCCGGATACGATCAGTTTTTGCTCATATAGGAATACAATTCTAAAAAGCTCTGTTTTACAATCTTCAAAAAAAGGCCATACCGCATTAACGGTATGGCCTTTAAAGCACACAAAGTCTATCTAAAAGATCAGCCGATCAGCGTAGCGGTATCACGTGCGATCATCAGCTCTTCGTTGGTTGCTACAACCAGCGCCTTAGGACCTTCGTTGTTAGTGATAACGCCTTCGCCACCGAAGCGGTGCTTCAGGTTCAGTTCTTCGTCGATCTGGAAGCCGAAGATGCCCATCATTTCAACAACACGCTTACGGATGATGTCGGAGTTTTCGCCGATACCACCGGTGAATACCAGACCGTCGATACGACCCATGGCAACGCTCATGCCCGCCAGCTTCTTAGCCAGTACGTAACAGAATACATCCATAGCCAGCGTCGCCTGTTCGTGGCCTTCTTCCATGGCTTCTTCAATTGCACGGCAGTCGTTGCTCAGTTCAGACAGACCCAACAGACCACTCTGCTTGTTCAGCAGGTCAGTAATTTGCTGAATGTCGTAACCACATTCTTTGTGCAGGAAGCTGAACAGGTTAGGGTCTACGTCACCGGAGCGGGTACCCATTACCAGACCTTCCAGCGGAGTCAGACCCATGGTGGTGTCGACAGATTCACCGTTCAGAACGGCTGCAGCACTGGCACCGTTACCCAGGTGAGCGATCAGCAGTGCACTCTTGTTTACATCCAGACCCAGCATTTCAGAAGCCTGCTGGCTAACGTAACGGTAGCTGGTGCCGTGGAAGCCGTAACGACGAACGCCGTGCTCACGGTACAGGCTGTAAGGAACAGCGTACATGTAAGCCTGCTTCGGCATGGACTGGTGGAAAGAAGTGTCGAAGACAACAGTCTGCGGCAGTTCAGGGAAGTATTTCTGAGCGACACGGATACCGGTCAGGTTAGCCGGGTTGTGCAGCGGAGCCAGGTGAGTGCACTCTTCGATAGCGGTCAGTACTTCTTCAGTAACCAGGCAGGATTCCTTGAAGGACTCACCACCGTGAACAACACGGTGACCAACAGCTGCGATGGTTTCAACCAGATTCACATCACGCAGCAGCGCCAGCAGGGCACCGATAGCGGAATCATGGTCAGCATCAGCAATCGGCTGCTTGCCTTTCTCGCCGTTGATCTTCCAGCGCAGACCCGCTTCCGGGCTGCCCAGACGCTCAGCCAGACCGTTAATGAATTCTTCTTCAGTCTTCGGGTTGATGACCGCGAACTTCAGGGAAGAACTACCACAGTTGATAATCAGGATATTTTCTTGACTCATGACCTAACGATTCCCGTCTGGAATTTAAAAACAAAACCAACCAGATAACCCGGTGTGTTATCTGGTTTGATATAAATCCGGTTACAGAGGGCGGCGTAGTAGAGAAAATAGAGATTATCTCTGCCTGAGCCCATCCATATTATCGCTCATTTTTCAGAACCTGATCCTACACTTATTCAAACAACAACACGCATACAGGGAGACCGCACTCGCAACAAGGCAAACCGCTAAGCCATTCTCGCCACACGAAAAAACAAGAGCGTCACATCTTTTCTTTTCAGGAAAATCATGCAAAACCAGAACCTGAGCTACGGAAAACACATACCCGCAACCTCAACTTTTTTTAAGTAAATTTTCTACAAGTTAAGTTTACAGTTCCAAAACAAACCGAAGCTTTATCTGTAAACAGACCAAAGCATTGACTTCAAATCATGATAGAATCAGCCGCGTTTATAGCGGTGTCTTGCTTTTGCGAGATTAAAAGGGAATCGGATGAAAGTTCCGAACTGTACCCGCAACTGTAACAGGAGAGCTGATGGCTCATCGTTTTATTCGTAAAGCTGCGAATAGATGCCACTGGAATTTTCCGGGAAGGCCAGCCATACAGTGATGACCCTGAAGTCAGGAAACCTGCCGTTATAACCATTGTGTCACTCCGGACGGGTCTATCCGGCAACATGACTGATTTCAGCGCCGACAACTTTAATTTGTCGACACTGGGTTTGCTGTGCCAACCAATACCCGCCTTCTGACACAACAATAAACAGCAATTACCGCGTGTCCTTCATCTCATCATGACGCCGGGTTCTACTGCTTCACAAAAATTGTCACTAAGGAAAATTTTCATATGCATCCGGTTAATGCAAACGGTGCCCGGGTTATGGCACTGACTGCGTCCTGCATACTCACAGGTCTCTCCTCTTCAGCAATTGCAGAGGTACAGGAACTTGAAACGATCGTTGTAACCGCCAGCCGTACCGCTCAAAGTGTTGATGATGCACTGGCGCCGGTTACTGTTATTACCCGTGAGCAGATTGAACGAAGTCAGGCGCAGGATGTTCCTGAATTGCTGGAACGTGCGCCCGGTTTGCAGGTAACACGTAACGGTGGACCGGGGGCTATTGCTTCTGTCTTTATCCGTGGAGCAAGCTCATCGCAAACATTGGTATTAGTTGACGGTGTTCGGGTTAATTCTGCTGCCGCAGGTGGTGCAACATTGCAGTATCTGAACCCGGATCAGATCGAGCGGATTGAAATTGTGCGCGGACCACACTCCAGCCTTTATGGTGCTGATGCTGTTGGTGGTGTTATTCAAATTTTTACCCGTAAAGGTTCTGGTAAGCCATCACTGAGCATGACTGTGGGTGGAGGCAGCCGAAGCACCGGAAATTATGCATTGCAGTATGGTGGTCAAACTGGCAATACCCGATTTAATCTTGGTGCGAGCCTGTATGAAACTGGTGGGTATGATTTCACTTCAAACAAAACAGGTACAATGGCAGACAGAGATGCTTATCGAAATAAATCTTTAAATGCCAGTGTGATTCATCGTTTTGAGAGTGATGTAGAAATCGGTTTTAACGCAATGAACTCTGAGGGCAAGGTTGAAACTGATTACCTCTCATCGAGTCATACCTATACTGATTTCACAAATTCATCAGCTAATGTTTATATCAGTGTACCTGTAAATGATATTTGGCAAAGTCGCTTTGAGACAGGATGGAGCAGGAATTACGGACTAGATTACACAAAGGTCTACGGTGGTAGTGATGAAAATACCAGCAAACTGAAAGTCTGGAGAAATACCGCAACTTGGCAGAATGATATTGCCTGGCATGAGTCCCAGCTTCTGACAGCTGGCCTCGATTACTACAATGATCGTGTCGATAACAGTCCAACCCTGACTGACGCCTCAGGAAAAAAAGAAGACTCTCGCGATAACAAAGCTATTTTTGTTCAAAACCAATCCCAGTTTGATGGTCATGACCTTCAAATTGGATTACGCCATGACAACAATGAAGCATATGGGGAAGATACAACAGGTAATATTGCGTGGGGGATAGACCTTCCATCACAGATGCGCGTAATAACATCGTATGGAACCGCCTTCCGAGCACCTACTTTTTGGGATCTTTATTACCCGAAAATTCTTCCTTTTTATGACTCAAACACAGGTGACTTATTATATCCAGGCTATAAAGGTAACCCTGATGTTAAGCCGGAGAAATCTGAAAATTTCGAAATTCAACTAAAAGGGAAAGCAAGCTTTGGTAGCTGGAGTATTTCCGCATTCCAAAATAATATTGATGATCTAATTCAATCAGCTGCATCAAGCGAAAAAGATATCAATACTCCGACCAATGTCGATGAAGCCCGCATCATCGGTATGGAAGCGCAGCTGGATACTGTTATCGCAGCATGGCAGGTTAATACGACACTGACGTTACTTGACCCGGAAGACCGTAAAACCAATAAGCAACTGGTTAAACGCGCCAAGCAAATGGTGGCGGTTAATGCAGACCGTCAATACGGTGCATTCAGCATCGGTGGTTCATTCCGGGCTCAAAGCAAAACCTACAACGATGCCGCCAATACTCAGGAACTACCGGGCTTCGGTACAGTTGATGTACGGGCAGGTTATCGTTTCAGCTCTTCCCTGAAAGGACAGGTAAAGCTGGTCAACCTGCTTGATAAGGAATACCAGACAACAAAAGGCTATAAAAGCGAACCATTTGGTGTCTTTGCCAGTGTAACTTATACACCGGATTTCTAATCAACTTGCACCCTGCCGTTATCACACCTTTGTGATAACGGCATCACTACAAAGACAGGTTCAAGGTATGAACATCAAATATTCAGGGGATATTCGCGAGCTTTGTTACCCTTTTATTCATGAGCAAAGCAGTCTTTGCGATTTTGAAATGCTCACAGATGAGTGGTGCGCTCAGGTAGGTGCTGCAATAGCTGCTGTTGAAGCAACTCAAAATCATGATGCATTTATAGATCTTCTCGAAACACTTAACGAACTGCAGCCACTGATTTTCCATCTGAATGGTTCTATCCGGGGGCGCTGCTGTATCGAAGAATCTCATCTTGAGCACTTCAAAACACTATATGAGCAATATCACGCTGAAGTTCAAAGTCGTATAACCGGTTTTGTTCTACCTCGCGGCCCTCGTCCGGTACCCGAGCTGAATATTTGTCGTAGTCAGGGTAAAAAAGTTATCCGGGCACTCGTGCGGGTTGACGCTGAAGGAAAGCCGGTTCCAGATACATTGCCACGGTTTGCCAATTTATTGGTTAACCTGTTTTTTCTGATGACTGTGGTGATCAAAAAGCGGCTCGATATTGACGAAATACCTTACATAAGCCCGAACTATGGTTCGGTCGGCTCCTGAATAAGTTTTGAACCTATGCAATCTCTTTTAAGGCTGACCTTTATATTTCTGGCATTGCTGACGACACATTCCTTTGCCGGTAACAATTCAGCGGTCGCTCAGCGTATTATCAGCCTGTCACCTCATACAACAGAACTTCTATACAGCGCAGGAGCAGGCGATAAAGTCATTGCTGTAGATGCCGACAGTAATTATCCATCGCATATGCGTACTCTGCCAAAGGTAGCAACTCACATCAGCATCAATATTGAGCAAATTCTGACATTGAAACCTGACCTGATCGTCGATGGTGAGGGCTACCATACCAAGGCAGTTTTAGCACAACTCAGGAGTCTGAATATCCCTCTGCATGAAGTGCAGGCCAAATCACTAACAGATATTGCTGCATCAATCCGCACGCTGGGGCAGCTGGCTGGTACAACAGCTATAGCCGATAGCACGGCCAATACTTTCGAGGAAAGATTACAACTGCTGCAAAGCCGGTATGCAGACACTGCACCAGTCACTGTGTTTTTTCAAATCTGGTTTGACCCGCTGATGACAATCGGGCGCAGCAACTTTGTGAATGATGCTATCAGGCTCTGTGGTGGGAAAAATATCTATTCGGAGGTTGAAGGTCACTTCCCCCGAATTGGTATCGAAACGCTGCTGATAGCAGACCCTCAGCTTATCGTTGCTTATGGAAAAGATGCTCAGGCAAAAACACAGCTGCAGGATGCATGGAAAGAGCATTCTTCCCTAACGGCAGTCAAAAATAACAGTTTCCTGATAGTACCCTACGCCTTGCTATCGACCCCCGGCCCCCGTGTACTCGAAGGCGTTAGCACGCTTTGTCAAAAGCTTGATTCTATACGACAGCAAGCAAAGTAAATCAGTATCCCGCTTAGACACTCAGGACAGAATGCTGGCAGATATACATAGCCATCTTCAAATGCAGTAGAAGATGAATCCACCTATGATGTCATTGTTGTCGGTGAACCTCCGTCACCCGGTCGCCCCGATCAGGGCTAGCCACACATCACTGAGATACCCCTTGCATTACACCTGATGCTGCCGCTATAAACGACTGACAATAAGAAACAACAGCTTTAAAGGTTTTATAATGAGCGATACAGGCTGGGCAAAGCTTATCTGGGAAGATCCGTTTTTACTGGAAAACCAGTTAACCGCCGATGAACGTATGATCAGGGATACCGCCCGCCATTACGCTCAGGATAAACTTCAGCCCAGAGTGCGCGATGCTTTTCGTAATGAGAATACCGATCCGGCTATTTTTCGTGAAATGGGTACAATAGGGTTACTCGGCGCACCTTTGAATGGTTATGGCTGCCCCGGTGTGAGTCAGGTCGCTTATGGTCTGATCGCCCGCGAAATTGAGCGGGTAGATTCCGGCTACCGTTCCATGATGAGCGTTCAGTCCAGCCTTGTAATGTATCCCATATATGCCTATGGCAGCGAAGAACAAAAGCAGAAGTATCTGCCAAAGCTTGCTAAAGGTGAGTTAATCGGCTGCTTCGGACTTACTGAGCCCGATTATGGCTCAGACCCGGGCAACCTGATTACACGCGCACGTACCGTCAAAGACGGTTATCTCCTGAGCGGAAGCAAGATGTGGATAACCAACTCTCCCATTGCCGATATTTTTATTGTATGGGCGAAAACAGACGACGATATCATTCGCGGTTTTATCCTTGAGAAAGGAATGCCAGGTTTATCTGCGCCTGTTATCGAAGGCAAGCTGGCACTGCGCGCTTCCGTTACAGGCGAAATTGTGATGGATGAGGTTTTTGTTCCTGAAACCAACCTTCTACCCAACGTGTCAGGGCTGAAAGGTCCTTTCGGCTGCCTGAATAGCGCTCGCTTGGGTATTTCATGGGGAGCTTTGGGCGCGGCAGAAACCTGCTGGCATACCGCCAGAGATTATGTTTTGAACAGAAAACAGTTCAACCGCCCACTGGCAGCCAATCAGTTGATTCAGAAAAAGCTGGCCGATATGCAAACTGAAATCAGTTTGGGATTACAGGGCAGCCTCCGCGCTTCACGAATGAAAGACGAAGGACAGCTTTCTCCTGAGCTGATATCACTGATGAAGAGAAACAATTGCAGCAAAGCACTTAGTATTGTCCGGGAAGCCCGCGATATGCTGGGAGGTAACGGTATCTCAGATGAATACCCTGTGATGCGACATATGGTAAATCTGGAAGTTGTTAACACTTATGAAGGAACACAAGATATTCATGCGCTGATTCTCGGGCGAGCGCAAACGGGCATTCAGGCATTCTTTTAACAACGCCTGTCAGATATTGACCGGAAATCGCAGAGGAGAAAACAGCAACTATATTGATGAGCCTGACTTTCAAACAATTAACAAAACCCATGAAGACTATCCTTACCTTGCTGTTTATTTTTTGCATATCTTCATATTCTTTTGCTCAAACAATTACAGTCATGACTTGGAATATTCAAATGGGTCTTGGAGGAAGTTACGTTAAATTCTGGGATAGAGGAGCAGAATTGCCATCCGGGCAGGAAGTAAGAAGCAACATTCAGAATATTATTACCCTAATAA
The DNA here is from genome assembly GCA_965261725.1 of Endozoicomonadaceae bacterium. Lineage (GTDB taxonomy): Bacteria > Pseudomonadota > Gammaproteobacteria > Pseudomonadales > Endozoicomonadaceae > CANDOC01. Next base: position 228,580 of record CBDHDU010000034.1, on the reverse strand, counting down.
AGGAGCATAACCCTGATGTGGTTTTTCTACAGGAAGTCAGCAAATGTGCATGCGTTTCTCAATACGTCAACCTGCTTGATGCACTGAATAACGAGTTAGAACCTGATTACAATAAAGCTGATAAAAGCTATTGGCAAACATTTATCCCCTGTTACGGCTCTATGTGCGGGCCGATGGATTACAGCCTGGTGATATTTTCCAAGCCAAGTTTTACTACATGTCCATCAGCACATAAATTATATGTAACACCAAGAGACTACGGTCTTTCAGCAATTCCCGAACATTAAACGACAAACTAATTATACTTCGGAGTGGCCAATAGAATTAGTTGGAGACGAAGAAGCCTTCTCCACCGTCGCAGAGCAGTCAATTTCTCTACATATCAAACACTGAAACACAAGGCTACTCAGCCTCTATGTGGTATCAAGCTCCAGGCTTTTGAGGCTGACACTTTTTCCCCTTGCGATCGCCGTAAGAAACTCTGTCCATGAATCAATGAAGAACCAGTCGAACAAGCCCCTGATAGCGTGCCAAAGCGCTTTCTTTGATTTCGATGCTGATAACGCTTTTTGAAAAAGAGGGCAGGCAAGCTGCTCGATTTGGTCAATAAGGAAGGCGGTAAACGTCAGGCTGGCGAAGTTAGTCGCCAGGTGCATTTTACCGTGCCCGTAGTTGTGTTCCAGGTTGTAGCCTTGTGTTTTCAGTGTGTTAAACGTCTCATTCTCTATTTTCCACTTAGCGCGTCCTCCTCGCATGATTTTTGCCACGCTTTCTTTGGTGATTTCAATATCAGTCACCCAGGTATTGGTGTACTTCTTGTCATTGGGGCTGATTTCCACGTACTCAAGGTAGTTGACCAGAATATCCTGATGGGATTTGTTGATGGGAACGCCATTGATGAACCGGAACCAATGCCGGTAGCCGTCTTCATCGGTGAATTCATAACGTGTGACCTTACCGGCGATGTCCATCTCATCGACGGCCTCATAAAGCGACACATGGCTGGTGTCTTTCGCGACCATAATGAAGCTGTAGTCGTAGGATTTCACCAATTTGATCGTGGGACCATCGGAGTACAAGTCGTCAAAATTCAGTACCAACTTAAGGTGTGGGTGTTCTCTGGCAATATTCGACAGGAGCCTTTCGAGTGCTGTTTTTTCACAGTCGTTTTTTGAAGCATCGACTTGTTGAATAATGGGTTCCGGCATTAAAGGCAGCACTTCTTTCTTGCCCGGCTTAACCAGACAGCAGCCCAATAGTTGGTGATAATACTGGGGATTCTTGCTGTCTGGCTTTTTCACACAGCACTCTGGACAATCAATTTTTCCCGAAGAAAAATGCCCCGTCCCATCAATAGGCGCAAGATAGCCTTCCTCAAAGTACTCAAACTGCCTGAGCCGCCCGGAGCGCTGAACATAGGCGAATAACGCCGTGAAAAATTTCCGCAAATACCGAGTTTCGATCGGGTCAAGCAGCTCAGCGAGGCGAGAATCACTCGGCACTCTATTGACATTGTAGAGTGATTTCAGGTTGTGAATTTTATCTGTATTCTGTACGCAGTCCTGATCAAATTTCAGCAACGACGGATATTTAAGGTGCATGACCGCCAGGCCACACATGATGGCATCATGCAGTGCGATCTTGTCATGGTTGTTCACCGGCCTAAAATCTGGAACCTTGGCAGCTTCTTTGGAGACGACGCTGATTAGTTTTTCAGCCAGCGCTTTTTGTTGTTTTTTTGTTGAAGACACAGAGAATACGACTGTAGATGTATAGTCTGCATACTGTACCTCAAAGTCTGCGATTTAGGGAATATCAGAACTACCGCTATCCCTTGGTATCACTGGTTTTAATCAAGTGCTCGGGAATTACTGACGGTCTTTGGCTGTTTTATCCACAGCAGATTTTATTTCAAACCGAAATTCAACATAATGGAAACCAGACTCTACTGATCACAACTCACTTTGAAGCACACGACCAAAGTGGCAAAACCAGAAAGAAACAGTATGCCGGCCTACTTCAGCATTTAGCTACTCTGGATAGCACGCCCTGGATTCTGGGCGGAGATTTGAACATGAGTCCTCCAGCAGATAAGACACTAATCGGAGGTTCACAGCGAATATGCCTAGACTGCAACTTATACGACAACGATAAAATTGGCATCGTGCCAGATGAGACATGCACCTCAGGCTCAGATAAGCAAAAATGGTTTACAGCTCATGAAACCACAGATGGCGATCCGAACCCGAGCCTGACTTTAGACTACATACTCTATAATAAAAATTTCTTTACTGTGGTAGAGCAAAAGGTTCTACGTGACGGCTTCAAATATTCTGATCACAGTCCTGTATTGGTTGTGCTGAAAACACGGGATGATTCCTTACTGGAGGGCAACTGAACACTCACCATCAAGCCACCAGCCGCTCTGTTTTCCAGCTCAATATTGCCGTGATGACATTTAACCAGCGAACTGACGATAGCCATACCCAGACCGGCACCATCTCCCCTGCCGGTCTCTCCTCGCCAGAAGCGATCGAAGATTCGCTCTTTTTGTTCAGCTTGTAAACCCGGTCCGTTATCACATACAGAAATTTCAACATCATGCTCTGATTGTCTGGCTGTCACTTCCACACAGCCTCCGTCCGGGGTATAACGCAAAGCATTATCGACAAGGTTTGAGAACAGAATTCTCAACTGCTCCCGGTTGCCAAAAACCTGCAAATCATCACGACCGTCAAGTTGCAGTACCTGATCTCGTGTTAAAGCCAGAGGAACCAGGTCAGCAATGATTTCCCGTAACAGCGGCTGAATAGGAAACTGCTCAAAGCTGTCCTCATGGTTACCGCCTTCGGCACGTGAAAGTGATAACAACTGTTCAACAAGACGTCGCCCCCGCAATATCCCCTGTTGCAGCCGTTGTAATGCAACTTTCGCATCATCCGGCAGTTCCTGCTGTTCTAACTGTTGTGCATGCAAACTCAAAACAGTCAGTGGTGTACGTAATTCATGGGCTGCTTCCGAAACAAACCGACTTTCACGTTCAATCCCTTCTTTGACTCTGAGCATCATATCGGTCAGCGCACCATTAATTTGCTGTAGTTCCTGAGGTGGGTTATCCAGTGTAATCGGCGTCATATTTTTTGGCCCCCGGTCAGCCAGTCCCTGCTGCATCTGCTGTAAGGACCTCAACCCTCCAGCCAGTACACGCGGGAAAAAAAAGCAGTAACAGCGCCAGCGCAACCAATACTGTCTGTATTGTGCGAATGACAACGCTGAACATGATTTCATCGCGCTGTTCAAGGCTGCGCACCATTAACATCCAGTGCTGTGTTTCCTCATTGTAATAACAGAACAAACGCCCACCATGCCTCTGATACGAGGGCAGGTTATAAAAACCACTGGCTAACTTATCAAGGAAGGGTTCTTTTGGTGCACCTGCGGACTTCAGCAAAACCCGACCTTCTTTGGTTAAAAGTTGAAAATCAACACCCCGACCAAAATTACGAAAACGCTTTCCACCGGGATCAAGCGCCTTAGCTTCATAAGATTTTTGCCAGGTTCTATAAAGCTGATCGATATCGAGATCTGCCGAATCAACCTGCTTAACATAAACACTAAGTAATGCTTCATAAACCCGGGTTGTCTGCGCCATTTCCCGGTCAAAGACTTCCCGTACTCCTGAATAAACAGAAACAAATTCATCAATCGAAGCCACCAGCAGAGCAATAAACAAAGTCAGTAATGCTCTTATCAAAAGCCGCCGAAAGAGCGAGTCATATTTAAGCTTGGGCAGATATGTCTTCCACAAGGTAGCCTACTCCCCGAACCGTTTTGATGAGCTTTTTATCCAGTTTTTTTCTCAGGTGATGTATATAAACTTCCAGCACATTGGACTCAGCACATTCATCCCAACCATAGACCACTTCTTGTAACTGGTTCCGGGTCATGACCCGACCACGATGATCCACAAGCTCCAGTAAAAGTTTGAATTCACCCGGTGTCAGCTCAATTTTATTGCCTTTCCAGACGACCTGGTAAGCTTCCCGATCAATAACTAAATCACCAAATATCAATTGGTTAGAGCCTACACCTTGCGGCTGCCTGCGTAGCAGTACCCGAATGCGCGCCAGTAGTTCTTTTATATCAAATGGCTTACTGAGATAGTCATCGGCCCCGGTATCCAGCCCAAGAACCCGGTCTGTTGTTTCATTACGGGCACTTAAAATCAGCACCTGTACCGGATTGCTTTGCTGCCTTAATTTAGCCAGCAATTCCAGACCATCCATATCAGGAAGCCCCAGATCAAGAATAACCAGACTAAAATACTCTACAGAAAGACTGTGCAGGGCATCACGACCACTGGCTACCCGGTCAACGGTATAGCCCGCCTGCCTCAGCATATCCTGAACAGCCTCAGCCAGCATGTGATCATCTTCAACCAGTAACAGCCTCATTTAAAACCTCTATAGAAACCATAATGTATCTTCTTGTAGAACGCTGTAACCCTTACTGCACTTGCTACATGTACGACAGTTACAATTTAAAAAGGTTCCTCATGCAGACCCCGATGTTATAGCTACAATCATTCATTTCCTCTACCACACCAGATCAATATCACGAACAGCAAGAGAGCCCTTTCATGCATGAACTGGAGTTGTCGCCAGCCTTTCAGCTTCTTGTAGGCTTTTTGATTGACTGGCTGATTCCGGATGCCTGGCGGCAAAGCCTTAGAGTCTCCAGAGAGCGCCTGATCCAGCGGCTGGAGTACGGCCTGTACATTGCTCATTCAAGCGAACAGGAGCGACTGCAGCAGGGTATTCTGGCACTGGTTATGACGCTACTCCCGGTCATTGCTGTGGCTTTTTTACTCACCAGAGCACCCGCTGCGGGCTGGCTGTTTTCGGGTTTCCTGCTGGGGTTAATGCTGGGCTGGGCGCGGCAGGCAAGATATACCCGTGCTTTTTTAATGTCCTTACAAAAGAATACATCAATAGAAGCCTGCTATATCGTTGAGAAGATGCCCATTCCCGGACAACCCAAAATAGCATGCGATACATCTACAAAGCAGAACCAACTGGTATCACATACCATTGCCTGGCTACTGACGACCGGTCACAGCAAGATACTGGGTGTTGTTTTCTGGTTTGTTTTACTGGGGGCTCCCGGTGCAATTCTTTATCGCATGATCACAACATTCTCTGAACACTGGGATGTAGAACATCATCGTTATAAAAGTTTCGGGCGTCCGGCTACATGGCTGGCAAAGCTGATGAACTGGCTTCCTCATCACCTTACGATATTAACCTACTGTCTGGCAGGTCACTTTAGTGCCGGGTACAGAAGCATAACCCTGCATTATTCAGGCTATCCATTCAGCAGCGATAGCAAAGCACTAATTGCATCGGGATGCGGCAGCCTCGGGTTCACTGTTCAGTTACCACCGGACATTAGCCTGGGCGAAGGAAAGTCAGCTAAATTCGATGACTGCCATCATGCCAGACACCTTATTAATGTGTGTTGCCTGAGCTGGATTGTTATAATCAGCCTCGGACACTTCATTTGATCCCTCTAAAACAGCACCTCATAACAGCCGATACAGCTAACTGCATATAGCCTGACTATAATTCTGGGTTCCAAAAGACCGGATGATAAAAATGTCAGGTTCGAAAAATATTATTATTGCAGGTGCAGGTCTTGCCGGACTAACTGCAGCTTACCGACTGGAACAACAGGGGTTCAAAACAACCATCATCGAAGCTGCTGATTCAGCCGGGGGGCGTATTCGCACACTAAGGGAACCTTTCGACGGCGGGCTTTATGCAGAAGCCGGGGCAATGGCTATCAACTCCCATGATACTCATTTGCTGGCATTGATTGATGAACTCGGTTTACCCCTGACTTCCATCAGCGGTCGTTTCAAGCAAACACGCTACCGTTCCGATAACCGCTGGCATGATATCAACGAACCCTGCACCACCAGAATTCTGCCTGAGAACCTGAAACATTGCTCTGTTTCAGGGCTACTTCAGCATTACATTGGTAAAAGCAACTATTCTCACCTTAAACCTGAACTTGACTGCTCAGCACTCTCTCCCCGAGCTTCTGGAGCTTGATCAGCTATCTCTCGCAGATTTTCTGCGACAGGAAGGTGCATCTGAATGTGAGATCTATCTGATTGCCAATTTCAGCAGTGCAGCTTTGCTGGGTGATGGCATTGAATACCTTTCTGCACTTCAGTATTTAATGCGATTCAGCCATAAACAGAATGCTGAATACTTCACGATTACTGATGGTAATGAGCAGCTTATCAAAAGCCTTTTGAATAGATTACAAAACCCACCGCAAACCGGGCTGGCAATCACAGCAATTGAACATTCTGATGCAGGGGTAAGCGTTACCTGCCTGAACGCGGGTAATGAAGAAATCCACATCCAGGGCGATGCCCTGATCTGCACCATTCCTATTCCGGTAATAAAGCAGATCAGCTTCACTCCTTCCCTGCCTGAAGATAAACAGGCCGCTATTCTTGAACTTGAAAACAGCTATACCTCGGTTTCAAGGGTATTCTTTCAATGTATCCCCCGTCCACAACCTGAAGGGTCTGAATCAGCACAGGCAATTATTGATCTGCCAGCAATGATGATTGAAGATCATACATTTCATCTGAAAAATACACATGAGACTGTGCTGGAGGCACATACCATAGGCGACCAGGCACGGGAAGTTGCCAATATGTCTCAGAATAAGTGCCTGCTTCACAATAAAAAGCTTTTGGAAGAAATATACCCCGACATTCAGGCCAGTGTTAACAAAAGCGCCACCGTTCTCTGGGATAGAGAACCCCACCATCATGGAGCCTACCTAAGCTTCCGCCCCGGCGAAATGCGACACTTACCCGTTATGGCTCGCACAGAAGAGCAGATTTATTTTGCAGGAGAGCATATATCAATGCTGCCCGGGTCGATGGAGGGTGCCGTATGCTCTGCGAAAGAAGCAGTCAGAAATCTCCTTCACGAAAAATAGTCAATTTCTTGTATCTCTAACTTCTTTAGGAACACACCACTGCGCATGGCGAAGGCTGGAAGTCCGGACACGCAAATGACGCTGAGAAAAGTTATACCCGTTCTTTGAAGCGGGTATCATAAAACGCTTGCCAAAAAGCCGGGCTCTGTTAAAACCAAGCTTCGAGTCATACAGAGTAACGAATGTATCCATTCCCATTAAATTGCTAACCCAGTCATGCTCTATCGATAAATTAGTAACATGACGACTCATATCTGCAATTTTTGTCTCCAAATCTCTTTGCAGTCCTAATCCCAGAGGAAAAGGGTTTACACAAAAAGTTTCGATCCCCTGCATACCTCCTACATACTGGGCTATTGACCCGCCAAAGCAGTAACCAGCTAATGTTATGCGTTGGTAGTCTTTCCCTTCAATCTGTCCCATCTGTTCTTTTATTGTTTCAACGACTCTAAGAGCCTGCTCATAAATAAGAGGATAAAAAACAGATATGCGTGGCCCAAGCTGCAAGACCAGCGAGGCAAGTTGCACGCCATTAAATGCCACATTCTTGATAGAACCAAAATGCCACTCCCTGTTGCTGGCAAACAAACATGAAAATGCAACAATCAACTCATTCGGGTGATAGGAATCTTCTAAAACGACAAAACGCAACCCGGTATAGCTACACCGAAAACCTGCATGCTTTTGGTTCGTCTTATGAAGATCCGCCACAATATTTTGCGAGACATCTTTAAAATCAAAATCACTTACATGTGTAAAATCAAACTTTTCACTATCTTCAATATCACGAAAAAAACAATCATCAACTGAAGATTTAGGAGATCCGGGTTGAACTACTCTTAAAGCAATCTTGGATAGAGGGCTATCACACCAACCTGTATCATTTTTCGCATGGAATTTAATTTCAGGGTCTTCTTTTGAAAACAGCTCATGGCTTAAAATATACTCAGCCTTGGTTTTAATGTAAGGCAAAGCCGCTTTACAGCTAGGGATACGCAACCAGCTACTATGATGCCCAGTATCTTCAGCAGTTTTTCCAAACATATCCATCTTTAGAGCATGGTCAAGGCACTCTTTAACATGAGGTAAGTACAACCACGACTTTGTCTGGGCTACTGCATATTGAGTCCATGTCTGAGGTTCAGTTGCATAAGTACTTGCATCGGTAATATTTCCACGAAAAACGTCATAATTCAACGTGGAATCATAACCATTGCCCAAATAGCCGGAAGCATGCAGAGAAGCCGATATATAGCGCATCGCCCGACTGGTTTGGGTAGGGGTATATTTTAAAAGCTGCGGGCGATTACCTGAAATAACTTTCAAACAACCTGTGCCACAAGAAGCATTTTCAGCTGTTGGCTCTGGTGAACCTGTAGATTCGTCAGGCTGCAGACTTAAAAGAAGGAGCCCTGTAACTTCATGATTGGTAATTGGATGAAACCTATCAGAAACTTTCTCACCGAACGATCTGATTACAATTTCCTTGTGAACGGATACTGATTCGTCAGGGTCTACTGTATTCAGCCAGCTAATAAAATCACTGAACGTTTCATGCTGTATTTCACCGTTTGAAGAGAACCTTATCTTTAAATCATTTCCATTTTTAAGGCAAACAACCATTATTTGTAATTGTTCTTCAAAAAATGATTTTGTCTGCCCAGACAAAGATAATTCATTCATACATTTCCCAGCCCCAAATAAATGTTTCAAATAGCAGTCTGGGCTGACATCATGTTCAGTCTGGTTATTTTCAAGAAAGATTTGCTGCTGAATATCACCGATAAATTTTACACAAATCCTGCGCCGGGAATCGCCGAAGCCAGACATATAGCCAACCTGATATTCCCAGTCTTTTTCAAGTGTGTGATATTCATCTATTTTCGGTCTTTCGGATTCGCTATCAGAACCCGCTGTAGGTGCCGCTTCCGTTGCAGCCTCAACACGGATGTATTGGGTCAAATGGCTCTGACTGTACTGAATATCCACTCTTGCCCATACCAGAGTCTGGACAAACAGCATAAGGACGCACAATCCCCCCTGAAGCATAACTCCCCCAATACAGTACTTCAGAACAACAGTGTAGCAAGCCGGGAAATTTTATAGTGGGAGGATGACTCTGAAAATTGCCCCACCCAAAGAAGATTCATCTACTTCGAGAGTTCCTTCATAGCTCTCGACAATATCAACCACTACCGCTAAACCAATACCCTGTCCTGATGAACGACTGTCTTCCCGCTGACCTCTTTTCAGTATTCTGTTTCGTAAATATTCAGGTACACCACCATCATCTTCAACCTGTACAGAAAGAGCCCGCTGATTATTCTTCAGAATCGTTAAAGCAGAGACTTTCACTTCAGCCAGACACAGACGATAAGCATTGTCGAGCAGATTACCCATCACCTCCATGAAGTCCTGCTCATCACCAATAAAGTGGCTACCTTTCTGCAAATCAAGCTGTAACATAACGTCCTTGTGACGATATACCTTTTCAAGTGTCTGGCATAAACGACGCACGGCAGGCTCAACTTTAACGGGCGTTTTCTGTAATGTCTTTCTGCCGACCAAAGCCCGCTGAAGTTGATAACCGACAATCTGGTTCATTCTGTCTACCTGATCAACAATTGTCTTTTCCATTTCCAGATGACCTGTATCAACACTCTGTCCCTGCTCCTGCAAAATCTGAGTCTGGCAGGCACTCGACATAACAGCCAACGGAGTTTTTAAACTATGGGCAAGATCTGACATCGTATTTCTGTAACGTTCTCGCTGATTGCGCTCATTGTGCAGCAGCCGGTTCAGTCCATTAACTAATTTCACCAGCTCTCTCGGATAAACACCCGTTAGCGACTCACGTAATCCCGACTCAATTTCTCCCAGCTGAGACGCAAGTAACCTCAGCGGTTTAAACCCTGTATGCAAGACTACCCACATAGCTAATAGCAGACCGAGAGAGAGTGCTGTCAGCCACAGAATTAACCGGTTAACAAAACGCCTGACAGATTTATAGTATTCACTGGCTGGCTGTACAGTTACGATGCTGATATCAAGTTTGCTATTTCCCCCCCGATAGTTTTATCTAACCCATAAATAAAATACGGCGTACCTCCTGTAATATTTACCACCGTAGGTACAGTACTATTCCGGTCATAATTCGGAAGGGTTGAAAAACTTGAATCAAGCTCTTTGCCGGTATGCCATATGAGTTTTTTTTCACTGTCATATATTAGCCCCTGACTGAGCAGTTCAGATATCTGGCCCAGTTTCTGAGGCATTATTAACCGCCCCTGACGACTATGAGCAACGACAGCAAGCGCGCTGGCATCTGCTGCCAATCTGCCATGCACAGACTCAAGCAGGGTATCTTCAAACACCTGAGTCGTAACAAACTCAATGATGACAATAAACAGGGTCAGGACAATGACAGTTGTTAGCAGCAAGCGGGTCTTCAATGAGTTCATAGGCAGCGTAAATTGAACAGGTAGCCCTGTCCCCTTACCGTTTGAATCGGATTAACCCCACCGGCTTTCTCAAGCTTCTTCCGAAGCCTCGCCACCAGCACTTCGACAACATTGCTGTCCCGGTCAGTACCATCATGTAGCTGTTCCGCCAAACGGTTTTTGGATATAACCTGCTGATGATAACGCATCAGATATTCCAGCAGGCGGTATTCATATGCCGTCAAATCAATCTGCTGATTATGTGCCCATGCCTGTTTACCGGAAAGATCCAGTCTGAAAGGTTCTGCTTCAATGCTTGGGCTGGAAAAACCTGATGACCGGCGTACCAGCGCCTGTAATCGGGCCATTAGCTCTTCAAACTGGAAAGGTTTAACAAGATAGTCATCTGCACCGGCTTCAAGCCCTTCAACTTTATCCCGCCAGTTTCCGCGCGCTGTCAGAATCAGCACCGGGAACGTATGCCCATTCTTTCTGAGCTGACGAATCAGCTCCAACCCGTCCATGTCGGGTAACCCCAAATCAATAATGGCAACTTCAGGTGAGTAATCTTCCACCATATGTAATGCTGTTACAGCTTCAGCAACAACCCATACACGACAATTCTTATCTTTTAGCTGATAATCAAGATGATGGCGCAGCAACGGATCGTCTTCTACGACTAAAATATTCATTACAAACAATATTTGTCCAACAGAGTTCTGGTATGAAACGCTATGTTCTGGTCTTCGATATGGATCAAACGCTATGGCACAGAGTCAAAACAGAGCAAGAGGGCGTCCATTTTTCTGAAAAATTCAAAGGTAAACCCGACGTCCTAAATGACATCCCTCAATACCAAAAGCTGCTAACGCCTTGCCAGATAAACACACTCGATGAAAGCATTTTTAATGCCCGGACGGGTAGTAACAGGTCTGAAAGCGCCTCTTCGTTCTCTATGCAAAGTGTCTGGGATACAAGCGCCAGCCCGGCTCCTGAAGGTTTGGTGTGGACTCTGGCAACTGAACCAATGCAAAGGTTGATAGCCGCCCTTTGCGACTATACAACTATAAATGAAGTAGTAAATGGAAATATCAAAATCATAGTGTACACCCATGGTCATTGGAGCTCGGGGGCTATTCGTGCTTTTTTTAGTGTAAAGCTGGGCGCTACAGCTGATTTACTGATCCATATGACGATTATCACAGGGGAGATGATAGGCAAAGAAGTGCATGGTATCACCATCGACAGAAACAAAGCTGAAACAGTCAGCCGTATATTAAGTCTTTCAACTGAACGTAATCGAGGCTGCTTTTCCAGAGGACACCGGCCTATGTACAAACCACAAGACGTATTCTTCTTTGATGACGACCCAGAGGTTCTAACCGCAGCAAGCCGCTACGGTTATGTTGCATGTGACAGTCGTACTCAGGACTTTATCGATACCCTTCAGCGGCTGGAACAAACAATAGGATGGTTTCACGTCAGCCAGATAATGCATCAGATTCCCAGCTAATCCGAATGACCTGCAGCAGTCACCGCTTCCACATACATAGCTCCATAGCACTATGTATGTGAACTATTCTCAATCCGCACCCACTCCAACGGTCCCGCATCCACCTGTGGAAAATCCCGCTGAAACCAAGTCTCCGGCATACAAACAATCTTATCACTGTAATCGTTCAGATACGCCGGCCAGCGGCTGAAGCCACTGTTGGCAATGATATGATGCTTACACTGCTGCATCAGATGATAATCCTGATAACCATTCTCCGGACCATTCGCATCCACAAAATGCATTTTGCTGTCGCTGGTCAGGTTATCCCGCACCCACTCAAGGTCATCCGAAAAAATAAAAAACTCCGGCGATTCAACGTGCAGCTCCATATGCTCAATTGATTTCCGGTAATAGCCCAGATCAAGCAAACCGTGATAGGAGCGGGTACTCGGGTTATTAGCGTAATCCCCTCTGCGAATATGCAGTGAAACAGAGTGACAGGCCTGCATTTTCGTTTCCCAAGCCTGAGTGGCTTCACTCAGGGGAAAACTCACCTGAAATTCATCCTGCAATAAATGCCGCACCGGATGGCAGTACTGAACACTTGGGAATGAACCGCCCAGGTACATATCATCAGGCAGTGACAAAAAACCAGGGTCATAAGCCAGTAGCCATTCCCGGTAGACATGCATATGAATATGGAATTTCTTTCTTATTTTATCTTTCAGCTTTTCCAGAAACTGGCTGTTAGTGGTTCGGCAGACGGCTTTAATTTCCTCACCAGTGGCAATTTCAGCTTTAATGGATAATTTATCCAGCTCATAATCCCAGAGATTATAATTATTCAGACCGGAAAGATCGATCTTCAATGGCACAGCATGATACTCAGCCAGCATCCGGCCTGCTGCATAGACACTCATCTGGTTAGCCAGACCACCAATCGGGCGGGCAATGATCATGGAAACATCTGATTAATTGAGTTTTTATTTTAGCTTGGGCATTAATACAGCATACTGACAACAACCACAACGGATAACCTTAGAGCCTTTATCCATACAGCAAGAAACATAGCCCATGCCCGCTGGCAGGCTAATCATGGGTGACTTATCGGGGGCACCGGCTTCCAGCAAGCATGCAGAGGTGAGGTTAATCTCTGACAAACGACTCGCCATGACACTACCAGCTGGGCCAGCGCCCACAACAATATAATCAAAACTGTTCATTTCTTATTCCTGAATCCGTGACTTCTTGATTATAGAGAAGCTTTTTCAACCCATGGATTCAAACCTACAGAATAGGGTTATGTTTTTTTGAAACTTGCCAGAGAATGGTAAAGCAAAGTCAAAAAAATCAGCATGTATTTAAATGATGTTGGGGAATTTCAACCCTGAATATGAATGAAATCCTGCCAGCATAAGCAGCATCTCTCCATTCAACCGTTAAAAGAATAGGATCAGCTAACAGAGCTGTTTTTCAGGAAAGAGCCCCATGAAGGCGGATAATCCGGGACTGTGACGACCAAAACGCAGAATAAACTGACGACCTCGTTCTAATAATCGCGCTGACTGGTAGATCAGTTCCTGCATAACTGTCTTAATTCTACGACGCTGCGCTTTGTGACGAACAGGTGAGTTAGGGCCGGTCAGGCAGGTTTGCCCCATGTAACGTAAAATGTTGTAAGCCACCGCACCAAGGCACATTACAAGATCATTGGTATCAAATTTTCCTGAAGGCAGTCTTTCAAGATCCATGTCAGTCTTGAACTCACTGTGAAACTGTTCGCTGGTCGCATGATCTTCATAAAGCAATATGACATTATCATCACTATATTCAGCCTCATCTAGTGTCGTCCACCAACCCTCCAGCTCGTAGTCCGGTGCTAAAAAATACTGACCAACCGAGTCGGTAGTACGCTTGATAATACGGATAATAAGCCGTTGTTGGCCGTAGTCGGTTTCATGGATGATCGAGAGTGTCGCACAGGTTTTTCCAGGGCGAAGCTCATCCCACTGCACGCCTTTTTCCTCAAAGGTTGGCAGCCAGGCAGTAACGGTATATTGCTTGCGTGGATTGAGCTTGATTATGTGATCAACATTGCTGTGATCCGCTATCTCTCTGCGAGTGTCTTCTGCGTCATGCCCGCTGTCGAGTCGCAGTAATACCGAGGTCCGGGTTACGCGACGAAGTCTGTGCAATACCGTGTTCAGGAAAGGTACAAAATCATTCTGGGAATGTTGTGAGCCAGGGCGAAGCTCAGCTCCTATGCACCATCCTTCTTTCCCTACATAAGACATAATCGGGGCGAAGCCATGGAAGTGTTTGTATGTCCACTGAGAACCTTCTTTTTGGGTTCTGCTGTTATCTTGCGGAGTAACGTCTATATCCAGTGGGATATGCTGAAGGTGATCCAGTTCTTTTGAAAGCGGAGAGATCGGCGCGCCCAGTTCCAACAACAGTTCGGGAAGCGCTTCTTCAATTAACGGAATCAGTTGGGTGGCATCTTCATTAAAACGCTGGCGAAGCCGGCTGGCGGACGGCATTTGTTTAATGCCCATGCTGCGCTTGAACCAATCATCATGGCGATAATTATCAATGGCATCAAAATCAGTTTTGCCTAAGGCCAACAGGCCGATAAAAGCTCGAACCAGATCAATATTAGGGATGCCATGGCGCTTCTTGATAGAACGCAATGACTTTTTTAAAGATGTTTTCTTGTTCAGGGCATCACCGACAAAGCACAGACCCGCTGCCGGAGTATAAAATTCCGTGTCGGATTGCTCAAATTTTAGTTCCACAAAAATTCACTTATATGGTGAAAATCTAGATGAGCAAATATTAGCCTACATATGCTGCTATTACTGGCTTTTTGGCAAATTCAATGGCCACGAACTCACGGATTCAGGTTATTATTCTCTCAGTTATATTTCCTGTTATGGACTGAATGGTCGGTACAATCTATGCCATCCTCGCAAGCATAATCAAATCAGTTTGACTATGTTTTCAGGTTAAATAAAAACCACTTGTCGTGTAGTATGCAACTCAGCAATATCTCAAAGAATATGTATTACAAATGAATGAAATTGCAACGACTAACCGCCGCGGCGCACTCAGCAAAAAGCGGATTCTTGAAACGACGATGAATCTGCTACAGGCAGAAGATTATCAGACTGTCTCCCTCGACCGCATTGCCAAAGAGGCAGGCATCGCCAAAAGCAGTATTCTCTGGCATTTCGGCAGTAAAGACTTACTGGTAACTGAAGCACTCCAGACTATTTTTTATCGTCTTGAACAGGAAGTGCTGGGCGCACCGCTTAGCAGCGAATGTCCGGTCGATCGTCTGTCAGAAATACTGGAGTACGTAACCGGAGCCTTTGAAAATAATAAAAAAGCACTGGCTGTTATCCTCAATCTGGTGTTAACACCACAACGGGCACCGGAAGTGCGTAAACTTGTCGCTCAGGCCTGGAAGCAGTATCAGGAGAGCATTGTTATCAAGCTTTCAACCGACCGTTTTACGCTGACACCCGAGATGAGCGTTGCTATTCTGGCACTGATTCATGGTTGCTATGTTCAGTGGTATCTGGATGATTTCAAATCATCACTAGACGATATGATGCAATCAGCTGTTGATATGTTAAAGGCAATGACAATAAAAGATGAACACAACGAAGAAGCGACAGAAGCCGTTTAGATAATGACGTATTGTGTATAAAAGCAAATAAAAGGATGACAAAAACTACAGAAAAGGCGCAAACTGTCGATATATTAACAGTAGTGTTTCAAGGAGGAAGCAATGCTGGAGATAGCAGGTTTAACAACCTTATTAATTCTGCTGACTGCCGTCTTTTCTGTTATCGAATCTGCCATTATTTACATTGATGAACTCCGGCTGGCTTATATCCTGCAACACAAGCCATCAAACGAAGAAGACATCCGCTATGTGATTCACCATAAAGATGCTCACCTTTCATCAATGGTCATCCTGATTACCCTCATCAGTATCGCAGGAAGTTCAGTCATTGGCGCAATGGCCGGAGAACTTTTTCAGGAAACCGGGCTGGCAATATTCACAGGCCTCTTAACCTACGGCATGCTGGTTTTCGCCAAGGTACTGCCCAAACTGATTGCAGTACAGTTTGCAGACCGCATTATGATCAACAGTGCGGGGGCCGTCAGGAAAATATGCCTGATATTAAAACCCATGTTGTGGATAACCTTGATTTGGGTCCGCCTGTTTCGAAAAGAAAATCACAGCAAACTCAGCCGGGCAGAACTTAAGTTTATTCTCAAGCATTTCGGCAAATCCGGTGTTATTGGTAAGAAAGAGCGGAAAATGGCTGAACAGGTTCTGGATTTGAGGCACCGTACCATTGCAGAACTACCTTCCGAACCGCTTACCAAAAACTGGATATCTGCTGATTCTACTCTGGCTGAGCTTCACCCCATTTTCAAAGAACAGCCGGATAAACGCTATATCGTCACAAAACGCAGTCAGCCCTGCGGCGTTGTTCTTTATCGCCATATCGCTCACCAGCTGGTAAGCGGTGCCGACCATATTAAGGTCGGCTCACTCTCGCGGGATATTGCCGTATTACATCCAGAAACATCACTGCTGGATGCTTTAAAAACTTTCGAAGCGACCCAGTCATCGATTGCCATTCTGGAAGGCAGTTCCGCCGAAAAAACCTGGCTCCTGACCAAGAACCAGATTTACCGGGATGTTTTACGGATTCAGTAGCCGGATTACATAAACCACTGCCACCAGATGAACAGCCCGGCAAAACCAAACAGAAATACCAGCCCGGCCTGAGCCCATACTTTTAAAAATGAACCGGGGCGGTGCTCCGCAGGCACTTGTTCCGAATTAATCACCTTAAAATTCAGCCAGCCAAAAATCGGCGTCGTTAAAAATGCAGCAATCATGGCAAACTTCAGCATCGCCAGTATTGAGCCGGGGAACATCAGCACAACAGTCAGGGCAAGCCCGGTAACAACCAGAATAAGCAGAGGGTTTTCTGTATTTTCAGAATCATGCACCTTCAGGTTCAGCCACGCACTGTATGTGGTACGGTTATAACCATCGATGCAGGCTAAGGTAGAACTATAAATACAGCAGATGGCTGCCACAAAAATCAGCCAGCTACTCCACTCACCAATGGTTGATGAATAGATTGAAACCAACTGACTGGTGAAGGCTGCACCACTGGAAGCCGGTTCAATACCACTGCCGTGTAATACCGTTGCGCCCATGCCAAGGAAAAACAGTACCAGAATAGCAGTACCGATATAGCCCACATTCATATCAAACAAGGCTTCTTTTACACTGAAAGAACCCCGTTCTTTTCTTTTACTTAAGCACCAGACCGAGTTCATTGCTGAAACCTCAATCGGTGCAGGCATCCAGCCCATCAAAGCAACCAGAAAACCAAGTGATGCCAGTGTCCACGGACTGGGGCTGACAAATTCTGGCGGGGCTACAGCACCTTTCGAGAAGGCCAGAAATGCAGCCGTCACAGTTACGATTGCCAGCAGAGCAACAATCCACTTCGTCACTTGGTCAATCACTTTGTACTTGCAGACTGGTACTTTTTACTCAACTCAACTTAAATTGAATTGACTTTCCGTTTGTTTGTATCGGGTTTCACAGTCAACCATAGGCGGTTTCCGAGCAAAATAACACACACAGCCAAATAACACCCTCCAGCCTACCAATAGCGTTACCCGCAAGATTTGCACCACTATTTACTGTTCGGATATTACCCCTACCACGTTTGCTGCTTCCGTTTATTATTTCACCCAGTTTTTCATCCTGATGCGGTCAATGTATAAAAATCCGATGTCCTGTCGGCTCCATGACTGATCAGCATCCAATCATCCGATAAACAGTTCTGACAAGATAATTACCATGCAAGAATCTCCAAAGATGGTGACCAACACCGTTCCGCCTGCTGAAGCGGCTGCCTACGCACTGAAAGTAGCCATTGCCAAGGCTGAAAAGTCTGACAAGACCCCAAGCATCACGTTTGTCATGGCTATCTTTGCAGGTGTTTTTGTATCAATTGCTGGTATGTTCTACACCATAATCGCAACCGGCGCCGGTGATGTTCCTTATGGTATGACCAAATTTATCGGTGGCCTGGGCTTCAGTATTGCACTGATTCTGGTGGTACTGGTGGGTGCTGAACTGTTTACCAGTAACACCCTGCTGATTATGGGGCGTGCAGAGGGTCGTTTAACCGGTGGCCAGATCATGCGTAACTGGAGTCTGGTATTCACCGGTAACTTTGTCGGCTCCCTGCTGATGGTTGCGCTAATGATCGCCTGTGGTCAGTACATGTTTGCTGGCGGTGAAGTCGGTATCAAGGCACTGTACATTGCCAAGAGCAAGATGGGTCACAGTTTTGGTCAGGCCATTGCCCTGGGTATTATCTGTAACCTGCTGGTATGCCTGACTTACTGGATGACTATCAGCACCACTGATACCACATCCAAGATTCTGGCCTGCATGATGGGTATTGCTGCATTCGTAGGTTCCGGTGGTGAACACGTTGTTGCCAACATGTACCTGCTGCCAATCGCTGTTGTTATCAAGAACATTGCGCCGGAAACCTTCTGGCAGATGAGCGGTTACACTGCAGCAGACTTCGCTAACCTGACCATGTACAACGTATTCGCAAGCAACCTGATTCCGGTTCTGATCGGTAACATTCTGGGTGGTGGCGTAATCGTTGGTCTGAGCCAGTGGTTCGTGCATATCAAGAAGCACGATGTTAAGGAAAAAGCGGCTGTTTCTGAGTTGCAGAGCGCTTAATAAGCTTCACTGTCCGGTGGGTAAGAGCCTGCCGGACAGGCATTATAAAAGCAGTAAGTTATTTCTCTCCTCCGACCGTCTTCATCTAACTTAATACAACAAGTAAAAGTACAAGTCGGGTTGGATAACAAAATTGCTATTAGAAAATCAGAACTCCCAGGCATTTTATTTCAATATTGCCTCATATAGCTTTCTGCTGTTTCTCTTAACCCTTATATCTTCCAGCGGGGCCTCAGCAGAAAAACTTGATGTGGTAAATGGCTATGCAACAAACACTAATCAGTATGTATTCCAACTGGAAAACCGGGAAGGTAAAACTCCCTGGGCAATAGCTATTGCAACTTCGTGCTCACCATTATTACCCGCGCCCCAGCTCAAAGAGTTTGTTCAGACGACATTTCATTACCATGCCCACCTCTTTGATACAAAAAACCCACCCGATGGTCGTGCAGTGTATTTCTATCTCCTGCCGACACTAGAAAGCTTAAGACCAGAATGTACTGAGAGACAGATTCCGGCAGCTAGCTTACACCTGTGGTACCTTCTGTTTGAGGGATTAACTGAGCAAATAAGAGTACGGAAAAGAAGCCCTCAATCAACTCTTAATAAGCGTGCTTTTTGTTCAGAATCAGGCTGGGAACCAGACTATAACGATCAGGAAATCCTGCAGGCAATTAAATTAATGGCTGCTTCAGCGCGGTGGAAAGCCTGCGAAAAAATTGGTGCAGACATATATGCATTTACAGACCAGTTTAATACGAAGCAGCTTGAGCCTGATCACTTTGTACCCAGCTTTTTGCAACTTTTTACAATCCTGCACCCTGAATCTGAGAAAAAACAAACAGTAAGTAGCTTCCCTCCCTTTCCAGATAAAGTTCAATGCTGGAAAAGCGCACTATTAAGTACGGTATTACGCTTTTATACCGAATGGGAAATAATCACCAAAGGGCAAAATATTTCTGTAGAAACAGGCGATCAGCTGGCGGCTGTTTCCAGCTGCCTTTACATGCCTGTTCTGTATGTGTCTCCGGAAACCCCGCTAGATGACTTGAAAGCCATATATAAAAAGTTTGGAATTAACGTTGTATATTTTTTCCCAACTCTGAGCTGTGAGCAACTTGATCACTTCATCGCTATTGCAAATAAGCCAACAGTGATAGTCCACCTTGGGGGACTACATCACAGCAACCACAAATCCAACTGTTACATGATATCTGTCACACTGACTGAGAATCTTGAGCATGCATCATGCCATACTCTTAAAGCAGTATTTCTGAATTGTGGAATGGATGGCATTACCCGCTTTTACGACCCTGTCAGGCGTTTGTATCCAGCAATGCCGTAACTACGATTTGGCTGGTGAGCTTGAATATGACCTGACTACTTCCTAACGCAATGGATTCATAACTGCCATCAACTAATGGCTGCTCAATCTTGTCGTAGAAAGATCTTGCTGAATTCAGCAGGCCAGATTTTACCTCCCAGCGAGCTTCAAGAACCAACACATTATTTTTGACCGCCAGATCAAGCACTTCTATCGAAATCATGTGTTCAGGTTGCTGACTACGATTCCAAGGGCCAACAGAAACATCTAGCCCTGGCGATATTTGCTCCAGATTACGCATCACTACCCGAGTCATAATCTGCGGCAAAGGCTCGCCCCAGCGATCGAAGTCAGCCTGATACAACCGGTAGCCGCCATCGCTATAAGACATATTTTCTTTATCAAGCCATTCCGGAGCCTGTACCGGCATAATGCCTACACTCACACCTGATAATTGTGGCACCTCTGCCACCTTATCTGCACCTGATAAAGCACGAAGAGAATAGTACCGATACTCCGGCGTACTAACGCATCCGGCAAGTAACACCATCATGGTTAACAGGCTAAGACGCTTTAAACTACGCACAGTGATTAATCCATTCATCTCAAATTGATAGTTATTACTTCCCATACAGAACCGAACTTGGTTTCTTCTCTAACAGCTCTGCCATTTCCTCAACAGCTCGCGCCGCCCGGCTCATATCTTTGGCACTCTGCTCCATCTGGTACAGCAACGGAGAATCAGGATCCATCGCATTTTCGGCACGCTCCAGCGTTCCCCGTGCCGCTACCAGTGTATTTTCGAGTTCAGCCAGCATACTGTTTAGCTGCTTAACCGTTCCGGGAACTTCTTCATTTAACTGCCCTGCCATCTGGCGAATCTCAGCCGCCATCGGTGCCATCTGCGCTCTCATTGCCGCCATATCCTGACGCATGCCGATAGCCATTTTTTTCATCTCACCGGACATATCACCAAAGGCAACCATCGTATGGTTGACGGTTGTAGGCAGTGCCTGGGTGTCTTCATTAGCCAGAACCTGATTAAGCCCGGCAATGACGCCCTTCATATCCTCAGCCATTCCACGCAGATCAAAACCTTCAAGATTCTGGGTTAGTTGTTCAAGATCGCTTGGTACGGTAGGAATCTGCGGATATTCCGTTTCAATTGGAAAGGTATTTCTCTCCCGCTGGGGATAAAAATTCACTTCGATATATAACAATCCAGTCAGCAAACTCTGCATTTTTAACTGAGCCGATAACCCTTTACCGAGCAGCTCCTGAATCACTTCTTCCCGCCGTTTGTCCGGCTCACCTACCCGCACCATCGCCTTAGGATCAACATCAATGACAACCGAGTTCAACACGTCCAGTTTTTCCGGGTAAATCTTGGCTGTGATACTGACAACCTCACCAATCTTTACACCTTTTAAAGCAACCGGTGCACCTACATTCAATCCTTTGATAGAACTCGAATACAGCAACTCATAACGGGACGAGGAATAAGACGACAGATTTCCGGTACCGACAAACACCACCAGAAAAATACACAGCGCAATCATCGCTACCATAAAGCCGCCGACGACTACCGGGTTCGCTCGCTGACTCATGATTATGCCTCCCCTCTTGAAAGAAAGGCTCTGACGACAGAGTGTGGACTATTGTTCAACATATATTCAGGTGACCCGACATCCAGTTGGGTTTTGGTTTCAGCATCCAGAAAAATACCGTTGCTGCCAATAGCGAAAATACTGGCCAGCTCATGGGTAACAATTACGACCGTCGCACCCGTTGAATCGCGAAGCTGCAGAATCAGTTCATCCAGCCGCCGGGCACTCAGCGGATCAAGTCCTGCCGAAGGTTCATCAAAAAACAGAATATCCGGATCAAGCGCCACGGCACGTGCCAGACTTGCACGCTTCTGCATCCCGCCACTGATCTGTGAGGGATAATAATCTTCATAACCTGCCAGCCCCACAAGCGCCAGCTTATAACTCACAATATCACGGATTTCAGCTTTGGACAGTGTGCTGAATTGCTGCAGCGGTAGCGCCGTATTCTCCTCCAGTGTCATCGCACTGAACAGGGCACCTCCCTGATAGGTGACACCCCAGCGTTTACGCATTTGCTGGCGCATATCGTCGTCAGCAGTAAAGAAGTTCTGCCGGTCATAAAGAATCTCACCTGTCGCAGGCTGATACAGACCAATCAGGTGCTTCAGCAGCGTACTTTTACCGCAGCCACTGCCACCCATAATGACAAAAATATCACCGGTTCTGACATCAAAGTTCAAATCCTGCTGAATCAGGTTCGAACCATACTTCATCGTCAGGTTACGCACTTCAATGGCTGTGCCTGACGGTTGGGAATGAGCGGATGATAGCGTCATATCAAATCCCCAACTTGTAGTAGATGATATTCAAAACGGCATCCGCAACCACAAGATAAACGATCGCTGAGACAACCGCTTTGGTTGTTGCCTCACCCACTGCTGCAGAAGAACGCCCGCAACGCATTCCTGCCTGACAGCCTGCCATAGCAATCAGCAAGCCAAAGATCATACTTTTAAAGCAACCGGTCAGAATCGAGTGAACAGACAACGACTGACTGACATGATGGAAGTACTGGGTAAACGTTAAATCCATTCCCGTCGCCACCAGCGCACCACCAACAATACCTAACACATCACTGTAGATTGTCAGCAACGGCATAGCGATAACCAGTGCCAGTATTCTCGGCAAAACCAGATATTCCACCGGTCGCATGCCCAGTGTTACCAGTGCATCAATTTCTTCATTAACCTGCATGGTACCCAGCTGTGCAGCATAGGAAGCGCCGGTACGACCCGCGAGAATAACGGCAGTCATCAGCGCCCCCATTTCCCTTGCCATACCAATAGCAACCAGATCCGCAATATAAACCTGCGCCCCAAACTGCCGCAATTGCACCAGCCCCAGGTAAGCCAGAATCATACCGACCAGCACACTGATCAACGTAATAATGGGGATGGCATTCGGACCGGTTTGCTGGAAAAAGAAAAAACAGTCAGCGATACGGGTGCGGGCACGACCGGTTAACAGAGACCAAAAGGCCAGTGTAACTTCACCGCCAAAATGAAGCTGGTCTGTTACGCCTTGCTTGAACTTCTTTAGAGAAATAAAGGGGGGAGAAACCCGGGATGATGTATCCTGAGGTTCAACTGCCGTTGCCAGTTTAAACAGTTGCCGGCATTCATCCGGCAACGCCGTAACATCCAGCACAACGCCGGATGCTTTGCCCTGCCGGTGGCATTGCAGCAGGAAGGTCATAAACCGGGTGTCCCACTCAAAGTCATTTCCCGGTTTTAACTGTATTGTTTTAACTTCATGCTGCCGGAACAACTGATCCATAGAACTGACTTCCGGAACAGTATGCTCTTTCAGCCAGCCCCCCTGTAATATCAGCGTTACAATCTCCGGATTTTCCTGCTGTTCCGAAGCCGCATCACAGCGAAGCCATTGTGCACTTGTTTTTTTCTGCATCAGGCGTGGCGCAAATAGAAAATATTTCCCTCTATTCTAACGCCACACCGAGCATGAAGTCCTAATTCGGGTCAATAGATAGTAACGCAGGAGTAAAAAGCAATCCTATCGCTGATTCGCTGCAGCAAGATCCTGCGCCAGATTCACATTCGACGGATTAATATCCTTTATTTCTTCCCCGGTTGGCTCCAGCATGCTGCGCAGGAGTTTTTCGCTTTGTTCATTCAACAGCAAAATTTCAATTCGCCGGTTGGAAGGACTATATGGATTTTCCTTATCCAGCAATGTGTGATCGCCCAAACCTGATACGTTGAGAATCCGGTTTTCTGCAAGCCCGCCAAATATCAATGTTTTGCGTGCGGCCTGTGCCCGGTCGAATGAAAGATCCCAGTTATCCCGCCCACGGTTGCTATTGAATTGTGAAGCATCCGCATGACCACGAATCATCACTGCCCGCCCGGTTCTGTTCAGAAAAGGCGCCAGAGATAACAGAACATCTTCATAATACGGTTCCAGCTGGGCACTGCCTGCACCGCCAAACATGCCTTGCCCTTTACTTTCAGTCAGCTCAATCCTGATACCTATGGGCAACTGCTCTAATCGCAGGTTATCTATATTTTTCGGGTTTGTGTCGCGATGAGGAACACTCTGGAGTGCCGCCATGACTTCACCGAATTCCGGATCAACATAGTAAGCACCGGTGGGTCCAATACCATACGGTTTGGCTTCCGGCTCAGGTAAAGGGGCATCCCGTAACTCGGGAATCAATGGACCATCCATTTCAATCGGCTGATTACTTGCATTCTGATCAAAAACGCCGGGCTCAGCAAAATAGCGGGCTATGGCTCGTCGCTGTGACGGAGAAGACGCCTCAACCAGCCAGAGCACCATAAACAATGCCATCATAGCCAGTGTGAAATCAGCAAAAGCCACTTTCCAGCTACCACCATGGTGCTTTGCTTTTTTTGAACGACGCCTGCGCCGGATAACTATCGCTTCCTCTTTATCCATATCCAGCTCTTATTTTCCCTGAGGCTCCATCAACCAGGCTTCCATTTCTTCAAAGCTTGGACGTACTTCTGAAAACAGCACCCGACGACCCGAATCAATGGCAATCGCAGCAGGTCGCCCGGACGCATGAGCAACCAAGGCCGTTTTAACACACTCAAAGGCACGGATATCATCATCAATGATATGCTCAACAGCCTGCGACAAAGGTCCAATCAGAACATACCCGAGAAAGATGCCAAGAAACGTCCCCACCAGAGCGGCTGCAATACTGATACCAATCATTTCAGCAGGTCCGCCCATTTTCTCCATCGTAATAACGATACCTAACACCGCAGCGATGATGCCAAAGCCAGGGAAACTGTCTGCCATGCGCTGCAAAGAAGCAGCGGAACGTCCCATGTCTTCCTGCAAGGTATGGATTTCACTTTCCAGCAGCCCTTCAAGCTCATGCGGCTTTACCTTTCCCAAACCAAACAGCCGCATATTGTCACAGATAAAGCTTGTTAAGCGTTTATTTGGCAAAATACCGGACTCCCGGAACAGTTCACTGTCGTCCGGATTTTCAACATGCCCCTCAAGTGATGCCAGTCCTGATTTACGACCTGTTTCAAATAATTGAAACAGCAGTGTCAGCAAACGCTGATAATGATCAGGGTTCGAGTGCTTCCCGGTAATCACTCGCAGGGTATGACCGCCGGTTGCCTTGATAACGGATGGAGAGTTCCCCAACAGAAAAGCACCCACCGCACAGCCGACGATGATGACATATTCAGGCGGTTGCCAAAGTGCCAGCAGATTACCACCGGCACTTACAAATCCCCCGGCAACGCTGGCGGCAACCAGTACGAGTCCAATAATCAAAAACATGACGTGTAACTGCTTTATCCTGTGAAGATCAACCGGTCATTCCTGATACCGGCTGTTTAATATCTGCCTTACTGTTCGCCAGCAAAGCTCTCATAACAATCAGGACCAGTCGGCCATGAATGTCCTTAATTTTTTATGTGACTGCTTGCGTAGCTGACAAACCCGGGCCTCTGTAATTTCAAGCACCCGGGCAATCTCCTTCTGATTAAGCTCGTGCTCGTAGTACAGCGACAACAATAGCTGTTCACGTTCAGGTAGTTGCTCAATAGCAGCCGCCAGCGCCTTACTCTGACGGAGCTGAAAAGTTGTCTGTGCAGCAGAATCTGACTGATCAACACTGTCGGCAACAGGTAACTGATCCCCCCGGTCCTCCTGCAGCGTTTCAAGACTCATCAGGCGGGTACTGTCCAGACGCGAACAGATTTGCTGATACTCACTGATTTCAAATCCAAGCAGAGTCGCCATATTACTGTCTGTCCGGGGTAGCCCCTGCTGTTCCAGTGACGATCTCGCTCTGCGAATATCTGCTGCCTGACGGCGTAATGTGCGCGGGCACCAGTCGTTGCGGCGCAACTCATCAATCATTGCGCCACGGACACGACTCAGAGCAAAAGCTTCAAAAGGAACGCCGTCAGCAGCATCATAACGTCGTGCCGCTTCCAGCAGCCCGATAAAGCCAACCTGAACCAACTCGTCCAGTTCAGCACCCCCATCCAGACGGTCATTCAGATGTATGGCTATTCGTTTAACCATATCCGCATGTTGCAGCACCTGTTGCTGCACCCATTGATCTCTGGTGCAGCCGTAAGCTGAAACGATGTCAGCTCCGTACTGACTAATTGCACGACATTGAGCAGATGACATGATCTGTTACTGAACAACAAACTCGGAAAAAAGGACATCGCCCAACGCCTGAACACCCGTATCACGCAGCAGCACTTCACGCAATTCAGTGATCGCTTTCTGGCGGGTCGTTTCAAAACCATCTTTAGCCAGCAGCGTTTCTGCAGTTTCTTCACGCAACAGATTGATCATCGTATTTCTGACGAGGGGCGTTTTCTTATCAAACTGCTCATAGAGATCGATATAGCTGGTCACCAGTACCGGTGTAACCTTCAAATAACGCGTACTGCCAATACCACCAAGATTCACTACGATCGGACTTACTTCGTAGTACATAGGTTCCAGCGAAACACTTGCAGCAGCCTCACCACCAAAGTCAAAGAAGTCGCAGCCCGTTAATGTCACTGCAGATACAGACAAGGTTGCAACCATTGCGATAGGTTTGAGATAAGAGCAGTACTTCTGAATCTGTTTCATTATTGGCTCATTATTCAGGTCAGACAAAAGCGTCCAGTAAGTGGATCGGTCTTAACTGTGGCGTAATATCATCCGGTAGAGAATCGTCACTTTCTGCCACCGAAAGCGATTGATCTTGATCAGGAAGCGCTGTTTCCGGCTCCCGCGAATGCTTTCCTTGCTGCTGCCCGGAATCAACATCAACACTCACCAGCTCCAGTCCCTGATTACTCAAAGATGCTCTGAGTTGCTCAAACCGGGATTCAATCATTTCCCGCACCGGCGCTACCGCCGTCTGGAAACGCACAGAAAGCTCATTACCATCCAACGACAGATTAATCCCCAGCTTCCCCAACTCGGGTGGATCCAGTCGTATACGGGCTTCCTGTTGTCCCTGCCCTGCGAGTACAGCTAACTTCTCACCCAGCGCTTCACTCCAGCGGGCCATATCACCAGTTAACGACAACTGTTGCTGAACAGGTTGCGCCTGTGGTGGTTGGATATGAGAAGAAAGAACGGTCGATGTTGGCGAATTCAATAGCGGACGGGCAGCCATTCCGGCATCAGTCGACAAACCGGCAGGCTGCAAAACTTTATTAACAACACTCTCAGAGCTGACCGTTTCCGCTGTCAGACCTGCGAGCATACGTTCAAAGTTTGCCTGAACCTGCGTTGCAGTATCCTGTTTTACCGCAGGTGGCACTTTGATGCTATCAATATTTTTTTCCAGCGTAGTCCCGGCTGCTTTTTCACGCAGACCTGCTGTTAATTCCGGGTGAAGTTCCAAACGCTCAACGGCAGCCGGAGAAGCAGGCTTATCAACGACTGCAATGCCCGCATTGAGTTCCAGACCAGACATCGCCTTAGCCAGGGCAGCTTTCAGTGCCGGGGAAAGCAACCGGTCAGGTTTATCTTCAGGGTTTTCAACAACAGAGTCTTTAATGACAGTGTGTTCACCTGATTGCTGCCCGGCATTATCACGCTGTAACTGCCAGCGCCCGAGTAACATTTCAATATCCTGACGGGATACATTATCGCTTTGAGGACTCAGCGCCGGATCAACACGTTCCTGTAGCTCTGACTCCCCCTGCTCAAGATAATCCTCAAGCGCATTTTCGAGCTGATCTTTCAGTTGCAGCAGCGTTTCGTCGTCTAGTTGCGCCAGCATGTTTTCAGTACCCTGCTGCGGAAGCACGGGTTGCTGAAACTGTTGCAGTGCAGTAGAAAAGTGTTCACGTCCAGAACCTTGTCGCTGACCGCCTGCGATTTCTAACGTTCGACCAGCCTCGCCGAATGTTGCACCTCTGGGAGCAAGCAGCTGCAGATTATTCAGCCCGGACATCAGGCGCGCTCTCCGGCCATAATGCTTACCTTGTAAGCTTCCATGGCATGTTTGGAGTGGCGCATATTGCCCATCTTTTCTTTCACGCGATCACGCGCCTGAGAGCAATCTTTTATGACTGCACGATACTCATCAATCAGCGTATCCATCAGCGGACGAAAAACTTCAGGGCACTTGCCATCTTCGGACTGAGCTTTCAGCTGATTAACCAGCTGGTTAATCCGGCGATCAATCGGCGTCAGTGCATCCCATTTTTTATTGGCATGCGCCTGTCGTAAATCGTGCAGGTATTTACGCAGCGCTTTCTGCTGTTCAGCTTTATCCATTTAAGGAATCCTCAAGCTGATCCCAGCCGGATTTTATTTCAGTCAGAATCCCGGCAACTTCATCCAGAATTTCAGCATCATTGCTAAGATTGGCCCGGGTCAGGCGTTCGCTGCAATACTGGTAAAGGTTGTTAAGGTTACCGGCCACCTCACCGCCACCTTCAACATCCAAACCGGTACGCAGTGCCGCCAGAATATCCAGACATTTGCCCAGATACTTGCCCTTC
This sequence comes from Endozoicomonadaceae bacterium, assembly GCA_965261725.1. Lineage (GTDB taxonomy): Bacteria > Pseudomonadota > Gammaproteobacteria > Pseudomonadales > Endozoicomonadaceae > CANDOC01. The sequence continues at coordinate 199,897 of CBDHDU010000034.1, read as the reverse complement.
ATGGCGAAATCTTTCCGCTCCATCGCACCACGGGTGCGGGACAGGTTATCGAGCAGAGACTCAAACAACATCTGCACCAGCCGGTAAGGACTGGCGACAGCGGCCTGATGTTCTGTGTGATTGTTCTGATAGGCGTTCAGTGCCTGCATATTTCTCATAACTTATACCTGCCGTATTTCTTCCCTGAACCGAATCAGACCATCATGTACATCATGGCGTTCATGGTGTTGTTCATTTCAGCAATGGCAAGATCCATTGCAATCAGCTCTGAACTGTAACGTGTTTCCAACTGTTCCTGACGACGTTCCAGTTGTTCCCAGTCTTCATCCAAATCAGTCAGATCATCATTTAGAGAATCAACACGTTCCTGAATCAGGCCACTATCACTGCCGGAAGAAGATGAACTATCGGAAGCAATCGACATCTCACCTTCAGCGGGTGGTGTTGTGCCATCTTCCGGCGTCTCTTCTTCTTCATCATCTCCACCATCAGTGCCCACATAAACTTCCAGCAGATCCTGCATCTGGGTAAACAAACCGTTGGAACCGGTGAACATATCGGATACATCACCGGGGCGCTCGGTCAACGCTTCCTGTAGTTTGGTGTCATCGACTTCCAGATTACCGTTCAGATCAGTCGTGATACCAATATCAGCCAGTGTCTTGTATTGGGCGCTGCCACTGGGATTGGTGAAGGTGCTGAGACCGGTACGCAGCTGACGCTGCAGGTTCATGGTCATGGTGTCGCCCGCCAGTGCCGGGCGCGCTTCACCAATCGGACCGCTGAGCAAACCGCTGATATCATCCATCAGCACATTCCATGCATCCACAAACGCATTGATGGATGTGGTCATGGTTTCGGTATCTGATTCGATGGTGAAATCGTAAACTTCGCCTTCGGTCACATCCTTCAGATTGATGGTCATACCCGGAATGGCATCATCAATCTCATTGCTTGAGCTTTGGATACGAACACCGTCGACATAAAGCACAGCATCTTTGGCTTCGATTTGAGAGGATGGTGTGACCGCATTACCATCAGAATCTTTTACAGTGAAGGCATTTTCTTCACCCGTCTTATCGGAAGTCAGTGTCAGGTAAGTTGTAGGATTACCCTGATCATCCTGACCATTAACAATGTTGGCACTGACACCGGGGTTATCGGCGTGATTGTTAATCTGGTCGACAACATCCTGCTGGGTATCATCCGCAGCAATCTCGACATCAAAACTATCTTCGCCAATACCGATCGTATACGTGCCCGGCTGCATACTTTCAGCATCGCCAATCTGGAAAGTCTGCTTCTGAGCAACAGCCAGTTGTTCTACCCGCAGGTTATAAGTACCGGGAACAACACCTTCCCCCGGTGTAATAGAGAAATAGTCTTCCGAGTCAACACCATACACAACCTTCATGGCACCGAAAGTCTGCGGATCCTGCAACGGAGTAACGACATCAAGGAAAGTATTAATGGAAGATTCCAGCTGGCTCAGTGCCGCCAGCTCTTCATTGATGTCGTTCTCCTGCCGCTGCAGCTGGTTCATTTTTGGCTCAAGGTCGGCCATAACCATGACCTGCACCATGGAGTTAATATCCAGACCGGAACCCATGCCCGGCATTGTCAGAGACGACATACTTTAACTACTCACTTCCAGTTCTGTTCAGCTGCAGGGCGCTTTCTAACGTTAAGCCTGTAACCGCTTCAGGGGGTTTAAGCAATGACTGTGCCAGACAGAAAAGCGATTGATTCAGGCCTCAAAATCAAAGCTTCCCCGGTCTTCCCCATTAACCAGCGCAATGGCCTGATCTACAGTTAACCGCCGGATAACACGGCCATCGTCATCTTTTAAATCAATAACAATATCGCCCTGAAGCATCCCCGCTTCACAGGTAAGATCGCTGGACGCCAGCAGTTTTTTCATTGCCCTGATCAGCCGACACAATGTGGGGAAATTTCTTTCCCCTTTTTGTAGAGGGATATACGGCAATTGATCAGCATCAACCGCACGAAGAGGTTGTGCCGGCACTATTGGCTCAATACGGTCTGGCTCAGCACCCGATACAACAGGCTCAATAAGAGAAGACACACCACCCCCGTGAGTTAATTGTTATTTAGGGAGTCGTCACTTTAACGGGAAGATTAAATTCCGGAGAGCAATCACTGATACGGAAGCCTGATATACACAGGATAGTGATCAGAGATTTCATCGGTATGACCATCATGGAGAAAACAGTTACCCTCTTCAGTCCATGTCCCCCTAATGTAACGCCAGCTCCAGCGAGAAAGGTACTTCTCACCATCTTTCCAGACACCCTCCAGATAAGGCCAGTTCCAGCGACTAGTCGCTTTTGGATAAACCACGCTCTGTGTAGCCGGATATGAAGGTTGCAGGTACCCAGTCAGCGATACAATATAATCCAGCGTTTTGTTATAGCCTTTTCTCTCCGGAAACTTGACATAGTCAAGGTACCCTCTGGTCAACCAGTTACTCTCCGAATAAGAGTGCACATAATCGCTATTCGCAGTTTCTTCAAGCTTACACACCGCCCCCAGGGTTTCTTCAAACAACTGCTTCAGCCGAGTGTCATCGTGCGGGATATTCAGGTCACCACAGACAATAACCGGTTGATCCTCAGATATTCCAAAGCCATCAATCCATTGCCGTATTTCTTTTAGCTGTTCTACACGTACCTGATGTGATTCCTCAGCATCAAAACCGGTATGATCAGCTTGCGTATGAGTGCCGACAATATGATATCTGTAACCCGCAATTTCTATCTCAACGTAGACTGCGCCTTTATTGGCATAGTAATCATAGGTTCGATACTGCGTCGTATTAAAAACATAAGCATGCTGACTTTTAATAGGGTAGCGACTGACAATCACAATCCCGCCCCGGTAAACGCCATACCGTGTAGAACAGTTTCCGGACACTGAGTCCCAGCCACCATCAGCCGAGCAGCAGCAAACCTTACCCAGCACCGGTGTGATATATTCATAACCGGTCAGCTTTTGAAGCTGCGTATAAGCATGATCAGTAAACACTTCACTGAACACCATCACATCCGGGTTTATATCCAACCCCAGCAGCGCATCATTCAGCCGTTCAGCACGCTCATACTGCCCCCAGCTCTGATGAGGAAGCTGCATAATATTATAAGCAAGCAGCGTTAATTCAGAACGCGGCACACGACTCTCACCATCGACATCAGGTTTATCCTTGCCAATAGCGGTTTCAATAAAAAGGCAGCAGAACAGCAAAATAAGGCGAGCAATAAATCTTTCAGGATTGCCCCAAAAAACAAGGCTACTCATTTAACTATCCATTTAGCTATCCATTTAGCTATCCGTATTACTTTTAACTAACAAAAAGTCAGTTGACGTACAAAACATCATGCCAGACGAAAACTAGCAACCAACGTGCAACCTTTCCAATCGGAAACGGATAAATAGTTCGTTCGTAATAATTGAAGAAGTGGGAACTATCAGAGGCGAGGGGTTATATGAAGTTTTATAGTGGGAGGACTGCCAGCTGCCAGCAGACCGATTCACTCGATCCTACCGGAAGCTAGCAGCTAAAAGCCGAAAGCTAAAGAGGCATTAGCCGAGCAGCTGAACCGCGTACTGAGGCATCTGCTTGGTCTGCGCCAGGACAGTAGTACCGGCCTGCATCATCATCTGGCTCTTGGTCAGTTCAGTGGTTTCCTTAGCGAAGTCCACGTCCTGAATACGGCTCTGAGAAGTAGTCAGGTTTTCCTGAGTGTTCTGCAGGTTAGCGATGGTGTAGTCCAGACGGTTTTGAACCGCACCCAGCTCGGCGCGTTCTTCGTCTACCTGAGCCAAAGCGTTATCCAGAATTACAATAGCTTCCTGAGCTCCAGCCTGAGTAGTCAGATCGATCTCATCCAGATATTTATTTGCTTTGGTAATATCGACACCGGTATCCCCATTAATCTGATCATAGTCACCTAACCCACTACCGGTTAGAATGATTTCATCTAACTCACCAATACCAGCAGACACACCACTAACCTGATCGAATTCTTCCACAACCTCTTCTCGTGTCATCCCTGCGGTCAGCTCAACGGTGATTTCATCGTTATAGCTATCAGGAGTGCCATCATTGTCTGCGTCTGGACCATCGGTTTGAAAAGTAATTGAAACAGGATCCTTCAAGGTATCATTATCACCCGAGAAATCCATAAGAGTAGTGATATCTGCGGTAGCTACTTCACCGCCAAGTGCACCAGATTTCATATCCGACAGAGAAAACTCGATGGTTTCATTGGCGTTTGCGCCAACCTGAAAAGAAAAAGTTTGCTCTCCGTTCAGTAAGCTAATACCTGCAAAGTTGGTTTGCGTAGCAATATCATCAATTTGGTCATTGAGCTGATCAACTTCTGCCTGCATTGCCTTGCGATCTGCCTCGGTGTTAGTCGCGTTAGCAGACTGCAGGGACAGATCACGCATACGGTTCATCATGTTGGTGGTTTCAACCATCGCACCTTCAGCGGTCTGTGCCATGGAGATGGCATCGTTGGCGTTACGCATGGCAACGTCCATACCGTTGATCTGGGTTTCCATACGGTTGGCAATCTGCATGCCCGCCGCATCGTCGGAAGCGGAGTTGATGCGCAGACCGGTAGACAGACGTTCCATGCTGGTCGTCATGTTGTTCTGGGTCTGGGATACGTTGTTCTGCGCCATCAGCGCGGAGGTGTTGGTATTGATAGACAGCACGGGAAAAGCTCCTCAGGTGTTTGGTTTTGACTGCCTGGTAAGAGCAGTCTTTTTACATTCACTACAGGAGTCGTCTGTTATTTATGGAAGTTAAATTATTTTTTATAAGTAGTTAACGAAGTTCGGCTTTCAGCTGCTGGCTGTCAGCTTCCGGCGGATCGAGTAATACGCAGCCACTGGCAGCTGGCAGCTGAAAGCCGGAAGCCTGTGCTATGCTGATTTCACGGCTAACAACAAGAGATAAGCAATATGTCACTGGAACAGCGCGTTACTATTGTTGAGCAAAAAGTCGAACAGCTGGAAAAAGCGTTTCATGACCAGAATGTCATTATCGATGCTACCCATGGTGTGGTTTCGCTGATTCTGAATGAGCAGCGGGAGCGGTTTAAACAAGTCGACAAGCGATTTAAACAAATGGATGAACGGTTTGACCAACTGGAGCTGCTGATACGCCAGCATTTTAAAAATCATTAGCCTCCCCGGAAACCAGCGTTTCTGAAGCATATCAAGCTACAGGTGCCACTGTAGCTTTCTTGCGGCTCTTCATTAACAGATGATATTCAAACTAGCTATCTGGCTAAGAGTGCCGCCCTACAAGTGTCTTCTCTTGCTTGGGGTCTTGCTTTCAGCAGGTCCTGCAACAGCTTTTTTTCATGAAACCATCATGGCTGTGGCACAGTCATTTTTAAGCTGCTTTTCCGGTTGTAGTTGCCACTGCCGCCATGAAGAAGATATTCCTCTCCCTGTGCTTGATAATGCAGTTCAGCACAATATGACAATTGACGGAGTCAATTACACGGTTTCTATTCCGGCAGTCGGTGACACTCAGAGCAAATCGCTTGAATCACAGCAGACACTTGCTTCATTTGTTTCTGATAGAAAAGAGCTGATTGAAGAATCAGGCACATCGTCATGGGTTTACAAAGTCACAACCGATAACGGTGTTTTTGCGATTAAACAGCCAAAGGAAACACGCTATCGTCAGACGCTGCAATATGAAGCCCTGCAACTCTGCAGCCTGGAAAACCCCTTTGTACTTTCGCTACATTCATGGGCGGAATCCGAAGCCGATACGCTGCTGATATTTGAGCACTTCAAGACAGACCTCTGGGGTACTCTGCTGGAAGACGAAAAAGATAACCCGGCGAGTTACTCGGTTGTTCTCAGCCGTGCCCGTATGCTGATCAACGGGCTAGCCTGTATTCATGAAGCCGGATTCATTCACAAGGATATTAAAGCGGAAAATATTCTGGTGCGTGAAAATGGCTCACTGGTAATTGCTGACCTGGGCAGCCTGACAAAGACTGTGCGGGAACGCCGCCGGTCACGCCAACCCCGGCGAGTTGCTTTGGACGCAGGTATTTATGCGGCACCGGAAGTACAGAGTCGCACTGTTTTTAATCATACTGCTGTGGATATCTGGGGATTCGGAATCATTCTGTGCCTGATGATCAAACCTGATGAAATCAGTGAACTGATTCACCAGAACGGTCAAAAGACCGGTGGCGGTCTGGCTGTGCATGAACATATAAATCAGTACATTTCTGATACAGTCATCAGTGAATGGTCAAACTACCTGCAACTTTCTTCCGATGAAATAAGGGGGCGCGCCCCACTACCTGAGGCAACGGCATGGCTGCCGCTTTCTGAGGAAGCTTTTATCTATGGCATTATCAATGCCTGCCTGCGACTCCACTACCAGTCCCGCCCCTCGGCAACAACACTGAAAGCATTGTTTGAAGCATACACTGAGTATAAAGCCGGGGCAGGATTTACAGGTTAAGTTTTATTCAGGGTATGCTGTCAGAGCTTGATGTAATTTAAAAAAGCTTCCATTTTCGGCACAATGGCGTTGCGAACTGTAACACCCTCGTCATCTTCTTTTTTTGCTTCTTCAGCCGCACGGATTATTCCGTGAACACGCTCCATCCGGTCTATCCGGTCATACAGGTTCAGCAAGGCTCTTGCCGCTTCCTGAACTCTTTCATCACTGCTCGTCAGGGCAGATTTTACCTTAGCAACCTGGGTCGGCAGGTCTCCATCACTCTCAATCAAACGGAACAATCTGCTCTTTTCATCATGCTCACTGATTGAGTCACCGATTACCGAAAGCAGCGGTGTAGATACTTTGTTTGATACCAGCGACGATTTGACCAGATTCACCATGTACTGCAGTGATGCCGCATCATAATCATCAAGTGCTGACTCAGCACCTTCCAGCTTCCGGATTAAATTCGCTGAAAAATCCTCCATAGGCAAGCCTTTATCATAAGCCTGACCGTTCCCTAACAAAGGGCAAAACCCGGCCAGATTATCCCATGCTTTTTCCTGCTCACGCTTATCTTCTGTATAAGAGGCAATAATATCCAGATACTTCATGGCCTGATAAATCCTGTCACGCCGAACCATGGCTTCAGCCTGAAGCAACTGCAATGTTTCTGTTTTTATTACCGGCGGACATAAACCAAGCCACTCCATAAACATCGGTCGTGTATGCCCTATACGCAAGTGACCGTATAACGCCATATGGTGGCACAGACTCAGCATGCCTGAGAGGCTACGCAGGTAACTCATGGCAGCACCCAGTTGTACCAGTATACGATAGGCCGGAAGTTCACGGGTGCGCCCTACAAGGTAACCGACAGAATGATCAAAGCTGACTTTATACTGAATGCCATGCCCTTCATTCGATTGATAGCCTGTTGACTGCCAGACAACCCGATTATTAGCCGGTAGCAGTTCATTTCCGGAATCATCCACCACTTTATTTTCGTAAACCAAAAACAGCCCTTTTCCTCCCTCTCCGTCACTGTCAGGCAAGTCAGCTTCAACAAGATGGATAAAATGTTGATTAGGTTTTATATCTGATGGCTCTCTCTGCGTAGTTATTAGTGTTGAGCCACACAGGCGATATGCTGCAACTTCCCGATTAGCCTCCTGAACAGCAACCACACGAACCGTACTTTTCGCCGGGTCATCAGCCAAAACGCCAATACAGTTTGCAACGGCCATCTGAGGCAGCACCAGTTTTTGTAGTGTCGAGGCTGAAGAAGTCATAGAAAGCAAGCTGGCCACAACCCACGAAGCTTCCGGGCATATCGGTGAATCACAGCCAGTATCGCCGATCATTTCCAGAATATACGGGTAACATGAAAAGGGCAGACCCAGCCCTTTATGCCACCGGCCTATCGATATATAAGGCAAGTAGGAAATTGAAATATAACCTTCATACATATTTCTGAAATTGCCGGGTTCTGCATCGGGTTTCCGGTCTGCATTTTTCAGCAAAAGGCACCGAATTTCCTCCTCAAGCTGCCCCTGAGCGAATGTAGTCATACCCATACGATCCCAAAACACTTGCATGTCGTGCCTTTTATCCCGCACAAACTCAATATCTCTATAGAGCGAGGCAACGGACATGAATGAAGAAAGTTCCTGATACTTCGACGTCTTCGTTGCTTGTTGCGCTGTTTGTTGTGTTGTTTGCTGAACAGTTGTGACTAGCGGCTCAACTTCTCTTTTTGACGGTAATCGATAGGCAGGTGAACAGGTATAAAAGCTGGCTTTTGAAACTGGAGAAAAATAAGGGGCTGCCTGAACAGTCGACTGAAAAACAGAATGCATGAGCCGTTTAGAAGGTAACGACACCGGCGCTCGTGCCTTTGATAGCAGAGAAACCATTCCGAAATATTTGAATAAGTCATGCTTACCTGCCACCGAATGCAGCGGCAACAACAGGATCAAAAAGCATAATAAAATACGCCTGATACCCAGCATACAAAATACCTTATTCTTTCATTCAGGGTTTGCATTACAATCACCTTCAGGTCGCTTACCAGTTTAGGCTGGGCTGCGTAACCTGCTGCCTGCCAAATCACATCCCGCCTCAGGAGTTCCCATGCCTCACGCCCGCTTTATTCAGGGTTCGACCATGCGCCATATCATGGTGATGAGTGTGAGCGGTGCGATTGGTATCACGGCATTGTTTGTTGTGGATATGCTGGATTTGTTCTTTCTCAGCCTGCTGGGGGAGAAACATTTAGCGGCAGCTGTCGGCTATGCCGGAACCATTCTGTTTCTGACAACATCAATGGGAATCGGGCTTTCGATTGCCACTGCGGCATTGGTTTCCCGCGCAGTCGGCCAACGTGATACAGCGCAGGCGAGCCGATATATGGTCAATATCACTGCATTAACGGTGATGGTTTCGGCTGTTGCGGCACTGGCGGCCTGGCTTGCGATTCCTTCGTTACTGACGCTGGTCGGTGCAACCGGAGAAGTTCACCGACTGGCAGAGCAGTATTTAAATATTCTTATACCTTCCATGCCTTTACTTGCCGCTGCTATGAATTTTGGTGCCGGGTTACGTGCGGTGGGTGATGCTCACTTATCAATGGTTTCGACACTTGCCGGGGGCGCAGTGAATGCGATATTCGACCCGATTTTTATTTTTGCGATGGATTTGGATATTGAAGGGGCGGCCATTGCTTCGGTACTGGCCCGGTGCACCATTCTGGGTATTTCTGCCTGGGGCATGATTGGTAAGCATCGTTTATTCGGTCATTTCAATCTTGATTTTTTCCGCGCCGATATCAGCAATATTCTGAAAATTGCTATTCCTGCTGTAGCAACCAATCTGGCCATGCCCGTCAGCAATGCTTTTATTACCCGGGTCATTGCCCAATACGGCGATGGTTTTGTTGCCGGTTATGCCATTATTGGCCGGATTATTCCTGTGGCATTCGGGGTTATTTTTGCACTTTCCGGCGCTATCGGACCGATTATCGGGCAGAACTACGGCGCTTCACTTTTACCAAGAGTACGCCAGAGCCTGAAAGATGCTTACCTGTTTACAGCCTTCTATGTACTGGCAATATCGCTGGGTTTGTTTTTACTGCAGGACATTCTGGTCAAAATGTTCAGTGCCCGTGGTAATGCTGCATCATTAATTGAATTTTTCTGTACCCTGATTGCAGTCGGTTTTGTATTTAACGGCTGGCTGTTTGTTGCCAATGCATCGTTTAATAATCTGGGCAAAGCCGGTTATTCCACCTTGCTTAACTGGGGCAAGGCAACACTGGGCACACTGCCGTTTGTCTGGATTGGTTCAGTTTATGGCGGCGCTTATGGTGTATTGCTGGGACAGGCAATTGGCGGCGTATTGTTTGGTGTACTCGCGGTTACACTCTCGTTTCGGCTTGTTGCAAAGATCGAATCCAAAGCAAAAGCTGCAGAAGAAATCGCGGAGCCAGAAGACGAAGTTCAACTTCCCTGCGCCTTCAATCCACTGTCTTCAGAGTGCAGCCAGATGGCACAAATGGCTGAAGAAGCAGAGTGCGAAGAGCTTGGCTATGAAGCTGAGTCAGCTTCTACCTCAAAGGGTTAATCCTGAACGAGTATGCTTACAGACTGCTTTTATCTCGGCAAAGCGTGCGACATATCATGTGATCAATGGATAATGCACCGCCCCCATAGCGCATCAAAAACAGCAGACCTGTCACCCATAATATATGGGTTGACCATGCATCAGGATAAACAAAAAACTGGATAACCAGTGTCATACACAATAATGCCAGTGCACCCAACTGGGTTAAAAAACCAACCAGCAGCAAAGCGGCAAAAACAACTTCAGAATAAGCCGCCATCCATGCTGCTGTCTCTGGCGGGATAACTGGCAAAGCGTATTCATACTGGAACAGCGCTATTGCACCGCTGGTTACCTCCCAGCCATCAAGCTTGGTTTGCCCTGAAAACCAGAACACCCGGAATAAAGCTATTCTTGCCACCAAAGCGACCAGCCACTCAGGCACACAACGGGAAAAGCCAGTGACTGCTGTCATTATTAATGACTTCATTTATCAGTACTCTCACAATCAGAGGACAATACAAACAAGCCTTTCGCAATCAGTTGCGACAACGCATCTATTACGGCGGGATGACAGAACTGTTCTTCATTTATAGAAACCTCTGTAGATGCATCTGAACAAAACGCCTTTAATAACCGGAATACTGTGCCGTCGATAAGCTTAATATGCGCTGCCTGCTGATAACGAAATATCAACATACACTCGCCCTGCTCACTTAACTCAAACTCGCTCAGCCCGTCATCATTTTGATGTTGACGGTGCAATTGCCAGATAGAGAAAACCGGGTGTAATGACGCAAACAGGCGACAGGATGGATGCAAACCTATACCACGACTACCATCACCTAACGCTGCAGCAACCTGATCAGCCCGCAAAGATATTGCTTCCGGAGCATGAAAGGATTCCACCATCAACCATTCCAATTTAGCCATATCTGGCAGATAGGGAAGCGTTTCAACCACAGGAAGCGATGCTATAAAGTCAGCAAAGGTCTGACCATAAAGTGCAAGCTGCTGCCTATCCGGAGGGCTTTGGTATAAATAAGCCTGCACCATTTCCATAAAACAGTGATCCCCCACCAGACGACGGGTCACTTCATAATTATCAGCCAGCACATCGTAACAGGCTGACCTGACATTGTTTTTGTAGATAGCAAGCCGGTTAACATGTGAGGCAGCAATTTCAGAAACATGACTGCCCTGCCCCAGCAGCAAACCAGCCATATCATGCTGATATTCAGCCAGATTGCTCATCCACGCTTCACCTCTGGCAGATCACATGGCTGACTCAGAATATTCTCAGCTATTGCAACCTCTGCCAGCAATGCATCCAAAGGGGGAATATTCCCGTCGCGCTCAATAATCACAGGACAGCTTTGAAAGCGATGAATATGCCGGGAAAACAATGCCCATACATCATCGATAACCGGCGCATCATGGGAGTCGATCAGCATATCTCGATCGAGGTGATCACCCTGCGGCATCAGGCGATGCCCTGCCAGATGAATCTCCCCTATCCTTTCGGCAGGCAGGTTTTCAATATAAGCATCTGCATCAATCCCCTGATTAATGCTATTCACGTACACATTATTGATATCCAACAGAAGACCACAGTCAGTACGCTGGCAAACATTAGTAAGAAATTCGGTTTCCGGCATACTGTCTTCAAAGCTAATGTAAACCGTCGGATTTTCAATCAGGATGGATGCGCCCACTCCTTCCTGTATCTGCTGAATATTTCTACACACACTGTCGAGTGATTCCTGCGTATAAGGCAGCGGCAGCAAGTCATGAAAGTACACGCCATTCAAACGACTCCATGCCAGATGCTCCGATATATGCCGTGGCTGATAACGGTCTGCCAGCGTCTTTAGCCGTTGAATATCTTCAGGGGGAACCCGTTCTGCCGAGCCGGGCGAAAGGCTGACTGAATGCAGTAATAGTGGGTAATTCGCTCTTATTTTTTCCAGCCAGAAATGACAACCGCCCGGACTGTAGTAATTCTCCGGGTGGATTTCAAAACAGCCCAGCTGTGGGAGCTGTGCCAGTACATCTTCATAATGTACTGGCTTTAATCCCAAACCGACGGATCGCTCCGTCATCCGTCAGCCTCCACTCTTTTCACTATGCTTTGGTTTGGATTCAGGATTGGGCATATGCTCTAAACTGCCACCAACAATCTTCTTACAGGTACCTTTAGGTACCAGCATCCAGGCATTGGCCTGCCCATCCATTGTCGAGGTGCCCGCACAGGTTGTACCTTCTCCGGCCTTACAGTCATTCTGCCCGGCTTTGGCAATGCCGTAACACTTTTCCATCTCCGTTTCTTTTGCCTGTGCCGTATCGATTGCCGCCGCCATACCTAAAGCAGCAGCCATTGCACAGGGGATTGTCAGTTTACTTCTCACAGACATGAAAACCTCCCGACATTCAGACGCTACCGGTGCAACATCTGAATAAAAGACAGGGAATGAATATCAGATAGAGTTGTATCAGATAAACGACTTGTGGCTAGGCTATGTTGACCCAAGACTTGCAATGCAAGCCTTGGGAAGATTAGGACAGGATGTTGCTGATTGGCAAAAAATAAATCGCTATGAATAGTTTTTCATTATGGAAGCGTTTTATTCATCCGCAGGATTTCCGCCTGCTTCACAGCATAAAGCAGGCTAGAGTGATCTGCTTTGCCCGTTCCGGCAATAGGAAATGCAGTACCATGATCAACACTGGTACGAATAAATGGCAACCCGACAGTCACATTAACACCGCCATCCACACCCAGATATTTTACCGGGATCAGTCCCTGATCATGATACTGGGCAACAACAATATCAAAATCGCCGTTGCGTGCCTGCATAAACACAGTATCACCCGGCCATGGACCTGAAGCTTCAATGCCTTCAGAACAGGCCTTTTCAATGGCGGGTTTGACGATCAGCTCATCTTCATCACCAAATAACCCGCCTTCTCCGGCATGCGGGTTAACGCCAGCAACAGCAACTCTGGGCTTTTCAACACCCAGTTGCTTAGCCGCCAGATATGCCAGACGAATGGTTTTCAGCTCTTTCTCAATAGTCAGAGAATCCAGCATATTCCGCAAAGACTGGTGAATGGTAACCAGAATAACCCGCAGCTCATCATTAAACAGCATCATGGCAAAGTCGCTGGTACCTGACTTATCCGCCAGAATTTCTGTATGCCCCGGATAGTTAATACCTGCCCGCGACAGGGATTCTTTATGAATAGGAGCCGTAACCAGCCCACTTACCTCACCAGATTGTGCCAGTTCGATACCCTTGCAGATATAGTCATAAGCAGCCTTGCCAGCCTGAGCATTAATTTCCCCGTAAGGCAGGTCTGCAGGTAATGCTGTCGAAGGTGCAATGATATTAACCAGCCCCGGCTTCCACTCAGCCGCTGCCGGTTGATCAATTACATTAAAAACCAGATCAGCTCCCAGCAAAGTGTTGGCACGCTGAAGCTGCTGCACGTCTCCAATAACAATCGCCGGAGTGGAAAATGTCGAATCAGCAAACATTTTCACCACGATTTCCGGGCCGATACCAGCGGCATCGCCCATGGTGATGGCAAGTGGTTTATTTCTATTCTGATTTGGCATGCTTATTCCCGGCTTCTGAAACGCAAAAAGGCTGCCATCTTACGATAGCAGCCTTTTCGGGTACTCTTCCATGAGCAGGGTCAGACTGAAAGCCTGACCGGGGTTCGCAAACCCTCTAAGTTAAACTTAGAAGTAGTAGCGAGCCTGCAGCATAACCTTGTCGTCAATACGCTTGGTTTTGTAGGTTTCGTCGTCCTGAAGAACGTCTTTCTTGCTCTTACCATTGTCGAAGGTGCTGTCATCCCAGATGTACTGAGCAGCAAACTGCATTGGGCCTACAGTGTATACAGCACCAACCATGGTGTTCTTCAGTTCAGCCTTGTCGCCTTTGTCCTTGCTTTCCATCTGCTGGAAAGCAGATTCCAACTTAACGCTGTCGGTCAGCTTGTAGCTAACGTACAGGGCCTGACCTTCAACTTTTTCGTTGAATTCCAGACCAGCAACGTCAGGAGTACCACCACCGATGTAGCTGTCTACGTTGACGTGGTTCTTGTACTCACCGTAGGTAGCAGCTACGTAGAGAGCGTCACGGGTGTACTTGATCGCACCGATGGTAGCTTTAGCTTTGCGGCCTTTACCGTCGTGAGAACCAACGTTACCGAAATCAGTTTCGTTGTAAGCAGCACCTACAGACAGACCGAAATCGAAGTCGTAGCTAGCAGCAGCCTGGTAGCCGTTCTTACGGGTGAAGTCACGACCGTTACCGGACTCACCAGTATCACGGAACTGGAACTGAGCACCAACGTTCAGGCCACCGAAGCTGTTGCGGTAAGCAATAGCGTCGTCAGCACGACCAGTACCGTGCTCACCACCGTCACCGGAACGACCAGCGTACATACCTTCAACATCGCCGCCGTTCATGGCCCATACGTCAGTCCAGCCAGCTACGTCGCTGTATACGGACCATTGCTTACCCAGAACCACGTCACCGTGACTGGTGTTAACACCCACGTAGTTCAGACGAGCAGTGAAATCGTCTTCGTCGTCGAACGCCCACTCGCTCTTAGCGATAGCGGTGATGTCTTCGTTCAGTTTGTGAGCGAAACCGAAATTGATACGGGAGCTGTCGTTTTCCAGAGTGGTATCGCTGTCAGTGGTGACAGTCTTCATGCTCAGGTAACCACCGATGGAAACGCTGGTGGTGTCGTCGGAGTATACTTCAGTCGCAGCGGCCTGGCCGGCAACTGCAGCCAGAATGGCAGCAGCAAGCAATTTCTTTTGCATGGGTGACTCTACTCTTTAAAAATTTTGTGTGTGCACTTTGTCGCGCCAGAGCAGGCAACAGGCACTGGCGCTCTAGCTAGGTAGTTCTGCAACCATTTTTTAAGAAACCACTGCGACGCAGCAGCGCTTTCTACTGGTTTATGCATAGCTACGGTACGTCATGCTACTCCGTCAGGCAGAGGCTTAAAGATGCTAAACTTACGTACCAGCAACAAAAGGAGCGAAGCAATAGAAGAGAAGCAACAGGGAAAACCGAGCAACAATAAGGACGCCCACCCGCACAAAGAGAAATAAATAGTTGAAAACCGAAAGAAAAAGGTATTTAAAAGCAAAAAGAAATTTTGTCTTTTTAAATAGAAAATTCAGGTTTTGGCAATTTAGTTACGATTTACTGATTAAAATCAATTTTTCAACCTTTAAAAAAAAACTCATTTACACACACTTCCAAACACATCTCACAACACTTCGTATTCAGCCAGATAAAATAAAAATTTAAACGACTACAACTGCGGTTTGATACAAGACAATACCCGCATTTCATTAACGGATTAGTCTCCCGCAACAAATCATGCCAGTTCCAACAGGAATGCAACTTGTTTAAACAAGCCGCTTCCGGAACTGGGGTTACCTCTTGTATATAACAAGGTTTACCACGTCATAATGAAAACGCTTGCCAAACTGCATGCCGAAAAAGGCATCTGGATGGATGAAAAGCCGGTTCCTGAATACGGCTACAACGATGTCCTGATCAAAATCAAAAAGACTGCGATCTGCGGTACCGACATTCATATCTACAACTGGGATGAATGGTCCCAGAAGACGATCCCACAGGGCATGACCATCGGTCACGAATTCGCGGGCGAAATCGTGGAAATGGGTGAAGGCGTTCAGGGTCTGGAAATCGGTCAGCGCGTATCCGGTGAAGGTCATCTGGTTTGCGGTCACTGCCGTAACTGTCGTGCCGGTCGTCGTCACCTGTGCCGCAACACCGTGGGTGTTGGCGTAAACCGTCAGGGCGCATTTGCTGAATACCTGAGCATCCCTGCCGCTAATGTTTACCCTATTCCTGATGATATCAGCGATGAACTGGCTGCTATCTTCGATCCGTTTGGTAACGCTGTTCACACCGCTCTGTCTTTCGACATGGTAGGTGAAGACGTACTGATTACCGGTGCGGGTCCGATCGGCATTATGGCTGCATCTGTTGCCCGTCACGCCGGTGCCCGTCACGTTGTTATCACTGACGTTAACGAATACCGCCTGATGCTGGCTTGCGAGCTGGGTGCGGTTACCCGCGCCGTTAACGTGACAGAGCAGTCTCTGCCGGAAGTCATGAAAGAGCTGAAGATGAAAGAAGGCTTTGACGTTGGTCTGGAAATGTCCGGCAATGGTCACGCTTTCAATCAGATGCTGGAAAACATGGACAACGGCGGCAAGGTATCCATTCTGGGTATTCCTGCCGAAGATACCCGTATCGACTGGAGTCAGGTCATCTTCAAGATGCTGCACCTGAAAGGCATTTATGGTCGTGAAATGTTCGAGACCTGGTACAAAATGTCCAGCATGCTGCAATCCGGCATGAAACTCGACCCGATCATCACTCACCAGTACAGCATTGATGAGTTTGAAAAAGGCTTTGAAGTGATGGCGAGCGGCAAATCAGGCAAAGTTGTCCTGAACTGGGATTAATTTCTACGCATTAATGCCTAGTAAAGTTAGCGGCTTATAAACTGCATAAATATTTTATAAGTCGCTAAACATTACGAATAATAATACTTAAAAATAGAATAAAAACTGAAGATGCCTATTGCTTTCAACATTCGATTCTGATTTTTTTAACTCCGGCATCGGTAAATACACCCACCTTTTGACCTGAAGCAAAATTCTGAAGTTTCAGCCTGATAGCATCCCTGCGTAACCAAACTTCGCTTTGTTGAAACTCTTTGTAAGGTAATCGACCTGAAAGGCAATCGACTTGTAAAACAATCAATTTGTAAAGCAATCAACTTGTAAAGCAATCGATTTTCAAGACATTCGACTTATAAAAATCTCAACACCAAACCAACATTAAAACAGATACAAGGGGGTTACGGTGGACACCACTACGGTTGATACTGCACCTAAGAAAAAGGCATTTCAGATGCCGACAGTATATACAATACTGTTTTCTATTATCGCCCTGATCGCTCTTCTGACCTGGGTTCTTCCTACCGGTAGTTATGACTATATGACAGCAGACAGTAATCAACTGATTACTGCTACTGACGTTGCTGACTATGATGGTGGTGAACGCCTGCTGCCTGTTCCCGGTTCCTTTACTGAACTGGAATCTTCCCCACAGGGTGTATACGACATTCTGATGGCACCGATCAAAGGTTTCCATAAAGCAGCAGACGTTGCTTTGTTCGTACTGGTTATCGGTGGTTTCCTTGGCGTAATCATGAAGACCGGCGCACTGGACTCCGGTGTTGCCGCGGTTGTTAAGCGCTTCAAAGGCCGCGAACAGGTCATGATCCCGATTCTGATGATCCTGTTCGGTATTGGTGGCTCCACTTACGGTATGGCTGAAGAAACAGTCGCCTTCTGGGCACTGATACTTCCCGTAATATCTGCTGCCGGTTATGACCGTATGGTTACCGCCGGTATCATTCTGCTGGGTTCAGGCGTCGGTGTACTGGCATCTACTGTTAACCCATTTGCAACCGGTATTGCTTCCGGCTTTGCGGGTGTACAGATCGGTGAAGGTATCGTACTGCGCGTCATCATGTTTGTCGTGCTACAGGTAATCGCGATTGCTTTCGTAATGCGTTATGCCGCCAAGGTTAAAGCTGACAAATCTGCATCTCTGCTGGCCGACATTGAATTCAACGACGAATTCAGCCGCGAAGTAAAAGCTGAAGCATTCACTGCACGTAAAAAGCTAACCATGGGCGTATTCTTCGCTTCCTTCATGGTAATGATTTACGGTGTAATGCCTCTGGAAGACATGGGTATTACCGCTGTTCCGACCCTGTGGTGGTGGTTTGATGAACTGGCAACCCTGTTCCTGACTGCTGCTATTATCGTTGCCCTGATCAACCGCATGCCTGAAGGCGAATTCATTCGCAGCTTCCTGGACGGTGCCCGCGACCTGATCGGTGTTGCCATCGTTGTTGCCGTTGCCCGTGGTATCTACGTGGTAATGAACGACGGTATGATTATCGACAGCATCCTGTTCTGGGCGGAAGGTATGGTATCCGGTCTGGAATCTAACGGTATGTTTGTTGTTGTGTCCTACTTCGTACACATCGTACTGTCTTTCTTCATTCCATCCACTTCAGGCCTGGCAACTGTTTCCATGCCGCTGATGGGCCCGCTGGGTGACTTTGCTGGTGTAGGCCGTGACCTGATTATCACTGCTTACCAGTCCGCTTCCGGCTGGATCAACATGTTTGCACCGACTGCCGGCCACCTGGTTGCCGGTCTGGCGCTGGCGAAGATTCCTTATGACCGTTTCCTGAAATGGGTTGCTCCGTTTATGGTTGCGGTGTTGGTAATCTCAACGGTTATTCTGTTTATCGCCGCTTAATCAAAGCGCATAACCAACTACCAGCCACACGCTGGTAGTTGGTTATAAAGCCACTTTACGGGCTTTACCCTACCAAACCCCGCCAACGAACCCCTCACCTCACTGACTCACATCAAACAACAATAAACTCTATGGCATACCGAAGTTACATTCGGCAGGCCATGTGGATATATTCCCTCCTCAATTTCCTTCTTGCTGCTTTTTCGGTATATGCCTGTAGTGCCTGACCGCGTCTGATAACCATTTCGCCCGGCACTCCGGAACCGAAGGGCGGTAGCGTGCTGAAAACATATTCAGCCAATATCCCAAGTCTTTTTTTTCTGGTTGGCGGGCATCATAATTTCATGAAAAAAAGATCATCAGTTCAAATACAAATAGCTGTCATTCAGGCTTTACTTGCTCGGGAGTTAAAGACTCGCTTCGGGCGCTACCGCTTGGGAATGGCCTGGGCATTGCTTGAACCCGTCATGCAAATTCTGGTGTTTATGGGGCTCTTTTATTTCCGGGATCGTGCCACGATTGGCGGTCTGGAGCTGCCCATTTTTCTGGCAACCGGAATTGCCCCTTTCCTTTATTTTAAAAAAGTGATCAGCCAGTCAATGGGAGCGGTTGCTGCCAACCGCAACCTGCTGATATACAGACAAGTACGGGCATTTGATCCATTTCTGACCCGATTCATTCTGGAAGCCGGTATTTCATTTACTGTATTGCTGACAATCATTTTTGGTGCCTGGTGGCTGGGCTATGACGTGGAAATCGTCAACAGTCTGCGTTTTATCATAATTTATATTTTGCTGAGCTTTTTCGCGTTTGGCTTAGGCTTGGTATTCGGCACTTTGAATACGCTTTACCCTGAACCGGGCAAGCTTATTCCAATGATACTCAGACCATTAATGTTCATTTCCGGCACCTTCTTTTCCATCAACGAGCTGCCGAGCAATATTCAGGCAGTGCTGCTCTGGAACCCGCTGATTCATGCTTTTGAACTGATGCGCTCCTGCTTCTCATTCTATTACGACACTTCTTTGGTAAGCCTTGAATACCTGATCCTGTGCACACTGACAGCAATGACATTGGGTATGCTGATGTTCCGCGCTAACTGGCGAAAGATGCTGACGATATGATTACTTTTGATAACGTCACCAAATATTACCCGACCCCCAAAGGTCGGCACTACATACTTAAAGATGTCTCACTCGAACTGCCGGGCGATAAAAACATCGGCGTTTTCGGGGCAAACGGCAGTGGTAAAAGCACCCTGATGCGCCTGCTCGCGGGTGTTGATTTTCCCAATAACGGCAAAATCAAAATCAAAGGTAATGTGTCATGGCCTTTGGGATTGTCCGGCTATCAGGGCAGTATGACCGGACGGGAAAATGCTGAATTTATCTGCCGGATTTATGGCCAGAGCCGACAGGAAATCAAAGAGAAACTGGAATATATCAAAGCGTTTTCCGAAATCGGTGATTTTTTCGAAATGCCGCTGAAAAGCTATTCGTCAGGTATGCGCTCGAAGTTTTCATTTGCCGTCAGTATGGCTTTCGATTTTGACTACTACCTGATTGACGAACTGACAGCCGTAGGTGACAAGCGTTTCAGGGAAAAATGCAAAGAAACATTCGATGCCAAAAAGGATGTTGCCAACTTTCTGTTTGTTTCACACAACCTGAAAGAGCTTAAGCGTCAGTGTGATATCGGCATCTACATCAAAGACGGCAAAATACACGTTCATAACAGTATTGATGATGCGATAGCTGCCTATAACGCGATGTAATGCGGCTTATATCAACAGTAGCCAGCAACAGAAAATATTCTACAGAGTTCCGAATTAAGAAAGCCATGACCGAGACCAAAGCCGAAGTACAGCCTGCAACCCAGCCCGTAACGGTTGAAATCAAAAAAAATAAAAGAGATGCAGGCACAAATCAAAAAGGGAATAAAAAGCCCCGGAACAAATGGCTGAAGCTGGCTGAAAAGCATTTGCTTCAGCAGCAGGCCGGGCGCTGGTTTATGGGTATTGTAGTCATACCCTGGACCATTGCAGCAACTTACTATAATGGCTTTGCCTCAGATCGTTATGTTTCTGAAGCCAGCTTTATGATTGAAAAAAGTGACGGCAACGGCGCTAGCATTGAGGGATTAAGCCTGTTTGGCGTAACACCACAAACAGGCAACGATCAGCGTATTGTTGAAACCTTTATCCAGTCTCCGGACATGCTCTATTATCTGGATGAACAGGCCGGACTGAGACAACACTACACAGAAGAACCCGATCTGTTTTCCGGACTGGCACCGGATGCCAGTTACGAAGATTTCCTGTCCTACTACCGGGATCATATGCGTGTTCGCTTCAACGACACGAACGGTATGCTTGATCTGGAGATTCAGGGCTTTACTCCGGAATACGCCCAAAAGCTGGCGACACTTATTCTGAAACGCAGCGAAGCATTTGTTAACGACATCAGCCATAACCTCGCAGGGGAACAATTAAAGTTTGTTCAGAGCGAGGTCACACTGGCAGAACAACGCCTGAAAGATTTTACTGCTGAGCTGGTCGCGTTCCAGAATGAAACAGGAATGCTCAGCGCCACCGAACAGGGCGCCGCCCTAAACACCATTATGAATGAACTGCAGGCAGAACTGATCCGCAATCAGACTGAACTTCAAACCCTGCTTTCATACCTTAACGATACCTCACCACAGGTTGTCACTTTAAAGCAGCGTATTGCCGCACTGGAAAAGCAGCTCAGTACAGAGAAGAACCGCCTGACCGACAGCGAAACCACCACATTTAACGATCTGGCAGCCAAACAGCAGGAGCTCCAGCTTGATCTGGACCTGGCTACGAAAGCTTATTCTTCCGCACTTGTCGCATTAGAAGGTGCCCGCACCGAAGCCAGCCGCAAGCTAAAGCAACTGGTTATTGTCAGCAGCCCACACATGTCTGAAGAAGCTAAATACCCACGGGTTATTTATACCCTGACAAATACTCTGCTGATTCTGCTTGCTATTTATGCACTGGTCAGAATGATTCGGGCGACTGTGCGCGAGCATAAAGACTGAGAAGCCAGAAGCTAGAAGCTAGAAGCTAGAAGCTAGAAGCTAGAAGCTAGAAGCTAGAAGCTAGAAGCTAGAAGCTAGAAGCTAGAAGCTAGAAGCTAGAAGCTAGAAGCTAGAAAAAGATTGAGCCTTTAAGATATTTTGAACAGAATTATGAAAGCATTAAATTTTTTTGGTACAGCAGTTTTATTCGCGGGTCTTGCATGTGGTGTACAGGCATCTTCCATGCCTTCAGCACAAACGGAAGCCACCGGTCCGGAAGTTATTGAACAGGCAGAAATCCGTCGTGTTTTTGGTCAAAACCTGTTCGATGGTTTTAAGCAGGCAGAATTCAAGGGGTTCAACCCGGAATATAAAATTGCTATTGGCGATTCTGTTTCCCTGCAAATGTGGGGTGCTTATGAAGTCGCCGTTGAGCTGACGGTAGACGCTCAGGGCAATGTATTTATTCCACAGGTCGGCCCGGTACAACTACAGGGTGTTGCCAACAAAGATCTGAATGCTGTGGTTGAAAAGAAAGTGCGCAGCGTTTATCAGAACAATGTGAATATGTATGCCAGCCTGAACGCTACACAGCCGGTTAAGCTGTTTGTGACCGGCTTTGTAAAATCACCGGGATTGTATGGTGGTTTTTCTTCCGATTCGGTACTGGCATTTCTGGCAAAGTCCGGCGGCATTCGCCCGGAATCCGGTAGCTATCTGAATGTTGAACTCAAGCGCAATGGTAAAACCCGCGCCACATTTAACCTGTATGAGTTTCTGTTAAAGGGCGCGATTGAACAGGTTCAGCTGCACGACGGTGACACCCTTGTTGTTAACTCCCGCCAGGGCATTGCCGGTTTTGAAGGACTGGTTGAAAACCCGGTGCAGGTTGAATTTAACGGCGGCGAGATTGAACTGGACGAAGCCCTGCAAATGGTCGGCTTGCTGCCGGATGCCACCCATGCACGCATTCACCGTAACCAGCTGAAAACCCGCAATGTCGAATACATTCCCCTGTCTGAAGCCAATGGCGTAATGCTGCAAAGCGGCGATAAAGTTTCTATTGTTTCAGACAAAATGCCCGGCACCATCAGCATCTCTGTTGAGGGCGAACATAATGGTCAGGCTGTTTACATTCTGCCTTACGGCAGCACCATTAAAGACCTGATGGCACAACTGCAACTGAATGAACGCTCCAACGCCGCTGCCATGCAGCTGTTCCGCGAAGAAGTTGCCAAGCGCCAGAAAGGCATGCTGGAAGTACAACTGCAACAACTGGAACAGGCCGCCCTTTCTGCCCGCAGTAAAAGCGTCGGTGAAGCTCAGTTACGTAAATCTGACGCTGAAGCCATTCTGCAGTTTGTAAACCGCGCCCGTCAGGTACAGCCACGGGGTCAGGTATTGTTAGGACAAAACGATACCCGCATGGACGTAATGCTGAAGGATCAGGACCGCATTGTTATTCCTAACAATACCGTGCTGGTACAGGTGCATGGTGAAGTTATGTTCCCCAATGCGATGGTATTCAATAAGGCCAACAGCATTGATGATTACGTCGCCAGCTCTGGTGGCTATTCCCAGAAAGCTGACCAGTCTCGCGTACTGGTACTGCACACCGACGGCACCATTTCCCGCATCAACTACGACGGCGGCTGGCTGGGCAATGGTCTGGAAGCTTATGACGTAAAACCCGGTGACGAAATTCTGGTAATGCCGCAGATTGATACCAAGACCATGCAGTACACCAGCGATATTATGGAAGTTGTGTATCAGGTTGCTATGAGTGCGGCTGTTGTTTTGAGTCTTTAAAGCGGCCAGCTTCTAGCTTTCGGCTGCCAGTATGAAAGTGTTCTGGCAGCTGGTAGCTAGAAGCTGGTAGCTGGTAGCCGACTGCCAGCGGCTAGTGCTTTCGATAAACCTGCCGGATCAGCTGTTCCATCTGGGAAAAATTATCGCGGGTTTCTTTTTGGAATTGAATGAATTCGCTGTGGAACTCATTGAGCTCACCACGCAATTCAATAAGGTCTTTACGGACTTCAAGCTGTTCCCTGAGAATCAGGGTAACCACCTCATGGGTACCCGCAACTACTTTCATCATTTCCCGCACGGCATAATCAAGTGATTCGTGCTTGTTTTCAAAGGGCTGAACTCCGGACTCAAGGCCCATACAGCATACTCCGGTTTATTAAATTGTTTGTAGCCAGCATAGCAAAGATGCAGTCGTGATAAATGTTGCCGGAAAGTCTGCAAGCATAAACAACGACCCCGGCTTTGCTCCTGACTGAAAAAAATGGCAGGATGACAACCTCCCCAGCCTATACAAACCATTTAAAAGCAGCACAAGCGGTTCATAATGAAAATAGTTCTGTACAGTGACCTTGAACCTGCCCGTATTACCGGATTCAGCAAGGTGTGCAAGGCACTGGAAGCCGGGAACTTTACTCAGGCTGATGTTCGCAAGATTGGTGATAACCTTTACCGGGCAAGACTGAACCGCTCAGACCGGCTGCTGTTTTCCCTGCACAGCTACAATGGTGAACCCTACTGCCTGATTCTTGAACATATTCAGAATCACGCCTATGACAAATCCCGTTTCCTGAGCCGTGGTACCACCATCGATGAGAACAAAATTCCCGTCGTTACAAGTCCTGACACAGTAAAAACGGATAGCCTGGTCTACCTCAATACCAACAGTGACCGCTTCAACCTGCTGGACAAGATTATTTCTTTTGATGAAGCGCAGGAAGCAATTTACCGCCTGCCTCCGCCGCTGGTCATTATTGGCAGCGCGGGTAGTGGCAAAACAGCATTAACGCTGGAAAAAATGAAACAAGCCACCGGCGATGTGCTGTATGTCAGCCTTTCTCCCTTTCTGGTGCAAAACGCTCGCAACCTGTATTACGCCCACGGATACGATAACGAAAACCAGGAAGTTGAATTTCTGTCATTCCGTGAGTTTCTGGAAAGCCTGCGGGTACCGGCAGGCAGGGAAGTTACCCTGCGGGATTTTGAAGGCTGGTTCCGGCGGAATAAAGGTAACAGCAAACTGAAAGACCCGCACAAACTGTTTGAGGAATTCCGAGGTGTGCTGACAGGGCCTGTTGTTACTGCTGCCGAGAAGTCGGCCTGGCTTTCACGGGAAGAGTATCTTGCACTGGGGGTCAAGCAATCCATCTTCAACGAGGAAGAACGTGCAGCTGTTTACAACCTGTTTGAACGCTACCTGAACTTCCTCAAAACAGAGCAGCTCTACGATACCAATATTGTCAGCCATGACTACCAGCCGCTGGCAAAACCCCGTTATGACTTTATTGTTGTCGACGAAGTACAGGATATTACCAATATCCAGCTACTGCTGATTCTGCAAACTCTGCGAACCGGCACATCCGGTAAAGGCACCGGCAACTTTCTCCTGTGCGGTGATTCTAACCAGATAGTCCACCCGAACTTTTTCTCCTGGTCCAAGGTGAAATCCCTGTTTTTTGAACAGCGGGATCTGACCGGGCACGGTGAAATAATCCGGGTACTGCAGTCAAACTACCGTAATTCGCCGGTAGTCACTCAGGCCGCCAACCGTATACTGAAGCTGAAACAAGCCCGTTTCGGTTCTATCGATAAAGAAAGCAATTATCTGGTAGACAGCATCGGCGAACACCGGGGACGCCTGCAGCTACTTAACGACAGTGACAAAATAAAGCGGAATCTGGACAGCAAAACGGCTAAGTCTACTAAATTTGCTGTACTGGTCATGCATCCGGAACAAAAAGCCAGCGCCAGTAAGTGGTTCAAAACACCGCTGGTATTTTCCATTCAGGAAGCCAAGGGGCTGGAATACGACAACATCATTCTTTACAACTTTATCAGTGATGAGGAAAAAGCTTTCAGGGAGATTTCTGCCGGTGTTGATCCGGCAGCACTGGACAGCGACAACCTGAACTATGCCCGCACAAAAGACAAACGGGATAAATCACTGGAAGTTTACAAATTCTACATTAACGCCCTCTATGTCGCCCTGACCCGTGCCGTCAGCAACCTGTATCTGGTCGAAAACAACCACAAACATCCCCTTATCCGGTTGCTTGATTTACAACGCTTCAGCGGTCAGCTGGAAGTAGACAAGCAGGATTCCAGCCTCGACGAATGGCAGAAAGAAGCCCGCAAGCTGGAACTGCAGGGCAAACAGGAACAAGCCGACGATATCCGCAACCGTATTCTGAAACAACAACCGGTGCCCTGGCCGGTACTGGATGAAAAGGCATTTGCCCAATTGGAACAGGAAGCGCTTTCCGGCAATAACAAGAAGAAACGTAACCTGGCACTGGAATACGCCATTATTTACTACCACCGCCCAACCCTGAACGCCCTGATAAAGAAAGGCATCCGCGCTGCAGCAAAGCCTGACGCCAAAGCCATTGAACAACTGCACCGCAAACATTACATGGTCTACGACCTGAAAAACCCCGGAGCTGTGTTACGTGACACGGAAAAATACGGCGTTGATCATCGCACAATATTTAACCTGACACCGCTGATGGTTGCTGCACGGCTCGGTAATGCCGGGCTGATTGACGACCTGACAGAACGGGGTGCCAATCCGGACAATACCGGAACCAATGGCCTGAATGCCTTACAGATGGCATTGGAGATAGCACTGTTTGATGAAAAATATGCCAGCAAAAAACTGCCAGCCATTTACGAAAAGCTAAAACCGGACAGCCTGTCCGTTCAGGCAGAAGGCCGCCTGATCAAACTGGACAAGCGGTTAATGGGACTGTTCATTCTGAACCTGATGTTTGCCATGTTCTACCGGGTACTGGGTGAAGCCATAAGCCGTTCAGAAGGTTTTACCGCCAAAGATCTGGCAGAACAGGTAAAAGTACTGCCCGACACCGTACTGCCGGAACGCCGCAAGCGCCAGCAATACATTAGTGGCATCCTTTCCGGCAACGAAGTGAACCGTGATTCACCCTATAACCGGAAACTGTTCACCCGAATCAAACGGGGTCATTACATTATTAATCCGCTACTCAAGCTTCGGCAGGGAGAGGAATGGATTTCCGTACACCAGCTGCTGAAACCGGAAAACCTGGGGTTCAAGCCTGAATCAGATGACGAAATACAGCACATCCCCCGACATTACCGGCAAACGTGGCTGGAACAGACCGAACGCATTAACCAGTACCGCGCAGAATGTCTGCAGCACTTTTGCAACCAGATTCAGACACAGCTGGAGCTGGAAGACCGAAAAATCAAACAGACAATGACGGTTGATACTGAAGCAACAGTGGTTACGGATGACCAGCCGGCCTGAGTTTGAAGTTTAACTTCCTCCCCCCGACTGGCGGGAAGGATGTTAGATTGTGACGTGACTTGTTTTTACTTTGAAAATGCAGCTCTATCTGTAGTCATTTTCATGTTTCGGGATGAACTGCATTTTCCGTTCATGGCTGTTTGGCAAGCAATTCCTTCAGCATCATCCCCTGCTCTTGCAGCATACCCATCATGACTTGCTGATTGGATTCCAGTTTATCCATGCGGGTTTCGAGTCCATCCATACGAGTTTCAAGTCCATCCATGCGAGTCTCGATTCCATCCAGCCGATTTTCCATTTTTGTCATACGACAATTGAACTGTTCCTTCAGAACCGTCATTTCAGTGCATAAATTCGCTGACTGCCGGTGCAAGTCATAAAAGTATTTATGGCAGTCCCGTTCCAGCTCAGCCATGCGGCTGTTCAGATTACCACTCACTTCGTGAGAGACCGCCCGAAAAGCCTTACCGGAATCCACACCCAGCTCAATGAGAATATCGTACATCTGACTATTCATTGTTGTGCACCGTTCGCATTGTTGTTGCTGATCACTTTTATTGCAGAGAAAGTGTAGAGCACCGGGATACGCCATGCCAAAAACCCAGCTGATGTTCGACCTCAGCACTGCATCCGTGCTTTCCCGCACGCGCTTTAAGTGCATCGACTACTTTATCATCAATATTGCGTACAATCAGATTTGCCATATTTCTCTCCAAACAGCCATGAGCCTACAAGCAGCACCAGGTGCTGCCCAACGTCAACGGTTTACCATTCTCCCGCGCCATGCAAAACTAACAACTACGTATCATTCTCTCCGGGCTGAGTCATGTCGCTGAATGCAACTTATTTTCGCCTGTTCAGGCAAAACTGGTCCGAAGCTTTGCGGGCAGTGAAGCGTTTGCAAGCATCACTGGTTCGCCTGGGCTCAGATGTTCCATTTACAGAACAGGCATTGAAGTTTGATAACGAAGAGTTGTTTGAAAAACTCGATGCATTCAGGGTGCGTTTCGCTACACTTCAAGACTGCCTGGGCAACAAGCTGTTCCGAAACCTGCTGCGTTCTGAAGATGAGCAAATACTGAATATGGCAGACACGCTCTCCCGCATGGAGAAGCGCGGCATTCTGGCATCGGCAGATGAATGGCGCAAAATGCGGGAAATACGCAACGCCTTCTCACATGATTATCGGGAATCAGAGGGTGAACGTGCAGCTGCATTGAATGCAGCCTGGAATTGCGCACCCCAGCTGATCGACATTACCCGTAATTTACACAGCTACCTGCTCCGCCAGCATCAGGTAACACTGGAGCCCGTTAGTGAGAATTAGCCAACAACAGCAAGACGATATAATTGAACTGGTACAGCAACATATCAGCAAGGAAGCAAAAATCTGGCTGTTTGGCTCCCGCGCCGATCACAATGCCCGTGGCGGGGATATTGACCTTTATATAGAAGTTGACCACCTGTCGGATATCTTCAACCGCAAAATCAACCTGCGCCTTGCGCTGGAAGACCGCTGGGGAGAAACCAAAGTTGACCTGCTGGTACATGACCTGCAATACACGGAGCAGCCGATCCATAAGATTGCCCGGGAGGAAGGCGTGAGGTTGGTTTGAGCGACCGGCTTCGACCGCGTGAACCAGACCGCCTACGGTTTCATCGCAACACTTGGCTTTATACCCTGTTCCGGTAAACTGGTTATAACTTTTGTTTATTGTGCCTGACTGCTAATGAACTACCCACCGGAAAAGCGCTGGCAGCAACGCTTCGAAAACTACCAAAAGGTGCTTGAAGTGCTGGACTCAGCGGTGGCAGCTGTAGCCGCAAATCCGGGAGACATGCTATATCGTATTGCCCTGATCCAGTCATTTAAATTCAGCTGGGAACTGGGTTGGAAAGTTTTAAAAGATTACCTGAATCATGAGGGTATTGAAGTACAGCCGCCCACTCCCCGGCAAGTGATCAAACAGGCTTTTCAGCAACAAGTCATTCAGGACGGGCAGCTGTGGATAAATATGCTGGAAGCACGTAACACCATGAGCCATGTTTATGATGAGCAAAAAGCACAGGAAGCTGCAAATGCTATCCGGCAACGGTTTCACCCAGCCCTGAAGGCATTATTGGTTTACTTTTCAGGGCAGGACACCTGATGTTTGGCCTTCCGGAAACAACACAGCAACAAATCGTAAACTGCCTTTCAGGTTTCAGCGAGATAAAGCAGGCTGCTGTTTTCGGCTCCCGCGCGACAGGTACTTACCATACAGGCTCGGATATCGATATCGCATTATGGCTGACAGGCGACAACCCTTTTATTCTGGGGCAAATTGCCACGGCACTGGATGAACTCCCAACTCCCTACCTGTTTGATGTTGTCGACTATCACGCAATTACCCATCCGCCCCTGAAAGATCATATTGACCGGTATGCAAAAGCACTGGTGCTGGATCGGTAACGCTTCGGGATACCAGCTACCAGCTACCAGCTACCAGCTACCAGCTACCAGCTACCAGCTACCAGCTACCAGCTACCAGAAAAGTATGGCGGCTGGCGGCTGGCGGCTGGCGGCTGGCGGCTGGCGGCTGGCGGCTGGCGGCTGGCGGCTGGCGGCTGATAAAGCTTAAATCCCCAAATGCTTGATAATAATCTGAAGCATATGCTTAATATCAGCCACTTCAGTTTCAAGGTGATCCATTCGGCCTTCAACCCGAACAAGTCTTTGGGTATTGTCTTCTACCGCTTTTTCAAGGCTGGTTAACCGGAGATCAAAAGCTTCCAGCTTCGCTGAATGTGCGGCAACTGTCTGTTCCAACTTATCCAGCTTCTCTGAGTGCCCTGCAACCGTTTGCTCCAGCTTATCCAACTTCGCCGAATGCCCTGCAACGGTCTGCTCAAGTTTATCCAGCTTTGCGGAATGCCCTGCAACGGCTTGCTCAAGTTTATCCAGCTTCGCCGAATGCCCGACAACGGTTTGCTCAAGCTTATCCAGCTTCACCGATTGCCCGGCAAACGCCTGCTCAAGCTTATCCAGCTTCACTGATTGCCCGGCAAACGCCTTTTCAAGCCTATCCAGTCGCTGCCCGTTTTCCTTAACGCCTTTGAGCAACTCCTGCTGCAGATCGTTCCAGACCTTATGGCGAATCTCATCACTTTTGTGCTGCGTTTTTTTGAGTTTCGCAACATCATATTCCAGTTCAGTCACCCGTACTTCTATTGACTGCATTACACACCTGTTATTCGTGATTATTGCTTGGGTAAAAGTATAGCTTTGCCGAAGCCAGCCGCCAGAAACTATGCAACAGCCGTCATATTTAACGAACAGTTACGAATAACTGTACGCCCTGTAAATCCATAAAATCCCTGCCTGAAAATTTATATCTCCCTGCTGTTTCGTTATATGCAGATGCCGTCGCTTTTGTAAGTGAATGGCGAAAAACGAGGGGCGGTAGCGTGCTTGAGTTTATGCAGAATGCAAGAACTGTCTCCATTCCTCTGCTTTTAGTAATTGTTCGAATCCAGCAAAAGTCATCCCACACTAAATAATTTTATATCTTATTATGAGTTTATTGAGAAAAACTAAAAAGCTAGTCACAAACCCAAAAGGCTTCTGGGATGATTCTTTTTTTAAAAAAAATGAACTGACGCCACCTGTCAATCAAACGGACAAGCCTATAGCTTTTGCTTTCCGAATTAATCATTGGAAAAGAGACTTCATAGAAAAAAATTATCCTCAATATGAGTGGCATTTTGTGCCTTTCAAAAAAACACCTCAATCTCTAGATTCAAAGATCAAATCCGCAAAGAACAGGGTGTTTATTATATGGGGATACAATGAACTTGAAGGTACGGTCGAATATGCTAATAAACATAAAATTCCGGTTTATCGTATGGAAGATGGCTTTGTTCGATCTATTGATCTAGGAGCTAATCATGAATTACCACTTTCTCTTGTTTTAGATAAATCAGGTACATTACATTTCGATTATCGAAGATCATCGGCATTAGAAGATTTGCTAAATAGTTATGATTTTTCTGCTGACAAGGAATTAATGGAAAAAGCAGAAGTTTGTTTAAACAAGCTATTAAGCAGTCGTGTTAGCAAATATAATCATATCACTAGCAAATCTGGTGAGGCAATTTATAAAAAACATTGCAAACGCATAGATGGTGTTAAAAGAATATTAGTCATTGGTCAAGTAGAAGATGATGCATCAATAAAATATGGCTGCAGAAAAAAAGTAAATAATGGTTCTTTGGTATGGCAGGCAAAAAAAGATCATCCGGATGCTCAAATTTTTTTCAAACCGCATCCAGATACATTGATCGGCAAAAGAAGAATCATAACGCCGCTTTCTGAAATCAGCAAGGCAGCTTACGTTGTTAGTGAGCCTATGTCGTTAAACGATAGTTTTGATACAATTGATGAAGTATATACTATTACTTCTTTAAGTGGTTTCGAAGCCATGCTAAGAGATATACCTGTCACAACTTTGGGCATGCCATTTTATTCTGGCTGGGGCTTAACAAATGATATTAATAGCATACCAAGAAGAAAACGCAAATTAAATAAAATAGAGATTTTTGCTGCTGCATACATTCTCTATCCCAATTATTTTGATGTTGAAACCTCTCGTGAAATTGATTTATTTTCTGTAATCGATAAGATTAAATCAAATATGAAATTGGAATCTATATCCGAGCCATCTCAGAAACAAGCAGGTGGCATTATTAATCAGCAGTTTTATTGTTTTGGTGATAATTGGAATAGTAAAAAAGAAGCCCCGATCGCGTTTGTTTTTGGTGTTTTACCTTGGAAAAGGAAGTATATATCAGCTCTTTTGGATGACTACAGAACAGCATACAGGTTTGGTGGTCATAAATATGATGAAATTGAAAATGCTATACAGAATAATCTTCAGTCTGAAATTTTTGTGTGGGGATATAAAGAAAATGATAAGTTAAAGGAAATATTTAATAAATACGGTAAAAATATTAAAAGACTTGAAGATGGTTTTGTGGCAGGCATGGGGCTTGGAGTTGACAGAAACCCTTCATTATCAATGTGTATTGACAATGAAGGGCTTTATTATAACTCTAGGGAGTCATCTCAACTTGAGAAGATGTTAATTGACTTTGATTTTGACAGTAATACCGAGCTTCTTGAGAGAAGTAAGAAGTGTATTTCGCGAATTTTAAATGAATCCGTGACCAAGTATAATATACAAACGCAGAGCCAAGTAATACTGCCAGAAAATGAAAAAAAACGTGTATTAGTTTTAGGGCAGGTAGAAACAGATAAATCTATTCAATTTGGCTGTTCAAGAACAATTACAAATAATCAGCTTGTACTGTTAGCAAAAACAGAAAACCCTGATGCTGAAATAATCTATAAACCACATCCTGATGTTCTCAGTGGTAAAGTCTTAAAGTTAACTAAACCAGAAGATGTAGAGAGTATTGCTACCGTAATATATGACTCGGTTTCACTGACGGAAATGATTGATGGGGCGGATCACGTTTACACTATAACGTCTCTTTCTGGATTTGAAGCTGTTTTGCGTGGAAAAAAAGTGACTACATTTGGTGCGCCGTTTTATTCTGGCTGGGGTTTTACCGATGATCGTCAACCGGTTGAGAGAAGAAAGCGTACCCTGAGTCCAGAGCAAGTATTTGCTGTAACGTATTTATTATACTCGCGATATATTAATCCGGTAACTTATGAACGAATTGAGCTTGAACAAGCATTGGATATTATTAAGTTTCTAAAAAACACACCTAATATTCTCACTAACTCTTTACCATTCAAAGGGGTAATTTCCCCACCTGAAATCAAAAAGATAGAGGGTGATATAAAGCTACATGAAAATTCTGGTGATTATAAAAAAGCGTTGATTCTTCAAAAAGATTTAATTTTAAATACCCCTGTAAGAACTGATTACTTGAAGAGATATGCGCTCATTTGTAAGAAAAACGATCAGAATAGAGAAGGGGTGGAATATCTTAATCAGTATCTTTCAACTTCAAGTGAAGATGCCAAGGCTTATTATGAAAAAGCCATCATATTAAAGCGTTTAGGTATTATTAATACTGAATACGAAGAAAGTCTTAATAATGCTATTAGATTTGGTGACGCAACATTAAAAGATAAAGCACTTCATGCTTTAATGGATCACTCATGGTATCACAAAGGTCAATCTCCCCAATCAATAGATTTGATTAGACAAGCTCTGAAAAATGAAGTTAAAAAGCCAGTCAGATTGTTAAAATATGCAGCAATTTTAAAACAGGCTGGTCGGCCAAATGAATCGGTGGCTCTATATGAAAAAGCAGTGCGTTTAGATATTAAATATAAGAATTACTGTCCTTTCATCAGTCTTGGGGCGTTCATGTTTAATCATGACCCTAAAAAATACCCAAAACTTAAGAAATATAATGTTGCCAATGATTATTTACAAAAGTTTAGAAATAAATTCATTGAAGAATTATCTAAAAAAACCTATGCAGTTGTTGGTAATTCTCCTTGCGAGATTGGCAAAAACTTTGGCTCTGTTATCGATAGCAATAGGCATGTGGTAAGGTTTAATAATTTCAGTACTAATTTGAAGTTTCAGAAAGATTATGGGAAAAAGACCACTATATGGGTTAAACCCGGTGGTTTCTTTGATGAAGTCAAAGAGAGAGATCTGGACAATATTGAACTTGTCATTATAGGTAAACCTGACCTAGAGCATAATCATACAGATGCGGTAGATCATATTCTTTATTTTAAGGAAAAGGGCATACCTGTTTGCTGTGTACCAAGAAATATTTACAACGAAGCCTTTTCTGAACTAGAAGGAATACCTAGTATGGGAGCTCTTGTAACTAACTGGATTTATCACTATTTAGGTGGAATACCGAATGCTCAAATATTTGGTTTTTCAATGACAGATCAAGGTCGAAATAAAAACAGCCATTATTTTAAAGACTCCTATAAACGTGACTTCTATAAGCACGACTGGGATAAGGAAAAAGAGCTTCTTAATAGTTTTTTAGAGGTTGCCTAAAATGGTGAATAAAGTTGAGATTAAGTTCCCAAAAGGAATAATTGTTGGTGATAAGGTTCACTTTGAATCACCATGCTCAATCGCATGTAAAAAAATAAGAAGTTCAAATATAGGCTATATGTCTTATATAAGAGGCGGATCAGAAATTAGTGGTGCTAACATAGGACGATTTTGTTCTATTGCACTGGATGTTATCACGGGATTGACTACTTCACATCCTGTTAACTGGGTTAGTTCACACCCATTCCAGTATAATGCCTCCAAACCTTTATCTATTTATGATGATTTTAAAGCAATTGTCGGTGATTGCTCCTATTCATCAGGTAAAAGTCGCTCAAAAATTGGCAATGATGTATGGATAGGCCAACAAGCAATGATTATGAAAGGAGTCACTATTGGTGATGGGGCTATTATTGCTGCAAGGTCTGTTGTTACCAAAGATGTCCCACCTTATGCAGTAGTTGCAGGAGTACCTGCAAAAATAGTTAAATACCGTCATCCCGATCATATTATAGAATCACTGCTCGATATTAAATGGTGGAACTATGATTTGTCTTCCGTGGATAAAACTCTTTGGGATAAGCCAGAAGCATTTATAGCTGATTTCTACCGGCTCCTTGATTCTGGTAAACTCACCAAGCTCAACCCAAAGCGTTACCGTCTTAACCCCAAAAAGCGTAATGACCCCCTCTCGCTGGAAGAGATTTAATATGTTGTACTCCTCTCTCAAAAACGATGCGCCATTTATCCTGTTTGGTGGAATAAATGTACTGGAATCCAAAGAACTTGCTTTTAAAGCTTGTGAACAATATGTGAAAGTAACCCAAAAGCTGGGTATTCCATATGTGTTCAAAGCCAGCTTCGACAAAGCAAACCGTTCTTCTATCCACTCCTACCGTGGCCCTGGTATGGAAAAAGGTCTGCGAATTTTTGAAGAGATCAAGAAAGAGTTCAATGTACCCGTCATCACTGATGTGCATGAAACCTGGCAGGCTGAACCCGTTGCTGAAGTCGCGGATGTACTGCAGCTGCCTGCTTTCCTTGCTCGCCAGACTGATCTTGTTGTTGCCCTGGCTAAAACAGGCAAGCCAATCAATGTTAAAAAGCCCCAGTTCCTGAGCCCTCACCAGATCGGCAATATTGTGGATAAGTTCCGTGAGGCGGGTAACGTCCAGATTATGCTGTGTGACCGTGGTACCTGCATGGGTTATGACAATCTGGTTGTCGATATGCTGGGCTTTGATGTCATGAAAAAAGTTAGCGACAACTGCCCGATTATTTTTGATGTGACCCACGCGCTGCAATGTCGTGATCCTCTGGGCGCAGCATCCAGCGGTCGTCGTTCACAAGTTGCACAGCTGGCGCGTGCAGGTATGGCTACTGGCATTGCCGGCCTGTTCCTGGAAGCGCATCCAAACCCTGCCGAAGCGCGTTGCGATGGCCCAAGTGCTCTGCCTCTGGATAAGCTGGAGCCATTCCTCGCTCAAATGAAAGCTATTGATGATCTGGTAAAATCTTTCCCTGCACTGGATATTGAATAATTAGATGACCGCTTTATCTCAACAGGCTTTGTCTCAACAAGCTTTATCTCAACAAACTTTGGCTTCCATCAAGCTGGTTATTTTTGACATCGATGGTGTGTTGACAGATGGCACCCTTTACATTGGTGAGCATGGCGAGCTGATCAAACCATTTAATGCCAAGGATGGTGTTGGTTTCCGGCTGCTTGAAGATAACGGTGTTGCCGTTGCTGTTATTACAGCGAAGGATTCAGCGCCTTTGGCTCGGCGAATGAAGGATTTAAAGGTTAAGCATTTCTACCCGGGCTGTCATGACAAAGCTCAGGCATTCTCTGAACTGAAATCGCGTCTGAATATTGATGATTCAATGGCAGCTTATGTCGGTGATGATGTGCTTGATTTACCGGTGATGGAACAGGTCGGGTTAGCAATTGCACCCGCCGATGGCTATTCACTTGTCAAAGATATGGTGCATCATGTCACTACCGCTAAGGGCGGACACGGGGTTGTACGGGAAGTGGCTGATCTGCTGATTGGCTCTCGTCAGGATCTTGCCGAAGCTTACCGGGTACTGGTTTCTCCGACTAAAGCTGTCGTTCAGTAATCAGCTATCAGCTATCAGCTATCAGCTATCAGCTATCAGCTACCAGAATTGTGGTTTGGGAGTTGGTAGCTTTTTGTTATTTTCTGCCTGATATCATTCAATATCCGGCCGCATCTATTTAAGAAAATGTCTCAAAACTCTTTTAAAATTGTAATTCCTGCGCGTTTCGGTTCATCCCGCCTGCCGGGTAAGCCGCTGCTTGATATTGCTGGCAAGCCGATGATTCAGCATGTTTTTGAGCGCGCGGTTGAAACCGGGTTGAGCCCGGATGGTGATATTGTTGTTGCTACCGATGATCAGCGTATTGTTGATGTGTGCAACAGCTTTGGTGCTTTGGCCGTTATGACAGCGGCTGATCACACATCCGGAACTGACCGCCTTGCCGAAGTCGCTGAAAAGTGCGGCTGGCAAGACGATGCAATCATTATCAACCTGCAGGGTGATGAGCCTCTTATGCCAGCACACCTGATACGCAAGGTAGGTGAAAATCTGGCAGCTAATCCTCTGGCAGGTATTGCTACTTTTTCCACACCTATTGATACAACTACCGATATGTTTGATTCGAATATTGTCAAGGTTGTTACCAATCAGGCGGGCATGGCGTTGTACTTCAGTAGAGCACCTATCCCATGGGACAGGGATAACTATAATGTGCATAACAATCAAAATATTCAGCTAGCAATGCCCTTACCTGAGCGCCATCTCGGTATGTATGCTTACCGATCCGGTACGTTAAAGCAAATCGCATCAGCGCAACCTGCGGATATTGAACTGCAAGAATCTCTGGAACAATTACGCGCTTTATGGCTTGGCTTTGCCATTCATGTTGAAAGCATTGCCGAGCAGCCCGGGCATGGTGTTGATACACCCGAAGATCTGGAACGCGTTAGAGCAATTCTGTCTCACTAATTCCAAATAAAGTATTTATTTCAAAATTACATCAGGAAGTAACAAGCAATGACTGATACCCGTCAGATTATGACGAATGCCCTGCGTGAACAGGGTCAAGCCTTAATGACGCTGAGTGAACGTGTTGATGAATCTTTTGAACAAGCTGTTAACACAATTCTGGCGTGTAAAGGCCGTGTCATTATTTCCGGCATGGGCAAGTCTGGCCTGATTGGTAAAAAGATTGCTGCCACACTGGCTTCCACCGGTACCATCAGCTTTTTCATGCACCCCGGTGAAGCTTTCCACGGCGACCTGGGTATGGTGCGCTTTGATGAAAAAGCTGATGTTATTGTGCTGATCTCTTATAGCGGCGAAACTGATGAAGTCCTGAAGCTGATTCCGTCTCTGAAAAGCTTTGGTACCAAGATTATTGCCATCACCGGTGGCATGAATTCAACGCTGGCAAATAATGCAGATGTCGTTTTGAATGCTGGAGTTGAGCAGGAAGTATGCCCTAACAATCTGGCTCCAACTACATCCACGACAGTCACTCTGGCGATTGGTGATGCCTTGGCCGTTGCGCTGATCAAGGCACGGGATTTCCAGCCTCAGGATTTTGCCCGTTTCCATCCGGGAGGGAGTCTTGGTCGTCGTCTGCTGACACGCGTTAAAAATGTTATGCAGAAGGAACGCCTGCCTTTCGTATCACTTGATAGCGATATTACTAATGTTGTTCTCACCATGACCGAATGCCGTTACGGTATTGCATTGGTACAGGATGAGAAAAAAGAACTTGTCGGTGTTATCAGCGATGGTGACCTGAGAAGATTTCTGATTGACCATGATAATGTAGCAGGCTTAAGAGCCAGTGATCTGATGACGACTGACCCTGTTTGTATTTCTCAAGAAGTCAAAGTTGCGGACGCAGAATCTGTAATGCGTGACGCCCATATCAAGTGCCTGATTGCCACTGATGATGAAGGCAACGTTGTAGGACTGGTTGACTGGGGCTGCCTGATCCTTCAAGTCTGTAACTTAAAAAGCCGATTGCAGAAAGCTGCTTTCGGCTTTTTTTATATTTAAGCCCGGAGACTGCGGACTGCATAAAGGTTAAGGTATAATTTATAATTCTCAGCCATGCAGGCCTTCATGCTCTTATGCTAACCAAGGTGATCAAGTCCTTAATCACTGAAAAGCTAAGCACTGAATTTAACGATTCTCTGCAAGGCATTATTCTGTATGGCAGCCATGCAACCGGTCATGCGACCGGGAGCAGTGATTATGATCTGGGCATTCTGCTGGATGGCATCGCGCCTGAAGTTAACTATGGGAAGTTGCTCAAGCGCTGGCAAGCACGTTAACAAGAAACCGGGGTCAGTTCTAAGAAACCGCTAAGAAACCGGGGTCAGAAGAAACCGGGGTCAGTTCTTGCATCGTGCATAAAGCCAACTACCTTTAGTGACTCAGTTCATTAAAAGGGTTTGGTTTTTTATCATGAGCCGACCGCTACGTTTAGAATACGCAGGTGCTTTATATCACATCACTTCCCGGGGAAATGAGCGTAAGCCTATATTTCTCGAAGAGGCTGATTTCGAGCTGTTTCTTGAAGTGCTTGATGAGGTGTGCGAACGATTTAACTGGGTTATCCATTCCTGGTGCCAGATGACCAATCATTACCATCTGTTACTTGAAACACCTGATGCAAATTTATCGGCAGGTATGCGACAGCTTAATGGTGTTTATACGGTTCGGTTCAATCGTCGCTATGGCCGGGTTGGGCATCTTTTTCAAGGGCGTTATAAGAGCATACTGGTGGATAAGTCTTCATATTTGCTGGAGCTGAATCGTTATATTGTTCTGAATCCCGTAAGAGCTGGGATGGTTGGCCACCCTGAAGATTGGCCCTGGAGCAGCTATCTGTATACTCTGGGGCGAGTAAAGTCGCCCGCATGGCTGGCTATTGACCCAACATTACTACTGTTTGGCCAGAACCGGCAATCAGCGTGCGAGAGATTTATGTATTTCGTCAGCAATTCCCGAACATTAAACGACAAACTAATTATACTTCGGAGTGGCCAATAGAATTAGTTGGAGACGAAGAAGCCTTCTCCACCGTCGCAGAGCAGTCAATTTCTCTACATATCAAACACTGAAACACAAGGCTACTCAGCCTCTATGTGGTATCAAGCTCCAGGCTTTTGAGGCTGACACTTTTTCCCCTTGCGATCGCCGTAAGAAACTCTGTCCATGAATCAATGAAGAACCAGTCGAACAAGCCCCTGATAGCGTGCCAAAGCGCTTTCTTTGATTTCGATGCTGATAACGCTTTTTGAAAAAGAGGGCAGGCAAGCTGCTCGATTTGGTCAATAAGGAAGGCGGTAAACGTCAGGCTGGCGAAGTTAGTCGCCAGGTGCATTTTACCGTGCCCGTAGTTGTGTTCCAGGTTGTAGCCTTGTGTTTTCAGTGTGTTAAACGTCTCATTCTCTATTTTCCACTTAGCGCGTCCTCCTCGCATGATTTTTGCCACGCTTTCTTTGGTGATTTCAATATCAGTCACCCAGGTATTGGTGTACTTCTTGTCATTGGGGCTGATTTCCACGTACTCAAGGTAGTTGACCAGAATATCCTGATGGGATTTGTTGATGGGAACGCCATTGATGAACCGGAACCAATGCCGGTAGCCGTCTTCATCGGTGAATTCATAACGTGTGACCTTACCGGCGATGTCCATCTCATCGACGGCCTCATAAAGCGACACATGGCTGGTGTCTTTCGCGACCATAATGAAGCTGTAGTCGTAGGATTTCACCCAATTTGATCGTGGGACCATCGGAGTACAAGTCGTCAAAATTCAGTACCAACTTAAGGTGTGGATGTTCTCTGGCAATATTCGACAGGAGCCTTTCGAGTGCTGTTTTTTCACAGTCGTTTTTTGAAGCATCGACTTGTTGAATAATGGGTTCCGGCATTAAAGGCAGCACTTCTTTCTTGCCCGGCTTAACCAGACAGCAGCCCAATAGTTGGTGATAATACTGGGGATTCTTGCTGTCTGGCTTTTTCACACAGCACTCTGGACAATCAATTTTTCCCGAAGAAAAATGCCCCGTCCCATCAATAGGCGCAAGATAGCCTTCCTCAAAGTACTCAAACTGCCTGAGCCGCCCGGAGCGCTGAACATAGGCGAATAACGCCGTGAAAAATTTCCGCAAATACCGAGTTTCGATCGGGTCAAGCAGCTCAGCGAGGCGAGAATCACTCGGCACTCTATTGACATTGTAGAGTGATTTCAGGTTGTGAATTTTATCTGTATTCTGTACGCAGTCCTGATCAAATTTCAGCAACGACGGATATTTAAGGTGCATGACCGCCAGGCCACACATGATGGCATCATGCAGTGCGATCTTGTCATGGTTGTTCACCGGCCTAAAATCTGGAACCTTGGCAGCTTCTTTGGAGACGACGCTGATTAGTTTTTCAGCCAGCGCTTTTTGTTGTTTTTTTGTTGAAGACACAGAGAATACGACTGTAGATGTATAGTCTGCATACTGTACCTCAAAGTCTGCGATTTAGGGAATATCAGAACTACCGCTATCCCTTGGTATCACTGGTTTTAATCAAGTGCTCGGGAATTACTGGTATTTCGTTGCGTCTGGTTATGGTGTTGATATATGGAAAAATCTCAGTCACCAGATATTTCTGGGGGGTGAGCGTTTTGTCAGGGAGCAGAAACAACGAATTAAAGAGCAGCGGATTGATTTGAATGAGGTGCCATATAAGCAAGCCCGGCCAATGTGTAAGAGTTTGGAGTTTTACGAAGCCCACTATTCTGGTCGCAAATCTGGCTGCAAGCAGGCTATGGCAGCAGCTTATCGGTCAGGTGGATATTCCATGGCGGATATAGCAAACTATTTTGGTGTTCATTATTCAACAGTGAGTCGAGCCTGTGCACAATGCAAGAATTGACTTTGCTTTGGAATCACAACACACCAACCACATCTTCATAGATCTCCTGTAAGGTAATGGAGAGGTCTATGGAGACTAGATGAGCAACTTCCTGTTCATGGGTTAACCGGATAACCTCCCAGCCAGCATCTGTATTTTGGTATAAGTCAACCGCAATTTTGTCCTGATGCACTAAAATGTACTCCTTCAGGCTGGGAATAGCTGTATAGGCTGCGAGTTTTTCCATCCGATCCCTCGCTTCGGTCGATGGCGACAGTACTTCTATAATGATTTGAGGATGATTTTCAACGTAGTTATCTGTATTTTGCCGGTTGCAGCTTACCATGACGTCCGGATAGTAGAAGACATTATTGCTTTTGTGACTGGCATTGACTTTCATATCGCTGGCAAAGGTCTGGCACCCCGTGCCCCGTAAATGGCTGCGGAGTTTCGATGCCAGCGCCAGAGTGATCAGGTTGTGCCGACGACTGGCCCCCGCCATTGCTATTATCAGGCCGTTAACATATTCGTGCTTTATATCGGATTGCTGCTCCATCGCGAGATAGGCATGGGGTTCTAACAGTGTGAGTGGTTCAGCCGTAGCCACAGGTAATGATCTCCTTTTGATTCGGTGTCACGTTTATTGCTTGTATTTATTTTTTCCACCAAAAATTGATTTATTTTAGTCCAGAACTCCGGGGTCAGTTCTTGCATCGTGCATTGAACAAGATTCAATGTTTCATTTCTGTTCATTTGCCATTTCAAGTACTTGATCGATGAGAAGTGACGAATAGCGGTAACCCTGCTCGCTCAGTCTTTCTAACAAAGGTTTTAAAGCAGGAGAAACCGGGGTCGGTTCTTGTATCGTGCATCATTCCATCATTTTGTAGAGACAGTGAGCCGGGTTTTCGTAGAATGCAAGAATAACTGCCTCTGCTGCTCCGTAATATCAGGAGAACAGCTCTAACAGCCTTTCGGTTACTTCAGTGAATTTTTGTTTATTAAGTGTTGCGATTTTCTGACGGATAAGGCTGTTATGGGCCGTAAAAAGTTTGTATGGTCGGGCAAAGCTTTCTCTATTGAGCTGACCAGTACTGAAATCTTCAAGGGTAATTAGAACGGAAGCGGAGTCTGAGTAAGGTTTGCTGGTGATTTGGCATAGAATAACGTCACCTTTATTAACCTGAGCCATTACAAGAGCAGGCCTGCGCTTAGTGGTTGAAAGATCAGAAAACGGAAAATCAATAGTGACTATTGTTCCGGCTGCAAGAATTCCCATGCTTCGTCTTCCTCCGGTTTATTCCAGTCCTCAGCCAGTGCCTGCTCACTGAGAAGTGCTTCATCATTAGCAGGTACAGGCACGGGCTTGTCGAGGATAGTGATCAACACCTGTGACCCTGAAGGTAAAATCAAGTTTTCCGGTAGTTGCAGATCGCCCTTGTGGTCGACAACGGCTTTATAGGTTTGTAACACCTGATTGCTCCTTTTCTGAAGTACATCTATAAGTTAGCCTAGTTCTGTGTGGTGCGGAAGAGGAAGCCAGAAGAGAAGCTAGAATCTCTAGAAACCGGGGGCAGCAGGAACCGAAGTCAATTCTTGCATCGTGCATAATGCCAACTACTTTTAGTCATTCGTTTTACTGAAAGAGGTTTGATAATGAGTCGGCCAATACGGTTAGAATACGCGGGGGCTTTGTATCACATTACTTCTCGCGGCAATGAGCGCAATAATTAACGGTTAAGGCTAAAGGGATTTAGCAATTTAACGCCAGTGCTTTTGAAATCGTCAGTGTTTCTGGTAACGACGGTCATGTCGTAGCACAGCGCTGTAGCCGCAATTTGCTTATCAATAGCATGCTCGTGGTGTGGTGCCCTGAGTTTGCCCCAGACCTGTGCTTCGGTACGCCCGAAGTCCAGAATATGCTCCTGATAGTCAGCCGCTAAAGCAGTCAGCCAGGTTTCCAGCTGATTTGCTTGAATATGGTCACCACGGTAGCGAATCTTCTCAACGCCTCTGCGAAGCTCACCTATGGTGATGACACTCAGGAACAAAGGTAGCGACTGGGTTTCAGCATCTTGAAAAAACGATCTCACACCGGGATTTGCTTTTCTTTTCTTGCGTAATTCACTGATAACGTTGGTATCAATTAAATACATCCCGATCTCCTGAGTCGTCAAGTCGTTCAAAATCCGAGTCGTTACCGACTTCAGGGATGTTCTTTATCGCTTCGGAAAAGCTTTTTTTTCTGGGTTTGAGCAGAGCTGACTCAAGGATCCGACGATGTTCTGCTTCGGCGCTTCGGCCAAAACGCCCTGCCCGGGCTTTTAGAGCATCGACAACTTTTTCATCAATATTTCGAACAATCAGATTAGCCATATCTTTGCCCTTTTGGTTGAACCTGTAAAAAATGATAGCACTGATATCACTCTTTACAATGTCAGGAATCCGCAAAACTCTGGGGTCAAAACTCTGGGGTCAGAAACTCTGGGGTCAGTTCTTGCAGAAACTCTGGGGTCAGTTCTTGCATAGTGCATGAAGTGAACAAGATTTAACGTTTCATTTCTGTTCATTTGCCATTTCAAGTACTTGATCGATGAGAAGTAGAAACCGGGGTCAGTTCTCGCATCGTGCATACAATCAGTAGCCATCA
This sequence comes from Endozoicomonadaceae bacterium, assembly GCA_965261725.1. Classification (GTDB taxonomy): domain Bacteria; phylum Pseudomonadota; class Gammaproteobacteria; order Pseudomonadales; family Endozoicomonadaceae; genus CANDOC01. Next base: position 156,378 of record CBDHDU010000034.1, on the reverse strand, counting down.
CTTCGTACGCCTGAATGGATGTTGACCCAGGCAGCCCTAGGCTAGAAGATATAAGCTTTTAGCCGAAGAGAGGTGATATGCCGGTTATTTCTTCCTTTTTTGGAATTTACATCAGGATGTACCACGATGATCACCCTCCACCGCATATTCATGTTGAATACCAAGGCTGTGAGGCTCTGATGAGTATCGAAAAACTATTCTTAAGGGTCGTCTTCCAAAGAAAGCGACCAAGCTGGCTGTGTTGCCGACAATAGTTGGCGTACTAACGCACCAATCACAGGTTTTCCGATGGGACTTATGATTAGCAGAAGTTACAAAAATTATGTAATGCCCACGAGTCATAGGCTTATCCAGAAATGCAGGAAATATAGGGGTTGTAGCCCTTCAACTATCGCCGACAACACAGCCGACCAAGCTTGTATCTGATTGGTGCACTGAGCATAAAGCAGCACTGTTAAGCAATTGGCAAAAGGCAGTGGAACTTCAGCCATTAGAGCGCATTCCGGGAGCAGATTATGATTAAACTGACTAAAGCCGAGTGGATGGGCGGCCAGGAAGTTCGTCTTTCTTTTTCTGATGGCTCTTATGGAATAATGGATTTTTCACCAGTATTGGCCAAAAAAACGTCCATGACACTACCCTTGGAAAATGCACAGTATTTTTGTCGTTTTTTTCTGGAGCTTGGAGCATTGTGCTGGCCTAACGGTCTTGAGTTTAGCCCCGCCAGTCTGCACGAAAAACTTGAACAGGCCGGAAAGTTGGTGACGGTCGATGCTGCATGAGAAATGAAGGCAATATCTGGTTTGGTTGTTTCTAACCGTATTTAAAAAGCAGGAAGACAAAAATGGCTCCTGTTCTGTAGAAGTTCCGAGCTTAGTTTTTGCTGTTCTCACCTGCCTTTTCAAGTATCTGTTCTATGAGAAGCGCAGAATACCGGTAACCATGCTGGCTCAGTTTTTCTAACAAGGGCTTTAGAGCGGATAATCTCCCGTTCTGTTTGAGCTTTAACATTACACCAAGGCTACCTGTGACGGGGATGCCCATGTGCCTGGCACAGCGTCTTCCTGCTTTATCATCAATGAGCAATAAACCCTGCTGTGTTTTAGCGATGGCTATTGCCTGTGCTTCACCGGGGTCTATCAGCACTGAAACTGTCATTAGTTCAGGTGATTGATGTAAATCAATATCCGGTGTTACCGTCAGTAACCGGGTACTGATTGCCTTTTCAATTTGTCGGGCGGCAGGAAGCGAGAGGTTTTGGGTGCATTCTTTCTCAACAGTGGCCGGTATGAGTATTTCGCTGGACAGGCTGCGTAATTCCGGGAGCAGGTTGAGCAACGCCAAGGCAATAAGCGGGCTGCTATCAGCAATGATAAGAGGCTTGCTGTGACTAGCCAAGGTTATCTAACTCCTCATCTAATTCGCTGGCATCGTAATCGATAAGCGTTATGCCGAGGTAACCGAGTGTTTGTATAAACGCTTCAAGGCTGCATTCTGCCAGTCGGGCTGCTTTTGCCGGTGACAGAACCCCCTGACGGTAGAGGTGTATGGCGAGATTCGTGTTCACGCCTTCTTTTAACAGGGCTTCACTGAAAGGAACACCAACCATAAAGGGCCTGTCTCTTTTCGTGAAGACACTTAAATGGCCGGATTCAGCAGCTTTGGTCAATTCGCCGCTGCGCTCCCGTAAATCCCTGATACCAAACATATGCATGACTGAGGTTACCTTGTTAAATTTTTGTGTACACATAAGGTAGCACATTTAAACGCCGGAGTAGAATATTCGAGCTTAAGTGGTTTCGTCCCTCTATCTCTGTTTTTTTTCAACTTTCAACTTCAACTTTCTCATGTCTGTTAAAATCAAAAAAGCCGTATTCCCTGTAGCCGGAATGGGCACCCGTTTTTTGCCTGCCACTAAAGCTTGCCCCAAAGAAATGCTACCAGTGGTTGATAAACCACTGATTCAGTATGCTGTTGAAGAAGCTATAGCGGCAGGTATCACTGACCTTATTTTTGTAACGTCCTGGACCAAACGCCCGATTGAAGATCACTTCGATAAAAACTTTGAGCTTGAATATAAACTGGAGCAAGCCGGTAAAAACGAGCTGCTTGAGACGGTTAAAAATATTCTGCCCAAAGGCGTGAACTGCTTTTATGTTCGCCAACAGGAAGCCTTAGGTTTAGGTCATGCTGTTTTGTGTGCCAAAGATATTGTGGGTAATGAACCTTTTGCGATTTTGCTGGCCGACGATATGATTCACTGCGAGCATCAGCCCTGTTTGAATACCATGGTTGATTTGGCAACCGAGTCGGATAGCTCTGTGGTTGCTGTTGAACAGGTGCCTATGGAACGGGTCAATCAATACGGTGTTATTGATCCTGTTGAACTGAGTGACCGGTTGTATAAGTTAAAAGGTGTCGTTGAAAAACCGCCTGTGGAAAAAGCGCCGTCCAACCTTTCTATTGTGGGGCGTTATGTGCTTCAGCCACGTATTTTTGAATTGCTTGAAAATACCGGGCGAGGTGCGGGTAATGAAATTCAGCTGACCGATGCGATTGCTGACCTGCTGAAAGAGCAGGATGTAATGGCGTATGAGTTTGATGGTATCCGTTATGACTGTGGTAGCAAGATGGGGCATATGAAGGCGAATGTTGAGTATGCTTTGCGGCATCCGGAGTTGAATGGGGTGTTTCGGGAGTATTTGCGGGGTCTTAAGCTTTAAAGTTGTAAAGTTGTAAAGCTGTAAGGCTGTAAGGCTGTAAGGCTGTAAAGTTAAGAATCTTACAGCCATACAGCCATACAACCATACAGCCATACAGCCATACAACCATACAGCCTTACAGCCATACAGTCTTATTCAATGCTAAAACGTTTTATTGGCGATTCCCGCCGTTGGGTTAATTGTCGTCAGCCCTGTCTTCTTGAGCCACTGCAACAGTTGGTTGAGGGAGATTCTTATGACTGGCGTTCTACGGGAGATGACCCTGCTTTTAAACTGAAGCCATCTTCAGGGCCAATGCCTAGAGGCTGGTATATGTTGGAATTGAGGGTCAGGGCTTCTTTGAGCCGGTTTAATGGGAAGTTGTACTTTAGTTATGGAGATGGGTTTGATGAGTCTTTATCGTATAAGTTGCCGCTGGTATCCGGGAAACTGATTAAGAAGGTTGTTTATTTTCCTCGTATCGCTACTTCCCTCAGATTTGATCCCTGTGAAGAAGCCGCTGAGTTTTCTGTGGAGCAGTTTCAGTTATGTAAACTGTCTGCCGGGAAGGCGCGTAGCCTGATGATTGATAAGGTGAGCCGGACTCATCCCGATTTTAAGCTGGAAGCTGGAAGCTTGAAGCCTGAAGCTTTGTTAGCGGCGTATTCGGAGTGTTTTTGTTCTGCTCCTTTAACGGGGACTTATGAGCAGTGGATTGGGCGTATTGAGCAGCCTTTGTTTGGTGATCACGGGGCTTTGCGAGTAAGCGCCGGTCAGTTTGAAAGGCAGCCGCTGATCTCTGTTTTGATGCCGGTTTATAATCCGCCGGAGTTGTTTTTGCGGGCGGCTTTGGATTCGGTGTTGGCGCAGGCTTACAGCCATTGGGAGTTGTGCATTGCTGATGACTGCTCCACGGAGCCATATGTTCGTCGCGTATTGGAAGAATATCAGGCGCGAGATTCCCGGATTAAGGTGGTTTTTCGGGAGAAAAATGGTCATATTTCGCAAGCCAGTAACAGTGCTTTAGCACTGGCTACCGGTGAATATACAGCATTATTTGACCATGATGATTGTCTGGCGCCTCATGCTCTGTACTGTGTTACAGAGGCTATTAACCAGAATCCTGACGCTCAGCTTTTTTATAGTGATGAAGATTTTATAGATGAGGATGGTCATCGTCAGTCGCCTCACTTTAAAAGCCAGTGGAATCCTGAGCTGCTTTATTCTCACAATTACATTACCCATCTTGCGATCATTCAAACGGCATTACTGAAACAGGTTGACGGGTTTCGTGAAGGTTATGAAGGCGCGCAGGATTATGATTTGATGCTCAGGCTGACACAGCAACTTAAGCCTGATCAAATTCATCATATTCCCCATGTATTGTATCACTGGCGGGCGTTTGAAGGTTCAACGGCTTCCTCTGCCGATGCTAAAGGCTATGCAACTGAAGCGGGTTTGAGGGCATTACAGGATGCTGTTCGTGATCAGCCGGGTGTTGAGGTGGTGCATGATAAAATCGCCAATTTTTACCGGGTGAAATATCCATTGCCGGAACAACCGCCTCTGGTCTCGGTTATTATTCCAACCCGTAACGGGCTGGATGTTATCAAGCCTTGTATTGAAAGCATTTTGAGTAAAACCCGATATCAGAATTATGAAATTCTGATTGTTGACAACCAAAGTGATGACCCGGAAACGCTGGCCTGGCTCGATGCAATGAGCAAAAAGCCGGAAATCAGGCTGCTGCATTTTAACCAGCCATTTAACTATTCAGCGATCAACAACTTTGCAGCAGAGCAGGCACAGGGTGAGTTTCTGGCACTGGTGAATAATGATGTTGAAGTGATTACCCCTGACTGGCTGAATGAGCTGGTCTCTTTAGCCATTAAGGATGAGATCGGTTGTGTGGGTGCGAAGTTATATTACCCGGATGGTGATATTCAACATGCTGGCGTCATTCTTGGGTTGGGTGGCTATGCCGCACATGCTCATCGCGGATTACCGGGTGACCATCCGGGATATTTTAACCGCGCCAATGCACGACAGAATCTGTCTGCTGTCACCGGAGCCTGTCTGGTGGTCAGGAAGTCAGTTTACCAACAGGCAGGGGGGCTTGAAGAAGCCTTTACAGTTGCGTATAACGATGTGGATTTCTGCCTGAAGGTGCAGGCTGCCGGTTATCGCAATGTGTTTACGCCTTATGCAGAACTGTACCATTTTGAATCCAAAACCCGCGGGTTCGATGACACGCCTGAAAAGCAGGCTCGTTTTGAGCGGGAAAAGCAATTGCTGGCACAACGCTGGCAGGCGCTTTTAGATAATGACCCGTATTACAGTCCTAATTTAACCCGCTCCAGAGAAGATTTTTCAGTATTATCGTGATTATGCATCCGCTTTTTTTTATTCATGTGCCTAAAACTGCTGGCACCAGTTTTCGTAAGGCCGCAGAAGCTTTTTATAGTCGGGAAAAAATAGTCTACGACTATGGAGAAAAACAGCCTGAAACCCATCCTGCTCTTATTAAAGCTATTTATGAAGAAAAGGATTTTTATCAACTAAAACAGCTATTAATTTCTGATGATATCAGGCTGCTGGGTGGGCATGTGCCTGCCAAAAGATTTTCTCCGCTGTTTAATCAACAGCAAGTATTCAGTTTTGTCAGGGAACCGGTATCACGACTGGTTTCTGAGTTTAAACACTTTAAGCGGCATTATGATTTTACCGGTGATTTGCGGGACTTTTGCAAACGGCCCGAATTTACTAACCGGCAGTTCAGGATGTTTCAGGGCTACGCTCCACACCTTTTAGGGTTTATTGGTATCACTGAGCATTATTCTGAGTCGCTACAGCTTTTTAATGCTACGTACGGAACTGATTTACAGGATCTTTCCCTTAATATGGCAGGGCAAGATAAGGCACCTCAGCATGATCTGGATGAAGAGTTGGTGTCAGAAATTGCACATCGTAACAAAGCCGAAGTGAGTCACTATCAAGCCTGTTGCCGGTTGTTTAACCAGCGCCGGGAATTATACTCAGCCGGTCTTTCATTTGTCCACGGTCAGATAGGTTCCTGTAAAGACGGGAAAGTATTTGGCTGGGCTTTTGATCATAGCAATCAACCCGTTGAGTTAGCCATTAGTGTTAACGATCAACTGCAAGGCAAAGTTAAAGCCAAAGAGCACAGACCCGCGCTGCTCCAATTCAATACCCCAAGACAGGCTTTTGTTGGTTTTACCGGCATTACCGGACAACTGAAAACCGGTGATAAGGTGCAGGTAAAAGTAGCAGATACTGGTCAGGAGCTTGTGAACAGTCCGTTTATTATTCAATAAATGAGGATTTGCATTGCTATTAAGAAAATAGTATGCGACTCGCTGATATTTCTCCTTATCCTTTTTACCCCTGATCTTCTGTAGTGTGGCATATACTGAAAATTCTGTATTTGTCGCTGTTTCGAATATCGCCCGCAATCGACGGGCGGTAGCGTTGGAAAAGCTGTAAAGCTGTAAAGCTGTAAAGCTGTAAGGTTATTAACTTTACAGCTTTACAGCTTTACAGCTTTACAGCTCAAAAAGAGCTTTTTCATGATATCCCAAGAACGATTAACCCATCTGAAACAACTCGAAGCCGAGTCCATCCATATTATCCGTGAAGTCGCCGCAGAGTTTGATAACCCTGTGATGCTGTACTCCATTGGTAAGGACTCCGCTGTTATGCTGCATCTGGCCGCTAAAGCGTTTGCGCCGGGTGTGCCTCCCTTCCCACTAATGCATGTGGATACCACATGGAAGTTTAAGGAGATGATCAGTTTTCGTGACCGTACTGCCAAGAAGTACGGTATGGAGTTGCTGGTGCATACGAATGAAGAAGGTCGTAAGGCCAATATCAATCCGTTTGACCATGGTTCTGCTAAATACACCGACGTAATGAAAACCGAAGGTCTGAAGCAGGCATTGAACAAGCATAAGTTTGATGCCGCCTTTGGTGGGGCCCGTCGTGATGAAGAGAAGTCACGCGCTAAAGAACGAGTGTATTCTTTCCGTGACAAAAACCATCGCTGGGATCCGAAGAATCAGCGCCCAGAGCTGTGGAACACCTACAATGGCAAGGTGGAAAAAGGCGAAAGCATTCGTGTATTCCCGCTATCAAACTGGACTGAACTGGATATCTGGCAATACATCTATCTGGAAAGTATTGAGATTGTACCGCTTTACTTTGCTGCCCAGCGCCCGGTGGTAGAACGTGACGGCACCCTGATTATGGTTGACGATGAACGTATGCCTTTGAAGGAAGGTGAAGAACCTAAAATGGAATGGGTTCGCTTCCGTACTCTGGGTTGTTATCCGCTGACTGGTGCCGTTGAGTCTCGCGCCAGCACTTTGCCCGAGATTATTCAGGAGATGTTGCTAACCAAAACCTCTGAGCGTCAGGGGCGGGTGATTGATCATGATTCTTCGGGGTCGATGGAGAAGAAGAAGATTGAGGGGTACTTCTAAAACGTAGTTTTAGAAGAGCTGTAAGGCTTTAGGGCTGTAAGGCTATAAAGCTGTAAAGTTTTTGGGTTTGCTATATTCAGAGCCTTTGAGAATAAGAAAGGGCGCTGTTTATGAATTTTGAGAAACTTGAGGTTTGGAAGCGGTCAGCAAGGCTTTCTGCAGATATTTATAAATATCTTGCCGAACTTCGTGATTTTGGGTTTCGTGATCAAATTACCCGTTCTGGATTATCCGTACCAAGTAATGTCGCTGAAGGGATGACTAGAAAGGGGGCTAAAGAAAAACTTCAGTTTTTAGCGATAGCAAACAGTTCCTGCGCAGAGCTACGCACTCAGATTTATATTGGGATGGATATTGGCTACATCACAGAAGAGCCAGATAAACAATGGCTTAATGACACAAGAGCTATTTCATCCATGCTACTGAATTTATCGAAAAGTATTAAAGCTGATTAAGGTTTTTGGGCTGTAAAGCTGTAATGCTGTAAAGCTGTAAAGTAGACGCATTCTTTGCTTTTGCTTTTAACTTTACAGCCCTACAGCCTTACAGCCTTAAAGCCTCTCTCAGCCAAAGGCTGAAAATGAACCAATCCGAACTCATCGAAAAAGACATCCTCGGTTACCTCAAGCAGCACGAATCGAAAGATATGCTGCGGTTTCTGACCTGCGGTAATGTGGATGATGGTAAATCGACCCTGATCGGGCGTTTGCTGCACGATTCCAAAATGATCTTTGAAGATCAGTTGGGTGCAATCAAGAACGACTCCAAGAAGTTTAATACGACAGATGAGGAGTTTGATCTGGCGCTGCTGGTTGACGGCCTGCAGTCTGAGCGTGAACAGGGTATTACGATTGATGTGGCTTATCGCTATTTCTCTACGGAGAAGCGTAAGTTCATTATTGCGGATTGCCCCGGGCATGAGCAGTACACCCGTAATATGGCGACCGGTGCTTCTAACTGTGATCTGGCAATTATTCTGATTGATGCCCGTTACGGTGTGCAGACTCAGACCCGTCGTCATAGCTTTATTGCCAGCCTGCTGGGCATTAAGCATGTGATTGTTGCTGTGAACAAGATGGATCTGGTGGATTATTCTCAGGAGCGTTTCCGCGAAATTAAAAGTGAATATAAAGATTTTGCTGATCAGCTGAATCTGACAGACATTCGTTTTGTGCCGATTTCAGCCCTGCGTGGTGATAACGTCGTCGATGCCGGCGAAAACATGTCATGGTATCCGGGCGCGACTTTGATGAAGCTGCTGGAAACTGTGACGGTTGCAGATGATCTGAACACCACCGATTTCCGTCTGCCGGTTCAGTATGTTAACCGTCCTAATCTGGATTTCCGTGGTTTCTGCGGAACAGTGGCTGCCGGTTCGATTAAACAGGGTGATGCCATTACTGCGTTGCCATCCGGAAAGCAAAGTACCGTTAAAGCTATTCATGGTGCCAGCGGTGAAGTTGAATCTGCATTTGTGGGTCAGGCGATTACGCTGACGCTGGATGATGAGATTGATGTATCCCGTGGCGATATGCTGGTACATAGCGATCACCCTGCTGACGTCAGCGATGTGGTTGAAGCGCACGTGGTATGGATGAGTGAACAGGCGATGGTACCTGGCCGCGAATATGCGCTGAAGTTTGCTACCAAGAGTACTTATGGACGTATCGACAATATTGAGCACCGCATTGATGTAAATACGCTGGAGCATCAGGAAGCCCACCAGCTGGCACTGAATGAAATTGGTTTATGTCGTGTAAAGGCCAATGCACCTATCGTATTTGATCATTACGATAAAATCCGCGGTACCGGTAACTTCATCATCATTGACCGCATGACCAATGTTACGGTGGGTGCGGGTATGATTACCGGCAAAGCCGGTGAAGGAAAAATCGAACAGCGTGAAATGACGCCGGAACGCATGAAAGAGTTCGAAGTCAAGATGAATGCGCTGGTGCGCGAGTACTTCCCGCATTGGGAAGCAGCCAGAATCGAGCTTTGAGGTCATAGAACTGTTGAGCTTGCGGGGCTGTAAGGTTTTAAAGCTGTAAGGCTGTAAAGTTAATAACTTTAGTCTTCAGCAACTTAAACTTTACAGCTTTACAGCTTTACAGCTTTACAGCTTTTTCATGCCGTTTATTGTTATTAGTGTTTTAGCCTTGCTGGTCGTTGCTCTGGTGAGTAACCGGGTTCGGCCTGCGGTGGCTTTTGTTGTTGCTGTCAGTTGTTTTGTTGGCTTTGGGTTTATCGGTTTTGCTGATGCGCTGGAGAATGTTGTTAATCCGGCTCTGGTCACTTTGGTACTGCTGATGTTGATTTCGCTGGCACTGGAGAAAACCCCGTTTGTTACCGGGTTGGGTGACCGTTTACTGAATAGTGGCTACCGGCGTTCTATTACCCGGATGTTTGCGCTGGTGAGTAGTGCTTCTGCCCTTATTAATAATACGGCGGTGGTCGCTTCGCTGATGAGTACTGTTCGCAAGAACAGACATTTCAGTGCATCACGGGTTTTACTGCCATTGTCTTATGCTTCCATTTTTGGTGGCGGACTGACTTTGATTGGCTCCAGTACCAATATGGTTGTCAATTCAATGGTAATACAGGAAGGGTTGGAGCCCCTTGGGTTCTTCACTTTTACCAAACTGGGGGTTGTTATGGCGGCTCTCGGGTGTGGGCTAACCGCTATTCTTGGTAAACGTGTACTGCCTGAGCGAAAAATTGTTAAGGGTGACAGTAAAGCTTACTTTGTAGAGGCGCGGGTTAGTTCCGGATCACCTTTGTCAGGTAAAAGCATCAGTGATAATAGCTTGCGACATCTGGGCAGTTTGTACCTTGCTGAGATTGTTCGCGGTGAGCACCTGATCAGCCCGGTAGCTCCGGGCGAAGTATTGGAAGATGATGATATTCTGGTATTTTCCGGTGATGTCAGTTCTGTTCACTTGCTCAGACATTTTCAGGGACTTACGCTGTTTGATGAACCGGGTAAACAACTGACTGCCAATCTTTCTGAAGTACTTATCAGCCATCAGTCAATGCTTGTAGGCCGGACAATTCGTGAGGTTAATTTCCGTACCCAGTTTGATGCGGCTGTTGTGGCTATTCGCCGGGGCAGTGAAAGGCTCGGTGGCAATCTTGGACAAACCCGGTTGCGAGCCGGTGATAGCCTGATTCTTGCAGTCGGTGAAGATTTTCATCAACACAAGAATCTGGAAAGAAACTTTTACCTTGTTAACGGGCTTAAAACTGAACGTTTTTTAAGCTCCAAAACAAGCATGTTGGTACTTGTCTCTTTTCTGGCGACATTAGCGTATTCTCTGGCTGGTTTTATCCCCCTGACTGAGGGTTTGTTCTTTCTGTTAGGCGGCTACCTGCTAAGTGGTGTGTTGTCTCTGGAAGAAATAAGACGACGCTTTCCGTTCGAACTGATTGCTATTGTGGCAGCAACCCTTGGCATTGCTCAGGTTATTGTCAGTAGCGGTACAGCTGTTCTGATCGCAGACAGTGTAATTTCCGTGCTGGGCATCTGGGGTTTAATGGGGGGCTTGATCGGTGTGTATTTCATGACACTGTTTTTTACAGAGGTCATTAACAATAATGCCGCCGCTGCTATGGTATTCCCGATCGCTATGGAAATAGCCTCCCGTCTGCAAGCTGATCCACTGCCTTTTATTATTGCTATTATTTTTGGTGCCAGTGCGAGCTTTATCTCACCCTTCGGCTACGCAACCAATCTTATGGTTTTCAGCGCCGGTAACTATCAGGTGAAGGACTATGTTCGTATGGGTCTGCCTCTGTCGGTTATCTACAGTGTTGTTGTTCTGGCGTTGATCCCTTTGTTTTTCCCTTTTTAAAAAGCCGTAAAGCTGTAAGGCTATAAAGCTGTAAGGATTTTACTTTACAGCTTTACAGCCTTACAGCCTTACAGCTCCAAAAGAGCTCTGTTCCCCCCATGGATAATATCGTCTGGCACCCTCACAAGGTGTCTAAAGAAGCCCGTTCTGAGATGAAGTCTCAGAAGCCTTGTCTGTTGTGGTTTACTGGTTTGAGTGGTTCCGGTAAATCGACCGTCGCTAATGCCGTTGATGAATTGTTGCACGAGCAGGGTTATCACACTTATGTATTGGATGGTGACAATGTTCGTTACCGTTTGAATAAAGATTTGAGCTTTACTGATGAGGATCGGGTTGAGAATATTCGACGCATTGGTGAAGTTTCCAACCTGTTTGTTGACTCCGGTCTGATTGTATTAAGTGCGTTTATCTCTCCGTTTACTGCTGAACGTCAAATGGTCAGAGATATGCTACCAGAAGGCGAATTTATAGAAGTGTTTGTTAACACACCTATCGAAGTGTGCGAGCAGCGCGATCCGAAAGGGTTGTATCAAAAAGCACGGGCAGGACAAATCAAAAACTTCACAGGCATTGATTCCACGTACGAAATTCCTGTAAACCCTGAGCTGGAAATTAACACCGCAGAACTCACTCTGCGTGAATGTGCCGAGAAGGTAATTGACTATCTGGCAACTCGGGGATTGCTTAAAAACACTCATCTTAATACTAGAACAGCCTGATTTTTTTGGCTGTAAGGCTGTAAGGCTGTAAGGCTGTAAGGCTGTAAGGTTTTTTTACTTTACGGCTTTATAACTTTACAGCTTTATAGCCTTACAGCCCTTTCCGAAGGAAAACCGGAAATGCTGAACCAAGTTATCGATATCGCCCGTAACGCGGGTGATGCCATCATGTCTGTTTACCAGCGTGATTTTGCAACTTATGAAAAAAAGGATGAAAGCCCTTTAACTGAGGCTGATCTGGCAGCTCATGAAGTTATTGTTGCCGGGTTAGGTGAACTGACTCCCGAATTACCCATCCTGTCAGAAGAATCTGCTGATATCAGCTGGGACGAGCGTAAACAGTGGGATACTTACTGGCTGGTTGATCCATTGGATGGAACCAAGGAGTTTATTAAGCGTAACGGTGAGTTTACTGTAAATATTGCTTTGATTCGAAACAACAGAGCAGTGTTGGGTGTTGTATATGCTCCTGTTCTCAAACAGTTCTATTTCGCTGATGAGAAAGGTGCCTTTAAACAGACTGAAGGCGAAGAACCGGTTGCGCTAAAGGTGGCAGGTCACAATGATAATGAACTTTGGCGAGTCGTAGCCAGCCGCTCTCATATGAGCGATGAAACCAGAACTTTCATTGATAAACTGGGTGAAGCTGAGCTGGTTTCCATGGGAAGTTCTCTGAAACTTTGCCTGGTCGCTGAAGGTAAGGCTCACGTTTACCCACGCTTTGCCCTTACCAGTGAATGGGATACCGCCGCTGCCCAGTGCGTTGTAGAAATGGCAGGTGGCACAGTAGTAACTCCTGAGTTTGACCCGGTCACTTATAACACTAAAGAGAACATTCTTAATCCATTCTTTATTGTTTGCGGTGCAGCCGCCGAAAAAATACGACAACTAGCAACTAGCAACTAGCAACTAGCAACTAGCAACTAGCAACTAGCAACTAGCAACTAACATTCAAGAAACCACAGCCCGTTCACGCGGGCTTTTTTGTTTATACTTCCAGCATGTTTCTGACCCACCCGCATTCACTGTTCACACCCAAGGCAACATACCTTCCCCACCCTTCAGGAAAGGTTGTTATTTTGGGCAATACGTGCTCAGCAACTTGTGATTTTTATTTCCGGTCTCGCAAACATCAAATAAGTCAGTATGCCGAGATAGATATTACCAATGATAACCAACTGAGCCAGTTATCCGATATTTTGACTGAAGGCACTCTGCTTATACTTGTCAGAGATATCCCGTTACCCTTATTGAAACGGCTACTACAAGAAAACTTTCCCGTAGCAGGTATTGTCTGGTTTGCGGATGATGACTTTTCAGCGGCTGGGCTGGATGAAACATTACCAAAGCCCTACCGTAAAAAACTTCAGAGTTGGTACCAGAAAGCAAAACCTTATCTAACCAGATTATGTAGCGAAATATGGGTATCGACACCCTATCTCGCTGAAAAATATCAGCTATCTGAAAAAGCGGTATTGCCGCCGGTTGAGCCGAAAGCTCCTGTTAATAAACCGGTTATCAGGTGTTTTTACCATGGCAGCAGTTCTCATACTCAGGAATGGGCATTTCTTCAAAAAGTAATCGAAAGCGTTCAGGCAAGGAACAGCAATACCTTGTTTGAAGTGATTGGCGACCATGCCTTATATAAAACCTTTAGAAATATTCCCAGAGTGCAGGTGCTGCACCCCATGTCATGGTCGGATTATCTGATAATGACTTCTTCAAGAGCGATGGATATCGGGTTGGCCCCCTTAATGGATACGCCTTTTAATCTGGCACGCTCTCATACCAAGTTTCTTGATATCTGTCGTCAGCAGGCTGTTGGTATTTATTCTGAAAGATTTCCGGTTGCTGAGTCGATCAAAACTCATAATGCCGGTCTGGTTGTTTCTGACAGTGTTGAGGAGTGGGTAGCCAGCATTGAATGCCTGCTCTCTTCAGACCGGGATGTGTTATACCGTAATGCTGAAAAGCTCAAACGCACACTTCATACTTCCCACCTGCCTTTGCTTTAAGCATGTTACCTGATATTGCCAGCCATAAGCGTATCAGGTGTTCCCATCCAACATTTAATTGTTAAGCCTTTCTGAATCATGACTCCTCTTTCCTACAAGCTCCGGCAGCATAAAGATGCAACATCCTTCAACCTGAATGCTTTATTTCAGGAGAATGCTGCACGTGCAGAAGATTATATGATTGAAGCGGCGGGAATTAGTTTTGACTATTCCCGCAATCTTGTTACCGATGAAACGCTTAGTTTATTAACTGAGCTGGCTGAAAGCTGTAACATGTCACACGCTATCGAGGCATTACTCTCGGGTCAGCCTGTTAATAATACAGAAAACCGCCCTGCCCTCCATTCTGCATTGCGGGCATTACCGGATGCAGACATTCGGGTTAATGGCCGTAATGTTATGCCTGATGTGGTGTCCACCCGAAACCAAATTAAAAACTTGTGCGAGCAGCTGCACAGCGGTGGATGGAAAGGTCATACCGGCAAACCTATCAAGCATATTGCCAGTATTGGTATCGGTGGTTCTCATCTCGGGGTTAACGTGGTGACTGATGCTTTGGCTCATCATGCCCGTTCTGACTTATCCCTCAGTTATATTGTTAATATTGATCCGGTTGATATCTGTTCCAAACTTGAAAAGCTTGAGCCGGAAACAACGCTCTTTGTGGTTGTTTCCAAATCATTCGGCACACTGGAAACAAAAGAAAATGCGCTGGCTGCAAGACAGTGGCTCAAAGCGAATGGTTGCCCGGTTTCCGAATATCACAAACATTTTATTGCTGTTTCTGCCAACGTAGATAAAGCCGTTGACTTCGGCATTGCCAGAGAAAATATTTTACCGCTGTGGGACTGGGTTGGCGGTCGTTATTCTCTTTGGTCTGCTGTCAGTATCGGGGCCATTCTGCTACTGGGGTATGACACTTATGAGCGGTTGCTGAATGGCGCCCGTGCAATGGATGAACACTTCGCCCGTGCGCCTTTATCGCAGAATATGCCGGTGATGATGGGCTTGCTCAGTGTCTGGTATAACCATTACTGGCAAACTGAAAGCCATGCCATTCTTACCTATGCCCATGGTTTGCGTCAGCTGCCTAACCATTTGCAGCAAGTGGATATGGAGAGTAATGGTAAGGCTGTCACTAAGGAAGGAAAGGCTGTTAATGGTCATACCGGAAGTATTATCTGGGGTGGAGAAGGAACGAACGGGCAGCATGCTTATCATCAGCTTTTGCATCAGGGGACACGGTTAATTCCTGCTGATTTTATTGTTTCGCTTAAATCGCCGACACCTCTTGGCAATCAACATACCTGGTTGTTTGCTAATGCGCTGGCTCAGGCCAGAGCACTCATGATGGGTAAAACAGAAGATAACGTTCGCTCCGAAGCATGTGCTCAGGGTTTATCTACTGGTGAAGCTGAGCGGCTGGTACCCCATAAGGCGGTTCCCGGTAACCGCCCTTCCAATATTCTGTTAATGAATGATATTTCACCTGAAACAGTGGGTGCACTGCTGGCACTTTATGAGCATAAAACTTTTGTTCAGAGTGTTATTTTTGATGTTAATGCTTTTGACCAGTGGGGGGTTGAGCTGGGTAAGGTTTTAGGTGACGAAATTTTTGAGAGGCTTTCCGGTCTTAACAATGCCCATCATCTTGATCCGGCAACAGAAAACCTGATGAAGCTATTTGCACGGAATCATCCCGATAGTTAAGGCTGCTGGAAGATAAGAATATATGCAGGATATAATCCTTCATTATCTATAAGACCGGCTTTTTGCATTTATGCTAACTCGTGAAACCAGATCATTAATCACTGAAAAGCTGTGCGCTGAGTTTAACGATTCTCTGCAAGGCATTATTCTGTATGGCAGCCATGCAACCGGTCATGCGACCGAGAGCAGTGATTATGATCTGGGTATTCTGCTTGATGGCATCGCGCCTGAAGTCAAACTATGGGAAGTTGCTCAGGCGCTGGCAAGCACGTTAAAGCAGGATGTTGATCTGGTTGATTTGCGGGCAGCGACTACCGTATTACAAAAAGAAGTGATTGCCACCGGCATCTGGCTATATCAGGCAAATTCTGTAGCCTGTGATTTATTTGAGGTTCAGGTTCTTTCCATGTATCAACAATTACAGGAAGACCGGTATGATATTGTCAATGATCTGGTGAACGGGCTAAAGCATGGATGATGAAAATGATTGGCTTCCGTAACATTGCTGCGCATGAATATCAAAAGCTTAACCCTGATGTTGTGCAGACTGCTGTAGAAAAGCATGTTGTGGAAACTGAAGTTTTTGCCGGCGCGGTGATAAAATCGCTCTAACATATAATATCAGGTAATTCGTACCTCTCAGGCAAGTTCAAACCATGTTTGAAACCATTGATACGTTGAAAGCCCGCCTGGACGCTTTGCGACCGTTACCGGCACACAGCGTTCAGTCACTGCATGAAGCACTGGTGCTGGAGTGGACTTATCACTCCAATGCGATTGAAGGGAATACACTGACACTCAAGGAAACCAAGGTTGTGCTTGAGGGTATTACTGTCGGTGGCAAATCCATGCGGGAGCATTTTGAGGCAATCAACCATAAAGAAGCAATTGAATGGGTTGAAACTGTTGTCGCGAGGCAGGAACCATTCAGTGAGCGTTTGATTAAGTCTGTCCATCAGTTAGTGCTTAAAAACATCAACAACGATCAGGCCGGTCGTTACCGGCAGGAAAATGTGATCATTGCCGGTGCTGAGCATACACCTCCTGACCATTTACACTTACAACAGCTAATGTCCGATCTGGTTTCATGGTATCAACAGCAGGATTATCATCCGGTTGAACGGGCAGCGCGGTTACATGCAGATTTTGTGGGTATTCATCCTTTTGTAGACGGGAACGGCAGAACGGCGCGGTTACTGATGAACTTTGACTTGATGACGAGTGGCTATTTGCCGGTAATCATCAAAGCTGAAAACCGGTTAGCCTATTATGAGGCGCTGGATAAAGCACAGACAAAGCAAGACTATAGAGATTTTATCTCTCTAACCGTAGCTGTTCAGGAAGAGGCATTCAGGCGTTACTTTGAAATAATCAGCTAGCTGCCTGCTTGTTGTAATTAACTGAAGTCTGTGCCAAAACAGCAATGAAAACAGCTTGAACACCGGGGGTTTTCAGGAATGTCCATAGATACCACCTTTTTCAGTCGCTGCATCCAGACGCTTGAAAAAGCCTATAGCATGTTATTGCAATGTGACGATGACAGTATTGAGTATGAGATGTATCGCTCTGCCTGTGTAAAAGAATTCGAGATTATTCTGGAACAAGCGGGCAAACTGTTAAGAAAGTGTCTTAAAGATTTTGTACATAGCCCGAAGGCTATTGACCGGCTGGTGTTCAAGGAGGTATTTCGTCAGGCCGCACAGCATGACATGATTACGCTGGAGCAGACAGAGCACTGGTTAAGCTACAGGGATAACCGCAACAACACAGCACATGATTATGGTAAGAAATTTGCCGAGCACACGCTGCAATTATTGCCAAACTTCATTTCTGATGCGAAGTCATTAGAGCAAGCCATCAATCAGCATGTTAAGCGGATAAGCAATGATTGATTTACGGGAGAAAGATTACCTCGCCATTTGTGAGCTGGCAGCCAAAGTATTCTCCAAAGGCACTGCAATCTGGGCTTATGGCAGCCGCGTTAAAGGCACTAATCATGATACCAGCGACCTTGACCTGGTGGTACATTTCCCTCCTGCACAAGATAAATCTGAAGATTTACACCAGCTTGCAACCTTTATTGAGTCGCTACGGGATTCCAATATACCCATTATTGTTCAGGTTATGGCATGGCACTGTATTCCTGAGTCATTTCAGGAAAATATCAAACAGTGCTATGAAGTATTGTGGTGTGCAACGTAGCTCCTTACTCGGGTTTACTGGTTCCAAAATGTACGCTTTGAGTAGTGAACTGGACTTTTGGTTGCGAATACAGAGCGTACGCTCTACATTTAAATACGTACACATCACTCTTTGAGGCTGCTATGGGCACCAGTTCAGAACCTTCGGGTGGTCACCACGGAGAAGAACTCTCTCTGACTGAGCTGAGGAAAAATATCTATCAACTCGTGGATGAAGTAATTGCTTCCGGCAAACCGCTTACGGTAAAGCGGCAGGGGTGTTTGCTTAAACTGGCGGTTGTGTCTCCGGCACAAAGCAAGCTGGGTAATCTTAAATCACGCCAGACTATCACGGGTTCATTAGATGATATTGAAACCGGCAACCTTCAGGACTGGGAGCCTGATAATGGTTTTGATTGATACGCATATTGCGGTTTTTCTTCACGCTAATGAACTGGGTAGAATTTCTGAATCAGCGTGTGAACAGCTGGAATCGGAAGATATTGTTTTACCTGAGATGGCGCGGCTTGAATTGCAGTATTTGTATGAGATCAAGCGGATCGCTTACACGCCTGAACAGATTACTGCTGATTTGTATAGTGAAATCGGGCTGACCTGCTCCAATACTGCGATGAGTAGTCTGGTTCAGAGTGCCATTACAATCGACTGGACAAGAGATGTGTTTGACCGGTTGATTGCTGCCGATTCGTTATTCAGGCAATGCAGCCTGATTACCCGCGACCAAAAGATTATTGAACATCTGTCTCTGGCTGTTAGTGCACGATGAGAATATATCCTACCCTGCATGTAGTCATTTCAGTACACTATGCGATTTACTGACATTTTTTACTGTCTCATTTTCTTATTTTTGTAGATTCAAGTAGTTTCCCTTGTCACGATTTCTGACTTTATCCAAAGGTATTTCCGGTGCTGCTGAAGTAAGCAGCTTGTTAGGTTCCGGCGTATATCACCTCAATGTTATACAACAACGGCTAACAACCTCATTCAAGCCAGACGATATTCTGGTTGGCTGGGGTCAAAAAGCCAATACGCTGAAAGCCCGGAATCTAGCTGAACAGCATGATTTGCCTTACTGGAGCCTGGAAGACGGTTTTATCAGTTACTTGGGGCATCCCGCATTAGGCGACAAACGTTTTGCTCTGATTGTGGATAAAACCGGAATTTATTACGACGGCACCCAACCTTCTGATATTGAAAACCTGCTGAATAAAACAGATGCGATTTCGCCGGAACTGACGGCACGCACTGCCGCTTTACTGAAGACTATTCGTCAGCATCAGATTTCCAAGTATAACCATGAACCGGTGACTAGCTTCCAGCGGCTAGCTTCCAGCGGCCAGTATGATGGGGGCTTCCAGCGGCTAGCTACCAGCGGCCAGCATGAAAACGGTGGAGTTTCAGAGTGTACTACTGGAAGCTGGCAGCCGGGCGCTGGAAGCCAAAACCGAGTCCTCGTCGTTGATCAAACTTACGGCGACTGTTCTGTAAAGTTCGGCATGGCTGATGACTCAAGTTTTAAGGCGATGCTTGAAGCAGCTTTGTCAGAAAATCCGGATGCTGAAATTTGGGTCAAAGTGCATCCGGATGTCGTACTCGGTAAGAAGAAAGGTTATTTTGATGAATTTTTAGCTACCAGTGGTGAGCTGCCAGCTACCAGCAGTGCTACCGGAAGCTGGCAGCCAAAAGCTGGAAGCCGAGTTCGTATTCTTTCCGAAAAAGTAAATGCCCAATCCCTCTTCCCCCACTTCGATAAAGTGTATGTCGTCACATCCCAGCTTGGCTTTGAGGCTTTATGGTATGGGAAGGAAGTCGTTTGCTTCGGGCTGCCTTTTTATAGTGGGTGGGGGTTAACCGATGACCGTGTTGCCTGTTCACGTCGCACACAAACACATACGATTGAAAGTCTGTTTGCTGCCGCCTGTCTGCAATATACCCGTTATATTGATCCGGAAACCGGTGAACGCTGTGAATTGGAAGATGTTATTGAGCTGATTGCTCTGCAACGTCAGTATCAAACCCCGCAAGTTGAAACGCTTTATGCTGTTGGCTTTAGCTTGTGGAAGCGAGCGTTTATGCGGAATTTCATTTCCGGCAGCGCCAACCAAGTCACCTTCGTCAAACATCTGGATAAAGCTGCTTCCCTTGCAAAATCCGGCGACGGTATTCTTTTATGGGGAGCTAAATCAGCTTTAGCTGCCAGCTGCCAGCTATCAGCAGCCGGCAGCCAGAAGCTAGAAGCTGATAGCCAAATACCGGAAGCTGACAGCCGGAAGCCGGAAGCCAGAGTCTGGCGTGCTGAAGATGCCTTTATTCGCAGTGTCGGGCTGGGTGCGGAGTTACGGCGTCCCGGATCAATGATTATTGATAAGCAGGGTATCTATTTTGACTGTACCCGTTCTTCTGATCTGGAAGTTGCCGTTAATACGCTGAGCCTGTCTCAGGATCAGATACAACGGGGACAGGCGCTGCGGAAGCTTTTAGTCAGTCAGCGAATTAGTAAATATAATTTAAGTGGTACGTCGCAGCCGATATTTAATAAGGCTCGTCCTGAGCAGTTAAAGATTCTGATTACAGGTCAGGTGGATAGTGATGCATCCTTGCAATGGGGAAGCCCGGAAGTCACTTCGAATCTTTCTCTGCTGCAACAGGTAAGGCAAGCGAACCCTGAGGCTTATATTGTTTATAAGCCTCACCCGGATGTAATCATTGCAGGCCGTCCCGGTTATATTGCTGAAGATACAGCTTTGCGATGGGCAGATAAGATTGCTTGTGATGGTGATATTTTCGACTGTATTTCCCAATGTGAAGAAGTTCATCTGATGACTTCCCTCGCCGGTTTTGAAGCATTGACTCAGGGTAAACCTGTGCATTGCTGGGGTATGCCGTTTTATGCAGGCTGGGGATTAACTGTCGATCATATGTCGTGTGAACGCCGTCAGGCTAAGAGAACACTGGATGAAATGGTCTGGTTTGCTCATTGTTATTATCCTCGCTATATCAACTGGAAAACCCGCCGCTTTACTACACCGGAAAGAATGATCCGTGCTATTGCTGCAGAGCCTAAAGTCACACACTCCACACAGAATCGTTTAACCGGATGGTTGTTTCGTACAAAACGAAAGGCGACATACTTATTGGAAGCATTGCGCGAACAGCAGTTCAGATAGTTAACTGCTGACTACTGGCAGAAAAAACCGAGCAAATAACAATTGGCAGGCATATTGCTCTATAGCACTATCGCACTTAATTGATAATGATAAGGTTTAACCTCGGTTAAGTTCCCGCTGCCAGCAGCATTGCTTTTGTAGTATGAGACGTGTCGAATTCTTCTGTACTTTTTTTACAAGGCCCGCTTGGCCCTTTTTTCAAAGCACTGGCTAAAACCTTTTCTGAGGCAGGCTACACTACCCATAAAATAAACTTTAACGGGGGGGATCACTTCTATTCCGGCGCCGACTATGTTGTCGATTACGGCAATACGCCTGAACAGTGGTCATCATTTCTGCGTGAGTATCTTCAAAAACAGAAAATCAGTGCCGTGTTTATTATGGGGGACTGCCGCTACTATCATCGCACCGCCAAATCAGTCTGTGATGAGCTGGGCGTGGAGTTCTGGGTATTTGAGGAGGGCTACCTGCGTCCAAATACCATCACCCTTGAGCAACATGGTGTGAATGCCTTAAGTCAGCTCGACCTGACACCACAAACGCTGCGCGCTTTCCCTAAATGTAAAGCGCAGTCGCCCTGTATTATTGGTTCGAATATGCGTCAGCGGGTAATTGCTGCGGCGGCCTATTACTGGGCGGGCAGGTTTGCCCGCAATCAGTTTGAACATTATCAGCATCATCGTGCTTTTAGTCCGGTTAGAGAAGGCTATTGCTGGATTCGGGGGGCTGTTCGTAAACAGCTTGTTAAGCTGCATGATGCCAATATTCAGCGATTACTGACGACCCGCTTCAGCGGCAAATGTATTCTGGTTCCGCTTCAGGTGCATGATGATTCGCAGATGCTCTACCATTCAGATTACGACTCTGTTGAAGCCTTTATAACAGAAGTAGTTGAGTCCTTTCGGGATCATGCCTGCCCGTCGCAAGCATTATGCTTTAAGCATCATCCGATGGACCGGGGTTATACACACTATGGCAAAGCCATTGCTAAAGCTGCGGCAAGTGCTGGCATTGAGGATAGGGTATTTTATTGTCACGATGTGCCGCTCCCGACGCTGTATCACCATATTACCGGTGTCGTAACGGTTAACAGTACCGTAGGCATGTCTGCCCTGCTCCACCACCTTCCCACAAAACTGATGGGACGAGCCATGTATGATATTGAAGGCTTAACTCATCAGGGTAGTCTTGATTCTTTTTGGCAGGCTCCTTCGCCTGTCGATCAGGATTTGTTTAAACATCTCCATTCATATCTCTTCCGGAAAACCCAGATCAATGGCAGCTTTTTTAAGCACCTTGAACTGACCTGCCAAAACACCCTTCGCTTTTTTGAAGCCGCCAGAAAACAGACAACAGACTCTGAAAGCTCAGATATTCCTCAGGCAGCATAAAGCTGCCTTCCGGATCATATAAGCCTGTTGCCCTGCCCCCAAAATTAACGTTATGTTGTAAACAGCAGTAATTCCTTTTCCCGCCAGGATGGCACTTATTAAGGATGGAATTATGAAAAAGGGACTTTTCATTACTGGCCTGTTAGCAACAATTGCGACGACTCCTGCCTACGCACTTGATTTAACGCCCAGTGGCGTTGCTGTTTCTTACGGACAATATCTTGAAGTCAAAAGCGGGCGTAAAGCCGATTATGATAACTATCGTCTGGCCCTGACCTGGGACTGGGCAGACAACCTTATGGAAACCAACAGCATACAATTGGGCGGTTATTATGAGCTTTCTGCGAACGCCTGGCGTAGTAACCTTTCAGCTAAAGATAACCCAAGCCCGACCGGTAAAGACAAAGCAACTGCATTTAGTTTCTCTCCTGTTTTCCGCCTGTCACCCCGTGATCCGCTTTGGGGCAATGCTATGCCATTTCTCGATTTTGGCGTTGGTGCAGCCTACATATCAGAAGAAAAACTGGAAAAGAAAAAGAAATCACCCATTGATATGGGCGGACATTTTCAGTTTGAAGCCCGAATAATGGCAGGTGTCAGCTTCGGAGACTGGCAACAATATGAAGTACGCTATGGCTGGTTGCATTATTCTAATGCCGGATTACATAGCGAGAATGAGTCAATTGATTTTCATGCTGTTACGTTTGGTTGGCGCTGGTAGTTAGAAGCTGCCAGTTATTAGCTGTCAGCCGCCAGCATGATATATCGCTGGTAGCTGGTAGCTGGTAGCTGGTAGCTGGTAGCTGGTAGCTGGTAGCTGGTAGCAACATACCTCAATCCTCCCTCCCCATTTACATACATAAGAATTCAGTTTATTACTACAATATAAGTCATCACTTTTACGCGCACAAAAGTGTAAATTTTTATTATTTTATGCGCGTAAAAGTGTAGGATTCATATCTGAATGGGGAAAACGAGTGCAAAGAAAACTTCTGCCAAAATTGCTGGAATGGAAATCCAGACCCAAACGTAAGCCACTGCTCATTGATGGAGCACGCCAAACAGGTAAGACTTACTTGCTTCAAACTCTGCTTGGTAAAACCTTTAAGCATACTTTACATATCGACTTTCTCGAATCGCCCGAACTAACTCAGGCTTTCGAAGGTTCTCTTTCTCCCGACAATATACTGTCCAATCTGGAGCTACTCACAGGAGAAGTTTTTAATGCTGAAAGTGATCTGTTAATTCTCGATGAAATTGGTGAGAGCCCGAGAGCAGTAACCTCTCTCAAGTACTTCGCTGAGCAGGCTCCGCATATGTTTGTTGCTGCAAGCGGCTCAAATATCGGGCTCCTCACTGCCTTTCCTGTGGGTAAAGTGGAACAACACAATCTGCATCCGCTGACATTCAGGGAGTTTCTGGACGCTTCCGGTGAAACTGCTCTCATCAGGGCTTACGCAGAGCAAATTAACTCTGCAGCTGCACACACCAAGTTGTTTGATAAGCTCACCGATTACTATTTTACAGGAGGGATGCCAGAGGCCGTACAAACTTGGTTTGATATGAAGTCTGCCAGCATAATTGAACGGGTTAGTGCTGTTAGTGCGGTACATCGAAATTTAGTATCAGGTTATTTGCGTGATTTTGGTAAATACTCTGGCAAAGTTGATGCCGGCCTGATTGAAGCCGTCTTCCGCAATGTTCCTTCACAGCTGTCCTCTGTTCAGGATGAGTCTGTTAAACGGTTCAGATTCAAGGGAGTACATGAAAGAAAATCCCGTTACAATGACTTTGAAAATGCTATTTTGTGGCTGGAAAAGTGTCGGTTAGTTCTTAAAAATTTTCCTGTCGATGGTATGCCCAGAAGTCCGCTGGCTGCTTACCGCAAAGATAATAAGGTGAAATTATTCCTGATGGATACAGGGCTGCTCAATCATATGCTCGGGAGTAGTTATAAAGAAATAAAACAACAGGCTTTTGAGTATAAAGGATATATTGCAGAGAACTTTGTGCAGCAGGAATTTGCGGCATACGGACTCAGTCCGACTTTTTCCTGGGGTGATGCCAGGGCCGAAATTGAATTTATTGCCACAACTGAAGACGGCGATATTATTCCGATAGAAGTAAAAAGTGGCAAGCGTACCCGTGCACGTTCGCTAGAGTCCTACGTAACGAAGTGTCAACCAAAGAAAACCATTAAATTAACGGGAACTCAAGGTTCCTCACCTCTGGAAAAAGAACACCTTGTCCTACCGCTTTACTACAGCGAGTATGTCGTGAGCCAACACTTGAACAGATGATACTTTCTACCTTCTCAACGGCTACAACACCTTTTCCAAGGTTCGTTGACGTTTGCTCGTGTATTCAGGTAAAGCTCCGGTTTAAAATCTGCCATATATGACCTGAATTACTTGCTTTCCCTCTGAAAACAGGGGTAAAAAGCAGCATTCAATCGGGTTCTGTTAACATAACCTGACTTCCTTTCGATTCATCTAACAGGTCTTTCTATGAATCCTCTTCACGAGCTGAAACCTCAGCTGCTATGGAAGTATTTCGCCGCTATTTGTGAAATTCCTCACCCATCTAATCACGAAGCAGAATTGCGTCAGTATGTCGTTAATTTTGCCGAGCAGCATAATCTGGATTATTCCATCGACGAAGTCGGCAACATTGTCGTTCGTAAGCCTGCAACAGCGGGCATGGAAAATCGTCCCGGTGTTGTTCTGCAGGGACATCTGGATATGGTTCCTCAGGCAGAGGAAACCATTGAGCATGATTTCCTGACAGATCCTATCCGCCCGCAAATTAAAGGCGACTGGGTAACGGCTACCGGTACCACACTGGGCGCTGATAATGGTATTGGTATGGCTGCCGGTCTGGCGGTTCTGGAAGCTAGTGATCTGGAACACGGCCCACTTGAAGTGCTGCTGACAATGAACGAAGAAGCAGGCATGGTCGGCGCACAAGGCCTGCAACCCAGCTGGCTGGAAGGCGATATCCTGATGAATCTGGATACTGAAGCCGAAGGTGAGCTGTATGTAGGTTGTGCCGGCGGTATCTTTATCCGCGGACAGGCTGACTTTGAAACTGAACAGGCTCCTGCCGGTCATATTACCCGCACTGTTAAAATCAGCGGTCTGAAAGGTGGACACTCCGGCTGCGATATTCATTTGTATCGCGGTAATGCCAACCGTCTGCTGGCTCGCACGCTGAAAACGCTTGAAGCCTTTGATATTCGTCTGTGCAACTTTAAGGGTGGCAGTGTTGCCAATGCCATTCCACGCAGTGCAGTAGCCACTATCACTCTGCCAGAAGAACAGCTGGCTGCAGTGGAAGCCAGAATCGATGAGTACTTCGCGGTTCTGCAAAACGAATACAGTGTTGCCGATGAAGGTCTGAAGCTGGAAATGTTTGAAGCGGAAGCAGCCACTGACGTAATGGCTGAAGCTTCTCAGCGCCGCTGGCTGGATACACTGCACGCATTCCCTAACGGCGTATTACGTATGAGTGACAGTGTTGAGAATGTCGTCGAAACATCCATCAACCTGGGTGTAGTGAGCATTGAAGATAAGGCTGTCACTGTTGAAGTAACTCCTCGCAGCCTGATCGACAGTGCCTGTGAAGATATTCGCCAGACTGTTCATGGTCTGTTCCGACTGGCTGGTGCTGACGTTACTGAGCGCGATGGTTACCCCGGCTGGAAACCAGCCACTCACTCTCCGGTACGTGATGTGATGCAGAATGTACATCGCGAACTGTTTGGTAAAGATGCGGCGATTCAGGTGATTCATGCTGGTCTTGAATGCGGCCTGCTGGGCAGCAAATATCCGCACTGGGATATGATTTCCTTTGGTCCAACGATCCAGTTCCCTCACTCTCCGAGTGAGCAGGTGCATATTGAAAGTGTTAATCGCTTCTGGCAGCTGCTGATTGCAGGCCTGAAGGCAATTCCAGCCAAATAACCTGCCCCTGCGCTCCCCTCCCGGGGTTTTCTTTGGGAGGGGAACAACATTTGTCTTTAATGGTCTGAATTTGTAATCAATCTCTTACAGGCTTATCAAGATGGATGGATGCAGGCCAGCCAATATTGACTTACCCGGTTCGAAATCTTCTGTTATCACTGGGATTTTTCCTGTTAGCAGGCTTATCTCTACAGGGAGCGGCGACGGACAAAACATGGCTTCCCAACCCCATCGTTCCAGCCACCACCCTTGATGAGATGACTACGGTGGAGATACGCAATCAGTATCCCGGTGGCATTCAGGTATATAGCAGCACCTTATCTCTGGCTCTGAAAGCAAAGCTTAAAGATTTAGCTTCTCAAGGCTTCCGGGTTACTTATCTGGCATCAGATGATACCACCCTGCAGCAACTGACTCAGGAAGAACGTAGGCCGCTGCGCGGCAACTTTTTGATTGCACTAAACGTCAGGCTCAAACCTATTGTCTGACCTATGATAAAAGCTCTTTCTCAGATAGCCCGTCAGCGTCATATGACTTTCTTCTCCATTCAAAGAAACTGGTCAAAAAAAAGATAAAAAGTGCCTTCCTTTCAAGCTTGATAGCTTTGTTTGCAAGCGCTTTTATTCCTTCATCCGGGGCCGGTGAAAATGAAGCAGACAATAGCTCAGAACCCGGATCATCCCAACCACAAATCAAGAAAATACGACTCGATGACAATTCGGAGGTTGTAATTGTAAAGGTGACTGATGACTTTCCTGTGTTGCCTGAAATTGATCAATGGCTAAAACAATGTGCATCTTGCATTAAACAAGAACCGCCAGACGACGATGAAGAAGAAACAAACAGTTCGGATACCGAATTCACAGTATCACCTCAAGATCCGCCTTCACCTTCAGTTTTTCAAACGGTTGAATCCGGCGAGAAACCTTTTCAGTGTTCCCTGTGCCAAAAGTATTACAAAACAGCTGCATCATTAGCTAGCCATATAAGCGCCTCCCACAGCGGGGAACGCACCTGTACCCTGTGCCAGCCCCCGGTGACCCTCAACAGTGCTCAGGCGCTGGCCAATCACAACCGCAGTCACCACAGCGGGGAACGCACCTGTACCCGGTGTCAGCCCCCGGTGACCCTCAACAGTGCTCAGGCGCTGGCCAATCACAACCGCAGTCACCACAGCGGGAAACGCACCTGTACCCGGTGTCAGCCCCCGGTGACCCTCAAAAGTGCTCAGGCGCTGGCCAATCACAACCGCAGTCACCACAGCGGGGAACGCACCTGTACCCGGTGTCAGCCCCCGGTGACCCTCAACAGTGCTCAGGCGCTGGCCGATCACAACAAAAGTCACCACAGCGGGGAACGCACCTGTACCCGGTGTCAGCCCCCGGTGACCCTCAACAGTGCTCAGGCGCTGGCCACTCACAACCGCAGTCACCACAGCGGGGAACGCACCTGTACCCAGTGTCAGCCCCCGGTGACCCTCAACAGTGCGAAGGCGCTGGCCAATCACAACCAAAGTCACCACAGCGGGGAACGCACCTGTACCTGGTGTCAGCCCCCGGTGACCCTCAACAGTGCTCAGGCGCTGGCCACTCACAAATTCAGAAAACACCGTAAACGCAAAAGACTGGCAGAGGAGGACGACTGAAAAACAACCTCAGGATGCCATCCCCTTCACCGGCTGCATTCGTTATCATCCGTGCGACTGTATTGATGAGGCCGTATGACCAGCCGACCGCCGTCCAAACTAAAACAATTACTGCTACGCGATCAGTTATGGTGGCGTTATTACCAGCGCAACGCCGATACGATACGCCCTGCTGTGGTTGATGCGATCAGCAAAGTACTGGCCTGCGGGCGGGTGATCATGGGGTATGCCAGCTTTGTATGCAGCAACCATGAATGCTCTCACACCAAAAAGATCTGCTTTGGCTGTAAAGCCCGGTTGTGTAATACCTGCGGCAAAAAACTGACCGATCAGTGGATTGCTGACCAGAAAGCGCTGTTGCCGGATACTGAGTGGCAACACATCACCTTTACGATGCCTGATGCACTCTGGGAGCTGTTCAGAATCAACCGCACCTTACTGGGTAAACTGAGCCCACTGGCGGCAAAAAGCCTGCAGGCCTTTGCCGGGAAAAAAGGCGTGACACCTGGCATTTTCACGGCACTGCATACCTTTGGCCGAAAGCTGAACTGGAATGTTCATATTCACCTCTCTGTGACCCGTGGCGGATTATACGACGGTAACCATCAATGGAAGTCAGTCTACTTCACCAAAAACGCCATCATGCCCGCGTGGCGTTACGGCGTGATCAACCTGCTCAGGGAAGCGTTTAAACGTGGCGAGCTGGATCTGCCTTCCGAGCTGAAAGACAGCTGTCATGACCTTTCCGGCTTCAATGATTTCCTCGATGAGCAATACCAAAAGGACTGGATCGTCCATTTTGCCAAAGCCACCAAAAGCCCCCACCGCACCATCAGCTACCTGGGGCGCTATATCAAACGACCACCGCTGGCCATGTCGCGCCTGAAACACTATGGCGGTGATACCGTTGTGTATGAGTATCTGGATCACCGCACCAAAACCCGCCGCCATGAAACCTGTGAAGGGGAAGAATTTATAGAACGACTGACACAGCATATTCCCGACAAAGGTTTCCGAATGATCCGGTATTATGGTTTTCTGGCCTGCCGGGGAAGGGCTACATTGCTGCCCACTGTCTACAACCTGCTCAATCAGCCCGAACGAAACGCCCTGAAAATCACCTTTCCGGCGTTACTGAAACAAACCTTTGGGCTCGACCCGCTGCAATGCATCCTCTGTCAGGCTCAAATGATCTTCACCGGCATCACCCGGGGGAAGCCGCAGTACGAGCTGTACAAATACCATCAACAGCTTGCGCTTGCGAAACCGATTACATAGTTCACGCCCTCAATCCGTCTGAAATCCGGATTTCAGGGCGATATCGGGCAAATCAATGGGATTTGGGGGGTATCAAACAGATAAACACAACGTCCAGAGCCAGATGATTCCAGATGATTGGACGCTGGCAGGATGAAAAACCAAAGATTGCAGGAATGACTGGAATAATGATTTTTTGAAATTCCTATGCGTAAATTCCTATGCGTGTACTTAAGCATGCGCAACTGGACGCTTTTTTACAGCAGGTTTATAGCGATAAAGAAACCAGCAAAGCATTCCTTCAGGATGAAGTACTACCCTACTGCCTGAGAAAACCCGGTGCACCAACATTGAAATCGCTGGAAAAATTATCAGAGCTGAATGTTTCCGAATATGAAGTACTGTGGCCAGGTCATCATCTATGGCGCAACATTGGTTACCCCAATGAAAGCTATGCGCCATCAAACCTGGTGAAGTGGATCAATGACAATGCGGAACGCACAGTAAAAAAACATGCTGTAGCATTTAAAGAGTGTGGACTGGAGCTATCAGACGATCAGATCAGCCTGTTAAGCAGACTCATCGCACTGGATTATTTAAGCGATGCAGTACGCGGCAAGTTCTATCTGAACAAAGGTAGTGATATCAGCTACTACCGAGAGCTGGCAGTTAACACTTTAAAATAACCTTTACTCTGGGACGATGGAAGGTGTCGTTAACAGGCATCTTCCATCGTCAGAAGTTCAAAGCTGCCACATGACTCTGAGCGCGTAACCGTGTTCAGCTTCCAGATATTAAGTACTGCAAACCGACAACCGGAAACACAACAGCGATCCGACAGGATACAGTTTACCCCGATAATCAAACAATAAAGCAATGAGGCAGCATGCAAAGCGCCCTTCTCTATATCCTGACAGTACTGATCTGGGGTACAACCTGGATAGCCATCAAACTGCAACTCGGTACCGTTGCAGTTGAGGCATCTATCGTTTACCGCTTTATGCTGGCCGGCCTCATTCTGTTTATTATTCTGGGACTCACCCGAAGACTACAGGCACTCAGCTGGCGTGATCATATATTCTGCTTGTTACAGGGTATTTGCCTGTTCAATCTGAACTTTTATTTTTTCTACAATGCTACCTTTCATATTACCAGCGGGCTTAATGCGGTAGTGATGTCACTTGCCCCGGTATTCAATTGCATTAACCTGTGGATATTTTTCAGACAACGACCATCAATACAAATGCTGACCGGTTCGCTGTTCGGGCTGACAGGCATCTGCATGATGTTCTGGCCGGAGATAACGCATTCTGCCGACCCTGATGAAACGCTGATCGGGATTCTGTTCGCAATATCGGGAACCGTTGCCTTTTCTCTGGCTAATATGTTGTCGATTCGCCACCAGCAAAATGGCCTGAAGCCTCCAACAACTAATGCCTGGGGAATGTTATACGGTTCTCTGACCCTTGCAGCTGTTGCGGCAATTCAAGGCATTCCATTTACCTTTGAGAATAATCCGACTTATCTTTACAGCCTGCTCTATCTGGCTATACCGGGATCAGTGATTGGCTTTACCGCCTACCTGATGCTGGTTGGACGGATTGGTGCTGACAAGGCAGCATACTGCACAGTTTTGTTTCCGGCCGTGGCATTAACGGTTTCTACATTCGTTGAAGGGTATCAGTGGAGCTGGGCGGCAATTGCCGGATTTGCGCTGATTATTGTCGGGAATATTATTATTTTTGCCCGAAGGCGTACAACAAGCTAAATAGACCGGGGAGTGCTACAGCACTCCCCAAAGAACAAGTTTAATAAACAAGCAGATATAAATAGCGGGCAAAAACACCAGCACAGATACCACCAACAGTATGCGCCAGAATTGCCTTGGAGATCAGACGACGCTGACCCAACGTATCCAGCATCGCGGTATGAGTACTCAGGAAACCACTCCAGCACATGCCCATTGCTGTCAGTACGGCGATTTCGCTACCGGTAATAAAACCCTGTTCTGCAAATACCGGCATCATCGACAGTGCAGCACCGACAGCGCCCAGTGATGTCATCGGGAATGCTACCAGCTCACCATGCTCAAAACCAAACAGGATGTAGAACAGACCGGAGCCATATTCAGCGATCGCGGGCAGCAGTTTCACACCTTCAAAGGCACCACCACTGTAACCATTCTCACCCGGACCGAATGTCAGCATCATCACAAAGGTGCTGATAATCAAAACACCGGGGATAATCGCCATACCCAGCTCAACACCGGATTTGCCACCATCCAGAACTGCATTCAGAAAACGGATATTGCCAGCATTATCATTGCCTTCCGCTTCACGAACATCATGTGCTTCAGATGCTTCAGCGACAGCTGTTTCAGACAGCAGTGGCTTGGTCAGTTTCTGCATTAAACGTGTTGAAACAATACCACCACCCACAGCACCCAGCAGACCGACCATTGCCGGACCAAAGGAGCCGCCTTCGATACCAAAATCCTGAGTCGCCATATAAGTCACAACAATCAGTCCCATACCGAATACTGTGCCGAAGTTAGCCAGAGAAACCAGCTCTACCGGTTTGAAGTTACGGCTGAAACGTTTGTCATGTGCCAAACCGATAATCGCCGGGTTATCGGAGAAAAAGGTCATCAGACCCGCCAGCGCTGAACGCCCCGGCAAATTGAACAGTGGGCGCATTAAGGGTGCCAGTACTTTCTCAAGTACATTAACAACACCATACTCAACCAGCAGTCGGCTCATGGCTCCCGCCATTACAGTAATACCCATAATGAAAAATACGGTATTCAGCAGCAACTGGTGTGCTGTGTTCATCATGGTATTGACCATATTGGTCACACCCATGACGGAACCCAGATACCCAAAGAACAAACCAAGAACGGTCAGGAGAATAAAAGGTTCAAGCTGCTTGATTAATTTTTTCTGGCGAGGGAGCCCGGAAGCTCCGGTAATCGATTCTACATTAGTTTGATTTATCGTACTTTGCTGAACAGAATCCACACCCGACTCGCTAACTATCATCTTTTGAGCCGGTTATTACACCATGGCACTACCACATCAAGGCATAGGTATTATGCGCCAGCAATGCACGCATAGCCGAACATCACATCGGTACTGGCGCGACAGCCGGATAGCTAAACAACAAAAAGTGCGTCGCATTCAACATAAAGTGCAATCCGATGGCCCACTCAATGCGCCCGGTAAGTTGATAAACATAACCATATCCCAGCCCGGCAACACCCGCTAACAGCATATATCCGATACCACCAGAAAAATGCGCTAACCCGAATATCAGTGCACTCGTAAATAATGCCAGCCACTGAGCCTGAGCTTTACTGCCGGTAGAAAAATAGCGTGATGAAGAAAAAGTCTGCGACAAGCCATTCATCAACCATCCCCGGAACAATGCTTCTTCCACAACACAGGTGAAAAACAGATTACCCAATGCCCAGGGTAAAAAGAGAGCATGCCAGCCCGGCTCCCAGCGCACTAATCCAATACTCCAGGCAGTCCCCAGTACAGCAGCAATCAACAGGCAGCTGACAGAAAGAGCAAGATGCCAGCTGGTTAAAGCAGAATGTCCTTTTTGCTTAGCAAGTAACCCTGATGCGCCAAAAATGGCAATTGCAATCCAGCCTTTATCGAAATTCAGATAAAGATCCAGCGGCAAACTTAAAGGAAAAAGTTGAACCTGCTCGGCATAACGCCAGTTGTTAAATCCTGGCATCAGATGCAACATGAGCAACAGAGAAAGCACCAGCGAAACAATCAGGCATGCTGCTTTCAGCCAGAGTGATCCGCAACGGTAATAGCCAAACCAGCCAATACCCATTACCAATACAGCAGCTATACCAGACAAATAAATACGCTGTTCAACAGCAAGAACAATTAACGTCAGCAACCCACTCAGCAAAATGCCGCGCAGCCGGAAAAACCAGCAGGAACTGATAGTGAATGCCAGCAACAATGCACCGACAAAAATCGGGTTTAGAAACATAACAGGCTGTTTAGGATTATTAACTTATATGCCTGTTACCTTAGCAGATACTTTTTAGATACCAATAAAAAGCCCGTGCATCTTTCAATACACGGGCTTTGAATAAAATGACCGGACACCGCAGAGACATTTCATCTGCCGCAACCCTCCCTGAGATTTTTCAGACCGAAGTCATCGAAATCCAGAGATCCCCCCTCTTGGTTGCATTGGCTTGCCACATAGTTGCTGCCAGTGGCTTCACACGGGTCCGGTCTTAAAACCGGCGTCATTCAATAATGACTTGATAAAAATCGGACTTACAGTCCATTGCCAAAAACAACATTAAGGCAAACTTACGTACCAGACTTGCTCGTCTATGTACTTTCGCTGAAATCGTTGCGTCGATTCGGTTATGGATTCTATGTTGTTCGCTGATGTTCGTATATTGATTAGAAGCAATGTTTAGGTCATTCATATCACACCGCCTATATCGCTACGGCAGCAAGTTACATGATGTAACACAGAAGGGAAAAGCTGAAGCTGAATGGTTGAAAATGTTATTTTTTTATCGTTTTTCTACAAAATTTGAAAGCCCTGCTCAATTAACAGGGCTTTATATCGTTATAAAAACGACAGCTTATAAATAGGTGAACAGGGAAAGCTGGCTAACCATGGCATAACTTTTCTGGGAAGCCTGCAGTGCCGTCATTTCATAAGTAAAGCGGGTGGTTGCTTCAATATAATCCAGATCTTCCAGCTCACCACGCTGAGCATCGGTTACCATCTGGATATCTGCATTAGTGTATTCAGCCCGATCCAGTGTGTTAATGCGGGCACCGACACCAGTCAACGCCTGACCAACAGATGTCAGAGCGGTATCAATGGCTTCAATCGTACCGTCAACATCGACTTCACCGCCGCTGCGCAATTGCTCAGAGAACTGGGTCAGGGCATCAAAAACAGATGGCTCAAACAGAATTTCCTTAGCGGTATCACCAAGCTCTACTTCCTGAGAATCACTAACCTTAATAGTACGAACTTCATCATTACCCTGATAAATCCACTGGCCATTTTCATCCTGCACAACAGGCGGCTGATCACTCTTGGTACCACCAAAAATATATTCACCGGAAGATGACTGTGTGTTTGCCAGAGATGCCAGCTGTTCAATCAGCATATCCACTTCTTCAGCAATGGCGTTTTTATCTTCCTGAGTCAGGGAGTCACTACCGGCCATAATTGCCAGATCACGAGTGCGCATCAGCACATCATTCATATCCATCAGGATACTTTCTTCCAGCGCTGACATCTGACGAGCTGTTTCGATATTGGTCGCGTACTGTTCCAGTTCTGCCAGCTGATCATTAATGCTCATCAGCTGAGATGCTGCCCGCGGATCATCAGACATCTGCAGCATTTCTTTACCGGAGCTCATCTGCAGTAACGTACGGTTAACATTCATTGTCGTTGTCTGCATCGATGCTGTCATGGTGTTGTGCATCTGCTGAGAACTGATTCTCATCTAAAAGTCCCTGTCGCCTTTGTATTGCCGTGAGAGCACGACTCTCACGGCTGGTTATATTGATAATATTGTTGAGAACAGCCCGGCAATTAAATTGCCAGAATGGTATCCAGCATTTCCTGAGAAGCAGCAATAACCTTGGCATTTGCCTGATAGCTCTGCTGGAACGTAATCAGGTTAATCGCTTCTTCATCCATATTGACGCCGCGAACACTCAGATCCTGATTCTGGGCATGCATATACAGCTGGGCGCTGGCTTCATAACGGGACTGAGCACCGGCCGAAGTACCGACCACATCCGCAACCATCATATTCCATGCCTCATTAATGGAGTATTCCCCCTCCACCAGCGGCTTGTCTTTTATTTCAATCAGATTATTCAGGATATCGTTGTTACCGGTAGCTTCCGGATCAGAAGAAAATGCCAGTGCTTCGGGATCAGTCAGGGTGACTTCAACACTGCTCGCAAAATTTTTGGTCGGCTCGACAGAGAAAGAATCACCCGCCTGATATTCGCCTTCTGAGACAGTGACAGAAACACCATCAAACTCAATCGGCATTTCAGTGCCGGACGCTACAATTTCACCATCAGTACCACGGGTCACGCGATACTCAACTTCACCCGTTTCAGGGTTCTCAATAAAGTCGACTCTGTAATCACTGGCTTGCAGCGCAGTCGTATCTTCAATAGTGACATCCAGAACTGCATCGCCCTGGTTATCACTGAAAGCTGCGGAGCGATTACCTGTATCAGAATTAATATCACTGAACAGCGGCTGACCGGGATTGCCGTTAAGGTCATAACCTTTTTCCAGCTCACTGTTGATGGCATCAACAGTCACCAGCGCCAGACGACCCAATTCACGCATGGCAGGTTCCAGCTGCTCATCGCGGAAGTCCAGTAATCCCTGCACAGAACCACCAATATCGGAAACAGGCTTTTTGCTGGTTTCCTGTATCCAGCACTAGCTGGAAACTGGAATCATTAGGGTCGCCCGGTACTACTTCAAAGCTGTTTGCTTCCCCACCCATAACCAGCACTTCGCCAGTTGGCAAGTAAAGGTTAGCTGTGCCGTCATCCTGAATATCCGCTTCGACATCAATCAGCTCAGAAACCTGCTGAATCAGCTGGTCACGTTCATCCAGCAGGTTATTGGGTACACCACCGGGCTGAGCAGATGTTTCGGAAATGGCTTCATTGACATCAGCCAGTTCAACCAGCACACCATTCACTTCTTTGACCATGGCAAACAGCTGATCATTGATCTGCTGGAACTGGGCATCCATCTGGCTCTGTAAGGTATTGAAGCTGCTGGCCAGATAACCGGCACTGTTCAATACCTGTTGGCGGTTAGCCACATCGGCAGGGTCAGCCGCCGCGTCATTCAAAGAACCATAAAATTCATTCAATGCCGGAGACAGGCTGGTACTGTCAGAAGTGAAAGTATTTTCCAGCAGTACCGCCTGAGAACCATAACTGAGGTTGTAGCCATAGTCTGACGCCGATTCCCACACCTGAGATACCATAAAATCGTCGCTTACACGCTGCACATCACTGACGTATACAGTTCCTGTCGGCGAGGTTGCATAAATCACTTGCTGACGGGAATAGCCCGGCACCGCAGAGTTGGAAATATTCTGGCTGGTCACGTTCAGCGCTGTCTGGGAAGAGTTCAGACCTGCTGTCGCGTTATACATCATGCTCATGTTAATACCCGTGCAGCAGCTGGTTTCTCTTGAGGAGCAGTCTGCTTAGAAATTCGTACAATGCTAAAAGACTCGACCTGACCAGCACCATCTTAATCAGGGTTTTCCGAAATCATGCGTGACTTCAGAATTACGCTTCACTAAAATTTAGTTAGATAGACTAATTATATTTTCAGCTATGAAACTCGAAAATTCACTGGATCAGCTGGAGCGTCATCTAAACCGGATCTGGCGGGATCATGACACCTCTGGACAGTTCAACCAGGTAAGTTTTAACGAATATGACTACCTGAAAACCATCCAGCAGCTGGGTTCTCCCCGCATGTCGGATATTGCTCGGAACATGCATGTCCAGAAACCTTCTGTAAGCAACATGCTTGCCAAGTTGGAGCGGAAAGCACTGGTTCAGCGTCATCGTTGCGCTGAAGACGGCAGAGCTTTTCGGATTACGCTCACTGAAAAAGGTCTGGCACTGATGACACTGGATGAAAAAATTCTTGCAGTTGCTGTGAATCGCATAAAGAAGACGCTCTCTGCAACTGAATACAGGTCTCTGGAAAAGCTTCTGACCAAGGTTTGCAACGGCCTTTGAGCCCTGCGAAAAGAATGCTCCATGCTTATTTTTAACTAAATAGTTAGCTTAGCTAATAAAACTAATAGCAAAATATACGTCCCGGGAAGGCAGTCATATGCAAAGTCGGAAAAGTCTTAAATCTGGGAAAGAAAGCATCCAGCAAACCTTCTGGCGCTACACCCTGCCCGCTACTCTGGGAATGCTGATTAACAGTATTTACTCAACTGTCGATGGCATCTTCCTCGGCCAGGTTGTCGGCACTGAAGGGCTTGCCGCCATTAATATGGTATGGCCTGTCTTCGGGACACTGGTAGGAGTTGGGTTAATGTGCGGCGTGGGGGCTGGCGCCCAGTTCTCAATTGCTAAAGGTGAATCCCGCTCCAACCATGCCAGACAAATACTCGGTAACAGTATTATCTTGCTAACAGCACTCAGTATTCTGGCAGGTGTATTACTTTATAACTACAAGTTGCCGCTTATGGAATGGCTGGGGCAACAGGCAATGCACTGACAATGTCTGATGACTACCTTTTCTATATCAGTCTGGGCGCTCCCTTTGCGCTTTTTGGCGCCGCTGTCCCCATTCTGATTCGTAATGATGAGAAACCCGGGCTGGCAACAGCGGTCATGGCAACCGGCGCTATTCTCAATATCATTCTCGATTACATTTTTGTTGTTATGCTGCAGCAACAGGTCGCCGGAGCAGCGATCGCTACGGTTATTGCCCAAGGTATAACGGCTATTTGGGGTATCACATACTTCTTCTCTTCACAGGCGAATACCCGCCTGTCGTTTTCAAATATCAGGCTTGATTACTCAAATTCTGCAGAGACTCTGAAAACCGGTTCATCCAGCTTTTTCATGTTTATGTATTTCGGCTTTATTGTCGCTCTCCATAACTGGCTGTTTATGCAGTACGGCGGCATTGTGGCAGTCGGTGCATTCACAATTGTTGGTTATGTCCAGGCTATTTATTACATGATTGCCGAAGGTGTGGCGACCGGTATGCAGCCACTGATCAGTTATAACAAAGGTGCTGGGCGATATGACAATGTCAGACTGGTTTTCTTTCTGGCAATGAAAGTTGTACTGATTACCGGTCTGGCGACCGTATTTATCGTTAATCTTTTCCCTGAAGCCATTACCCATATCTTCAACAATACCGATCAGGAGCTGGCAAAACAGACTGTAACCGGGCTTCGTCTGCATCTTCTGACCATATTCCTTGATGGATTTATTTTCGCCAGTGCAGCTTACTTTCAGTCACTGGCACGCGCTTCATTAGCAACGGCGATAACACTGGGCAATATGTTGGTTCAGATACCGCTGGTTCTGCTATTGCCGCTTTGGCTGGGTGTAACAGGAATATGGATTGCAGTACCCATATCGAATGTTTTTCTAAGTGCTGTTGTACTTATGCTGCTAATTGCTGATTTTCGTCAACGCTCAGAACAAACGACGCAAGAAATACCTGCAACAAGCGCAGAGTCTGTAACAAAAGCCTCGTTATAGACTTTCCCTTATACCAACTTATGCCGACAGAACCGGGTAACGAAAAGTTTACCCGGTTCTTCTTTAGACAAAAGTACCCTGAAACTGCCGCTATCCTTAATCGATTCAGATTGCTCTCAAAAGCCAAACACTCCCTGAGCAGTCTGCAACAATCACACTGAGGAGACTCCGTCATGTCCGGCAGATTTTTGGCATTACCTGTTGCTTTGTTGTGGATAACTTCACTGGCAAGTTTTCATAACTATGCAGAAGAAAGCGCTTCTGAACTGGCAAAAGAAACTCAGAACCCGGTCAGCAGTTTGATTAGTGTTC
Organism: Endozoicomonadaceae bacterium; assembly: GCA_965261725.1. Taxonomy (GTDB): domain Bacteria; phylum Pseudomonadota; class Gammaproteobacteria; order Pseudomonadales; family Endozoicomonadaceae; genus CANDOC01. Next base: position 117,639 of record CBDHDU010000034.1, on the reverse strand, counting down.
CCTTCCAGAATAATACTGACTTCAAATATGGCCCCACCAAGGGTAACCGTAATACCTTAAATATCCAGCCCGTTGTTCCTGTTGATATCAGTGATAACTGGACAATGATTACCCGAACCATTCTGCCTGTTATCTCAACACCAAAGCAAAATGAAAATGACTTTCGCCACACCGGACTTGGCGACGCGACTGTTACCGCATTCTTTTCACCGAAAAGTGTTTCTACTGATTTCATCTGGGGTGTCGGGCCTGTTTTTCTGTTACCCACGGCATCAGAGAAAGAGCTGGGTTATCGCAAATGGGGGGCTGGGCCTTCGTTTGTAGGGCTGACAATGCAAGGTCCGTGGGTAATTGGCTCTCTGCTGAGCAATGTCTGGTCTGAAGGAAAAAATAAAGCCGACAGAGTAAACCTGTTTACCTGGCAGTATTTCATCAACTACAACATGGAAGGCGGCACCTATATTAATACAGCACCAATTATTACTGCCAACTGGAATGCTGACCGCAGTAAAGATCGCTGGACCATTCCTTTTGGTGCCGGGATTGGTAAGGTCTTCATTGTTAACAAGCAGCCGGTTAATGCACTTATTTCAGCTTATTATAATGTTGAAAAACCACAGTATGGGCCTGACTGGCAGTTGCGTTTGCAGTTTCAGTTCCTGTTTCCTAAATAAACAACCCTGCTCTGAACAAATCCGGCACCCTTTTTCCGTAACGGTGGTGCCGGATTTATGACTCGACTAAACAGCTCATTTATTCCGCGTGCTGTTTTGGCGCTGCCATTACAGGTACTTGGTCACGATGCCACGTGATATCAACAGGCAGCGTATATTGTGTGGGTTCACCATCAATCTGCACTCGCATGCGTCTTCTTGGATTAGCACCTTCCCCTTTCTTTATTGTTAGAGTTTCTTCACCATCCCGGATCAGTGTGCTAAAAACACGATCCTGCATATCTATATGATTTCCGCTTTTAACAGCAGGCATCAGCCGAATAAAATTCCAGAAAGAGACATTATTAATAAAAATTAACTGCCCATTATCTGCTCCAGCCTGCGGTGTCATTTTATACCCACCACCAGAATACCCTGCTGTAGTCATCGCTATAAATAATGCAGGAGCTTCATACAAAACACTCTCTCCCCGCCTAATAGATAAGAGCTCAGGATTCCAGTTGAGCTTAGCCTGAACTGCCAGTCGCGTGTAAGTCATACCTCTAAAACACTGACAGGAAAAACAGCCAGAGCTAGAACCAGTACGAGATAAAGTAGCTCTACGCTGCCCAACATCTTCCGACATGCCAACATCAACTTCCTGGAAAGCCCATTCTTCACAGCCACCCGCCTCAGTAAATACAAGTTTGTATGCCCCGATTTTAATTTTTTCTCCCTGAGTTAAAATTTCAATCGCGCGACGAGCATTGTTGACAGGAATACCCAGCCCTCTTGCGGTATCATTGCCCGTACCAAAGGGTAGAATACCGATGACATACCCTTTTTTTCCCTGTAATGCTTTAGCAACCTGGGCATAAATTGCATCTCCACCAACAGCGACAACCAAAGTAGGCTGACCTGGCTCAGCTCCCTGATGACCTTTTAGTTTACTTTTACTTATAAGCTCTATAACAACGGCTGCAGCTGACTTATTTTCTTCCGTATAATGAACTGAACGCTTAGTTTCACCAAGATATCTACTTTCAGCACGATGAAATTTACCTCCACAGCTATGATTACCTGCCGCAGGGTTCACAATAAAAAAAATCTCGTTATTTTCTGAATACACGTTTGTTATCTGACAAATAATAATCAATATCGACAATATGCACCATTTTAAAATCATTTTAAAACCTGCTACCAATACAACAAAACAGCAGTATATATCTAGATTTTAAATAGACATTTTTATTATTTTTTAGTCAGACAGTAATTTCTGGTTATACAGATATTAATTATGCGAAGGGAGTTATTGCTACCCCCCCCCTTTTGTTATAAAAGATAGTTAAAACTTTTCCGACATTTGTCTTTCAATCACATCAGCCAGTCCCAGCCCCTGCTTTTTAGCAATATCCTGAGCCAGCAGGCTGTCGTACCAGTCACGATAGAAGCGTTCCTGCTTACTGCTAAACAGACCATCTTTAGAGATTGCATCACTCGCAGCACGCATACTCTTGAGCATTTCCTGCAGGAAAAGCGCTTCAAACTCCTGAGCAACATCTTTCAGCTTTTGCTCAGAAGTTTCTGCCTGTTTAGCAATAGCAGGCTTTTCAGCGCTGGCAGCTCTGCCTGAAGTGGCCGCTAAACCCAGTTGAAAATCGATACCGTTCATCAGATCACCACCAGCTCTGCTTCCAGTGAACCCGCTCGTTTAAGCGCCTGTAATACTGCCATTAAGTCCGTCGGTGTGGCCCCCACACTATTGACCGCCGTTACAACATCCTGCAGTGATGCGCTGGCGGGTACGACCACCATCCGCTGCTTTTGCTCATCCACCTGAATATTGGTAACCGGAACCACTGTCGTATCACCTGCTGCAAGCGCATTTGGCTGGGATACGGTATAACTTTCCCGAATGGATACGATAAGGTTGCCATGACTGACTGCGGCGGGCTTCACAGCGACATGCTCATTCATAACAACGGTACCGGACCGGCTGTTTATAATTACCCGCGCCGGAATTCTGCCGACATTAACATCCATGCCTTCCAGTGCCGCCATCCATGCCACTCGCTGGCTGCTGTCAGCAGGCGCTGAAACCTCAACAACCGAGCCATCCAGCGCCCATGCTGTTTTTTCACCATACAGTGTATTAATTGCCGTAACGATGTTACGGGCTGTAGTGAAGTTTGATTCCTTCAGGCTTAACACAATTTTATTGTCATACTGAAAGGAGCCGGGAACACTTCTCTCGACAATGGCACCACTCGGAATACGACCAACAGTGGGTACGTTAACGGTTACGCTGCTGCCGGTATTACCATCAACACTGTAACCTGAAACCAGCAGGCTGCCCTGCGCCAAAGCATAGGTATTACCGTCGGCACCTTTAAGCTGGGTCTGCAGCAAAACACCGCCATTCAAACTCCGCGCATCACCAATTGACGACACTGTTACATCAATTTCCTGTCCCGGACGAACAAAGGGTGGCAGTTTGGCAGTCACTGACACGGCGGCAACATTCTTCAGCCGTGGATCAACACCGGCAGGCAGCTGAACACCCAATTGACGAAGCATGTTCTTCAGGGACTGGGAGGTAAATTCTGTCTGACGGGTTTTATCACCACTGCCATCAAGACCAACGACCAGGCCATAACCAATCAGCTGGTTCTCACGCACGCCCTGAATATCAACAAGGTCAAGCAACTTGCGGGTTGATTCTGCCGTATTCTCTACAGCATGAGATGTTACAGTCATAAGCAACATCAACAATATGCTGACAAATTTTGATGTTGCGGGCATAACCGTTATCCCCTGATGTTTAAATTTCATTACAGCCGGAAAATTGAATGCGTTCTTGTTCATAGTTGCTGAATAGTTACTGGCTGTTGTTTACATCGGGAACAGCGGGCTGTTAAAGAACTTGGTCAACCAGCCTGCTTCATTGGCATTAGCGAGATTGCCTGTTCCGGAATAAGCAATCTGTGAATTAGCCAGCCGCTGGGAGGAGACAATATTATTCGGGGTAATATCTTCCGGCCGGAGAACACCGGCAATACGGATATATTCATCTCCCTGATTTAACTTAATCCATTTTTCACCGGCCACTTGCAAAGTGCCATTCGGTAGCACTTCCATTACGGTTACAGTAATGGCACCTGTCAGCTCATTTTTCTGCTGACTGGAAGCACCACCCGCAAAGGTCCGGTTAGCAGAACCCTGTTGCGCCAGCGAGTAACCACCTCCCATCATACTGCCCGCGGTACGCCCAAACAGGGTTGGGTCCTGAACATTGATATCCGTCGCCTTATTAAAGTCTGTCCCCGAACTTTTACTGGAACTTGTCTCTTCTTCCAGACGGATTGTCAGAATATCTCCAACCCGGTAAGCCATTCTGTCCTCAAACAGGCTGGCAGTACGTCCGGGCTGAAACAGGCTGCCGTGAACAGGTATCGAATCAGCTGCTTTGGGCAATACAGGTGGCTTCCAGGTATCTTCGCCCGGTTCCGGTTTATCTATGACACTGCAGCCAGCCAACATAGCTGCCAGTGTTATTATTATCATTCTGCTTTTTAACAGCATCTTCAGTAAACCTGTTCTCATCCCTGTTCGCACTTTATATAACCAGTTACAGCACCTGGTTGGCGTACTGCATCATTTCATCCGTTGCAGAAATCACCTTGGCATTCATTTCATAACCACGCTGGGCGGTGATCATGCTGACCATTTCCTCCACCATGTTTACATTCGAAACTTCCAGCGCATATTGCTTTATGTTGCCGGTGCCGTCTTCACCCGGAATCGTTTCCAGTGCATCACCACTTGCCGGTGTTTCCCGGTACAGGTTCATACCAATTGCGGTCAGACCCGCCGGATTAACAAAGTTAGTCAGCGTAATCTGACCGACTTCTTCCGGGTCAACTTCACCAGCCATCCTTGCACTGACAGTACCATCATCACCAATCGTGACAGATACAGCATCTTCCGGAATGTTAATTTCAGGCTCCAGCGCGTAGCCACTGGCAGACACCAGAATGCCGTCAGCATCAACATGAAACTGACCGTTACGCGTATAAGCCGGTGTACCATCCGGCATGGTCAGCTGAAAAAAACCACCGCCAGTGATGGCCATATCCAGAGGGTTAGATGTCGTTTCAATAGCACCCGTGGTAAAAACTTTTTGAGTACCCGCAACACGCACACCGGTACCCAGCTGCAGACCGGATGGCAGCTCACTATTTTCCGCATTAGTGCTGCCCGGCTGGCGCTGCACCTGATAGAACAGGTCTTCAAATACAACCCGGTCTTTTTTGTAACCAACGGTATTAACGTTTGCCAGGTTGTTGGCAATAGTATTCAACTGCCGGTCCTGAGCTGTCAGTCCGGTCTGGCTTACCCACAGGGCAGGATTCATTACAACGTCTCCGGTCGGGCAGTGCTTGATTACTACCCGATCTAATCTCTATAGAGGGATAAGGGTCAAAATACGGTTTTAGCTGCGACTATTAATCTCGCAGCTATTAATCCCGTAGCAAGGTATCGCCTGCCTGGGAAATATCATCGGCAGCTTTCATCACCTTCAGCTGCAATTCAAACTGGCGGCTTAGGGACATAAACGACACCATCTCGGTCATTGGAGCTACGTTGCTTGATTCGAGATAGCCAGATGCAACCCGGACATCTTCATCTGCATCAACAGCAATATTCTCATTGCCTTCAACCCGGAAAAGGCCATCCGCACCTTTAACCATCATTTCGTCCGGATTAACCAGTTTCAGTCGTGCAAGTTCCACGAGATCACGATCTGCATCACCCTGCCCGACGATACTGATAGTGCCATCCTCACCAATCAGTAGCTTGTCGTATTCCGGAACCTCAACAGGACCATCAACACCCTGAACCTGCAGACCAGAACGGGTCAGCAGGTTGCCATTCACATCACGCTGAAAGCTACCGGCATGTGTATAGGCTTCGTTGCCATTGCCATCAATAACGGTGAACCAGCCTTCGGTGCTCAGAGCAACATCAAGATCACCGCCGGTAAAACCAAGATCACCGGCACGGGTATCAACAAATGAATCTCCAACTTGTGCCATAAACCGGGAATTCCAACCATCGCCTTCTATCTGTTTAGCAACAGCTGTTGCAAAATCAGCCCGGTATCCGGTGGTATTCACATTGGCCAGATTGGAAGCATGCTGACGCTGCATCAGCATACTTCTACTGGCACCACTCATGGCGGTATAAACAAGTTTATCCATTAGTTAATACCCGTCCCTGATTAAACGCTTTGCATCAACGTTTGTGTCATGTCATTACTCGTGGTGATCATTTTGGCATTTGCCTGATAAACACTTTGCACCACAACCATGTTGATCAGCTCACCGGTCATATCAACGTTAGACTGTTCTACCGCGCCGGAGATCATGCTGCCAAAGCTACCGGTACCCGGCAGACCATAAAGTGCCGCACCAGAGTCAGTAGTTGCTGTCCACATGGTATCGCCACTGGCCTCAAGGGCGTTTTCATTCGGGAAATCAGCCAGAACTACAGCTCCCTGCAGCTTGGTTTCACCGTTGTTGTACTGGGCATAAACATAACCGTCATCACTGATGCTGATACCCAGGTACTGACCCGGCGGGTTACCATTCTGGTTATTGGTATTAACGGAGTAATCAGTGCCGTACTGAGTGAAAGAGGAAACATTGACAGTCAGATCCAGTGGAGCAACACCTTCACCAATGTCTATACCGGAAATATCGATCATACCATTGGTGTTCTCTGTAGAATCGCCGATATAGGTGCCAACCAGATCGCCATTGGTATCGAATTCCATGCGTACAGGATCAATACCGACATCTTTACCATCAACTTCAAAGTTGGCAGTCCACTCATTCGGATTGTCGGCAGATTTCACATAGTAAACAGTCACAGTACGGGCATTACCCTGACTGTCGTAAATCATGGTAGAACTGGTGCTGTTATAAGATGCCGGATTGGATGAATCAAAGGCAATTTCAGGCGCTTCTTCTCGGGCATCCAGATTCACACCCAGCTCAACCTGAGAAGTAGTAGTGGCAGGCAGATCGCTGGTATCAATCGGCACATCCTGCAGGGTACCGGTAATCAGGTTGCCGTTATCATCTACAGGGTAACCCTGTAATCGCAGTCCCTGATTGTTTACCAGGTAGTTATCTTTATCGACTTCAAAGTGACCAGCACGGCTGTAATACATCTGACCGTCGGCACCTTCCAGTACAAAGTAGCCTTCACCATTAATGGCCATATCTGTTGTGCTACTCGTATAAACAATGTTGCCCTGGTTCAGATCCTGAGAAACATTAGCGACATAGACACCACCACCGGAACCTCCGGAGTACATATCAGCATATTGTGCTGACATCGACTTGTAACCGGTGGTATTGGCGTTAGCAATATTATTACTGATGTAATTCATGCTGGTCGCGGCAGAATCAAGGCCACTGATCGCGGTATTCATACTGGACATAATATTTTCCCCCGGAACTCTATTCAGCCCCGTTCTGTCATAGCGTTAAAGGTGTTATCTGCGACCAGCCAGTGCCAGTGCTGCAGCCCCCGGCGGCAATGACCGGGAAGCCTGCTGAATTACAGGTGTGGAATCAAAAGCTGACTTCATATTGGCTGGCGGCACAAAGAACGGGTTCACTCCTGCCGGAGCCATCAGCTCTTCTGTTGGGTCTGTGACAGGTGGCGCATCCGGAGCCGGACCTTCCACTTCAAGCAGCAGAGAAAGCGATACCAAGCCGATGCCATCCGCATCCACCAGAATTTCCTGACCACCACCGGGAATAACAACACTGGTCACTGTCGTGCGTTGTGCAACTGCCACTTCAGCGGCTGCATCGCCATTAGTCATCATGGCTTCAAAACGATAGTCACCCGGCGGTAGTGGCTCTTCAAGATCAGCCAGATCGAAATCAACGGGTCCACCCTCTGCCTGAGGCCCCATTTCCAGTGTCGCTACCAGTTCATCAGAATCGTTATAAATATTTAATTCGAGATCATCACAGGCACCTGACAGCATCACCTGCCCCTCAACCGGCAGATCACCTTCTTCAACGGTAAAGACGTTGGCAACCACAACCACCTGCTGACCAACCAGACTGGATGCGTAGAGTGACTGAGACTCATACATCTGCTGACTTAATGCATTAACAGAAGCCTGAGTTTCAGCTGCACTGGCAACCATGGTCAGGTTAGACAGCTGGGTAACAATATCTGTACTGCTCATTGGCTCAGTCGGATCCTGATACTGTAGCTGTGTTAGCAGCAACTGCATGAAAGCATCCGAACCTAATGAGCCACCACTTCCGGAAGTACCTGTTGTGCCGCTTGTCGCGCTATTAACATTCATGTCTTGTTACTGCCCCAGTGTCAGCAGGCGTTCCTGCATTTTTCTTGCGCCGTTCATGACTTCAATGCTGGTTTGAAAGCTGCGGGTGGCAGACATCATGTCAGCCATTTCTTCAACCACATTCACATTCGGGTAATACACGTCACCATTTTCATCCGCTAATGGGTGACCCGGCTGATGTCGCACTTCCAGAGGGGCTTCGCTATCGACAACATCTGCCAGACGTACACTGTAAGCACCACTACTGCGATTACTGCCGGTATCAAAGCTATTCTGCTGATTGACCTGTTCCAGCACTGCGGCAAAAACCGGTCGTTTCGCCTTGTAGGTATCGCCCTGAGTGGCACCACTGGATTCGACGTTGGCCAGGTTACTGGCAACGGTATTAAGACGCAGGCTCTGAGCACTCATGGCTGAGCCGGCAATATCGTAGATTGTGCCAAGTGACATTTTATTATTACCTTCCCGCTGCGCTTTACTGACCAGTAATTGCCCGAGCCAACCCTTTGAACTTCATATTCAGAAAGGTAAAGCTGGTGTCATAGTTCATTCGGTTACGCGCCCACTTGGCCTGTTCCTGGCCAAGATCAACGGTATTTCCGTCGGCTGATGGCTGGGTTGCATCCAGCTCAAGTACTTTTGCTTCAGGTTGAGAGCCCGCCTCTCCTGTAACTGAAAGGTGTCTGCTATTAGTCTGGGACAGCTGCACTGCATCCTTCTGTTGACGCAATACCTGACTGAAATCCAGCTCTTTGGCTTTGAATCCCGGCGTATCTACGTTAGCGATATTGCCTGCCAGCACTTCCGCACGCTGGCCCCGCATCTGTAATGCCTGGGGATGAACACCCAGAGCCCTGTCAAAACTGATGGCCATCCAAACAACCTGAAAAATATGATTCAGCCCTCCAAGGCAAATAGTGTGCCAGAAACCCTTCAGGCTACCGTTCATCAGGTATACGACAATAAATGTAAAGGCATAAAGATAGGGATGAGAACCTATATCACCAGGCTCACTTCATCTGGCAGGATACACCGGAAACGCGGAGGAACTTTTTTTCCCTAGCCCTTACTTAAAACGCATAAGTCCATGTCAAAAAATATGTTTTCCCTAATAAAAACCGCTGTTTTATGCCTACAGGTATTCGCAGCATGCTTACAGCCATGGATGAAAGCGCATGCCGAAAACAACAGCCTGCACACTCAGCAAATAGAGAAAGCAGTAAGCGCACTACTTGAGCCACGGGCCGCGGCTTACGCACAACAGCTCGGTGCATCAAACTATGAAGTCAGGATAAAACCCATTAGCAATAAGCTGGGTCTTACACCGTGCTCAACGCCTGTCACTATTGAAAACCTTTCAAAACGCCCATCCGGGCCTCAAAAACTTAAAGCCACCTGCAATACTCCACAAAGCTGGAAAGTGTATATACAGGCGACCATTACCATCAAAGCCAATGTATTGGTTGCGATAACAACACTGCAATCGGGCATGCCTGTTACAGCTAATGATGTAATGTTTCAGGAAATCGATATCAATGAGTTAAGGCGTGGCTTCTTTACCAGTATCAAAGCACTTGAAGGCATGACAACTAAACGTACAATCCGGTCTAGTACCCTGATCACGCCAAACCTGTTAAAAGAGGCAACTCTGATAAACAAGGGAAACCGTGTCAGTATTGTTTCTGAAGTCAACGGCATTATTGTACAAATGCCGGGTATCGCACTTGAAGATGGCGCAAAAGATAATCAAATAAGGGCAAAGAATATCTCAAGCGGCAAAGTTGTTTTTGGCAGGGTAAGAGATAACTCATCTATCCTTGTTTCAGGCTAACAGGCTTTAATAGCTGACTAAATAAAACCATTAATAGCACACCTTCCCCCAAAAAAATCACAGGCTCGTCACATACTACCAACGATGACTGTGTATTTGCGGAATGATAAAAGAACAGCCCCATAGTTTAATCATCCTGAATATTGGTCGACTTCTGCTATAAGCAATATTTCAGTTATCGACCTACATCATCTATTCAACCGCACCATGTAATTGGTGGTGTAACACGGAACCCCAATATGGATAGCAGTCGCATCTCAGGTACGTCTCAGGCAGGCATTCTCAGCTTTAGCAGAAAATCAGTAAAAAAGAAGTCCGCCACCAGCACTCAGAGTAGTGACGAGGTAAGCCTGAGTGAAGACATGCAGTCTTTGCAGCAGGCTTCTGCTGCCGCCCGCGATGCTTCCGGTATTGATGAAGCTAAAGTCGCTGAAATCAAAAATGCTATTGCTCGCGGAGAGTTGCAGATAAATGCCGAACGACTGGCACAAAAGATGCTTGAAATGGAGGAAAGTATTTTTAAGGAAAAGCCCTGATGCGCGCTTTTATTCAAGCACTGGAAACCGACACTGAACGCTTTCGGACACTGTCCGGCTATCTCGGATCACAACAGCAGGCAATTCTCGACCGGGATGTACCGGAGATGGAGCGGGTTAATCCACTGATTGAGGATCTGACGACAGTCCTCAGCAAAAGTGCTGAAAAGCGCACGAAAGTAATGAAGAAATATGGCGCTCAGGCCACCACCAAAGGTGTTGAGAAACTGTTTTCCAAAGTGCAACCTGCCTTAAAAAACCGGATATTGCAGCAGTGGGAAGAATTGGTCGAATTACATCAGGAATGCTGTTCTACGAACGAAAGGAATGGTCGTTTACTATCCCTGCAACAGCAGGCTATTAATAAAATTCTCGTTGCTGACAACGCTAATTCAAGAGCCGGGTACAATGCTGACGGTTATGATACTTCCGGCAGCTCATCATTATCTCTGGCTCGCGCCTGAAACATCAGCTGTGCCAGCTCATCTGCCTGTCGCTGCTCCTGCCTGTGAGCAGCGGTCTGAATATTACGCTGTTTCTTTTCAAGTAAAGCATCTGACTGTTTAGCTTCACGCTGATAACGCACGACTTGTTGCTGCTGTTTTTTATAATGATTCTCGTGATGCTTAAGCTGTTGCTGCTGCCAGCCAATAACTTTATCCATTTGCGCAGCAAACAGATTGTTGGTCTGCAGTGACAGTCCGTCTACCTGAAGACCTTCCTTCGGGTTACAGCTGGCTCTGAACTGCTGTAACTGCGACATGCGGTCCTGCTCCTGAGAAACTCTCGCTGCCGCTTTTCCCGCTTCTACACGAGCATCGTCTACTTTGTCCTGCCGCGCCTGATTCCATAATTTCAGCGCTGAAAGCTGTCGACTCATGACCATACCGCCCTTAACTGATCATAGCTTTGCTGCCATTCTGAACGCTCATTCATGCCTTGCTGCAGCAATTGTTCCATTGCCGGACGCAGGCGAATCGCTTCATCCAGTGCCGGATCGCTACCTTTGCGGTAAGCACCAAGCGCCAGTAAATCCCGGTTACTCTGATAGAGTGACCAGCTACGACGAAACCGTTGCGCCAGAGTCATCTGTCTGGCATCAACCACCTGCGGCATTACCCGGCTGATAGAAGCTTCAATATCAATCGCAGGATAATGACCTGATTCAGCCAGAGAACGATTCAGAACAAAGTGACCGTCGAGAATCGCCCGGGAAGCGTCAGCCACCGGATCCTGCTGATCGTCACCTTCAGACAGCACCGTATAAAAAGCAGTAATAGCACCGGAGCCGGAACGACCATTACCGGCACGCTCGACAAGCTGTGGAATCAAGCTGAAGACTGAAGGCGGATAACCCTTGGTAGCCGGTGGCTCCCCAACTGAAAGAGCTATTTCTCGCTGCGCCTGAGCATACCGGGTCAAAGAATCCATCAATAACAGAACGTTTTCACCGCGATCACGAAAATATTCAGCAATACGATGACATAACAGCGAAGCCCGAAGACGCATGACAGGTGATTCGTCCGCCGGAGCAGCAATCACAACAGATCGCCGCATACCTTCTTCACCGAGAGAGTGGTCAATAAACTCCCTCACTTCACGGCCACGCTCACCTACCAAACCAACGACAACAACACTGGCACTGGTGAAGCGCGTCATCATACCAAGCAGCACACTTTTACCGACACCGCTACCGGCAAACAACCCCAAACGCTGACCTTTACCCACACTCAGCAATGAGTTAATTGCCCTAATACCGGTATCCAGCGATTCAACAACCGGCTGGCGATCCATCGGGTTAATGACATCACCATGCAGAGGAATTCTCTCACTGCAGGCAAGTGCTCCTTTTCCATCCAATGGCTTACCAGCACCGTCAATAACCCGACCCAGCAGCCCGTCACCGACAGCAATCTGACAGTCCTCTGCCAGCGGAATCACTTTATCCCCCGGTGCCAGACCCGAAGCCCGCTCCAGCGGCATCAGGAATACCCGACCACGATCAAAACCAACAACTTCTGCTTCAAGCTGCTGCCCGGAACGCGTTTCTATCAGACAGCGCTGACCGGTCTGCAACCGGCAACCGGTTGCTTCCAGCTTCAAACCGACGACACGCTGCAAACGACCACTGGCAAATGCAGCAGGCTGTCGATTAACACTTTGCAGCGCATTCTGGAACGCCCCGGAAAATACACCAGCAGATGCAGAGTTGTCAGTTTTAATCATTGGCAGTTATCAGGCGCTTTTGAGCGTCTCAAGCTTGTAGATACCACGGGAAATGGCCATATCAGGTTGCTCGGGTATCAGTGCCTCAACACCCATTGCTTCCGCAAGGTCACGTCCCATCAGGGAAGCACCACCACCCACAATTAATACTTTATCCAGCAGGCTTGGTGTGGACACCATTGCCTCAAGCTCACGCAGAATAGTCTGCATTACATTACGGCTTGCGCGCTTAATGATGTTTGATACTTCAATATTCTTAAGACGGCGGGTTTTAAGTGCTTCTTCAGCCATGGCACGGGGAATACGTTTGAAACCGAACTCCGGAGCTGCCAGCTCAGCAAAACGTTCAGCAACAGCCAGCACACCGGTCTGGAAACTGTCGTAGGATTCAATCGTGCCATTGGGTGTCACAACAGAAACGTCTGTTGTTGTACCACCGATATCAACAACCAGAATTTTCATGGCTGCGTCAAAACCGGGTTTGAGCGCTCCGGAGTCATCACGAATGGTATCGAACAACGCCGGAATACCTTCCGGATAGACCTTGCAGTCAATAATTTCTGCCAGCGGATGACCGGCAGCGGATTTAATACTGCCCAGAATATTGCGCTTTTTCCTGGAAATCAGTTTCTGATTGATCGGCGCGCCCTGCACCTTGGAGAAAAACTGACTCATCGGCAGAGTAACCGCTACACGCACAGAACGACCACCAAAACCACTTTGCCTCAGTGTTTCATGAACCAGCGCTCGGTTGGCTTCAGAAATCTGATAAGACGGAATATTGGTACGAATGATGTCGTCAAAGTCACCATTAACGGTGTACTCACCACCTTCTTCAGTGAAGTAAGCTGACTCGGCATAGCCGTTAATATCCACTTTCGCCTGCTCGGCAATACGAGAAGGAACGACCTTGGTGATTACTGCACCATTTTCTGCTCTGAAGGTCGCTTTTGCCTGTGCAGACCCTTCATCAATTACGACCAACACAGTCATAAACAGCTCCATGAACTACTGTGAGCGAATAAACACCATCGTCAAACGACGATGAATTATCACGATTAAAATATTTGTACGAATTATTGACCCAGAGAATCCCAGGCTCCCAGATCACCTGCGGGGTTAGCACCGGGCTCAGCGGTTATTGCCGCTGACTGCATTGCATCCGCTTGAGTTGATCGTGGCTGAGTGATCTCAGATGCAATATCACTGACCCGCTCCGGCTCAGCAGCCTTTACGGCAGAAGAAGTCATTGCGGGTTCAGGTGAAGTCTTACTTCTACGCCCTGTATTAGTCCGGCTTTGCTGAAGAGGCTCTAAATCAACCTCAGGTGCCGGAGCAATATATTTATTAGCTCCATCATCATCCCCGAGACTCAATAAAAAGCTCTCCTTTACAGCTTCCAGCGCACCAACAAGACGACGCTCAATAGTTGAGTCGACGATGACATCATCTGATGATATACGACATCCACCCTTTGTTATGGATGTATCAGGCAGCAGATCCCAGTTAACTTGCTCTTTCTTTGCAAGCTCACGAATTTCATTAGCATCATCCGGGTGCAGTTCAATTTTGACAGAGCCTGCCGTCTCAGCCATTTGCTCAAGACCTGCCAGTACTGCCCGGCTGACAGCACCACTGGAATAGAGTTGCTCCACCAACACTGCCTGACAAGCAATGCCCTCAATCAGTCGCACCATCATGGCAACCTGATCGGGATATATGCTCTTGGCCCAGGGCTGAGCCTGCTCAAGCACTCCATCAAGTACTTGCTGTTGCTGACTCAGAGCTGCACGCCCCTCCTTAAGTCCCTGCTCCAGACCTTTAGCCTTTCCGGACTCAAGACCAGTCTTATATCCAGCAAGCTTTGCCTGCTCCAGCTCATTTTCTTTATGTTCCTGAAATCCGGCCGCAAGACCATCCTGATAACCCGCATCATATGATTCCAGCCTTGCTGATTCAGGATCAGATTCCGGATCATCAAGTACGTCAGGCTCATCCAGACCCAGCGATGGCAGATCCTCATGCAGATCAAACGCCTCATCACTAAGGTCATCACCTGAAACGGGTAACTGCACATCACCAGACAGTTCAGGAAGGTCGTCTGCAACAACCTCTTCCTCAACGACAAGCTCACCACCGGCAGGCTGCTCAGTTATATCTTCCTCTTCCGCTGAAACGACAGCAGACGACAACCACCATTTTTCATCATCCGATGAAAAATGGTGAGCGCGAGCAACTTTCTGGAATTCAAAGCTGGTCAGAGAATCTTTGTCAGCACTCACAAGCGTCTGAACTGACGGCTGCGACAGCAAAGCTGCTTTAGGCTCAGACATACGCGTATCAGTTCACCGTTGCTTCATTACCCAGAGTCAGCTCAATTAGCTCTTCCTCTTCCAGGCCACGGGCAACAGCAATCATTTCCTCCCGGGCCTTGCGAACCTGGCTAACCCGAACAGAGCCCAACGCTTCCATTTCATCTTTCAGGAAGTGAGCTGCACGTTTACTCATGCACTCAAAAATACTCTCCAAACGCAGCGTAGGCAGACCTTTAAGTGCAATTGCCAATACTGTCGTATCCATACTTTCGATGATAATCCGTAGATGTTGGGGATTAAGCTGCAGCAAGTGGTGAATATTAAGCCGCTGGGAAGCCACACTGTCAGCAAGATCAGCATCTGCATTCTCAATTCTATTGATCAGACGGTTACTGACATCAGAATCAAGGTAGTTCAGTATTTCAGCCATACGCCCGATGCCGTTTACACTCTGACCACCCGTCACACTCAGGTCATGCTTATCAAGCAACTCACTGATCATATCCAGAGAGGCTGCCGGTATTTCCTTCAAATGAGCAAGTCGCACAGCAACATCATTCTGGCGAGATACTGGCAACAGATGAAGCACAGTCGCACTGAACTCCGGCTCCATAGACGCCAGCACAACCGCCTGAAGCTGCGGATTTTCTTCACGGATCATGCCGGCAATCGCTTCCGGCTCTAACCACATTAAACGCTCCTGGACAGGAGAAGAACGACCGGATAAAACACCTCTCGCCCGCTCATCACCCAGCGCCTGGTGAAGAATATCTGTCACAAACTCGTCCGGCATCAACACCGGGGAATCTTCAAGACTGGTCATCAATCGCTTCAGGACATGTCTCAACATACCCCGGCTCACAGTTTTACTGCTGTTCATCTGGTTCATCAGAGGAACAATTTTCCCGGTTGGCATATGGCTGATAACCCGGGATGCGGCATCTTCTCCAAGAGCAATCAATACAGCTGCCGCCTGTTTCAGGCCTGATCCATTCTCAGCGGTATTGATAGCTGGTTCAGTATCGGCCAGATTGCCGTTATCAAAAGCCGCGGTCATCGGTTATCTTCCTCAATCCACTGCTGAATGATATGCGCCACCTGATCCGGATTTTGTTTTGCCATACGACGGACATCATCCAGTACCTGCTCGGTCAGATCGGAACCCTTTACCTGATCTTCTTTAGCAAAGGGATCTTCTCCCGGAACAACCACTGGCTCAGGGGTACGAGCCTTTTTAGCTCGACGAACCAGCAGAACAACAGCCAGTAACAGCAACACAATTGCTGCACCTGCACCGAA
Source organism: Endozoicomonadaceae bacterium (assembly GCA_965261725.1). Classification (GTDB taxonomy): domain Bacteria; phylum Pseudomonadota; class Gammaproteobacteria; order Pseudomonadales; family Endozoicomonadaceae; genus CANDOC01. The sequence continues at coordinate 101,383 of CBDHDU010000034.1, read as the reverse complement.
CTGATAACTCAACGGTAATTTATAGAATGCAGAGATCAGCGTTTTATCTTCAGCTTCTGCTACAGCAATATCTGCTTTGGCTAGCGACATAAACGGCAAGCTACCAATATTAATCTGGTCGCCCCGCTGATAATCAATACCCACAGCCCCTTCAATAAGGCGCGACATTTCTGCCCGTACACTTTCATCCCAACCCTGTTCAGGATCAGTGGCTGACAAGCTGTTTAAAACAACAGCAACAGATATACGCTGCAGTTGAGGGCCACGTTGCTGAGTATGGCTGACCGTGCGATCAACCTCGTAGTTCCTAACTGTGCGGCTACTGTTTAGCTGACTTGATCCACCATCCTGCGTCTCCGTTTCACGGTTACTTTCAACCCCGGGAATACCTTCAGCCGGTTCGCTGTTAGTGACATCACTGGACAGACTTTCACTACGGATTGCCGCTGATTCCGGGTTGTAGCCTTCTTCCGTACTTTCAGAAACACTGAAATTAACGTCTACAGCAACCTGAACCCGCAGGTTGTCGGCTCCCATAACAGCTTCCAGCATGTTATTAACACTATTGGTATAACGATGCTCCAGCTTTCTTATATAAGCAGTCTGCTTCGCTGTGAGGTCCATATCATCAGTGTTACCAACACTATGCAGGTTCCCTCCCTGATCCAGCACTGACACATTATCTTCTGCCAGCTCAGGTACACTACCAGCTATCAGTCGTGCAATAGCTCGCACCTGCTGTGAATTAAGTTCAGCACCGGGGTAGAGATCAACATAAACAGAAGCTGATGGCAGCTGCTTTTCACGAATAAAAGCGGTTCGCTCCGGAATGGCCAGATGAACACGGGCATTTCTGACAGGGCGCAGATTGATAATCGTTTGACTCAGTTCACCTTCAAGCCCCTGAAGATAGCGGGCCCGCTCAACAAACTGGCTGCGACCAAAACTACCCTCGCTCTCAAGCAATTCCATACCTGCCGGCTTTTCAGGAACCTGACCTGCAACCGCCAGCTGCATACGCGCAGCACCCAACTGGTCGGCTGGCACCATAATCTGTCCACTTTCCGGGTGTATCCGGTAGGGGAGCTGGTTGCCATCAAGCACTTCAATAATCGTTGCGGTGTTATAAAGCTCCTGACGACCGTACAATGCTTGCCAGTCACCCTGGTCACGCCACAGCCAGGCAACAGCAATCACTGCAACGACGACACCGGCAATAACCATATAAACCAGTGGCCAGTGAATCTTTTTGTCAGCAAGCGCAGCTCCAAAGCGGTTTTTCCCCAGCAACGCTCTGGCTTTTTCCAGAAGACTGGGCAAACCGGATGACTGCGTTTTTCCGGTCTCGCCTCCGGCAGACATAGTAGATGTAGACATTTATCAGACCGGCATGTTGTAAACAGTTTCATAGGCAGAAACCACACGATTTCTCACCTGCACCAGCCCCTGAAAAGCAACACTTGCCTTTTGACTGGAGATCATTACGTCTACCAGATCTACAGCATCTCCGGCTTCATATGCAGTTTGCTGACTGCCAGCATCCTGCTGTAATTCATTCACTTTATTAACAGCATCACGCAGCAAATCACCAAACGACGCTGACTGACCACCATGCCCCGGCTGCTCATCTTCACGCGTGGCAATTTTCGGCATGACAGGTGACAGCGAACCACGAGACAGTATCTGCGTATCAAGACCGAATTGATCAATCATCAAGAAACTTCCAACTCAAACGTTTTTATGACAGTTTTATGCTGCCTGTTCAGCACTGTAGGCAGCCAGCGCTTCCAGAAAACTGTCGGTATCAATACCATAATCACGCATGCGAGCCAGCTTGTAGCGAAGCATACGTGGCGTAATTTCAAGAACCTGTGCAGCCTGACCGCGATGACCACCACACTGCCTTAATGTTTCAAGCACCAGTCGCCACTCAGCTTTGCGGCGCTCCCCTCCGGGCAACGCATCAAGATCAGGTAATGCTGGTGCATTTTCGGAAACTACCCGGCTTTCTTCATACTCTGGCTCTGGTGATTCTGATTTAGTAACAGTGCCAGCTTCACAGGCAACCTGTTTCAACATCAGGTCATCCGGCGTAATTTCTGTTCCCGTGCACAGAATACATGCACGCTGAACGACGTTTTCAAGCTCACGCACATTGCCCGGCCAGGGGTCAGACTCAAGCATGGCAATTGTTTCATCATTGAAATAAAGCCCGTGTCGTCCACTCCGGGAGGCGTGCTTCTCAAGCAAGTAGTGTGCCAATGGAAGAATATCTTCCCGGCGTTTTCTTAGCGGCGGTAAATAGAGAGGAATCACATTAAGGCGATAATATAAATCGGAGCGAAAGGCTCCTTTTTTTACCCGTTGTTCAAGATTCCGGTTGGTCGCAGCGATGACTCTGACATCAACAGTCAGAGGTCGCACACTACCCAGACGATCAACCTCATTCTCCTGCAATACCCGCAGCAGTTTTGCCTGTTGCTCCAGAGGCATCTCACCCACCTCATCAAGAAAAAGAGTGCCGCCATTTGCCTGTTCAAACTTACCCGCATGACGGGCAGTCGCACCGGTAAAGGCTCCTTTTTCATGCCCGAACAGAATAGATTCAAGCATTGTTTCGGGAATCGCAGCACAGTTCACCGATACAAAAGATTCTTTTTTACGCTTTGAGTTTTCATGGATGTAGCGTGCAGCAACTTCTTTACCAACGCCACTTTCACCTGTGAGCAAGACTGTAACTTCGCTGTTCGCTACACGCTCTCCAATTCTTAACAGCTCTCGAATGGCGGATGATTCTGCAATTACGCCATTCTGTAACTGCATATTTTTCGGCATAATTTCACTCAGCTTTTTCAGCAGCAGCCTGGGAGCAAAAGGCTTTGCCATATAGTCCAGCGCACCTGCCTTCATCACCTCAACGGCCTGCTCAGCCTCTGCATAGCCTGACACCACCAGAACAGGAAGACGGGGGGACTCCTGCTTCAGATGGTGTAACAGCTTAACGCCATCCATACCGGGCAAGTTAATATCAGTAACCACCGCATCAAAGCCACTCTGCGCTACTTTAGCCAGTGCGTCCTCGGCGCTGGGAACATGCAGCGCTTTATATCCAGCGCGTATCAACGCCTCTCGCAGAGCATCACCAAGCTCAAAATCATCTTCAACAATCAGAATCCTGCCCACGACACTCATCAGCAGCCCCTATCTTCTTTAAGTTGTTGAGGTTGCTGGAGCTGATCCAGCGAGAGAGTCAGGCAGACCTGGGTTCCTTCCCCCGGGTGGGAGGATATATCCAAAAAGCCCATATGAGCCTGAGCAACGGTTTCAACCAGTGGCAGCCCCAGACCTGCTCCTGTCGGGCGAGTAGAAAACTGCAGCTGTTTTGCCATATGGAGAACTTCCGGCGTCATGCCCGCCCCATCGTCAGCAACGCGAACCACCAGATTCCCGGCTTTCCGGTAAAAATCAACCAGAACCCGGCGGGCTCCGGCCTCACAAGCATTACTAATCAGGTTATAAATAGCCGAACGCAGTGCAACCAGATTACATCTCAGGCGCAATCCGGCAACATCAGACTCACAAGACCAGAGAAAGGAAATACTTTGCCATTCCCGGTTATGCTGCACTTCATTTTTCCAGGTTTCATACAACGCTTCAGCATCAGTAAAATCATGGAGAATCTGCCCCCCTTTAGCCAGCAGTAACAAGTCGTTTACCTTGCTTTCTATCCGGGACAGCTGGGCCTGCAGGCGGGTTGCAGCCTGACGGCTTCCGGAGGATTCCTGTAAACGATCAGCCAGAAGCATTGCCGTGGTCAACGGAGTACGTAACTCATGAATCATACTCGACAACACCTGCCCAAGATTTTTGTCATGAGAATCAGCAGCGACAGCAGAGAGCTCTTGTCCTGATGCAATGATTTCCTGCATCATCACCAGTCGCCCACTATTATCCGGTAGCAGGCAGGTCTGTATCTGTACAGACGCTCCCGAAACCAATACCAGACCAGTCTCTTCTGGCGAACGGGTGATGAAATGTGTATTCATCACCGCATCCCAGCAACGCCCGACAATGCTCTGACCCAGCATACGTTCAGCAACCGGGTTGAGATCAACAACAACACATGAACTGTCTAGCAGGACTAACCCGGTTGGTATCACGGCAAAAAGAGACGGATGAACCCATGACTCAGGGTTCAGATTATTCATCAGTTTGACTACCTTTACTCAAAACAATCTCAACACGCCGGTTCATCTGGCGCTCAGCTTCATTTCGCCCCTGATTCAGCGGATAACGAAGCCCATGGTGTCGCATAGCAAGAAGACGTTCTTCTGGCACTCCCTGGCCCAACAGATAATCCCGGACACTGGCTGCCCGCTGTCGTGATAACTCAAGGTTTTGGAGCGATCTTCCGGTACTGTCCGTATGACCTTCAATACGGAACAATATTTCCGTAGGGTCACTTAGCAAATACCGAGCCAAATCATCCAGAACCACCATACTCTGATCATTCAAGCGAACAGATCCCGAATTAAAATAAACAACGGTTTTCTTTTTATTCTCGAATGTGTCAGTCGGCAAACGATTACGGCAATCGTTGAAACTCTGTAAAAGCTGACTCATACCAACTGAGGAAAGATCAACCTGCCATTCAGGTGAGTTATCCAGCTTAAGCTGTAAACGCCCCCAGCCACCTGCTGTCATATGCCCCAGCAGACTGGCAGCTTCATGGTCAAACACTGCCTGCTCCATCCCCTGCCCCGGCTTTATTGTTTCCAGCAAATACGCTTGACCAGACTTCCAGGGAGCCGGCTGCTGATAAAGTCTGGCTTCTTTCAGAATCCGGCTGCGCCAGGGCGAGCTAAGGTGAAGTTCCAGTGATTTTCCTGCAGAAACAATGAACGCTATCTGCTCTGTTTCCCCCATATCCTGCCTGAGCTGGCACTGATAAACATCTGACTCAACATACCAGGGTTGAGGCTCAGTCATCACAGCGAGAGTCGTTGTTGGCAAGAGCACAGATAATAGAAAGCTAGCCACCCGCATGAGGCGTTCCATATTTTTAGTTGTGAAATGAGCCGGCTATTACATCGGCACAGACCTTTATTCACAAGTAAGTAGAGGTACCAATTCATTTACACGTCTTCAGCATTATGATGTCGGGCAATTTTTTCATTCAGCAAACCTTGAACTGTAAAAACAAATAGTCACAAGGTTTATGCATATATAAACGACATATTCAGAGGCTCTGCGATTTAACCATGACGGAATATTTAAACTCCGCTGACATAAACTCAGAGCCCGGTGAAGATATCGATGTAAAACCTTTCAACCTGTTAGCAAGTAACCGCCTTTATCGGGTGGGTCCCGCTCTTGATGCTTTTGCTGCAAGCTGCATCATTCTCATTGAAGACCGCCTGAGCCAATATCTCGGTATGGATGTATCTGCAGAGCACACACTGCACATCAATGAAAAAGAAGTTATTTCTTCACTGGATCCACACGAAACAACGCGCCTCGGTTTTTCCAGTGGTGGTATGCAGCGTCTGCTCGGAACCATATCAATGGATAACACGCTGGCGAGAGGCCTACTGGATATTGCCTGTGGCGGTGAAGGTGAAATGTATCCTGATGCGGGTCCTCTGACAGTTGGCGAACACTCGATGGGAGTACGCCTTGGACGCTGGTTCATCGATAGTTTTAACAGCAATTTCAACAGGGCATCTGAAAGTAGCAAGCAACTGGTCAATCTGGATCTGAGCTTTTATGACAGAGGGCAAAGCGCTACTCTCAAGCTCGCCGACAATATTGAACGAGCTACAATCGATATGCGTATCACGACCGGTAATGTGGACGGCGTGATGACGATTACGATGCCGGCCGATTTTATTTTTCGATGTATGCATATTCGTGGAACCAGCCATAATCAGCCAGTTTCAAGAGAGCACTTACAGGCAGCATTACTTCATGCTCCAATTCTGGTAAATGCAACACTGAACCGAAGGGAAGTAACAATCAGGGATGTAATGCAACTGACGCCAGGGACATTAATCCCACTGTCGCAACCGGATGTTGCTAACATCCACACACAAAATTACAGATTGTTTCAGGGGCAGGTCATCCATCATGATGATCACCGTGCAATCCAGATTATTCCGGACGAATCAACAACTTCATAACGAGCGTCATAACAATTCAGGCACAGTTTTTGCTCTGTTGCATCGCTGCTTGTTTCGCATGTTTGATCATTAGTACCCGGTCAGGTACATACACAGCCAGGATATAGCAATGGAAAACGATTTTGATCTCGTTATGGACATTCCCGTTACACTGTCACTGGAAGTTGGCAGTACGGAAATCAGCATCGACAAACTCTTGTCTATGGGAAGCGGAGCTATCGTTGAGCTTGACCGTCAGGCTGGAGAACCTCTCGACGTAAAAGTAAACGGCATGCTGATCGGACATGCTGAAGTCGTCGAAGTTAAAGGAAAATATGGCATTCGTCTGATTGAAGTCGTAAATCAGCAGGAACGCCTGCAAAAGCTGACCTGATATGCAAGGCTCATTTTCTGCCGCTGACTGGGCTTTTCAACTGGGCAGCATGCTGGTGTTAGTCATTGGACTGATACTGATACTGGCATGGCTTACCCAGCGTATGAGCAATACATCACTGAAAGCCACCAGACGCATGAAAGTTGTTGATACACTCATGCTCGGTAGATCTGAGCGCATTACCCTTGTTCAGGTTGGTGAAAATTATCAGCTGATCGGATTGTCAGGTGCAGGTATTTCACTGCTGGGACAATATGACGAACTTCCTTCAGCAATCACTGCAGACCCTGACAAAACTTTCTCAAAGTTCTTCAGGCAGGCTGTAAACACTCGCAAGCTTCAGGTTGCAACGCAGCCACCAGTGGATACAGCTTGCAACTCCAGCTCCCGGTCCTCCTAGATTTTAATGCACACCTTGTTTTCATTACCCAGACTGGTTCCCGGTACGCTAGCGTTGCTTCTGGCTGTACTGCCTGCAGCTGCATCCGCTGCGGATATCCCCTTAATCAGCATGACCAATATTGGCGATACACAGGAATACAGTACTTCACTGCAAATTATCCTGCTGTTATCGGCACTATCCTTTCTGCCTGCGCTGCTGCTGGCTTTTACCGGCTTTGCCCGCATTATTGTTGTACTTTCACTATTGCGGCAGGCACTGGGACTACAACAAACACCGCCAAACCCTGTATTGGTAGGACTGGCTCTGTTTCTGACGCTTTTTGTCATGACCCCCGTCTGGGAAACTGTCTACGAACAGGCCGTAACACCGTGGGCGAATGAAGAAATTACTTTTCAGGAAGCTGCACAACGCGCTTCAGAACCCGTAAAGGCTTTTATGATCAGCCAGACCCGGGAGCAGGATCTCGCCCGCCTTTATGATGTCGCACAAACAACACCACAGGCTGATATCCGGGATACCCCCCTTTCTGTGCTGGTTCCCGCCTTTATGATCAGTGAACTGAAAACTGCATTTCAGATTGGTTTTATGCTGTTCATACCCTTTCTTGTTATTGATCTGGTTGTCGCCAGTATATTGATGGCAATGGGTATGATGATGCTTTCGCCTCTGGTTATCTCTCTGCCCTTCAAACTGATGCTGTTTGTATTGGCCGATGGCTGGGGAATGACTGTCGGTACATTGGCAGCCAGCTTCAATACCATTCAGTGACCGTGCCGAAATAGAAACAATATGTCGCCTGAAGTTTTTGTTGACCTGTTCCGACAAGCACAACACCTGATCGTTATGATGGTGGTAGTTGTTATCGGTCCGGGTCTTTTAATCGGTTTGGTGGTCGCCATCTTTCAGGCTGCTACTCAGATCAATGAACAAACGCTCAGCTTTTTACCCCGTTTGCTGGTCACCCTGACAACCATGGGGTTTGCCGGACACTGGCTACTGCAGGAAATGATGGATCTGATGAATGAGATCTTCATGCGTATTCCTGTTATGATCGGGTAAGAGCGCCAATGCTTAGTTCCGCAGCCATCACCAGCACAATTGGCGAGTTATTGTGGCCTGCTTGCCGTATTGGTGCCGCACTCTGGCTGATGCCGTTATTTGGTAATGGCAGTCTGCCCCGGCATATTCGACTTGCGCTGACTATCGCTCTGGCCTGGCTAGCTACAGATATTGTCAGTAGCAGCCCGGCTGTTGAGCCTTTTTCCGCTGGCGGGCTGATTGTGAGCCTTAACCAGATTCTGATCGGGCTCGCGTTTGGTTTTATTCTGCAGCTTTGGCTGGCAATTTTCGCCTTCGCGGGTCAGTTTATGTCGATGCAGATGGGTCTTGCCATGGCAGTGATGAACGACCCGTCCAGTGGTACCAGCACGCCGATTCTGGGTAAATGGCTGCAAACATTTGCCGTACTGGTATTCCTTTCGCTGAACGGTCACCTGATCGCGATTGAAATTCTACTGGAAAGTTTCCGAACTCTGCCACTGAACGACGGAGCACTGGCAACCTTTCAACTGAAAGAGCTTGCCCTGCAGGGAGCCTGGCTATTCAGTGCCGGTTTTATTATGGCACTGCCGGTTGTTATCAGTATGCTGCTGGTCAACCTTGCCTTTGGTGTGATGAACCGGGCATCGCCCCAGTTCAATATTATTGCGCTGGGCTTTCCGATGACATTACTGTTCGGCATGGTGACTTTGTATCTGACATTCAGCGCCTTACCCGATCTGGTTATTAACTTTACTGATCATGCACTGACGCTGATGCAGTCCCTGAGCTACGGATAACAAAAGCCATGGCAGAGTCCGAAGGACAGGAAAAATCAGAACAGCCCTCGCAACGAAAACTCGAAAAAAGCAAAGAAAAGGGGCAAATCGCCCGCTCGAGAGAATCTGCCAGCGCAGCTTTGCTTCTTGCCGGCAGCGGCCTTTTTATGTTGTTCGGAGGGCGGTTGGCAGAAGCATTTGTTGCAGCTATTCGCGCGAATCTGGTACTGACACGCAATCAGATTTTTGATGAAAAAGTGATGCTGATCCAGCTGACAGCCACTTTAACTGATTCTTTTCTGGCATTGTTTCCAATTTTGGCCGGACTTTCAGTTGCAGCGATTGTTGCACAATTGGTACCGGGAGGCTGGGTGTTCAGCACTCAGGCTCTTGCGCCTCAACTGAACCGGATGAGCCCGAAGCAGTGGTTTAACAAAGTTTTCTCCGTCAGAGCTGTCGTGGAGCTGGTTAAATCACTACTTAAAGTTACCCTGATACTAGGTGCTTTGGGTATATTGCTGTACCAGTATTACCCCCGCCTGCTATCACTGGGCAATATTCCATTGCCAACGTCGATCTTTCTCAGCCTCGAAGTTTTGTCGGTTGCCCTGCTGATTTACGGCTCCGTACTTGGATTAATTGCTGCTGTTGATATTCCTTTCCAGTTCTGGGATCACCGTCAAAAACTGATGATGACCAAACAGGAAGTTAAAGAAGAACATAAGAACATGGAAGGTAAGCCGGAAGTCAAAAACCGTATCCGACAGTTACAGCGGGAAATGGCAAACCGCCGGATGATGCAGGAAATCCCTCAGGCAGATGTTGTCATCACCAATCCAACCCATTACTCGGTTGCTGTTAAATACGATGAGAGCCGTGCAGGTGCTCCGTTTGTAATTGCTAAAGGTGTTGATGAAATCGCGCTGAAGATCCGGGAAATTGCACGCCACAGTGACGTCAACATTGTTGAAGCACCGTCATTAACCCGGGCTATTTATCACTCGACACGTGTCGACCAGGAAATTCCTTCTGACCTTTATATGGCAGTCGCTCAATTGCTCGCTTATGTCCAGCAGTTGCGTTTTTTCCAGCAAGGCAAGGTTCAGGAAGAGCCTGCCCGTCCGGATTTCAACATCCCTGAAAGCCGAGAGAAACCGGCAAGCTAATTGCATCTGCCCGCAGCTTTACACCTTATTAAGCACCCAGCCAGTTGTTATTCGGGGATATGAATGAAGGCAAATTCGCTACAGCAGCTGCTGCCAGCCGCTCGCGCCAATGCAGCAACACCTTTGATGCTACTGGCACTGCTGGGCATGATTATCCTGCAGATGCCGCCTTTGCTGCTGGATGCGCTATTCACATTTAATATTGCCCTGTCACTGATTGTGCTGCTGGTCGCCCTCTATACTCTGCGACCTCTGGAATTCCGGGTTTTCCCAACTATTCTGCTGGTCGCAACACTTATGCGACTGGCGCTGAACGTTGCATCTACACGAGTCGTGCTGCTTGAGGGGCATGAAGGTGGCGCGGCTGCAGGTAAAGTTATCGAGGCCTTCGGCAACGTTGTTATCGGTGGTAACTACGTTGTGGGAATCGTGGTCTTTGCCATTCTGGTGTTGATTAACTTTGTCGTTATCACCAAGGGTGGTGGTCGTATATCTGAAGTGACCGCCCGATTCACGCTGGATGCCATGCCCGGCAAACAGATGGCCATCGACGCTGACTTGAATGCCGGACTGATTGATCAGGATGATGCCCGCAGGCGCCGTGAAGAAGTACGTCAGGAGTCTGACTTCTATGGTGCAATGGATGGTGCCAGTAAATTTGTGCGTGGTGATGCGGTTGCCGGTTTGCTGATTCTGGCAATCAACCTGATTGGCGGCACAATTATCGGTGCGACTCAACATGGTCTGAGCATTGGTCAGGCTTTTGAAACCTATTCCCTACTAACAATTGGTGATGGTCTGGTTGCCCAGATTCCCTCACTGCTATTGTCCACAACCGCAGCAATCATGGTTACCCGGGTTTCTGACTCTCAGGCAATGGGCGAACAGGTATCCAGCCAGATGCTGGGCTCACCCAATGCAATGGCAACTACCGCAGGTATCATGATTATTATGGGGCTGGTTCCCGGTATGCCGCATCTGGCCTTCCTTAGCCTTGGTGGTGCTGCCGGTTATATCGCCTGGCGTATACATAACAAGCCAGCTCCAAGCAGTAAAAAATCCGACACTGAAGCTAAAAAGAAACCAGACACGGCAGAGCAGGCACTCAAACAAAAAGAACTCAGCTGGGAAGATATTCCTGTTGTCGACAGCCTTGGGCTGGAGCTGGGCTATCGTCTGGTTGGCCTGGTCAATAAAGACCGTGGCGGCGACCTGTTGGAACGTATCAAAGGCGTGAGGAAAAATCTTTCCACCCGTCTCGGTTTCCTGCTACCGACTGTACATGTACGCGATAATCTGAAACTTGATGCTGTCGCATATCGCGTAAACCTGATGGGCATCGGCATTAGCGAAGGGGAAATTCATCCGGAAAAACTGCTGGCATTAAACCCCGGTCAGGTATTTGGCGAACTGGATGGTATTGCGGGCACCGACCCAGCTTACGGCCTTCCAGCCGTCTGGGTTCCAAAAGATAAACGCGACCATGCGGTTGCTCTGGGTTATACCGTTGTTGACCCTTCAACTGTTATTGCCACTCATATTGGCAAAATCATGGAAGAGCACGCTCACGAGTTGATTGGTTATGAAGAAACCCGCCAGCTGGTTGATCAACTTTCCCGCCTGTCTCCGAAAATGGCTGAAGAACTGGTACCGGGCAAACTGACAATCACTGCTTTGCAGGCTGTGTTCCAGCAACTGCTGCTGGATAAAGTACCACTGACAGATATCAGAACTATTGCCGGCACCCTGATTGATGCCACCGGCAGAAATACCAACCCGGTATTGCTGGCTCAGGATGTGCGGGTAGCCCTGCGCCGAACCATTATCGATAACCTTGTTGGTATGATGACCCAGATTCCGGTTATCACACTGGCACAAGGTCTGGAACAATTACTCTTGCAAGCTTGGGAAAAAGCCCAGCAAACCGGACAGTTCGCACCGGATGCTGTACCGCTGGAGCCTAATGTCACCCAACAGTTGCAACAGAATATGCCACAGGCCTCACAGCAAATGCTTAACAGTGGCAAACAGGCAATTCTGCTGGTTGCCCCGCAACTGCGCCCGCTAATGGCAAGATTTGCCCGCTTGTGCGCTCCTGAAATGGCTGTGCTGTCTTACACGGAAATACCGGACAACCGTCAGGTAAATGTAGAGATGAATCTGGGATAATCATCTTCAGCCTCCTGTCATTTAATGGCGGGAGGCTGAAAATCAACTTATAAAAGCGGCCCTAATAACTGCGCTGTATTTTCTCCCAGTTTTTGCAGGAATGGACGTTCCGGCCAGCTTTCCGGGCAAACAGCTTCGCACTGCTGCAGATAACTTTCCAACAGTGTCGCCATTCGCTGCCCGAATGACTCATCGTATACGATCAGTGTCACTTCGAAATTCAGCCAGACGCTGCGCATATCCAGATTTACGGTACCGAATAAAACTGTTTCTCTGTCGACGAGTACGCATTTGGTATGCAACAGTCCACCCCGGAACTGCATGATTTCAACACCAGCTTCAAGCAGGTCTTCATAGTAAGAACGACTGGCGTAGTGTACTAACCGGGAATCATTTTTTTCCGGAACAATCAGTTGTACTTTTACGCCGCGCAGTGCAGCAGAACGCAGTGCCGATAGCAGCGCTTCGTCAGGCACAAAATACGGTGTGGAAATAACCAGTTCGTCCTGACTTTCATAAGCCGCAGCCACCAGCACCTGATGGAGTAACTCCCTGTCTACACCTGGCCCTGAAGGTAAAACATGAATACTGGCAAGATGGTCACTATTGGTAACAGCCTGTGGATAACGATAATTCTGATTGAATACATTCAGCCCGGCACCGGTTTCCATTTCCCAGTCCCACATGGTGATGGTTCCCAGCACATGTGCTGACGGGCCTTCAATCCGCACCATGGCATCGATCCAGCTGCCTACACCTGCATCTTGCTTGAACAGTCTGGGGTCTACGAGGTTATAACTTCCGGTCCATGCAACTGCATCATCGATGACTGCGATTTTGCGATGGTTGCGCAAGTCCATCCTTTCTACCAGCATTCTGAAAGGGCCAACCGGTAGTGATTCTGCAACCTGAACGCCAGCGGCTTTCAGATTGTAGGCATAGTTGCTGTTCAGGAAGGGTCGGCTACCAACCGCATCCAGCAGCACCAGACATTGCACACCCCGCTGTGCCGCACCATGCAGTGCCGAAATAATGTCGTTTATTCGGCCACCACTTTCCAGAATATAAAACTCCAGACAGACGGCATGCTGAGCCCGGTTAATATCCTGCAAGAGGGTATCCACAATACTGTCGCAATCCTGAAACAACTGCAGACTGTTACCCGGCAGCGCAGGCACACTCATGGAACGTTCAGCGAGATTGTAAATCCGGTTATGTCGGCGGGACGGACAGCCATTCAAGCCACAAACGGCATCCTGCATATGTTGATGCCACTCTTCATAGGTCGGTGCCAGCGCCTGAGCACGCTGTAATCGTTTGGTACCCAGACGCCGGGTACCAAATGCCAGATAAACAATGACACCTGCAACAGGAACAGCAAACAACAGCAGCAGCCAGGCCAGTGTTGAGCCGACCGGCCGACGCTTCATAATCAGCATCAGCGCAAACCAGAAAATAACACCAAAATAACCGATACCGGCCAGCACGCTACCCCACGCTGATAAATCCAGAGATGACAATTTCGTTCCTTATTTACTGCAACGAGCCAGTCGCAGTGTATCAGCCGTTTTCAATATTGACGATAAACGGCTGGCTCCCTATCCTGCCGACACACGTTTCTGTGGGAATTCGTTTTTAATATGTCATTTAAACTGTTTTCCACAGAACATAAGTACACAGTACTTAAAATGCTATCTGAAACGGAACCTCGCATGACAACGGACACTTTATCCGACTGCTGCAGCGCACCTGGATTACTGCCACTTCCCATTGCCAAGCAAAAAATACAGGCGGCTATCGGGCAAAAGCCTGCACTTCTTGCCAAAGAACAAATTGCTTTATCTCAGGCGTGCGGTCGCATACTGGCAGAAGATATTGTTTCGCCGATGGCAGTTCCTCCTCATAACAATTCGGCAATGGATGGGTATGCGCTTCGCCATGCTGATCTGGAAAAAAGTCAAACATTACCCATCGCCGGTGAATCTCTGGCAGGCCATCCGTTTAAAGACATTGTTCCCGAAGGTTACTGTCTGCGCATCATGACCGGTGCTCCGGTTCCGGCTGAACTGGATACTGTGATTATGCAGGAACATACGGAGACCACAGATTCCGGTATTCATTTTCTGAAAATCCCAAAACCCGGTGCCAATGTCCGCTGTGCCGGTGAAGATATTCAGTCTGGCAGTCTGGTGCTTCCCAAAGGCAGAAGATTACGTCCTCAGGATCTTGGGCTCTTGGCATCACTGGGTATTGCTGAAATAGCGGTACAGAGAAAGCTAAAAGTGGCTATTTTCTCAACCGGCGACGAGCTGAAACAGCCCGGCAGCAGTCTGCGTGAAGGCGATATCTATGACAGCAACCGCTATGTTATTCATGCCATGCTGGAAGAGATGGGCATCGACGTTATCAATCTGGGCTGTATCGCCGATGACAGGGCTCTACTGAGAAAAGCATTTACTGAAGCTGATCAGCAAGCGGATGCAGTGATTACTTCCGGCGGTGTTTCTGTCGGTGATGCTGACTACACCAAAGATATTCTGGAAGAAGAAGGTGAGATCGGTTTTTGGAAAATAGCAATTAAGCCGGGCAAACCTTTTGCGTTCGGTCGCCTGCAAAACAGTTGGTTCTTTGGCCTGCCGGGGAACCCTGTATCCGCAACCGTTACACTGCATCAAATCGTTGTCGATGCCCTGCAACAACTGGCAGGTGAAGAGGTTTCGTCTGCAATACAGTACCCAGCTATTTGTCAGACCCCGTTGAAAAAAGGGCCCGGGCGAATGGAATTCCAGCGTGGTATCGCCCGTCGTAATGAATCAGGTCTGCTGGAAGTTGTAACAACCGGCAGTCAGGGTTCCGGCATCTTGCGCTCCATGAGCCAGGCTAACTGCTACATTATCCTGCCTGAGCAACAAGGCAGTGTCGAAGCAGGTACAGAAGTACTTATTCAACCTTTTGACAGACTACTCTAATAAATTTATGCGCTAAATCCTTCAACCATCTATGCTTGCCCCTGCACATGGAGCAGGGGTTTAGCATTTATCTGAATGCAGCCTCTGTCAGTATAAAAACTCATCATTATTCGCCATAAGCCTGCACGGCTTTATTATGGTAAACGGCTGAACACCGGAGCCCATCTATGCCCTATGTCAGCATCAGCGCCTTCAGTAAACGCTTTGCTAATCATACGGTCTTTGAAAACATTGAATTTGATATTGAAAAAGGGGAATTCATAACCCTGCTCGGACCGAGCGGCTGTGGTAAATCAACACTATTGCGTTGTATCGCCGGACTAACGTCTGTGGATAAAGGCACTCTTTTTGTTGATGGCGAGGATATTACCCTCCAATCTGCACGACTACGTGGCATTGCCATGGTTTTTCAGAGCTATGCCCTGTTCCCGAATATGTCGGTTTATGACAACGTGGCATTCGGGTTGAAAATGCAGAAAGTCCCCAAAGCCAAACGGGCACCAAGAATTGCTGATGCACTTGAGCTTGTCGAACTGGAGCAGTATTCCCATCGCTACCCACATCAGTTATCAGGTGGACAGTGTCAGCGGGTAGCGCTGGCAAGGTCGCTGGTTGTTCGTCCCCGCATATTATTGCTAGATGAGCCACTTTCAGCACTTGATGCCAGAATCCGTAAAAACCTGCGGGATCAGATCCGCCAGATTCAGCAGGAGCTGAAGCTGACAACGATCTTTGTGACACATGATCAGGAAGAAGCGCTGACCATGTCCGACCGCATCTTTCTAATGAATGATGGTCATATTGTCCAGAAAGGCACCGCTGAAGAAATTTACACGGAGCCTGCCAGTGCTTTTGTGGCCGGGTTTATTGGTAATTACAACTTGCTGGATAAAACTCAGGCACGTCAGGCACTGGGGCTGGAAATATCCCACCACCTGGCAATCAGGCCTGAGTCTATTTATGTCAAAGAACTCGGAAGAGACTACGGTCAGCGGGATTTAATTCCCGCCAGAGGTACCGTACAGGGGCACAATCTGCTGGGTAATATTATTCGCTATAAGCTTGATATTGCCGGAGTGCCTATCATTGTTGATTTGCTGAACCGCTCATCAGAAAGGCTGTTCACCCCGGGCAGTGAGCTGGATCTGCTGTTCAACCGGCACGAGATAAGAGAAGTTAGCTGAAACAACCAGCTATACTGAAATCATACTATTTATTTGGCTACAGGAGTTGCCGCTATGACAAGGATGTTAAGACTTGCCGGGATTATGTGTATTTCACTTCAGTTATCCCTTGCAGAAGCCCGCACCCCCAATAAACCTGAGTCCTGCAATATTCCAGATAAGAAGGTCATGCGTACAATTGGCAGCGTGGCGGGTTATCAGATTGAGTTTATTCCTTATAAACACCTAGCCGCATTGCAATTCCAACATTCTACTCAAGAATACACAATCATTATGCCTATGGGGCATCCTCCAAGGCCTCACCCTCCGCATGCAGGGAAACCTCCCCATGGGCACAAACCACATCATGGTCATAAGCCACCTCACGGACATAAGCCACCTCACGGACATAAGCCTCATCATGGGCACAGACCGCCTCACGGCAGACCCCATCATGGTAAACCTCTTCATCACGGAAGACCTCCCCATCATGGACCTCATCATCCGGTAGCTTGTAATGGCAATATATTAAAATGGGAATGGGAAGAAACTACGCCCGTCGGATTAAGCGGAAAGATTGAAGTTGTTTACATTCCTGTTTCAGAGGAAATGCATGGTACTGCGACAATTAAATCCGATGTGGGTGAACAGACATTAGACATTAAAATGGTACCTTATATGCACTAAGAGACTATTTGCTTATACTTCGCTTAGTCAGAGAGTCTTTTGTTTTTAAAAGGCTCCGCTTCAGTTGTTCCAGAAGCACTCTCCGTAGATGTACTTCTATGCTGTTCCCAGATGAATAATTCTTTCTTCAGCTCCTCCCACCAGTTAAGCGGAGCAGCTAAATCAACCTTACCCGTAGACTTAGAAGTCGACGGAGCCATATATGGGAACACATAGGATATAACAAAACGATTATAATCAGGTCCTGCATCATTCCTGAGACCGTCCCCCCCTGCAGAGAACATCAACTGATACCTATGAGGAACTTCAGCACCTTTATATGCTGCACTATCCCTTTCATTATCTCCAAAGCCAACAATTACCTTGCCATGGTTGGATAAATATTCTAATACTTCTTTTTTATGAGAATACGCATCAAAGGGATTTCCAGAGACTCTAGCGTCAGGAGTAGCCACTTCAGGAGGATCATTCCATGTATCTACAATTTTAGTGATATCAAGAAAAAGAAGCCCTTCAGGAAAGCCACATCTTTTAAGCTGCTCTCTTGTAAGCGCATAAAGTGAATAATCTCTTAAAGAGAGATACACAATGATATACCCCTGACTATCCAGAAACTTAGCACACTCTAAAATCAGATTGTTAGCCTCTGCAGTTTGACAATTTTTTATCATATCCTTAAACGGTAAAGCACGAGTTAAAACAGCTGTATCATCAATATCAAAAACAGCAAACTTTAACTCTTCTCCCTCTTCCTCGTCCTTCTTGTCTTTAAGGAAGAGAACATAGCCATAAGTATATTCGTTGGGTGCCACTTCACAGGCAATGACATTAATACCAAATCGAAGCTGGATATCCCTTCTTTTGAAAGCCAGATGATTTACCCCTTTTTCAATAGAGTTAGGTTTTTTCTCTATTATTAATTCATCACTCCAATGAAAAAGTGGTGGATGCGCAATTCTAACCACATCCTCTAAAGGAATTCGCGTAACTCTTTGATAAAGAGAAAATTTACCATCCTTCGAGTTTTCCACACCAAAAAATGAGGAGTATAACTGATATGCTCCTGTCAGATACAAACCACTACTTACTTTAAATTCTGCTTTTTCTATATCAAAGAGTATGTTCTTCTTATCATCCCTAACAATAAGATCTGATAAGCCTACCAGTTCATAGCACTGATCCTCGTCATTTAAGACAGAATCAACCCAGCGCCCACCATATGGTGGATTAGGCGGACAACCTTCAAAATAACTGTTAGCAAAGTCTTTCCAAAAAGAAAAAATGCCACCCAAGATGAGCAGACACAGAATGCCCCTCATTCTAACCTCTTGCATTTGCATTACTTATTTTTTATGTAGAGGAACTTTATAGTTCAAATTTGGCGACAGGATATTTCTCAAGCCTTAAAAACAAAAAGTTTTAAGGTTTTTTATCTTCTTGGGTGCTTTTATAACCCTTCGAGAGAAGTTTAATTCCAAAAATGCAAATTAAAATTTCAAAAAATAATAAAAAGCAAGCACACTAAAATACATAGGTGCTTGCTTAAACTTAACTAATGGCTATTCAACCCGAAAGCTCAGATGTCTGATTGACCAATAATTTTTTAATATCCTCCAAAATACCATACAGACACGGTAACAGTACTAGCGTAATAAACGTTGCAAACAAAATCCCGAACCCAAGCGATATTGCCATCGGTATCAGGAAACGCGCCTGCCTGGAGGTTTCAAAAATCATCGGAATCAAGCCACCAAACGTTGTCATGGTTGTCAGGATAATCGGCCTGAAACGACGCACTGCCGCGTCCACTATCGCAGAGAGAGCTTCACGACCAGCTCTCTGGCGCTGGTTCGCATAATTCACCAGAATCAGGCTGTCATTAATAACAACACCACTGAGTGCCACAATCCCCAGAATACTGATAATGCTCATGGAATAGCCCATCAGCATATGCCCGGCGACAGCACCCACCAAGCCAAAAGGAATCACCGCCATGACAATGAAGGGCTGGGTATAGCTGCGGAAAGGTATTGCCAGCAGCATATAAATAATGGTCAAAGCCAGCAAACCGCTGAGCATCAGGCTTGAAAGACTTTCAGCCTGCCGTGCCTGCGATCCCTGTAAACTGATTTCCAGCCCCGGATAACTGGCTTCCAGCAGAGGGAATACATCCTGCTCCAATGCCTTTACAACAGTCGGTGTTGCAGATACAGGCTCAACATTCGCCGTAACATCATTGGTACGACGTCCTTCCCGACGCTTGATTGTTGAAGGCGATACCCCACGAATCACTTCTGCAACCTGGTACAGTGGCACATAACTGCCATCCGGTGTTCTGATTTCCAGCTGTTCAAGATCATATTCGCTCAGCCGTTCTATCTCCGGCAAACGCACCATAACCTTAACTTCATTGGCTCCCCGTTGTTGCCGTAACGCCTGAGCACCATAGAATGCATCCCTGATCTGGCGTGCCAGCCCTTCAGCCGTCAACCCCAAACTTTCACCAGCAGGCAGAACCTTTAACGTGAGCAACGTTTTACCTGCGGAGAAAGAGTTCTCGATATCGGATACACCGGCATAATTGCCCAGCGCTTTCACCAGCTTCTCGCTTGCCTGTTCAAGCGCCGCAGTATCACGATGACTGAGCTCAACCGTCAATGCCTTACCACCACCGGGGCCACGTCCGGTGGATGAATAGACAATACCTGTCAGCCCCGGAATTTCACCGGCCTGTTTTCGCCATAGTTTAATCACCTGCGCGGTACTGACCGGGCGAATATCCGGAGCTTGCAGCTCCATAAACACCCGCACCTGATTACCACGAATTCTCGCACCAATACTCTCAAGTAACTGCTCGCCACCATTATCAGCAACCACCTGTAATCCGGCTGTTTCCAGCTGTGTTCTCAACGCTTCCTTCTGCGCCTCCGGAGCACCATAAGGTAATGTGGCGACTACCTGAGCCCGGTCAGATTCCGTACGTGGCATCAGGCTGAAACCCATCCGCCCGGAGCTGATAAAAGCAATAGCCAGCATTAACAGGACAACCCCTAGCGATACGGCTAGATAACGCTGGGCAATCACTTTCTCCAACCAGGGGCGAAAGGTATGCTGAACAAAAACCGTTAGTGACGCATCAACCCGCTTTTGAATCTTGTTGAGGTGACGAATAAAACCAGATGAGCTTTCCTTTTTCAGATGCGCCAGGTGGGTTGGCAGAATCAGCAACGACTCAACCCAGGAAATAATAAATACAGCAGTAACCACCAGCGGAATTGCCACAAACATTTTGCCCATAAAGCCAGGCAGTGAATACAGCGGCATGAAGGCGACAATGTTTGTCAAAATACTGAACGTCAGCGGAACAGCAACTTCTTTCGCACCCAGAATTGCTGCTTCATTAAATGGCATACCCTGCTGCATATGCTCATAAATGTTCTCACCGGCAATAATGGCATCATCCACCACGATCCCCAGTGCAATAATAAAGGCAAACATGGAAACCATGTTGATGGAAACATCAACTGAAGGCAGCAGTAGCAATGCACCAAGGAAGGAAACAGGAATACCCATCGTCACCCAGACCGCCAGCCTGAATTCAAGGAATAAACCCAGAACAATCAATACCAGCAACAACCCCAGAAAAGCATTTTTCATCAGCAATTCCATACGCTGCTGATAAATTTCCGAATCGTCGTCTGCTATCGCCAAATCAACACCCGGCGGCAACATACTCTCCAGCTCAGGTATCAGTTCCTGAACTGCAGTGGAAATACCTGTCGGTGTCTGATCTCCTGATCGAAAGATATTGATATAAGCGGCTGGCTTTCCCTGATAAAGATCATATTCATTAGTTTCTTCAAAACCGTCTTTGACCTTGGCAACATCACTCAACAACAACGAACTGCCGTCTTTCATAGTCAGCAGTGGAATACTGGCAAACTCACGCGCCCAGTCCTGACGCTGGTCGACCTTCAGAACAATATCACCCCCTTCACCACGAATGGTGCCGCCCGACAGCTCCAGTGCGGAATTCTGAATTTTGGCAGCGATTTCTGACAGGCTTAGTCCATAGCGACGCAACTGATCACGCGCCACTTCAACCTGCACTTCATATTCAAGCGGGTCATCAATCTCAACCTGAGTCAGTTCTGCACTTTTGAGCAGGCGATCTTTCACTTCATCCGCCAGGTGTCGGAGAGCCAAATCACTGGCATCACCATAAATCACCAGTTCCATGGTTTCCCATTTACGGGGAGAACGGGTCACTGTCGGCCTTTCGGCTTCATCTGGAAAGGTCGTGATGGTATTAACCGCCTGATCAATATCTCGCAGCACATCATCCGGGTCCGCCCCTTTCATGACCTCGGCAACAACCTGCCCGGAGCCTTCCTGTGCAGTTGAAGTGATTTCCTTGATACCTTCAATACCACGGATTTCATTTTCAACCGCAAGCACAATGCCCTGCTCAATCTCATCCGGTGTGGAACCCGGATAGCTGACACTGACATAAACATAATCAAGATTAAATTCCGGGAACACTTCCTTGCGAATCAGCAGCGACATAATCAGACCACCGACCAGACAAAGCAGCATCATCAGGTTAGGTGTTACCCGGTTACGCACCATCCACGCGATAGCACCACTCGACTCATGACTTCTTGGCACTGCATCACTCATCAGGAACTCTCCTTGTTTTGAGCATTCTGCTCCTGACGCGCTAGCTCTGCAGGCAGCGTGCGCAAAGGCATGCCTTCAACAGCAACCGGCAACATGGTCGTAACCAGACGTTCCCCGGTATTCAAGCCGCTACTCAGCAGCACCTTATCCCGCCCACGGAAACGTACATCAACCTTGCGAATTTCCAGAGCACCCTGTGCATTTATAAGCCAGACATGATCACCATCACGCAACCACTCTCTGGGAACACTTACCAGGTTATCTGTTAACTGTCCTTCAATATCAGCCTGCAAGAAGTCATTAACCAGTACTCTGGACTTACCCTGATTTTTCGGCAATTGTGCCAAAGGATCTTTTATACTGATCAACACTCTGGCCATGCGGGAACCGCTTTCCAGTTCCGGCAACAAAGACAACACTTGTCCTTCACGACTACTATCCACACCCCATGCAGCTTCATTGGTTACCTTCACAGTTGAACCTGATCGCCCATCCGCCGGGAAAACAATCCATTGCAGTTGTTCAAGAGGAACACTGACCTCAAGCCAGAACTCATCCGTGCTGACCAGCTCCATTAATGCAGTCCCGGTATTAACTTCACTGCCCAGCTCAATGTTACGGCTGCTTATTTGTGCTTTGAAAGGCGCTTTGACTACTGTTCGATCAAGATCCAGCTGTGCCTGTTCCAGCTGTACACGAGCACTGTCAACGGCTGCATTGGCAACGGCTAACTGAGGTTTGCGTAATACCAGCGCTTCATCACTTGCCGCCAGCTTTTGCCCCATCAGCGCATATTCCCGACGAGCGATGGCTTGTTGCCCTTCTTCCTGTTGCAGTTCTGCTGTCGCTTTATCCAGAGCAACCTGCTTTTCTCTGACAGCCAGTTCATATTCAATAGCATCAAGCGTTATAAGTTCTTCATCAGCCTTAACGATAGAACCCGGTAGCAAACCTTTGCCTAATGCTTCAACCCGACCATTAACCTGAGGGTAAAGGCTCATTTTCTGCGCTGCCTTAACCTCTCCGGACACACTGACAACAGGTAGGAAGTTACCTGCTTCAATTACAGCAACATTAACCAGTCTGGCCTTTGGCTCTGCTTTTACCGTACCTGCCCGTGGTGCGGTATTCATTAAGTACCAGGCAGTTGCAATACCAACGACTAATAATGCAACCGGTGCCGCCTTGTAAAACCAGCCAGCCCTTTTCTCATTCTGTTTGTCATTTGAATTTTGCTGCAACTCACCCGGTAATGCTGAATCATGTCGCATGTCATTCATTAGATTTTCAACTCTTTATCGTTTGTTTCAGCAGCATTTTCGATACCGGTTTTAACCAGTAAGCCTCCGCCCAGTGCGCGGTAAAGACCAACGCGGTATTCCAGTTGTTGCTGGTGTGCAGTTAATCGCTGACGCTCCAGCCCATACAATTTTTCCTGAGCATTCAGCACAGCCAGATAGTTTTCTGAACCTTTGGAATAACGTAACTGCAGTTGCTCAAAAACCTGACGGGACAGTTTTACCTGTTGATCAAGACGGGCAATGTAGCGGGCCTGAGATGACTCTTTAATCAATGCACTTTCAACTTCACCCAGTGCATCAAGCACTGATTGCGTGTAGTCGTATAATGCTTCCGCAGCTACCGCCTCTGTACGCTCAACCTCAGCTGTACGGCGCCCGCCATCGAAAATCGGTGCCGCGAGATTACCTGCCAGACCCAGAGCCCAGGTATCAAAAAGGTTGCTCCAGCTTCCGGCAGAAGAATCAAAAGAAGCGGAAAGGGTAATAGCTGGCATACGATCCGCTTCAGCAACCGCTACGGAATGCCGTGAAGATTCATAGCGAAACCATGCCTGTCTTAAATCCGGACGGCGAAGCGCAAGCTCTGCTGGAATGCCAGTATCAGGAAGCTCTGGCAAAACGGGCAAGTCATTATAATCCCAGAAAATCTCAGCTTGCGGGGGCTTACCCGATAAGATATTAAGCTGCTGCTCCAGTACTTTCTGCTCACGTTCAGCCAGAACTAGTTCTGCAGCAGTCGCTTGTTGTAATTGCTCTTGCTGCATAACATCGGTCACGGTTACCTGACCATACCGATAGCGTAAGCGAGTCAGTTCCAGCGTATCTTCAACATTCTTAAGTTGTGATGTTAACAGCAGCACCTGACCATGCTGCGTCTGCAGCTGGTACCAGGTATTGGTAATAGAAGCAGCTAAAGTGACAGCAGCCGTATTCAGTGATTCGGCGCTGGCCATATAATCCGCAATGGCAGCATCTTCTCTGGCTGCAACCCGTCCCCACAGATCCAGTTCATAACTGGCCTGCAATCCGAAGCTCTGGGTATTGGTGCTGCCAATATCATTACCTGAATCCTGACGTTTAACATTACTGCCCGCTGAGACACCAACATCAGGTAACTGACCGGCACCTGCCTGACGGGCCAGCGCATCAGCCTGATTCAGCCGTTCCCAGCTGGCTTTCAAGCTAAAATTGTCATTTAAACCTGAGGCAATCAGGCTGCTCAACTGCGCATCATTAAATTCGTGCCACCAGTCATTAGTCAGCTGCCGTTCACCTGATTGGGAAAAGGTTTGTGGAGGAGAAACCGCTAACGGCTCAGATACCGGCACAAAGGAACAGCCGCCCAGAACAAGCAGCATAAAAACGGCAGGCATGCCGGAACGAGTCATAAAAATAGTTTCCCCAATTATTACTATTGTTTGGTATTAGACTGGGGAAATGTATCAGAACTTTGTCAGAATTTTCTTGTTGAGTATCAGTCGTAATGGGAATCGTTTGCAGCTGTAATTAAGCACCTGAACAATGACTATGTTCCGGCTCAAGCACATGGCTGACCATATCATGCAGTACCGACTCAATATGCTGATCATCCAGTGTGTATAACATGTTTTTGCCCTGACGAGTGGCTTTAAGAATCCGGGCTTCACGTAAATGACGCAGATGATGGCTGGCAAGTGACTGGGATAAACCTGCAGCCGTCGCCAAACAGCAAACGGGCTTGGGTCCCGATAAACAGGCAAGCACCATTTTCAGGCGACCTTCTTCACCTAACAGGCGAAATATTGAAGCAAGACGAGTTTGAGCCTGACTGCTCAGAGAGGATAAAGCTTCAGTTTCTGTCAACACAGATTCGTCGGACATAAATTTAACAAGGATACCAGCGGCTTATTAAAGGATTGCTCTGCAGGATAATAACAAACTCACTAAAATCAATCCTGCAATAAAGACTGATAAACAAGGGAAAGTAAATTCAGGTTTAATGCATTTCCGGCTGTTCTGGCCTGAGCGGTGCAATCATTGCCAGCACCAGCGACAGTACAAAAATACTCCCCATCAGGGATTCGAACCAGAAAGCAGAATTCACTCGTTCGACCTCTGCCATTAACAGTACATGCTTGGTAATTTCCCCGAAAATACCAAGAGAATTCAAGCCAAAACCCATAACCAGAAATCCAGCAACAAATAGCACGGGCAAACTGATGGCATTAAAGATCAGGCTGCGAAAAACAGCGATCAGATTGATGGCGGGCATCCTTGAGACTACCTGCGGGGCCTTTGGTGGCATGGCTCCACAACTCCTGTACTTCAGTCTTAATAGAAGTATAGGCAGGAGTTCAGCTTAATACCTGCACTTTCGACCAATGTAAGTGCCCACAAACCCCAAATCTACTTATTTTTAGGGTTAAACATAAACTCCTGCATTACCTGAGCCATGATATCCTGCACATTATTGACCATACCTTCATACCCCATCTCCAGCCCCTCCTGAAAGGCTCTGGCGGCATCAGGCAAAGTATTGTCCTGTTCTCCCAGGATAAGCGGCAGCTTGGCTTCCAGCGCCTGTTCGGCAGCATCAGCCATTAATTCATTAACGGAGGTCGGAATCGTCAGCGCGACCCGCCCGCCTGACAGATAGCCATCAATAAAGCGGGCTCTCAACACCGGGTTATCACCGGCTCTGCGACCAGCATTACTATCAGTGAATAACTCAGCGGCCTCACACCATCGGGACTGATATTCACTCTGCATCGCTTCGGTCGCACAGTCATATTCAGCCAGCCCCATAGACTCTGTCGCCGAGTTATAGCCTTGGCTATAGCCCAGATCATACTGATCTTTTCCGGCTTCAGTCCCTGAAATTTTCCGGATTCGGGCATGATGAGCATCATATGCCCCATCTTTATAACCAGTCAGATATTTATTCCAGCTCTCTGAATCATTATTGCCTGAAGCCTGCTCCGAATGTTCATTAAAATTTTGGCGAGCTTCGCACCAGAGTTGCTGATCGGTACTTTGTGGATTCGTGCAGTCCTGCTCCCGGAAAAGCTGTCCGCTCACACCTTCAGTCGAAGGGGCTGGTTTTATTGAAGATGCAGTGTCTTGCGGCATCGCAAGATCATTCAAGGGCTTGCACAGGTTATCTGACTGCATGCCAGCCACGAAACCGATAATCAAAGCCAGAAGGATCAGAACAGTCTGCTTCATTGCGCCACTCCATGTCCGGTTCAGAGGAATGGCGCTAACTATAGCCTAGAGATTAACTTAGGAATCAAACAGCCGAAGATTCGACCATAGACCGACAAAGCAAAGGCAAATCACCATCCAGCCCCATCGCCCGACGAATGATCTTGTGTTTGACTTCCGGTATACGATTCGTCAGTTTCAACCCGGTATTTCGCAACCAGCGCACTGGTAGTGCATCAGCGCCGAACAAATGCTGGAAACCTTCCATCGCACCCAGCATCGCCAGGTTATCTCCCATACGACGCCGCTGGTAACGTGCCAGCACACCGGAACGGGCAATATCATCGCCGCGTTTATAGGCGTGTAACAACTCTTCCACCAGCACCGCAACATCCAGCAAACCAAGGTTTACACCCTGCCCCGCAAGCGGATGAATAGTATGGGCTGCATCACCCACCAGCACAGCAGAACCGCTGAAGTAACTGCGGGTATGACGATGACGTAGAGGATAACTGTAACGTTTAGAGGCAGAGGTAATTTCGCCCAGACATGACTCGGTAGCATACGTCAGTGCCTGACAAAATGCCTGATCATCCAGCTGCATTAATTCACCGGCTTTTTCCGGAAGCTGCGACCAGACGACAGAACAACGATGCTGTCCGTCAATATCTGGCAATGGCAGTAAAGCAACCGGGCCGTTTTTAGTGAAACGCTGCCAGGCAGTATCGTTGTGATGGTGCGTCGTCGTTATGGTTGTAACCATCGCATGATGCAAACAGTCTCGCTGCACTAATGGAATACCAACCTGTTTTCTGACACTGGATTCAGCACCATCCGCACCGACAACCAGTCGGGCAGTATATTGCCGGTTATTATCCAGTGTTAATCTGGCTGGAAAGCCTGACTGCAATGACTTCAACCGGTTTCCATAAATACAGGTGACATCACTGGATGCCAGACGTTTATTCAGTGCCGCCTGAATCACGTTGTTTTCAACAATATGCCCCAACCACGGTTGATGCAGTTCCTGTGCACCAAACTGAATACTACCGGTTCCGTCACCATCCCAGACCTGCATTTTCTGGTAAGGGCAAACCCGGTTAGCAGTCATATCCGCCCAGACATCCAAACGCGTGAACAGCTGCCGGGAAGCTTCGGTTAATGCACATACGCGGGGATCAATACCCGCAGCAGGCGTTTGCTCCGGTTTTGAACCCGCATCAAACAACGCGACTTTCAGTCCGTGACCATCAAGGGCACAGGCCAGTGCGCTTCCCACCATACCTCCACCGACAATCGCAACATCATATAAAGTCTGACCGGTATGATCGAACTCCAAACGCTCTGACATGCTTACCTCGCTGTCTTTTTTCTATTCACTTAAAACTTTTAAAAGCTCAGGCACGGGGTGTTTTGATACTGCCAATACCCATCGTTTGCCGGGCAAACATACGTCGCAACGGGCCGCTTGCTTCCATTGCCAGCAAACCAAGGTTACGCCCAAACGTCGGCAGCATGCCGGATTCGCCAAAGCCTTTTACCAGCCAATCACAAAAATGCATGGTAAGTTGCTGATCCCGCTGTTGTTGCTCGACATACTGCAATAAATAAGACAACGCTCCAACATCTTCGCCTGCGTGGCGACTGTCTTTTATTTTGTCTGCCAGTGCCACAGCATCGCGCAACGATAAGTTAAATCCTTGCCCGGCCACCGGGTGCATACTGTGTGCGGCATTACCCAGCACTACCAGTCCGGGGCGAACCTGCTCCTTTGCTTCTTTCAGGCTTAACGGATAAGTGTTGCGTTCCCCTACCTGAGTAAAGCGTCCCATACGATAACCAAAACGTTGCTGTAACTCTGTCAGAAAATCGTTATCGGAAAGCGCCATACGCTTTGCCGCCAGATCATGCGACATTGTCCAGACCAGTGCACAGCGTCCCTCACTTAAAGGCAGCAGCGCCATTGCACCTTCATCGGTAAAACGTTCCCAGGCAACATTGTTATGGCTCTTACCCGGAGTGATATTGGCTATCAGCGCAGTATCACCATATTCACTGACATCAGTTTCAATGCCCAGCGATTCAGCCAAGCCGGAGCGGCCACCATCTGCCAGCACCGCCAGACGGGCACGAACAACAGTTGTTTCGTCTTGTTGTTTCAGCCCAAGCGACATACCACCTGCAACCGGCGTCATCTCTGTCACTTCTGTCGGGCAACAAAGTTCTATTTCAGGATGTTCAGTGAGCGCGCTCATCAGGCACTGCCCTAAGCGGCGATTTTCAATTACATAACCTAATGCCGGAACTTGTGATTCCTGATGATTCAGTCGGGTTATGCCAAACTGGCCTTTCTCAGAAACATGAACATTTTTAATGGGTGTCGCGGCGTCAGATAGTTTGCCCCAAACCCCCAGCTGCTCAAATATAAGACGTGCACCGTATGAAAGCGCCGATGCACGGGCATCATAACTGGGCTGTTCACAAATTTGTTCATTCACCAGCAAAGGTGCCGGTTCAATTACCTTTACCTTTAAACCTTCTTTGGCAAGAGGTGCCAAAGCCAGTGCCAATGCAGCACCGACCATCCCCCCGCCGATAATGGCGACATCAGTATCAAACGATGTATCCGTGATGTTGGACATATTACTTCCAGTACACACTCACAGTTGTTTTCATTTATTCAGGTCGGTCAGATCAGGAAGCCATCAGGCTTTCAATCTCTGCAACCGTTTTCGGCACAAAGTCTGTCAGATTTTCATGCCCTGTTGCCGTCACGGCAATATCATCTTCGATGCGGATACCAATGCCACGCCAGCGGGCATCAACATCCTGATTGTCCGGCGCAATATAAATGCCCGGCTCAACAGTCATGACCATACCCGGCTCCAGCTTCCGCCATTCGCCGTCAACTTTATAGTCACCCACATCATGCACATCCATACCGATCCAGTGCCCGGCCCGGTGCATATAAAATGGTTTGTAGCCACCGTCTTCTATTAGCTGATCAACGTCACCTTTCAGCAGCCCGAGCTTTACCAAGCCTTCAGTAATGACCTGAACCGTCACATCATGCGACTGATTCCAGGTATTTCCCGGCTGTACTGCTTCGACTGCTTTTTGCTGAGCTTCCAGAACAATTTCATAAATCGCTTTTTGCTCCGGGCTGAATTTACCACTGACAGGGAATGTACGGGTAATATCGGACGCATAATTATCCACCTCACACCCGGCATCAATCAGTACCAGATCACCGTCTTTCAACGGTGCATTGTTATCGTTGTAATGCAGAATGCAGGCATTATCACCAGAACCGACAATGGGGTTATAAGCTTGAAACCGCGCGCCACGCATACCACATTCGTGAAGAATCTCAGCTTCCAGGTTATGCTCAAACAAGCCAGATTTACACACCATCATCGCGCGCATATGTGCGCGGCAACTGATGGATGCCGCACGACGCATTACCTCAAGCTCAGCCTCAGACTTGATAAGCCGCATGGCATGAATCATACGATCAAGCGCTACCAGCTTTTCCGGTGCCTGCACACCGTCACGCTGACGGGCACGTACGGTGCCAATCCAGTTCTGAATCTGCTGACCGAATTCTGCATGTCCGACAAACTCAGAGTACACCGCACTACGATCCGCCATTAATTGCAGCAGAACAGTATTAGCATCACTGATCGGAAACGCTTCATCCATGCCATAATCAGCAACAGCCCCCTGCTGACCGGCTCGTCTGCCGGTCCAGGTTTCCATTTCCGGATTGCGTTCACGGCATAACAGAATCTGCTCACCTTCAGCCCGACCGGGAACCAGCACCAGTAATGCTTCCGGTTCATTAAATCCGGTCAGGTAATAAAAATCGCTGTCCTGACGGTAGGGATATTCGGCATCCCGATTACGAACCCGCTCAGGCGCTGCCGGAATAATGGCAATACCGCCTGCCTCCATCTGTGACATCACCTGCTGACGGCGGCGAACATATTCACTGCGAGGTAAATGCATCATATTCCGGTCCCGCTCCTGCGCTGTTACTGCTTTTATTCTTTACCCACCGGGCGGAATGAAATGCCCGGTGGTATGAAGTATCAGGTTCTGTTGACGTCTGAATCAGTGACGGGTCACATTTGAACCCGGCACCTGCTGTTCAGGTGGCTTCACCTCTTCATCATTACATTCACTGAAAATCATCATGATGGCGACACGTACATATTCACTGACTTCCAGCCAGTCCCGTTCTGCCTCGTCACCCTCTTCTGCGCCCGCCGCATCAATTCTTGCCAGGTTGGCCAGGTCACCCAGAGAGGCTTCGACTTCTTTATTGTCCGGCTTCTTTCCTGCCAGCCCGAAACCGGCAAGAAAGCCACTGCACCAGTTCGCCAGTGCGGAGATGCGCTGTTCCATCTCCATATCATCATCCGGCCATAATGGCTGAAAGCCCAGATCCTCACCTTTCAGCTGGCGCAGGGTTTGAGCCAGCAATATCAATACCCGCATCTGGCTTTTGGGCGGCAGAGCTTCTTCAACATCAAGATGTTCCACGGCCATTCCCAGCCACTGCTTGGCACTGCGGCCACCACCGCACAGCCAGCCGGTGACAATACCATGCAATTCTGAAGGTGGCGTATGACAACCATGTTCCAGAAACAGGTCGCATAAGTCATCAAACGTTAATGCCTGTTCTGCCGCCGGTTGTGCAGAATCATGATCAATGGAAGCCATCAGGTAATCCAGTCTCAAAAAGCGATGGGAACATGCGCCGGAGCACACGCTCGCGATAAAACAGCATTTTACGCCGGTTGCCGCGGTACGTCAGCCTGTCAGCAGAAATGCGTGCCTAAAATTGCGCTCCGGCAACTCCCGGGCGGGCGCAGATTGTTAAGTATTTTTATTAAAGCTATAGTAGCGAGAGCGAAGACCATCATTCAAAATCCGATAAATCCGATGAGTGTCAGAGATTAATGGGAGAAAATGAAATCACAGGGCTGGCACGCCGGATTGACCAGCTGATTCAATTATGCGATCAGTTAAGGCAGGAAAACCGGTTATTACGATCCAGCGAACAAGCATGGAAAAGCGAACGGGCGCAGCTGATCGAAAAGAATGAAATGGCTCGGGTAAAAGTGGAAGCCATGATCAGCCGTCTTAAGGCACTGGAGCAGGAAACATGAACGCAGAAGGCGTAAAAACAACCGTGGTCAGCATCCTCGAAAAGGATTATCGAATCAGCTGCCGCTACGAAGAAGAAGAGGCTCTGTTCGAAGCCGCCCGCTATCTGGATGCCAAAATGCGAGATATCCGTGCCGGGGGGAAGGTGATCGGCATTGAGCGCATTGCCGTCATGGCCGCGCTGAACATTGCCAACGAAATGCTGCACAACAGCAAGCAGTCCTCTGCTCTGCAGCTCGACACCCAGCGCCATATCCGTACCCTGACAGAAAAGCTTGATGCGGCATTGCAGGACAATCTGCAGGCTGAAGCTTAAAAGTACGCCAGTACCTTTAAAATCTTTTTAGTCAATCGTGATAAAAAACTACAGACAGCCTGAATCAAGCCGATATACTTGTTTCAGGTTTCTCTGGGTTATTCGCCAGTCATGACATGTCCCTGAGCCGATAATCCATACTCTGGGTACTCCCAGCAGGGGAGGGAGTGCATGTCCGCCTTCTTGCAAAAGATGTAGCGGAAAGCCCGATACCCCTCGGCAGCGCCCACCTTGAACCAACGGTTCAAGGGCGAGACTGACAGCGGTAGTCCCGGAGAAACCTCTCACCTCTTCTCATATCATCTCAAACAGCCTCAAAAACCATATAAATCAGCAAGTTAAACCGCCCTCTCCCGTTCTTATCCTTCGCCTGACGACACCCACAACAAATTCACTTTTGTCTCACTTAGAACAAAGCAACCATTGCACCGCACATTTTTTTGCCCATATATTTGCCCATGCTTTTTGCCCAAATTTTCAAAAAGGAAACTATCCTTATTCCTTATACAGTCTGGATTTCAGCGACTTTGTGAGTAAATAAGAAACTGAACCCAGCATCACAAAAATGGCCATGGGCAAAAATTTGGGCAAAAAATCGCCCTCACCAGAATAACCTCATGGCAAAAGCATCAGGTGAATGCCACTAGCAGGCATGGAGGTCACCATGGCAAAGAAGCGTTTATCAGACACCACTATCAGAAATCAAAAGCCAGGTAAGAAAGAAATTGTTCTTTCTGATGGTGCTGGTTTGACTGTGCGCGTTTTTCCTTCCGGTCGGAAATCTTTTTGCTGGCGTTATGTCGACAAATTCCGAAACAACAAGATGAGCAGGATTGAATACGGTGATTATCCTGCCAGAAAGCTAAGCGATGCACGAAGCATTCATGAGCGAGCCAGATCAGTTTTTGAAAAGTTAGGATTGACCATGAATGATAGAAAAGTCATGGGCGCATATCAGGAGTTCAGCAGCTATGGTGCTATCGCTGCATGAAAGGGGTGTGAGCGGGAATTGATGTAGGAAAAACGACTACCGTGAGCTACTTTCATCAAATCATAATAGACGTAAGCACGGCCTTTGCCCCGTATGACTGCTCAAATTCTATCATCTGAAAATCAAGAAACGCAGATACTCATCACTATTCAGCACGGCAACTCAATGCTCGATTTCGAGACCAGCCTTCAGGGTAGCCTCAATCAAGCTGGAACGCTTGGAGTAGAAAAACAACTGGAACACATGGACACCGACGGTTCGCCCATAAAGGTAGGTGGTATTCATATGACCAGCAAGAATAAAAAAGAACCCAAGGTCTACGAAACGTCATGGGGAGCCGTCAAAGTTCCGCGTTACATTTACCAGAGCAGTCAGGGGGGAGAAACCTTTTGCCCTCTGGATCAGAATGCCCGGATTATTGTCAATTCGACTCCGGCTTTTGCTCGCATGGTGAGCTGGAAGTATGCCCAGATGGCAGCCCCTCAGGTAGAAGACGATCTGCGACAAAATCATGGTCGTAATAGCAGTCGTTCAACACTTCGTGATTTAGCCGATGTGGTGGCAAGTATTGCACAGGCCAAAGAAGAAAGGTGGGTATACGATATTCCAGAGTTACCAAAGCCCGTGACAACAGTAGCCATAGGGCTTGATGGAGCAAATCTGTTGTACTACGAAGGCTATCGGATCGCTATGTGCGGCACTATCAGCCTCTATGATGATGAAGGCGAGCGTCTTCATACAATCTACTGTGCAGAGGCACCGGAATACGGCAAGCAAACCTTCATTAACCGTTTTACTGGAGAAATCCAGAAGGTTAAGGATAGATTCCCTGAGGCGGTTTATGTGGGGGTTGCTGACGGAGCGGCGGATAACTGGACATTTTTAGAATCCTTTACATCTATCCACGTGCTGGACTTTTATCACGTGTCTGAATATGTTGCTGACGCTGCTGAGGCACTTTATCCGGGAAAGAAAGCCACACAGGAAAGGCATGCATGGTTCAAGCAGAAGCTACACGACCTGAAACACGATGAAGGCGCAGCACAAAGCCTGCGGCGAGAGCTTGAACGGGCAACACCGGGCAACAACCGTACCGC
Source organism: Endozoicomonadaceae bacterium (assembly GCA_965261725.1). Taxonomy (GTDB): domain Bacteria; phylum Pseudomonadota; class Gammaproteobacteria; order Pseudomonadales; family Endozoicomonadaceae; genus CANDOC01. Next base: position 67,717 of record CBDHDU010000034.1, on the reverse strand, counting down.
CTCTATGGAAAAGTTGATGAAAGCGAGAACCTACTTTAAAAATCACTGGCACCAAATGATTTATCCTGAAGCCAGAAAGAGGAACTTACCCATTGGTTCAGGTGTTACGGAAGCGGCTTGCAAGAGTTTGGTAAAGCAACGTATGTGCCGCTCTGGCATGCGCTGGAAAGAGCAAGGTGCATCAATGTTGTTGACGTTGAGAGCATTAGTTTGTTCGTCCGGGCAATGGGATGCATTCTGGTCAAAAATGAATCGCTATGGTTTTCCCGTCGCACACAACCTCTTCCCGGTACATTGATCAGGCAGCACACCCGGCGGTCGCATGGATGGGCTTGTTAGATTTACTTTTGCACAGAACGCTCAAGTTTTTGAAGCTTGCGCTTAACTCCGATTTTTGGGTCAATCTCTAAAGCTGATCGATAATCCTGTATGGCTTTATTGGTTTCCCCAATTTTCTCATTAGCTTCACCTCGAAGCCTGTACGCTAATGGCCTGTAATCGTGAAAATTATTTAGACCACGTTCTAATGCTGAGTTTATTAAATCAATTAAACTTGAAACTTCTGATGTTTGTGCGTTTTTTAGCTTTTCTTGGACAATAATTACAAGTTGTTCTGGTGAGGCATCTTCTATACTTTCTGCATCATACTTTTCAGGATTTTGAAGCTCACCTGAAAAATCATACTCGTAAGAGCGATTATTATTGTTGCTAACAATGATTCTTTGAAGCTCTTCATTCACACTCCAATCTTTACACCAACCAGTTTTTGGTTCGAATGAAGATACTTTTTGTTGATTTTCAGTATCGATTAAATGTAGTTTTCCTGAATCATCAGTTTTGCTATTAGCTGACTGAACTACAACGTATTTGCCTGTTTCAGAAATGCCAATACCAAATGAGTTTGCAGTAAAACGATGTTTATATAACGGCTTTCCTTCGCTTGAGAAAGCAAGCATTGTAGATTCTGTACCAGAACCAAAATGAGTGTCTATTATTGCAAACGCTCCACTATTTGAAACTGCCCCTTCAACTGGACGCTCACACTCTCCTATAAATCTTACCTCTTCCCCTGATATGAGAGCAAATCTACCATTTCCGGAATCTCTATAGCCGCCACGTCCCTTTGATGGGTCGGAATCACAAAGTAAAAGAGAATATTTGCCGTTTTGTGATTTAGAGTAAGGGCCAAACATATCCTCACTATCAATTTGCATCATTCCATCTACTACTATTCGCACATTCTTGCGTGTAGACGAAGAGACTTTTTTGGATTTCTTTTTTCCAAATAGCCACTTGAACATTGTGCGATACCTCTATTGTAAATCTAACGCCCGCATCAGGTGCGCCATCGGCGTCACCTGGATGCGTTTGTTATGCGCCTTATTTGATGAAAATTGAAGCAATTACAGCCAATGTGAAAACCCAAACAGCTGTAGATAAACTATTTACTCCCCGATAAATACTGCTTATATTTTCAATCATTTCAGAGTGTCTTTCTTGAACGAGAGAACTTTCGCTATCTTGCTCTACAACATCATCAAGATCGTCTTCTATTTCATCTATATCTGACTCTGATTCAACTTCTTTACTTTCTGTTTCTGTAGATATGATAAGTTTTGAAATATAAGCGCTTGCATAATCATCAATGAAAATATCACGGCTGTGGTAAGGCTCTTGCAAAGCATCATCAACTTCAAAGGTAAATGATAATAACTCAATACCAACTGATACATTTAGATTTGAATTTTTATCAAGCTCTCTCTTTATTTCTTTAATCTGCTCTTCAGGAAGAGTTAGTGTGATATGTAAATCATCTTCACCTGGTTCAAAGTTAAGTCTGAAGCAACTTCCATGATATATGCCTTTTGGAAATCTATTACTTTCTTCAGTCGGCTCACCTGATTTTATTGTTACAAACGTATCCCCTTGTACATATTCTAGTGTTTGCCGTTCTTCTTCGTCCTTTTTAGACAGCACATACAATGAGTCTTTAAATTCTTCGAGGTTTATTTTGGATTTTAAACCAATTTCAGTTTGAAAATTAGGCTTAATGAGATGACTTGGATGTTTCTCTTCATCCTTGTTTTCATCAAAATCAAAATTACTATTGTGACCATTAAAAACAGAAAACAACTGCACTTCAGATAAAGGAATGCTTATGAAATTAAAACTTCTTCTCCACTCTAAAGCTCTTTCCCTACCATTATCAGGTTCAACTTCATGGAAAATGGAATCAGATATTTTTTTAACTTGACGACCTGAGCGAAACATCAAAATTCACCAGAAAAAGATATTAATCTGAAAATATACCAAAAGTGCCAAAAAGCATAAAGTAAATGAGGTACATGAGATGGCGCATAATCGGGATAGGGCGAAGCCTCACGGCTCCGCTCCTCCCACACCACGAGCCGTACGGGTCACGTAGCATCGCGGTTCAAATTACTTGTATTCATCTTGCCGCCAGTTCCGGCAGCCCGAGGTTCTTGAAATATCTGTTCGGCAATGCTTTGGTCAGAGCAGGACTACCACTCAAACGCCAAAATCCATGTGCGGATTTTGCTGTGTTCCAAGCCAGAAATCTATCGACTCCTAACCTTCTGAGCATCCGATAACCCTTACTTCCCCATTGCTTCAATAGATAACATCGCAATCGTCGTCGAATCCATTTGTCCAAATCTCGCAGAGGACTCAATATTTCGGCAATGTCGAAATATGCTTTCCAACCAAGCAGGGATTTTCTTAGCTCTGCAATGATCTGGGTGATTGAATGGCCTCTCGTTCGACGGCTCAGTTGTTTGACAGTTGCTTTCAGTTTCACCAGTGCTTTATCACTGACTTTTATTTTCAGTTCCCGTCGACTGAACGTAAAGCCAAGGAAGCTGCGCTCCCAAGGTCGACCTACCGCGCTCTTCTGGGTATTCACTGTGAGTCTCAGCGATTCTCCAATAAAGCGTTGCAGGCTATTCATTACACGGTTTCCCGCTCTTTCGCTTTTGACGTATACCTGAAAGTCATCAGCATAGCGGGCAAATCGGAGCTTTCGCTTTTCCAGTTCCCAGTCCAGATTGTTCAGCACTATGTTTGAAAGGACAGGCGACAGTGGACCACCCTGTGGCACCCCATTCAAACTGGCTTGCTTTATTCCATTGATGCAAACACCGGCTTTCAGGTAACGATTGATCAGCTGAAGAATCATCCTGTCTTCATGACGAGCTCTCAGCTGCGCCATCAATAGATCGTGATTAACGTTGTCGAAGAACGCTTCAAGATCACAATCTACTACCCAGTTGTATCCTTCCCGTATCGTAGACTGAACATGACTGATAGCCTGATGGGCATTCCGGTGAGGACGGAAGCCATAACTGTTGTCATGGAAGTCCACATCCCATTTTTCCTGCATTATCTGAGCTATCGCCTGTTGAATCAGGCGATCCAGTACGGTCGGGATTCCCAGCTTACGTTTGCGTCCATCCGGTTTAGGGATTTCCACTCGCAGGACTGGTTTGGGGCGGTAAGTTCCTTCTATTAATTGCTGGCGAATTGTCGGCCAGTGCTGTTTAAGGAAAGCTGGAAGGTCGTCAACGGCCATGCCATCAACGCCCGGTGCTCCTTTATTGCGTTGAACCTGTTTCAGTGCGCGAACCAGATTATTCCTGTCCAGTACCCGCATCATCAAAGATGAACAAAAGGTGGATTTTGGTTCAATCGGGTCTCCCGTTTCCGGTTCACCCTCTGGAGTCTCCAGAGGCAACGACCGTTGTTTAACAGATGCCATCCGAAAACACCTCCCCGATGATTACTCTCCGGTATTTGTTCTGGCCTTCAGTGGCGAGAGGCCATCTACTATGCCGTCTGCTGACTTCTGCATCGCGGTCACACCCGATTGCTCCGGTGTCAGTTGATCCATCAACACAATGCAGACCTCCCGAGGTAAGACACTTAACTTTCCCCGCGTAGACGCCCGATTTATAAAATGTACCCCGTTGCAGATGGAGGGCTTAATGGTCACGTGCCCACTGACCCCGAGTACATCACACCTCATATCGGGTTTCTGTTCGTCGCCCCGCAGTTTTGCGTTGGGCTTCCTTCAGACCCTGCCTCACGACAACGCCCTTGCCCTTTCGCTAACCTTCGGCTCTGCGAATACCTGGTAAGAGGACTTTCACCTCTCTAGTTAAGTGCCATGCTCGGCACACACGCCTGCTTCAGCCGCGTGCCGAAGGCGCGTCGGGTGGAGGGGCGAAGCCCCGGAACGAACTGGAAGCATTTGCTAGGTTGCGGATTGTTTATTTGGCATGGAACTTTAAAGCATATCCTTATAGAAAAGGTTGTAAATGCATTGGTAGTAGTTGTAGTTTTTGTTAGGATGCTTCTTTCTTGGCTCTTCAGGGATAACTGTGGGTAAAAGCGAACAAGATTTGAGGATAGAAACACCAGTGCCTGACTTTTGATAGCTTTTTGTTGATGGACAAAAAAACAACAAAAGGCAGCACTGATGCTGATTAAAACTATCCTCAATAAAGTTCATAAACTCAAGTCTTTTGTTTATCAGGATGTAAAACTCGGCTTCTATCAGGGCTCTGAAGTATTCAATGTGACTGTGGCTCCACGGAAGAACAGTCATGCTATCTGCTCAGAAGCCGTCTGAAAAGTAGCATAGCCGCCCATATATACTGAAAAAACAGGCATTTTTCAGGGGTGTAATGGGTAAGCGTCGTCAAAAAAAGAAGAAAAGGTATCCCTCAGATTTGAGTCAGGGAGCGTGGAAAAAGTTAAAACCTCTGCTCCCACCTGCCAAACCCGGAGGACGACCTGTAACAATCAGCCGTCGGCAGCTTATCAATGGCATTTTTTATGTTTTGAAAACAGGCTGTCAATGGGCTGCCCTTCCTACTGATTTTCCGAACTATAAAACAGGGCTAAGTTCCCGGAGATAGTTGAAAGCACCAATGTTCCATGATTTTTCTGACGAATCGGTCAGTGCTTAGCTGAACGGCTTCTGACAGATCTCGCTTCCAAGCCAGGTAATGCGGGAGATAGCGGGTAGCCACTCCCCGAAACACACCACCAATCCAGCGCTTTAAATGGCTATGGTAAGCATTAACGTGTTGAATATGATAGACACCTTCCAGAACATGCTGGCCTGCCGAGGTAACCAGTTCCTTAAACTCAAATCCAAGCTTCTCTGCAAGCTTTTCATGTGCAAGGTGTGCATCCGCACAGACCGTTGCTTCAATCGATATACGACCGTTTAAATGGCGGCACAACTCATTAGCACTTTCGTTTTCCAAAATACCATCAACAGTGTGCCGTTCACGGTCTCTGGCTACCATTACCGGGACTTTCCGAGCTTTGTTCGGATCATCTCCGCGTTTTCGAGAAGGCCTTGGCAGGTCTTTCCTCTGCCCTTTAAATGATTCACGAAAAAAAGTTTCATCAAGCTCTGTGATGCCACAAAGCTCTTCTGCCTGATCATTATGAAGTGGTTATAGTTCTCCGGACACACAAACACGGGTAATATTGCAGCCCATTAAGGTGTGTCCAAATGTCAGAAAAGAAAACGAAAACATATACAGCTGAGTTCAAGGAATCTGCAGTAAAACTGGCTGTAGAGTCTGATAAACCGGTGACAGAAACAGCCAGAGAGCTTGAGGTGAACGCTAACACCCTGCACACCTGGATTGCTAAGTATCACCGTCCTAAGGCTACCAGTAAGCCTCAGAAGAACGATGAGCATATATACGACGAACTCAAGCGTTTGCGCAAAGAGAACGCCAGACTGAAAGAAGAGCGAGCCATATTAAAAAAGGCGGCCGCCTTCTTTGCCAAAGAGTGTCACTGAAGTTTCAGTTCATCAGTGATAACCGGGAGCAATTCAGCCTCTCAGCGATGTGCCGGGTCATGTCGGTATCCCGTAGTGGCTACTATGAGTGGCTCTCTCGCCCGGTATCCAAGCGTTCTCAGGAGGATCAGGCATTGAAGGCAGACATTCGGGAGATTCACGAAAAACACCGTCAGCGCTATGGGGCACGCCGTATTAAAAATGACCTTGCTGATCTGGGTAAAACCGTCAGCCGTAAGCGCGTGGCTCGTCTGATGAGAGAGGAAGACCTGGTTTGTAAGACCAAACGTAAATTCAAGGCGACAACTAACTCAAGCCACAACAAGCCGGTGGCTGACAACATACTGAAGCGTGACTTCCACCGGGAGCAGCCTGACCAGGCCTACACCGGCGATATTACGTATATCCCAACCCGGGAAGGTTGGCTCTACCTCTCCGTCTTCATTGACCTGTGCTCACGGGCTGTTGTGGGCTGGTCCATGAGTAGCAGGATGACAGCGACGCTGGTGACAGATTCTCTGCAGATGGCTATGTGGAAGCGCAGACCAAAAGCTGGCTTGCTGGTGCATAGCGATCGGGGCAGCCAGTATGTCTCAGAGTGCTACCAGAAGTTGTTGGGCGAAAATGAGTTTGTCTGTAGCATGAGCCGCAAAGGTAATTGCTGGGATAATGCGGTGGCTGAAAGCTTCTTCCACACACTGAAAACTGAGCTGATTCATCATGAAGACTTCCAGACTAGAGAAGAGGCTCAGCAGGCCATATTTGAGTACATTGAAGTGTATTACAACCGCCAGAGAAAGCACTCAACTAACGGCTACCTTGCACCGTTCAAGTATGAACAACAGCTTGCCGAGGCAGCGTAAAAAAGTGTCCGGAAAACTCTTGCCATATCATTATTTATGACCTCAAGAAAGCAGTGGCGCCATCGGAAGGCCGTTTTCAGGTTAATATCATACTCACTGGCTGCCGAGCGCAGTGTCATGGAGTAAGTCATACCCGTGAGGTAGTTATTCCATTTTTCCGGATATCTAAGCCTTGCCAAAGGGGTCTTGCTGAATGCATTGAAAGTCACTTTGCATGACTTGCAGCGGTAGCGCTGCCGCCCGCTTTGAAAGCCCCAGCGATGAATATTATGGTCTTTACACACGGGACATTCCGGATGTTCAGCAAAGCGAGATAATATGCTTGCTTCAAGATCAGGTGTGGCAGGTGGATTATTTACAGATGATTCTCTTTCTATAACATCAGATTCAGGTTTTTCTACTATATCCTCATCCGGTATTCGGGCATTGAGCAGTGTCCTGTCAAGAATTTTCCACTGCTCATCGCTTAATGACGGTATGGAATTAATAAAGTCCCGAAAGAGTTCTGATTGCATAAAGAACCCCTAAAAGGTAGAAGGCATGGGAAGTGTAGTTCATTCAACTACTTCAGGGAACTCAGCCATAAAACAGTGTATCACTACTTCAGGGTTTGGCGACGAGACCAAACTTGGCAAAGGATTCATGACACGCTTCATGCCAAAGTGCGTCAGAAAGCAGGGCGTCATAAGCATGCAACGGCAGCTAGTCTCGATAGCCAGAGCGTTAAAACCACGGCGATCGGTGGGTCTGATCGCGGCTACGATGCAGGCAAAAAGATCAAGGGGCGCAAGCGTCATATCCTCGTTGACACCATGGGGTTACTGCTAGCAATCGTTGTCACTTCCGCTGAGATTCAGGATCGGGATGGAGCCAAACTGCTATTAACACGCTTGAATGGTCGTTGTAAAAAGTTACGCCTGATCTGGGTTGATGGCGGCTATCGGGGCAAGTTAGTGGACTGGGTCAGTTCGAAATTCCAATTCATATTGCAAGTTGTTCTACGCAGTGATAAACAAAAAGGCTTCCAGCTGTTACCACGACGCTGAGTAGTCGAACGGACATTTTCCTGGCTAAATCATAACCGAAGACTCAGCAAAGATTACGAGGTGTTGCCTGAAACCGCTGAGGCTATGATTCAACTGTCCATGATTCACCTGATGCTGCGGCGTTTGGCTTGAAGGAGGACTTTTCAGACGGCTTCTCAGGATGCAAAAAAGCTGCTCCGGGCTATGACCGCCTTACTGAGCGTCGCTTCGAATTCGTTCCCCTCTGGGGCATCAGGGTTTTTCTGCTCTACAGAATGCGTCGGGTTGAATGCAAGACATGTGGTGTAAAGGTTGAACAGGTTCCATGGGCGGATGGCAAGAAAGAACTTACCAAAGTCTACATGCAGTTTTTGGCAAGCTGGGCCCGAAAGCTCTCGTGGAAAGAGGTTGCCTGCATTTTCAATACCTCATGGGAGAAGGTCTTTCATGCTGTTGAGTATGTGGTTGAATGGGGCAAAGCACATCGCCCTCTCGACAATATCAAGGCCATTGGTGTAGATGAGGTGGCGTATCAAACAGGTCATAAATACCTGACTGTGGTTTACCAGATCGACCGTGATTACACACGGCTGTTGTGGGTTGGACAGGAGCGAACCGAAGCCACCATTCGCCGTTTCTTCTCATTCTTTGGTGCACAGAGAAGCCAGCAGTTGGAATATGTCTGCTCTGACATGTGGCAGCCCTACGTGAAAGCGATTGCGGAGTATGCCAGCCAGGCGCTGCATATTCTGGATCGTTTTCATATTGTTGCCATGTTGAACAAGGCCATTGATGAAGTCAGAGCCTCAGAACACAAACAGCTTCAGGCAGCCGGATATGAACCTGTTCTGAAAAAAACTCGCTGGTGCCTACTCAAGAGAAAAGAGAACCTGACCGAGAAAGAAGAGATCAAGCTAAACACAGTGCTCCGGTACAACCTGAAAAGTGTCAGGGGTTACCTGCTCAGAGAAGAGTTCCAGGTTTTCTGGGACTACATCTCACCACACTGGGCAGGAAAGTATCTGGATCGGTGGTGTACAAGAGTCATGCGATCAAAGATAGAGCCAATGAAGAAAGTGGCTAAAACTGTTCGGCGACATAAGCCGCTTATCCTGAACTGGTTCAGGGCAAAAAGGCATTTTCCAGCGGAATTGTTGAAGGGCTGAATACCAGGATAAAACTCACTACGAGAAAATCGTATGGATTCAGAACCTATAAATGTGCAGAAATTGCTTTATATCATGCGCTTGGCAAGCTGCCTGAACCAGAAACTACCCATAGATTTTGCTGACGAGGCTATTTTTTAGCACGATGGAACCTTCCAAGGTTTCGCCCTGTCTGCCCCGCAGAGAATGGCACAGGTTGCCATAAATATGACCTCGGCCAAAACGTGGGTCACTTTTTTGGGGTCTCGGGAGTCAGTGAAGGTTTCAAAGCGAGATAGCAGAGCGGTATTGATCATGAAAAAGTAGGTATTCTACTCTTTCAGGGGTTAAAAGCCTTGGCAATAACTGATCACAAAATGATCATGTTTTTGCCCTGAAGGCGCGTCGGGTGGAGGGGCGAAGCCCCAGAACGAACTGGAAGCATTTGTTAGGTTGCGGATTGTTTATTTGGCATGGAACTTTAAAGCATATCCTTATAGAAAAGGTTGTAAATGCATTGGTAGTAGTTGTAGTTTTTGTTAGGATGCTTCTTTCTTAGAACGATTATTTCCAGTTATTGCAAGGCATTCTAGAATTAGTGAGTCAGATTGATACCCATTAGAATATATTCCTATACCTCGATGATAAAACTTCTGTGAAACAATACTACTACCATAAGAAAAGGTTTCAACCGTTACTTCTGAAGAATGCATTAATACTTTATTAGTATATTTTTCTTGTAGTGGAATTGGTCTGACGGTTATTTGAATTCCATCGAATGTGAAAATGTAAATATCACGCGTATCAAATGTTAATCCTGCTTGTTGCTTTTCTAAAAGTTTACAAGCGGCGTTGTAATTATATTCATTCATGACTCTGATACAGTCATCTATTGATGCAGCATGAACTTTTAGAAAAAAATATAAATATACAACACTTTTTCATTATCAGGGCTCCTCTAAGTTTCCCTGAATACTAGTGGTCAATCACCATTTTGGCAATATCTACGAGCAACCTAATCGGGATAGGGCGAAGCCTCACGGCTCCGCTCCTCCCACACCACGAGCCGTACGGGTCACGTAGCATCGCGGTTCAAATTACTTGTATTCATCTTGCCGCCAGTTCCGGCAGCCCGAGGTTCTTGAAATATCTGTTCGGCAATGCTTTGGTCAGAGCAGGACTACCACTCAAACGCCAAAATCCATGTGCGGATTTTGCTGTGTTCCAAGCCAGAAATCTATCGACTCCTAACCTTCTGAGCATCCGATAACCCTTACTTCCCCATTGCTTCAATAGATAACATCGCAATCGTCGTCGAATCCATTTGTCCAAATCTCGCAGAGGACTCAATATTTCGGCAATGTCGAAATATGCTTTCCAACCAAGCAGGGATTTTCTGTAAGCGCATGCCAAACAGCATCTACAAAACATAATTTCAACGCCTGATACTGAAGCCTCCACTATTCCAGGAGGCAACATGTCAACTAAACGTCAGTTCTGGTTCCAGCATATTGAGGCCTGGCAACAAAGCCAGCTTTCTCAATCCGAATATGCCCGCCAGCACGGGTTGTCTATCAAATCCTTCAGTTATTATCGCCGTCGTTTCGTTCAGGAACATCAGCAGAGTCAGCAGGAACCCTCTGTTCCTTTACTGCCTGTGAGTGTGGTTCCTGAAGAGCCGGTCGGATCTCCGGCTCAAACGGTGCCAGGCATTACCCTGACCAGTCCGGGCGGGTTTCGTATTGAACTGGCTCCGGGGTTTGATTCGCAGGCTTTGCAGGCAGTTTTGCAACTACTGGAGGCTGCATGATCGGTGATACGGCGTCTCTCAAGGTTTATCTGGCACCGGGTATAACCGATATGCGTAAGTCCATTAATGGTCTTGCCCTGATCGTTAATGAAGTGCTGGCACTTGATCCGTTTTCAGAAAGCCTGTTTGTGTTCTGCAACCGGGGGCGTAACAAACTGAAAATCCTGCACTGGCAAACCAATGGCTTTTGGTTGTACTACCGGCGTCTTGAGAAGGGGCGCTTTAAATGGCCGACAACAGACTCACCGGAGCAAGCCGTCAATATCACCCGAAGGCAGCTGAACTGGCTGCTTGATGGTTTACCGGTCAACCCGAAAGGTGCACACCGGCCTATGCATCATCAGTCCGTGGTTTGATACGCATTGCAATAACCTGACGCAATGAAAAGACGACAGGTATTGTCGGATAATCACCACCATGAAGACTATCACCGTACCCGCCCAAACCTTCGAAGGCCTTCAGCTGAAAGTGACTCAGCTTGAAGCAAAACTGGCGTGGTACGAAGAACAGTTCCGCCTTCAAAAGCATCAGCAATTCGGGGCTTCCAGCGAACGCTTTGAGGGGCAGGGTCAGCTGTTCAATGAAACCGAGGTACTAGCTGATGAGGAACCCAGCGAACCTGACGTTGAACAGGTGCCCGCCCATGAACGCAGGAAACCGGTCAGAAAACCACTGTCGGAAGACCTGCCCCGTGAAATCATAGAAATCGACATTACTGACGAAGAAAAGCAGTGCGATGGCTGCGGTGGTGAACTCAGGGCGTTTGGTCATGAGACCAGCACCAAACTGGATATCGTGCCCGCACAGGTGAAGGTACTGGAGTTTCGTCGCCTGAAATACGCCTGTGCCTGTGAGTCCGGCGTGAAGACCGCCCCGGCACCCAAAATGCCGATTCCCAAAAGCATTTCAACACCCGGACTGCTGGCCTGGATCATTACTAGCAAATACGGCGATGCACTACCACTGTACCGTCAGGAGTTCATTCTCAAGCGCATGGGTGCCGAAATCACCCGTGCGACACTGGCTCAATGGATGATCCGGGTAGCGGATGTGCTGATGCCGCTTTATGAAGCCCTGTGCCAACACCTGGTCAGGCAGCCTTATGTGCAGGCAGACGAAACAACTTTGCAGGTGCTCAAAGAGCAAGACCGGCGCCCGCAGAGCAAGTCTTACATGTGGCTGTACCGAACCGGTGAGCAGCTCGGTTCTCCCGTTGTGCTGTACGATTACCAGACGGGGCGCGACCATGCATGCCCGTTGGCATTTCTGGAAGGGTTCAAAGGCTTCTTGCAGTGTGACGGGCATTCGGCCTATAAAACCCTGAGCAGCAAGCGACCGGAAATAGAGTTGATAGGTTGTATGGCGCATGCCCGCCGAAAATTCAAAGAAGCTCTGGACGTCATTCCGAAAAAGAAAGGTGACAACAGCCAAAAAATCAGCCGCCCGGCTCAGGCGTTGAACATGATCCGGCAACTCTACGCCATCGAGCGCCGGATAAAGGATAAAACGACAGAAGAGCGATACCGGGTGCGCCAGTGTGAAAGCCGCCCCATCATGGACAAATTCCGACAATGGTTGGAAAAACAGAAACCACGCATCCTGCCCGAAAGTAAACTGGGCAAAGCCATCACCTATGCCCTGAACCAGTGGCCGTACCTGTCGCGCTACCTCGATAGCGGTTTGGTAGAGATTGATAACAATGCGGCAGAGCGTTCAATCAAACCCTTTGTCATAGGGCGAAAGAACTGGACATTTGCTGACTCAGTGAAAGGCGCCAACGCGAGTGCGGTGCTGTACAGTCTGGTTGAAACGGCAAAAGCCAACGGGCTTGAACCCTATGCCTGGTTCCGCTACGTGCTGACTCAGCTCCCCCAGCTCGAAAAGGGAGCCAGGGTAGAGCATCTGCTGCCCATAAACCTCACCCCGGATGACTTGAAAGCGGTGGTGAACACCGGATATTGAAGAAGATAGTGAAAAAGCAGCATCGGCCTGCCCGTGCTCATTGTGACCATATCTTGCCCGGCACAAACGGCGGAGCCTGCGGATTCAAACCGGGACGGACTGGATGCTGAGGGCATGGTGGTTGTGAGAGTGGCTGCCCGGTATCCTTCGACTGAATATCAAGGTGCTGTAGCCTATCCAGTGCCTTGTGTTCGAGTTCACGCCATGCTTCCTGTTTTCGTGCCTGCTGCCGTGAAGTCTGAAGTATATTGGCACGCGCCCAGAATATTGTAGCTTGCTGCCCATCACCCATCATACGCAGAATATGTCCCTGCAAGCTCAGTGATTGCGGGGTTTCTTTTTCCTAGCGTGAACGTTTTACCAGCGCCATTGCTGCCTGTAAATTCTTATTCGTATCCGGTACCGACCCTGTAATGATTTCCCTGCATGCCAGGGTAAACCGGGTTACTGCGATCACATGGAATAGCTGCCAGTTGTGACTTGTGGCAAAAGCCTCCAACAGGATTGTGGCGAGTTGATCCGCTTTCGAGACGTTATCTGTTTGGTGGTCCAGACACGCCAGCAACCCCAGCTCAATCTGGAGATGGCCGCAAAAGTCAGTCGGCGGCTGGTGCTTGCGTTGGTTCTCCTGTTGGCGCAGCTGCCGGAACAGCCCCTCGGCTTCGGTTAGCTTACCTGCTTCCTGTAAACACCGAGCCAACCCCAGCTCAATCTGGAGATGGCCGCAAAAGTCAGTCGGCGGCTGGTGCTTGCGTTGGTTCTCCTGTTGGCGCAGCTGCCGGAACAGCCCCTCGGCTTCGGTTAGCTTCTCAACATCGCCGGTTAAATCCAGACAGGTTGCCAACCCCAGCTCAATCTGGAGATGGCCGCAAAAGTCAGTCGGCGGCTGGTGCTTGCGTTGGTTCTCCTGTTGGCGCAGCTGCCGGAACAGCCCCTCGGCTTCGGTTAGCTTACCCATTCCCTGTTTAGTTCTGGCGATTCCTATTTTTAAATAAATGTTCTCAGGAGCTTGTCGGGATAAACTGGAAAATAAACTCAATGCTTGGGGATAGTTTTTCTTTTTTAAGAAATCCCAGGCTGCCTCTTCTCTTTCTCCTGCTGAAATACAAAAAGTAATCAAAAAGGCAATGACAGCTTTTATTAATCTGTTCATCAGCTATATGAGATAACAATGAATAATTTGTCTGTATGAAGAGTGGTGTAGTGTTTGAAATTATAGATGTGGTATCAGTGTCGTTTGAGGCATGTTGCAAACAATAATCAGAGTTGTGCTGTTATTGGTAGATGGCTTTCGTCGTGCGCTCACGATTTTCTTAGCTCTGCAATGATCTGGGTGATTGAATGGCCTCTCGTTCGACGGCTCAGTTGTTTGACCGTTGCTTTCAGTTTCACCAGTGCTTTATCACTGACTTTTATTTTCAGTGCCCGTCGACTGAACGTAAAGCCAAGGAAGCTGCGCTCCCAAGGTCGACCTACCGCGCTCTTCTGGGTATTCACTGTGAGTCTCAGCGATTCTCCAATAAAGCGTTGCAGGCTATTCATTACACGGTTTCCCGCTCTTTCGCTTTTGACGTATACCTGAAAGTCATCAGCATAGCGGGCAAATCGGAGCTTTCGCTTTTCCAGTTCCCAGTCCAGATTGTTCAGCACTATGTTTGAAAGGACAGGCGACAGTGGACCACCCTGTGGCACCCCATTCAAACTGGCTTGCTTTATTCCATTGATGCAAACACCGGCTTTCAGGTAACGATTGATCAGCTGAAGAATCATCCTGTCTTCATGACGAGCTCTCAGCTGCGCCATCAATAGATCGTGATTAACGTTGTCGAAGAACGCTTCAAGATCACAATCTACTACCCAGTTGTATCCTTCCCGTATCGTAGACTGAACATGACTGATAGCCTGATGGGCATTCCGGTGAGGACGGAAGCCATAACTGTTGCCATGGAAGTCCGCATCCCATTCTTCCTGCATTATCTGGGCTATCGCCTGTTGAATCAGGCGATCCAGTACGGTCGGGATTCCCAGCTTACGTTTGCGTCCATCCGGTTTAGGGATTTCCACTCGCAGGACTGGTTTGGGGCGGTAAGTTCCTTCTATTAATTGCTGGCGAATTGTCGGCCAGTGCTGTTTAAGGAAAGCTGGAGGGTCGTCAACGGCCATGCCGTCAATACCCGGAGCCCCTTTATTGCGTTGAACCTGTTTCAGCGCACGTACCAGATTACTCCTGTCGAGTACCCGCACCATCAAAGATGAACAAAAGGTAGATTTTGGTTCAATCGGGTCTCCCGATTTCGGTTCATCCTCTGGAATTTCCAGAGACAACGTCAGTTGTTTATCAGATGCCATCCGAAACCACTTCCCCGATGATTACTCTCCGGTATTTGTTCTGGCCTTCAGTGGCGAGAGGCCACCTACTATGCCGTCTGCTGACTTCTGCACTGCGGTCACACCCGATTGCTCCGGTGTCAGTTAATCCATCAACACAATGCAGACCTCCCGAGGTAAGACACTTAACTTTCCCCGCGTAGACGCCCGATTTATAAAATGTACCCCATTGCAGATGGAGGGCTTAATGGTCACGTGCCCACTGGCCCCGAGTACATCACACCTCATATCGGGTTTCTGTTCGTCGCCCCGCAGTTTTGCGTTGGGCTTCCTTCAGACCCTGCCTCACGACAACGCCCTTGCCCTTTCGCTAACCTTCGGCTCTGCGAATACCTGGTAAGAGGACTTTCACCTCTCTAGTTAAGTGCCATGCTCGGCACACACGCCCCCATCATGCGCCGCCGAAGGCGGTCGCATGGATGGGCTTGTTAGGCTTGCGTTGGTTATACTCGATGCCTCAAAAGCGATTTGAGTAATCTTCAGGATCAGAACCGCCCGTATGGTTAGCCCAATCTGAACCATCCATATCGTCATAGGAATCACTCCAATCTTCTAAGCCTTCTGCTTGCATTCTGCCAATTTCTTCTAAGTCATCAATGCTTAGACTTTCTTCTTCATTATCACGGAAGTTCTGCGATTCATGGTGAAGCTCTTTAATTTTAAAGTTTTGGTCGGTATTTTTAAAATACTCTTGCCTGTAATCTTGATTTTTGATTACTTTAAATTCATTGCTTAATAGTTTTAACTTTTCAAGTTCTATTTCTTTTGAATGTAATTGTTCTTTTAGTTTTTCGTTCTGTTGCTGAAGCAAAGAAAATCTTTGTTCTTGCTGGCTGCTCTTGTTATCTAGGCTTTTAATGAGTTTTTCGTAAGCTGTAATACTCTCTTTCATCTCTTTACAATTTTTAGCAATCGATTCTATTGAACGCTTATTGTTCGATTTACTTTCATTTATAACATTCCTAGGCTAAGTTCCCGGAGATAGTTGAAAGCACCAATGTTCCATGATTTTTCTGACGAATCGGTCAGTGCTTAGCTGAACGGCTTCTGACAGATCTCGCTTCCAAGCCAGGTAATGCGGGAGATAGCGGGTAGCCACTCCCCGAAACACACCACCAATCCAGCGCTTTAAATGGCTATGGTAAGCATTAACGTGTTGAATATGATAGACACCTTCCAGAACATGCTGGCCTGCCGAGGTAACCAGTTCCTTAAACTCAAATCCAAGCTTCTCTGCAAGCTTTTCATGTGCAAGGTGTGCATCCGCACAGACCGTTGCTTCAATCGATATACGACCGTTTAAATGGCGGCACAACTCATTAGCACTTTCGTTTTCCAAAATACCATCAACAGTGTGCCGTTCACGGTCTCTGGCTACCATTACCGGGACTTTCCGAGCTTTGTTCGGATCATCTCCGCGTTTTCGAGAAGGCCTTGGCAGGTCTTTCCTCTGCCCTTTAAATGATTCACGAAAAAAAGTTTCATCAAGCTCTGTGATGCCACAAAGCTCTTCTGCCTGATCATTATTTATGACCTCAAGAAAGCAGTGGCGCCATCGGAAGGCCGTTTTCAGGTTAATATCATACTCACTGGCTGCCGAGCGCAGTGTCATGGAGTAAGTCATACCCGTGAGGTAGTTATTCCATTTTTCCGGATATCTAAGCCTTGCCAAAGGGGTCTTGCTGAATGCATTGAAAGTCACTTTGCATGACTTGCAGCGGTAGCGCTGCCGCCCGCTTTGAAAGCCCCAGCGATGAATATTATGGTCTTTACACACGGGACATTCCGGATGTTCAGCAAAGCGAGATAATATGCTTGCTTCAAGATCAGGTGTGGCAGGTGGATTATTTACAGATGATTCTCTTTCTATAACATCAGATTCAGGTTTTTCTACTATATCCTCATCCGGTATTCGGGCATTGAGCAGTGTCCTGTCAAGAATTTTCCACTGCTCATCGCTTAATGACGGTATGGAATTAATAAAGTCCCGAAAGAGTTCTGATTGCATAAAGAACCCCTAAAAGGTAGAAGGCATGGGAAGTGTAGTTCATTCAACTACTTCAGGGAACTCAGCCACATTCCTAAGTGTATACCTGAGTGAATTCAAGATGCCGGATTTAACCGCTGGAAATTATCGTTAATCCTGCTGCCCAAGGAAGAACCGATTTCGGGCAATGTCACGTCCAGAAAATGATTAATCTTTTCCCGGAATTCTTTTGCCTGAGCGAAGTATTCATTATTCCGGGCATACTCATTCATCACCTTCCATAATCGCTCAATGGGGTTCAGGTTTGGACTGTAAGGGGGGAGGTAATGAAGCTTTATTCCCAGCTCTTCCGCCTCTTTCACTACCTCCTGTGAACGATGGTAACCGGCACCATCAAGCACCATGTGAATAACGTTCATGGATGAATAGTTATCCCGAACTTTCTTGAAAAACTCGGTAACCGCTTCACTGTTAACCGTATCAAATTGACCGAAAACAGCAGCTTCAATATTGTCCAGATCAATCGCACCGATAATGTTCAGCCGAGTACGGCTACCTGTCGTATTAATGATTTTATCAATCCCTTTTCGAATCCACCCGGAAGTGATTTTGGTCGCTTGTGTCGGGTGTACCGCATCCATGAATAGTATCACCTCGTCCTCTGGTAGCGTGGCTTTCAAGGCTTCATAGTGCTCCACATTCAACTACTTCAGGGAACTCAGCCACATTCCTAAGTGTAGATATTCTGAAGATCAAAAACCCAACAGAAGCAAGTAATATCAGACTTAAAACTATGATAATTTCCATTTTACTACTACTCAAATGTTCAAAAGTACCACTAGATAAAAAGTATATAAATCTCGCCATATACGTATCTGTAGAGTGAGCCTAACGCGTAACTGCTCAAAATTCGTAGGCGAGTCAACACGCTGACATCAAAACTTTGTCCTTCGGAATCGGGCATAATCAAGTCTATGAACTCGCCTACAATTTCAGACCTTGAAACAGAAGTCAGCGAACTCAAGGCTCTTGTCAGCACGCTACTCGACAAAATCAATAAGCTGACAGCCGAAAATACCGCCCTGCGCGAGGAAATCCGGCACCTTAAAAAACTCAAGGGGCAACCAAAAATTCGCCCGAACAAAAAAACGTCGGAAGACGTTGAAAATAAGGACAGTCAGTCAACGTCGCCAGCTGAAACGCCACCCAGGAGCAAACGTTCCCGATCACCGGAACCGGGTCGCACAGCCAAGCCTTCTCCTTCTTCTGTTCGTGAGGAAATTTGCCCGGCAGCGGGTGTACAGGATAACTGGAAGCGCAAAGGCTATCAGGATTTTACCCATGTTGATGTGAATCTGGAGTTCACGACAACACGCTACCGTCGCGAAGTATGGCTTACCCCTGAAGGTCAGACTGTCATTGCACCGTTGCCTATCCATATAAAAGGTCGCTTCGGTGATAACCCCAGATCCATGGTGCTGGATCTTTATCATTCCTGTAGTGTTACCCAACCGTTGTTGCTTGACTGGTTGCACAGCCATGGATGCCCAATCTCTGAGGGCAAACTCAATGCCTTACTGACGCAGGGGCATGAGCTGTTTCATCAGGAGCGGGAAGATATTCTCGAAACAGGTATTGCCTGTTCCCGTATGCTGCTTGTAGACGACACAGGTGCTCGACATAATGGAAAAAACGGCTATTGCACGGTAATCGGTAACGACACTTTTACCGTATTTTCTTCAACCGACAGCAAAAGCCGCATTAATTTCCTGACCCTGCTTCAGGGAAAGCGTCGCTCTCATATCCTGAACCCGGCTGCACTCAGTTATATGAAGCAGGTAGAAATGGCTGACAGGTGGATTGATACCTTGTCTGCTTATGGGGAAATCCACTTTCTGAACGAAGCTGCCTGGAAAGCCTTTCTGGATGACCATAAACTCTTTGCCAAAGAGCAGCGTCGTAAAGCGACAGAGGCTGCTCTCAAGGCAGGCCTGTTAAACAACGGCTGCCCTGAAGCCATGGTCATCCACAGTGACGGTGCCCGGCAGTTTGACACGGCGTTTGAACATTCCCTGTGCTGGTTCCATGCCAGCCGCCCACTGGCAAAGCTGATCCTTGCCAATAAGCAGGAACGGGCTGCCCGTGACTGGATGGAAAAGCAGTTCTGGCATATATACGACGATATTGAGACCTATTGCCAAGCGCCGACAGCCATACGGAAGGCGCAGATTGAACAGGATTTTAATCACTGGGTGGCGACACAGTCTGACTATCCTGACCTTCGTGCTGTCCTGGGTAAGCTTCACCGGACACGGGAGGAGTTATTGCTGATACTAAAGTATCCATGGCTGCCACTTCATAATAACCTGAGTGAGCGGCAAATCAGGGAGTACGTGAAACGACGAAAGATCAGTGGTGGCACTCGAAGTCATCTCGGTCAGCGTTGCCGGGATACATTTGCAAGCCTGAAAAAAACATGCAGGCTGCACGGCATATCCTTCTCCAACTATCTAAAAGATAGAATCTGCGGAACCCAGATGATTCCCAGACTGTCAGACGTGGTGCGGGATAAATCTGCCCGGCTCATGGGTGATGCCGCCTACGGATTTTGAGCAGTTACAAATATACCTTGTCAGGAGGGCAGAAGCTGGATTTAAGACGGCCTCAGGGGATAATGCAGTGTTCATGGATTGCCTATCAAACACATAAAAAAAGCCTCGTCAGCAAAATCTGTGGGTAGTTTCTGGTTCAGGCAGCTTGCCAAGCGCATGATATAAAGCAATTTCTGCACATTTATAGGTTCTGAATCCATACGATTTTCTCGTAGTGAGTTTTATCTTGGTATTCAGCCCCTCAACAATTCCGCTGGAAAATGCCTTTTTTGCCCTGAACCAGTTCAGGATAAGCGGCTTATGTCGCCGAACAGTTTTAGCCACTTTCTTCATTGGCTCTATCTTTGATCGCATGACTCTTGTGCACCACCGATCCAGATACTTTCCTGCCCAGTGTGGTGAAATGGGTGAGTAGACCGGCGGAACTTCCCCGCCAGCCCCTCTTAGAACGGTACGTGAACCTCTCGATTCATACCGCTCCCATCAGGTAAACGCCTATCACAATTCTGAGACATTTTCTGACCTGTACTTTTTCCAGCCAGTGACAAACAGATTTGCCTCCATGTGACAACCGCCCTGCCCGTTGAGCAATGTCATCCTGTCCCTCCGGTTGCTGACTACGTCCCTTTATAGGCATCCAGACAAGATCCTTTGGGACAGTTGCATTCCACAACGAGCCACCTAACGCAGCCCCTTCGCTCCCCCCCTATTACAGGAGCTTCAACACTACTACGAGCTACTCCGCCCCTGTGCGCAGTATCGGTACTCAGTCTCTTGTGGTGGTCGCCACTTGAGAGTCTCCCTTAACACCTGCACGACAGGTTCCCGCAGTTCCATGAAAGAGCCCAGTACAGAGTCATGCCTTCTCAACGCCGGACACCGCCTGCACAGCATTCGAAATTCACTTGCAGACTTATCCCTGAGGAGGACTAAGCCTCAGGTTTTGATGCCGAAAAAGTTCCTTACGACGCTTCAACAAAGATTCGGGTTTACTCATCTCTCTGTACCATACCTGACGAATTTACTTTCGCCTTTTCCTCAACGCTCACTACCACCGCTCTTAACGACAGCAGCTTGAGGTGGTTTGAAACCTGCTTTCGACAGCCGATTTCGGCGGGTCTACCGCCATCTCTTCCATAGCTTCCACATCTTCAGAAAGTAATCCTTTTACTTCCCTTGTATGTGCTACGGCACACTAGTCCCAGAAAACCTGGAACTCTTCTCTGAGCAGGTAACCCCTGACACTTTTCAGGTTGTACTGGAGCACTGTGTTTAGCTTGATCTCTTCTTTCTCGGTCAGGTTCTCTTTTCTCTTGAGTAGGCACCAGCGAGTTTTTTTCAGAACAGGTTCATATCCGGCTGCCTGAAGCTGTTTGTGCTCTGAGGCTCTGACTTCATCAATGGCCTTGTTCAGCATGGCAACAATATGGAAACGATCCAGAATATGCAGCGCCTGGCTGGCATACTCCGCAATCGCTTTCACGTAGGGCTGCCACATGTCAGAGCAGACATACTTCAACTGCTGGCTTCTCTGTGCACCAAAGAATGAGAAGAAACTGCGAATGGTGGCTTCGGTTCGCTCCTGTCCAACCCACAACAGTCGTGTGTTGTCACGGTCGATCTGGTAAACCACAGTCAGGTATTTATGGCCTGTTTGATACGCCACCTCATCCACACCAATGGCCTTGATATTGTCGAGAGGGCGATGTGCTTTGCCCCATTCAACCACATACTCAACAGCATGAAAGACCTTCTCCCATGAGGTATTGAAAATGCAGGCCACCTCTTTCCACGAGAGCTTTCGGGCCCAGTTTGCCAAAAACTGCATGTAGACTTTGGTAAGTTCTTTCTTGCCATCCGCCCATGGAACCTGTTCAACCTTTACGCCACATGTCTTGCATTCAACCCGACGCATTCTGTAGAGCAGAAAAACCCTGATGCCCCAGAGGGGAACGAATTCGAAGCGACGCTCAGCAAGGCGGTCATAGCCCGGAGCAGCTTTTTTGCATCCTGAGCAGATAGCATGACTGTTCTTCCGTGGAGCCACAGTCACATTGAATACTTCAGAGCCCTGGTAGAAGCCGAGTTTTACATCCTGATAAACAAAAGACTTGAGTTTATGAACTTTATTGAGGATAGTTTTTATCAGCATCAGCGCGCTTCTTGTTCTTTTTTGTCTGCAAACAAAAAAATTACCAGAAGTCAGCCGCTGGTGCTTCTACCCTCAAAATTCGTTTCTGTTTACCCACAGATATGCCTGAAGAGCCTAAAAAAAAGATGCTCCTTCCTGAAATACTGGTTACAAAGTCACTGCGAAGACTCATTAGCTTGCTAGGTAGTGAAGGTATAAAGGCCAAAACTCACTGGGTCAGCGCCTATCAAACCTGGGGAAGTTGTGCTCTGCTTGCCAAAGCAATCCCAGAGGTATCCCATGTTCAGGTTATGGGATACGACAACGCTTCTCTTGCCTGCTTACAGAGCCAGCTTGTCGGCAGTGATGGCAGTAAAGAAGCAATACGGCAGTATGCTCTGAAATTTATTGATTCATGCGCAACTCAGAGTCGCCTCAGCACAGCAAGTACTGCAGCTACAGCTCAGCTTGATGATAGTATCAGAGATCTACTGTCTTATACTTCGCCAGAAACGCTCAAAGCGCTGGTTCCGGTGTTCGCAGACAGGGCGAAAGCACCGCGCTGACCATAGTTCCACACTAACCGGTTTTTAGAACACAAAGTCATAATTGCGACTATCGTAATGCAGATATAGCGATAAAAATACATAAATTGTGGAGCTATTATCCGTCAGTTCACATTTATTTGCACTAAAGTACACCCCGTACTTTCGCCCTGTGTTCGCAGATGCCACATGCAGTGCTGAAGCTCTTGAATTAACCGATCCTCACGGAATATCACCCCAAACAACTGAGACAATACTATTTGGTTCCAGGGATATGAAACCCAGCCAACTTGAATTACCCAGGCTGACAGGGAAACAAGTCATATTCAGGTTATTCACGACAGGAAAAAACAGTGAATTAACCGCTGAAGACCTCATTGATACAATTAAATCAGATATGCTGTTCTACGGCACAGGTCTCACTCCTGTAATAGAAACCATTGCGTGGAAAGACCCAATCGGCACCAAGTATGTAAAGTTAAGGCACTCAATGGAACACTCCGGCCTAGATTTTATAAACTTCAGGGTTTCCGGATCAGGCCCCAATTCTTTAACTGGTATCGGTGATCTTCAGTTTGCAAATGGAGAATGGAGAGCTGAAGATCTGAAAGGAAGGTTCGATGTACTCTACAGGGCAAAAACATGATCATTTTTTGAACAACCCCAATACATTCTCCATGTGGTTTATATCCCAGCCGCAGTTCTTACGCTTGTTCTTGATCCCGCCTTTTACAGTTGTATCCATTTTCAGGAGGTTGTGAGTCACCTGACGAGTAATGGCCAGATTCTCAGCTGTATTATCCTTTCGGGCTCGGCAGCGATCTTCATCAAATGCAACATCCATCACCCAATGAAGCTGATTTTCCACTCGCCAATGCATACGAGTGGCTTGCAGAATCTCTTCAGCTGAGAGCTGTCGGCTGGAGATAAAATAGCGTAGCAGGGTTTCACCTTTATTCTTTTTCCGACAATCTAACTGTACAACGGCAATTGTTTTCGCGTTCCAGCTGGCGGCTACCGGAAACTGCTCTATGTCCTGTACAGCCCAGCAGCGGCGATGTTCTCCACGACCATGGGCGTATTCATCTGTTTCTGCAAACCGGGCAGAAGGAGCATCTGCCGGGTTATCTTGCCAATACTGATCAAACAGGCGAGTCACTTCACCATAGAGTTTTTTCTGGTTGCCTTTTACCGCCAGCAGGTAATCTGCATCTTTCTTCAGGATGGCATCAGCTATCTTTTTCTGGCACCCCATCGCGTCGATAGTGACCAGGCTACCTGTGAGTTCCAGCAATTTCAGCAGTTCGGGAATCGCCGTTATTTCATTCGACTTAGAGTCAACCTTATACTGCCCGAGAGACAAGCCGACTTCGGTACACCAGGCATTAACCATATGAATAGCATCTTTGCCCTTGTTCCAGGCTGAGCCTTTTACTGTCTTACCGTCCAGCGCGACCACTCGACTATCTGACAGCTCGAGGCCTGTCATGACATCTCTCATCCAGGCAGCAAAAATCATCCGGAACTCTTCTGGGTCAAGCGATCTGAAAAGACGATTGAAGGTCATGGCACACGGAATGCCGCCGGGAAGGGAGAGATGCTTGCGGAACCACTCTTCCCGTGTCAGGGCGAACATTCTCATACTATTCCAGTCGTCTGCCCCGCAGAGAATGGCACAGGTTGCCATAAATATGACCTCGGCCAAAACGTGGGTCACTTTTTTGGGGTCTCGGGAGTCAGTGAAGGTTTCAAAGCGAGATAGCAGAGCGGTATTGATCATGAAAAAGTAGGTATTCTACTCTTTCAGGGGTTAAAAGCCTTGGCAACAACTGATCAAAAAATGATCACGTTTTTGCCCTGATGTACTCTATGTTGATGCCCACTTTTCGTTAAATGGCTTATCAGGAAGGTTTAGTAGCAAACCGATGGCTATCATAGCAACGAACTCATTTGATGATGAGCCGGGTTACTCTTTCAAGCCAGTCGCAAAAGTTACATCATCAAAGCCTACTCAGGAAGAAGACGATTCTGAATCAGATGATGACGGCGGGGATGATTAGATGCAGGTTACTCTTCGAGTAAAATTTCCAACATTGTCTGATACTTGTTCAGAAAGTGCCTGGTAACAGCAAAGGTATCCGTATCTTCATATTCCACTTCAACCAGCCCGTTGTCACGGATTTCATAAATCACAGCATTCGGGTAAGAGAGTAAAATCGGTGAGTGGGTAGCAATAATGAACTGGCAACCCTTGTTCGCCAGCTGATGCAACAGGGTAATCATTGCCATCTGGCGGTTGGGGGAAAGTGCCGCTTCGGGTTCGTCGAGGATATACAGTCCATTACTTCCGAAGCGGTTCTGCATCAGGGCAAAGAAGGATTCGCCATGGGACTGTTCGTGGAGTGAAACGCCACCATAAGAATCAATAACTCGCGGGCCGGGCGCGGGTTCATTATCCAGCCGTTCAATTTCCGTCGCGACGTTATAGAAACTTTCCGCACGCAGAAAATAGCCGGTTTTCGGGCGTTTGATTGATTTGGTAATTCGTAGATATTGGTGCAGGCTTGAATGGGATTCGCGGATAGAAAAGTTAAAGTTCTGGGTACCGCCTTCCGGATTAAAGCCTTGGGAAACAGCCAATGCTTCCAGTAGTGTTGATTTGCCACTGCCGTTTTCGCCGACGATGAAGGTGACCTTTTCATGGAATGTTAAGGACTTCTCTAGCCCACGAACAGCGGGTAACGTCAGAGGATAGCCTTGCTTCCCTTAGCCTTATCTTTCAGGGAAACAGAAAGCAGGTAGTGCTTCGCTTCATATGATTTCATGCTGAACGGCTCCCCCAACAAACTACCTTCTCACAACGAACAAGGGCGCTATCCGCGCCCTCTCTCTTCATCTTGTGTAAAACAGACGATAGTCATAATAGTCTATGAAAGCCTTACGAACTTGGTTTACTGCACGCTCTCATTCTCAGTAAACATACCGTCAAACAACGCTGTAGACAGATAACGCTCACCGGAATCCGGCAGTACTACAACAATATTCTTGCCTTTGTGTGATATCTGCTCTGCTATTCGCAATGCGGCCGCTACGGCTGCGCCACTGGAAATACCCGCCAGAATACCTTCTTCCTTCATCAGTCGATGCGCTGTTTCCATCGCTTCTTCATTGGAAACCTGTTCAACCTGATCCACCAGCGTTAAGTCCAGGTTAGCGGGAACAAAGCCTGCACCAATGCCCTGAATTTTATGCGGTGCCGGTTTCAGTTCTTCACCTGCCAGTGTCTGGCTGATGATCGGTGAAACATCTGGTTCTACCGCAACAGAGGTGATTTTTTTGCCCTGAATTTCCTTGATATAACGGGATACGCCGGAAATAGTACCGCCGGTGCCTACACCTGCAACAAATACATCAATCTCACCATCCAGATCATTCCAGATTTCCGGACCGGTGGTTTCTTCGTGAATCTGCGGGTTAGCCGGGTTTTCGAACTGTTGCAGCAGCAGGTATTTATTCGGGTCTGCTTCTACCAGCTCTTTGGCTTTAGCAATCGCACCGGGCATACCTTTGGCGGGTTCAGTCAGGATGATATTGGCTCCCAGCGCCTTCATTACCTTACGGCGTTCAAGGCTCATGGAAGCCGGCATGGTCAGTGTCAGCGGAATACCACTGGAAGATGCAACAAACGCCAGCGCAATGCCGGTGTTACCACTGGTCGGCTCAATCAGTTCCATACCGGGCTTGAGTTTGCCAGATTTTTCCGCGTCCCAGATCATGCTAGCACCAATACGGCACTTGACACTGTTGGCCGGATTGCGGGATTCAATTTTGGCAAAAATATTATAACCGGAAGCCAAACGATTCAGCTTAACCAGTGGAGTGTTACCAATTGCCTGAGCATTGTCTTCAAAAATCCGTGCCATACCAGCCTCGTTATTATAAGAGTCCAAATAAACGACTATATCGTGACAATTTTTTCACGGAAGTAATAAATAATTATTTGTTAATACGATTCAAGAATAAAAAAGCGGCAGGTGTAGTAGGAAACCTGCCGAAAGATGGGTTGCAGTCACTCGAAGATCGCTACAGACAAGGCAATAGTAATTGGGATTAGGAGGTTATTTCATTCGCTCCTGAATCATCTGGTAACGATCCAGAGGCATTCCGTTTTTGGCAACATCAACGGTTTTAACCAGTGCATCTTCTTTCTTTGTCACAATAGTGACCGAGTAGCCGGTATCAGTCGCTTTTACTTCACCGACTTTCAGGTTGGGATTATTCTTGTAAATCAGTTTGGCTTCCTGCAGCGTTTTAACTTCATCTGCTGTCAGGGTGCGGTTCATATGTTCTTGCAGACGCGGGCGCATTTTTTCACCATGCATACCACCATGATGCTTCATACCTTCCTGTTGTGAATAACTGCATCCATGATCACCACGCTTACCTTCATCATGATCACCCCACCAGGCCATGGCAGAAGACGTTACCAGTACAGATGAAAGGGCTGCTGCAATTACTACGTTCTTTTTCATGACTTGGCTCCTCCGCCGGTATTTCATATCAGAGCAAGGTATTCAGCGCCTCGCTTTGTTGGTATTCATTAAAGCGCTGCCCTGTCGCAGAACTTTCACAGGAGCAAAGTACATTGTCGCAAGTTGTATCAGACTGTGGATAACCCGATACAAAAAACGGCATACCTTGCGATATGCCGTTTTCAGTTACTTATCAATATGCTTTTTTAATCAGCCATTGGTTACGGCAATATCAACACTCTTGCCCTGTGTTTCCAGCAGGTTTTGCATTGATTCACCTTTGGCGTCCAGTGTTAACACCAGCTTGTCGTTTTTCAGCGTTAGCAGGTTATACACAGCATCAGCCAGTCCGGGAACATCATCACGGTTGGTGGCAATTTGTGTTTTCAGCTGCTGAGCAAAATCCATACGGGTTTCAGTGCCGTCATTCAGTTTGTCGATCAGCTCCAGAAGTCCACGCATTTGCAGGGACACTTCCACATCATCCAGTTTCATACCAGCCAGAGAGGCATCCAGATCTTCGTCCTCCAGGTAGGTGAAAGGAATGGTGATATGTTCGTCATTTTTGATAATCGGCGACGTTTCATCTTTATAAGATGCCGAAAAGCCAAATTCGGTTAACCCTTCGAAAGCGGCGGTATAGCTATCCTGAATTTCATTCTCAGCGGTGAAGGAAGAATCACCACTCAGGTTGAACGTCAGCTTATCGACTTCAGTCGCATTCAGCATGGCAGCAAGATAAGGATGGAAAGGTGCCAGCATCATCGTGTCAGCATAAGCCTGCATACCATTAATCTGATAACGACCATTACCGGCATCAATATCAAAGCGGCTTTCAGTCAGACTTAACCCTGCATTACCCAGATCTTCACTGTTCAGTTCAACAGCAATATCGCGGATATCATAACCTCCCAGCGTAAATTCAGCAGATTCCTGATCCATGCCCAAATGCTCAAAGCTGATCAGTTCGCTGCTGAATGTCATCGCACTGACTGCTGTTTTATCTTCAGCGCTGGCTTCAATATTGTTCAGTTTCAGCTGATCAATATTGAGTTTTCCAGCTTCTTCACCGTAGATAAAGTTACTCAGCTGACCACCTTGCAGTGTCAGTTCGCCGCTTTCATCATCAATCGTTTGTAATGCAGTCAGGTTTTCAATATTAATCTGGTCTGCCTCCATCAAGCCGTTTTCATAGGCAGGTGAATCAATTGTCAGTGTTTCAATATTGGTTACTGTTGCATCATCACGACGCTCGGCAACAATATCTTTTACTTCAACCGCTTTGCGGATAAAGCTGGCAGAGACATCACCGTATGTCAGGTCAACACCACGGGCATCTGCTTTTGCGACCAGTTCTTTCAGTGCTTCTTCAGCTTTTTGTGTTGCAAAATGACTGTCAGCTACCATTCCTCCGGTTGCAACAGCCACGGCTACAGCGAGACCGGAAACGAGCTTTTTATTCATGAAGTGTTCCTGATTAGGCGCGTGAAGCGAAGCTGCTTCACACTGAATTCGTTACCTGCATCATAACAACGCCAAACCCGCTCCAATATAAGTAACACTCTGACTTTAAAAGGTATTTCCGACCTCCAAACAACCACAACATGCGTATAACTGCTAGTAAGACATACAGGAAAATGGCATGCTGGAGGAAAAATAAGGGTGTGCTGCCTGATCAATGTACCGGGAAGAGGTTGTGTGCGACGGGAAAACCATAGCGATTCATTTTTGACCAGAATGCATCCCATTGCCCGGACGAACAAACTAATGCTCTCAACGTCAACAACATTGATGCACCTTGCTCTTTCCAGCGCATGCCAGAGCGGCACATACGTTGCTTTACCAAACTCTTGCAAGCCGCTTCCGTAACACCTGAACCAATGGGTAAGTTCCTCTTTCTGGCTTCAGGATAAATCATTTGGTGCCAGTGATTTTTAAAGTAGGTTCTCGCTTTCATCAACTTTTCCATAGAGGCGGTACGGTTGTTGCCCGGTGTTGCCCGTTCAAGCTCTCGCCGCAGGCTTTGTGCTGCGCCTTCATCGTGTTTCAGGTCGTGTAGCTTCTGCTTGAACCATGCATGCCTTTCCTGTGTGGCTTTCTTTCCCGGATAAAGTGCCTCAGCAGCGTCAGCAACATATTCAGACACGTGATAAAAGTCCAGCACGTGGATAGATGTAAAGGATTCTAAAAATGTCCAGTTATCCGCCGCTCCGTCAGCAACCCCCACATAAACCGCCTCAGGGAATCTATCCTTAACCTTCTGGATTTCTCCAGTAAAACGGTTAATGAAGGTTTGCTTGCCGTATTCCGGTGCCTCTGCACAGTAGATTGTATGAAGACGCTCGCCTTCATCATCATAGAGGCTGATAGTGCCGCACATAGCGATCCGATAGCCTTCGTAGTACAACAGATTTGCTCCATCAAGCCCTATGGCTACTGTTGTCACGGGCTTTGGTAACTCTGGAATATCGTATACCCACCTTTCTTCTTTGGCCTGTGCAATACTTGCCACCACATCGGCTAAATCACGAAGTGTTGAACGACTGCTATTACGACCATGATTTTGTCGCAGATCGTCTTCTACCTGAGGGGCTGCCATCTGGGCATACTTCCAGCTCACCATGCGAGCAAAAGCCGGAGTCGAATTGACAATAATCCGGGCATTCTGATCCAGAGGGCAAAAGGTTTCTCCCCCCTGACTGCTCTGGTAAATGTAACGCGGAACTTTGACGGCTCCCCATGACGTTTCGTAGACCTTGGGTTCTTTTTTATTCTTGCTGGTCATATGAATACCACCTACCTTTATGGGCGAACCGTCGGTGTCCATGTGTTCCAGTTGTTTTTCTACTCCAAGCGTTCCAGCTTGATTGAGGCTACCCTGAAGGCTGGTCTCGAAATCGAGCATTGAGTTGCCGTGCTGAATAGTGATGAGTATCTGCGTTTCTTGATTTTCAGATGATAGAATTTGAGCAGTCATACGGGGCAAAGGCCGTGCTTACGTCTATTATGATTTGATGAAAGTAGCTCACGGTAGTCGTTTTTCCTACATCAATTCCCGCTCACACCCAAAAATAAAGCGATATGTAGTTAAAGGCTGATGAACGAAAAAAACGCCATGGAAGGGCTGGATACGCAGAATCGTATCGCCATTTTGTTCGATGCCGAAAATATCTCTCCACGTCATGTCGATACAGTTATCAAGAAGGTAAGCCTTGGTGGTCAGCGCCCGATTATCTGCGCCTATGCTGATTTTTCCCGCCCTCATACCCGTTCATGGGAAGCACCTGCACGCAAGCATGGTTTAAGAACCATTCATCAGTTCAGTCAGGGCTCGGGGAACAGCAGCAGCGACTTTCTGATGATGTACGACGCTTTCAAATTGCTTCATAGCGGCAAAGTTAATAATTTTGTTATCGTGACCCACGACAGCGACTTCGCGACACCAATCTTGTTGATTCGCCAGTCCGGCGGTTATGTGCATGGCTTTGGTGAGCAGGGGCGTACTCCGGAAGCATTACCGGAAGCCTGTGATGCTTTCACTCATATCAAACCTGCCGGGCAGAAGGGACAGGAAGAAACACCGAATCAATTACCGTTAGCTTTAATCAAAAGCCTGACCAATGCCTGCCGGGAACTCAGCTCGGACAACGAATGGCTGTCGCTTTCCAAGCTTGGGCAAAGTGTTAATGCACCACTGCAGGGTAACGGCTACCGTTTCAAGAACCTTTCACGCATGGTAAAAGCAACCGGTGCATTTGAAGCTGACGACAGTCGTGCAAATCAGTACGTAAGATTGCTGCAGCCCGAAAATGAAACCGCAGGGAATATCAAGAGTAAAGAGGACTTGATCCCAGCGTCAGCCTAAGTTCTCCGGCACCTTCAGGAAACTGGCCACTGTAAAATTCGAATTGATACATGTTGGCCATCATCAATGCTTTAGTCATAACAATGCCCTGAATCACCGTTCCCATACCCGGTGCTTTTGCTAGAAAGTCTTCTAGTTTCTGAAGTGCCCGCTGTTCCATTCCCATCTGGCGCAGCAGCTCAACTGTCTCAATCAGCGCCGCATATCCGCAACGTGACTCAAAACCAAACTGTCTGAAATATTGGTCAAGGTGATCATTCAACACAGAAATTTCACCTGCAGGTGTTTCAGGAACTTCCTGTGTGCCTTCACGGATATTGACCAGAAATACCTTATCGCACGATACGACAATCCATATATGCGCCGCATTCTTGTGTACTTGTGAATAGCGCCAGGCTAAATGAATATCATCATACGAATGGGGCACACTGGCATTGCCCGCTATTTTTGACGGGTGGATATGTGCGGTAACGGCTGTGTTGCCGGCAATAGTTGGCGTACTAACGCACCAATCACAGGTTGTCCGATGGGACTTATGATTAGCAGAAGTTACAAAAATTATGTAATGCCCACGAGTCATAGGCTTATCCAGAAATGCAGGAAATATAGGGGTTGTAGCCCTTCAACTATCGCCGACAACACAGCCTGCGGTAACGATATGATGTGCCTGTTCAAAGTCGCAATCCTGAAAAGCAACATAAGCTGTCTGCCCCGGTATCTTGGAACCGCAGATTATACGGGGGGAACCAGCGGTTTTATTCAGAAAGAGGTGGCAACCATATTCCCGGTTGCCTTGTTCTGCTGATGATTTCAGATCCTGCAATGCACCAGCCAATTCTGCCGTCACCGTTAAAATATAAGCGGAATGCAGCCTTGAGTTCATCTTGCAGCAATGGACAATATATTCGTCAAGCAACATGTCATATAGCCACGATCAATCTCCTTTTAATCGTAGCTCAGTAATTATGCATGTAGTCAGTGATCATCATTGCCTAACGATAACAATGTCGCATTACCTCCAACGGCTGTCGTATTAACAGTACAGGTGCGTTCCGTTGCGAAACGGTACAGGTAATGTGGTCCACCGGCTTTAGGGCCGGTTCCGGAAAGACCCTGACCACCGAATGGCTGCACTCCGACGACAGCGCCGATCTGATTACGATTGACATAGACGTTACCCACACGCACACCTGCAGTAATTTTCTCTGCAGTGGCTTCATTACGGGTATGCACCCCCAGCGTCAGCCCAAAGCCTGTATTGTTAATGGAATCAATTACTCTGTTGAGCTCTGAAGCCTGATAACGAATGACATGCAAAATTGGGCCGAAGTGTTCTTTTTCCAGCTGATCAATACTGTTAATTTCAAAAGCTACCGGTGCCACAAAACATCCACCGGCACATTTTTTTGGCAATTCAGTTTGGGCTACCAGTTTGCCAACCTGTTTCATGCGGGCGATATGCTGTTCTAGTCCGGCTTTGGCTTCGTCATCAATCACCGGGCCGACATCGGTTTCATGCAGATAGGGAGCACCAACCTTAAATTCTGCCATGGCACCTTTTAACAGATCAAGAATCCGGTCAGCCACATCCGCCTGCACAAACAAAACCCGTAGCGCTGAACAACGCTGCCCGGCACTGGCAAAAGCCGATTGCACCACATCACGTACCACTTGTTCAGGCAGTGCGGTGGAATCAACAATCATTGCATTCTGGCCACCGGTTTCTGCAATTAGTGGCGCAATCGCACCTTCCCGAGCTGCCAGTGTACGGTTTATCAGCTTTGCAGTTTCTGTAGAGCCGGTGAAAGCGACACCAGCAATACGTTCATCTGATATCAGACGACTGCCGACTGTTGCACCATCACCCGGTAACAACTGCACGACATCTCTCGGAACACCGGCTTCCAACATCAGCTCAATTGCACGTACAGCAATCAGGCTGGTTTGTTCTGCAGGCTTGGCAACGACCGTATTACCGACCGCCAGTGCAGCTGAGACCTGACCCAGAAATATTGCCAGCGGAAAGTTCCAGGGGCTGATACAGACAAATACACCTCGGCCTTCCAATCTCAGTGTATTAGATTCACCTGTCGGCCCCGGCATTACCTGTTCTGAACCAAACTTCTCCCGAGCCTGAATGGCATAGTAACGACAGAAATCGACGGCTTCGCGCACTTCATCAATGCTGTCATGCAGCGTTTTTCCTGCTTCACGATGACAAAAAGCAATCAGTTCTTCGCGGTTTTCTTCTAATAAATCAGCCAGTTTTTCCAGACAGTTTGCCCGCTCATCTGCCGGGGTACGATTCCAGCGTGGGAAAGCTTTCTCTGCCAGATTCAACGCTTCGGTAACATCCAACTCAGTTGCCCAGTTTATCTGACCTGCCAGTTCACTGCGCTGATAAGGGCAGGATACTGCCATTAATTCCGTCCCCTCTCGCACCTCCCCGTTAATCACAGGTCCGTAGTGCCATTTTTTTGACATATAGGAAGCGACCTTCGCATCAAATGGCTCGCGGGATGACGCTACATCTGTGTTAACTCCTCTGGAGTTTTTACGCGCAGAACCAAACAGGTCTCCCGGCAGGGGAATCTTGTCATTAGCTAATACCTGTCGCTGCTTTAAAATAGTAACCGGATGATGCACCAGATCAGCAACCGGGGTATTGGCATCCACCAGTCGATGCACAAATGAAGAGTTCGCCCCGTTTTCTAGCAGGCGACGTACAAGGTATGGCAGCAGATCTTTATGACTGCCGACCGGAGCATAAATCCGTACCGACAAATCATTTTCCTGTTCCATCATCGTGTTATACAACGCATCTCCCATACCATGCAGGCGCTGGAATTCAAAATCACGATGGGTTGCCATATTCAGAATGCTGGCAACGGTATGAGCATTATGGCTGGCAAACTGTGGATAAATTCGCCCACGGGCAATATCGCTCAACAGAAAGCGGGCACAAGCTAGATAAGAAACATCTGTCGCTTCTTTGCGAGTGAAGACCGGATAAGATTCAATACCGTTTTGCTGGCAGAGTTTGATTTCACTGTCCCAGTATGCCCCTTTCACCAAACGTACCGGAATCCGGTCACCCTGCTCTCTGGAAAGCGCTGTTAGCCAGCACAGTACCGGTAAAGCACGTTTTGGAGTAAGCCTGAACAACCAGGCCGAAATCACCCCAGCCTTTTATATCCGGATGACGATACAGTTTTTCAAACAGATCCAGCGAGATTTCCAGACGGTCAGCTTCCTCTGCATCAATGGTCACACCGACATTACGCTGCCGGGCTTCACGCAGCAGATTCAGTACGCTATTAAACATCTCGGTCAGCACCCGCTGATGCTGAGCCTGTTCATAACGTGGGTGCAATGCAGAGAGTTTGATAGACAGCGTTGGACGTGGCGAGGCAATACCCGTGTTATCCATAGCACCAACAGCTTTGATAGCACTCAGATAATCCTGACCATACTTTTCAGCATCAGCTGCAGACAATGCCGCTTCACCCAGCATATCAAAGGAATAGGTATAACCATTTTCACGGGGCTTGCGACCATTTTTAATGGCTTCCTCAATGGTGCGCCCGAGTACAAAATGACGCCCCATAATCTTCATCGCCTGATTAACCGCCTGACGAATAACCGGTTCACCCATTTTATTCACGAGGCGGTTAATCACACCCGCTGATGAACCATCCGCGTTGCGATCCATAGTGACCACTTTACCGGTCAGCATCAGTCCCCATGTGGATGCATTAACCAGCAACGAGTCACTTTGCTTCAGATGTTTCTGCCAGTCGGCAACACTCAGCTTATCGCGAATCAGGGCATCGGCAGTCTCGGCATCAGGAATACGCATCAGTGCTTCCGCCAGACACATCAGCAAGATACCTTCCTGTGTATCCAGGCTGTATTGCAGCAACAATGCATCCACCATATGAATCGCATCGTCCCGCTGTCGTACGGATTCAATTAACTTGGAAGCACCGGCAGTAGTACGGATCAACAACGCCTGTGAAGGTTCGGCAACTGCAATCAGCTCCTGCAACAAGGCAGATTCATCAACACCATAATGGGGTGAAATCAGTTTGCGCAACGCACTGGCGCCCTGCTCAATGAAGTCAGACTGGAACGCCTGAGAGACCTGGAACATATCAATCCCCCTGATATTGCAAAGCGTACAGAGCACGCCTCGCTCCGGTGTGTTACACCGAATGTTGTTTATTCTTTATGACTGCATTCTACGTGCTGCAGCCCACCCACGTCTTGCAAAATAGCGGCTTGTTTTTTCTTATCCCAGTATGGCACCAGAGCCACAATTGAGCGCGGCACCCTGTATTAATTCCAGTCTCCAGGAATTACACTCAAAGTGATTCAGGAGAACACCATGCCCGCCGATCAAAAACGAAAAAAAATGCGCCAGAAGCTGCGTCAGACCCGGAGGTCATTATCGACACAGCAACAACGGGCGGCAGCAGAGAAACTGACTCGACGCCTCTGTGCTGGCCCACTGTTTCTACGCAGCAAGCATATTGGACTGTATATCGTTAATGACGGTGAGATTGATCCTGTGGGTATTGCCAGAAAAGCATGGCAGTGCAACAAGAAAGTTTACCTGCCTGTTCTGCACCCGGTAAAAAAAGGATATCTGCTGTTTCTGCCATGGACACCTTCAACTCCACTGCGACGAAACCGGCTTGGTATTCTGGAGCCGGATATTCGTCAGGTAAAACCTCGCCCGGTATGGGCACTTGATCTGGTTTTAATGCCACTGACAGGCTTTGATCGAAAAGGTAACCGTTTGGGTATGGGCGGAGGATTTTATGATCGCACTTTTAGTTTTAAACAACACTTACCAGGTAATGTGCCCCCGGTATTAGTCGGGCTCGCCCATGAATGTCAGAAGGTAAGGAAAGTTCCGATGGCCGGATGGGATGTTCCCACTCATGCTATTTTCACCGATAGCGCCACCTACCCTTAGGCATGTTGATGAAAACTGAAAGCTACCAGTCTATTTACCAGCGCGCCTGTGAACGCAAGGGTGGAGAACAGGCCGTTGAATCACTCATGGCCTATCCGAAATCAGATAGCGAGCTTGCCCGGTTAGCCGATGACCTCTATCTGGCTGAATTTACCCGCAAGGTTTTTCAGTCCGGTTTTGTCTGGCGGATTGTCGATCAGAAGTGGCAGGATTTTGAGGACATATTCTGGCAGTTTGATATCGAAAAACTACTGATGATGCCTGACGATATGCTGGAACGGAAAGCAACTGATCCGCGTATCATCCGCCATCTGAAGAAAGTCTGGAGTATTCGGGATAATGCGCTGATGATTGATGATATACGTCAGCAACATGGCAGTTTCGGGCAGTTTATTGCCGAATGGCCAACATCTGAAATTACCGGTTTATGGCTGTTCCTGAAAAAGCACGGCAAACGACTGGGAGGGAATACCGGACCTTATGCGCTCAGAGCACTGGGCAAGGATACGTTTTTGATGACCCGTGATATTGAAAGTTATCTCCGTACCTGGGGCATTATTGATGGCGGCGCAGGAACCCAGTCATCCCTGCGCCAGACTCAGGCATTCTTTAATCAGCTCAGCGTGGACAGTGGCCGTTCTTTAACAGAGCTTAGCCGTTTGATATCACTCAGCACTGGTGATAATCGGGTTTAGGCTAAAATGTGACCGTCAAGCTTATAATATCGGTCTATCATAAAGAGCTATAATAATTTTATAAACAATGACTAAAAGCCTCATTACCTGATTAATATGGATCTACCAGCAATCATTAATGACTCTTTACTGAAATATTTTATATTTCCCCTTGTGTTTTGTTTCTGCAATGCTTCACACGCAGAAATAGAAACAATAGAAATATCATCACAGGAGACAAAACAGGCTTATGCTGAATTTTTTTCCGGCCATAGAACAGTAATAAAAGTACTTAGGGTAGACATTAAGCCCCAAACCTCCACAGCATCACAGATGCAGAGTTCATCTTGAACAGCCAAACTACAGTTTGAGCAATAACATTCATCAGGCTGAACAAGATGAACTCTTCTGAGATTAGAGCAATTGAAAAAAACTGCTGACCTGTTTCTCTCAATCTGACCTAACCCAAATGGCTGAGCAGGTCCGCTTCACGATCCGGCAGCGGGATATCATGCCTCTCGACTTTATCCTTTCTTTGATTGCGGCTTTAGGCGGTGATGGTAATGCCACAACTCTGGCTGACCTGCACCGAAAGTTTAACGAGCTGACGGGCTGCAACATCACCTATCATTCATGGGTGAACCAGGCCAAGAAAGAGGCATTTCCCAAGCTGATACTCTGGCTCTGGTTTCGCTGCCTGGAGATGTTTTCTCGTAAAGTGCTGGCTTTTGATGAAAGCGGTCCCTTTGCCGATTTTAAGCATATATTTATCCATGACGGTTCATCTCAGGCGGTATACAAGGCTCTGGAGAATACCTTTCCCGGTCGTTTTTCCAGAATAAGCCCTGCTGCCGTAGAGCTTCACACGACGATGGATTTACTCAATGACAATCTGGTCCGGGTTCAGCTGACAGAAGATACCCGTTCAGAAAGAGCCTGCCTGCCTCCTTTGCCATCATCACTGGCTTTGACGCTGGGATTATACGACGCAGGTTATTTCGATTTGGAGCATTTTGCCGCCGTTACTGACCGGGAAGGAAACTTTTTGTGCAAAGCACCACAGAGCGTTAACCCGTTTATTCTCAGTGCAGCCAGAGAGGATGGAAAAAACCTCAACCGCTACAAAAGCAAAAAGCTGAAGGATGTCCTGTCCGGCTTTCCCAAAGATCAATGCATGGATCTTGGAGTGGCCAGTCTACAGGGGTTGGGCTTTCCGGCTGGTTGTGCGCTGGAATGGGGCACAGCAAAAATGGGTTTTCATTGTCACCAATCTTGATCGAGCCCATTTCTCTTTATGTGATGTGCTTCAGGCCTACCGGCTTCGGTGGCAAATCGAGCTGTTGTTCAAGGAAGTGAAATCCTACTCAGGCTGGCATCGCTTTAACACCAAGTCAGGCACATTGGTAATGAGCTTGATTATACTGTCGTTTTTAGTGGTCTCGGTGAAACGCTATCTTGCCTATGCCGCACAGGCTGGTTTGACTGCAGCCAGTGTGGGTGAAGATATCTCGACAGATAAGGTGATGAAGAGCAGCACGCACCTGTTCGGTAATGTGATAGCAGCCATCATGTGTTCCGGGAAATCGTTGAGGTCTGACCTCAAGATATTGCTTGAATTCTGGGCGCATAATGCAAGACGGGAACACCCTGCAAGGGATGGGTGTTCCGGGCGCACGAGACTGGGATTGTGCTCTTTGGGTAGGGCTTAATGTCTACCCAAAGATTATCTTTTACTTGATACTACCCCCTTAGAGGATGAAGAAAAGCTGATAGCTGGCGATGTTATCGAAGTTTTTTCCGAAACAACAAGACTTTCATTGCATTCAGTCATTTACATCAAAAACAGAATCGTGCTCTCTGTGGAGCCTGTCACCGGGTCAGTTCACTTTCAGGACATGGATCAACTCCGTGACACATGGGGTGCCACAGATAGCATACACTTTGAAGTGGTGCATTCGCTTAAAACTTGGGAAACGTCACACTGAAAGCTGGTGAAATCGTTCTACAAAAGCATCGACCTGTTCCGGCTGAGTATCATGACTGGTAATCAGCCTCACCATGCTGGTTGCTTCATCATAGGTATAAAAAGGAAACTCTTCTTGTAGCTGGGGAATAACCGCTTTCGGCAGGTGAATAAAAAGCTGGTTGGTTTCTACCGGGCAGAACGCGGTAACACCTTCATGTCCGGACAAACCCTGCCAGAGTCTTGCGGCCATGGCATTGCTATGCGTTGCCAGTTTTAACCAGAGGTCATTTTCCATCAGCGCACTGAACTGTACCGCACCGTAACGCATTTTAGAGTTCAGCTGCAGCCCCTGCTTTTGGAGGTATTCAAAGCCATCAGCCAATGTCTCATTAATAAACACGACAGCTTCGCCAAACATTAAACCGGCTTTTGTTCCACCCAGCGACAGTGCATCAGCATACTTCGCCATATCTGCCAAAGAACAGTTCAAACAGGCTGCTGCATTGTAAAGACGACAGCCGTCGATATGTAGCAGCATATCCAGCTCATCACAAAGCGCGCGTATTTCAGCCAGCTCATCAAGTGTATAAACCGTTCCGAACTCGGTTGGTTGACTGATCGTCACCAACCGCGGACGCGTTGCATGTCGTCCCCAACGCGACTCTTCTTCATATGCCTGCCTGATATCTTCCAGTGCCAGCTTGCCCTGTCGGTTCTCTTTCGCCATAAACTTTACCCCGCAGGCATTAATCGGGGCGGCAACTTCATGGGTGTGAAGGTGAGAAGTATCAGCACAGATAACACTGTCAAAGCTGCGCAAAGCCGCTTTCAGTGCCAGCGTATTGGCACCAGTACCATTAAATACAAAGAAAACCGGCGCCTTTGTTCCCAATCCACGCTGAACAGCTGTTACCGCGGCCTCTGTAACAGGATCACCGCCATAAGCGGGGGCATGATGCTGGTTGGCGTCAATCAGCGCCTGCATAATTTCAGGGCAGACAGAAGCATAATTATCACTGGCAAATGAGATCATATATTTTTGTAACACAGATCGTTTGGCGTAATAGACAGAGCATTGCTGACGCGTAAAACAACAGAGTTTTGCTTATAAATCAAGCATGACAAATCCCTGAGACTGCCATTCAGTATTGCCAACCAGATAGCCATGTAAATTAACCGGACTGGTATAGGCTGCATCACGTCCCATGATAGTCGCTGCTTTATCTGGCCCGACAGCGGCCTGCCATGCGGCCACAATAAACATTGAACAGAACATCCTCTCTGAACGGGAGGGGTCATTGGTTGAAAAAGGCGGTGCATCCGGACTGTTGTGATAGCGCTGGGCTCGTTCCCTTGCCCTGCTTCCATAACGGGCTGATCCTAATGGGCATTTGAGTGCTTTCACAACACTGTATGTGTCGTATTGTCGAACGGAAGATGACGGTAGCAGGCTGTCTCCTCGCCCCTTATGGTGCGCACCTTGTTCCCAGACATTTTGTACAATTAGATACTCCTCACCATATATGCACCAGTTTCTGGCGATTCTGGCAGCCTCTCTGGTGTACAGACCTCTGCCACGCCCTTTATATCGAAAGACCTCTACGTTTTTTAACCCGGCCGTATTTCCTTCAGCTACATCCAGCTGCCGATAACAGAATCCGTCTATTTTCGCATCAACCAGACCAAGCATGCCATCTGGAGAGTAAGGAGATGCAACCATCCCGATATGCACACAATCAGCATTTCCCTGTGCAGTCGCTTTGTCACCGGAAAACATTTTCAGGGCTCCCTGAAGCGTTTTCAGTCTGTCCTTTGCAGATATAACGCAAAGCACATCGCCCGACTTTAACACTGAGATATCCATGGGAGCACTCCTGAAAACATCTCCTGAGTAATATTTAATTAATAAAGCACTAAAGGTGGTTCATCTAATGCTGCCAGCTGCTCCCGCAGTTCCAGAATATGATCTGCCCAGTAACGCTCAGTATTGAACCAGGGGAATGCCATCGGGAACGCCGGATCAGTCCAGCGCCGTGCCAGCCAGGCACTGTAGTGAATAATGCGCAGGGTGCGCAGGTATTCAACAAGATTCAGTTCTACCGGATTAAACTCACAGAATTCACTGTAGCCTTCCATCAGTTCTGACAGCACCATGGTCTGATTGCGACGATCACCGGACAGGAACATCCACAAATCCTGTACTGCCGGGCCAGAGCGGCAGTCATCAAAATCAACAAAATTGGGATTATCCTGACGCCAGAGAATATTGCCGATATGACAGTCACCATGCAGACGAATGCTGGCAACATTATACTGCTGTTCAATTTCATGCACCCGTTTGAGTAGATCACGAGTTAATGTCTCGTAAGCTTCCAGCAGTGCCTGAGGGATAAAATCATTTTCCAGCAAAAACGCTACGCTCTGATCAGCATAGGTTTCCGAGTTTATTGCAGGGCGATGCTCGAAAGATGTGGTGGCACCGATACGATGAATCCGCCCCATCAAACGCCCCAGAATCAACATATGATCCAGATTATCCAGTTCGGGCGGATGCCCTCCCCGCGCCGGAAACAGAGCAAATTCAAATCCTTTATGCTCATGCAGTGTTTCCCCGTCAAACTCCAGCGGGGCAACGATGGGTAATTCCTGAGCCATCAGTTCATGGGAAAACTGGTGCTCTTCAAGTATCTGTTCACGGCTCCAGCGGTCAGGACGATAGAACTTCACGACCAGTGCAGGCTGGTCTTCAATACCGACATGGTAAACACGGTTTTCGTAGCTGTTCAGGGCAATTATTCTGGCATCGGTGAGGTAGCCTTTGCTGTCAACAGCATCCAATACCATATCCGGTGTCAGTGCATCATAAGGGTGACCTGTCGGTGCTTCAGGCATAAGTCCTATCCAGAGTCTCAGAAGAAAGCTCCGGATAGTCTAGGTGTTGTTGTTCTTTATTCATAGGGGCTGTCGTTATGCCATTTAATCCAATGGCGTACGCGCCAGACACCAGACATCAACCCGTTTAACACCAGACTGCTTAAGAACACGGGTTATTTCAGCGACAGTCGCGCCGGTTGTAACCACATCATCAATCAGGGCTACATGCTGGCAGGCAATGTTATCCACAATCGAAAATGAGCGGCGGATGTTTTTATAACGTCCATCTCTGGCCAGCCCCTGCTGTGGGCGTAAATAGCGAATCCTTTTCACTGCATTCTTCAACAGTGGGATTTTACTTCTGGAAGACAGTCGCTTAGCGATCAGTTCAGCCTGATTGTAGCCCCGCTGCCGTAATCTTTTGATATGCAGAGGTACAGGAATCAAAACCTGTGGCATCGACTCGTTTTCATAACGCTGACTGACGTGTTCCCAAAGGACATCAGTTATCGGGCTGATATATCCCAGTTCATCCTTAAACTTGAAAGCATGCACAATCAGATTCACCGGATAATCAAACCGTAACGGTGCAATGCAGCGGTCAAATAAAGGCTCTTGCTGAATACAGCGACCACAAAGACCATCAACATCATCAGGGAGAGGTTCAGAACAACGCTGGCAGGCATGAATATTGGTTGGAAGCAACGCCAGACAATCAACACATAACTTTTTTTCAAGCGGGGTGCTGTTACCACATAACAAACAACTGACACGCAGTAACCGTTTAATTAATCCTGTTATTTTTTGCAGCACAACCATACCGACAGCTCCATGTCATCAATGATGGTACCTGTTCATTTTTTCCGTAAACGAACACTTTGAGAATGTGAAAAACCAGTTTTCATCATCCATTGATGAAAACTGGGTGTAATTATTAAATAAGCTATCACACTTTCATATCAAGTGCGGTTACAGATTTAAAACTCATTCTGAACGCAACGATATAAACGACGGAATTTTTCTTGTTTCTGTTGATAGCCGGCAGCTGGATCTTCGTTTGGCATAACGCGTTCAATTAACGCCGGTACCGGGCAGATATCCCGAATCAAAGAACTGTCCTGCTGCTGATGTAAGGATAAACGCGCCAGCCTCGCTGCACCAAGCGCAGGACCAACTTCACCGCCCTGGCGGTAGGACAGCGGTATATTCAGCACATCCGCAAAAATCTGTCGCCATAAAGCACTGCGGGCACCGCCGCCAATCAAAGTCAGATCGGCAATATTGGTTCCGGTTTCCTGCAGAGCACTTAATCCGTCTTTCATCCCCATCGCGACACCTTCCAGTACAGCCCATGTCAATTGGGCACGTGAGGTGCTGTTGGTCATGCCGAAGAACATACCGGTCGCATGCGGGTTGTTATGAGGTGTTCGTTCGCCACCCAGATAAGGAAGGAAGAACAAGCCATCCTGAGGTTCTGCCTGTTCTGCTTCTGCCAACAGTGAACCGACATCATCAGCACCGGTTAGCTGTACCAGCCAATCGAGACAGCTTGCAGCGCTGAGCATCACCGACATCAGGTGCCACTGATTGGGCAGTGCATGGCAGAAACTGTGCACACCATTATCCGGATTACTGCGATAACCTTCGCTGACAACAAAGATAACCCCGGATGTTCCCAGCGAAAGAATGCCCTGCCCCGGTTCGGTGACACCAACACCAGTCGCACCCGCCGCATTGTCACCACCACCGGCTGCAACCGGTACGGATTTCATTCCCCAGGCCTGAGCCAGTTCTTCTTTCAAACAGGCGGTTTCCTGACTGCCTTCTACTAATTCCGGCATATTACTTTGACTCAGGCCACAGGCTGCCAGCATTTCATCAGACCACTGACGTTTTTCAACATCCAGCCATAAGGTACCTGCACTATCAGAAAGATCTGACTGGCAGGTGCCGGTTAATTGCAAACGAATGAAATCTTTCGGCAGCAAAACTTTATGCACTTGTGCAAACACTTCCGGTTCATGCTTGCGCAGCCATTCCAGTTTTGGTGCCGTAAAACCGGGCATTGCCAGATTGCCGGTAATGCTTTTCAGGTTTGGAACCTTTTGTTCAAGCTCCTGACATTCCTGCTGGCTACGCCCGTCATTCCACAAGATTGCGGGACGCAAGGGTTGCAGGTTTTTATCTAGAACCGTTGCACCATGCATCTGCCCTGATAAACCAATCGCTTTTACTGCTGACAGATCATTATGTTGACCCAGTTCAATCATCGTATTACAGACCGCCAGCCACCAGTCTTCAGGGTTCTGTTCTGACCAGAGCGGAAAAGGACGCGAAACGTTTAAAGGTGACGTTGCCTGAGCAACAATGTCATCCGTCTCAGACAATAGAACCGTCTTTACGCCGGATGTGCCGAGATCAATGCCAAGGTACATGTAACAAGCCTTTTAATTCAATACTGTGGACAGTTTTTCGAGAACTCAACATTGATGCACCAAGGCTTGCACCGCAAGGGCTAGGATTTAATTGCAAGTTTGGGGTTTCTCAGACCTGCTAAAAAGTATCCTATGCACTGAAACCCTTGGTATTACTGGGGAAAAAGTGTCCACAGTATTGTTAATTAAACCAGATACAAAAAAATCCGCACATGCACAGCATGAGCGGATTTTTCGGAAGAAACAGTTTCAGAATTACTTACGAGGATTCTGAGCTTCCGGGTACATCACAACTTCAACAGGAATGCTGGAACTTTCCGGCTTGGTGTTGTTCTTCAGGAATTCATCAACAACGGTCATCGCCTTGGCACCGATGAACTCGAAATCCTGTACAACAGTGACACTCATTTCACCGGCATCAACCAGACGCTTGCCTTCAGAAGAGCCGTCGAAACCGATCATCTTGAAGTTGTTGATATCGAAACGGCTGTCGTTCTTGATTGCACCGATAGAACCGATCGCCATTACGTCGTTTTCGTTGTAGATAACGTACTGGCCGCTGGTGTCCAGTGCGCTCAGCTTGGCTTCCAGTACACTCTGGGCTACGTCCTGAGCGAAGTTACCGGTCAGCTTGATGTATTTGCTGGAATCAGCAACCAGAGCATTCCACTCAGCACCGGCTTCCGGAGACTGCAGGAATTCGGTGAAACCTTTCGCACGGGTAATGTGAGCAGAGTGACCGTCCAGACCCTGCATGTGGATAACACCAGCCAGACCTTCCGGAGTGATACCGGACTTCTTCACCAGCCACTGGGCCGCGAACTTGCCGCCGTCTTCGTTATCGGTCGCCACTTCAGCCAGGAAGTCGACACCATCAACAGTGGTATCAACGGAAACAACCGGAATACCACGGGCAGTCGCATCATTCAGTACGCTGGTCGTCGCGTCCTGGTTCAGCGGGTTGATTACGATAGCACTAACACCCTTGGTGATCGCGTCTTCAACCTGACTTGGCTGACGGGTTGCATCGTTAGCACCGTCATAAACTTCGATGGTGTAACCCAGCTCTTCAGCTTTCTGAACAGCAGAGTTTTCCAGTACGCTGAAGAACTCGTTGGAACGGTTAGAGATCATCAGCGCGATAGTCTTCTGATCCGCAGTCTGTTCAGTCGTACCCTGTTCAGAGC
The DNA here is from genome assembly GCA_965261725.1 of Endozoicomonadaceae bacterium. Taxonomy (GTDB): domain Bacteria; phylum Pseudomonadota; class Gammaproteobacteria; order Pseudomonadales; family Endozoicomonadaceae; genus CANDOC01. The sequence goes on along the minus strand of CBDHDU010000034.1, from coordinate 22,893 downwards.
AACCCACCAGACCCATTGCAGCCGCAGCGATGCAGGACATAGCCAGCAGTTTTTTCATTGGAAACATTTCCTTTTCAGTACTTCCAGATTTACTTCTTTTTAATATCCACAACTACCGCGAACAGGATCACCAGACCCTTGATCACTTCCTGGTAGAAGGAAGAAACACCCAACAGGTTCAGACCATTGTTCAGAACCCCGATAATCAGTACACCAATAAAGGTGCCCATAATCCGGCCACGGCCACCAGTCATACTGGTGCCGCCGATCACCACCGCAGCAATCGCATCCAGCTCAATACCTACACCGGCATTCGGGTAAATCGAGTTGTAACGGGAGATATAAACCATGGCTGCCAGCGAAGACAGCAGGCCACACAGCATGTAACCCAGAATTTTGATCTTGCCGGTTTCAACCGTAGACAGGCGCGCGGCTTCTTCATTACCACCGGTAGCATACAGACGACGACCGAATACCGTTTTATTCAGTAATACCCAAAGCACTGCCAGCACAGCCAGAAATACCACCATGGAAACCGGCAGAATGCCGCCGATGCTGCCACGGTTCATCCAGCTGATAAATTCAGAGGCTTCACCGATATTTCGCACCGGCAGACCATCAGACAGAATCAGGGTGATCCCGCGATAAACGGTCATGGTTATCAGCGTGGCAATGAAAGGCTGTAGTTTGACCCGGGCAACCAGCAAGCCGTTGATAGCACCTAACAAAGTACCGAGCGCCAAACCAAGCGGCATGGCAATCGCAATTGGCAGCTGGAAATCGACCACCATCACACCGGTAAGGAAACCGATCAGCGCCAGAATCGAACCAACAGAAAGGTCGATACAGCCCAACAGAATGACAAATGTCATACCAAAAGCAATCAGGCCGTTGATAGACGACTGTTTGAAAATATTCTGCAGATTATAAAGCGACAGAAAATTGGGGTTCAGAAAAGTAAACAGTGCACCCAGCGCCACCAAGATGACAATCAGGCCATACTTTTCATAGATTTCGAGCAGGTTCAGCTGCGGACGTTTTTTAGCCGCCACATCTGAACTGGCAGATACAATAGACATTAATGGGAACCTACAAATGCAAATTTCAAAACTTGGTCTTGTGTCAGGGATTTGGTATCTGCAATGTTGACCACCTGCCCCTGATGCATGACGGCCAGGCGATCTGAAACCCCCATGACTTCAGATAACTCACTGGAAACAACAATCACCGCCACGCCCTGTTTTTTCAGTTCATTGATGATGTCGTAAATTTCTTTCTTGGCACCCACATCGACGCCACGGGTTGGCTCATCAAGAATCAGAATATCCGGGCGGGTTTCCAGCCATTTAGCCAGCACCACCTTTTGCTGATTACCGCCACTCAGGTTTTTCAGCTTCTGATCCCGGCCACTGGTTTTAATGCGGATTTTTCTGATGTATTCATCAGTCGCGGACACCATTGCCTTGTCGTCGACAAAAGCGCCTTTTTTAAATTCATTAAGGGAAGGCACAGAGATATTCTGGGTCAGATCGAAATCCAGAATCAGTCCTTCCTCTTTACGGTCTTCGGTTACAAAGCCAATGCCATGCTTCTTGGCATCCGCCGGATTTTTAATAGTTGTTTTATTGCCATTGATACGGATCTCGCCACTGGCAGCAGGACGACTGCCAAAAATTGCGTGCATCACATCCGAACGGCCAGCGCCCATCAGCCCGGCAAAACCAAGCACTTCACCGGAACGTACTTCAAAATTGATATTCTCGAACTTGCCCGGCAAATTGAGATCGCAAACTTCCAGCGCCACCTCACCCGGTTCACAGGCTTCATTGACGAAAAGATTGTCGATGCTTTTGCCGGTCATCATCTCAACCAGATCATCTTCATTAACTTCTGCCGTTGCCCGGGTGCCGATATAGCGACCATCCCGCAGCACGGTAATGCGGTCAGAGAGCTCGAAGATTTCATTCATCCGGTGAGAAACGTAGAGAAAGCTGACACCCTGTTGTTTCAGTTTGCGTACCACTTCAAACAGTGAATCAATTTCCTTGTTGGTGAGCGCAGCAGTTGGCTCATCCAGAATAATCAGGCGGGCATTAATCAGCAGCGCTTTGGCAATTTCGATCATCTGCTGATAGCCAACAGAAAGCGTTCCCATCAGCGTATTGGGATCGAGATGACCGATATGCAGCTTTTCCAGTGTTTCAGTACAGATCGCATTCATACGCTTGCGATCAATAAAACCAAAACGGTTACGCAATTCTTTGCCAAGAAACATGTTGTCTGCGATCGACATATCGTTAACAACGTTCAGTTCCTGATGAACGTAGGCAATGCCCAGGTTCTGGCTGACAGACAGGTTATCCATTTCCACCGGCTCACCATCAACGGTAATGGTGCCCGCATCTTTGGTATAAACACCGGAAAGGATTTTGATCAGCGTTGACTTGCCTGCGCCATTCTCTCCCATCAGGGCATGGACTTCAGAGTCAGCCATGTTCAGTGAGATATCTTTAAGGACATTGACACTCCCGAAGGACTTGCAAATGCCTGCCATTTCAACATTCACGGGAGCACCCTTGAGTCAGCAACCAGACGTTCAACAGAAAAGAAAAGTGTGTTCGTTTTGCTGTGAATCAAACAGAAAAACCGAACAGAATTTCACATTCGATGAACTATAACCAAGGGATAAAAGCGGAACACTGATACAAATCAATGTTCGTTTTTGTAAAGGCGTGTTACCTGATGACCACTCACTATCAAAACCTGTTTTATTGCAGTCAAAAACGCTCTCTGGACATTTCAATACACAAATTAAAGCCAATAAACTGATTATATTTTAACCAGTTGTAAACTTTGAGTAACACCTTGATGTTGACAGCAACTCGGCATTGATTATGATGCGTACTAACAATTATTTCTTTAACGAATAAGCGACAACAATCCTTTAATTTATTGTAGTTTTGAGTACTTGAGTTCAGCTTGTGAGTTATGCACTGGGGAGGCATCACTCATACAACAAAGCTGCTCTCAGTCTCATAAATAACAGCTGGATAAGACTCGCTTGTTCTGAACACCGAGCTTTTATGCTCACCAACTCAGTGATTGAGCCAAACACTATGACAGCTGTGACTCAGAGTGATACCCGCCACGACTGGACCACCCAAGAAGTTCAGGCACTGTTTAACATGCCGTTTAATGACCTGTTGTTTGAAGCTCAGGTAATTCATCGCCAGCACTTTAATCCCAACCGCGTACAACTAAGCACATTGCTGTCTATCAAAACCGGAACCTGTCCGGAAGACTGCAAATACTGCCCACAAAGTGGTCACTACAATACCGGTCTGGAAAAAGAGAAGCTGCTGGAAATCGAAAAGGTCGTCAACCAGGCTAAGCGTGCCAAAGAAACCGGTTCTACCCGTTTCTGCATGGGTGCTGCATGGCGCAGCCCGACTGAAAAAGACATGCCTTATGTGCAGGAAATGGTGCGTCAGGTAAAAGCCCTCGGCATGGAAACCTGTATGACGCTGGGCATGCTGACCGACAAGCAGGCGCAGGAACTGGCCAATTCCGGACTGGATTACTACAACCATAATCTGGATACCTCGCCTGAGTATTACGGCGAAATCATCACCACCCGTACCTATTCTGACCGTCTGACCACCCTCGCCAATGTCCGTGACGCTGGTATGAAAATCTGCAGTGGCGGCATTGTCGGTATGGGTGAAGAAGCTAAAGACCGCGCAGGTCTGCTGATTCAGCTGGCGAATCTGCCAGAGCATCCGGAAAGTGTGCCGATCAATATGCTGATCAAAATTAAAGGCACTCCGATGGAAGATGTTGAAGATCTTGATCCATTTGAATTTATCCGCACCATTGCGGTTGCCCGTATCATGATGCCGAAGTCGTATGTTCGTCTGTCTGCCGGACGCGACTGGATGAATGACCAGACACAGGCACTGGCATTTATGGCCGGTGCCAACTCTATCTTCACCGGTGAAAAGCTGCTGACCGCAGCCAACCCGAGCCGCACTCACGATATGCAGCTACTGCAGCGTCTGGGTATTAAACCTGAAGAAAGACACTGCCAGGCATCTGATGAAGTGCAGGAAGCAATGATCAATCAATCCGTTGCCGCACAGCAAGCCGATGCCATTTCATACGATGCAGCCTCCTGATCGAGGTTGCTTCTATGACAGCATTTAATCTGGAAGCCGAACTCACTGCACGCCGACAGGCAAATCTGTTCCGGCAACGCATGACGCTGGAAACACCACAGGGACCGGAAGTTACTATTGACGGTCGCCGTTATCTGGCTTTCTGCAGTAATGATTATCTGGGGCTCGCTAATCACCCGGATGTACTGAAAAGTTTCCGGCAGGCCGCTAATGAGTATGGTGTTGGCGGCGGTGCTTCGCATCTGGTGATAGGCCATAGTCAGGCACATCATCAGCTGGAAGATGCACTCGCTGAATTCACCGGGCGCCCGCGGGTATTACTGTTTTCTACTGGCTACATGGCCAACCTTGGCGTCATCAGCGCCTTGTTGGGAAACAAAGATGCCATTTTCCATGACCGGTTAAATCATGCGTCATTACTGGATGCAGGGCAATTAAGCGGTGCCCGTTTCCAGCGTTATCTGCATGCTGATGCAACTTCTCTTGAGCAACGCCTGTCCCGTTCATCAGCGCACCGGAAACTGGTTGTAACTGACGGTGTGTTCAGCATGGATGGCAATATTGCTCCCCTGCCCCAGTTACTTGAAAAGACTCAGGCTCACGACGCCTGGTTAATGGTTGATGACGCTCACGGATTTGGTGTGCTGGGGAAAGGCGGCAGAGGTTGTGCAGATCACTTTGGTTTAACCACGGATGAACTGCCAGTGCTGGTTGGCACTCTGGGGAAAGGCTTTGGTACCTCGGGCGCATTTGTTGCCGGTTCAGAAGCATTAATTGAAACCCTGATTCAGTTCGCCCGCACTTATATCTATACCACCTCAATGCCGCCTGCCGTTGCAGCCGCAACACTAACCAGTCTGCAGCTGATTGAAAAAGAAGACTGGCGACGCACGCATCTGAATAATCTGATTGCCCGTTTCAGAAACGGCTGCCAGTCACTTGGCTTAGAGTTGATGGATTCACCGACACCAATACAGCCTTTAAAAGTCGGTTCTGCTGAAAATGCCCTGAAAGTCAGCCAACAACTGAAGAACAAAGGCATACTCGTTACTGCGATTCGCCCGCCTACAGTCCCCAAAGGTGAATCCCGGTTACGATTCACCTTCAGTGCCGCGCATACAGAAGAACAGGTTGATCAGCTGCTTGATGCTCTGGAAGAGCAGGCTGTTGATATTCAGGAGGCCGCAGCATGAAACCATCTTTAGCATTGGTCTCTGGCTGGGGGATGCCTGCTGACGTTATGCAACCACTGGCGGATGCGCTTGCAGATAACTTCAATGTATCAGTGTTAACACTTCCCGGCTTTGCTGATAAAGAATTATCAGGCTGCGATTGGGAAACACTGGTTAGCAACCTGAATCAACAGCTTTCATCTATAACCGACACAACGACGACAGGTATTACGCTTGCTGGGTGGTCATTAGGTGCACAACTTTGCACACTGTATGCCAGTCACTATCCCGATAAAGTAAATCACTTAATCACACTCGCCGGGAATCCCTGCTTTATGCAGAGGGATGACTGGCCTGCCGCCATGCCTGCGGATACATTCGATACATTCGTTAGCAATGCTAATCAGAATATCAATACAACGTTGAAACAGTTTGTTGGCCTTTGCACCAAAGGCAGCAGCCACCAGCGACAGCAAACCCGCGATATTCGTGCCCTTCTGCAGACAAACACTGTTTCTGAGTCTTTAGCGCCTTTATTGCAAAGACTTGGCGATGACCTTCGCCCTGCGCTGTCCGATGTTCAGTGCCCGGTTACCCATTTACTGGGAACTGACGATGCACTGGTGCCAGCAGCGATGGCAAACTCACTGCAACAACGCTGGCCATCTCATGATGTTCAGACCTTTGCGGGCGGTCATACTTTTTTTCTGGATGCTCCGGAAACTATCGCCACAAGGATCGGTAAGGCGGTTGGCCTATGATGGAATCGACATCAGGCAAGGCACGTATCGCCGCCAACTTCAGCCGGGCCGCTCACACTTATGATGCTGCTGCCACCTTGCAGGAATGGGTTGCACAACAGGTATTACATAATATTCCTGGTATAGCTGAATGTGGTCGGATACTGGATTTGGGTTCAGGTACTGGTCATCAGACGGCACAGTTAACCACCCGATTCCCCGATGCTCAGATTGTCGGTATGGATCTGGCGATGGGAATGCTCCAGCACGCACAGCAATTTAACAGTGGTACCAATAATCACTGGTGTGCCGGTGATATTGAACAATTGCCATTCAAGCCAAACAGTTTTGATTTAGCATTTTCCAGTCTGGCTATTCAGTGGTGCGAATCCCTTGATCATACCCTTGAGCAGATTATGACCATTCTCAAACCCGGTGGTTATTTTGTGTTCTCAACACTCGCCGCCGGTAGTTTGAATGAGCTGCATGAATCATGGCGCCAGATCGACAAAGGCATTCACGTTAATCGCTACGAATCTTTTGATGTGCAGCAACACCGTATTCTGTCTGGCCCTCTGCAAACCTTGCAGCTTGAGTGCACTAAAGAAGTCCTCTATTACCCTGAAGCCCTGACGCTTTTACGAGAACTAAAGGCACTTGGCGTTAATACGATTTTACAGGGCCAAAGCAGCGGACTGACCAGCCGCAAGCGCATAAATCTGTTGCAAACAGCATATGAAAACTTCAGAGAACCCAATGGTCTGCCTGCCAGCTGGCAGGTAATTTACGGCGTACTGAGAAAGCCTCCCCAGAGGAAAAACAAGTTGTGAGAACAAGGTGTAAAAACAATGGGTAATACTTTTTTTGTGACCGGCACCGATACCGATGCAGGAAAAACATTTGTCAGTGTTGCGCTATTAAATAAAGCAAAGCAGGAAGGTCTCTCAACGGCAGCGGTAAAACCCGCGGCTGCCGGTTGTGAAGTAACGCCGGATGGTCTGCGTAATGGTGACGCACTGGCATTAATGCAGGCGATGACGATGGCGCTTCCTTACGAAACGGTGAACCCTGAAGCGGTCGAGCCTCCTATTGCACCCCATATTGCTGCACAGGAAGTGGGCAAATATTTAAGTGCCAGCCAGTTATCACAACAATGTCGTCAGGTCATGGAACATGATGCAGATATAACCCTGATCGAAGGTGCCGGTGGCTGGCGGGTTCCGCTGAATAATGAAGAAACCTTTGCGGATATTCCACAGCTGCTGGATATTCCTGTCATTCTGGTGGTTGGCATGAAACTGGGCTGTATTAATCACGCCGTGCTGACTTATGAAGCCATCCGCCATGACCGCCTGAATATTGCTGGTTGGGTAGCTAACCAAGTTGACCCGAATATGCTGCGCAAAGAAGATAATCTGGAAACGCTGAAACGGATGATTGATGCACCCTTTCTGGGTTATGTTCCGTGGCAAGAATCAGGATCAGAGTCTGAAGCGGCTACCAAGCTGACACTTCCTTAAATACCTCCCTTTTCGGTGTAGCCAGTGCAAGCTCACTGGCTACCAGTCTTATGATATTTATCTAACAAAGCCATCATTTTAAAGGCATATCACTGCCTGATACCCCATATTAGCAACTTACTGACAGGTAGATTCTATACCTTGTGCTCTTGACAACAAATCGATCTAAACGTAAGTTTCAAACACTCGTTTAAATAACGCTATAATCAATAATAAATACTGCGGCGTTTGAGGCACTCTACTGTCCAGAGGAGCCTTGGAGCGCATCGCATACCTGATAACCAGAGGTCAAAAGGGTACAAAGATGCCGGAATACAAGGCCCCACTCCGTGATATCCGCTTTGTTCGCGACGAATTACTTGGTTACCCAGAGCACTACGCTGCCCTGCCGGGTGCGGAAGAAGCTACTCCCGATATGGTTGATGCCATCCTCGAGGAAGGTGCCAAGTTTACCGAACAGGTACTCGCACCGCTTAATCAGACAGGCGACCGTGAGGGTTGCCAGTGGACTGAAGAAGGCGTAACAACACCTTCCGGTTTTAAAGAAGCTTATCAACAATATATTGAAGGTGGCTGGCCATCACTGGCGAACAGCGCTGAATTTGGCGGTCAGGGCCTTCCCCACTCTCTGGGTCTGGTTATCAGTGAACTGGTGGGTGAAGCCAACTGGTCATGGGGCATGTATCCCGGCCTCAGTCATGGCGCCATGAATACCCTGGAAGCACACGGTGATAAACAGCAGCAGGAAACCTATCTCACTAAAATGGTTACCGGTGAATGGACCGGTACGATGTGTCTGACAGAATCCCACTGCGGTACTGATCTGGGAATGTTGCGTACCAAGGCTGAACCACAGGCTGACGGTTCCTACAAAATCACCGGGACCAAGATATTTATTTCCGCCGGTGATCACGATATGAGTGAAAATATTGTTCATATCGTACTGGCGCGCCTGCCGGATGCTCCAAAAGGCACTAAAGGTATTTCACTGTTTATTGTTCCCAAGTTTGTTCCTGATGCCTCTGGCAATATTGGCGACAAGAACAGTGTTTCCTGTGGCTCCATTGAACACAAAATGGGTATCCACGGTAATGCAACCTGTGTCATGAATTTCGATGGCGCGACCGGTTTTCTGATCGGACCACCCAATAAAGGTCTGAACTGCATGTTCACCTTTATGAATACCGCCCGTATCGGTACCGGTATGCAGGGGCTTGCCCATGCTGAAGTCGCTTATCAGGGTGCCCTTCGATATGCCCGCGAACGTTTACAGATGCGTTCACTGAGCGGTCCTAAAAATCCGGATGGTTCGGCAGATCCAATTATTGTTCACCCTGATGTTCGCCGTATGCTGCTTACCATCAAAGCTTTTGCTGAAGGTAACCGGGCACTGATTTATTATGCATCCCAACAGGCCGACCTGGCTCAACATGCACCAGATGAAGATGCCCGCAAACAGGCTGATCAGCTGCTTGGCTTCCTGACTCCTATTGTGAAAGCCTTTATTACTGAGACCGGCTTTGAGGCATCCAACCTTGGTTTGCAATGTTTTGGTGGCCACGGGTTCATCAGTGAATGGGGCATGGAGCAGAATGTCCGCGACAGCCGGATTTCCATGCTTTATGAAGGTACAACCGGTATTCAGGCGCTGGATTTGCTGGGTCGTAAAGTGCTGCTGACCCAGGGTGAATCACTCAAGGCATTCACTAAAGTGATTCACAAGTTCTGCAAAGCCAATGAAGAAAACGCAGACATTAAATCCTTTGTTGAACCGCTGACAGCACTCAATAAAGAATGGGGCGAGCTGACGGTGAAAGTTGGTATGACCGCCATGCAGAATAAAGAAGCGGTGGGTGCTGCCTCTGTCGATTACCTGATGTATTCCGGTTATATCAGCCTCGCTTACTTCTGGGCTGATATGGCACGTATCGCCAAAGAAAAATTAGCAGCAGGTACAACAGAGGAAGGCTTCTACAAGGCCAAGATTCAAACTGCTGAGTTCTACTTCCAGCGCATTCTGCCCCGTGCTCATATGCATAAAGCCTGCATTGAGTCCGGCCCGGACAACCTGATGGATATGGCTGAAGACGATTTCGGCGAAATCTAATCCTCGCCTTTGAGTTCTCACAGGAGGCTGCTTTCATGGTAGTCTCCTGTTTTTATTTTAAGAACTAATAATTCAATAATATGTCTGTATCAGAGAACCTGCCCGAGAACGTCACTGCAAGCGATGCCCTTAATCTTCAAACCGCACAAATTCCGTGGCTCGAACTACAACGCTCTTATGCTCAGGGGCGGGTCATTGCTGTCAGATCGGATCTCGATCTTGTGCAAATCGCGGCTCAGCTGGTTGAAAATGATACTGACTCGGTGGAAAGTTTGATCCGGCAAAATGCCATTATGTTCGCTTCGGATGAGCAGGCTTTGAAGTGGTTTGAGAAGGATGCACAGCTATGGGCTGTTGTGGTTACACCTTGGGTGTTAGTTCAGGATAAAAACTAGAATTCATTCTGAATCGATAATCTCGTAGCTATCTTCACTCCAACAGTATGCACTGCGAATGTTAGCTGCGAGTTGATACAGTGTATCTGAGAATCCGGCTCCAGTTGAGTTAATGGCATGAAATCCTTTTTCTATGGCCTGCTCCAGAACGGTGGCAGAATCATCAAACACATACACATCCGCCGGGTTGAAATAACAAACATTTCTGGTTCTTGTCACTTTGCGGCAAAAGCGACGCCGTACTTCTGTCAGGGCGAAAGTACGGGGTGTACTTTAGTGCAAATAAATGTGAACTGACGGATAATAGCTCCACAATTTATTGTATTTTTATCGCTATATCTGCATTACGATAGTCGCAATTATGACTGGCTCTTAATGGATTCCGGGGGGTTACCCCAGCAGCAAGCCAAGCAACCCTGAAATAGCTGCTTTTCCCCTACGTTTGATGTTATGGATGCATTCAAAAAATCCCAAGTATAGTGGCAGCTTATCCTGTGAAATTCCACGGTGAGGGCGCAACCAGGATCGCAGCAACGACCAGAAGCCCTCCATCGTATTCACATGCACCTCGTGAAAACCATCACCATCTTCATCCCGGGCATACTCCCCAGCGCCATGACAGACAGATTTACGATCATAACCCCATTGCTCAAGCCTGTCGTAAATGCTGTATTCATCAGTATAAATCAGCGTTCCCGGCGCTATGAATTCTGTAATCAGGGGCTTGATTGTTACCTGCTTGACATTAGGCAGCATACGGATCACAACCTGCCCACCCCGCTGGATCATGCCAAAGATCGGAGGCTTTTCTTTCTCCAGAGTACCGCGACCACGAGCACCTCTCAAACGGTTACGGCGGGCTGTCCGCCCTTTTTTTTCACCGCTTCAGGCTGGCCTTTATGCCCCGATACAACGTAAACCTCGTCACATTCAACCTTGCCGTCCAGAACGGTGACCGGGCGTTTGTTGCAGACACTTGTCCTGAGTTGCTGTGTCATCTTTTGCACATCGCTTTTGTTCAGGTCAAGTTCAAGTGCAATCTGTCTGTTCGACTGATTGAGTGACATCAGGTACAAGCAGTGTATCCAGATTTTTAAAGGCTGGTGATGCCCTGAAAACACCGATAAAGTCAGATCATCAAAGCGACGCCGACAACACTTGCACCAGTAACGCTGTCGCTCCGGCTGAGTGTCATCTTTACCTTGTCGGGTAATATCAGGGCTTTGACAGCGAGGACAAACGACACCATCCGGCCAGCGCATTTGCCTGACTTGTTCGTAACATTTGGCGTTATCGAGGAGATCATGAAACTTCATCATACCGCTGTTTTACACTAATGTGGACGTTAGTTTCAACCGCAGTTACCTCAACACCCCGGAATCCATTAAGAGCCTTATGACTTTGTGTTCTAAAAACCGGTTAGTGTGGAACTATGGTCAGCGCGGTGCTTTCGCCCTGGTACTTCTGTTACTTGCTCCATGTACCAATGCTGCATATAACGGTCCAGCGTTTCTGCCTTATTGTCACTGACAGTTATGCCAAGGTAGTCCCCGTCTATATGGGTACTGTTCAAAATATGAATATTCCAGAGCAGCAAATCAGAAGCCCCCAAATAGTCACGAAAAAAATATTTAACCGCTTGAGGGTGCCACTCCCCATGCGCAATAACAAAATCTAAAATGAATTTATTTAAAAATGGTACGCACCTGTTAAGTACATCGATCAGCTCCTTCATTGCGTCACCGGCAAGTCCCCAGATTTCACCTCCAACAGCCCTGTTATGACCAAAGGTTCCTAGTGGCTGAGGAGGTAACGAGGGCAACCCTGCATAATCCGTAACAGTCCATGCACGGTACGTTCCACTACTTTTATTGTCTTTCTGCCAGGATGTCAGCTCTCCCTTTCCTGTACCCACCTGCCCGGGCAAACGCCGCATCACCAGTCGTTCACCATAACGAATGTTATGCCAAAGCGTCTCATCCATATCAAACAACAGTGCGTAGCGGTTCATTGCATCTCTTGATGATAACTCTATAACTACAACGGGATAGTAAAGTTATAGCAGAGCTACAAATCCACCAGAAATGGACTGTCGTTTAATCGATCAAAACAAATAAGTAAATATATGTATAACTTTGTGGTTTTACAGTGAACTTTTTAAATTTGTATTTGTCATAAGTCATAACGGTGCATTGTTGAGCACCGGCATAATTCAAAAACTCAAATAATTTTTTTCAGCTCGCTCATCGCCCCCTTACTGGTATGAATTTCATCACCTGATGTCGAGCAAAGGATAGTCACATGCATTATAAAAGATCACCCGACCTGGTATCCGTTCTCATTGTTGTTTTCACACTTGGGGTTGTAACGACTGCAGCTGCGCAAATGCTTGTGCTGTAACAGCATCTTCACAGTTCAGTAAGGATGGTAGAGGGAGCAGGCGTTTTACCAAGAAACACCATAGCTCCCCTTCCGACAGGATTTTCAGACTTTAAGCTTTCCAAAGCGACTATGTGCTTCTTTGAGATATAAATGCTGATACTGCAACGCTAGTACAGTTTCAAACTTCTTCAATGCTTCGGCATATTGCTCCTTCTCTGCATCTTGATACAACGCCTCTCTTAACTCTTTGACCTCTTCCTTTTTCAAGCCATCGGCTTTCTTCAGATCCTTGATAAGCTCTTTGAATTCCTTGCGGGCATTAGTGCCACCTGTGCCAATGTTCTTCATCAGAGAATGAAGCTGCTTTTCATTATCCTTAACAAAGGCCTTCCAGCAGGAACCCTCTCCTTCAATTTCCCCCTGAGCACTCCAACCATTGAAGCGGGTCTGGATGTAGCCTGTGGTGTCATCACCGATACGTTCATAAAGCTTGTCTACGGATGACAGGGACGCGCCAGCCTGCAACTTCAGATCACCCCAGCCTCCGGCAGGAATACTGACGGTAGGGCTTTTCAGGCCTAACCTGTCGCCAGCCATCACTCTCAGATTTTCAAGTCTCCAGCCTTTTTCAGCTTTTGCCAGATTGAAAGCGACCTGAACATCACTATCAAATTCAAGACCAAGGTCAGGCAATATATCTTCACCAAGCGATAGCCACTCTTCATTTTTGGCAAAGCCCAGCGCTGTCAGTCCGGGCGGGTTTCCTTTAAATGCTTTTAGTGCACTGGATAACATTGCCCCTCCGGACAGGGTAAAGCTGACGGATGCAGAGGTACCATCAAAATCCGGATTTGGATGACCTTTTGTTTTTTCGTAGGATACTTCGGCACTGAGTTCATACTTGGTTTCAGGAATTTTGAAGGTAAATAAGCCAGTTTGGGTTAACGATTTGGATTTGGCTTTCTGTTTCGCGGAGAGGGTTTTAACGTTGATCATGGATAGGTTGACCCGAGGGGTACGGTAATCTGTTTCCATGGTATCCAGCAGCGTCATAAAAGCACCGTCGTGAGTAACCGGCGCCTCTCCCGGGTTAAATGTCATTTTATAAGCACGCTCCAATCGACTATGTGTCGCTATCAATCTTTTCAGGTAATCCCCACGACCATCAGCACCTCTGGCTGTTTCCATCTTGTGCTTTATGTCTCTAATAGCCGCTTTATTACCTGACTTAAAGCGTCCTTCGTAACGATTTACAACCGCGCAATAATGATCAAACTCCGCATATAAAAGTGAAATTGCCTGCTTCAGTGAATGTCTCGCCACCAGCTGCTTCTGATGAACCAGCTTTTTGGTTGGCCCAACAGCTTTCTGGTAATTGCCAGCCTGTTTCTGCAAGCCCTGTTCAAGCCGCTGGAGCCAAGCATGGCCTTCTTCTCCAGTTTGAATTTCACCATTCCAAACGAAACTGAAGCACTGTGGCGGCATATCATCGACCAGTTCAGGTCGGTCTTTTAATGCATCCATCCATTCCGTACGTTTCTTAAAGCGGGTTACCGAGTTTTCAATCTCATACTCACCACTCATCATGTCATCCAGCATGCTGACACCCACGCTGGCCTTCATTTTCAGAATATTGCCTTCAAGAAACGCTGGTTTGCGTCCGGGTGTTGCTTCAACCTTATCACCACCGGCAATCACACCAACTTCAACCAGTCGCTGTTGAAGCTGTTCATTCTCTGCAACATTGCGACTGTGTAAATCATCCAGCTGTTTTACATGACGGGCGTGTCTTGTATTGCCCGGCTTTCGGGTTAGAAGTGCCGTAAGCAAGTCATTGGCATGAAACTCAATAAAATCATCCAGGGAATCGAAAGTTCTTTCTTTACCTCCGCCACCACCAACAGCAGCCTGCCCTTTGATAACATCATTCCCCAGCGTTAACCCCATGGTTACTGATGTACCATGTTGATCCCTGATTCTCCCGTCATCACCTGCTTCAGCCTTGAATTCATACTGTAAACCAATATTGCCGCCGAGCAGATTGATTCCGAAAAGTCCACCATCCAGCTCCAGATCAAGATTCAGCTCAACCGAACGCTCAGCCCCGGCTTCATTTAGACCTGCAAGTTGCTGCTTAAGCTTCTCTTTGAATTCGCGTTTAACAATGGTTAAAGCATTCTCTCGAACCCGGTTTTGCAGCATGGCTACTGTCTGTCGGGTTCGTTCCTGCCGAACCGCATGTTTAAGTTGTTTAAGGCTACGATAAAGTTCACTGTACGACTTACTGCCTGGGTTTGCTTCAGCCTCCTGCGCTTTTTTCAAAACATGCAACATCATTCTTTTCAGCGCTATTTTTTTGTCATAGTCATCAGGAATGGTGTCACTCAGGCGCATGATATAGCGTGTTACTACCGGGCACAGATGTGAGGCATCGCCCAGATCCAGCGTGCGTCCCAGCATGGCATCCGCCTGCCGCTGTAAAACACTCTCGGGGCGGTGTGCAATTAAGCGCAGTCCATTAAGACGTGCCGCTATCTGGTCAAGCATGTCCAGTTCGTCATCTGCCAGTGGCAAACCTTTTTCTGTCTGCTCCTGCAGGTATGGTGTCTTCAGCAGAACATCTACAATTTCATTACTGTACTTTTGCCGCATCGCATCTGCTTTATCTCTCGTTATCAGGCCGGATTTAACTGCTTTCCCAACAATCGTCTGATCTGAGTCGAGAGGATCAACTTCTGGCTCCTTCTCTTTACTCAGAGATCGGACAAAACTCATCGGTTTGGTCACAAAGACAGATCGAAAGAAACTACCCACTCTGGAACTTATGGAGCTTTCTGTAGATTGCTCCACCTTAGACTTAGTGCCGCTGTTTACTGGCTGGCTGCTCTTTGGGGAGACTTCTTCTACCGTCTTTGGTTCCACGGTATCAGGCTGAGGTGCTTGCTTTCCCGCTTCTTGAAAACGTGCTGCTGCTTTGCCTAATTTCCAGCGACCCCGTGCTTTGGATTTTGCTGCTAACTGTTCCGCCGCTTGATCATCTACAACAGGCTCATGAACACTTTCAAGGTCATCTTCATGAAATGATCCTCTGTCCGGGAGACTGAACTGTCTGGAATCAAGGGACGAATTTAAAGAAGTGTTTAGGGCGCCAGAAGTATCCGGTTCCTGCTTGTCTTTCAGGTCTGATAAAACATCTGCCTGTCGTTCATGAACAACCTTCTGATCAGGCATACTGTCTGAATGCCGTCTCCGAAACCATTGCCCCGGATGACTGATAACATGCACAGCCCGCGAGAAAAACCTTTTTATAGCCCGAGCTATCCGCCTTGCTCTTCCCGGAGGAGGAGAATCCGGCGGTGTTACTGCTGTTCTTCCCTGAACAGAACCCAATGCCATTTTAACTCCTCCTGACAGCCAGCTGATATTTGTTCAGGAACATCGGAGCTTCCATGGTATCGACACCTGAAGCGTTGTAGCTCCTGAGTTTGTCTTTAACTTCCTGGCTGTAGCCCGGATCATTGATGACTTTCAATACTTGCTTCAATTCTTTATTCGCATCAGGTTTTTCTGCCATTGATGTGACTAGCTGAACCATCTGCACTTCATTTCCGCTGTGCCAAACCTGCCTGATATTGTTTTCCTGATATTGTTGCTGCAGGCAAAAACGTTTATTCATCTCAGCTTTATGCAAAACATGCTGATGCTGCATAAATTCATTTAATCCTTCCAGCATCTCACCTTCATCCAAACTACCAGCAGTAAATGCTTCTAACTGCTTTTCAAAACGGTCAGGAAAATCTTTGGGTATATCATCACGCTTGTTCATTTCATCGAAAAGAACCTGCATTTCTTCGTGAGCATTTTTTTTAGGGTTGGCCATGTTGCTGAGCAGTTTTAGAAACTGACTCTTATTCGCCTGAATGAATCTTGCCCACAGGTTATCGTCTCCGGAGGTTTTACCTCCCAGCGCCAGACCGTTATACCGGGTCTGCAGATAAGTCAGTGTGTTATTGCCAATATACTCAAACTTGTTATTTACCGCGCTGGAGCTGATGCCTAATTTCAGATTTGCTTTACCCCATGGCCCCGCAGCAATGGGGATCTGAGGCGTTGCTCCACCGTGCGTTTTCTCTGTTGTTACTCGAATATATTGCAGCCTCGGCCCCCCACCAGGCTGTCGAATAATATTGAACTCAACCTGCATTCCCGGTGTTGTCTCAAACCCGAAATCACCCGGCTCAACATCATCAAACTGAAACCAGGGAACATCTTTATCGAACTCAATAGCTGAGGGGTTGAAAGGCACTTCGCCTTTCATCATTGTCAATACATCTGAGAATTTGCCAACGCCACCAATTCCAAAGCAGACATTAAAATATCGACCATCATTATCTGGATTAGGGTGACTCGTAATACGATTCACTTTGAGCGCTGCTCTGAACTTTAAAGGCGTATAGGGCGCTCCAACATTAACAAATCCAGCCGCTTTCAGATTGGTGCTTTTTGCTTTACTCGGGAGCATAAGGCTGGTTCTGACATGTTTTTCGTTATTTAGCGTTACCTGTGACAGGCGATACTCTGCCTCCATACCTTCCAATTCATTTGCAAAGGCAGGATCTTCAATTGCGGGCGCCTTGCCATCCGTAAAAGTACCCTGATATATCTCTACCAGACGGACATGCGTTAGCATAAAGCTGCGCAGGCATTCTCCTCTACCAATGGCACCCCGGCCAAGCTCCATATTATGCTTCAGTGTTTGCAGCTGTGCCTTATACTCAGGCTCGGCTGCATCGTAACAGTTAACAGCATGAATATAAGCTTTATACTGTCCTTCCAGTGCTTTTAATGCTGATTTCGCTTTCGCCCTTGTTACCAGTAAGTCTTCTCGGGCTTCCTGAGCAGCGACCTCCATACTGTCGCCTCTTAAGACGCTCAATGCTTCATCCTTACTGAACTCCAACAACCGTAACTGTCTGTCTCCCATTTCACCGGGCCAGTACTGATCATCAATCGTTACCCCAAACTGCGGTGGAGCACCGATTTCCGCTGCCATTCCTGGGTTATCTCGTAGCGTCTGTACCAGATCAGTTCTTTTAGTAAAGGTCTTTACCGTCGCACTAAATGATGCTCCCCCCGTTAGCAGGCTTTCCATCGCCGAAGCGCCCGCGGAAAGCGTTGCTCCTTTCGTGTTGAATTCGGTATAGCTGGGTCGACGTTGTAATGAACCAACCAGCCTGTCTCCGGGAGAAATAACTTTTAGCATCTGTAATTCTTTTTCCAGCTGTCGGACTTCTGCCGTTGTCGTTTTTTTCAAACTGTCAGCTTTACGGCTCCGATGAACGCCTTTGATTCCCGCTATTTTTTTATTATTCAGCAGAACAGCGAGCATATCATTGGAATGAAAAGCAGCGAATTCATCAAGGTTAGGGAAAGTCCGACCTTCGCCAATTTCGCCTATAATTGCCGCATCAGCTTTAGCTACCTCACCTGATCCAAAGTTCAGACTGACACGAGGCTCAATCTTGCGATAATCCATTATTTTGGAGTCATCATTTGCTGCTACTTTGAATTGATAGTTAATACCCCCGCTAGCGCCGAGAATATCAAGCCCGAATATTGAAAAGGCAGCACCTATTTCAATTTTAAAACTGAATGACCGGGATGCACCGGCTCGCTCCAGCTCAGATAAGCTTGCTTTGAACTGCCGTTGAAATTCCTGCTTCAGCTCTTCCTGAACCCGACTCTTCACCTGGTTCTCCAGCATTTTCACAGTATGTTTAAGGCGGGAGGGTTTAAGTGATTTGGATACTGCACCCAACGCTTTATAAAGCTTGCCCAGCTCATCCAGTGATGGTTTTTCCTTAGCCGAAAGCTCTTCTATCTGTTCTTCTAATGTTTCAACATCTGCTCTCAAAGCATCGAGCTCAGACTGCGTCATCTGCTCCAGCTTTTCCAGCTCCTGTTGCACAAGTTCTTTTTGCTCCAGTAACTGCTCCCGCTGCAGTTTTAATTCTTCTGCAAAATCATCCCGCTCAGCCGGATCGTGTTTATAGATCTTCATGACTTCGGCCCCATCTCCCTCATAAGTGGAGAGATCCGTTTTTAACAGAGCATATTTAGGGTTATCCGGTGACATCGATCTCAGCGAGCGCGCCAGTCGATTCATTTCAACAGCAGAGTGACAAAGATTACTCAGGTTCTCGAGTTCCTGACTTTCAGCTTCCAGCTCTGTTTTTTGCGATGATTCCACAACCTCATACATAACTGCCCCAACAGTTTTGTGAACCAGAGAGAGCATGGTTGAGGTCTCATCAAGATCTTTATCTTCCCCCAGCAAGGCATTCGCCCACCAGCTGAGTACTCCACCTGGCCGGTTATCACTCACCATTTCAGATAAGCGCGCGGCTGCGCTATCCAGCTTTTGCTGTTCTACCTCATTTAAAGGGCAATTCTTAGCGGCTCGGTTTTTCATCCCTTCAGAGCGCAGGAGAAGCACCAGCGGCTTTTCACCATAGCGATCCACCCACTCATCTAAGGATTTTTCTTCAATAATACCGGCAGACAATAGTGGCTTGGCCACCTCCGCAAGTGAGACTGAATAATTTGTGAGGAGTTTAAACAGAGGGCAAACTGAAGGCGAAGGCAGGGACGTTTCCCCTTCATGAGCGCTGACATTCCACCCATAAAACCGGGCAGAGCTATCTGTTCCCTGAGGTAATAATTCGAGAGGAGGAGCCGATGGAACAGCAACCCCTCCCGTTCCAGCACCAGCCCCGGTCGTTCCATGACCCATGGCAATTCAAAATTTTATCCCTATTCCTAAAAGTGTAGGAGGATCTGGCGAAATAACTTATTGGCGAGAAAGAATTTCCGCTCATATTACTTTTCGAAATTAAAACATCTTAATTATTTTAATATTTAGTAAAGGACTACCTGCAATGCTCAGCAGACTCTTCTCTTTCAGGCTACAAGCATGGACTATTCCGATTATTTGGGCACTGTCCTTCAGTGCTCTGGGAGAAGAAAATAAATCACAGTTGCCGTCCTCTTCCACAATAAAGGAAGCCCTCGTATCACTTGAGCAAGGTGCTGCCGATGAAGAATCACTACGACTAACTGACATTTACCAGCGCACCCTAGGGTTACTTCAGCAGGTTCAGGACGAAGATTCTCGCCTTCAGCTTCAACAACAGGAATTGAAAGAAGCACCTGAGCAAACAATGGTTCTGCAGCAAGAACTGAAATCTCAGCAATTACCCAAAACCGAAACCCTTTCCCTGCGGTATCAAAACACCCATGAAGATAAACTCAAGACACTTCTCGATCAGCAACAAGTGCAGATCACCGAATGGCAGAACCAACTGACACATACCAGCAACCGCCTCACCGCCGTTCAGGCCAGACCGGAAACTGCCCAAACTGAGCTGACCCGAAATCAGGAGCGGGAAAAAGAGCTATCAGAACAACTGAATCAGCTCCTCAGCAATAGCGCTGAAGACAATTTGAGAGAGCCCCGCAAAGATATGCTGACCGCCCGCTTACATCTGCTGCAAAAGCAAAATGCCAGATTGAATTTTGAGATCAGCGCCAGCACGCCACTCGCCGAAATGCTGCAACTGCAACGCGAATTACTTCAACACCGAATCAATATTGCATCCACTCATATTGAAGCCATTCAGGCACAGCTCAATGAAAAACGACGCGAGGCCAGTGAAGAGGCGGTAGCCGACGCTGCCAGTATGATTGAAGAACAGCAAAACGTTCCTGCAACACTCCAGCACGAAGCCACCCGCAATGTTTATCTGAGTGAAACCTTACTGCAGTTTGCCGAGCAAATGGTGGAATTAAATCAGGAAAGTCAGGAAATTAATGAGCAGCTGCAAGTTGTCACAGACATTAAGCAAAGTCTGGATCAACAGGTTGTCATTCTGGGTAATAACATGGCGCTTGCCCGTATTCTGCGGGAACAGCAAAAAGCTCTGCCTCAGGTAATGATCAACCTGAATCTGAATGAGAGAATCAACGAATATAGGTTACAGCAATTTCGTTTGGGTCAGGAACTCAGAGCTATCAACCGCCCTGGACAAAAAGAACTTAACCCACCGTTAAATCAACGACAGCAAGAAGAACTCAGAATACTTTTAGACTCCCGCAGACAGCTACTTGAAAGCCTGAGCACTGAAATCAACAGCCTGCTCAGCCATGCATTAACGCTTCAGGTAAAACAACGACAACTGACACTGACCAGTGCCTCACTATCCAATACGCTCGAAGAGCAATTATTCTGGGTAGCCAGCACACCGCCGGTCACTGTCGAATGGCTGGAATCCTTTCCTGAGGAACTGATAAACCAGCTGAAACGCTGGCCTGTTGATGCTTTGTGGAGCGGCGGAGCGCTCTATATCAGCCAGTACTGGATTCCATTATGCATCATATTTCTGGCAGCAATATTGATCATCTTCAGGCAACGCTGGTTATTGCTTAAAGAGCGGGCACTGGTACTCCGTATCGGTAATGTCAGAAGCGATAATCTGCTGATCACACCGCTGGCACTTTTGCTGGCTACCGCCAGAGAGCTTCCTGTACCTCTAATCGTGTTTGGCCTCGGGTTAAGCCTGACAACAGCCGGTAGTGAACATCCCGCCTATATGCTGACGGGAAGTGCATTGCAGATAACCGCAGCCAGCTGGCTGTTTATCAATATGGCCATTCATATCACTCAGGCGCATGGTATTGCCACCAGCCACTTTAGCTGGTCGCCTGTTCTCTGTCGTCAAATACATCCGCAGTTGAAACGTCTCAGGCTGATTCTGTTACCCATGGTGCTGATTATCTGTTTGTCTGGCCTTAACTTCTCGGATCTTGCCAGAGACCGTGCCGGGATCAGCATCATGCTAATCTGCCTCGGCCTGCAAAGCGTTATACTTTCTCGCATATTAAACAGTGGTCATTATTTACTGGGGTCACGACTGGCTCATTTCCTGATATCTGCGTTGTTAACAGCTCTGCCATTATCTCTGATCATTATGATTGGCATGGGTTACTACTATACCGCGCTGCAGCTACAGGAAAGATTGCTGATTACATTGATGCTGATCGCCAGTGCATTCCTATTGCAGGCAATTGTAATCCGTAGCCTGCAGGTCGCCGCCAAACGACTGGCTTTCGCCCGGGCACTCAGTAAACGGGCGGCCGAGAAGGATGACAGTGACGACAGTGATAACTATGAAGAACCAACTCTCGATATTCAGACCGTTAGCCAGCACTCCTTACGATTAATTAATACCAGCTTATTAATTGGCTTCTGTATCGTGCTTTACTGGGTATGGCAGGATGTTTTCACGCTGTTCAGTTATCTGGAGAACTTCCGCCTGTGGGAAAACCTGCATACTGGTCACGGACAGCTGATTCCCGTGACAGTCAACGACCTGCTGATCGCCGTTCTGATACTGGCAGCCAGCTTTATTCTTGCCAGAAACCTGCCCGGTTTTCTGGAAGTATTACTGCTGTCAAAAATGCAGCTTCGCCCCGGTAGTAGTTATGCGACGACCACTCTTTTAAGTTATGTCATTACCGGACTCGGGTTTTCATTGTCACTTTCAATGCTCGGGGTTAGCTGGGATAAGGTTCAGTGGTTGATTGCTGCTTTGGGGGTAGGCTTAGGCTTTGGACTTCAGGAAATCTTTGCCAATTTTGTATCAGGCTTGATTATATTGTTTGAACGCCCGGTACGCATTGGTGACACTGTTACCATTTCTTCAACATCAGGCTCTGATTTGTCTGGCACAGTCAGCCGCATCCGTATGCGTGCAACGACGCTTACAGACTGGGATCACAAAGAAATTATTGTGCCTAACAAGCTGTTTATTTCCGAAAAACTAATTAACTGGTCTCTCAGTGACTCCGTAATTCGCGTAACCGTTGAAGTTGGCGTTGAACATAACAGTAATCTGGAACTGGTCAGACAATGTATGCTGGAGGCCGCTAAGGAAAACGTCAGGGTACTTGATGAGCCTCACCCCGCCGTTATTCTCATAGGGCAGGATGAAAACGCACTTCATCATGAATTAAGAGTACATGTTGGCGCGATTGAAGATCGCTTCGCTGTATGTGACAGCCTGTTACGCCGAATCCATGAGCTGTTTGCTCAGGAGGATATTCGTCTTGCACGTAACAAGCTGGATATCAGGCAGGAATCTTAAACTTCACTCAGCGGCATCAGGCTGATTAGATGGCAGCGCATCAATAAAAGGCTTTAATGTGAGGCAGTGATCATTAATTGCCCTGAGTTTTGGAAAGTCGGTGGTATCCATACCAAAGCGTTCAGCGTTGAACATTTGCGGCACCAGACAGATATCTGCCAGCGTTGGTTCTTCACCAATACAAAACGGTGATGCCTCAA
>CBDHDU010000033.1:0-75207 GCA_965261725.1 Endozoicomonadaceae bacterium | reverse complement strand
CACTTCCATTTCTCCAGAGGATATACCTGTTGAAAGTATTCTCTGCTCAAGATGTACGCTATCAATATTAACAATTAAATTCGCCGTCTGCGAAGCACCTTTTCCGGATTCAATCAGAAAGATCAATGATCGGGCTGTAGTTATTTAGGCTATGCAGGGTGAAAATGACAAGTACAATCCATCTCATAGATATGCCATGTAAAGAATACAAGATGCGGAGAATAGATGAACCTGAAATTATTATTAAACTGATCGATTAGTGGTTGATTTTCCAGATGACCTACAAGGAACAACTCAGATCAAATAGCTAGGCTGTAAGTCGTTGTTAGAGTATTTGCACGAAAAATTCGCTTACCATAATGTAAATTTCTACAGAAACAAAGGTGTATATTTTATGATATTAAAATAAATATATTAAAACGATAGTATCAATGATGTCCTATGATTAATCTCTCTGGCTTAGGAGGATTGAAAATTCATTAATTACAAAGCCGTAGTTGTAAAAATATGAATAATCAATCAAAAGGTATTCATGAATTCATACGTTCGAGCAATAATGACATTTCTCGGTACGAGTGTGTTATTGGGGTGGGTGTCTCTGTTTTCCTCTTTTTTACAGGCAGGAACAATAAAAGCTCCCGCTAGTATTATGACGTTGCTCGGTGTCAGAGACTTTTATGAGCAGCTTAATCAAACAAATGATCACGCCCTCACTTCTACATTACCGGGAAACAGCATTAGAGCACATATGGGCGTGTTATTTGCACCAGCTAGTAGAGAGAGGACTTTATCTTATTACTGGCTTGATGTAGGTGACAGCAGTCAGTTTATTAAACCTCTGAAAGTTTATATCCAGTTGATTAATGAGTATGGATATACTGTAAGCGAAAATGATTTCTACGAATATATTGTAAACAAAGCGCTGACTACTACTGAAGAAAGTGAGACAACCGGCCTTGAGCAGGCTTTTATGAGTCTTGATGGATCTGACAATACACAATATTTTGTGATGGCTAGCTCTGAACGATATCAATTCTTTATCGGCTGCAACAGCCAGACTGGGGAGGTGCTGATCTTTTTCCCTGATGCAGGAATACTACAGGCTAAGTTTGATTGCAGTAGCAATTCGTTGTTTGAATTTTTAAAAAAATACCGTTTAATAAAACGATTGGCAGAACTATTGGGAAAAAATCAAAAGATAAATATTGCAAAATCGAATACATCAAGAAACGAATATCATACCTCAAAGGCATCTGAATATTCGCTAAAAGATCATACTATGGCAGCTGCATATCCCTGCGAATGGGATGATACACAGATAGAAAAGCTTTTTCACCCAGATGACCCCCCCCCTGAAAAGCTCATAGGCCAAACTGCTGAGCATTATGCCGCTCTCGCACAAAGACATAAAACACCCAAATCACTTGACTGCCTTTATGCTGCTATAGGTACTAGCCTTTTTCAGCTTAGAACAGGTACTGTTGCTACTGAAATAAAAAGCTGTAGACTTCCCGCGATTGACAACATGTTGTCAGGACTACTTCGTTTCACCCTGACAGGAATGACCGGTAACATCCAACCAGTCTGGGAGGCAGAGATAGCTACCGATAGTGGGTCTGTTGTTACTGAACCAGAATGGAAAGTAGCATACACCAAGATGCTCCGTTTTCGGCAATGGTGCACCAAACGTTCGCTGATTGTTGTCCTCTCAACACCACAAGACGTTATCTACTTGCAGATCAAGGATTTCCCTGAGGTTTCCATTGCTGCCATTATGTCGACACAGGTTACTGATTTATCATAATTTCAGTAATGAAAGTGCCACTGTGGGACTCGGGCGATCTGATGTGCCTTATGTGCCAGGAGAAGCGCTAATTAGCCATATTTGGTGGCAAATTGGCAGCCATTATATGGATAAACCGGGGGAATATAGAATTTCGCTATGTTTATCAGATGATTTTGGCTCATGCTATGGTTTGCCCTCAAAAACTAAACAGGCGGCGATATACACAAAAACAGAGGAATTGACGTTACCTGGGTGTACTTTCCCTGGTGTTTTTCCTTCAACTGAAGCCAGAAATCGCCATATTGTAAAAAAAGATAAATTTCTCCCTCTGCTTTCAGGACTGCTTAGGGAAAAGCAAGATGAAATAGAGCAAGCAAATAATGAATTCCTCACGGAATCTCATAAAAGATTAGCACCATTTAAAAGAGCACCGGAAACAGATACAGAAAAAGCTTCTGAGTTTACCCAACTTCAAAAATGTTATCGCAACAAATTTATTCCTGAATTTTGTGCGATACAGATTGAACGGATTATCAGTGAATTAAAAGCTCTTAAAAAAGGTGATTCTATTTCTGAAGCAGCCGCCACATTAATGTTACTGCCTGCTAATGATCTCTCTATGGATAATGTCAGAACATGTATAAATAAGGTGGTAAGAGACGAGCTGACAAAATCAGCTATTGACAGCTAATAATCTGACTCATCAAAAACACAGCAGGCATAAAAGGACTCGTTGCATAATTTGTCATCACTCACGATACAGGGGCTGAGTTCCCTGAAGTAGTTGAATGAACTACACTTCCCATGCCTTCTACCTTTTAGGGGTTCTTTATGCAATCAGAACTCTTTCGGGACTTTATTAATTCCATACCGTCATTAAGCGATGAGCAGTGGAAAATTCTTGACAGGACACTGCTCAATGCCCGAATACCGGATGAGGATATAGTAGAAAAACCTGAATCTGATGTTATAGAAAGAGAATCATCTGTAAATAATCCACCTGCCACACCTGATCTTGAAGCAAGCATATTATCTCGCTTTGCTGAACATCCGGAATGTCCCGTGTGTAAAGACCATAATATTCATCGCTGGGGCTTTCAAAGCGGGCGGCAGCGCTACCGCTGCAAGTCATGCAAAGTGACTTTCAATGCATTCAGCAAGACCCCTTTGGCAAGGCTTAGATATCCGGAAAAATGGAATAACTACCTCACGGGTATGACTTACTCCATGACACTGCGCTCGGCAGCCAGTGAGTATGATATTAACCTGAAAACGGCCTTCCGATGGCGCCACTGCTTTCTTGAGGTCATAAATAATGATCAGGCAGAAGAGCTTTGTGGCATCACAGAGCTTGATGAAACTTTTTTTCGTGAATCATTTAAAGGGCAGAGGAAAGACCTGCCAAGGCCTTCTCGAAAACGCGGAGATGATCCGAACAAAGCTCGGAAAGTCCCGGTAATGGTAGCCAGAGACCGTGAACGGCACACTGTTGATGGTATTTTGGAAAACGAAAGTGCTAATGAGTTGTGCCGCCATTTAAACGGTCGTATATCGATTGAAGCAACGGTCTGTGCGGATGCACACCTTGCACATGAAAAGCTTGCAGAGAAGCTTGGATTTGAGTTTAAGGAACTGGTTACCTCGGCAGGCCAGCATGTTCTGGAAGGTGTCTATCATATTCAACACGTTAATGCTTACCATAGCCATTTAAAGCGCTGGATTGGTGGTGTGTTTCGGGGAGTGGCTACCCGCTATCTCCCGCATTACCTGGCTTGGAAGCGAGATCTGTCAGAAGCCGTTCAGCTAAGCACTGACCGATTCGTCAGAAAAATCATGGAACATTGGTGCTTTCAACTATCTCCGGGAACTTAGCCCGATACAGGGCTTATAACCACGAATGGTTGATTAGTGCCATAGTAAATTGGTGCGAAATGCAGAAAAGGCATCAGAAAAGTTGAGTATTTTCAGCCATCAACGCATTTAAATCTTCATTTCTATGTTTAACGAGTACGACAGGGATTGATCAGACTCAAAAAGCTCTCTACTTTCTGTGTATCAGGTCGTGAATCAGCATTGCCACACAAATACCATGAAACCGCTAACAGCTGATCAGTAAGACTTGCTCCGTAAAGGTTGCCTGACTTGCTTACCAGATTGCTAAGTAGTTGATCGAAGTCAGTAGCTTTCACATAGCAGACAGTTGCTGAATTCATGGTAGTTTCTATCTTATGACGGTACGTGGCACGGAATCGATACAAATCATCAAAAATGCAGATTAACTATTTGACTGTAAAAGATTAATCCGAGATTCAACCTGCAAGAACAATTCAGTCAAATCTCTCAAAATACATGTCGATACGACATATGCGTATTCTGGTAAAAATGAACACCCATTCTGGACTATCGTGAACACCTTCACTCCCTTGAGCATTGCCTCCTTTAATTTCTAGCTTTAGTGTTCACGGTCTGCCAGTTTTTGTTTTGCTTTAGTTTTTCTCATTGATTCTCCTTTGAGCTCAATTCGGTGGGCATTGTGGGTCAGGCGATCCAGAATCGCATCTGCCAACGTCGCATCGCCGATGCTGTCGTGCCAGCTCGATACCGGCAGCTGGCT
This sequence comes from Endozoicomonadaceae bacterium, assembly GCA_965261725.1. Taxonomy (GTDB): domain Bacteria; phylum Pseudomonadota; class Gammaproteobacteria; order Pseudomonadales; family Endozoicomonadaceae; genus CANDOC01. Next base: position 70,807 of record CBDHDU010000033.1, on the reverse strand, counting down.
GGTTACTATGGTCGAGCTTTGGTTGTGACGGTCATCCATGATTTCCAGAAGATCATTGCGCTGGCTCTGCTTCAGGGGTTCCAGCCCCCAGTCGTCCAGAATCAGCAGATCCACCCTGGCCAGCTGCTTCAGTTGTTTGGCATAGCTGCCGTCACCGTGGGCGATGGTAACCGCCTCCAGTAGTCGGGATGTCCGGAAATAGCGGACACTGTAACCCCGCATACAGGCACCGTGCCCGAAGGCACAGCTCAGCCAGCTTTTCCCGGTGCCGCAAGGTCCGGTAATGAGCAGGTTCTGCTTCCGCCGTAACCAGTCGCAGCTGGCCAATGCCGCCATTTTGGATTGAGTAATACCCCTTGGTTGCTCATAGTCGATGTCTTCCAGCGTCGCAGCCAGCTTCAACCGTGCCGCCCTGAGTAATCTGGCCAGCCGTTTGTTATTGCGCTCGGTGTCCTCCTGATCAACCAGCAGGGCAAGTCGCTCTTCAAAGCTGAGCCCGTCGTAGGTGCCGGGCTGCTCTTGCTGGAGTTGCAGTGCATCAGCCATACCGCTCAACCTGAGGCTGCGAAGACGGGTCATGGTTTGATTAATCATGCTCTTGCCCCTCAGTGAAAGAAGTCAGCGCCACGGATATTTTCATGGCGGATGGTGATGCGTTGTTCTGGCTCCTGCTGTTGTTCCAGCGGGATTTTGTCCAGACCCGATTGCAGAATGGAGCGAACGTTAGCGACTCTTCGACCACCGCTATTCATGGCCCGGTGGCAGGCTGCATTCAGCCGCTGCGCACCGTATTCCCGCTCAAGATTGAGGAGCCCAAGGCAAGCCCGGTAAGCCTGTTCCGGATGTTGCTTGCTGTTTAGCAGTTGCCGGGTAAATTCAAGTACATCGATCCCGAGTTTCTGCGCCCAGTCTGTTAGCCGACCGGGTGTCCACTGTTGTTGCTTCTGATGCCGGGTTGGCATGTGCTCTGTCCGGGTGGTGAACGCACCGGCGGCATACTGTCTGACATGGCTGGTGACAGGTTTGCCCTTGTAAAGCACCTGCACCGTATGATGGCTGGCCCGGATTTCCACTTCCTCCTTCACCAGCGGGTGCGGGACAGAGTAAAAGTGTCCGCTGAACTGGACATGGTAATCAATATTCACCCTGGCAACCTTGAATTCCTGATGCTCAAAGGGGTGTCGGGGTAGAGGCATCAGTGCGGGCTTGTCCAGCTCGTCGAACAGGCGGCGCCGGCATCCTGTCTGTTGCCTGAATGGCCGGTTGTTAAGACCCTCCAACAGGCGTCGTATTTCCCAGTTCAGCTCGGACAGGGAGAAGAAGGTGTGATGGCGCAGGCGCATCAGGATCCAGCGCTCCACCAGTTGAACGCCAACTTCTGCCTTGGCCTTGTCTTTCGGTTTGTAAGGCCTTGCAGGCATGATTGAACAACCAAAGTGTTCGGCCATGTGCAGGTAGCTGCGGTTGATATCCGGATCGTACCGGCAAGCTTTGGTCACTGCACTGCGCAGGTTGTCCGGCACCAGCAGCTGGGGCACACCGCCAAAGAACTGGAAGGCACGCACCTGAGAGCCAATAAAGTCCACCGAGCCCTGAGTGCGGGTGGCCTCAGCAAAGGTGTAATTGGAAGCGCCGAGCACAGCCACAAAAATCTGCGCCGGAGCCGTTTCGCCGGTCGCTTTGTTGACAATAGGCACTGTCAGGCCCGCGTAATCCACAAAGAGCTTCTCACCGGCCCGGTGGTATTGGCGCATTGAGCGCTTTTGTTTCCCGCACCATTGCCTGTAGCGGTGGCAGAACTGGGAGTCGCTGTAGGCATTGTGGAGATAGACGTCACAATACTCTTCCCACACCAGCTGCTTGGTCATGCCCTTGCGCTTGAGGGTTTGGTGAACCTCCTGCCAGTCAGGGTCTACCATTTTTGACTCAGTGCAGGTTACCGGAGCCGGTGCCAACCGGTTGACGAGAGCCTTGTCGTCCATGTCATCAGGCAGTGGCCAGGACAAGCCCGATGCCTCAAACCGGCTGAGGTAGTTGTTGACCGCTCCCACGCTGGCTCGGCTGCTTCTGGAAATTTGCCGAATGCTGAGCTGACACTCGAAGCGAAGTCGGAGAATCTCACGTATTTTGCGCATTGATAGCCTCTTTTTCCTTTTCATGCCGCCCAATCCTTTTCCTGTGGATGAGTGCAAGCGGCAGAAGGTGAATGAAATCAATGCTTAAGGGAGATTTTTCGGAGTAATCCGGAATGAATTCCGGGGGCATGAACACCGATTCTGGAGGTGTGAACGGTGATTCTGGAAAATTCCAAAAAGTGTTCACGGTAAAACCAGAATAGGTGTTCACGCTTCGCCAGAATGGGTGTTCACGGTTGACCAGAATAGGTGTTCACGATGAGCCAGAATATGCAACATATTGAGAATCTAGTTCTGAGAATTGATTTTGAGAAGCTGGAAGCCTTATTTTTCAAAGACTTCAGTGATGTAAAAAATCTTCTCGGAAACCACCGTTATTGAGTGATCCCCAAGAGTTTTTTGATGATTTGTATCGATTCCGTGCCGCGTACCAAATACCGCCGCATAACATTGTGGCGAGCATTTGAGCCATTGATTGCTGAGCATCCTGATTTGATTCAACAGCTACGGGCAGTCATCCCTGATGAACTGGCGGCAGAGCGTCAGGAACAGCGTCAGGCGCAGAGAAACAGGGTGACTGAAGGTAGGTATAGTCGAGCAACCACTAAAAGTTCTGATATGGCGGATCTCAAGCGACGAGTGCGGCGAATGATATCTCAAGGCCATACCCAAGAATATGTCGCTAAGAAGTTAGGAATTACCCAAGGACGGGTTAGCCAGATCAAGAAAAATTTGAACCAAAAAAAAGCCAATAAAGCCAGTAACAGCAAGGGGTAGAGCCGAAAAAAATATTAATATCGCCCCTCTTGTATAGTATGTGCTTTATCACTTTTCTTGCCCCTAAAGGGCAAGTGCAAAATAACGCAATGTAGGATTGAAACTTCTATGCCTCCCGGTGGGTCTTTTTGTCTTTGTCGACTCCTGCTCGCCGTACCGATCAGCAGCTTGTCTGCTGTGAGGGGCGGGAGCAAGCAAGCCGCGTATGGTGCTGATTCGAAGCGGGGGGCTTATGCGGCGCGGTAGTTCTAAACGGGCTGTAGCATTCGGATAATTTGCTTTGGTTTTTTGGCCAGGAGGTTCAGTAGCACTCGAGCTGATCCGCTTGGTCTTCTGTCTCCCCTTTCCCAATGACGTAGGGTGGGTAGTTTTACCCCTACAGCCAGGGCAAATTCTTCCTGTGTCATCTCGACGCTATCCCGTATAGCCTTAACGTCCAGGGGACTGATTTCGTGGACAATTGCGCCTGTTTTTTCACCTTTGGTATGTGATATGGCTTCATTCAGCCCTTGCATTACATCGTCGAATAATTCGCTCATTTTCGGTCCTCGTAGGTTTGAATCAGGGTCTCTACGCCTTTCTTCCATTTATTACGTTCAGCTTTACTGAGGTTTTCTTGCATTCCCTTGGCGTAAACTGTCAGAAGGAATAGAGGGAGTCTCTGGTTTTTGTAGAAGTAGATGACCCTGACGCCTCCACTTTTGCCTGTTCCCTCACGTTTCCATCTGACCTTACGGATGCCGCCGGTTCCCTGCATAATTTCGCCGGCTTCAGGATTATTGGCCAGGTAGCTTATAATCTCGGCTCTTTCGGCTTTATCCAGTAAAGCTATTGCCCGTTTCTGGTAGCTGGGTAGTTCAACTACTGTATTCATTGATTGTAATCCTTTGGATTAGTTCTGGCAAAGCATACTCCAGTTCTTGAGGTGCGTCACAACAGTGCTGAGTTACGTAGTAACAGATCGATATGATTTATGTTTTCATAATTCATAATTATGTTTTAGTCTTTATGTTATATGAAAACATAATTGTGATTATCATGGCTCAAATCGTTTTGATTGGTAGTAATAAAGGTGGCAGCGGGAAAACGACGACTTGCTGCAATCTTGCCGTTCTTCTGGCACAGAAGGGATATGACGTTTGTTTAGTTGATGCGGATAACCAGGGGAATGCTGCGAACTGGAGTGCAGATCGTGATGAGGCTGGCATTAAGCCCGCAATCACTCTGGTTCAAAAGTATGGAAATTTGGTTAGCACCCTCAAAAGCCTGAAAGATCGCTTTGATTATGTGCTGGTTGATGTTGCAGGACGCAATAGCCGAGAAATGATTACGGCTGCGACTGTAGCAAATTTGATGATCGCTCCGCATCAGTGCAGTCAGTTCGACCTTGATACTCTGGCAGAGCTACAGGATCAGGTTGTACAAATACGAGATTTGAACCCTGCTCTCAAGGTTTATGTTTATCAGACAATGGCCTCAACAAATCCAACGGTTATGGAGACTGAGCGCAAAGAGTTTGAAACCTGTGTGGGAGAGTTTGAAGAGTTCACCGTTCTGAAATCAATCAACCGCTATCGCAAGGTTTATCGGGATATTAGCAGCAGGGGGCTATCTGTACTTGAGAGCAGTAATCGCCAGGCAGCGAGTGAAGCCAAAGCACTGTTTGATGAGGTGTTCAATGATTAAGTCGAGAGTGAAAAAAACAGCTCAGCAAAATGATGAAAAAGCAGCTGAAGCCTTAGCGGATAAAATTGCAGACAGGCCTTATGGTTCAACCGAATCAGAAAGCACTGAGGAGATAGCCAGATTGACCGTGGCCTTGCCGTTGTCACTATACGATGAGGTTGAGTCTTTGGCGCGGCAGAGAAAACGGGCTAAGGCTGAAGTCCGTTCCATGTCAGCGATCACCCGTGAGGCACTGAAAGAGTACTTAAGAAAACATAAAGCATAATGGCTCTTAATGGATTCCGGGGTGTTGAGGTAACTGCGGTTGAAACTAACGTCCACATTAGTGTAAAACAGCGGTATGATGAAGTTTCATGATCTCCTCGATAACGCCAAATGTTACGAACAAGTCAGGCAAATGCGCTGGCCGGATGGTGTCGTTTGTCCTCGCTGTCAAAGCCCTGATATTACCCGACAAGGTAAAGATGACACTCAGCCGGAGCGACAGCGTTACTGGTGCAAGTGTTGTCGGCGTCGCTTTGATGATCTGACTTTATCGGTGTTTTCAGGGCATCACCAGCCTTTAAAAATCTGGATACACTGCTTGTACCTGATGTCACTCAATCAGTCGAACAGACAGATTGCACTTGAACTTGACCTGAACAAAAGCGATGTGCAAAAGATGACACAGCAACTCAGGACAAGTGTCTGCAACAAACGCCCGGTCACCGTTCTGGACGGCAAGGTTGAATGTGACGAGGTTTACGTTGTATCGGGGCATAAAGGCCAGCCTGAAGCGGTGAAAAAAAAGGGCGGACAGCCCGCCGTAACCGTTTGAGAGGTGCTCGTGGTCGCGGTACTCTGGAGAAAGAAAAGCCTCCGATCTTTGGCATGATCCAGCGGGGTGGGCAGGTTGTGATCCGTATGCTGCCTAATGTCAAGCAGGTAACAATCAAGCCCCTGATTACAGAATTCATAGCGCCGGGAACGCTGATTTATACTGATGAATACAGCATTTACGACAGGCTTGAGCAATGGGGTTATGATCGTAAATCTGTCTGTCATGGCGCTGGGGAGTATGCCCGGGATGAAGATGGTGATGGTTTTCACGAGGTGCATGTGAATACGATGGAGGGCTTCTGGTCGTTGCTGCGATCCTGGTTGCGCCCTCACCGTGGAATTTCACAGGATAAGCTGCCACTATACTTGGGATTTTTTGAATGCATCCATAACATCAAACGTAGGGGAAAAGCAGCTATTTCAGGGTTGCTTGGCTTGCTGCTGGGGTAACCCCCCGGAATCCATTAAGAGCCAAAGGCTTATCGTCTTCCTGTGCTTGCCTCCACTCTCTACGACGAATTTTGTCTATGACTTCGTTGTAGTTAGCAATGATGTGAAACTTGTCATAGACAATATCAACATCTGGCAGGTACTCTTTGACCGATGCCTTATAGCTGCCACCGCGATCTATTCCTACGCACTGAATACAGGCTCTTTGCTCCAGTGTCAGACTGCTCAGAAAACGGTCTAACGTCGCTTTTCGTTTACCTTCACCAAGGTAGAGGGTCTCACCTGTATCAGCATTTAGAACAATGGTCAGATAGTGATGTCCCTTGCCTATTGATTTCTCATCGATTAACAAAGCCCGTAAGCCGTCGAGCTTGGGGGCTGGCAGAGTTTTCATTAGCATCTCTTTATCCCAGCGCCGTGCTGTGTCATGGGATATAGCGATGAATTCCGGAACCTTATCGCTGGGCATGTAACGGCATAGATGGCTAACATGCTGTTTTAGGCGGTCTGTAGCTTGAAGCCTTGGGAGAAAGGCTAGGAATAGTCACTGTCTCTATATGCTTACAATTTGAACAGCGACCCTGATAGGCTGTGAATAGCAGGTTGACCTTGATTGAACCAAACGGCAGATCTTGAACATTTCTATCATTCTCGCGCATCTTGCCCATAGGCCAGTGACACTGGCTGCACTTGAACTGCTGTATACGACCATCTCTACGCAAATAGACGAATGCTTCAGAGGCATCCCAGTCGATATCAATACGGTCGATTACCCAACCAGAAAATGCGAACATAGGACGAAGTGAGGGTGTTGCACACATGGCTGATCCTTCAGAAATGTTGATCCTTTCAAATCAATCATTCCCTGAAGGCTATTTCTGTTGCAACCCCTCGCTTTTCATCAGCCAACCTGCGAAAGCCCCACATAACCTTTAAGCAGTAATTCCCGAGCACTTGATTAAAACCAGTGATACCAAGGGATAGCGGTAGTTCTGATATTCCCTAAATCGCAGACTTTGAGGTACAGTATGCAGACTATACATCTACAGTCGTATTCTCTGTGTCTTCAACAAAAAAACAACAAAAAGCGCTGGCTGAAAAACTAATCAGCGTCGTCTCCAAAGAAGCTGCCAAGGTTCCAGATTTTAGGCCGGTGAACAACCATGACAAGATCGCACTGCATGATGCCATCATGTGTGGCCTGGCGGTCATGCACCTTAAATATCCGTCGTTGCTGAAATTTGATCAGGACTGCGTACAGAATACAGATAAAATTCACAACCTGAAATCACTCTACAATGTCAATAGAGTGCCGAGTGATTCTCGCCTCGCTGAGCTGCTTGACCCGATCGAAACTCGGTATTTGCGGAAATTTTTCACGGCGTTATTCGCCTATGTTCAGCGCTCCGGGCGGCTCAGGCAGTTTGAGTACTTTGAGGAAGGCTATCTTGCGCCTATTGATGGGACGGGGCATTTTTCTTCGGGAAAAATTGATTGTCCAGAGTGCTGTGTGAAAAAGCCAGACAGCAAGAATCCCCAGTATTATCACCAACTATTGGGCTGCTGTCTGGTTAAGCCGGGCAAGAAAGAAGTGCTGCCTTTAATGCCGGAACCCATTATTCAACAAGTCGATGCTTCAAAAAACGACTGTGAAAAAACAGCACTCGAAAGGCTCCTGTCGAATATTGCCAGAGAACACCCACACCTTAAGTTGGTACTGAATTTTGACGACTTGTACTCCGATGGTCCCACGATCAAATTGGTGAAATCCTACGACTACAGCTTCATTATGGTCGCGAAAGACACCAGCCATGTGTCGCTTTATGAGGCTGTCGATGAGATGGACATCGCCGGTAAGGTCACACGTTATGAATTCACCGATGAAGACGGCTACCGGCATTGGTTCCGGTTCATCAATGGCGTTCCCATCAACAAATCCCATCAGGATATTCTGGTCAACTACCTTGAGTACGTGGAAATCAGCCCCAATGACAAGAAGTACACCAATACCTGGGTGACTGATATTGAAATCACCAAAGAAAGCGTGGCAAAAATCATGCGAGGAGGACGCGCTAAGTGGAAAATAGAGAATGAGACGTTTAACACACTGAAAACACAAGGCTACAACCTGGAACACAACTACGGGCACGGTAAAATGCACCTGGCGACTAACTTCGCCAGCCTGACGTTTACCGCCTTCCTTATTGACCAAATCGAGCAGCTTGCCTGCCCTCTTTTTCAAAAAGCGTTATCAGCATCGAAATCAAAGAAAGCGCTTTGGCACGCTATCAGGGGCTTGTTCGACTGGTTCTTCATTGATTCATGGACAGAGTTTCTTACGGCGATCGCAAGGGGAAAAAGTGTCAGCCTCAAAAGCCTGGAGCTTGATACCACATAGAGGCTGAGTAGCCTTGTGTTTCAGTGTTTGATATGTAGAGAAATTGACTGCTCTGCGACGGTGGAGAAGGCTTCTTCGTCTCCAACTAATTCTATTGGCCACTCCGAAGTATAATTAGTTTGTCGTTTAATGTTCGGGAATTGCTGACCTTTAAGCGTGTCATTTTAGTATTTTATTTTTATTCTTTATTTAAGACGAGTTTTGTTTGGATACATTTTTCAGCCTGCCAGTCAGACTGACTGACAGGCTCCGGTTATTCTCACCAAGGCAAACACTGACACGTCAGCTTTGCGTACACGCTGTTATTCTTCTGATTAGGTGTCACCTTCTTGGTAGCATTGGCTGCAGTGACAGTAAATTGCATGAAGTCATTGAAGCTGACCGTTGCCCCTGCTCCGGCGGATGCCAGCTGCTGTTCCGGATTCAGCGACTCAACTTTGCCGTAGTCGTAAAAGGCAAACACATCGAACAGAAATTTACCCAGATCGTTCTGCATTTCAAAGCCGTTGTAGTGTAGTTCCAGCTGGTTATACCAGCCTTTATCACCGCTGACGATACCGGGTTTATAACCACGAATGGTCGTTGCCCCACCCAGCGAGAATGAGATAGAGCCCGGAATCGCTTCTTCAGAAGTAAGCTGTGCTTTTAATGAAGAGAGCATATAAAACGGCTGTTCGAAGTTATAAATAAACGTCAGGTCAGTATTGTAGAGTTTGACCTTTCGGTTCACGCTGACAAGCTTCTCTTTCGAATCAGCATGGCTGAATAGCTGCCGCCCGGTAAACTGCCATTGTGGACCAACCCAGGTAACTTCACCGCCCAGTGAATATTGAATTGTTTTATATTTGGACAGATCCTGCCCGGAAACAGTGGTGTCTGATGCGGTATGATTAACAGAAGCAAGCAGGTTAGCCCACAAGGTGGGGGTGGAATAAGCCAGGTAACTGGTTTCCAACCCGAAACGCCAGGCATCGCCTTTTACATCTATCGCACTGAAGTCACCACTGATAGTGGTGTCTGTATATTGGGTTGTCATACCCGCCCGCCAGCCATTGGTGCCTATCGGAGCGTTATAACCAAGACTCAGGGAGCGGATGCCATCGGAAAACTGAGCATAAGCCAGCGAGCGGTCACCGGGCAGCAACAGCTGTTGCCGTTGATACAATACACTGAGTTGTTCTTCACCGGTGCTTTCATAGCCGTGATTGTCAATATCGACTTGCAGTTTATTCCGTGGTTGTTCACCCACCTGTACAACAATATCGGTTAGACCAAAGGCTTTTCCGGCACGCAGCTCTGCCTGTAAACGGTCATTATGTAAGCGGTTATAGAACAGGATATCGTTTTCTAATGCATCAATATCGATATTTTCTGATTGATCTTCCAGATCAATATAACCTCGTAAGTAGTTGTTATCTGTATAGTTGTTGCCTTCAAACTCTACCTTTCCCAGCGAGCCTTCCACCAACTCGATCGTGACAATACCGTTTTCTATATTCTGTTCGGGTAGTGTTGCCGTCGCCGTATAAATTCCCTGCTCCCTATACAGGTTGTTAACTGATCCGACGATCTGCTGCAACCTGGCAAAGGAAACCTGTTTACCCAGCCAGGCTTTAACAATCCCTCCCAGCTGTTCTTTATCCAGATGTTTGGAACGGGTAAAGCGGATGCCCTGCAGAATAAACGTCGGCGCGCCTTCATCTTCGACGATATCCTGCGGCGCCTCCTCCTTAATCGCCTCCTCTTCTTTTTTGCGGGTTTTATCCTTGAGCTGCTGTTCTTCGCGAATCCGGTCTTGAGAAATCTTACCCGGATCAACCGGCGGCACCACGGCAGATCTTGCCAGCACAAATGACGGAGCGAGAACCAGTGCGGTTACAATCTGCAGCTTGTTCAGAGTACGCATAAGAGGATTTAATCCTTCTTGTTATTTTTTTAAGCGACCGGCTGTCAGCTACCGGCTTCCAGCAAGTGGTTACTGAAAACAGGTAGCTGGCCGTCAGCAGCTAACAGCTATTTATTCAGAATCAGTACCAGTATACAACCAGTAATTTTCATCATCGTTAGTCTGCTGGCCCGTATCAGCTTCGCCGCCCGCCGCAGTCACTTCCAGATTACCTAACCAGTCATCACCAATCGCCAGCAGCAGTTCTTCCGGTAACGGGTCATTGATATAAGACGCGAAACCACCGCCGCTTGAATCAATCTGGTTGCTGATACCGTTCTGATATTCAGCACTCAAACGGAAGAAGGATTCCGGGCCTGCAGATACAGTGGCCTGATCTGTTGGTGCCTTATAAGTCAGCAGCAACGGTGGCTGATAACGGGTGAACTGGGCATTGGTGGTGACATTCACTCCATCCATCTGTATCCAGAAGACCCCAAACGGGGTCATAAGCTGCCCGTCGACTGCGGTTACGGTGTTATCCGCCTGAGTTTCTGTCGGTTTTGCACCCGGGTTAAGGTTATCCAGATTAACATGCAAGTCACCGGTCACCAGATCCAGTGTTTCATCGGAATCTGCCAGATCCAGCAACATATCCCCGGTCGTCTGTACTCTGCCGTTCACTGCCTGCAGAATATTGACGTGTAACTGATTCGTATCGAATACCATCAGCCTCAACTGTTCAGACTGTCGCAGCTGAGGTACCCCGGCATCGATAAAGGCTTTAATATCACTGGTTTCATGGGTATCCCAGTCAAAGTCAGTCACCACCGGCATCAAAACTTCAGCCTGATTGTTGGCATACAGGGTGACATCAATCTGCGGTGCAAACAGTGACAGTGGCCCGGTGTCAGTCAGTGTAATCTCAGTGACATTGGTACCGTTACGGGCAGCGAGAATGCCACGATCAAAGGTCATCTTGTCAGCGGCGAGGAAACCATCGACCAGTAACCAGGGGTTACCCAGTAATTCATCGATGGTCAGATTACCGAGAGTGGTCAGATAAATATTGCCGTTTATGGCGCTCAGTAACCGTGCATGCAGATCGGAACGGGCGACCATATAGATATCACCGTCGTCAGTCACCGCACTCAGGTAGGGCATATCAATAACCAGCGGATCGCCGATACCGGTCGCTGCCTGCAGGAAGCCGGAGGCATTGGGCTGGGTGGCGGTCAGATGCACATCCGCATCACTGCGACCGAGAATCTGCCCTTCACGGCTTTCCAGGTCAAAGGCTCGCTCACCATCGCGCTTGGCTTCCAGTGCTGAAAGCAGCATATCGCCACGGGTATGAATCCGGGTGTTATCGCGGGTTTCAGTGCGGCTGCCCTGCCCCATGCTGAAGCTATCTGCATCAATACTGAGTGTTTCAGATACTAAAGCCTGATCAGCAGCGAGTGTGGTTTCATCCGCACTGTTCAGGGTAATAGCCCCCTGAGTGGTGATATTACGGTTAATAGTTAAACCGTCATCGCCACGGAAACTGAAGCTGCCGGTATTACTGATGATATCCGCATTCAGTGCTGCCTGACCGACGCTGTCGAAGCCAATATCACTTGCGGCATTTACAGTACCGTTTACCGTCAGCAGCCCCAGAGAATTGGCATCCAGTGTCGTACCAACCGTCACCGTATATTCCAGCAGCATATCGTTGCCACTGTCCAGATCTACAGATGTACCTGCCTCAACCGTACCGGTAACGGTCAGGGTATCACCGCCATTAATGGTCACTGACTGAGCAGCATCAATATGATGCAACCGGGTGGCTCCCGAGGTGATAACAGATATCATTTCACCGGCCTCCAGTGTCGAGTCAGCGTCGAATGTTACGGAGCCGCTATTAATCGTTGTCATAGAACTACTGTTCAGTTTCTTGCCTGCTGCCAGACTGACATCACCCTGTAATGCGGTGATATCAACTGTACCGGCAATGGTAACGTTGTCGTTCAGGCGCAGACTGCTGTCACCGCGGAAGGTCAGATTGCCGGTTTCGCTGATTACGGTCGCATTGGCTTCGGTATCCCCGCCACTGTCCAGTGTGATATTACCGGTTGCTGTCAGCGTGTCATTAAAGGTCAGACTGTCCGCAGTGGTGGCTGTAAAGCTGCCCCCGGCATTGGTGATACCATTCAGTACAGCGGTTTGTAAGCTGTTGATATCAATATTGGTACCCGCGGTCACAGCATCATTCAGGGTAAGCGCCGCACCGCTATCCAGATCAATAAAGCTTCCGGAATCGACCGTGCCGTTTACGGTCAGAGTATCGCCTGCATTAATAGTGACAGACTGCTCACCATCGATATGATGTAACTGAGTTGCACCGGAAGTTGTCACCCCAATAACGCCCTGTGCATTCAGTGTTGAATTATCAGCAAATGTGACCGAGCCGCTGGTAATGGTGACGGTTGAGCCACTGTCCAGCGTTTTATCTGCCGCCAGACTCACATCACCCTGCAGCGCCTGAATATTAACAGCACCGTCCGTCGTCAGATTGCCATTAACCTGCAGGCTGTCGTTACCGGTAAAGACCAGACTGCCACCTGTCGCCGTCACACCCGCATCAAACCGAACCAGTCCCCCTATATTATTCAGGCTGATATTATTTGTTGCGGTGAGGGTTTCCGTGCTGATAAAGCGGCCTGAGGTATGCGCGATAAGGTCTGCCCCGGTATTCAGAATACCGTTGATGGTGATATCGGCTTTTGAATCCAGCTCAGTGTTACCACCGGCAGTGATACTGCCTTCCAGCAGCATATTGTTATCGCTGTTCAGATCGATATCCGTTCCGGCACTGATATCACCATTAACAGTTAATGTATTACCTGAAGTTGCGATGATATCTGCATCACTTTGAACGTGATGTAGCTGCATCGTGTCGCTGGCGGTCAGGTTGATGGTGTCTGTAGCTTTAAAGGTGGCGTTATCAGCAACCGTGATACTGCCACTGTTAATGGTCAGTGTTGATCCACTATCAATTAGCTGACTATCATTCAGGCTCACATCCCCCGCCAACGCATCAACCTGCACGCTGCCGGTAACTGTTGCAGTTTCCCGGAAAGCAACGGAACCTCCGGTACTTTCGCTTTCCAGCATGCTACCCACATTCAGGGTTGCCAGTGACTGATTGGCAAAGGTGGTTAAATCCAGCTTGCCATCAGCATTCCACTGACTGTTATCGCCCATAGAGATAACTGTGGCCGATTTCACAATGCTGTCTGTGCCGGAGTGGATTGTTTTACTACCGGCAAGCGACAAATCATTTGTAATCGTCGCCGTGAAGCTGCCGGTCTTGATATCAACATCGTCGTTAAACTGCAGGCTGTCACCGGCTTCAAAGAGGAAGTTACCGGTATTGCTGGTCAGAGTACTGTTAAGCACCGCAGCATTAACCGTCTTCAGGGTGATATCACCCTCGGCGATGACAGCAGCATTCTGGGTATAGCCTGCGCCTGAGTTCACCTTAAGCCCGCTTCCGGCATTCAGATTGCCGTTAATAACAGTGTTACTGCCGGAGTTAATATCAATCCGGGTGCCGGAAGTTACCGTATCCTGCAATGTAATTGCCTGATCACTGTCGAGGTCAATAAAGGTAACGGCGTTGACGGTACCATTAACCGTCAGGTTTTCTCCGGCATCGATGGTCAGTGAAGCGCCGCTATCAATATGATGCAGCTGTGTGGCTCCCGAGGTGATAACTGATACTGCATCATCAGTCTCCAGTATCGAGGCAGCGGCGAACGTCACCGAGCCGCTATTAATCGCTGTCGTAGAACCACTGTCCAGCGTTTTATTTGCCGCCAGACTGACATCACCCTGCAGCGCCTGAATATTAACGGCATTGCCTGTGGTCAGATTGCCATTAATCTGCAGACTGTCGTTACCGGTAAAGACCAGGTTGCCACCGGTCGCCGTCACATCCGCATCAAACCGAACCAGTCCGCCCATATTATTCAGGTTGATATTGTTAGCAGCTGTGAGAGTTTCAGTACTGGTAAAGCGGCCTGAGGAATGGGCAATCAGGTCTGCACCGGCATTCAGAATACCGTTGATTGTGATATCCGCTTTTGAATTCAGATCAGTTGTACCGCCGGAGGTGATACTGCCCTGCAGCAACATATCGTCATCACTGTTCAGGTCAATATCCGTCACTGCATCAATATTGCCATTCACAGTTAAAGTATTGCCATTCACAGTTAAAGTATTGCCTGAAGTAGCAAGGATATCTGCTTCACTGTCAACGTGATGCAGCTGCATTGCACCCGTAGTCTGCAGGTCCGTATTGCCTTCGGATTTCAGGGTAGAACCGGCCGCAGCGGTCAGCGTGGCGGCATCAATATCCAGCAGGCCAGCTCTGGACGACAGCTGCTGATTCTCAGCTATAGCAACATCGCCCAGTAATGCCTTGATAGTTGCGCTGCCGGTCTGCGCCTGCTCATTGAAACTGATACTGCCGTTATTGCTGGTCAGGGTTGCCAGACCAGCAACATCCAGTTGCGCCAGTTGCTGGTTATTATCGGTGGTAATGGTCAGACCGGCTTCTGTATCCAGCTTGCTGCCCGCTTCCATGCTGAAGCTGTCACTGTTCAGTACCATCAGCTGGGTAGACTTGAAAGTACGACCCGTTTTGAGGGTTGCCAGTGAGCTGGTATCGACTTCAGTACGTCCCAGTACAGTGACATTCTCATTGAATGCAACCGGGCCGCCGGAGTTATCCCCGTCCAGTAAGCCTGCTACCTTTAATGTTCCATCGACTCCCAGTGTTGCCAGTGTCTGGCTGCCCGAGGTTCTCAGTGTCAGGTCAGCGTTAGCATCGAGCGTGCTGCCTGCATTTGTCTGAATAGTGGTTGCCTTCAGAACAGCATTGCCACCGGTGGTCATGGTCTGCCCGGCAGCCAGCACTATATCATTAACCGCCATCAAGCCAGCGACACCGGTCACATTGACGGTTTCATTCAGATTGATACCGGCAGCACTGTTCAGCCCCATATTGGCAGCCTGCAGCTGCGCCAGGGTCATACCCAGACTACTGGTGTCAATTAACAGGGCAGCACCGGACTCAAGGCGGCTGTTGCCTTCCATCACAATCGTACCGGCATCAATATCGATATTACCCGCCGCCTTCACTAGCTGGCCGGATTTAACGGTCAGCTGGTTCGCAGCATTAATATCAAAGGCGGCACCGGTCTTGCCCTCAACTTTTTCATTCAGGGTAATCGCGGGTGCAGTCAGGCTGAGTGTGTCGTTACTGGTAATACTGCGCAGATCCAGCGCCGCAACGGCAGTCAGAGTGGCGGTTTCTCGTGCTCTGATGGAGCTGCCCTGCATCATGGCAATACTCTGGGCATCCAGCAGCAGTGCTTTTTTAGCATCAACTTTGTCGTACAGTGCCAGATCACCACTGGCCAGCAGCGTCAGAATACCACTGGTGCTGGTTATCTTGCCTGAATCAAACTGACCACCGCTGGTTTCAAGATAAGCCGAACCACTGTTAATGGCCGCTTTACGGGTATCCAGCGTTCCGGCAAGGATATTCAGATTGCCGGTGGTCATCAGGCTGAGATTTTCAATGGCTGCAACCGCACCGGTTACATCCATATCCACATTACCGGCACTGAGGTTACCAGACAGATTCACATCACCGGCAGTATCAAAGTCCAGTAGTCCGGTGAGGTTTACGGCAGCAATATCAATAGGTGCCGAGCTGTTGACTTCCATCCAGGCACTGGCACCTTCAAGCTTCAGTGTGCCGCCGGTCAGGTTCAGTTTCAGTGCCCGGTTGCTGGCACCAATATTGCCCCCATTAGTGGCAACAATGACGGCTCCATTGGCTTTCAGGTGAACATTGTCGCCGTTCTCAGACCAGTTGCTGATATTGCCATTGGCCTGCAGGTTTAACAGACCACCCGCACCAATCGCACCAACCTGCAGATGTCCGCCCACATGGTTCAGCCAGATATCACTTGGAGAGGCGACTGAGCGCAGTGCGCCTTCAATATCCAGTCTGATCGGATCAGTTTCTGTACCAATATGGCCGGATTTGGTCGACAGGTTCAGATTATTAGCTGCAATCGTGGTACTGCTGCCGCTGGCACTTTCAATGGCACCGCTGGCAGCCAGTCGTACATCACCTGGTGTGGATACCTGTTTCAGGGTCATGCCCTGATCCGATTCCACATAAATCTGCTTTCCGGCAACTAAGGTGACATGGCCATCAGCATTGATCTTGATCGGGTCCTGCTGTTTAACACTGACGGCAATGGTACTGCCATTATCACTGATATCGAGATCACCAGAACCCGCTTCCAGTAATGCGGCTTTCTGGGTATTGGACAGATTTGGATTACTGCGGCTGATATCAAAATCGAGATCCGCAAGGTCTTCACCGACCCTGCCCTGGTTAATATTCAGCCTGATATTGTTACCGGAGATATTGGCATTTCGACCACTGATATAACCATCCGTGACCGGTTGGGTAGCTGCGGCACTGATAGCAATTTCCAGCTGGGTATCAGTCCAGCGGGCATCAGCAGTCAGCTTGTTATACAGTTCGGAATTGTCGGCTATGTCAAAGCGATAACCACCGTTGTAGCTGTCCCCAAAACCGTAATCCGCTGTCAGGTTACCGCTTGTTTTTTCATCAGCCAGCCACTGATTAATCGCATCGAATTCTGTTTTCAGGTTCGTAGTCACCTGTTCACGGGTGATACTGGCCAGATCCAGATCAGTACCGTTCAGGGCATCCTGACGGGATTTGTAGCGTTGCTTGAAGGCATCAAGGTAGGTGTCATCAATGGTAAACTCAGCATCATCTGTCAGTCGCTGTTTAATCCGCCAGTAACTGTGATACTGACTGGATACCTGGTTTTCATAACCGTGTACGGCTTCTTCACCGGCACTGTCGCTGCGCAGATTCAGCCTGTCCCAGACTGTTGCCTGATAGGCCAGTTCTTCATCGGTATAGCGCTTCTGACCAATGCCGTTTACCAGATGACCATTGCCCAGCGTAATCCAGATATCACCGGCATCAGATTCAATAGTATTTACAGTCAGGTTACCGCTGGACTGGTTCAGAGCGATATCACCGGTGGCTTTCAATGTGACCAGCCCGGTACTGCTGAGGTTCATCACCTTGTTACCGGATACATCACCAATGCCGCCGAACTCACTGGTAATATTGATATTGTTGCCTTTCAGGTGCAGGCCTGTGCCGTAAGGAGTTAGTCCCTTATCGACATTAACAGTCAGGTTCGAAGCCGCCTGCAGTTTTTCAACCGATATCGCGCCGGAGGCTGCGGTCATATTGATATTTACCAGACCATTTCGTGCTACGGCAGAAATATGGTCTGTAATCATCCGCAGAGACCGGTTATTGGTGCCCAGAGAACCCACAGCATCCAGATAGGTTTTCTCTGAGTTCAGAATACCGGTGTCGGACATATAAATACCACCCGTATCGTTGGTTGAACCCTTGCTACCCAGCGAACGGTTAATGCTTACTTTGGTTGTGCCCACCGAGTTATTAATATTGCCAGCCAGAGTCACATCAGAGCGGGATTTAATATCAAGAGAGCCTTTATCAGCGCCGACAAACTGGAACTTGATCTGGTGGTCTGCCTTTACATAAGTCGTTGCCTTCATTCCGATCCGGTAAGGCACATCGATCCGCCAGGTGACACTGGTAAAGTCTTTACCGTAGTAGTTACTGTAACTGGTGGTATAACTGCTCCAGCCGGTATTCCAGACATAACGGTCATCCAGAATATGGGTCAGATAGGTTGATACTGAGCCATCTGAATTACAGCTGACAGCGGATACATTCTGACAGCTGGTGAAACCCTCATACCACTTTTCCCATTCCGCGACATTCGGATTATCGTTGTCATACTTCCATGCGGTCAGCGGATTGTATGTGGAAACCCAACCGGCGTCTTTTTCCGGCCAGTTGACTTCCCGTTTTATATCTTCCCGTTGCACCACATAATACAGCTGTCCTTTCTTGGGCTGATACTTATAAGTCTGCTTGCCATTTTCTGTGTAACCGACTTCAGTTCCGGAAACGCCGGTATAGGTTGTTTCACTGGCAGATGTCACATACTGCTTTATTTTTTTGCCCGGCTCATGAATGTACCATTCACTGAAATTTTCATACTGGTTGGTTGTTCCGCCCTTCAGACGAGTCTTATTGAGGTCTGTAATTCGGATGACACCGGTGCTCTGGCTACCGGCATTCAGATCATTAATAACAAGTTCACTGGTTGAACGGTTAATAACATCAATAGAGCCCCGGCCATCATCAACCAGAATTTTGCCATCTTCGCCGGTCGACATCAGATAACCACGGATAGATACAAAGCCGTTACCGCTAGCATTAACATCGGCCAGTGTAATTTTGCCGGAGCCAACTTCGTAGTTTATGCCGATACCGGCATCACCGCCGTTTACCAGGCTGATTTGAGGGTCAACCGTCTTGGTAATATAACGACGGTAGTCAGGAATTAAAACCCGTTGTAATAGCCGGAGTGAGCCCTGCCATAATTCGGGTTCTCTGCCCTCCAGCTCAGGAGCGTGCCAGGTGACAGGTTAATGCGGCTACCGGCACTGAGGCCTTTTGCACTGATATATTGAGCAATAGCTGAATCAAAGTTGTCGCCTACCTCCACCGACCACTCATTGAAGTTACCCGCCCGAATCGTACCGTTAATATCAATCCGGTTAGCATTGATGGCTACTAACTGCGCATTCAGTGCATAACCATTGCCGGGACCGTAACCGGCATTTTTAACATCCTGATAGGTCGCTGTCTTAACCAGACCGTTCTGTAGGTTCTTAATCTGGTTAAAGCCCCAGTTACCATTGCCCCGTGAATTACCGCCAGCGTTGTTGTCAAAACGGAAAATTTCGCAGTCATTACCGCTTTTACACTCGGCACTGTTATTAAAGCCCCAGTTCAGGTAAACCCGCAGATGGCCTGTTCTTGCCGTGGTATTGCCATAATAGTTATTCCCATGCCACCACTCGTTAAAACCTTCCTCCCCCCTGGACGACATTTCACTACTGTAACGGGCATTGACAAAATACATGGCCATCTGATCAGGCGTGACCGGTTTCCAGCGACTGGTAAAGCCAGTCAGGGATTCCGGATCAAAGCCATAGGGCTGATCCTGCCAGGCATTGTTTAGCAGATAGATACCGGACGGTACCGACAGAGCCATTTGTTTGGCTGCAACTGACCCGGTTTGAATCAGGTTACCTTTTTCAACATTAACCGTAACCACCCCGCCAAGGTTAATCAGGTCACCCTGTAAAATAACATCAGCACCTGAATTAATAGCCGGCTTATGTTGAACATTAATATGGGAACCGGAACCACTGTTGTTTTCGGTTACGGTTAAACCACTGGGTAAGCTACCAGCCACAGCACCGGTAACTAATACCGAACCACCACCGACATTAGGAATAAACATATTCCCGAGAATCAGGCTTTTGCTACTGTTATTGGTAATGGTTATCGTCGGGTCACCATGAGCCGTAATGGAAGGTGATCCGGAAAGCACTTCAACTGTATCTGCCTTCAGGTGAACGTCACCGCCCGCTGCATACATATTGCCAATATAAATGGCGTCATTGGTTGTTTGTGGCAGCGTGTCGAGCAGCGGTTCCAGAAAAGCAAGCTCATCGACAATTTGCTGTATCCGCGCGGGTGAGGCAACTGCAGAACTTGAAGAGCTGCCACCACTGCTGTCACTGGAAACATCATCATTGTCGGCGACAGAACCCTGATCATCATTCGTATCCGAACCGGTCTGGCTTTCCAGCGCCAGTTTTTCCGCCTTCAGGTCATTAATATACTGCTGCAGGCTGGCACGGCTGGAGAATGACTGCTGGACACCCGGTATCAGCTTCGGTCCCGTTACCCAGTGTAATATTACCGTTGGCATCAATAGTAACCGTCTGCTGATAACGACTGCCGGCAACCAGCGTTGAGTCACCATTGAATACAATTTTTGCAAAGCCGTGGGAAGCATTGCCGGAACCGAAGCTGTCCTCTTCGCTGAACAGTCCCAGCCACTTTTTACGTTCCAGACCATTGCCTTCGGCATAGGTGAAGCCGCGATCTGATTCCAGCAGAATATCCCGCACCGAGGAGACATCTGCACCATCACCAAAGTTAACGGAACTGTTTACCGTGACATCAGCATTGGCTGCTTTCTTCGCTGAAATAGCAATTCCGGCACCGTTATAAATATTGGTATAAGCCGTTGCAGACAGATAGTTTTCAGTAAAGTAATCGGCGCTGCAACCTGCCAGAATCTTGGTTGATTCGAAAGACTCGATCGTGACATTGTTGCCAAGATTAATAGTGTTATCCGTCGTTAACTCTACATCACTGACACCACCGGCAACTCCGGCAACGGCATGAACGCTGGTGCTGGCATCTGCCGTTGCAAAACCACGACTGTAGGTGCCCATTTCAACCTGACCTACCGGGTTTAACAGTTTGACGCCATTCCCGAGGTTAATGGTATTGTACGCATCCAGATCAATTTTCGAATCCGAACCCGCTCCCTGCAAAGCACCGCCCACCGTCAATACGACAGAGTCGTAGATGTTGTAAGTGGTGAAAGCATCCAGCTGAATATGGTACTCACCCAGGTTATGATCCGGATCGAGAGCATCGGCCAGTGGGGAGATCTGCAATACCGCATTGTTGCCGATATTAACGGTTGCCCCCAGTCGTGAAACCCGGATATCCGACAGTGCGGCCGAACCATTCAGGGCACCACCCGCACCGGCTTTAACGCTGTGATTGAAACTGCTCTGCCAGGGGCTGCCTATCTGATCAATATTGTTGCTGGTGCTGATATCGATTTCATTGGCATGGAAAACTGACGTTTTGCCCCAGATCAACAGAGGTATCCAGATCTACTTCCACATCCGAACGGGCACCGGAACCGCCGACCACGGATGCATTCACCGAATTTGAACCGGCAAAGAACCAGGTCTGGTGGTTGGCTTCCATCTGAACCTTGCCTGCCCCCACCTGCTTGGTCGTATAACCGCTACTCCAGTCAGCCACCTCAACACTGGCCGACTCTTTGTCGTCTGAATCCTTGATATGGGAATTGGCTATCGTCGCACTGCCACTGACGACACCGCCACCACCGGCGGTAGAAAAACTCTGGTTTTCATCAACACTGTTGGCTAACAGAATAATGTCGCCTTCGCGGGAACCGGGGCCAATCGGGTCTTTGCCGAATAATACGCGTGTAGAAGTCTGGGATTTGGCAGTAGAGAATGTCAATCCTGCAGAAACAGCACCAACGAAGTAGCCATCAGCATCAGAAAGCTGGAGGGATCTATTAGTGGCATTTACGTTCAGATCTCCCGTCGGTAACTGCACATAGTCGCCAACCTGAGCGATGGTATCGCTTTCATTATTGGCAACCGCTTCAGAGCCTGAAACGCCCAGCAGCAAAGCACCGGAAGCCGAGAAAGCTGCAGCACTGGCGCTGATATAGCTACTGTCTGCCGTACGCCCGGTGACAGCCAGTACATTAACGGTGCTGTTTTCAGATAAACGGGTACGGTCTGCAATTCTTGCTCTGGCAGTGGTATCCGCTGTTGCATAGGCAAATGATCCACCCAGCGAACCCAGTCCGGAAACGGTAACGCCATAACCGCGGGATAAGGTTTCCGGTACCGCAGTAGCTTTGACGGTGAGACTGCCACTGTCGCCGGTACTAATCCGACCATAAACTACAGCATCGGCATCGGATTTATCACGGGCATCCGTTACGACACCCTGCACCCCGGCAAGAATACCACCGGCTGCGGCAAACGCCGTGGAACTGACCATGCCGGAAACACTGGCTTCTACAGTCTGGGAAGAAAACCCGTCAATGATAGAGTATTGGTCGTCGCTATCGCTGGTTGTACCTTTGTCGTCATACAGCCCCAGCCAGGCATCAACATCGGAATCCTTTTCGGCAGTTCCGATAGAAACACCGACCGCGCCTGCACCCACCTGAATATTCATTCCGCCGTTTTCAGGATCGCCGTTAACATCACTACCTGTATCACCAATTCGCAGCTCGGTTGTATCTTTAGCCGAAACAACCAGCGTACCGGAATCATTTGTTGTATCGCTGCTGACGGCTTGTGTCAGCCCGGCGACAACCCGATGCTTGGAGCGTACGTCAGAATAGGAAACACCAATCGCCGTACCGGCAACACCGATGACGAAATTCTTCATTTCACCGGCGGCTTTTTCATCGCTCTTGTTACGGGTCAGCGCGCTGACGGTAATATTGTCGGCGGTAACACCGGCATCAACGGTCGCAATTGCCATATCATACAACCGGGTCACACCAATACCGCCAGCAATACCTACGGCAGAAGCCTGTGCTGCACCAATACCCTGATAGGTATACAGGCGGGCATCGGCGTTTACATTAAAGGTGTCTGCTTCAATTACGCCGCCGGAGATGCGGGCAGCGGTAACACTTTCACCTTGCAGTTTCAGGCGGTTGCCTGAGGCTGCATAAACGGCATTACTGTCAGCTGAATCGCTACTGCTGGCAACACTGCCACCGCCACCATTGTTGCTGTTATCTTCTGCGTCGAGATGAGGGTTGTAGGAATCGTAATCTTCTGCCAGTGCATTGTTGGCCATGGTGCGGGAAGATCCGAATTCATCTTCAGCATTTACACCGTCATCGGTAGTACTGTCGCCCTGCCCCATCAGTATCAGGCCAATGCTGATGGCAGCGGAATATTGTCCGCCAGCGCCGGAAACACTGACCAGTTCCGCTTCACGCAACGTATCAGCTTTCACATTCAGGGTACTGGCCTTTACTTCAGAACCGACAATTTCACTGTAAGCCTGGCTGCGGCCCAGTAATACGTTAGCTACCGCCCCCACGCCCACACTGGCACCCACACCAAGACCGGCGGTAACCTGGTTGGCATACAGAATTTCCTGTGAACGAACATCCAGAGTCGTTGCTTTGCTTGAGCCGTCTTTACCTCTCACTTTGGTCGTGTAAGCACTGCTGTGATAACCGCCGTAAATACCCGAACGGGTTTCACCGCTCACTTCGGTGGTATCAACCATTGCCGCGACGCCGGTACTGCTGGCACCGATTCCGGCACCAAAGGCATAGCTGTTTACAGATACCAGACGATCTGCCAGTACATCTACATCATCCGCATTAACCGTGGTTGTGGTGGTATCAGAGGTGCTGCCATCATCCCTGCCGATACGGGCTTTGGTATCACCGCCCATTAGGTTCAGTGCCAGCCCGACACCGACACCTACCGAAGTACCAATCCCAGCGGAGCCCGCCGCTATATTAGATTCTTGTCTTGTTTCTGCATTAACAACCAGACCATTTACTGTTACCGAGCCGCCATAAACCAGTGCACTGGTATTACCATTCTGTTCGGTAATAACCACAGAAGCCGCCGCCCCGAGACCTGCTGTGGAGCCAATGCCGGCGGCCACCCCGGCAGAAACAGCCTGAGCAACCTTGCTGCTGATAGCTTCAACGGTGACAACATCAGCATATACTTCAGAGTTTTGAATTTTGGCGGTAGTGTCTTTACTTTCACGGTTAGTAGAAAAGCCACCTATCCCGGCACCACTTGCTTCTGCACCGCCAGAAAGTGCGACACCAGCCGATACGCTCAGGCCAAAGCTGTGATTGGCGCCTCGCACCAGTACATCGGCTTCACCGGTTGGCGTATTGTTTTTGTTGATTTCTGAATCTTTGATATACGCCAGCGTTTCACTATCAACACTGGTAGTGGCAACGTTGACGGTAATAGCAACATTCTTACTGCCTGAGCCGCCAACTGTGATTGCCCGTTGTTTCTGATAACTGGTAGCGGTAACAATCAGACCACTGGCCGCTTCGGTATCACCTTCCATACTGTGAGCAGCAAAGCCGGTAGTAAGGTCATCCATACTCACCGAGTCGTTGGTGCCTTCACCGGCAGTAGAAAGATCCGGCATGGAGGAGGCATTTTTCAGTCTGCCACTGTTGGCGCTGTAATTGGTTCCCAGCCCTTTGGCGACGATGACCGCATCATCGATATAGGCTTCCGTTTTGCCATATTCCAGCGCTGTTGAAACGGCTACGGCACCGGCTCCGCCATCGACACCGATTCCCATGGCACCACTGCCGACCAGATTAACGCTGCGTGCGCTGGCCTGTACGGCAACGTTATTCCAGGCTTCAACTTTGGCATCCTGAGCGATCCGGGCTTTAACATTGCCGTCGATAACCCCGGTACCGATGGAAGGCGCGAAAGCAATCTGTTTGGAAGCAGCCACACCGGCATCGATGGTCAGCAGCCAGTTGCGACGATGGGCATCTACTGTGACATTCTTTGCTCTTAAAGTGGTACTGCCGGGGTTACCACTGTTGCCCAGAATCTCAGCGGTTACATCAGAATCTACGCGGTTGGTGGCAGTAGCAATACCAAAGGAAGAACCACCGCTGGAACCGGCACCCATCCATGCGGTGGCGACACTGTCGGTATAATCCTGCCCCTTAACTACTACATCACCACCGTCTGTTGATGATGCGGCACTGCTGCGATTGGCCGCTGTATCCTTGATACCCGCTTCAATACTCTGATCAACATTATTAACGGTGATGGCACCGGCAAATGCAAGTCCGCTCTTCCCGGTAGAAGCACCGATGGCAATTGCGTTACCGACCAGCAGATTATGATTGTTGCTGGTTCCGCTGAAGGCTTTAACGGTCAGATCTTCATCGACTTTCAATGTTGTATTGCTGATGCGAGCTTTGGTGGAATGTTCATCGGTACCGACCAGGTTCAGTGCTACGACTAAACCGCCTGCCGATGCGGAACCCTGTCCGCCGGCTACCGCTACTGCCCCAGCGACGTTAATCATATCCATATCATTCTGGGCAACCACGGATAAGTCTGAGGCGTTGATATAGCCCTGATCAGCGCCGTCCCAGTTGCCGATTTCTGCCAGTACTTTGTTGTTCAGGCGGTTAACTGCGACGGAACCAACACCAGAGAAACCACCGGTACCGACACCCACCCCGATAGCCACACTGTAAAGCAGAGCATTATCATGGGCATTGACACTGACATCAGCCTTCTGCGTATCGCTCTGGTTGATATTGGCATCAACCATTCTGGCTGTGGTGTCGCTTTTTACATCTGCGTGGACATAGGAAATACCCAGATTCTTTTTACCAACCTGTACAACTCCCGCAACAGCTATAATCTGTTTGCCTTCAGTCGAATAACTGTATGTAGAACCGCTGCCGTCTTCGCTGGTATGGACATTAGTGTTGTCCATGGCCTCAGCACCACTGAAATCGTAGTCCTTATGCAGATCACTGCTGCCGAGATTGTTGAGAATAGAGTCAAGATCGCCGTCTTTTTCACCGCTGGCGTTCACCGTGACAATGCCGGTATTGCTGATATTGGAGCTTTTCAGCAGCGTCTTGGTATCAGCACCAATCGAGCCTATGGCAAAGCTGCCCTGGAAACCAAGGGAGTTATCAACATTGTTGTTATAACCGATACCCGCCGCGCCAATACCGATACGGTTCAAACTGCGGGCGCTGATATCAACCCGGTCAAAGCCGCTCAGGTAAGAACGGGTGCTGCCATTGCTCTGAACAATTGCTTCCGTAGCCGCACCGTCGTATACATCTTCATTATGCGCTGTGCTGAGGACATTATTACCATCCGGGTTGGCATTGCCCGGAATCGCGGAAGGATCATTGATTTCCGCAAAGGTAATCGCCAGTCCTATACCCTGCTTGCCACCCGCATATAATGTACCGCCACCGACGCCCACATAGGCATTGTTATAGGCGGATACCTCCAGATCATTATTGTCACCACCGTTAGCTGAAATACTTGAGCCGGTGATACGTGCCGAAGTGCCGTTGTATATCTGGGCCCCGGAAATGGAGACGGCACCGTTATTCGAAGTCAGCGTATTCGCGGCGGGTTTGGTGACTGATAATGCCAGTGCGATCGAAGTCAGTTCACCGCCCTGCAGTGCCTGCACATTAACATCATCGGCATAGGAAATGGTCGAATCGGTAATCCAGGCCAGCGCATCGTTAAAACTGATCTGGTAGGAAATGGCTCCGGCAATGGTATTCTGATTGATTGGTGATTTGGCTCCCAGCATAGATAACGCTGCAGACCCGGTAACACTGGCAGAAATAATCTTCGACAGTGCCTGAACGTCCACATCCACATCATTATAAGCTGAGCCGTTACTGTGACCTCGAATGCTGGCATTATCGATCATGGCCTTGGCATCCAAGTTATTAACCGACACCGTAAAGCTACCGGCACCAGTTACGCCGGTGGAGGCTACGTTTGCACTGCTGTTTCCGGAATTATTCGAATTGTCATTTGCGCCATCGGATGACGCCTGATTCACCGAGGTACTACTACTGCTGTCTGAAGAACTGGCACTACTATAGTTTGAGGCAACCTTGGATGATAAACCGTTGTACCAGCTCTCAAATTTGGTACCAATACCGGGTTTGTCTGAAGGTTCTGTTGTCAGTGCTCCGGCAACAGCCAGCGAACCGTTGGTGCCGGTTGCACGGCCTCGAACCGTAACGGCATTGGCAACAATGCCCTTGGTGGGGGTGGGTGCTGTTGGGCTGGAAGGTGAATCTTTATTGATCTGATTATTGCTGCTGTCTTCAAACTTAACCTTGTTATACTCCTCACTATTATCACCAATAAAGGCTTTGGTATCACCCTGTGAGATATTGATGGCAACCGAAATACCAACAGCCGACTGATCAGACCAGTTAAACGCACCTGCTGCTGCCCAGTTACCGATTGTGTGCCCGGCGATAACATTCAGTTCGTCTGTTGTGACTTGCGCCGCATTACTTAACGACGTATGGGTCAGTACTTTCGAATTCAGAATACCAACGACACCGTTAAAACCCACACCTTTTCCGATACCGGATGAAGGTGTGACAACAAAATGTCGTTCATCGGTTTCAGCATAAATGCCCACATTGCCTGTGGCATTAATATTCGCGGTACCAATCCCTGCCACGGCAGAGCCTGTCTGCTGAATATAACTGACCGAGCCGCCTATCGATTTACCGCTTTTATTGGTACCACCACCGGCGCCCAGTCCGAAAGCACCGGCATTACCTGCCATATTGATGGATTCCATCAGGTTATACGCACTGACGGCAACGGAATCAGTAAACGAAAAGCTGTAGGTAATATCTTTGAAGGGTGAATTGTCACTGATCAGTGATGGTGTCCGAAGATTACCTTTCAACTCGCGACTGACGCTCCAGCTGCCGGTACCGATGGTAGTGACTTTGGCGTTATTACCGATCCATGCCTTGGTATCCATATCATTAACGACAACATTGACGGAACCGCCATAAGCTTCGGTCTCTCCGGACGCACCGGCATTGGCAAACGAGGTCAGAATATTGTTCTGCAGCCCCGCCATGCCATTGAATTTACTGATAACACTGGAAAAGGAGTCCCACTGGTCATAAGTGGATACAATCGGCATATGCTGGGCAGCAATCACAGCCAGATTAGCCGCATCGATCTCTACTGACTCACCTACTTCGGAAACCGCATCGCTGTCGTTAATGGCAAGGTTTACCGCCAGTGCCAGACTTTTTTCTGAAGCCGGGGTGGAACCGGTACCACCACTCTGCTCGCTGGGTGAATTGACTGCCGCTTCAGCTGATGTCCGGTACCCCCCCTGATCCCCCCCCAGTGAACCATTATTGTTGCCACCAGCGATGGTCGTATTGTCAGAACCCAGATCGGTCTGACTGGCAATCAGCACATTGCCGGAGGCTTTTATTTTCGGAGCATCGGTCTGACCGGGAATATTGGTGCCGACATAGCTGTAGGCATCATGATCAGAAAGGTTCAGGGTAAATGCCAGCCCGGCTTTAAAACTGACTTTGCCGGAACTGTCTTTAGGAACTGACTGCCCGGTAGGCAGATATTTGGTCATCAGGTTATTGATGCCGGTCTGCATCGCTGACAGGCCACTGACAAATTGCGAGCCAACCGTTCGCATAAACAGCGAGTCACCGACGGTAACACCGGAATGCACCCGCTGGTTCAGGGTTCTGTCGAGTGCTGCAACGGTGACATTACCAACCTTGTCATCATCTTTACCAACACTGCTGCCCAGCTCGGCAGTGGCATTGGTGTCAAAGTCACCCACAGCGACAGCCAGCCCTGCGCGGTTGTTCTTCAAACCATAGGCCGTGGCGCTGACATAGTAATAATTCTGGTTTTCCGCAATAACAGAAAGGTTGTTAGCGTCCAGCGTAACACCACTGTCTACTTTCGCTGTTGCATCCACATCGGATTCACCCACAGCGGCTGCTAATGCGATTTTGCCACTTTCGGAGGCATTCACATTAAAGGCAGAAGCAGACAGATAGGCTTCGTTATGAGCGACAATATTCATATTGCCACCGGCTTCGATGGTGGCACCGGTTTTGACATGGGTCTTACTGGTCGCGTCACTGGTCGCATAAATCAGGGCTAACGACGCGGGCAGCAGGTTACCTGCGGTAAACGATGTTGCTTCTGTTGCCGCATGGGATTCCGATAACAGGCTGATATTGCCGCTGGCATTGATATTGGCAGTGCCATGAACATTCAGGGTGGCTTCGGCATCAGCATCCATCACATAGAATGAAGCCCCGGCAAAAAGCCCCGTAGATACCTGACTCAATGTCAGACCGGCTTCTTCGTAAAAAGAACTGATCGCTACCGATTTGGAATGTGCGGTGACATTACCTGCTTTGATTTCACCGCTGAGATCAATGTTGGTTGCGGATGCCACCGAACCCATACCAATCGCTTGCCGTATCTTGGCATCAAGAATCACATCGCCACGGGCGGAGTCATCACTGTTACGGGTATCAAGCAAGCTGCCGCTGTTCAGGTCGATATCTTTTGAGTCAAGATCAATACCGCCTTCTGCTGCAAGGGTACCGGATACATTAATCTGGGAATCTGCATTAACGACCAGCATGCCGACGGCGTCCACACTGCTTGACGCATTGGTTTTGAATTTATCGGCGGTAACGGTAACGGCGCCGTCTGAAGTCACATTACCGATTAAGGTAATACCGTCGTTAGCGGTTTCCGGTGAACTGGCGGTACCGGCCTCAACGACAACGGTTTGCCCTGATGCATTCAGCGACAGGCTGGTGGCAGTGCTGTCAGCGGCATTAAAAGCAATGGTACCGGCAGTACTGCTGCTGTCAGAATCGCGGGCATCTATAGTGCTGCCTGACTGCACAGCAATATTATCAGCAGTGAAAGTAAAGCCACCGTCGGCATATAAGTCACCAGCGAGATTAATAGCACTGGCATCGGAGCTGGCGGCTTTCAGAGTAATAGTGCCGCCGTCTACCAGCAGTTCAGTCGGAACTGTAAGGTCATCAGCATTCACGGCCGCCAGTGAAACCCCACTGGCCTGTGCTGCACGCCCGGCAATGATCTTACCGGCACCTTCCACGCTGATAGTGTTGGCATTGATATCAACACCCGCAGCGGTATTAATCTTGCCGCGAATCGTGACTGCGCCGGTAGATGATACCGGCAGATTACCCTCCAGCAGGTTAGTCACCTGGCTGCCAATAATGTCGCCCTGATCGTCAAACATTACCCCGACATCTTCAGGGGTACGAATGGAAAGCTTGCCGACATTCACGACACCCGACTCGCCCACCAGAAAACCGGCAGAGCTCGCAAATACGACATTGCCGCCAAGAGTGCCATTCTGATAACTGTTCAGAATCCCGTGTACCGCAGGCGCTTCAGTACCGCGAACAATATTAACCAGCTGGCTGGAAGCATCCGGCACCGTCAGGTTAACCGTATTACCATTGCCCACCACAAACTTGTTAAACACATTGATTGCATTACTGCCGGACGTCACCCTGGAGGTAATATCATGCACAGACCCGCTGGTACTGATATTGGTAAAGCCGGCATCCGCCTGAATATCATGAGCCGTCGAAGCCGCCGCGGATGCGGAAACCACCGCACTGACCGCGACTGGCAGCTGCCGCATCCGGCGCTTGATTCCGGCCGCCAGCATGGCACGGTTAGCGAGGGAAATACCGGCAGAAAGCGGGGTGTGTTGGTGCCTGTGCATGACAAGTCCTGTTGATGACAGCGCCGCATAACACCCTAATATGCGACTCAGTCATTTTTCTTGTTATATAAGCAATACTGTGGACAGTTTTTCGAGAACTCAACATTGATGCACCAAGGCTTGCACCGCAAGGGCTAGGATTTAATTGCAAGTTTGGGGTTTCTCAGACCTGCTAAAAAGTACCCTATGCACTGAAACCCTTGGTATTACTGGGGAAAAAGTGTCCACAGTATTGATAAGCAAAAAAACCGGGAAAGCCCGGTTTGGTTACAGCGTTATTCTTCTTCAGCCGGAGAACTTGTCTCGGACTGCTGACGTTTGACCAGCCGGTTTAATGCACCTAATGAATGCAGGTGCGCATAAGTCCAGGCCAGCCAGCCCGAGCGGAACCACTCGTTTACCTGCTCTGCTGACAGATCATCCAGCCGCTGCTCATCAATCACATACAAACCATCCAGTCGTACCGGCTGATTTTCAACCAGTATCACCTGAATATTGAACGGGCGGAACAGCTCGAGTTCTTTGGCTTCATCACAATACTGCCGCGTGTTTTTATGCTGCTGATCGTAGCTATTCAGGAAATTAATAATGTTATCCAGCGCTTTGGTGTTTTCACCTTCCTCACTGAACAGACGCTCCCCGCTGGCTTCATTATCACCTTCGGTCAGTTCGTTAAAATGGGGAGCCTGTTTATCCAGGCATACGGTGCCATCGTCAGTCAGTGCGAACGGATAGCGGCGTACAAATGCCGGAATATAAGAATCCGTCCACTCTCCTTCACCGGACAGCTGTTTATGGCCTTTTGGCAGCAGGGAAAGCAGCGTCAGCGGAAAGAAGTTACCGTCTTCATCCTTACTGAACAGTACCGGGTAATCGCGGCTGGCTTCGAAGAATTCAATACCGGTAAGCGGTACCGAGTTCACTTGCTCAGTAAAGCTGTAATCCTTGAGATCGGAGTAACACAGCGCCCGGTGAGCTTCACGGTTAAGGCCGACGGGCTCATTGTAGAAAAGCAGCGTTGTCATACTGAACATCCCGGTTTTTATTATTGTTTTTATGATGCCGTTTCTTAGGCGACACGTTTAAATTGAATACAGAATCTATTTCAATTTAGTGGTAAATAAATTGTTTCATAACAATGCATTAGTATCAACTTAG
Organism: Endozoicomonadaceae bacterium; assembly: GCA_965261725.1. Classification (GTDB taxonomy): domain Bacteria; phylum Pseudomonadota; class Gammaproteobacteria; order Pseudomonadales; family Endozoicomonadaceae; genus CANDOC01. The sequence continues at coordinate 39,239 of CBDHDU010000033.1, read as the reverse complement.
GCTAATGATTTAATTGTTACATATAACCTTGCACTTAATGAGTGCTTAGACAAAAAAGTCTAATTATTTTTTTAGGTAGATAAATGACGATCTTACATCAGTTGAAATATCCCTGAATCCGTGAGTTCGTGGCCATTGATTTTGCCAAAAAGCCAGTAATAGCAGCATATGTAGGCTAATATTTGCTCATCTAGATTTTCACCATATAAGTGAATTTTTGTGGAACTAAAATTTGAGCAATCCGACACGGAATTTTATACTCCGGCAGCGGGTCTGTGCTTTGTCGGTGATGCCCTAAACAAGAAAACATCTTTAAAAAAGTCATTGCGTTCTATCAAGAAGCGCCATGGCATCCCTAATATTGATCTGGTTCGAGCTTTTATCGGCCTGTTGGCCTTAGGCAAAACTGATTTTGATGCCATTGATAATTATCGCCATGATGATTGGTTCAAGCGCAGCATGGGCATTAAACAAATGCCGTCCGCCAGCCGGCTTCGCCAGCGTTTTAATGAAGATGCCACCCAACTGATTCCGTTAATCGAGCTGGAGGGTTGGTGGACGACACTAGATGAGGCTGAATATAGTGATGATAATGTCATATTGCTTTATGAAGATCATGCGACCAGCGAACAGTTTCACAGTGAGTTCAAGACTGACATGGATCTTGAAAGACTGCCTTCAGGAAAATTTGATACCAATGATCTTGTAATGTGCCTTGGTGCGGTGGCTTACAACATTTTACGTTACATGGAGCAAACCTGCCTGACCGGCCCTAAATCACCTGCTCGTCACAAAGCGCAGCGTCGTAGAATTAAGACAGTTATGCAGGAACTGATCTACCAGTCAGCGCGATTATTAGAACGAGGTCGTCAGTTTATTCTGCGTTTTGGTCGTCACAGTCCCGGATTATCCGCCTTCATGGGGCTCTTTCCTGAAAAACAGCTCTGTTAGCTGATATTCTTTTAACGGTTGAATGGAGAGATGCTGCTTATGCTGGCAGGATTTCATTCATATTCAGGGTTGAAATTCCCCAACATCATTTAAATACATGCTGATTTTTTTGACTTTGCTTTACCATTCTCTGGCAAGTTTCAAAAAAACATAACCCTATTCTGTAGGTTTGAATCCATGGGTTGAAAAAGCTTCTCTATAATCAAGAAGTCACGGATTCAGGATATCATTAATCTGATTCAGAATGGAATAGTGCTTTTTAAACTCAACTATACGGAAAGCATTTAGAAGCCGTCTGAAAAGTAGCATAGCCGCCCATATATACTGAAAAAACAGGCATTTTTCAGGGGTGTAATGGGTAAGCGTCGCCAAAAAAAGAAGAAAAGGTATCCCTCAGATTTGAGTCAGGGAGCGTGGAAAAAGTTAAAACCTCTGCTCCCACCTGCCAAACCCGGAGGACGACCTGTAACAATCAGCCGTCGGCAGCTTATCAATGGCATTTTTTATGTTTTGAAAACAGGCTGTCAATGGGCTGCCCTTCCTACTGATTTTCCGAACTATAAAACAGTGTATCACTACTTCAGGGTTTGGCGACGAGACCAAACTTGGCAAAGGATTCATGACACGCTTCATGCCAAAGTGCGTCAGAAAGCAGGGCGTCATAAGCATGCAACGGCAGCTAGTCTCGATAGCCAGAGCGTTAAAACCACGGCGATCGGTGGGTCTGATCGCGGCTACGATGCAGGCAAAAAGATCAAGGGGCGCAAGCGTCATATCCTCGTTGACACCATGGGGTTACTGCTAGCAATCGTTGTCACTTCCGCTGAGATTCAGGATCGGGATGGAGCCAAACTGCTATTAACACGCTTGAATGGTCGTTGTAAAAAGTTACGCCTGATCTGGGTTGATGGCGGCTATCGGGGCAAGTTAGTGGACTGGGTCAGTTCGAAATTCCAATTCATATTGCAAGTTGTTCTACGCAGTGATAAACAAAAAGGCTTCCAGCTGTTACCACGACGCTGGGTAGTCGAACGGACATTTTCCTGGCTAAATCATAACCGAAGACTCAGCAAAGATTACGAGGTGTTGCCTGAAACCGCTGAGGCTATGATTCAACTGTCCATGATTCACCTGATGCTGCGGCGTTTGGCTTGAAGGAGGACTTTTCAGACGGCTTCTTAGAGATTTCAGATGTGGGCTGATAATCATAAATATCGCTGGAACATAGTCTTCTTTTTCTTGCTTGCGGTCTTTTTTTCAGATACCCATGCCCGAGTTGAAGACCTCTTTCCAGAGTCATTCTCAATCAGGTACGGATCCGGGAAATACAGTTCATTTCTGAGTAGTGGCAGTGCCTGCATACAAATTTCACGTTCAGAGCACTCTGGAGATATCGAGTGGATTGCTAAGGTCGTAGAGGGCAGGTTTGTCTTTAGGACCAAAAAACAGGAAAATATTACAATCACCTTTAGATATACAGTGAAGGCAGAGAGTAGCGGCAAGCTTATTAAAGCGTTTTGTACATCAAACCCTACTGCTCAAGGGACAGAACTCCATCCTCTGGACGTAATTCACCATGGCTATATTGATCTATGGAAGCATATTATTCCTTGTCAGCATTTTGAATTACAGCTTTGGCTTCAGAGAAGTGCCAGCTATTTAAAGGTTACCATTAACCAGAATGATACCCGGCCGAGGCTACGCCCCAGGGCAATGGGCAAAGGAAAGTCTCTTCGAATTGCCCGTCGCAGCATGCTTGGGCTGGAAGTGATAGAGTCGCTTATTGCCTGCAACCCCATAGATAAATTGCATACGATCAATCTCATACAAGGCCTGGGCAATATCCTCTGCATGACACCACGGGCAGAGGGAGCATTCCTCGGCAAACATAGTGATATATGCGAACGTCAGAGGCACTATGCAGACGGACGTAAAAACAGAATACTCACTTTTTTGTGTTGCAACGAACATAATAAAAATATAGTGGCTAACAGACCTTATTATTTATTCAGAAATAATTATAAAGGTTCAGTCGATCTGCAGGCTCAAGAATATGAGCAGCTTGATAAAGTATTAATGTTTCTGACAACAGACACCCCGATGAAAGCAGAACTCAAAGCAGGTGCTTTTTTTCTGTTTATGTCTGAAATAACCCGCTTGGCAGGTATGGCTTCATTTTTGGAAGGTGCTGGCTTAACAGCAGAACAGCTTCATGAGCCTGTCGAAGATATTTCAGTTAAAAGGGCAAGCGTACCATGTCAGCCTGCCGTACCGTTTCATGCAGGCTCGCAGCCTCTCCCTCGAAAAGCCAACCCAAAACCAGGGCTTCCCATTGCCATGGTCAGGCCTGTTCAATCCCTTGATCAGGGAAAACAGCCGCCTCCTTCTCTTACAATGGCATCACCAGCAGATATTAAATCCTCAGAAGAAGGCGCATGCCTTACTGATGACCCTGTTATTGTTGAGGTTTTATCTGCCCCTCACCCAAAAGGCTTTATTGGAAGTCTTGAGTCTCATATTGAACAGCCACCTTTTTCTGCATATCCGGCAATGTGGGAGTACAAACCTCCCAGCGGAACAAGCTGCTGGTCTGACATACCGAAAAAAGATGCTATGACACACGAAGCGTCTGGCTGGTAGTCATCACTGGTAACAATAGACAACTGTTCAGACTTTACTCAGATGATGGTTAAGTAACTACAGCTTACACACTGTTGTTACAATCATAGTTATATCGCTTAAATAGCGACTGAAAAACCCAAAAAATGAACCTTTTCTGAGAGTTCGCTGATAACTGATGATTACAGGTCATTAGTCAGAATTAATAACCTCTTATCAATCTGTAGTTTGCTAACTCAACAACCACCGGCTAAAGCCAGCAATAATCGGTAGATTTGACCGCCGGTCATTAACTTATTGAATTGAAAAGAGTTAGAACTAAGCTGCCATTTTAATCTTTACAGGGATAACGTCTACTTGACACGAACAATAGATTTAATACAGAAAATTATATATCTGACCTGCGGGGTCTATGTACGGGACAAAACTTGAAGTAAGACTTGGAAGCTGACTTCGTCATTTTTTGAGCCTTCGTTTTTCAGTACTCTGCGAAGCATATCCAATCCCAACCGAAACAAGCTCTTGGCTGGTCTCCAATGCTTATTCAGCGGCAGCGATTTCGCTTCACCATACTTCCAGTGACCCACTATCAGACACTAGGCAAACGCCAATGCAAGAATACCCATCAGCTTGTCCATACGATTAGGGTCTGTCATATGGGTAGATTCAAGATCAAAGCCGCGACTTTTCAGGCAACCAAATAGCGTCTCAATCGACCAGCGCTTATAGTAGTCTTCTATCATCGTCTCTGGTTTTTTTGTCGCTACGACGATCAGAAGCCCTTTGACCGTGCGCCTGCCACCGATATACAGGCAGACACCGGAAACTCTGCGTTTGCTGTGCCAAATCTCTGTCTAGTTGGGTTTTAGGCTCCAAAACAGCTGCCTTGCCTTGATATCCCTGCCACAGCTGCCCAGAACCGTGGTATCACCCTTAATTCGTAATCGACAGAGGATGCCTTTCTCGTCCAGCCATTTGAACCAGTCATGGCCGATGAATTCACGGTCAGCAAGCAGTCCATCAATCTGGGAAGCCGGAATCAGAGCCAAAACCTTTTCCATGATGGCTATTCGTTCATCTGTATTGGAGTTGCCGCCGCCCTTATCCATGCAGGTCCAGACAATGGGAATTGAGGCCCCCTGCCAGGCGATAGACACAACCAGGTAGTTGATATTTTTACGACCAAACTTCCAGTTGGTTCTATCCATGCAGAGTGTATAGCTGGCGAGGTTCAGCCAGTGGAGGATCAACTTGCCCAGCTGCTCGAAACAGTAGGTATAACCTGAAAAAAAGCGCTTTATACGGCGATAGCTGGATTCAGCCTGAGACTTGCTCTGGAATTCTTCTGCCACGCGATAATGAAGTGGTTATAGTTCTCCGGACACACAAACACGGGTTAATATTGCAGCCCATTAAGGTGTGTCCAAATGTCAGAAAAGAAAACGAAAACATATACAGCTGAGTTCAAGGAATCTGCAGTAAAACTGGCTGTAGAGTCTGATAAACCGGTGACAGAAACAGCCAGAGAGCTTGAGGTGAACGCTAACACCCTGCACACCTGGATTGCTAAGTATCACCGTCCTAAGGCTACCAGTAAGCCTCAGAAGAACGATGAGCATATATACGACGAACTCAAGCGTTTGCGCAAAGAGAACGCCAGACTGAAAGAAGAGCGAGCCATATTAAAAAAGGCGGCCGCCTTCTTTGCCAAAGAGTGTCACTGAAGTTTCAGTTCATCAGTGATAACCGGGAGCAATTCAGCCTCTCAGCGATGTGCCGGGTCATGTCGGTATCCCGTAGTGGCTACTATGAGTGGCTCTCTCGCCCGGTATCCAAGCGTTCTCAGGAGGATCAGGCATTGAAGGCAGACATTCGGGAGATTCACGAAAAACACCGTCAGCGCTATGGGGCACGCCGTATTAAAAATGACCTTGCTGATCTGGGTAAAACCGTCAGCCGTAAGCGCGTGGCTCGTCTGATGAGAGAGGAAGACCTGGTTTGTAAGACCAAACGTAAATTCAAGGCGACAACTAACTCAAGCCACAACAAGCCGGTGGCTGACAACATACTGAAGCGTGACTTCCACCGGGAGCAGCCTGACCAGGCCTACACCGGCGATATTACGTATATCCCAAACCCGGGGAAGGTTGGCTCTACCTCTCCGTCTTCAGGGTGTGAGCGGGAATTGATGTAGGAAAAACGACTACCGTGAGCTACTTTCATCAAATCATAATAGACGTAAGCACGGCCTTTGCCCCGTATGACTGCTCAAATTCTATCATCTGAAAATCAAGAAACGCAGATACTCATCACTATTCAGCACGGCAACTCAATGCTCGATTTCGAGACCAGCCTTCAGGGTAGCCTCAATCAAGCTGGAACGCTTGGAGCAGAAAAACAACTGGAACACATGGACACCGACGGTTCGCCCATAAAGGTAGGTGGTATTCATATGACCAGCAAGAATAAAAAAGAACCCAAGGTCTACGAAACGTCATGGGGAGCCGTCAAAGTTCCGCGTTACATTTACCAGAGCAGTCAGGGGGGAGAAACCTTTTGCCCTCTGGATCAGAATGCCCGGATTATTGTCAATTCGACTCCGGCTTTTGCTCGCATGGTGAGCTGGAAGTATGCCCAGATGGCAGCCCCTCAGGTAGAAGACGATCTGCGACAAAATCATGGTCGTAATAGCAGTCGTTCAACACTTCGTGATTTAGCCGATGTGGTGGCAAGTATTGCACAGGCCAAAGAAGAAAGGTGGGTATACGATATTCCAGAGTTACCAAAGCCCGTGACAACAGTAGCCATAGGGCTTGATGGAGCAAATCTGTTGTACTACGAAGGCTATCGGATCGCTATGTGCGGCACTATCAGCCTCTATGATGATGAAGGCGAGCGTCTTCATACAATCTACTGTGCAGAGGCACCGGAATACGGCAAGCAAACCTTCATTAACCGTTTTACTGGAGAAATCCAGAAGGTTAAGGATAGATTCCCTGAGGCGGTTTATGTGGGGGTTGCTGACGGAGCGGCGGATAACTGGACATTTTTAGAATCCTTTACATCTATCCACGTGCTGGACTTTTATCACGTGTCTGAATATGTTGCTGACGCTGCTGAGGCACTTTATCCGGGAAAGAAAGCCACACAGGAAAGGCATGCATGGTTCAAGCAGAAGCTACACGACCTGAAACACGATGAAGGCGCAGCACAAAGCCTGCGGCGAGAGCTTGAACGGGCAACACCGGGCAACAACCGTACCGCCTCTATGGAAAAGTTGATGAAAGCGAGAACCTACTTTAAAAATCACTGGCACCAAATGATTTATCCTGAAGCCAGAAAGAGGAACTTACCCATTGGTTCAGGTGTTACGGAAGCGGCTTGCAAGAGTTTGGTAAAGCAACGTATGTGCCGCTCTGGCATGCGCTGGAAAGAGCAAGGTGCATCAATGTTGTTGACGTTGAGAGCATTAGTTTGTTCGTCCGGGCAATGGGATGCATTCTGGTCAAAAATGAATCGCTATGGTTTTCCCGTCGCACACAACCTCTTCCCGGTACATTGATCAGGCAGCACACCCCGTCTTCATTGACCTGTGCTCACGGGCTGTTGTGGGCTGGTCCATGAGTAGCAGGATGACAGCGACGCTGGTGACAGATTCTCTGCAGATGGCTATGTGGAAGCGCAGACCAAAAGCTGGCTTGCTGGTGCATAGCGATCGGGGCAGCCAGTATGTCTCAGAGTGCTACCAGAAGTTGTTGGGCGAAAATGAGTTTGTCTGTAGCATGAGCCGCAAAGGTAATTGCTGGGATAATGCGGTGGCTGAAAGCTTCTTCCACACACTGAAAACTGAGCTGATTCATCATGAAGACTTCCAGACTAGAGAAGAGGCTCAGCAGGCCATATTTGAGTACATTGAAGTGTATTACAACCGCCAGAGAAAGCACTCAACTGACGGCTACCTTGCACCGTTCAAGTATGAACAACAGCTTGCCGAGGCAGCGTAAAAAAGTGTCCGGAAAACTCTTGCCATATCAATCATCATCGGTAACCGCAAAGAAAACCGTGGCCGGTTGCTTACGTTTGCGCTTCATCAAAATATGACCGATCAGGTTTTCCTGCAGCCGGTCAAAATCCTGCCGGTTCCAGGGCAATAATAATTCCAAACCACCTTCAGCACATTGTGCAGACAGGTTATCACTGTAAAAGCTGGTGAAGTATGCCTTTATATCAGGATGCAATTCCATTTCCAGCGCCTGTTCCATTGCAGTGAAATCCAAACCCTCACCACAACGCGCCGGTTGCCAGTGGATATTGCCCTCGGCATCTACAACACCTTGTTCGCAGGTCGATGGCCAGTCAGCATCCTGCTCGATAACCGGCAGACTGTTATGTTGTTGCTGATACTGTTCAAAATAGCGCTGCTGAAAATTTTCCAGCGCCTGAGATACGGACATAACCGGGCTCCCCAAAAAGCAGGCGGACATTATTGCACAGCGCTGGTAACAACGCCTGCCTGCTTTGGGTTTACAACAGTTCTCAGATTCAGATACCCAGAGCAGTCTTTATTCGGGCACCATAATCAGCATCACACCGCTGAAAATGTTCAACCATCCGCTGCTGAACTGATGCCGTTGCCTGCTTCAGGCCACCGGTAATATTGCCCACCAGCTGCTGCTTCTGATCTTCAGACATTAACCGGTAAAGGTTGCCCGCCTGCGAATAGTTATCTTCATCGGTGGTGTCATAACGCTTCAGCCAGGCATTTTCTTCCAGTGGCATCGGTGGTTCAGCAACATCAGGTTTGGGAACCGGCGCTCCCTGCCCGGCACGGTCATTAGGATAAAAGTTAACCTGACCACCTTGGATATGCCCAGTAAAGGGGCAACTGCTATTAGCTCCCGCCATAGCACCATCGCGCTGGTAATGATGCACAGGGCACTGAGGTTTGTTGACCGGCAATTGCTGATGATTGGCACCCAGACGATAGCGATGAGCATCGGCATAGGCGAATAAACGTCCCTGTAATACTTTATCTGGTGAAACCCCAACACCCGGCACCAGATTACTGGGAGAAAAAGCCACCTGCTCGGTCTCTGCAAAGTAGTTTTCTACATTGCGATTCAGTTCCAGCTTGCCAATATCGATTAACGGGAAGTCGGTATGCGGCCAGACTTTGGTCAGGTCGAACGGATTAATATGATAACTTTTCGCCTCCTCTTCCGTCATAATCTGCACCTTGACCGTCCAGCTTGGGAAATCACCTTTGGCGATCGATTCCATCAAGTCCTGCTGCATACCATCCACAGGCATCTTTGCAGCCTCATCACCTGTCAGTGTTTGAATTCCCTGATCGGTTTTAAAGTGCCATTTCACCCAGAAACGTTCCCCCGCCTTATTCCACATGCTCAAGGTGTGAGAGCCATAGCCATTCACATGACGCAGCGATTTGGGAATACCCCGGTCTGACATCAAAATAGTGATCTGATGCATGGACTGGGGATGATTAGCCCAGAATTCAAAATGATGCGCCGGGTCTGGTAAATTGGTCACCGGGTCTTTCTTCTGTGAATGAATAAAGTCGGGGAATTTGGCCGGGTCACGAATAAAGAAGACGGGCGTATTATTACCCACAATATCGTAATTGCCTTCTTTGGTATAAAAGCGCAAAGCGAAGCCACGCACATCGCGGACATAGTCGCCAGAATCCTGACCACCCGCTACGGTCGAAAAACGCAGAAACACTTGAGTTTGCTTGTCTTTGCCTTGAAGGAATTTGGCAATCGAATAATCGGACAGGTCTTTATTCAGCGTGAATGTTCCATAAGCACCATAACCACGGGCATGCACAACACGCTCCGGAATCCGCTCCCGGTTAAAGTGCGCCAGTTTTTCAAATAACTGATAGTTATCAAATGTCAGTGAACCACGCTCCCCCGCCGCGATACTGGCATTATCATCTGCTATCGGGGCGCCGTTGGCTGTTGTCAGGTAGTTCTTGTCGCTCATTGCTCACCTCTGTCGGGTTTGTTCCTGTGCTGAATTCCGCTCAGCAAGTAGATACATAGTACACGACAACGGCACTCTAGTGCCAGTTGGGGATTTAAATCAGGGTTATTGATATTTCTAATCAATACTGTGGACAGTTTTCAGACGAAAGTGACCATGAGAGAAAATAGCGATAATAGAGAAGCCAAACCCTCTATGCTCGCTGCCACTTTCCTCTCATGGATAGCATAGTAAAGACCGCTCTGGGCAAGATGTCCAAGGTCAAAAAGCCCCAAAAAACATTCATCTTCCAATTGCTTATCACGCTCATTATCGTTCAGGGTAAAGCCACTTTCTGCAACATGAGCCGTTACTCCTCCATGAGTGAAAAACGATTCAGACGCTGGTATCGCCGGACCTTCGATTTTTTCAAACTCAACTGCCTGATGCTGTCCGGCGTACTGTTAACGTCCAAAGTGAAGTGGTTATAGTTCTCCGGACACACAAACACAGGGCGAAAGTACGGGGTGTACTTTAGTGCAAATAAATGTGAACTGACGGATAATAGCTCCACAATTTATTGTATTTTTATCGCTATATCTGCATTACGATAGTCGCAATTATGACTTTGTGTTCTAAAAACCGGTTAGTGTGGAACTATGGTCAGCGCGGTGCTTTCGCCCTGTTGTTTAATGCAAGATGTACATTGTTTTAGCCATTGATCAATTTCAGGCAACACAGGAAAGTCATCAGTCACCTTTACAATTACAACCTCCGAATTGTCATCGAGTCGTATTTTCTTGATTTGTGGTTGGGATGATCCGGGTTCTGAGCTATTGTCTGCTTCATTTTCACCGGCCCCGGATGAAGGAATAAAAGCGCTTGCAAACAAAGCTATCAAGCTTGAAACGAAGGCACTTTTTATCTTTTTTTTGACCAGTTTCTTTGAATGGAGAAGAAAGTCATATGACGCTGACGGGCTACCTGAGAAAGAGCTTTTATCATAGGTCAGACAATAGGTTTGAGCCTGACGTTTAGTGCAATCAAAAAGTTGCCGCGCAGCGGCCTACGTTCAAGCTGGATGCAAATCAGACAGGCAACGAAGGGGCGTTAAGGTCACTCCGGTTCAGCCGGTCAAGGGCTATATCCACAGCCCGAGCATCAAACAGTTTGACTTTACGCTGTGCCGAGCGCCCTCCGGCAGGCCATTGACCAAAGGCATTCAGGATGGCGTTCCGTTCAGGTTGAACGCCTTCTTTATAAATCAGCCAGTCCACAGTGGAGAGCAGCTCCATTCCAAAGGGTGATTCAAAGCCATCAATCAGTTTGGCGGTTTTTTCCAGCGCAGGTAGAAACTCTTTGGCTTCTGTGCCTAGATAGGTATCTACACTCTTACGGCGCTCGTCGTTGAATGCAATGACATCAAAAGGATCTGAATCGGCAATACGCTTATTACTCTTCAGATAGCTGCCATCCAGACTATTCAGCAAGTGCCTGAGTCCATCCGTATAAGGACCATAATTATTGGCCTGAAAGTGCAGATTCAAAGGGTTTTTCAGGTGCTGTGCTTCAATCACCCGGTTCAGGAACCAGGCCAGTTTCTGAATTTCAAGCAGGCTGCACTCCATGCCCAGCACCCAGTAGCGGCGTATCAGCTCGGCAATCATTGCTCTTGGCGGTGTCAGTTGCTCTACCCCTTGGCGTTTAGCGACATTCTGGTAACGAGCAGTGGGTTCATAAATAATGATGTTTACATCGGTTAAATCGCCAAGTGCTTTTTCAATCTCAACTTTGACATCACTCCATTCCAAACCACCATTGCCAGCACCCAGTGGGGGAATAGCAATAGAACGCACCTGTTGCTCCACGATAAAACGCTTGAGATCTTGCAAGCCTTCCACAACCCATTCCATTTTTGAAGGCGCTCGCCAGTGCTGCTTGGTAGGAAAGTTAACAATCCAACGGGGACCCATCAGTTCACCAGCTTCAGTGATAAACATCTTTCCGGTACGGACTTCTTTCGCCTTGCAGGCTTTGGCATAGGCGGTCATATTCAGAGGAAAGCGTTCTTTAAACATCAGCGCGATGCCCTTACCCATCACACCTACTGTGTTGACGGTGTTAACCAGCGCTTCAGCTTCAGCCTCCAATAGATTTCCTTGAGTAAATCGAATCATCAGAAGTACCATCCCGGGCGAGTGTAAACCGGCAGCTCAAGCCCTCTTTGTTGTATTTGCTGTTCCAGTTGTGACTGTACCTTTTCGGTATAACACACAAGTCCTAATAATGCTGATACGGGACAGTGTTGATGAATCAGAGCCTCGGCCTGATAGCGCTCAAAGCTAGCAGGATCATTCGGGTCTCGTCGAAAGTCCCGAGCCTGCAATAATGACCAGTCCACTTTGTTCAGATCATTGAGATCGGAATAATAATCTGCCCACATATAATAAGCATGGCTATCGGTGAACAGAAAAGGCAAACCCAGTTCCTGAACCCGGCGCAGGCTGGAGACCAGAATCACAATATCACTGTTGTTGCGCTGGGTAATGCCGCCCCAGCCGGTGTTGATATTACGCATCATCACTGAGAAAGGGGTGAAATAAAACGGTACATAATCGTTCAGTACACCACCCGGCGACAGGGGCACCGGATGACCGGCTCGCTTGTCGATCAGCTCGGGATTACCAATAGAGATCCACTTTTCAGCCCGACGTTGACTATGGGCGCAATGCAGGCCGTTATCCAGTATCCATGACAGATTATCTTTATGGACGATCCGCCAGATCAGGGCTTTTTCCGGGTTCAGGTTTGGGTAATGCCTACCCATAGCTGGCTTCCAAATACATAGTATAGAAATTTAGCAAATATTGTACCTTTATTGGGTCGGTACAGGCTATGATGGGTTTCCTTACAATCCATCGATCACGCACTTGCCGTCAACGGAAAAGCCTCGTTCAGCCATTTAATAAAGTTACGCTTGCGGCGATATTCAAGGCGCAACTGTGCGACTATTTCAGCAACGATTTGCTGGTGGTTCTCGTGATCCGATAAACCCGCTAACTCTTGCAACATGGCAATGGAGTCTTTGTAACCGTCGTTATTCCCCTTTTCGACATGGGTTTCTGCCAGATTTTTATAATAACGCGTTGCCCTCTCAGGCTTGTCACCGAGGCGTCTGGCAAGGTCATGAAGAAGGTTGGGGTCAACACGCTCTTTATCAGCCAGTGTTTGTGCCTGATCTATTTGCTTGCCCTGCAAATAAAGCCACATCAGCATATCAACCGAATGACGGCGCGTATAAGTATCGGCGGTTTTCTCAATCCGGTTTTGCAAGAGTGCAACCGACATTGCTTCCCAGTCCTTGTCGCTATGCGCCTCTGAGGCAATTACCAGTAGTTTCTTGTATTCTTCTGAATGGCTCCTTTCCTGAAACACCTCCCATTGTTTATCCAGTGCCTTTTGTTGCTGGTCGGTGTTCAACCAGATGGTCTGCTGAATATCCAACAGGCCTGATACGCCGTGCTGCCCACCTTTTTTCACCGCTTCATCAACAAATGACTGCGCCTGCTCGTAGTCTTTCAGTTCCAGACTTAATTTCGCCAGATTTTGATATTCATAATCCTTGCGCGCCACTTTTTGATTCAGTGCAATCAATGCTCTGTAATCGTTCTGCTGTTTAGGTTCCCATGCAAGAATCTGCAACAGGGCGCTGTATTCTCTTCTTGTATCCCAGTCATCCGTATTCAGCCGGGGCAGACTATCCCATCGCTGCTGCACTTTTTCATAGAATAAGTCCATACACGCCGGGCTGATGACACGTTCATAATCAACAGGAATCTCGCCATAAAGATTGTAATCATCCTGAACCAGCAACCGGATCAAATAATCTGCCTTGCGGTCATCATTCCAGTCGACGGCGTTGAAGGCTGACTGATAGATAGTTTGGATCAGACCAATGGAGGGATAACGGAATCCGCCGGAATCATCCACCGTATCCTGTGCTTTGACGATGCGCTCCAGCGCATAGTCCAATATCTCTAGCTGCTCTTCGGGGGGAAGCTGGCGAACAGGCTCTTCGAGTATTTCAAGGGTGTGTTCAACCTGTTGAAAATAACGGCGCACATCCGCATAACGGTAATAATTGCGATTGAAGGGAATCGCTGAGGTGATCCGTTTACGGATGGTTTTTTTGTCGAGGGTACCCAGTGCATTTTCCGCCCGGATCAGCCATTCCTGACGGAGTTCTTTGTCGCCGTTGATCACTTCTGTCAGCAGGGTGACCAGTTGATCCTTGCTTTGTCGCTGAAGGTAAGTGGCAATAATTTCCACGGGTTTTGCACTTTTTTCCAACGCCGGTTCTTTCAACTGTGCCCTGAGCGCCATGGCGGTTGCGACGCAGTGTTTGCAAAAATCAATCCCGTCGGATGCCGGGCAGTCACAAGCGCCGTCCAGTGTTTTTCGGGTATAAGTCAGCTTAACCTGATAGTACTCACTGCCCTCCACTTCAGCAGAGATATGGTTGCCTTTGATCTGTAGCTCGCCGACAGCGCCGCGCTCAAAATAATCCTCTCCACGCTCAAAAGCCCCCTCACCTGCCAGTTTAACCAACAGACGCGGTCGGTGATATCCGGTTTTTCACTCATTTATTTTCGCCCTGCGTGATGAATAGCCTGACTGCCCAGCTACTCAGGATATGCCTCATGCTCATAAATATAATCAAACCAATAGAGACGCTCTTCATGGGTTTCATGGGTTTCATGACTGTCATCCTGCCAGTCCTGCACGTACAGGTTTCTCGCATACGTGGTTAATTCCTTTTTTACCTGCTGCTTGCCAATGGTATTTATCGCCGTAGAGGCTGCTCCCTGAATCACGGCTTTCAGGGTTGAAATATATTCAACATCGTCCTGAACGTCTTGTTTACTTCTTTGGTGAAGTTGCCGAATAACCGCCTCAGCCGTAGCAATAATAGTGAGTGTGTCTCCCTTCACTCCGTTATCCCCTCAGCCTGAAAGCTGGATAGTGCTAACAATTCATCCATATAATCAGGCGGAACAATTGTACTCATGACTTGCAGATGGAACTGATCAATACGCCACTCAAGGGTAAAATCCACAACAAACCGGGGATCAAATCCGAAAACCTGTCGCCGACCTTCAATCATCATATCCATTAGCCTGATCAAATCGCCTGACGGATCAACTTTGTCATTCCGCCATATCGTCCAGTAATTGCTGTCTTATGCTCATATTCTGATCGTCAGGTAGGGTGCCAATATTCCAATACAGGATTGCCATAGACAGGATTTCTTCCATTTCCTCCTGATCATCTTCAGATTCACCCAATCCATCAAGTAAAGGCTCGGCGTAGTCGAATATGATTGATGATAACTTTAACCCGCTTTCGCCATAAGATGCGACGCGGGAATCACTATCGAAGTCATGAGCTAAAAAGGTGCTCCCTGGCTGTTTGTGTCGCTTTTTACGACGAAGTTCTTTCTGCTTTCGCTTTTGACCCGCTGATAGTTTGGTCATGGCATATGCTCCTGTAGATCCTACTTAAAGAAAAACTATGACAGTCGTATTCTCTTATATATGATGACGGCATACTGTTCTATAGCATAACCGACGACTTATCGATGCCCGTTTTCACGCCCCCTCAGCATCAGGATACCCTCCATGACCATCAGCCGGTTGTACGGCTTGAAGGTTCTGTTGAGCGAGTAACCTTTCACAGTGAAGAATCCGGCTTTTTCGTTATCCGGGTTAAATGCAAGGGTCAGCGTGAACTGGTCACCATGACAGGCAGTACGCCCTCTGTCACGCCCGGCGAATTTGTAGAAGCCTCCGGTATATGGTTTAACGATCACCGTCATGGCGTGCAGTTTAAAGTCAAGCATATAAAGACCGTAACGCCCACTACGCTGGAAGGTATCGAGAAATACCTCGGCTCCGGTATGGTGAAAGGTATCGGCCCACACTTTGCCAAGCGGCTCGTGAAAGCCTTTGGTGAACAGGTCTTTGATATTATCGAAGAAAATCCCGAACGGCTCATGGAACTTGAGGGCATTGGCAAAAAGCGGCGTGAAAAATCACCTCGGCCTGGTCAGAACAAAAAGTCATCCGCGATATCATGGTTTTTCTCCAGTCTCACGGGGTCGGCACAGCCCGTGCCGTCAGAATCTATAAAACCTATGGAGACCAATCTGTTGAAAAGGTGGAAGATAATCCCTACCGACTGGCGCTGGACATTCATGGCATTGGATTTAAAACAGCAGACGATCTGGCGCAACAGTTGGGCATTGACCGGGAATCACTGATGCGCGCCCAGGCGGGTGTAAGGCATGTGCTACAGGAATTTTCCGGCGAAGGGCATTGTGCTCAAGCGTTTGAGACGCTGGTTAATGCGGCGGTGAAATTACTGGAAATTCCTGATGACACGATACGTCAGGCTATTCAATGTGAAATTAACGAAGAGCGTCTGACTCCCGAAACAATTAACGATCAACCCTGTCTGTTTCTGACACCGCTGCACCGGTCGGAGCAAGGTGTCGCCAATCACGTCAACCGTCTACTCAAGGGAACATCTAGCTGGGCCAACATTAATTTAGATAAAGCCATTCCCTGGGTGGAAAACAAGAACAACATTACACTCTCTCCCTCTCAGAAAGAGGCCGTCGAACAGGCCGTACGCAAAAAGTTCTGCATTGTTACCGGAGGACCCGGTGTCGGAAAAACAACGGTAGTCAACAGTATACTCAAGATCATTCAGGCCAAGCGGGCCAATGTCACACTATGCGCACCCACAGGCAGGGCAGCAAAACGGTTATCAGAATCCACCGGGCAGGAAGCCACAACGATTCATCGTCTGCTGGAGTTTGATCCAAAACAGTTTGATTTCAAAAAAAATGCAGAGGATCAACTGGACACTGATTTGCTCGTTATCGATGAATCTTCAATGGTTGATATTGTGTTGATGAATCAACTATTGCGTGCGGTGCCCAATAAGGCGGCCGTCCTGCTGGTGGGTGATGTAGATCAACTACCCTCGGTAGGACCGGGTTCAGTGCTCAGTGATCTGATTGATTCAGACAAAGTACCCGTCGCCCGGCTCACAGAAATTTTCAGACAGGCCGCAACGTCAAAGATCATCACCGGGGCACATGCGATCAACCGGGGGCAGGCACCCAGGCGTACAGATAAAGGTGAGAACACTGATTTTTATTATCTGACCGCTCAGGAGCCGGAAGACATATTCAATAAGCTAATGACAGTGGTTACCCAACGTTTGCCGCAAAAATTCGGATTCGATCCGGTTGCTGATATTCAGGTGCTGGCACCGATGAACCGGGGCGGTCTTGGGTCACGGAGCCTGAATGTAGCGTTGCAGGAAACCCTGAACTCAGAGGCACACCCAAAAAGTCACTCGCTATGGATGGACCTTTGCACCGGGTGACAAAGTGATTCAGACGGTCAACAACTATGATAAGGAAGTGTTTAATGGTGACATCGGACGCGTACAAACCATTGATATCGAAGAAGGCGAACTGATGATTGATTTTGAAGGACGGGAGGTCTGCTATCAGGTAAACGAGCTTGATGAAGTATCACTGGCGTATGCCACTACAATCCATAAAAGTCAGGGGTCAGAATACCCTTGTGTGGTAATTCCGATGGCCATGCAACACTACACGCTGCTGGAACGAAACCTGCTTTATACGGGAGTCACCCGGGGCAAGCAGTTGGTCATTTTGATTGGACAACCCAAAGCTGTTGGTATGGCCGCACGTAATATCAAGTCAGCCAAACGCCTGACGAACTTGCAGGCCAGGTTAGCCTGATTTTTAACCGATTAATACTGTTGTGGAAGTCAGCATACATGAGTGAATATCAATACTATGAGTTTGTAACCGTCGACAGACAATTGTCTCGCAGCGAAATGGATCAGTTAAGAAGTATTTCAACGCGCGCTGATATTTCATCAACCCGATTTTGCAACACCTACAATTACGGTAACCTTAAAGCCCAACCAGAGCGTATGCTGGCTGACTGCTTTGATGCGTTTGTATACGTTTCCAACTTCGCTTATCAGCGCTTTATGCTCAAACTGCCAAAGTCCTGTATTGATGCTAAAACACTACAACAGTTCTACCTTGGCGAATATTCCAGCTTCGAAACAAGTGGTGAAAACTGGCTGCTGGAATTCTGCTATTCGAATGAAGAGGGTTACGATGAGTATGGCTGGATTGAAGGTGAAGGCTGGATGGGTCGATTACTCCCAATTCGAGCCGAATTGATGAAGGGCGATTACCGGAGCCTCTATATTTTGTGGCTGGCCGAACTCGAAAACTGTGAAAATAATGGTTGTGAGATTCCGGCAGATCTTATCGAACCACCGGTGCCCGCGGGTTTAGACAATTTAACAGCAAGCCAGAGTGCACTTTGTGAGTTTCTCCGACTCAAGCCTTATATTGTGGAAGCCGCGGCCAAACATTCACCATCAGTTGATCCGGTAGACTTGGATAAACGTATCGATCAATGGCTTATAAGCCGCTCCCTGACTGAATGTCAGACGCTGTTAAAAACCTTACTGGAAGATGAAACCGGCATAGAGCGCGCTAAAGTGTTTGCGGAACTGCAGAAAAACAACACTGACAGTTCACCAAAAAACAAACGCACAGCAGCTGATTTACGTCTGGATGCTCAAAGCATCAAAAACGAAGCCGATAAGAAGGCAGCCGCAGCCAAGCAAAAACAGCTCGATGAGGATCTTGATTACATTGCGGCAAGGGAACCTGCCTACTGGCAAAGACTCGAGGAATTATTTCAACAACGTGGCAGTCATGCTGTCTACAATGAGCTTGCAACCAAGGTGACAGATCTGAAAAAGCTGGCAACCAGAGAAGACCGATTGGCAGCATTTGAAAATAACATTGCTTCGTTTCGGGCACGCTATGCGAAAAAGATCAATCATTTGACTAAGCTGTCTGGTGCTTTGTGAAACTTTTGAATTCTAAACGACGGTTCCTATATTAAGTTCGTCTGAAGCTCCACCGCCATGTTTCAAAAAGCCGGTCAGTGTCTCGCTGAACCGGCTTTTTTGTGTCTGCCCCAGTTACCGCGTGCTCTCCCGCCCGATTCAATGCCCTCCTCGCCTGCACCGTCACCCTGTTAAAACTCCTGTTTTTGACCCTTTTTTCTCTCTCTTCTCAGTCAATACTGTGGACACTTTTTCCCCAGTAATACCAAGGGTTTCAGTGCATAGGATACTTTTTAGCAGGTCTGAGAAACCCCAAACTTGCAATTAAATCCTAGCCCTTGCCGTGCAAGCCTTGGTGCATCAATGTTGAGTTCTCGAAAAACTGTCCACAGTATTGCTCAGTTTAGTGCCCACCTTGCTCAAAAAAGTGGGCATTAAAATAACCTTTAATCTCAACCACTTACAAAACACGACAACTTCAGGGTTTGTAACTTTTTATGCGAACCGAATGATGGCTTTCAAACCGATATACGACTTTGCAGCCTGCTATTTTACTGGCTTTGATAGTTTGAACTGCTTTCTTTGTTCTTCCCATAACAGCGAAAATGGCTGCATAAAATCTTCCTGTTGCAGCTGCCCCAACCCTTCACCTGTTAAAATGGCTTCCTGAATATCCGGGGCCAGACAGGTGAGCCGCAGTATTTTCGAGACCTTGCCTTTGGCTGTTTTTCCCTGTTTCGCACACAGCGCCTTCAGACTTTTGGCTTTGCCGCTTTCCAGTTGTTCCTGCCACTCCCACGCGGTCACCAGGGCTTTGCGCAACGTGGGGGCCCGGGTGCGCCCTGTCCGGCGCCGATGGCGTGTAGCCCTCGGGTAACACTATACGGGTCAGGCCGCCCCTTTTCACAAACCGGATCGGAATATGGATATGCAGGGTTTCTGTTTGGGGCTCATGCTGCATACTCACTTTACCTTCAACCTTGATCGTCATCGCTGTTTCTCCTTTTTATATACCGACCATTTCCAGCGCCGCCTTGTGTAATCCGTTGGTGGCCACTTCCATCCGGATACCGGTTTCTGCGATGGTGATTTTTCGTACCAACAGTTTCATTATCCGCCGCTGTTCTTCCGGGAACAGGTGATTCCAGACTTCACCCAGATTGCCCAGCGCCGTTCGCACCTCTTGTTCACTCAGCCGCTCATCATCCAGCACATCGCTGGCACCAGAAATCGCCACCGTGGCTTCAGATGTTTTCAGGAGTGTGGCCAGTTGGTCAACGATCAGGGGCTCAATTTCTCTGGCGGGCAATGTCGGCAGTGGGTTGAATTCATAGCCGCGCTTGATGGCTTTGTTGCTTATGTAATAACGATGCAGTTTCCCATTCTTTCGGGTGCTGGTGGCGACCAAAGCCGTGCCATCTTCTTCAAACAAAAAGCCTTTGAGAAACGAAGGATGGTTGTACCAGTGCGTTTCACGCCTGCGCTCCCGGTGATTCACTTTAAAAATGGCATGCACTTCATCCCACAGTGCGGGACTGACTATCCGCGGTTGCTCACCGGGGTACCAGGTGCCGCGATGAATCACTTCTCCAATATACGTCCGGCTGTTGAGTAGTTTGAGGATCGCCGCCTTATCGAATGGTCTGCCAAGTGTAACCTTACCGGAAAGGCTGCAAGTGTCGCGGGTTTTAAACCCCTGCTTGTTGATCTCTTTGCAGGTCAGGGTGACTGACCGGGTTTTGATAAATGTTCTGAATATTTTCCGGATCAGCGCCGCTTCTTTTTCTTCGGGTACTAGCCGGCGGTTTTCGACCTTATACCCCAAAGGTATCCGTCCCCCCATCCATTTTCCTTTCTTGCGTGACAAGGCGAACTTATCCCGAATCCGTTCACTGGTCACTTCACGTTCGAACTGGGCAAATGACAGCAGAATATTGAGTGTCAGTCGTCCCATACTGTTGGTCGTATTGAACTGCTGGGTTATTGAAACAAAGGACACGTTATGCTCATCAAACGAGTCAACCAACCGGGCAAAATCACCGAGGGAACGCGACAACCGGTCCACTTTATAAACGACGATAATATCCACCCGACCATCTTCTACGTCCTTCAACAGTCTTTTGAGTGCCGGACGCTCCATATTGCCACCGGAAAAACCACCGTCATCATAATCATCCGGCAGCAGGTACCAGCCCTCATGTTTTTGGGAGGCAATGTAGGATTCAGCCGCTTCCCGCTGGGCGTCAAGGGAGTTGAATTCCTGTTCCAGTCCTTCTTCACTGGATTTTCGGGTGTAAATCGCACACCGGATTTTGGATTTAACCTTTTCCATCACCGGCCTCCTTATCTTTCTTGTTTAGCCCGAAGAACACCGGACCCGACCAGTGTACCCCGCAGGGCAAAAACATGATCATTTTTTGATCAGTTGTTGCCAAGGCTTTTAACCCCTGAAAGAGTAGAATACCTACTTTTTCATGATCAATACCGCTCTGCTATCTCGCTTTGAAACCTTCACTGACTCCCGAGACCCCAAAAAAGTGACCCACGTTTTGGCCGAGGTCATATTTATGGCAACCTGTGCCATTCTCTGCGGGGCAGACGACTGGAATAGTATGAGAATGTTCGCCCTGACACGGAAAGAGTGGTTCCGCAAGCATCTCTCCCTTCCCGGCGGCATTCCGTGTACCATGACCTTCAATCGTCTTTTCAGATCGCTTGACCCAGAAGAGTTCCGGATGATTTTTGCTGCCTGGATGAGAGATGTCATGACAGGCTGATATGGCAAGAGTTTTCCGGACACTTTTTTACGCTGCCTCGGCAAGCTGTTGTTCATACTTGAACGGTGCAAGGTAGCCGTTAGTTGAGTGCTTTCTCTGGCGGTTGTAATACACTTCAATGTACTCAAATATGGCCTGCTGAGCCTCTTCTCTAGTCTGGAAGTCTTCATGATGAATCAGCTCAGTTTTCAGTGTGTGGAAGAAGCTTTCAGCCACCGCATTATCCCAGCAATTACCTTTGCGGCTCATGCTACAGACAAACTCATTTTCGCCCAACAACTTCTGGTAGCACTCTGAGACATACTGGCTGCCCCGATCGCTATGCACCAGCAAGCCAGCTTTTGGTCTGCGCTTCCACATAGCCATCTGCAGAGAATCTGTCACCAGCGTCGCTGTCATCCTGCTACTCATGGACCAGCCCACAACAGCCCGTGAGCACAGGTCAATGAAGACGGAGAGGTAGAGCCAACCTTCCCGGGTTGGGATATACGTAATATCGCCGGTGTAGGCCTGGTCAGGCTGCTCCCGGTGGAAGTCACGCTTCAGTATGTTGTCAGCCACCGGCTTGTTGTGGCTTGAGTTCGTTGTCGCCTTGAATTTACGTTTGGTCTTACAAACCAGGTCTTCCTCTCTCATCAGACGAGCCACGCGCTTACGGCTGACGGTTTTACCCAGATCAGCAAGGTCATTTTTAATACGGCGTGCCCCATAGCGCTGACGGTGTTTTTCGTGAATCTCCCGAATGTCTGCCTTCAATGCCTGATCCTCCTGAGAACGCTTGGATACCGGGCGAGAGAGCCACTCATAGTAGCCACTACGGGATACCGACATGACCCGGCACATCGCTGAGAGGCTTAATGGCTCCCGGTTATCACTGATGAACTGAAACTTCAGTGACACTCTTTGGCAAAGAAGGCGGCCGCCTTTTTTAATATGGCTCGCTCTTCTTTCAGTCTGGCGTTCTCTTTGCGCAAACGCTTGAGTTCGTCGTATATATGCTCATCGTTCTTCTGAGGCTTACTGGTAGCCTTAGGACGGTGATACTTAGCAATCCAGGTGTGCAGGGTGTTAGCGTTCACCTCAAGCTCTCTGGCTGTTTCTGTCACCGGTTTATCAGACTCTACAGCCAGTTTTACTGCAGATTCCTTGAACTCAGCTGTATATGTTTTCGTTTTCTTTTCTGACATTTGGACACACCTTAATGGGCTGCAATATTACCCGTGTTTGTGTGTCCGGAGAACTATAACCACTTCACTCGGACATGGCCCTTATTGCACGCACACCTACCATATACAGACGTTGCAGGATAATATCAGCCTGTTTACCCCGCAGGTGCTGGATCAGATCAATCAATGACATTGAAATGGCGCATATTGAGTACCTGAAGCTCAGCCTGAAAATCATTCGGATGGCCGATGTAACGTACTCCGTGCTGACAAAGCATCAACCTGATGAACCACGCCTTGAAGCGCTCAGCTACTATCTGCTGCATGCCAAACATCAGGTTAGTCTGATTCATCGGCGGGTCATTGAGCATGAAACCATACCGCATGCAGAGAAAATCTTTTCGCTGTTTGAACCTCATACCGAGTGGGTCAGCAAAGGCAAGGCGGGCGTACCGGTTGAACTGGGCTTGCGTGTTTGTGTGTTGCAGGATCAGTTCGGCTTTACGCTTCACCACCAGGTCATGGAAAAGCAAACGGACGACCAGGTAACGGTTCCTATGGCCAAGGGAGCCAAAGAGCGCTTTCCAGTCTTGAGTCAAGTCAGCTACGACAAGGGGTTCTGGAGTCCGGATAATCTTGTAAAACTGGAAAACTTGCTGGACAGGGCTGTACTACCTAAAAAAGGAAAGATGTCGTTAGAGGACAAAAAACGGGAATCACACCTGGCGTTTGTCCGTGCAAAACGACAGCACTCTGCTGTTGAGTCGGATATTAATGCTCTGGAAGCCCATGGTCTGGATAAATGTCCGGATAAAGGGCTGGATGCCTTCAAGCGTTATGTTTCGCTGGCTGTTGTGGCAAATAACCTGCAGCGTCTGGGCAAAGTGCTGTTGGAAAGGGATCGGCAATAGTCGCCTGTTGATGGTTTGGTAATCCGGTGTTCGTTCAGATCATGCATGTCGTGAGGCTTACTGACATCTACGGAGTGAAGGTTTTGAACATTTTTTGAACAATTGTGACTGAAAACCGCTGCATTGATTGAACAGCAAACTCAAATGATCCACCTAACAGTGACTCATTAACACAGGCAGCTATAGTTCATGCGTTTTCTGACAGGCACTATCTATGTACGGGACAAAACCTGAAGCAAGACCCGAAAGCTGATCTGATCGTTTTTTGAATACCCATTTTTCAGAACCCTGCGAAGCTGCCATGTATCCAGCCGCCAGTGTCAGTGGCTGGTACTTTTCTCATCCGCAGTCACAGTATTTCGGAGTTGGCAAAATCGGGCGGGATCAGCTGGAAAGTTATGCTGCCCGCAAGGATATGTCGGAGGAAGATGCTGAAAAATGGTTGAGAGCCAGCCTCGGTTAGTTGCTACCTCTGAGCATCAATGCCCTGTTCTACAGGGCATTAGACATACAAACTTTAGCTCATTCAAGGGCTGGCACGTGATGGCTTAAAAATCAACACATTGGGAAGTGTCGTATATTGCCTAAACAGTCTTGCTATATGAGGCTCGAACGAAGGCAGTTCAGCAGGATACAGATTATCTGTTCGTTTAATCAGAGTGACAAAATCAGCACTTTTAATTTTTTTAACAAAGGCTTCATACCAGGGTTCAAACCCCGAAACAGTGACATGAGTCAGCGAAGGGAACCCTGCCATTAAGTCAATTAATTCATCGATCTGGCTTGTTGTCAGATAGCTCCAGCTAAGGTCAACATGCTTTATTGCTCTAGAGCCCTCCTGCTGAAGAAAATGTTTTACCGCCAAAACCGGTAATCCGGACAGACTTAAATCCAGTATTGAAAATACTCCGGAGCGGCTACGCCGTATGCTGCGCGCATGAATATCGGACATTTGTTGCGCCGGGCTGTTTTTTTCCAGCACAAGCATGGAGCTATGTTTTTTTATTCTATTATGGATAGTTTCATCAGGATAAAGCATAACCGTCGTAGCGAACCACCCGGCGGCCGTCGCTATTTCGCTGTTAACAGTCAGGCTGGACAGCCCTCCGATAACAACAATGTCTGCTACTCCCTCCTGAATCAGCTCATGCAGTACGTGCAAACTCTCATAAGGCCCTTTCAGAACTTCCCTTGTAAGCAGCCCCTCAGCGACAACCAGCGTCGGAGCGTCCGGAGGAAAGGAAAATTTGCTTTTTTCCTGAAGGATTAATTGTGCTGAGTTCAGAGCATCCCCATGGATAATATTATAATCCAGATATTGCTTTTGTCCTTTTTCCACAAGCTGGGGATTAATTTCAATACCGTAACTCTGAACAGCTAACTGAGCTTGACGTAGACCTTTACTTGCAGCATCGATATCTAAACCAGAACCGCACCCAATGCAAAATAAGCAGGTGCCTTTTTGTCTGGCCAGTTCATAATAATGACTGTTATTAGTCAGAGCAGCCATTAACAATCTGGAGATTTGTGTTCTATGCCAGTGATAGAAGGATTTAACGTCTTTAGTATAATTCAGCTCATCTCTCACTTGCTGGAAAGACATTAGGTGAGCAAAGTGCACCTGCCGCTGTTGGCGCAACAGGTTCGTTGCATACCTTGGAATTTGTGGTTTAATTCTTTCCAGTTCGCTATCCAAGCGTCTGTCGTGCTCTTCACGACTCACTGTTTCCTGCTGGATTAGCTCATACCAGAATACAGCATTATAGGTGCCACCATACAGAGGAAAATCCCTAACTATTTCCAACCATTGACACCAGTGCTCAGGCTGGATACAGAATATCTTTTTCTCTCCTGTCGAGAAGTGGCATAGTACATGTGTCTGTGTATTTTTAGCACGACTAGCCTGATCTGTGTGCAGTCTAAAATCTGTTGAATGAATAATAAATTCAATAGCAGCTATTTTCTTCATATCAGAAGCAAGCAAATTCACCGTATCAGGTATTTTTAATGAGGAGATATCAACAGCTGCATTGATAGGAGGCACTTTTTCAATTTTATCTACAAGGGACAGTTTGCTGACTAAATTTTGAAGTTTACTGATAATGTCATCATCCCATTGCTTGGGCTGTTGATTGAATGGGCTATGAAGCCCTGCCAAGCTTATATTTGCATAAACAACAATCAATACTACGGTAAAAATCTTTTTCGGCTTCAAATGGAGTTTCACTCTACAAACCTGTTTAATTAGTATGTTTAGAGAGGTAGTAGAATAGAACGGTATTACCGCATGCACCCAACAGCAGAACCATTATCAGCTATTGTTTTTTGTCACATTTTGTGTACGGAGTGCCCTGTTGGCAGACTGCTCCGTACAGAGAAAAACGCAGCGAGAGTAATTATAACGCGCCGTCATGGGGTTTACCCCCAAATAACCCCTTGGCAATACCAAACGCACCCTCACCAACACCTCTGAGTATCCCCCACACTGCGCCGGGAATAAACAATGGAGAACGCGCAAGAATACTGGTAAACGGCTGATCCCGAAAGCGTTTATGCGAGCTTCCAAGCATAATCTGCCTGAGACCTTTTAAAACACCTGAGGTATAGCCCGTTTTGGCATTATTGCTGGCCAGAGACACACGCCTTCCAATCCATTTAACTGGATTTTTTGATCTTTTATTCTGCTTAGCCTGATTTGCCTGCAGCTCATCAATAACTGGCTGTTGGCTCCTT
Source organism: Endozoicomonadaceae bacterium (assembly GCA_965261725.1). Taxonomy (GTDB): domain Bacteria; phylum Pseudomonadota; class Gammaproteobacteria; order Pseudomonadales; family Endozoicomonadaceae; genus CANDOC01. Next base: position 13,118 of record CBDHDU010000033.1, on the reverse strand, counting down.
TGGGGACCTGTGACGCCCATTGCATGCCTCCGTGCATATTTAGATTTAGTAGCTTCCCTACACTGAGTATAGGGCATTGCCTGTTAAGCACCCGCACACCGGAATCCTTCAGCAGGTTCTGATAGAATGCCCGCCGGACTTGATTTGATAATGATGAGATTAACTTGAGGCAAAGGATTTACACCATTATGACGCTGGGGCTGCCGATTATTGCCGGTATGCTGTCCCAGAGTCTGATGAACCTGGTTGATACCGCACTGGTCGGGCACTTGGGGGAAACGGCGCTGGCTTCTGTGGGTGCGGGGAGTTATGCCATTTTATTGATGATTTCCCTGCTTTCCGGCCTGTCAGCGGCGATTCAGGCGCAGGTCGCCCGCTGGCGGGGACGGGAGCAGCATGATTGCTGTGCCAATCCGGTAAATACCGGACTGTCGCTGGCACTCTGGGCAGGCTTGCCGTTGATCGTTATCGGGTGGCTTGTCGCCCCTTGGGTTCTGGAATTTTTGGCGCCGGACCCAGCCATTGCTGAACAAGGTCGGCACTATTTTGATATTCGCTTGCTGTCGTTGCCAGCGGCTGCCATGAATCTGTCATTCCGGGGGTTCTGGAATGGATCCAACCAACCGCTGCGATTCGTCCGCATTCTGCTTGCTGTTCATATTCTGAATGCCATTACCAGCTATCTGCTCATCTATGGAAAGCTTGGGTTGCCAGCTATGGGGGTTAAAGGTGCTGCTTTGGGTACTGTTATCGCCATGTATGCAGGGGCGCTGATTAATGGCCTGCATATGTTTCGTGATGCCCGCAAAGCAGGCTTTCTGCAATGCTGGCCAAGCCGCAAAGCACATTTGCAATTACTTCGTCTTGCGATTCCTGACTCATTGCAACAGTTTTTCTTTTCTCTAAGTCTGCTGTTGTTATTCGCCATTCTGGCGCAGGCGGGTTCTACTGCAATGGCACTGGGGCATATCCTGATTAATGTTTCTCTGTTAATGATTCTGCCTGCAATCGGACTGGGAATGGCATCAACAACACTGGTTAGTCATGCGATTGGTGCTGGTGACCTGCAAAAAGCCTGTCGCTGGGGACGGGATGTGGCGTTGGTTGCAACACTTGCTCTAACTCTGCTTAGTCTGCCACTTTGGTTTTGCCCTGAACAAATCATTGGCTTATTCACTTCAGACGAACGAATGATGCTTGAAGGTGTATTGCCTTTGCAGTTAACCGGGCTGGGTATTATCGCTGAAGCCACCGGACTGGTACTCACTCAGGCGTTGCTGGGTGCTGGCGCCAGCCGTACAGTAATGATTGTGCGTTTTGGGGGACAATGGCTGGTATTATTGCCACTGTCATGGCTGGTAGTAAACGGGCTTGATTATGGCTTGGTAGCAATCTGTGCGGTACAGGCAATACAGAGAGGACTTAGCTCAATCATGATTGCCATTATCTGGCAGCAGAAAAACTGGCTCAAAAAAGATAAAGTATTGTCTGCGGCGTAACGCCGCAGACAGTACCCTGCACTCAGGGGTGAATAGCAATGAGTCGAACAATGACATTGTCATTGCCTGTTTCAACACTGATTGCCGGTCCTGTTGGCAAGATCTGTATTTTGCTGGTATCAGCACCTGACTGTGCGATTGCCCAGATTATACGATCACCCCAGGCACTCTCAGCATTGAGCTGTTTTTCAAGATCATAGTTTTGCCCCAACCTGGAAGGTGCCTGAATAACCAGAATCCACTCTTGTTTTGGCCGTGATTTAATGACTTCGGCTAACAGCTTAAAACTCTGGGTTTCACTGAAAGGCTGATTCATCGCGGGCCAGTCTGAAATATCATAAAAGCCATTACTGTCCAGCGCGGCCAGTACATAATCCTTTGATGGTACTGCTGCAGTTTCGACAGTTGCATTGTTTGTATCAGGCCTAAACTGATCGAACAAAACCTGAACCCGCCGGTTGCCACGCTGTACCGTATAGAGCGTATAAATAACCCGATGTGAACCCGCGCCACGTTCAGCAACCAACAATGATTGGCTGCGGTCATAGCCATTCAGTCCAGCAATACCAAATACATTGTTAGCCCAGTAAGTGCTTTCGCCGCAGGTATAGCGATCACATTGGAACAGCACTTTAATATCCTGCGCGTACAACTGGCGTTCGTAAAAATCAAACGCCGCAAAGCTGTCATGCCCTGCCGGGATTTGTAGCCAACGACGATCTAGTTGACCATCCAGCCAGATTTCTTCATCCGCAGTAATTTGCCCGTTTACCTTTTTCAATGGGCTGGTCACTACCGGATAATTATGTTTCTCTGACTGCCCTGCACTTTTCGTTTCAGCATTGGGGTAATCTTTAAAATCAGGCGTTGAAGCCGTTACTGACCCTGACACCAGCATCAACAGGGTCAAAATCTGTGGAATGACTCTGGTACTCACACGGCTTCCCCTTTTAAAAACTGATTCATTATTTTTCCCACAGCAGCACTGCTCTCTTCCAAATGCAAATGATGCCGGCCAGGCAACAGACGGGTATCAATACAGTCCGGCAAATGTTCAGGGAATAGCCGCGATTTCCGGTAACCGCTGCTTTTACCAATAATCAGTAATGTGGGTGCCTGTAGCTGTTCAACAAAAGCAAAACCCACCGCTTCATCCAGCCTGACCGCTGTCGGCAACTTGAGCCGGGCATCATTATGCCAGTAGAAACCGGCTTCGGATTCAAACACCCCTCTTGCGGCCAGAATCGCTGCCGCTTCCTTTTCCAGTTTGATAAAACCTTTCATCCGCGCGGCAATGGCCTGCTCTCTGGTGGCATACAACGTCGGTTTTACTCTGGAAATACGGTGCCGGACTTTGGCATATTGTGCCAGGTGTTCCGGTGCATCCGCTGCCGGACGAGTCATTGGTACCAGCCCTTCAATCAGCCCAAGCCGCATGACCCGCTGCGGAAAAGTGGCAGCAAACTGGGTTGCTACAATCGCTCCCAGAGAATGTCCGAGCAATACAACTTTGTCCAGTTTTAAAGCATCCAATACATCAACCAGATCCAGCGCATATTCCCAGACCAGGTAATGACTACCCGCCGGACGTGAATCACTGAGCGCATGCCCGGCATGATCAATCGCAATAAGCCGGATGCCTTCAAGATGCTGAGCAACCAGATCAAAACTTGCTGCATTATCGAGCCAACCGTGTAGCGCAAGAACAGGTACCCCTTCCGGGTCGCCCCATTCTCGGACCCCGAAACGCAGTGAGCGGGTTTGCAAGATATAATCATTTTCGATAGTCATAAGCTTCCGGCAGTTCATCATTACTATCTGGAAACTGCTAGCCTTACCTGCTCAGTCCCCCCTTTGATACGCCCGTTTAATTTAATTGATCATATTGTCAGGGTAAACAGCGCGATGATGATATAATTGCCCGTCGCCTGCCCTTTCAAAAATCCCTCATGACAAACCCATCGCCGTATATTGGTGGTGTGCCCTGAGTATGGTTAATGAGGATACCTCCCCATGTTTTTATAGTATCCAGAAGCCCGGGTTCAATTTCAGCAGGGAAAAAATGCTGTGGCAGGGAGTAAAAAAATACAGTGCCACCTATGGCAAGAAATAGCACGAGTTTCGTGTTATTGTACGAAAATTTGGTTATGCTCCATGCTGTTTTCAAAGGTTTTATTACCAGCCACCGGCATCCAAGCTTGGTAGCATTGATTGCGCCTGAGCAAACCCTGGCGCCTGTTTTTTTGGATAAGCTGCATACTGAGCTCCGAGGCTTTCTATCTTTATCCTGTAACCGTTTCAAAGATTTTTTTTTCATTCCATCTGCTTTAAAAACAGATGCCCCTTGTAGACGGCTGTCTTGAAAACTGGAAGCTTCCTTAGTGCTTTCTTCAGGGTACAGAGATACTGAGAAGTGCAAATCACCATCGTCAGACTGGAAACCACATCCTCCTTCTTGTTCATTGCTGATCAGTAATTTTTTTAACATCCCATTTATTTTTTGTTGTTTTTTAAGATCAGGTGGATTTACAAATAGCTCAAGAGTTATTCCGATATCAAGCGTTCTAACTGTGTCATCATCAGAGTCTCTGACTATTTTTATTGGATGGGTCTGGCCTTTTTCCCAGAAAATTCTTCCACCATACTGTGTCTCTCCATGATTAATAATTACACTGTGGCAATACTGATTAAGTTCTGAGATCTTTAGTGTAAATATAGGATCTTCATCTTTCATTTCATGTAATTCAGCTTGAATTACATTTCCGTCAGACTGGGAAAGACTCAAGATGTATTCAGTTCCTTGATAACAAAACCAGCCACATTTATAACAGTTATTACAATCGCTATATTCTTCAGATAGTAATTCTTTTCTGATTGGTTCTTTACTTTCATCTGGAAGGTATAAAAATACGAAATTTGTCTGGCTTTTAATTATTTCAGAATATGAAGCAGTTATGAGGATCACGAATAAAGCATAAAATATTTTTTTTGCTCGTAAATTAACCACTTTTTTTACCTCACAGAGAGAAAGTATTTTTATCCTGTACACGTATTAAACTGACTGAAATTGTTTATTAGGTTAGCTGTTGTTTTGGTTGGGGTTGTTTTGTTGTGAGGTGAAATAATTTATTTATTACCATATAATATGATTGTATATTATAAATAATAAAAATAGCGATCCTTGTAGTTCGAGACTCCTGAATCGCTTGATAATGCCCTGCATCAAAAAAAACAAGTGCGGTTTCTGGCACCCTTTCCAGCGAGTCTTCGTATCCTGTCGGACGCAATAATCTTCTATTGTTGCCCCACCTTACAGGTCTTTCCCGGCCGTACTTAATGGAATCGATGTAACGTATGAAGTCAGATATTGAAATCTCCCGCGCTGCCCGCCTTCAATCCATTTCTGACATTGCGACCGGCCTCGGTCTGGAAATGCACGAATATGAACCCCACGGCCACCATAAAGCCAAGGTTCGCATCGAGTCCCTTTCCCGCCTGAGCGACAAGCCTGACGGCCGTATGGTTCTGGTCAGTGCTATTACCCCTACTCCGTTCGGCGAAGGCAAGACCGTTAACACCATCGGCCTGACCATGGGTCTGAACATGATTGGCAAAAAAGCTATCAGCTGTATCCGTCAGCCCAGCATGGGTCCGGTATTTGGTATCAAGGGTGGTGCTGCCGGTGGCGGTAATGCCCAGGTGGTACCGATGGAAGACTTTAACCTGCACCTGACCGGCGATATCCACGCCATTGCCAGCGCCCACAATCTTGGTGCTGCGGCTTTGGACAGCCGTCTGTTCCACGAAGAACGTGAAGGTTATGACGCATTTGAAGCACGCACTGGTCTGAAAGCACTACAAATTGATGCTGACCGTATTTGCTGGAAGCGTGTCGTCGACCATAACGACCGGGCACTGCGCGGCATGACGATTGGTCAGCAATCTGCCAATCAGAAAACCAATCTGAACGGTGTGCCCCGTGAAGAAGCTTTCGATATTGCCATCGCTTCTGAACTGATGGCGATTCTGGCACTGACTGAAAGCCTGCTGGATATGCGTCAGCGGATTGGTAAAGTCATCATGGCATACGACAAGTCCGGTAAAGCCATTACTGCCGAAGATCTGAAAGTCGCCGGTGCCATGACTGCAATCCTGAAAGATGCCATCCACCCTACCCTGATGCAGAATCTGGAAGGTGGTGCCTGCCTGATTCACGCCGGCCCTTTTGCCAATATTGCTCACGGTAACTCTTCCGTACTGGCTGACCGCATTGCCCTAAAACTGGGTGACTATGTGGTGACTGAAGCCGGCTTCGGTTCCGATATGGGTCTGGAAAAGTACTGCAACATTAAGGCGCGTGTTTCCGGCAAAACACCAGATACTGTTGTGCTGGTCTGCTCACTGCGTGGTCTAAAATCCCACTCCGGCGATTTCGAAATGCGCCCGGGCAAGCCACTGGATAAAGGCATGGTTGAACCGAACCAGTCTGCACTGGAAAAGGGCCTGTCTAATCTGAAATGGCATATCCAGAATGTGAAGAACTACGGTCTGCCGATTGTCGTTTCCATCAACCGTTTCCCTGAAGATACCGTTGAAGAACTTGAGCTGGTGAAACAGCGTGCCGGTGAATTCGGCGCGACCGGTGCAGCCATCATGGATGCCTTCCGCTTTGGCGGCGAAGGTGCGATGGAACTGGCGCGTGAAGTTGACGCAGCCTGCGAACAGCCTAAAAACTTCGCTTACCTGTATGAACTGGATCAGCCACTGGCAGAACGTATTTCCACCATGGCAACCAAAGGTTATGGTGCCAGCAACGCTGCATTCAGTGATAAAGCATTGGAGCAGATTGCTGAGCTGGAAGCCAATGGTTACGGCAATTTGCCAGTGTGCATGGCGAAAACACCGCTATCCATTTCACACGATCCTTCTCTGAAAGGTGCGCCGGAAGGCTTTGAGTTCCCGGTTCGTGAAGTGCGCCTGTCCGCCGGTGCCGGCTTTGTTTACATCCTTGCCGGTAATATTATGACCATGCCGGGCTTTGGCTCTCTGCCAGGTTACATGAATATTGATATTGATGAAGACGGCCAGATCGTTGGCCTGAGCTAACCCTCCTGCCTCTTAGCCCTGAGGTATGCAAACATGCCTCAGGGACTAACCGAACATATAAGTTTCTTTTGGAAAAATTTAACTCATCAGAAGAACCTGAGCGCTGAGTGCTGTCTTAAAAAATAATAATATTATTCGGGTACTGGTATGTTCCGGTCATTCTTCTTATCCCGGCAATACCGGCTATGGGCATGGGGTGGCTTGTGCCTGCTGGCGCTGTTTACCCTGGGGGAAGTATGGCTGAACTTATATTCTAACGACTAACAATTTGCCAGCCTTACGATACTGGGACAACTTTTTACAGGCATCCGTTCTAATTACTTCCAGCTATTCGAGCAGTACAAATCATTCACCCGCTGGGAATATGCCTATTACCAGATTCATTTTATTATCCCCCTGCTGGCTGTAGGCTCGAGCTTTTTTGCAGGCATGATTACGCTTGGCAGTATTATGCAGATTATGAACGCTTTCGACTCAGTACATAAATCATCCTGATTACCACTGAAGCTACGCATGTCTACAGGAGTACCTTTGTTAATTACTCTGTCTCGTAGCATATACGGATGTACTATTAACCCCGTGATCAGAACGTTAAAAGCAGCAATATATAGTCTCTCGCTAACAAGACGATAGTTCATGAATTTTAAAGGTCATGCACGCCAAGCCTTTAAGCGATAGCCATTCTTCTACATGCTGGCGTACGCTCAGTGGTAATCAGGTAAATCATTTTCATTTTTCCTGCCCCAGTGACCACAGGTAATGGAACTTCAGTCTATAAAGCTGCGACTCAACGAATTTGAGAGCTCCCTGCCTAAAGACAACGACGCGCAAACCAGTCTGTATATATAGTGGTAATTACCATTTCAGAGCGTTAGCCCTGTTTTTTTGCCAAGACCACATTGACTCGCCGCTATATTTCAGTAATATTCACTGCGCTCGCGGAGGGATGGCAGAGCGGTTGAATGCACTGGTCTTGAAAACCAGCGTGGGTTAATAGCCCACCCAGGGTTCGAATCCCTGTCCCTCCGCCATGTTTCAAAAAGCCGGTCAGTTTCTCACTGAACCGGCTTTTTTGTGTCTGCCCCAGTTACCGCGTGCTCTACCGTCCGATTCAATGCCCTCCTCGCCTGCACCGTCACCCTGTTAAAACGCCTGTTTTTGACCCTTTTTTCTCTCTCTTCTCAGTTTAATGCCCACTTTGCTTAAAAAAGTGGGCATTAAAATAGTCTTTAATCTCAATGAGTTACAAAACACGACAGGTTTAGGGTTTGTAACTTTCTATGCGAACCGAACAAGCCTTTAAAAACCGATATACGACTCTGCATCCCGCTATTTTACTGACTTTGACAGTTTGAACTGTTGTCTTTGCTCTTCCCACAGCAAAGAAAATGGCTGCATAAAATCTTCCCGTTGCAACAATCCCAGACCTTCGCCGGTGAGAATTGCCTCTTGTATATCCGGAGCCAGACAGGTCAGCCGTAAAATACGGGAAACCTTGCCTTTGGCCGTTTTGCCCTGCTTTGCACACAGCGCCTTCAGGCTTTTCACCTTGCCGCTTTCCAGCTGTTCCTGCCACTCCCAGGCCGTGACCAGGGCTTTGCGCAACGTCGGGGCCGGGTGGGGCCTGTCGGGCGACGAGTCATATCCTTCCGGTAACACGATACGGGTCAGGCCACCTCGCTTCACAAACCGGATAGGGATATGGATCCGCAGGGTTTCTGTTTCCGGCTCATGTTTTATGCTGACTTCACCTTCAACCTTGATTGTCATGTCTGTTTTCTCCTTTTTATATACCGACCATTTCCAGTGCTGCCTTGTGCAAACCAGTGGCCGCCACCTCCATATCAATACCGGTTTCAGCGATGGTTATTTTTCTCACCAGCAGCTTCATGATCCGGCGCTGCTCTTCCGGAAACAGGTGGTTCCAGACATCCCCCAGATTGCCCAGTGCTGTTCTCGCATCCTGTTCACTCAGTCGTTCTTCATCCAATCCATCACTGGCTCCGCATATCGCCACCGTGGTCTCGGGCGTTTTCAGAATTCGAGCCAGCTGCTCCACAACAAGCGGCTCAATTTCCCGGGCCGGGAGTGTCGGCAGCGGATTGAATTCATAACCGCGTTTGATGGCTTTGTTGCTGACATAGTAACGGTGCAATTTGCCATTCTTGCGAGTGCTGGTGGCTACCAGAGCGGTGCCATCTTCTTCAAACAGAAAGCCTTTCAGGAATGAGGGGTGGTTATACCAGTGCGTATCCCGACGCCGCTCCCGGGGATTAACCTTGAAAACAGAATGTGCTTCATCCCAGAGCGCCTGACTGACGATGGCCTGATGCTCGCCGGAATACCATGTCCCGCGATGAATCACTTCACCGATGTAGGTGCGGTTTTGCAGCAGCTTGAGAATGGCTGATTTATCGAACGGCCTGCCCGGCGTGACCTTGCCGGAAAGGCTGCGGGTGTCGCGGGTTTTATATCCCTGTTCATTGATCTTCTTGCTGGTCAGCGTCACTGATCGTGTTTCAACAAAGGTCCTGAAAACTTTCCTGATCAACCGGGCTTCACTACTTTCTATAACCAGTCGGCGATGCTCAACTTTGTATCCCAGCGGCACCCTTCCCCCCATCCATTTACCCTTTTTCCTCGACAGGGCAAACTTGTCCCGGATCCGCTCGCTGGTGACCTCCCGCTCGAACTGGGCAAACGACAACAGAATGTTGAGCGTCAGGCGACCCATGCTGGTGGTCGTATTGAACTGTTGGGTGATGGAGACAAAGGACACCTTGTGTTCATCAAACAGGTCTACCAGCCGGGCGAAGTCTCCCAGTGAACGCGACAGACGGTCCACCTTGTAAACGACAATGATATCTACCCGTCCGGCTTCAATATCCGCCCGTAGTCTTTTCAGTGCCGGTCGCTCCATGTTACCGCCGGAAAAGCCACCGTCGTCATAGTCATCCGGCAGCAGATGCCAACCCTCATGTTTTTGCGATGCAATGTATGACTCAGCGGCCTCCCGCTGGGCATGGAGTGAGTTGAATTCCTGCTCCAGCCCTTCTTCACTGGATTTACGGGTATAGATTGCACAGCGGATTTTAGGCTTAACCTTTTCCATGGCTGTTCTCCCCATCCTTCTTGTTAAGCCCGAAAAACACCGGGCCGGACCAGTGCACTCCAGTGATGTGGCGAGCAATGCCGGACAGGCTTTTATACACTTTCCCGCGGTACTCAAAGCCTTCTTCCAGCACAATCACTTCATGCACTTCATTGTTAAACTCCCGGCTTAAGCGGGTACCGGCTGGCACATAACGAATTCTGGAATTCCTGGTGGGCTTACGTTTTAAATCTGCCTTAACCTCCTGATGGGTTTTGACTGCTTTCTCTGACAAACCGCCCAGTGCCAGCGCCTGCACCCGGTATGCCAGTCGTTGGCGCAGAATATTCCAGTGCAGGTCCGGTGCTTTCTTGCCATGCAGTTCTTCCCAGAGCTGCTGCAGCTCGGCCCGGTTCATCTTTTGAATTTTGGCAACCCGTGCGGCCAGACTCTCACCTTGATTAATCATTTTGATACATCCGTTCTTTTCTCAGGGTGTGTCACAGTCATGCATGGGTTAGCGGTGTTAGCCAGTTGAACCGCCTCTTTATTCTGGCTTTGCCGTTTATAACGGATGATGGCGGCTGCAAGCAGGCGGGAGATCTCGTCTACCGGTGATCGGGCTGATGACAGTTCGTCCATGAGGCGTTCGTCTTTTCATGTTGTTGTCGTTCTATCCTGCAAACTTCTATCAAGTAAAACCATGGCGTATTTGCGGGCAAAAGCGGGACATTGGCATTTGATGTGTTCGTAATGCGGAAGTATTGACAGAAAACACACTAACTGTATATATATACAGTGCTGTAGAAAAAGCTGTATTTACACTCATAACTGATAAGAACAAAGGTAGAGATATGGCAGCACTGGCAGCAGTTATTCGCAATACCAGTCGAGAACACTGCAAGGGTCTGTTCGAGGACCTGAGCATTACAGACGCCCCAAACTGGGAACAACCCATAAAACATGTGCTGCAGGAGGCGCAACAACTCAAACCGGGTGACCTGGAAAAAATCCGGGCCGTTTCCGAACGGATTCACAAGCTCAGCTCTGATGCCCTCGGACAGGAAGTTCTACTGTCTGAAGTCAGCAACAAAATCAGCCTGCGGGCACTGAATAATCCCTATGACCGTGCAGTCTGGGTCTTCAGGAATGATCCGGAGGCCTTTAAGAAAGCAGAGCATAACTATTTTCTCGATGCCAACCGCAACACCCGAATGTGGGATGGGTTTCTTCTGGAGCAGCCGGGTCCTCTGAACACAAGCAAGTTACAGGGAGCATTTAAGGATGAGCTGAAGGCCTGGTTTGGTCATGTCGACGATCTGTTGATAGAAGTCTATTCTCGCCTTCATGAAGATCCTGATGGCCCCAACTATTTCATTCAGCAAGTCATGATTTATCGGGAAGGTTTACCCAGCATCGTCAATGAAGTGCATCAACAGTCTCTCCAGGCAAAGGTTATCAAACCTGTCAGGGAATCCGCACTCGTCTGGGATTGGATGTCGGGAGAACTTGAAGTTATCTCCCGCAGAAAAAACGACCGGGAAAAGGTAGCTGAATTGTTTGCCCTTCATGTGATGAACCACAGCACCCCACCGGAGCGGATCAAGCTGAAGCAATATAACCTGGAAATTCTGCGCTCCCCACCTGTCTTTGATTACGAACCTGAAGACGGCATTGACTCTGTTGTCGTTTCTGAAGTCCGCTTCAAAAGCCTGACCAGCGAAGGAAAGTACATTATCCAGACAAACGGCTGGACATGCCATGAGTCTGATGTTTATGCCGTGGCTGCCGAGGATGATATGACCTGGCTATTTAACTCACCAAACTTTGAAATCCATCAGGCGCGTCTCTCCGTTCGCTACCGCCCGATGCTGAATGACACCAAAACAAGCAACCTGACGTTCGATATCCGGATGCCGAATCGTTGCAATCTGCGCGACAAAAAACTGATAGAACACAAGCTGAATAACCGGCTACTCAAGCACTGGGGCTTGTTGAAGGAGACTGAATAGCATGCAAATGAAACCCGACACGTTCCGCTTTTTGCAGCAACTATTCGAAGTTGCTCCGGTACACTGTACGCTGCCTGACATCTGTCGCCGTTTTTCATTACAGGAAGCGGAGTGGGTTTTAAAACAGGTCTTTACCCGGGATGGCTTCCGGATGTACATCGCCGTCGACGGGGCTGACGACATTAGAGAGGTTGTCGAAATTGAGCGAGGCAAGTTCGCTTATTATGATTTGGGTTATGTTCCTGTACCCGCAAATGACCTGGCCCGCTATCGCTACCGCACCGATTGGCTGCCGCAAAAACTCAGGCAGGGCCTGCACTTATCAGGAAAACAGGAAGTTGTACTTGAGGGTCAACTCTGGCTGTTGGGGCATTTCAAACACCATGATGTCAATGAGCCCCTCTGGCTGGCAAAAGGGCTGAACCAGGGGAAGTATTTTGATGCTGTATATGATGCGCTGCTTTCCAGCCCCGGAGGGCAGACCGGGATTGTACTCAGCCATACCCAGCCCGTCTCTAAAAGAGCTTCTCTTCCGGGCAGCTATCGCATTATCGATCCTTATGACTTGCTCAATGAGCAAGGGTATCTGTGCGGTGAAAAGCTGTATCAGTATCTCAAGCCTCACAAAACCCGGGAAGATACCCTGGTGCACTGGGATGATAGTCGCGGTCTGCTGTATTTGAAGGGCCGGAGTCCTATTGAGTTCAAGGGGCCAAAAGCAAAAACTGTCATTCGCCTGTTGTATGAGTGCTGCCTTGAAAAAGATAACTGCAGGAACGAACAGGCTCTGCTGGAGGAAGCTGGCTCCAGCTCTTCCCGCCTGAGAGACCTACTCAAAAGCAATCCCCTCTGGCAAGAGGCTATTGGCGTTAACAAGGGGACATGCTGGCTTAAATTGCCTGCAGACTAACTGGCCATCACTTGCATCAACCAAACCGGCGTCACGCCGGTTTTTTATTCATGAAAAATTTTACCGAAGTTTTAAGCATCCCCCTATATATCCCCTTCATCCCCCCAGCGTCCCCCCGCATCTCCGCAAAATAGGTACTGACTGATAACAACACGACATGGAGAACGTTATGACAGTCAAACACCTGAGCCCTCGCGAGCTCGCAGAACGCTGGGGCGTCAAACCACGCACCTTGGAACGCTGGCGCACGATGGGTCACGGCCCTCAGTTTCTGCGACTGGGTGGACGTGTCGCCTATCGGCTGGCGGATATCGAAGCCTATGAAGCATCCCACTACTACAGCAGCGTTGGACAACCTTCAGCAATGCCACCGAAAAAGGACGCCTGAACATGAACTCATGGAACGACTTTAACGACGCGGAAGATCAAAGCGCTTTCGACATTATCCCCGCTGGCACCCTCGCCAAAGTCCGCATGACACTCAAGCCCGGTGGCTATAA
>CBDHDU010000032.1:0-11416 GCA_965261725.1 Endozoicomonadaceae bacterium | reverse complement strand
CCTGTTTGATGCCCGAAATAAACCGGGCGGTCTGAATGAATATGGTATTGCCGCCTATAAACTGACCAATAATTTTGCCCAACAGGAAATCGAGCTGATACTCAGCATCGGTGGTATTACCACTGAATTCAACACCCGCCTTGGTATGGAGATCAGTCTCGATAAACTGCGAACCCAGTTCGATGCCGTATTCCTGAGAATGGGTCTGGGAGGAAGCAATCGCCTGAATATTGATGGCGAAGATGCTTCCGGCGTTGAAGATGCTATCTCTACTATCGCCAAACTGCGACAAACACCCGAATTAGACAGCATTCCTGTCGGCAGCAATATCGTTGTAATTGGTGGCGGCAATACCGCTATTGATATCGCCTGCCAGATGAAACGGTTGGGCGCAGCAAATGTCACCATCGCTTACCGGCGCGGACAGGAACATATGTCTGCCACCCACCATGAACAGGCTTTTGCTCGTGAAAACGGTATTCAGATTCTGACATGGGTTCGTCCACATCGGCTGGTAACAGATAACGGACAAATTGTTGCTGTTGCGCTGGAGCAAACTCATTCGGACGACAACGAAAGACTGCAAGGAACCGGTTGTTATATCAGGCTGGAAACTGATCAGCTATTTAAAGCCATTGGTCAGCATTTTCTTGATAACTGTTTTGCAAACAGCCATGAAATACCCACCCTGTCGCATCATCGAATCCAAACAGACGAGCATTATCAAACATCACTACATAATGTCTGGGCAGGTGGTGACTGCATCGACCGGGATGAAGATCTGACCGTGCAGGCTGTAGAGCATGGCAAGCAGGCGGCAAAGGCGATTCATCGCTACTTACAGGCACAGGATAACCTGAATCCGTGAGTTCGTGGCCATTGAATTTGCCAAAAAGCCAGTAATAGCAGCATATGTAGGCTAATATTTGCTCATCTAGATTTTCACCATATAAGTGAATTTTTGTGGAACTAAAATTTGAGCAATCCGACACGGAATTTTATACTCCGGCAGCGGGTCTGTGCTTTGTCGGTGATGCCCTGAACAAGAAAACATCTTTAAAAAAGTCATTGCGTTCTATCAAGAAGCGCCATGGCATCCCTAATATTGATCTGGTTCGAGCTTTTATCGGCCTGTTGGCCTTAGGCAAAACTGATTTTGATGCCATTGATAATTATCGCCATGATGATTGGTTCAAGCGCAGCATGGGCATTAAGCAAATGCCGTCTGCCAGCCGGCTTCGCCAGCGTTTTAATGAAGATGCCACCCAACTGATTCCGTTAATTGAAGAAGCGCTTCCCGAACTGTTGTTGGAACTGGGCGCGCCGATCTCTCCGCTTTCAAAAGAACTGGATCACCTTCAGCATATCCCACTGGATATAGACGTTACTCCGCAAGATAACAGCAGAACCCAAAAAGAAGGTTCTCAGTGGACATACAAACACTTCCATGGCTTCGCCCCGATTATGTCTTATGTAGGGAAAGAAGGATGGTGCATAGGAGCTGAGCTTCGCCCTGGCTCACAACATTCCCAGAATGATTTTGTACCTTTCCTGAACACGGTATTGCACAGACTTCGTCGCGTAACCCGGACCTCGGTATTACTGCGACTCGACAGCGGGCATGACGCAGAAGACACTCGCAGAGAGATAGCGGATCACAGCAATGTTGATCACATAATCAAGCTCAATCCACGCAAGCAATATACCGTTACTGCCTGGCTGCCAACCTTTGAGGAAAAAGGCGTGCAGTGGGATGAGCTTCGCCCTGGAAAAACCTGTGCGACACTCTCGATCATCCATGAAACCGACTACGGCCAACAACGGCTTATTATCCGTATTATCAAGCGTACTACCGACTCGGTTGGTCAGTATTTTTTAGCACCGGACTACGAGCTGGAGGGTTGGTGGACGACACTAGATGAGGCTGAATATAGTGATGATAATGTCATATTGCTTTATGAAGATCATGCGACCAGCGAACAGTTTCACAGTGAGTTCAAGACTGACATGGATCTTGAAAGACTGCCTTCAGGAAAATTTGATACCAATGATCTTGTAATGTGCCTTGGTGCGGTGGCTTACAACATTTTACGTTACATGGGGCAAACCTGCCTGACCGGCCCTAAATCACCTGTTCGTCACAAAGCGCAGCGTCGTAGAATTAAGACAGTTATGCAGGAACTGATCTACCAGTCAGCGCGATTATTAGAACGAGGTCGTCAGGTAACTGCTCAAAATCCGTAGGCGGCATCACCCATGAGCCGGGCAGATTTATCCCGCACCACGTCTGACAGTCTGGGAATCATCTGGGTTCCGCAGATTCTATCTTTTAGATAGTTGGAGAAGGATATGCCGTGCAGCCTGCATGTTTTTTTCAGGCTTGCAAATGTATCCCGGCAACGCTGGCCGAGATGACTTCGAGTGCCACCACTGATCTTTCGTCGTTTCACGTACTCCCTGATTTGCCGCTCACTCAGGTTATTATGAAGTGGCAGCCATGGATACTTTAGTATCAGCAATAACTCCTCCCGTGCCCGGTGAAGCTTACCCAGGACAGCACGAAGGTCAGGATAGTCAGACTGTGTCGCCACCCAGTGATTAAAATCCTATTCAATCTGCGCCTTCCGTATGGCTGTCGGCGCATGGCAATAGGTCTCAATATCGTCGTATATATGCCAGAACTGCTTTTCCATCCAGTCACGGGCAGCCCGTTCCTGCTTATTGGCAGGGATCAGCTTTGCCAGTGGGCGGCTGGCATGGAACCAGCACAGGGAATGTTCAAACGCCGTGTCAAACTGCCGGGTACCGTCACTGTGGATGACCATGGCTTCAGGGCAGCCGTTGTTTAACAGGCCTGCCTTGAGAACAGCCTCTGTCGCTTTACGACGCTGCTCTTTGGCAAAGAGTTTATGGTCATCCAGAAAGGCTTTCCAGGCAGCTTCGTTCAGAAAGTGGATTTCCCCATAAGCAGACAAGGTATCAATCCACCTGTCAGCCATTTCTACCTGCTTCATATAACTGAGTGCAGCCGGGTTCAGGATATGAGAGCGACGCTTTCCCTGAAGCAGGGTCAGGAAATTAATGCGGCTTTTGCTGTCGGTTGAAGAAAATACGGTAAAAGTGTCGTTACCGATTACCGTGCAATAGCCGTTTTTTTCATCATGTAGAGCACCTGTGTCGTCTACAAGCAGCATACGGGAACAGGCAATACCTGTTTCGAGAATATCTTCCCGCTCCTGATGAAACAGCTCATGCCCCTGCGTCAGTAAGGCATTGAGTTTGCCCTCAGAGATTGGGCAGCCATGGCTGTGCAACCAGTCAAGCAACAACGGTTGGGTAACACTACAGGAATGATAAAGATCCAGCACCATGGATCTGAGGTTATCACCGAAGCGACCTTTTATATGGATAGGCAACGGTGCAATGACAGTCTGACCTTCAGGGGTAAGCCATACTTCGCGACGGTAGCGTGTTGTCGTGAACTCCAGATTCACATCAACATGGGTAAAATCCTGATAGCCTTTGCGCTTCCAGTTATCCTGTACACCCGCTGCCGGGCAAATTTCCTCACGAACAGAAGAAGGAGAAGGCTTGGCTGTGCGACCCGGTTCCGGTGATCGGGAACGTTTGCTCCTGGGTGGCGTTTCAGCTGGCGACGTTGACTGACTGTCCTTATTTTCAACGTCTTCCGACGTTTTTTTGTTCGGGCGAATTTTTGGTTGCCCCTTGAGTTTTTTAAGGTGCCGGATTTCCTCGCGCAGGGCGGTATTTTCGGCTGTCAGCTTATTGATTTTGTCGAGTAGCGTGCTGACAAGAGCCTTGAGTTCGCTGACTTCTGTTTCAAGGTCTGAAATTGTAGGCGAGTTCATAGACTTGATTATGCCCGATTCCGAAGGACAAAGTTTTGATGTCAGCGTGTTGACTCGCCTACGAATTTTGAGCAGTTACGTCGTCAGTTTATTCTGCGTTTTGGTCGTCACAGTCCCGGATTATCCGCCTTCATGGGGCTCTTTCCTGAAAAACAGCTCTGTTAGCTGATCCTATTCTTTTAACGGTTGAATGGAGAGATGCTGCTTATGCTAGCAGGATTTCATTCATATTCAGGGTTGAAATTCCCCAACATCATTTAAATACATGCTGATTTTTTTGACTTTGCTTTACCATTCTCTGGCAAGTTTCAAAAAAACATAACCCTATTCTGTAGGTTTGAATCCATGGGATGAAAAAGCTTCTCTATAATCAAGAAGTCACGGATTCAGGGATAAGTAATCCAATGGTAGACCTGAGCTGTAACTTTCTGGGTATTCGCTCTCCCAATCCATTCTGGCTGGCATCAGCACCGCCAACCGATAAAGCTTATAACGTTTACCGTGCCTTTGAGGCTGGCTGGGGCGGTGTAGTTTGGAAAACACTGGGAGAAGACCCCGCACCGGTCAATGTCTGCTCTCGCTATTCTGCCCATAAAGATATTCATGGCCGTACACTGGGCATCAATAATATTGAATTAATTACTGACCGCCCCTTGAAGATTAATCTCGATGAAATCCGTCAGACCAAAAAAGACTGGCCAGACAGAGCGCTGCTGGTTTCACTGATGGCGCCCTGCGAAGAAAAGAGCTGGCAGAACATTCTACGACAGGTTGAGGATACTGGCTGTGATGGTGTAGAACTTAACTTTGGCTGTCCTCATGGTATGCCTGAGCGGGGAATGGGAGCAGCGGTCGGACAGGTACCAGAGTATGTCGAAATGGTCACCCGCTGGTGTAAGGAGCACACACAACTACCTGTAATCGTTAAACTGACACCCAATATTACAAACATTCTGCAGCCTGCAATTGCAGCTCAACAGGGTGGCGCTGATGCTGTATCACTGATTAATACCCTGAACTCCATTACCGGCATCAATCTCGATACCATGACCGGCTACCCGTCAGTCGGCAATCAGTTCACCAGCGGCGGCTACTGTGGCGAAGCAGTCAAGCCCATCGCGCTGAACATGGTCGGGCAAATAGCCCGCAACCCTGATACTTCAAACCTGCCGATATCAGCCATCGGTGGTATCAGCAACTGGCATGATGCGGCAGAGTTTATTGCTCTGGGAGCAGGCAATGTTCAGGTCTGTACCGCTGTGATGCTGCACGGTTTCAAAATCATTCAGGATATGACCGATGGTTTATCCCGCTGGATGGACAGCAAAGGTTATCAGTCACTGGATGATTTTCGCGGCGCGGCGGTTCCCAGCCTGACTGACTGGAAGTATCTCGACCTGAATTACAAGACGATTGCCCATATCAATCAGGATACCTGCATTCAGTGTGGCCGCTGCTTTGCAGCCTGTGAAGATACTTCCCACCAGGCTATTGCCATAACTCCCTCGAAAGAAAAACGTTTTGAACGTCACTTTGAAGTGATTGATGAAGAATGTGTTGGCTGCAACCTGTGTCAGATGACATGTCCGGTTGAAAACTGCATAACCATGGTCGAACAAAATACCGGCAAACCTTACCTGAACTGGATCAAACACCCACAAAACCCTTTCAGAGAACAGTAACTACCTCGTCAGTTGCCCTGCATCAAGGCTTTAAACGTCAATAAGAGAGTAGTTTCAGAGTCATAAGAATTTAACTGCATCCAGTGCAGAACAATGATACAAATGAGGGGAAACAGCATGGATACACCAACACTTATACTGCTCTTTTGTCTGGCTGCCGGTATCGGTTCCAGCATCTGTCTGTGGCTAAATCGTCATTAATCTGAATCTATTCGGAGTACACGGACGTACTACAGGACAAAGCATCATAAAAAGCAGCACAACAGGGAACCCGCATGTCCTATTTTTTACCGACGGCTTCGATCGTTATTACCTTCCTTTCATTTCTGATTGCCCGCCCCAGTAACAAGACAGAAGCCTTCTTTCACGGCAAGGGATTCAGTGGACAGGCTCCCTCATTACTGACTCTGGTATTCTCTCAGGTAACGACTTGGATTTTTGCCCGCTCGCTTTTGAATGCTGCCATTCTTGGATATTACTATGGCATCTGGGGCACACTGGCTTATGCGACTTATTACCTTTCATTTCTGACCGGCGGCCTGATTATTGATAGCCTGCGCTTCCGCCATGGGTGTGATTCGGTGCAGGATTTCCTTGAAAGTCGCTTTGGCAAAACCGGCACCCGCTGTTATAACTTTGTGATTGGTATTCGCCTGATCAGTGAAGTGTTTGCCAACCTGCTGGTTATTGGCATTCTGTTTGGTGTTGTCGGTTCACAGGCATACACATTAGCCATTATCGGTTTTGCACTGGTAACGCTGACCTATGCAGGTATGGGCGGATTACAAACTTCTCTGAAAACCGATGTACTGCAAATGGGCTTGTTTCTTGTCGTACTGGTTAGCCTGCTTGCTGTAATGGGCGGCCATGCACAATTCACAACAGAAACCTTGTTATTTAAACCCTTTGTAGCATCTGACCCCGGCCCGGTACTGATCGCTGTCGCCTTGTTACAGGTCTGGAGCTACCCGATGCATGACCCAGTCATGATGGACCGGGGCTTTCTGGCAGACCGTCACACCACCCGTAAAAGCTTCTTCCATGCCGGCTGGCTGGCAACACTCTGCATCATTCTGTTTGGAACTCTGGGGGTATTCGCCGGAGCCAATACCGTGTCCGGCGAAGATATGAATGCCACCCTCACCCGTTTGCTGGGCGACAAATTTATGATGCTATTCAGCCTGGCACTGGTGATTTCTGCCATGTCGACACTGGATTCCACTCTTTCCAGTGCCTCAAAACTGGTTGCGGTCGATATGCGGCGGGTATCAATTACTGTCGCGAATGGCCGGATTATTATGACCCTGTTTATGCTGGCAGGATTAGGATTAGTATTTCTCGGCAATAAAGATATTTTCAGCGCGGTGGCCGTCAGCGGTACCGTTTCAATGTATCTGACCCCGGTAATTCTGTTTTCACTGTGGGGAAACCAACAGCAGGTACCGGTCTGGAGCTATCTGGTTGCCTTTATCACCGCCCTGCTCGGCGCAGCGCTTTACTTTACTGAGTCCGCCGGACATACCGATCTGATCAACCCGCTGCTGGATATCAGCCACAAATATTCCAAACTGCTGGCAATTTGTATTGTGGTACTAGTGACAGGTTGCGGAGCCTTTGCGCTGGGCATTCTGACCAGCCGCAAGCAAGCCGTTGTAGAAAAGGCAACAGAATGAGAATTAAGGACTTGGGAGAACTGCAGGGACCGGTACTCGCATTTGGCGGTGCAAATAACAGCCGCTCCCACCATTGAGCCTGAGTGGTGCGGGTGGTGTTTCTGACATCCTGATTTGCCAGTGCGGGCATGGCTCCGTGTTCACCAATCTGGCGAATCCGGCTGATCAGTTGATACGTGGTCAGATAGGCCAGCCACCAGAGCAGGTAAACCTCCCAGATATCAAAATAAATCAGCAAAGCCAGCACACTGCCATGCAACAACAGGATATGGCTTTAATTTTTCAGGGTAATTTTGATAATCGCCTTCCGGTCATTCTGCTTTTTCTGCCAGCCCATCGACCGGGCATTGCCCTGACGGCCGGTATTCACATAAAGCAGCAGCGCCAGCAAAGATTTGATTCCCGACTGCCCGACAGATCGCGAAAAACCTTTCTTCCCATACTGCGTTTGGAAACCGGATAGTCAGCAATATTATCCACATCAGGATCATCTTCCGTGCCGGTTTTGGTGTGATGAGTAAAGTGATAAGGGCGATAAAACGACATCGGCACCAAGAGCGGAAGACCTGCCAGCCAGTGCCCGACCTGATTATTAACTTTTACGGAGCGAAACCATGATCGGTGCGAGCAGTCATGCATAATAATCCCCAGTGCCAGCTGTCGCCCGCCAATAATCGTAACTATTCAGCACCCTCACAATAAGCTGGTATTTTCGTGATTTTGTGTCATTTTCAAATACAGTTCTTCTCTGACCAACGCTTGTTATGAGTCAACTTGATCCCGAGTTTCAGATTATCGTCACCCTCCTTGCTATCGTAAATGATCAGCAAGAGCAGATCGGTGGCCTGGGCGATCAGGTAGCGAAACTGGAAACAGAAAATAAGGAACTCGCGGACAGACTCAACATCAACAGCCGGAACAGCAGTAAGCCTCCCTCTACAGACGGTTATGCAAAGCCTGCTGCCAAACAGAAAGACTCATCTGCCACGGTGGAGGGTGAGCCACAAGACGACAAACCTAACCCAAAAAGCTTACGACAGAGGTCTGGTCGAAAGCCCGGCGGTCAGAAAGGTCACAAAGGTTCAACGCTTCAGCAAGTCGCTGACACTGACCGCACCCAATATCACCCGGTTATAGACTGTGAGAAGTGCCATCAGTCCCTGCACTCTGCAAACATTGCCAAGTTGGTTGAAAGGCAAGTATTTGAACCGGGTCGTTTTGGTCACTTTGAAGTGACAGCCCATGTGGCCGAAATCAAAGAGTGCCGCTGCGGTCACATGACACAAGCCCGTTTCCCTGAAGGAGTTGATGCTCACGTGCAGTATGGACCGGTGACTCAGGCGCTGGCCGTGTATCTTTGTCAGTATCAACTTATACCTTGCAAGCGTGCCTCCCAGTTCTTCATGGATATTTTCGGATTGGAAGTCAGTCCGGGTTCCATCTGCACCTTCCAGAGCAATGCTTATGACCGGTTAGCCAGCACTGAGCAGGCAATTAGTGACGCCCTTAAGGTTGAACCCATTGCAGGCGCTGATGAAACAGGCATGAGAGTAGCCGGAGCGCTGTGGTGGATGCATGTCCTGCGTACTGACAAGTGGACGTACTATCATCTGGACTTGAGTAAAGGACATTCCGCCATAGAGACGATGGGTATTTTGCTGACCTTTGCCGGGATACTGGTTCATGACCACTACAAGGTTTACTTCCGCTATGCTGCGGCTCATGTACTCTGCAATGCCCACCACCTGAGGGAGTTACAGGGTGTCGTTGATCGCGACTGCAACTATCTTGCGGCTCGTCTTCAGCGGCTGCTGAGACTGGCCTGTCACCTCAGCAATGGTTTTAGAAAGCTGGGAATGAAGGCGATGCCGGAATCCATCCGCCAGCGTATCTCTTCACTGTTCGAGCGAACAGCAAAAAGGGCGCAAGCGGAAGAAGCCGACTATATGGAACGAGTACGGCAACGGTTGGGGCGTGACAAAGTCAAGAATACGAAAGCGTTCAACTTGTTTAAGCGGTTGGTGGAGTACAAGGACGAAACTTTGAGGTTCATGACCGACCTCAACATCCCCTTCGACAATAATGGCAGCGAGCAAGACATCAGAAATGGCAAGGTGAAGCAAAAAATATCGGGCTGCATCAGAAGCGAGGAAGGGGCGAAATGGTATTGCCGAATACGAAGTTATGTTTCATCTGCGAGAAAGCAGGGGCAGAATGTTTTTGAAGCCCTGCTTATAGCCATGAAGAATTACTGCGGTCACTCTTTGCTGGGTGCTGAATAGTTACCAATAATCAGTAATGCCAGAAAAATGGTCAGCGGGTTGGGGAAATATAATGCCAGCGCCATAGCACCTGTAATCATACCCCAGGTAACAGCCACCCCGAACCAACCCTTGATGTTATTCGCTGCTTTCAGGTGGTGCTTTTCTTCAGCAGTCAGAAAATCCTTTTCGTGCCGCTGTATCATGATAGATCCCTGTTAGTTATTTTAAAACTCGCATTAATGATGTATAGAACACCCAAATCAACATACCCTCCATCTATTTCGCATAGTTTTTCTGACGGTCTATAAAGTTAACAGCATTTTTTTTAAATTTCATTAAAACAATAAATTCTATAGCAGAGTTAAATATCAGACTTAATATTTAAATCTGCCATTAAAAAGTAATAATTTGGAAAATTGTAATGAATAGACAAATACTTTTTTATTTAAACAAAGAAAAATCACCTATTGCATATAGTTTTTTCTTGTTATCTATCTTTCTACTGACCAGCTTCTGCAAAGCAGATAATATACCAAATCAATTTACAGAGCAGATTCTGAACCTGACAAATATTTCTGATTCGGATTTCGCTCCCCATTTTAATAACGAGATAAAACCTGATGATTACCCATGCAATCTCACCCCAAATCCTTTAAAAGAAAATGGTTACAATAAGCTAAACTCAGCATTATCGGAAATCAAGAAAAGCAAACATGCTAAAATAGCAGGATTAGTGATAGTGGTATCTAATCTAAAAGACATTTTTGACCGTGAAATCAAATTAATCACTAACGATGATGAAGAAACCACAATAGTCGACAGAACAGTATCATCTATGGATCTCCAGTATTTAAAATCAGCCAGAAATGAGTTGAGTTCAAAGATCAGGAATAACAACTACAGCTATAAGAAAACAGTAGAGTTAAGTGTTCGCTGCTTCTGGTTGCTGGACTACCGCTGGAGCCATAAACTTGGCATGCCCTTACTTCATGGATTACAACAACAGCATAAATTTGTCACAGGCTGCTGTGGTCTCAGCACACAAAACAGAGTGACACTGACGAAAGAACCGGTTGTAGACTGCGCAGCCGGATACAAAGTAAAGTCAGAACGGAGTCTGGCTACACTCTACCCACTTGAGCCCGGAGTTTTAACCAGTTTAGTACCAACAGCAAAAATCCGGATTTACACATACAAAGACAAACAGTCAGAAGCACTTTTTCAACGAGACCCTCTGTCCGTCTTTGATGATAATGAGCCTGACTTAACAAAGGATCCATATGGCAGCGAATTGAATATTCTGTGTTGTGCATTATCATCATCCGCAGTTATTGTAGTACCAACCTTTGAAACCATTACACTGGAACAACAGGTTCATGCATTGCTCTGCCGGAATCTTTTCTTCCTCCGTCTTTCTGCTCAACCATTTTGTTATCATGGCGGGATGTGGATGAGCAGTTATGCACGTCTCATTGAAGACATCAGAATGCTGGGGCAATTGAGACATCGTGACAATAAAAAGAATTATTCAGATATTTCCGGGTATGGCATGATGACAGGCTCCAGTATTCATAAGTCAGGCTCCAGACAAGTATCAAGAACAAGACATCAAGGTACTGACCATGGTTCAGATTCAGCCACAGACAATGTGACAAGTGTTGCTGATCTTCAGGCGCAAAAAACAGTTTCGTCATCCTCCAAAAGAGCAATAGCCGAATTGAATATTTTTCTGTTTAAACACCTTACTGAACAATTAACACAGCAGTTATCACCCGGTCCCTCACCAACCTCTGCCAACAACCCAACCGATGCTATAACAATAATACACTATCGTTTACTTAGCGCAGAGCCTGAATATCACTCCATGTTTAAATGGACAGAGGCGCAATTTAATGAGCAAGTTAACTCTGTCGCAAAAATGCTCAAAA
>CBDHDU010000031.1:5000-515234 GCA_965261725.1 Endozoicomonadaceae bacterium | reverse complement strand
GCGACTGAACCAGTCTACTACTGCAACTCCTGTACCAAGCCTAGCGAGGCATAATCAACATCACAGCAGCAGGCTGGCAATGTAACATGGGATAGGAATACACTATCGTCAAGTACTGTCTGTGTTGATCCGTTCACTCCCTGTTGTCACTTCATTTCTCGATGCCTTGAGCAACTCATTAGCAACCATCAAGCCTTCTGCCCGTCTCACAGCGACACAGAAGACAATGATAGGAATGATGATCGTGGGTATCATCATTACAGAAACCATCAACTGGGCTGCCTTTGAGCGTAGAAGTCTCGGGAAATTCAAGTCTACCCGTCTGTGCTGGATATTTTACTCCGCAAAAGTTGCATGGCATTCCTTACTACAGGCCAGTATTCGTAACATTCTGACCCACTATGGCATCGACAGTGGCAGTCTTGTTTTTGACGATACGGGTAAGAAAAGATCAAAAAGAACGACTCGGATCACAGGTGCTCACAAGGTCAAAGATAAAGCGACCGGTGGCTATTTTAATGGTCAGGAACTGGTCTTTATGGTGCTGGTTACCGATACCGTCACGTTTCCAGTAGGGTTCCGTTTTTTCGTGCCAGACCCAGAGCTGTCTGCATGGAGAAAGAAGGACAAGCAACTTAAGCAACAGGGTGTTACCAAAAAACAACGCCCCAAGAGCCCGAAACCAGATCACCAGTGTTACCCAACCATGCAGGTACTGGCGTTAGAGATGACACAGGAGTTTGTTGACGCCTTTCCTGAAGTCAGGATTAAAGGGGTTCTGGCTGATGCGCTCTATGGTACGGGAGAATTTATGGATAAAGCCTCTGCTATAACAGGCAAGGCACAGGTAGTCAGCCAGTTGCGCTCTAATCAGAAAGTAGCCAGCAGGAATTCTGAAGCGACAGTAAAAGAGTATTTTGCCCGTCAGGAAGGCGTAGAAACCCAGTTGATAATCCGAGGTGATAAGTCCAGAAAAGTAACGATGCTGTCTGCTCGTCTATATGTTAAAGCGCACAACAAGCGTCGTTTTGTGATTGCTCTCAAATATGAAGATGAAGAAGAGTATCGATATCTTGTTGCCTCTGATATGTCATGGCACCACGTCGATATAGCCAGACTGTATTCGTTGAGATGGTTGGTCGAGGTTTTTATTCAGGATTGGAAAGCTCATGGAGGCTGGAACAGACTGAGCAAACAGAGAGGTGAGAAGGGATCGAAGCGTGGCTTGATCCTGAGCCTTCTGTGCGAGCATTTACTGTTGCTGCATCCTGAGCAATCTGTCCGGCTTAAAAACAACCAGCCCGGGATGCCTGTAGGCTGCCTGATCGAGCATCTCAAAGCTGAAGCACTGGTAGATACCGTCAAGGAAGTGGTGACCTCAGGTGACCCGGAAAGCAGCTTGGAATCTCTGACCCAAGCCTTGAAAAATGTACTTCCCGTACGAGAGTCCAGTAGGCATATGGCTGGGCGGGATCTTGGTAAACAGGAGCCTACGGAATCACTCAAGACTCATGCCAGAAAGTTTGAGCTTCTGGATGCAGTCTGATTGTCAAGCATGAAAAACTGCAGAATCGAGTTTAAGACAAGCGATCGGGTAAATTTTCACCTCTGAAAAGAGATGTTCATGAGCAAGCTTGACGGTCGTAAAGTCTCCCATCTCCAACACCCTAAAAGAGCTAACAACAGCGGCTGGAGAGCGTGCATTAGAAGGCGTATTTCATATTCAGCATGTCAATGCTTACCACAGCCACTTGAAACAGTGGATCAGGAATGTTTTCCATGGCGTGGCTACAAAATATCTCTCCCGTTATCTGGGCTGGCGTCGCTTGCTGTCTGGCCGGAAGCCGCTGACAGCAGAGAGCTTGGTGACTGGACTGCCAGCACATTGGGGTGTTCAACCGTTTAGGGGAACATAGCCGTAATTACAGCTTTTAATTTAGGCTCTGCTCATAACGAACAAGATCAACCCATTCCTTTATTTTATCTCTTGCTTTAAGTGTCAGCAGGTTCTGACAAAGCTCTTCATCGGACAAGCTAACACTAGCAAGGTTGCAATATTCATCCTCAGCCAAGAACTTCAGTAAACCAGAGGCAAGACGTAAAATGGTAGGACTCGCTGAACCTCCATACTTCAACCATCGATAGGCTGCAGAACTGTTCCTTCCAAGAAGAGGACCAACACTGTTTTTTAGGGGCTTTCGCAGGTTGGCTGATGAAAAGCGAGGGGTTGCAACAGAAATAGCCTTCAGGGAATGATTGATTTGAAAAGATCAACATTTCTGAAGGATCAGCCATGTGTGCAACACCCTCACTTCGTCCTATGTTCGCATTTTCTGGTTGGGTAATCGACCGTATTGATATCGACTGGGATGCCTCTGAAGCATTCGTCTATTTGCGTAGAGATGGTCGTATACAGCAGTTCAAGTGCAGCCAGTGTCACTGGCCTATGGGCAAGATGCGCGAGAATGATAAAAATGTTCAAGATCTGCCGTTTGGTTCAATCAAGGTCAACCTGCTATTTGAAGTGGTCTAATGACTCCGGACACCTCGTTAAGCACAATAGCGCAATCAGTAACGAGGTTAAAAATGGCAAAGCGAAAAAATTATTCTCAGGAGTACAAACTCAAAGCAGTGGAATTGGTCGTAGAACAGGGTCAGTCTCCCGCTGCAGTCGCCAGAAGCTTAGGACTCAGCTCAGGAAATCTGCGGCGCTGGGTCAGACAACATCAGGAGCAGGAAGCGCTGGCCTTTCCCGGTAAAGGGAACCAGGCATTAACACCCGAGCAACAAAAAATCAAAGCACTTGAAGCTGAAAACCGGCAGCTCAGGATGGAACAAGAAATCTTAAAAAAAGCCATGGCCTTCTTTGCAAAAGACCAGCTGTAAGATTTGCCTTTATACAGCAGGAAAGGAAGGCCTACCCCGTAGCCGCGCTCTGCAAAGCACTGAAAGTCAGCCGCAGCGGCTTCTATGAATGGGATAAAGGTCAGGCAACAAAAAAGCAAATTGACTCTGAGGCGTTCCGTATGGAAGTTGATGCCAGAGAAATTTTTGCTCAGTCAGATGATTCCTATGGAAGTCGTCGCATGGCAAAAGCGCTGCGAAAAAAAGGTTATTGTGTGGGGCGCTATCAGGCAAGAAGCTTGATGCAAAGGTTTGGCCTGAAAGTTCGGTCATCACGAAAGTTCAAGGTGACGACTAACAGCAAGCACAAGCTACCTGTTGCTCCCAACCTGCTGAACCGGGAATTTATGGTACCGAAGCCGGATAGGGTTTATGTCGCAGATATCACATACCTGTGGACCCGTGAAGGCTGGATCTATCTGGCTGCCGTCGTAGACTTGTTCTCCCGGAAAGTTGTTGGGTGGTCTCTTAGCAGCCGCATGACAACAAACCTGCCATTAGAAGCCCTGAGAATGGCTTACTGGGGCAGAAAGCCTGAAAAGGGCGTGATGCATCATTCTGATCGTGGTAGTCAATAGCATCTCATGGAATATGGCATGATTTGCAGTATGAGTCGTAAGGGGAACTGCTGGGATAACTCGGTTATGGAACGTTTCTTTGGCAGCCTGAAGAGGGAGAGGACAGATCACTACATTTACGATACCCGGGCAGACGTTGAAGCGCATGTTGTTGCTTATATTTTGTTCTACAACAACGACAGGTTGCATTCATATCTCGACTATATGAGTCCAGTAGATTTCGAGCAACAGGAATTGAAAAAAACGGCTTAATTTGGTGTCCTTTTTTACTTGACCACTACACAACCTGCTATTCACAGCCTATCAGGGTCGCTGTTCAAATTGTAAGCATATAGAGACAGTGACTATTCCTCGCCTTTCTCCCAAGGCTCAAGCTACAGACCGCCTAAAACAGCATGTTAGCCATCTATGCCGTTACATGCCCAGCGATAAGGTTCCGGAATTCATCGCTATATCCCATGACACAGCACGGCGCTGGGATAAAGAGATGCTAATGAAAACTCTGCCAGCCCCCAAGCTCGACGGCTTACGGGCTTTGTTAATCGATGAGAAATCAATAGGCAAGGGACATCACTATCTGACCATTGTTCTAAATGCTGATACAGGTGAGACCCTCTACCTTGGTGAAGGTAAACGAAAAGCGACGTTAGACCGTTTTCTGAGCAGTCTGACACTGGAGCAAAGAGCCTGTATTCAGTGCGTAGGAATAGATCGCGGTGGCAGCTATAAGGCATCGGTCAAAGAGTACCTGCCAGATGTTGATATTGTCTATGACAAGTTTCACATCATTGCTAACTACAACGAAGTCATAGACAAAATTCGTCGTAGAGAGTGGAGGCAAGCACAGGAAGACGATAAGCCTTTTATCAAAGGTCAGCGGTTCAACCTGTTCATGAATGTAGAAAACCTCACACCAAAGCGAGAAACCAGCCTGCATGAGTTACTGTCAATGAATGAAGATCTGAATCAGGCCTACATACTGAAGGATATGCTCAGACAACTATGGACGCACACCTACAAAGCCTGTGCCAGCAAGTTTCTCGACAAGTGGATAGGATTGGCCAAAGAAACTGGTATTGATGAGCTTAAACGCTTTGCAAGGGGGCTGGATAGAGCAAGAGAAGGTTTACTGTCCTATTGCCAGCATCGTATAACCAGCGCAAAGATCGAAGCCTTCAATGGGGTCATCAAACGAATTGTCTACAAGGCATGTGGTTACAATGACCTTGAATATCTGTATCTGAAAATTCGGCAGGAGGCTCAAAAATGATCAGCCAACCTGCGAAAGACCCAAAAATGGCTTGTTTCCCCCTCCATATCACTTATCTCCTGGAACTATTGCCTGGAAAAGTGAAGAGCTTGTTGACTGGCAAAGTAACCTCAAAAAGAGAGACCTGTAATCTACATAAGATCAGATCTTACTCTTTTACCAGAGCTTCTAAATAATCACACCATTTTTGCAGCCATTCTCTACATGCAGATTCATATTTATGTTGATTGTAAATACCAACTACACCTTGCTCAACATGACCGATAACAGCCTCAGCCACTTCCAGTGGACACTGTAATCGCGCCAAACCCGTTCTGATATTTCTTCGCAAATCATGGGGAGTCCAGTCATCTAAAAACTCTGGCGGTAGTTGCTCCAGGATAAATTTACGATTATAAGCAACCTTATCCGGGTTCCTTAATGCCCACATGGTTTCTGTTAATGATTTTTGTTGTAATGGTTTCCGGGTCGAAGCTGTCTGGAAAGGATAATATCCATTCACCCGCTTTAACTCTGTAAGCATTGATACAGCCTGCTTAGGAAGCTGAACTGCTCTCGAGATATTATTCTTGGGGTCTGGTATATGCCATACAGCATCGCTTAATTCAATGTCTTTCCATTGTGCATTGCACGCCTCACCTGTACGACACCCTGTCATCAATGAAAAAAGCAGCAGGTTCTTTTGAGTCATCGAAAATCCAGAAACAGGAAGCCATAAAAGAAACTTTTTAAGCTCATATTCTGATAGAGTTCTTGTTCTTTTCTTTGCCGTCAGTTTACCTTTGTGTGCTTTCATTAAGCCTTTTCTAGCCTGCTCTACTGGATTAGAAAAATCTTCTTCAAACTTCCCAATCCCTATTACATACTCATAGGCTAGGGCGAAAGTACGGGGTGTACCTTAGTGCAAATAAATGTGAACTGACGGATAATAGCTCCACAATTTATTGTATTTTTATCGCTATATCTGCATTACGATAGTCGCAATTATGACTTTGTGTTCTAAAAACCGGTTAGTGTGGAACTATGGTCAGCGCGGTGCTTTCGCCCTGCTCATAGGCCGCATTAAACTCTCTCAGAACATTACCAGCTTGCACTGGAGCACCCCGACCGACAATATTGTTTATTAATTCTTTAACATCCCGTTTTGTTAATGATGCAGCTGGTTTATCTCCAATAGTTTTTTTTACATCAACCTCCAGCGTTCTTCTGGCTTCCTTTTGACCTTTCGGAGCCCTGGCACCTTTAATGAGTTTTCCATTGACCGTTCTGGATTCAATATACTGAGTAAGGTAAAGCTCTATTACATCACTAACCCGAAGTCCGTTAATGGCTTCGTCACTCTCAGCATTTTCCATAAAAGCTTTTTTCTCAGCTTTTATTTGTTTTAAATATTGTTTGGGACATTCTCCATTATCACGAATCACTTTTAAACGGTAGTGCTTAGTTCTGGCATCAAGAAGAGACATTTCAGGGTAATACCCCAGCGTGACCTGTGTAAGTTTCTGGGTTACAGGGCTTCGAAAGCGATAAAAGAAAGATTTCCTCCCCGTCTGTCCGCATACTACTCGTAGTCCCGTATGCTGCGCGGTATCAGCTTTTTCCTCCCCTGGCCTCATTGTGGCAACCCCTCGATCCGTTAGTGGTTTCTTTTCCTGTTTGTTATGATCTATTTTTTTCATCCTCAGCCCCTTTCATTTGAACAGAAGGGTTACACACGCGCCAACTGGGTACCATCTCATTTTTGCCGTGATGATTACCTCATGTGTTTTACCCATGACACAGGGAGCTGCCCACTATGACGAATAGATGAATAGCGCCCGGCAGTATAGGTTTTTTATCTTGGAATTTACTCTCAGGACATCCATCAAAAAAAAATATACTAAAACCTATACTAGAACATGCACTATAGCGCGACTTTTTGACCCCACTTGGAACTGGCTGAGATCAAAAACCGACCCCTTTCTCACCAGTAACATACTGTTTTACCTTTATTTTTGTGAATTTAATGGCAAATTCTGAAGCAAACACGAAAGTACAAAAAACTAAACACACCCCCATGATGCAGCAATATCTGCGCATCAAACAGGAACACCGGGATCAGCTGGTTTTTTACCGGATGGGTGATTTCTATGAACTGTTTTACGACGATGCTCGTAAAGCTTCGCAGATACTGGATATTACCCTCACAGCACGCGGTCATTCCGGCGGAGAGCCCATCCCCATGGCGGGTATTCCGTTTCATGCGGCTGAAGGTTACCTTGCCAGACTGGTTAAACAGGGTGAATCTGTCGCGATCTGCGAACAGGTTGGTGACCCTGCTACCAGTAAAGGGCCTGTCGAACGTAAAGTTGTTCGGGTTATTACGCCGGGAACCGTCAGTGATGAGGCACTGCTGGAAGAACGCCGTGATAACTGGCTGACCGCTATCTTTGCTCATCAGCAAAACTATGGCGTCGCTTCTCTGGATATGACCAGCGGACGTTTTCAGGTTCTTGAAGTCGAAGGCGAGGAAGCGCTTGCCGGTGAAATTGAACGTTTATCTCCGGCTGAATTACTTATCTGTGAAGATCAGGCATTACCGGAATGGCTGACAAAACGTACCGGTATTCGCAAACGTCCACCCTGGGACTTTGATCTGGACAGTGGTGTCACTGCACTTTGCCGTCAGTTCGGCACCCGTGACCTTTCAGGTTATGGCGTTGATGATCTGAACACTGCACTGCAGGCAGCCGGCAGCTTATTGCTGTATGCACGAGAAACTCAGCGCACCGCACTCCCTCATATTCAGGGACTTAGCGTAGAGCGTCGGGAAGACAGCGTTATTCTCGATGCAGCGACTCGCAGTAATCTTGAACTGGATGTAAACCTGTCCGGCGGGCGGGACAATACTTTACAGTCGGTAATGGATCGTACTGCAACCGCGATGGGCAGCCGGTTATTATCCCGCTGGTTACATCGTCCTTTGCGTAATAAAGCCAGTTTGACCGCACGTCAGGACGCAATCACTCACCTGCTGGAAAACTACCAGTTTGAAACCGTCCATGAACATCTGCGCGGTATTGGTGATATAGAGCGAATTCTGGCACGTATTGCCCTGCGTTCTGCCCGCCCCCGTGATCTGGCTCGCCTGAGAGATGCGCTGACGATTCTGCCTGAACTTCAGACGACAATGACCCTGCTGTGCGCCCCGCTTCTGAATAAGCTGGCAGAGCAAATCAGTATCTACCCGGAACTCTCTGAATTACTGGAACGGGCAATTATCGAAAACCCGCCGGTGGTGATTCGTGATGGTGGTGTTATTGCCGAAGGTTACGACACTGAGCTGGACGATCTGCGCAATATCAGTGAAAACGCCGGTGCTTATCTGATTGAACTGGAAACCCGCGAACGGGAACGCACCGGGTTATCGACCCTTAAAGTCGGTTATAACCGGGTTCATGGTTACTATATTGAACTCAGCCGCCGGGAATCCGGTGATGCACCTGTCGATTATATTCGCCGCCAGACACTGAAAAACGCTGAACGCTTTATCACACCAGAACTGAAAACCTTTGAAGATAAGGCACTCAGCAGTAAGAGCCGAGCTCTGGCAAGAGAAAAAGCACTTTACGAAGAACTCATTGACCGGCTTGCAGAACATATTACCGAGCTACAGGCCAGTGCTGCTGCAATTGCCGAACTCGATGTATTAACCAATCTTGCCGAGCGTGCCGACAAACTCAACCTCTGCCGCCCTGAACTGACTACCACTCCGGGCATTCAGATTGATGAAGGTCGTCATCCGGTTGTCGAGCAAGTGCTTGATGAACCGTTTGTAGCCAATGGTCTGGCACTAAATAAAAAACGACGAATGCTGATTATTACCGGCCCGAATATGGGCGGTAAATCGACTTATATGCGTCAGACAGCATTGATTGCTCTGCTGGCTCATATTGGTAGTTTTGTTCCGGCCAGTCACGCAAAAATCGGTTTGATTGATCGTATCTTTACCCGTATCGGTTCTTCTGATGATCTCGCTGGCGGTCGCTCTACCTTTATGGTGGAAATGACAGAAACGGCCAATATTCTGAATAATGCGACTCGTAACAGTCTGGTGTTAATGGATGAGATCGGGCGTGGAACCAGTACGTTTGATGGCCTGTCCCTCGCCTGGGCCTGCGCCGAACACCTAGCAGAAACAGTTGGCGCATTCACTCTGTTTGCAACCCACTATTTTGAGCTGACTCAGTTACCATCACTAAACAGTAATGTTGCCAACGTGCATCTGAATGCGACCGAACACGGTGACAGCATCGTATTCCTGCATGCCGTACAGGAAGGTCCGGCAAGTCAGAGTTATGGATTACAGGTCGCACAACTGGCCGGAGTTCCCCGTACGGTCATCACTGAAGCACGTGCAAAACTGCATGAGCTGGAAAACAAAAGCGATCCTCAAACTATCGCAGAACCGACAATGCCGGTTGCAACCAGCCGTGAACGGAAGATAAAAAGTGCACCAATGCAAAGTGATCTGTTTGTAGCTTCAACACCACATCCGGTTGTCGAAATGCTAGACGATGTATCCCCGGATGATATGACGCCAAAGCAGGCGTTGGATTTGCTCTATCAAATGAAGCAATTGACAGCAAGCTGACTACACTCCATTTTCAGTTGGAAGAATTGCTGATAGACTTCCGCCTTATTTAGTCGAGTTGGTAAAAGTGTTCCAGTGCATGAGTACTAAGCACAATGCTGTACAGCCCGACAGCAAGAGCCGGGAACAAAACGTTCTGTAGACATAAGTTCCCATGAAAAACCAGGTTGATATGATTTGTTATTCAATCAGCCTGAACGATTTAAAAAAACGGAGTATATGCACCATGGCGTTTGTTGTCGGTGAGAACTGCATCAAGTGCAAATACACAGACTGCGTTGAAGTCTGCCCGGTAGATTGCTTCTACGAAGGACCAAACTTCCTGGTCATTCACCCGGATGAATGTATTGATTGCGCACTGTGTGAGCCAGAATGTCCGGCGAATGCCATTTTCTCTGAGGATGAAGTTCCCGAAGATCAGCAGGAATTCATTGAACTGAATGCTGACCTTGCTGAAGTATGGCCAAACATCACCGAGAAGAAAGACGCTCTCGAAGATGCTGAAGAGTGGGATGGTGTTAAAGGTAAGCTTGAACACCTCGAACGCTGATCTTTGGCATTCGCAGTGATATAAAAAAACCGCTCAGCTGAGCGGTTTTTTTATATCCATGAAACATTATCTGGTTTATTTAAAGAGTGATTCCCCACTCAGCCCCTGCTTTTCAAGGATATTACGCAAGCGCTTAAGCGCCTCAACCTGAATCTGCCGCACTCTTTCCCGGGTCAGACCAATCTCACGCCCGACTTCTTCAAGCGTACTGGTTTCATAACCCCGCAAGCCAAACCGGCGTGCAACAACTTCACGTTGTTTTTCGGACAGTTCCCCAAGCCAGCGATCCAGACTTTCATTCAGATCGGTATCCTGCAGCAGCTCTGCCGGATCAGCTCCGTTATCGTCTGAAATAGTATCCAGAATCGATTTATCTGAGTCAGGACCCAGCGGTGTATCAACGGAAGTGACCCGCTCATTCAGACCCAGCATCCGCTTAACATCATCCACCGGCTTATCAAGCAGTTCTGCTATTTCTTCCGGGGTTGGATCATGATCCAGCTTCTGGGTCAGTTCTCTGGCTGCACGCAGGTAGACATTCAGCTCTTTAACCACATGAATCGGCAGCCGGATAGTCCGGGTCTGATTCATAATGGCACGTTCAATTGTCTGGCGAATCCACCAGGTTGCGTAGGTTGAAAAACGGAAACCACGCTCAGGGTCGAATTTTTCTACCGCACGAATCAGTCCGAGGTTGCCTTCCTCAATCAGATCCAGCAGTGATAATCCGCGGTTCACGTAACGACGGGAGATTTTCACCACCAGCCGCAGATTGGATTCAATCATACGACGGCGACCTGCTTCTACACCCTTGCGCGCCAGACGTGCATAGTGCACCTCTTCTTCGGGGGTCAGCAGGGGGGAAAATCCAATCTCATTGAGATATAACTGGGTCGCATCTACAGACTTGTAGAAAGCATCATCTTCTCTGCGACGACCCGGTGTTGCTGTGATACCAGGTTCTGCAGCCACAGCCGCTACCGGCGCAGGCTCTGCATCAGGTGCAGCTGCAGCGGTATCGTTACCTTCTTCTATCAACCCTTCTCCCTGGGTTTCCTGTTCATCAGCACAACTACTCAGCTCTGCTGCTTCCCTTTTTGGTGTCATAAGAGTCAGTCCTGTCCGAAAAGTCCCACTCGCAGCCGGTATGCCTGATGGACACCGACAACCACCAAGTCCCTCTTTCGATTTACCCCACTACACCTGATACTAACGCGAAGGCAAATATGCCAAAGGATCAACAGGTTTGCCGTTGCGCCGTATTTCAAAATGCAGCTTAGGCTCATTCGTCCCTGTAGAACCTATTTCGGCTATCTTCTGGCCTCCTTTAACTACCACCCCTTCGCTCACAAGCAACTTCCTGTTGTGAGCATAGGCACTCAGATAGCTGGAATTATGTTTTATGATAATAAGGTTGCCATATCCGGTCAGGCCATTGCCTGCATAAACCACTTGCCCTTTTGAGGCGGCTTTTACCGAATCGCCGTGTTTGCCCTGTATATCAATTCCCTTGTTTACTTTCCCTTTCATGGAAAAACGGCTTTTGACTGCTCCCTGCGCCGGCCAACCCCAAGCCGGTTTTGAACTATCCCTGTATATAGAACTTTGTTTTCGGACTGTGCCAGCCACTCCTGTAGCTGTATGTTTCTCACTCCCCTTCATTTTTACCACAGCTTGTTTCGGTGTGGAACCCCTCGACTGAGACTTACCCCTATTGTTTGTAACAAGCTGTACCGGTTTCTTTAGAGTAAGTTTCTGCCCCGGATAAATGGTATAAGAACCTTTGATGTTATTAGCTTTAGCTAGTTCCTGAAAATCTCTGCCGTACAACCAGGCAATCGAGAAAAGCGTTTCTCCCGGCTTTACGGTATGGGAACCCCAGGTCACAACCGGCGGGCGGGTGCGATCATAAACCGGCACGCTGACAGGGTCAGAAGCACACCCCGTCAACAGCAGCAAAAACAACAGATTGATAACGCGCCTGCGCTTATACATCAATCTTTCCACCTCACACAGCTCCCTCTGACATTGTTTCTTCCAAGCGCCCTCTTACAGAGGCAATTAACCAGATTCTGGTTTACTCACTGCGACCATAACGTCTGGCGATGTAATCGATACCCAGCACAACCACACAGGCGCCAACCATCATACCAATTGATGCTGCCAGCCAGGATGGCTCTCCTGTCACCTGCTCAAACTGCCAGGGCGAAAGACTTTCCTGCACCAGTGTTTTGACTTTACCGCTTTCGGTCACGATGGATTCTACATCCTGCTTCCAGGGCCAGATTTTATTCAGCGAGCCAAACATCAAGCCAATCAGGAATACGGTCATTACGTCATGAAAACGATGCAACAGCCAGCTGATCAGCCGGGAAAAAAGCAACAAGCCCAGGACACAGCCACCGGCAAAATAAGACAGTGTAATGATATCAACCGAGCGCACCGCATCGATCACAACACCGTAAAGCCCCATGATCAGCAACATGAAACTACCGGAAATGCCGGGCAATACCATGGCACAAATAGCAATCGCTCCACCCATAAACAGAAAAGGTGGCGTGCCCGGCAAACTGGATGGACTCAGCTCAGTCACCATAACCCCGAATCCTGCACCTAATAACAGCCAGCCAAACAGTAACAGGTTCCAGTGACTGACCCGGCGCTTCATCAAAAAGGCTGAGACCAGAATCAGACCGAAAAAGAATGACCATAGTAATTGCGGATAGGTTTCCAGCAGATGGCTGATCATTTTTGCCAT
Organism: Endozoicomonadaceae bacterium; assembly: GCA_965261725.1. Classification (GTDB taxonomy): domain Bacteria; phylum Pseudomonadota; class Gammaproteobacteria; order Pseudomonadales; family Endozoicomonadaceae; genus CANDOC01. The sequence goes on along the minus strand of CBDHDU010000031.1, from coordinate 502,541 downwards.
GGAAAAGACACTGAACAGAATCCCGCCAAACAGCGTTAGCAAAAATGTCCCGTTGATCGCTTCCCAGAAACGGGCAACCCCTTCCCGTTTCAGAGTCAACAGTTTCTCCGGGCTGAGACTTTTCAGCGTATCGATCAGCTCATCATATATACCGGTAATAAAGGCTACGGTGCCACCGGATACACCCGGTACGACATCAGCCGCCCCCATCGCCATGCCTTTGAGCAACAACAATAGGCGTTCGCGTCTTTTGCCTGTGGGTGAACCGCCATCCTGAAATTCATGCTCCCTGTTCAGGGTATGCGGTTCTTCCCGCTTATGGCTGTTGTCTGTATTCATAGTTTCCGGTTCAATTCCCTATACCCTGAAGCATCGGCACAAAGCGCACCATATCCAGCGTTTGCCGGTACAATCGCCCATTGCCATCTTTGGTTATCAATAGCAGCCGCTGCTCAGCACTGCCAACGGGAAGTACCATTCTTCCTCCCGGTTTCAGCTGTTCAAGCAGTACTTCGGGTACCGTGTCCGGTGCTGCTGTGACCAGAATACCATCAAAGGGTGCCCGCGCCGCCCAGCCTTCAAAGCCATCACTATGACGCAACACAATATTATGCAGGTGCAGACGGCGGAAACGCTCCCTTGCCTTATTTTGCAATGGCTTCAACCGCTCGATAGAACAAACTTTTTTCACCAGCCGGGAGAGCACGGCAGACTGGTAACCACAACCAGTCCCAACCTCCAGGACATTATCCATCGCCCCCCCTGCAAGAAGTGCCTCGGTCATCCGGGCAACAATATAAGGCTGAGAGATGGTCTGCCCCAAACCAATCGGCAAAGCAGTATCTTCATATGCCCGGTGTGACAGGGCTTCATCAACAAACAGGTGGCGGGGGATATTAAAAATAACATCCAGCACCTGAGGACTGGTGATACCTTCGCGGCTCAACCGTTGAATCAGACGCTCCCGGGTACGCCGGGAAGTCATTCCGATACCGGTTACATCCGGATCAGACTGCATCTTACTCTGCCATATCATGAGGCTTTAATTATCCTTCTTATTCTTATCGGGCTCTCTGTTTTCCGGCTCTGTCAGATTAACCAGTTCCCGCAGTAATGCTGTTGCATAGCTTCCGCGCCGCAGGCTGAATGACACAATCAGATCGGCACCGTCAAACTGCCACTCCATTTCAGCAGGCATTAATACCAGAGCACGCCGCTCTTGATTAAGTCCTGCCATTTCAAGACCTTCAGCCAGATCAGGGCTTATGGTAGCCAGCTGTTTTTCCTGTTCAAAAACAGCATCCTGACTCAGCAGAGAACCACGTCCCCACATCGAACCCGTTGGTAACAATTCATTTCGTGCCGCTCTTTCAAGCGCTGTGTCGTCAAGGCGTTCAGGCAGAATCAGGGTATCGGAATCATGAAACATCAGGACATCACCCGGCTGATACCGGTTCCATGTTCCCGCTGCAATGCGTTCTGACAAATAATGATTAAACAGCCAGGAACGGGCGGCGGAAAGGTAAAGGCTGCGCTTCTGCCGGTTGACCCGCTTGCGACTGATTTCGCCCCGGAACATCGCCAGCGCCATATCAACATTTCGGCCACCATGACCAAAACGCTGCGGGCCAAAATAGTTAGGCACACCTGAAGATTTAATTTGCTGCAGACGACTTTCAAGCGCTTCATAATCGCCTGTTACCGAGCGCAGCCGAATAACAAAACGGTTGCCTGACAATGCACCGGTTCGCAGCTTACGATCGTGACGGGCAACCTGCAGGATTTTAACGCCTTCTTCCTGAATCACACTGAAATCCGGCTCGTGCTTGCCCGGCAGATGAACACCAAACCACTGGCTGGTCACACCATGACGATCTTTCAAACCGGCATAAGTCACCTGCCGGGGATCAACACCCGCAGTCGTTGCCAGCAGTTTGCTGGCCCATGCCGTGTTATGTCCCCGCTTTTCCACATGAACAAAAATATGTTCACCTTCGCCGGAAGGCTGGAAAGGCAGTTGTTCATCGACCCTGAAATCTTCCGGTATCTGTTTAAACAGAGCCTCACCGAGCGGTTCACCCCAGGCAAAAGCCTGTTTTGTTTCCTGTGTCATGACAACTTCACACCCTAAAACACGACATCTATCACTTAACTGACAGCATCATTACGATACTGTCAGGCTGCGATATTAAACCTTTTGCAGCAACACAACTGCGTGTGCTGCAATTCCTTCCCTGCGACCGGTATAACCAAGCTTTTCGGTGGTGGTTGCCTTTACATTGACATCATCCAGCGGCAGCCCCAGATCCTGAGCCAGGTTTTCGCACATAGCACTTATATGGGCTGCCATCCGCGGTGCCTGCGCCACAATGGTCAGATCAACATTGGATGGCTGCAGTTTTTTCTCATCCAGTAACGCAACAACATGACGCAACAGTTCCCGGCTATCAATACCCTTGAAACGCGCATCAGTATCCGGAAAATGGCGCCCGATATCACCTAATGCTGCCGCCCCCAGCAACGCATCACACAATGCATGCAGGGCAACATCACCATCAGAATGTGCAACCAGTCCGTGATCATGAGGAATTCTCACGCCACCCAGAACAACATGATCACCTTCACCAAAACGATGCACATCAAAGCCATGACCAATACGAAAGGTCATACACCTGCCTCCTGTTGTTCTGCCATTGCACTGTGTTCAATTGTTCCGGCCGAATCGCTTTGCTGTCTGGAAAGCAAGAATGCTGCCAATGCGAGATCTTCCTGCCGGGTTATTTTGATATTGTCTGAATGCCCTAACACAAGCTTGGGAGAAAAACCAGCAAGTTCTATCGCCGAAGCATCATCTGTCACGGCAAAATTTGAATTGATTGCGGCTGTCAGCGCATTCTGCAAAGCCTGCTTGCGGAACATTTGCGGCGTCATGGCATGCCAAAGATCATGCCGTTCAACGGTTTCCCCAATGCGCTGCCCGGTACACTCACGTTTAATCGTATCGCTGACCGAACAGGCCAGCAGACCACCCACGGCATCATCACCAACCTCATCCACCAGTTTCTGTAAATCAGGTATCCGGACACAGGGTCTGGCTGCATCATGCACCATGACCCAGTCATCATCAGCAGCTATATCATTAAGTGCAGTCAAACCATTTACGACAGACAGATAACGTTCAGCACCGCCTTCGGCAACGATAATCCGGTCAGACTGCATCACTGTAAGATCCTGAAAACATTCATCCTCGGGACTGACAACAACGACTATCTTTTTAATCAGAGGGAACGCCAACAAGCGCTGCAACGTATGCTCCAGCACTGTATATTCATCAAGTTTGAGATACTGTTTGGGGCAGGTACTTTGCATTCGGCGCCCTGCACCCGCTGCTGGTACAACACACCAGTAGGCTGCTTTTTTTTCAGATAATGTGTCAGGTAACTGTGAGGTCACTCTTATTCCTCTAACAGAATAAACAGGGTTTCTCCCTGACGAACCATGCCGAGCTCCATTCGGGCCTGCTGCTCTACGGTTTCGTAACCCTGCTGCAACTCAACAACTTCAGCAGCCAGCAGTTCATTACGCTTATACAGGCGTTCATTGTCCTGCTGCTGGGTTTCGATCTGTTTTTTCAGGGCGAACACTTCAGCAATACTGCCCTGACCTACCCAGAGTCGATACTGTAACGCAGCAAGTATCACAACCAGCACCAGCATAATGGCTCTCATTTGCAGCATCCCGTCCTTCAAGCCAGAAAGTTAATAATCCCTGAAACAGCCTTGCGCGGCATTTTTCATAGTCAATAAAACAAAAGGGAGAACATATGCTCCCCCCTTTTTTTAACATAATTCTGTCACTCCACCGAAGCAGAGATCAAGTGGACATGTTGATATTTTACTGTCTTTCAACCGGAATTAACGGCTGAATTCAGCACGGCCGCGGTAAGGCACATCACCCAGTTCCTGCTCGATACGCAGCAGCTGGTTGTACTTGGCAACCCGGTCAGAACGGCACAGAGAACCGGTCTTGATCTGACCCGCTGCGGTACCCACAGCCAGATCAGCAATGGTACTGTCTTCAGTTTCACCACTGCGATGGGAAATAACCGCAGTGTAACCGGCTTCACGCGCCATACGAATGGCTTCCAGGGTTTCAGTCAGGGTACCAATCTGGTTGAACTTGATCAGAATGGAGTTGGCAACACTCTGCTCAATACCTTGTTTCAGAATACGGGTATTGGTTACAAACAGGTCATCGCCTACCAGCTGGATGCGCTCGCCCAGTTTCTCAGTCTGATACTTCCAGCCATCCCAGTCGGACTCATCCAGACCGTCTTCGATAGAAGCAATCGGGTAGTCATCACACAAACTGGCGAGGAAATCACTGAATTCGTTTGCAGAGTAAACCTTACCTTCACCCTTCAGGTCATACTTGCCATCTTTGTAGAATTCAGACGCCGCACAGTCCAGCGCCAGCGTTACATCTTCACCCAGCTTGTAGCCGGCAGCCGCAACCGCTTCAGCAATAACCGCCAGCGCTTCTGCATTGGAAGACAGGTTCGGCGCAAAGCCACCTTCATCACCCACAGCCGTGTTCAGACCTTTGGCAGACAGTACTTTCTTCAGGTTGTGGAAGATTTCCGCGCCCATGCGCAGTGCTTCCCTGAAGTTCGGCGCACTGACCGGCTGCACCATGAATTCTTGGATATCAACATTGTTGTCAGCGTGCTCACCACCATTGATGATATTCATCATCGGTACGGGCATGCTGTACTGACCAGCCGTACCATTCAGTTCAGCAATATGAGCATACAGCGGCATGCCCTTTTCCTGCGCTGCGGCTTTGGCTGCAGCCAGAGAAACCGCCAGAATCGCATTAGCGCCCAGTACAGATTTGTTATCAGTACCATCCAGTTCGATCATGGTACGGTCAAGCGTTTCCTGATCGGCAGCATCTTTGCCAACCAGTGCCGGTGCGATCTTGCTGTTGACATTATTAACAGCGGTTTCAACACCCTTGCCCATGTAGCGGTCAGCCTTGTCACGCAGTTCCAGTGCTTCACGGGAACCGGTAGAAGCACCGGAAGGTGCAGCGGCGCGCCCCATGACACCGGATTTCAGAGTAACGTCGGCTTCAATAGTCGGGTTACCACGGGAGTCCATGACTTCCCGGGCAATGATCGTCTTAATTTGTGCCATTAACTTGCTGCTCCATTAACATCCCCGGCTGCTGCCAGTCTGATTCTGGTTCCCAGATTATACAGACCCACATTTGCAGCAACCGTTACAAATAAATTCAGGCAGTTTCCAGCGGCGGGAATGATTTCACCAGATCATCCACGGCTTTAACCTGCTGCAGGAAAGGTTCTAGCTGAGACAGTTTTAGCGCACTTGGACCATCGCAACGAGCATTATCCGGATCCGGATGCGCCTCAAGAAACAGTCCTGCCAGCCCCAGAGCCATGCCTGAGCGAGCCAGTTCAGTCACCTGATGGCGACGACCACCGGATGCTGCACCCATTGGATCGCGACACTGCAGGGAATGGGTGACATCAAAAATCACCGGCAAACCGCCGCTGCACTCTTTCATGGTACGAAAGCCCAGCATATCGACGACCAGATTATCGTAGCCGAAACTGCTGCCGCGCTCACATAAAATGATTTGCTCGTTACCTGCCTCAGCGAACTTTTCAACAATATTACCCATCTGTGACGGGCTCAGGAACTGTGGTTTTTTGATATTGATCACAGCACCGGTGGATGCCATCGCTTGTACCAGGTCAGTCTGGCGGGCAAGGAAGGCTGGCAGCTGGATAACATCACAGACTTCAGCCGCTGGCTGACACTGCTCAGGCTCATGCACATCGCTGATGATCGGTACATTGAAAGTGCTTTTGATTTCGCTGAGGATTTTCAGCCCGTCTTCCAGACCGGGACCACGATAAGAATGGATAGAAGAACGGTTGGCCTTGTCGAAAGAGGCCTTGAATACATAAGGAATGCCCAGACGGCCGGTTACCTCAACATAATGTTCAGCAACCTGCAGCGCCATATCCCTTGATTCCAGCACATTCATGCCACCAAAAAGGACAAAAGGCCGGTCATTGGCAACCGGAATTGAGCCGACCTGAATGGTTTTATCAGACACTTTATATAGCTCCCTAAATCGAGCCCTCGCTCCCTGAACAGAGCGCTAAAAGGCTGCGCGGGTACAGACAACCGCAAATACACCGGAGATTTATCCGAAAAAGCTGATCCAGCTTAACGAATCCAGCCCAGTGTAATCATAAACAAACAGGGCGGGTATTAAACCCGCCCTGCCTTGTTCAATCAAGTCTGGCTGTGATCCAGAGCCGCATTCACAAAGGAAGTGAACAGCCCGTGACCATCACGCGGCGTTGACGTGAACTCCGGATGGAATTGACAGGCCACAAACCACGGGTGGTCCGGCACTTCAACAATTTCCACCAGCGCCTGATCTGCAGAACGGCCGGAAATCTTCAACCCTGCCTGTTCCAACTCGTCAATGTAGTTATTGTTGACCTCATAACGATGACGATGACGCTCAACAATCACATCCTGACCATACGCTGCATGGGCACGGGTACCCTGAACCAGATTACAGCCCTGAGCGCCCAGACGCATGGTACCGCCCAGATCAGAAGTTGCATCGCGGCTTTCTTTGTTACCTTCTGAATCAACCCATTCAGTAATCAGAGCAATAACCGGGTGCGGGTTATTCTGATCAAATTCAGTACTGCAGGCACCTTCAAGACCGGCCATATGACGTGCATATTCGATAACGGCAACTTGCATACCCAGACAAATCCCCAGATAAGGAACCTTGTTCTCACGGGCATAGCGCACAGTCGAAATTTTGCCTTCAACACCACGCTGGCCAAAGCCGCCCGGCACCAGAATGGCATCAACATCCTTGAGCTGATCAACACCTTCCGTCTCGATGTTTTCAGAGTCGATATAGCGGATATTAACCTTGGTATGGGTCTTCAGACCGGCATGCTTCACCGCTTCAATCAGAGACTTGTAGGCATCAAGAAGCTCCATGTATTTGCCGACCATGGCAATGGTTATTTCTTTCTGCGGGTTCAGGTCGCGTTCAAGCACATCATCCCACTCGCTGAGATCGACAGGCTTCGCGTGCGTCAGCGCCAGTCGCTCGACAACATATTCGTCCAGCCCTTCCTCGTGCAGCATACGGGGAATACGGTAAATGCTGTCCGCATCACGCAGGGAGACAACCGCTCGCTCTTCAACGTTCGTAAACAGCGAGATTTTGCGACGGGCAGACTCATCAATATGCATCTCTGAACGGCAGATCAGAATATCAGGCTGAATACCGATAGAACGCAGCTCTTTTACAGAGTGCTGGGTCGGCTTGGTTTTGATCTCACCGGCGGTCTTGATATAAGGCACCAGCGTCAGGTGCATCAGCAGTGCGCGGGAAGAACCCAGCTCTACTTTCAGCTGGCGCACCGCTTCCAGGAATGGCTGGGATTCAATATCACCGGCGGTACCGCCGATTTCCACCAGCGCAACGTCTGCATCGCCGGCACCCAGCAAGATGCGACGTTTGATTTCATCAGTAATATGCGGAATAACCTGCACAGTACCGCCCAGGTAGTCACCGCGGCGCTCTTTGCGCAGCACGGTTTCATAAACCCGGCCGGTCGTGAAGTTATTGCCCTGTTTCATGGTTGTGCGCACAAAGCGCTCATAATGCCCCAGGTCCAGATCAGTTTCGGCACCGTCTTCGGTGACAAACACTTCACCATGCTGAAACGGGCTCATGGTACCCGGGTCAACGTTGATATAAGGGTCAAGCTTCAGCAGTGTTACCTTCAGGCCACGGGCTTCCAAAATGGCCGCGAGGGAGGCAGAGGCAATACCTTTACCCAATGAGGAAACAACACCGCCGGTGACGAATATAAAGCGCGTCATTGATAACCTGTTGATTTATAGAGCAGGGGTGGCAGGAAAACGTATGAGATGGGATCACAGGTTATCAAATTTCCGGCGATTGGTAAAACACTACATACTGCGAAATATGAAAAACCACTCATAAAAGTCCAGAGAGCGACTAGTCTATCCAAGACTCTAAGTACAAAAATAACCAGCGGGATTTTTTGTGGGAAACATCATTAACACAAATATCAGAAAGCTAGTCCTGCCACTGCTGACCTTTTGCCTGATACCATTTGCTTATGGAAAAGTGCTCTTTTCGGTTATCCAAAAAGGCGCTCTTCCATTTATTTCCAGCAATGTACAATTATCCCTTTCAGTTGAAAACGGCGATTTCATCGTACAATACTCCAACAAAACCAACCCGGAAAAGAAAGTCCAGCAGGGCTTTGTACTCGGATTGTGGCCAACAACAGACGAACAGCACATGACGCAGCCTCTTCAGGCTGATCTGGTTTATCTCTCACTCAAAACGGCACAGCTCACCCCCTACCATTTTCAGTTTGAGACCGAAGATCAACAGCAGAAAGCAATGGAAGCTGTTAATTTACAGTTATTCAGTAAAGAAACTGCGACCCCTTTAGAAAATCTCACTTTTGCCGTTGTTGTGAACCCCCATAGCGGCAAAGAAGCAGGACAGAAAACAGCTGATGCCCTTATTCCAAAATTAAAGAACCTTGGTGCAGAAATTAAACCTTTCACAACAAGCAAGGACGATACCCTGTTATATAGTTTTCTCCAAAACACAGCAGCGCAATGCGATGCGATTATTATTATCGGAGGCGATGGTACTCTGAAAGCTGCCGTAGAAGGAGTCATTACTGCAAGCTGCTTATCAGTTCCCTTTGCATTTATCCCACGGGGTACCGGTAATGGCATCGCCTGCAGCCTTGATACCGACAACCCTGCAAAAGCTCTTCTTGCCATGCTGCATGCATTGCAAAAACAGCAAAACAGAAAGATTCATGTAAAACAGTACACCGCAGAATGGCAATGGGGAAGGCAGACCCCAGAACATACGCAAAAAGGTTATCTGCTACTGGACGCAACCACCGGGCTTGTTTCAGACATTGATATAAATTCTGAAAAATTTGGCCGCATTGGTTCTCTGCGACTGGAGCTGGGCGCTGCCATCGAACTACTCAAGCTTCAGAACCATGAACTTACGCTGACAACTGACGACACAGAACATGCAAGAGGAAACTACACCCATGCCGTCGCCATGAATGCCCCCTATGCAGCAAAGAACGTAAAGCTTGCACCAAGCGCCCGGCCGGAGACTGAAACATTAGAGCTGGTTACAGTTATGCGGGATGGTTTGGGAAGGACTGAAGCTGTACCACTTTTCCTTAAAACCAAAGATGGCTCATACACTGAATCTGAAAAAGTCCATACGGTGACCGTATCATCAAAACTTATTATTGAATCTCATCAGCAGGATAATCTGTTTGTGGTTGACGGTGAGCTTTTGACACATAACGGACAAAATCCATCCAAGCTAACTATCGAACCAAGCGAACATTATGTAACCTTCCTTGTTCCGGAACCTCTGCCCTGATCACAGAAAGACGCTATACAGCATGACGGAGCATCTGTGCCCAATCACCAGCCACCACTCTTACTTACCTCTTGCAATGAGAAGACGTCCACACCACAATCTCCAGAACCTTCTCATAGTTCTGTCGAAATGCTAGAGGTTGCCCATAGTCAGGAATAGACGCCATTTGAACAACACCAAGACCGGGTATAGCGACCAACTCCCCATCCTTCATAATGAGAGGAACCTGCTCACGCAACCAGGGCGGTACAGAAAACTCCTGTAACCATCTTTTTAAGGTTTTACTTCCCCTGCGCCCTACAAGCGAAAATTTTTGCAAATTCTCCTGCTCTCTACGATAGCTAACGGAAAACACTGTTCCCTCAGGAAAACCTGTTGTATCTCCGTCAAAAAACAGAAAGCCATTTTCAGGTAGCTCAAACCGCCTATCGTTCTTAATATTCCAGTGCTTCTGAATACCGGGTACTTTCAGCGGACGTGAACTAACCGCAATCAGCTGCCCCTGATAACGCCGGACACAGCCATCCGACCATAACACTTCGGGCTCTGCATCCTGTCTTGCTGGAATGACTTCCGTCAAAATTCGCTCAAGCACAACACGGGAGGGCATCTTGAGCTTGTGCAAACCCAGCCAGTAACGCAGTACTCTTCGCTGCCGGGTTTCTGGCAGGCTCGACAAATGCTGGCAATCCAGAACAACAGCGTTTTCGAGAAAGAGCCCGGCTGCTGGTACATTGGCGTAATTAAAGTCTTCGGCAACCTGACTATTGAGAGACTCTTTCGCCTCTTCACAGGCTCTGGCGCCCTCCGCAAGTTTCTTCTGCGCTTCCGGCCAGCGTGATTCGAGCAAGGGCAATATTTCCTGACGCAGGAAGTTACGATCAAAACGGGTATCGGTGTTGGTGTTATCTTCAACCCACTCAAGCTGCCATTGCTCTGCCTGAGTTTTAAGTTTTTGCCAGGGCGTATTCAAGAGTGGTCGGAGAATATACCCCTGAGCTAAAGGACGAGTGACAGGAATCCCGCTCAAACCATCAATGCCACTGCCTCTGAGTGCACGAAACAGAAATGTTTCAGCCTGATCCCGCTGATGATGAGCCTGAAGCAGGTATTGGTTTTCTTCTACGGCAGCTTCGAAAATATCGTAACGCGCATTTCTTGCAGCCAGTTCAACCCCATCCCGACAGTTTTCCGGCAAAGAAACATACTCTGTTAGTAAGGGAATACTTCTCTCCTGACAAAAACGCTGACAATGTACAGCCCAGTCATCAGCATATCCACTCAGACCATGATGAACATGCAACGCACTGACACTTCCCACGGCACCGGCATCACGTAACCGACAAACAGCATCAAGCAATACTGTTGAGTCCATCCCACCACTGTATGCCACCAGCAGATGAGATCTGGGCAAATCCGGAATATGACGTGAAAGTGTACGGGTCAGAGCTTCAAGAAAATCCATTCAGATAATAATCAGCAGAGAGGGCTTAATAGAATTTAGTACGAAGGACACAGGAAGCAATAAAGAAGTAAGCTCCGGTTTGCTATAACGATATAGCAAACCGGCTAGCTAAAAAAAGATTCAGAGCAGATTAGTTACGACCATATGACAGAAGGCGCTCATAGCGACGTGCCAGCAGCTCCTCATCATTCAGTTCTCGCAATTCAGCCAGAGAACTTGCCAACTGCTGGCGAATATTCTCTGCTGCAATCATTGGTGCCCGGTGAGCACCACCCAGAGGTTCTTCGATAATCCGGTCAACCAGACCCAGCTCATGCAGCCGGTCAGAAGTCATACCCATCGCTTCAGCAGCATCAGAAGCATGTTCTGCGGTTTTCCAGAGGATAGAAGCACAACCTTCAGGAGAAATAACGGAGTAAGTCGAGTACTGCATCATCATCAGCTTGTCGCAAACACCAATCGCCAGCGCACCACCGGAACCACCTTCACCAATCACAGTAGAAATAATCGGGGTTTTCAGGCGTGACATGACGCCCAGGTTCCAGGCAATCGCTTCACTCTGACCGCGCTCTTCAGCACCAATACCCGGATAAGCACCCGGCGTATCAATAAAAGTGAAGATCGGCATTTTAAAGCGCTCAGCCATCTCCATCAGACGGCAGGCCTTGCGATAGCCTTCAGGCTTTGGCATGCCAAAGTTACGGCGTACCTTATCTGCAATCTCACGCCCTTTCTGGTGACCAATCACCATCACCGGCTCACCTTCAAGATAAGCAATACCGCCCACAATAGCGGCATCGTCAGCATAGTGGCGGTCACCATGCAACTCGTCAAAATCGGAGAAAATATTATAAATATAATCCAGCGTATACGGACGCCGTGGATGACGCGCCAGCTGGGCAACCTGCCAGGCCGTGAGGCGACTGAATATCGATTCCGTTAGCGACTGACACTTACCTTCAAGGTTATCAATCTCTTTAGAGATATTGATTTCAGTGTCAGAGCCGACCAGTCTCAACTCTTCTATTTTTGCTTCCAGCTCGGCAATCGGCTGTTCAAAATCGAGATAATTCGGGTTCATCAGTTACGCACAGAAAAAGGGGCCAAAATCCTTGGAATCGTCACTAAAATACGCAAGCACAAATCCGCTGTCGAGTTAAAAAGAGTAAGGAGTTGTTACCCATCCTTACCCGACAGCGAATCAAGCGCACTCAGGAGTAGGTAATCGCCACAGAATGACGCCCCAGCAGCTCCCGTAGCCGCTGTAATAATTCATCATCTGCCTGAACTTTCCAGCCATCGCCCAGTTTCAGGCGTGCGGCAGCATCCGGCCGCTGGTAATCAATAACCACCGGAGATTCACCCCGGTACTCACCCAGCAGACCGACCAAGCGCTTTGAAACGCCTTTACTGCACTGCTCATGAGTCAGCTGGATCATCATGCCCTGAGAGAAGCGGGCACGGGCATCATTAATGCTCATCACATTCTTGGCGCGGGCGCGCAGTGAGCCTGAGTAGTCATCATGGCTTACTTCAGCTTCGACCACGATTAGACTGTCCTTGGTCAGCAAATGCTGGAACTGGTTAAACGTGTCTGCAAACAGGGATACTTCAATCCGCCCGGTCCGGTCATCCAGCGTCACAAACGCCATTTTATCGCCACGCTTGTTGCGCATAACCCGCAAGCCAACAATCAGCCCCGCCATATTGACGACATCGCGCCCCGGCTGCAGCGAGCTGATACGCGTTCGAATAAAATTGCGGATTTCGCTTTCATATTCGTCAATAGGGTGTCCGGTCAGATACAGCCCAAGCGTATCCTTCTCGCCCCGCAGGCGTTCCTTGTCACTCCACTCATGGGTTTGGGTATATTTACCATACCCCTCTTCCGGCGCCGAAGGCGCCAGATCACCAAACAGATCTCCCAGTCCGGCACTCTGACTGCGGGCTGACTGTTCGGCGGTTTTTACGGCTTCCCCCATGCAGGCATCAAGAATGGCACGACTCTGATTCAGGTTGCCGTCTCCCCCCTGATCCGGCCCGATATTATCCAGCGCCCCGGAACGCACCAGCGCCTCCAGACAACGTTTGTTGACCTTGCGCCCGTCGACCCGCTGGCAGAAATCAAACAGATCCCGGAAGGGTCCACCCTCGGTGCGCGCCTGAACAATTTCTTCAATGGGGCCTTCCCCGACACCTTTGATTGCACCCAGCCCGTAAACAATATGCCCCTGCTCGTTAACCCCAAACATAAACTCACCACTGTTTACATCCGGCGGCAATACCTTGAGTTTCATATTGCGGCACTCTTCGATAAAGGTCACAACCTTGTCGGTGTTCTGCATGTCAGACGACATCACTGCCGCCATAAATTCTGCAGGATAATGGGCCTTTAACCACAGTGTCTGGTAGGAAACCAGCGCATAAGCGGCAGAGTGCGATTTGTTAAATCCGTAACCGGCAAATTTTTCCACCAGGTCAAAGATTTTCATTGCCAGCTCGCCATCAACGCCTTTAGACATCGCGCCATCTTCAAAAATAGAACGCTGCTTGGCCATTTCCTCAGGTTTTTTCTTACCCATCGCCCGGCGCAGCATATCCGCACCACCGAGGGTATAACCGGCAAGCTCCTGAGCAATCTGCATGACCTGCTCCTGATACAGGATAATGCCGTAGGTGGGTTCCAGAATCGGTTTCAGCCATTCATGCTGATACTGGGCATCCGGGTAGGAAAGCGCCTCACGCCCGTGCTTCCGGTTAATAAAGTTATCTACCATGCCTGACTGCAAAGGACCGGGGCGGAACAGTGCTACCAGAGCGATAATGTCTTCGAAACAGTCCGGCTGCAGCCGCTTGATAAGATCTTTCATCCCGCGGGATTCAAGCTGGAAGACGGCTGTCGTTTCACTGGATTTGAGCAAATCATAGGAAATTTTATCTTCCAGATTGATTTGCATAATATCCAGCGGCTTTTCCCCCTGCCTTTCCAGACGGGGGTTAATCATTTTCAGCGCCCAGTCGATGATGGTCAGGGTCCGCAGACCCAGGAAGTCGAACTTAACTAGACCCGCTGTTTCAACATCATTCTTATCGTACTGGGTAACGAGCCCCTGCCCGCTTTCATCACAGTACAACGGCGCAAAATCAGTCAGCTTGGTCGGTGCAATAACTACACCACCGGCGTGTTTACCGACACCACGGGTCACACCTTCCAGCTTCAGCGCCATATCCCAGATTTCCTGACCGGCTTCATCAGCCGCCAGAAATTCCCGGATAGTTTCTTCCTGATCCCATGCCTTCTGCAACGTCATACCGACTTCAAAAGGAATCATTTTTGACAGCTTGTCTGCCAGACCATAAGACTTGCCCTGCACCCGGGCAACGTCCCGCACCACCGCTTTTGCCGCCATGGTACCGAAAGTAATAATCTGGGAAACCGCATCCCGACCATAGGTGCGGGCAACGTAATCAATGACCTTGTCCCGGTTTTCCATACAGAAATCAACGTCAAAGTCCGGCATGGAAACCCGTTCCGGATTCAGGAACCGCTCGAACAGCAAATCATATTCAATCGGATCAAGGTCGGTAATTTTCTGCGCATACGCTACCAGTGAACCGGCACCGGAACCCCGCCCCGGTCCCACAGGAATTCCGTTATCTTTCGCCCACTGGATAAAGTCCATTACGATCAGAAAGTAACCGGGGAACCCCATCTTGAGAATAATATCCAGCTCAAAATCGAGACGGTCACGGTACTCTTTTTCTTTTTCTGCATACGCCGGATCATCTTTCTGCAGGATAGCAGTCAGGCGATTGGTCAAACCCTCATGGGAAAACTCACGAAAAAAATCATCCATGGTTTTGCCTTCGGGAATCGGATACTCGGGCAGAAAATACTCACCCAGTCGTACATCCAGGTTACAGCGTTTTGCAATTTCAACCGTGTTTTCAATCGCTTCAGGAATATCCGAAAACAGCTCGGCCATTTCCTCAGGCGTTTTCAGGTATTGCTCTTCTGAATAATTTTTAGGGCGACGGGGATCATCCAGCGTACGCCCCTCACCAATACAAACTCGCGCTTCATGTGCTTCAAACTCTTCCCGGGTCAGGAACATGACATCATTGGTTGCCACCACCGGGCATTGCTGCCGGGCTGACAATGCAACGGCCGCATGTACATATTCCTCATCCCTTGCCCGGCTGGTTCGCTGCAGTTCCAGATAGAAGCGTCCCGGAAAAACCTCCATCCACTCCTGCAGACACTCGTCAGCCAGCACAGGGTTACTGCCCATTAACGCCAACCCGACTTCACCCTGACGTGCACCGGATAACGCAATGAGTCCCTCTGACTTTTCCTTAACCCACTCCCGCTTAATCAGCGCTTTGCCATAATGTTGATTTTTCTGAAAGCTATCCGATATCAACTCCATCAGATTGCCATAGCCGGTATTGTTCATTGCCAGCAAGACCAGTCTGGTGGGTTGTTCTTCAGGGTCGGCATTTTCCAGCCAGATATCACAGCCACAAACTGGTTTGATACCCGAGCCCATCGTGCCCTGATAAAAGCGCACCAGCGAACACATGTTGGACTGGTCAGTCATGGCGACAGCGGCCATACCTTTTGCTTCCACAGTCTTGATAAGTGGCTTGATACGAACAAGGCCGTCAGACAGGGAAAATTCAGAATGAATACGTAAGTGAACAAAGGGGACCGGCATGGCGCAGATACTGGAACGGGAATGGATTAACCAGTGTATCAGAGGTTACCTTCAGGCAGGAATACAGATTTTACTTTTCATTCGAAGCCGCGCAGCAACGGCTTCAAATCATCCGGAGAAGAGAGAAATTCAGGCAACCTCAGTATCGCGGTCAACCGGAATCGGGCGGCCGGTCTCATCAATCGCAACATACGTGAAAACACCCTCCGTCACTTTGACCCGGGAATCCTTATAAGGCATCCCCATCGCCCAGACCTCGATCCTGATACGCATTGAGGTGCGCCCTACTCTCAACATATCGGTATAACAACAAACCACCTGACCAACCTTCACCGGCTGATGAAAACACATGGATTCAACGGCTACCGTTGCCACCCGGCTCTGACTACGCACCTTACCTGCCAGACCACCGGCAATATCCATCTGCGACATCAGCCAGCCACCGAAGATATCACCATTGGGATTAGTATCACCGGGCATTGCCAGTGTACGAAGGGAGAGTTCACCTTGAGGTTCGTTCATAGTCGATCTTCCTGACGCAGGACATTTCAACACATTGTGAACATGTGCTGAAGGAAAGAAATTCGGTAATTCTTCAAGCGGCTATACGAGTTCGGCAACCGGGCGAAATGAACGACGGTAGATAGGCGTCGGTCCCAGACGTCGCAGCGCTTCAAGGTGTGCTGCAGTCGGGTAACCTTTATGTCCGGCAATACCATAACCCGGATATAGTTTATCCAGCTCATCCATTTCACGATCTCTCGCGACTTTTGCCAGAATAGACGCTGCTGAAATTTCAGCAATACGACCATCACCTTTTACCTCGGCACGCGCTTCACAAGGTAATTTCGGACAGCGGTTACCATCAATGAGTGCCAGATCAGGTTTAACCGACAAACCAGCCACCGCACGCTGCATTGCCAGCATGGTTGCCTGCAGAATATTCAGCCGGTCAATCTCTTCCACATCCGCCCGGGCAATACACCAGCTCAGGGCGCGCTCTTTGATAATCTCAAAAAGTGCTTCCCGTTTTTTTTCAGAAATCTTTTTGGAATCCGCCAGCCCGTCAATGGGATTATCAGGGTCAAGAATGACTGCTGCCGTAACAACAGGTCCACACAATGGACCACGGCCAACCTCATCAACACCGCAAATACGCTGAATATCTGATGATGGTTCTGTATCACCGAAAAGATCATGCTGCACTGGATTCGTCTCCAACCGCTGCTCTTGCTTCACTATCACGCTTTTGCTGAATCAGTTCGATAACCGTATCAGCTGCTACCTGACTTGCATTACAGCGTAGTTGTTTATGCAATTCCAGAAAACGGGATTTCAGCTCATTACGATGCGCACCATCTTTAAGACTTTGCTCCACCGCTTCCGCCAGTCTTTCCGGCGTTGCATCATCCTGAATAATTTCAGGAATCAGGGTTTTGCGCGCCAGCAAATTAGGCAGGGAATACCATTTGGTTTTGACTATCCGTTTGGCAATCATGTACGTCAGCTTTGCCAGCCGGTAACTGATTACCATCGGCTTCTTCAGCAGCATTCCCTCAAGCGCTACTGTACCCGATGCAAGCAGGAGTGCATCAGAAGCTGCCATGACATCATGGGACTGACCTTCCAGTAATTGAATTGGCAGATCAGGATATTGCTTCAGTATTTCTGACAGCTGCGCATATCGCTGGGCATTCGCAGCAGGCATTAAAAAGCGCAATTTTGGATTCTGCCTCAGCAGGCGTGCTGCTGTTTCCAGAAAAAGTGGTGCCAGTCGTTTAACTTCACCACCACGGCTACCGGGCAGAACGCCGACGACTACCTCATCTGCAGCAATATCAAGGCGCTTGCGTGCATCCGCGGTTTCATCTTCCAGCGGCAAGGTATCAGCCAGCGGGTGCCCGACAAAAGTCACCGGCACCTGATGCTCCCGATAGAAATCTATTTCAAATGGCAGTAGAGCCAGCAGATGATCACAGGCACGCCGAATTTTCTTCACCCGTCCCTGACGCCACGCCCATACGGAAGGGCTGACATAATGTACGGTACTGAAACCCAGCACTTTTAACTTCAGCTCAAGACCGAGGTTAAAATCCGGCGCATCAATACCAATAAAAATATCAGGTTTAGATTCTGTAAAGTGATCAATCAGGCGACGCCGGATACCAAACAGTTCCTTGATACGACCCAGCACTTCCACCAGCCCCATAACCGACAATCTTTCCATCGGAACCAGCGAGTGAAAGCCCTTCTCAAGCATCAGCGGACCGCCAATACCTTCAAATTGCGCATCGGGATATTGCTTCTGGATAGCCTCTATTAAACCGGCACCGAGAATATCACCGGAAGCTTCACCGGCAACGATACCAATTTTCAGTGGGCGTGTAGAAAGATTATCAGAGTCTGCCTGAACGGCAGACTCCTGAGCAGACGCAGCAGGTGCGGAGTGATCACTCATATTCAGCGAATAATACCGCGGGTCGATGCTTTAAGAGAGTCAATAAACAGTTTGACTTCCGGCTGGTCGGCATACTGCTCCAGCTGTTCAAGCGCTTCAGGCAGCCTGAGCCCCTGACGGTAAACTGTTTTGTAGGCTGTACGCAGGGTACGAATCAGCTCTTTGCTGTAGCCACGGCGACGCATACCTTCAAAGTTCATGGCCTGTGGTACTGCAGGAGAACCTGCGGCCATAACAAAGGCAGGCACATCTTTAAAAATCGTACTGTTGCCGGCGCTCATGCTGTAATCACCGATTTTGCAGAACTGGTGAATACCGGTAAAGCCACCCAGAATCACACCATTACCCACTTCAACGTGACCCGCCAGTGACGCATTGTTCGCAAAGATACAACCGTCACCGACCATGCAGTCATGTGCAACATGCACGTAAGCCATCAACAGATTATTACTGCC
Organism: Endozoicomonadaceae bacterium; assembly: GCA_965261725.1. Lineage (GTDB taxonomy): Bacteria > Pseudomonadota > Gammaproteobacteria > Pseudomonadales > Endozoicomonadaceae > CANDOC01. Next base: position 483,908 of record CBDHDU010000031.1, on the reverse strand, counting down.
GATACGGGTCAGGCTGTTATCCTGAACGGTGCCGCGATGAATAGTGCAACCTTCTCTGATCGTGTTGCCGTCACCGATTTCCAGATGGGTTGGCTCACCCGCATACTTCAGATCCTGACAGTCTTCACCAACAGAGGCGAACTGATAAATCGTGTTATTACGACCAATTCTGGTTGGTCCTTTGATCACAACATGGGAATGAACAACTGTTCCCGCCCCGATCTCAACATCCGGACCAATAATACTAAACGGGCCAATCTGAACGTCATCAGCAATGACGGCTCGTTCATCAACAATCGCACGAGAATCAATTCCCTTATGGGAATTATGAATAGAAGCAGACGCCGTCAAGATTACAGTTCCTTTCTGGCACAGGTAATTTCAGCAGAGCAGGCGATTTTACCATCAACCCGGGCTTCACAGGAAAATTTCCAGATATCACGTCGCTCGGTAACGAAACGTGCGTTCAGATCAAGACGATCCCCTGGCACAACCGGACGACGGAAGCGCACTTTGTCAGCACCGGCAAAATAGTAGACAGTATTTTCTTCGCGCTCGGTGCCACACATACGGAAACCCAGAATACCTGCCGCCTGCGCCATTGCTTCGATAATCAACACACCTGGCATGATCGGATGACCAGGGAAATGTCCGTTAAAGAAATCTTCATTGGCAGAAACATTCTTGAAACAGTCAATGACGTTTTCTTCAAGATTCAGTTCTGTTACGCGATCCACCAGCAAAAAAGGATAGCGCTGGGGCAAAAATTTTTTAATTTCCTGAATATCCATCATGATCTGCATATCTTATTAATTTAGCGCGACGAAGTCCCTGACAGGCTTATCTGACCTTCAAGTATGTACATACGTACCTATCGGAACATCACAAAATGAAAAGGTCAGCCCCCTGAGTCAACAGAACTTAACATGAGAGCCACAGAAGAATCCTGATAACCTGCTCCATCAAAACTCTTCTCTGACGACTCACCGCTCATATTGCAAAGAGCAGCCACCATTACAACCAAAAGCATGCCTGAGCTATGGTATTTGAAGCTGACCTATTGGAACAGTGTTGAGGTCACGCTGGCAATGCGTTTTTCTAACGCTGTTCCCTAAAAAAACTGACTGTTTTGGCGCAACAGACTACGACTTTTCCTGATCATCCCAGCCCGCCGGCAAGCCTGTGTAGTACTGCTCAAAGCTTCAGGCAAGGATGTTAATCACCACCGGAGTCCTGTTGTAAACCAGTCAACTGCTTTTCCAGCTTCCTGATACGGGCTGCCATATCATTCAGCTGACGAATGCGCACAACTTGTCGCTTCCATTCCCGTGTTGGCATATGAGCACCCGCACCGGAAGAGTAGCTACCCGGCTTAGTAATCGATTTACTCACCATCGTCATACCTGAAATATGCGTCCGGTCTGCAATCTCAATATGCCCGACCAGTCCTGCACCGCCGGCAATTGTACAGTTTTTGCCGATTTTGGTGCTACCTGAAATCCCCACACAACCAGCAATGGCCGTATTTTCACCAATCACCACGTTATGTGCTATCTGAATCAGGTTATCCAGTATCGCGCCCTTGCGAATAATGGTGTCATCCAGCGCACCACGATCAATTGTCGTATTGGCACCGATTTCAACATCATCTTCAATAACAACGCCACCGATCTGAGCAATTTTATGCCACTGACCTTTATCATTGGCATGACCGAAACCATCAGAACCAATGACTGCACCGCTGTTAATATAAACCCGCTCACCAACAGCAATACCATGAGTGACGGTAACATTGGCACATAAACGACTATCAGCACCTATTATGCTGTCACGCCCGACAACAGAACCGGAATCTATTCTTACACCTGCGGCAATTTTAGCACCTGCTTCCACAACCACATTGGCACCAATGCTGGCGGACAGATCCACATCAGCCGTTTCATCAATAACCGCCGAAGGGTGAATGCCACACTCAAAACCAGCATAAACATCAAAAAGGTGGGAAGCTTTTGCATAAGCAAGATATGGGCTTGCAACGACCAGGGCATTACCGTTAAAAGCATCAGCAGCAGCCGGTGACAAAATAACAGCACCCGCTTTAGTTGTTGCCAGAAATCCTTTGTAAGCGGGGTTTGCCAGAAAGCTGAGATGATTCGATTCTGCATTCTGCAGCGTCGCCAGCCCTGAAATAGAAAGGTTACCATCCCCTTGCAGCTCGGCACCAAGCTGTTGAGCAAGCTCGGAGAGCATAAATACGGGTTGTTTCATGCAAGTTCCATCAGACATTCAGCACAAAAGAGCTTTCCATCCGGCGTGACGAAAAGCTCTTCTGTTTTTAGTAACAGTAGCGCCAAAAGCGCTGCGTATACTGCTTTACTTGGTTTGATTCAGGCGCTGGATAACCTTACGGGTAACATCATACTCCGGCTTAACAAAGCGCGCAGCAGCCTCTTCAAGCACCATATCCAGTTTTTCCGCACCCGCTACGTAGTCAATCGCTTCCTGTAGTTTAGGCTGCAATTTAGCCAGCTCTTCCTGATCCGCCTGACCTTTTTCTGCCTGATAACGACGAGACTGAATCTGGAAATCCTCAACGCTGCGACGCAATTCCAGCTGGCGTTTATTCAGTGCTTCAGGGCTCAGCGTCGGGCCGTCCTGTTGCAGTTTTTCTTCCATCGCCTTGATATTTTTATCCATATTCTGCAGCTCTTTGACTTTATCACCAAAGCGCTTTTCAGAAGTTTTGGCATACGCCTTAGCCGCATCGGATTCCATCACAGCCATCTGGCTGTTAATCACACCAATACGCATCTCAGCGCTGGCAAAAGAAGATGACAGGGTCAGGGCAAAAATCAGGCCCGCAATAATACTACGCAACATTACTCTCCATACAGTCATGAACACCCCTCAGGCAGTCCATGATAAACAAATCCTTACCTGCTAGCAGACACCACCAGCAGGCAACAAGTTCAATTTAGAACGGTACACCCAGTGAGAACTGGAACACCTGAATTTCATCAAACTCTTTCTCATTCAAGGCCTTAGCAAGGTTGAATGAGAGCGGCCCCATCGGGGTAATCCAGGTCAGACCAACACCTGCCGAGTAGCGCAAATCTTTAACATCCGGCTTGGTGCAGGTGCGATATGGCGATTTAGTAGTTGAGCTGCCTGTACTACCACATTTGGTATCAAACACATTACCAAAATCGAAGAACATAGTTGTTCTCAGAGACCGCTGATCCTTTATGAATGGCAGAGGGAACAGTACTTCAACCGTACCTTCCATCAACACATTACCACCGATCGGATCATGGTCATCCCGCTGCTTGTTCCACGCACGCGGACCCAGCGTATTATCCTTATAACCCCGAATGGAGCCAAAGCCACCACTGTAGAAGTTCTCGAAGAACGGATAATCATCGGTATTGCCGTAGGTTCCACCATAACCCATACGGGTTGCAAAACGCATCGTAAACGCTTTGGTCAATGGCTGGAAATACTGACCACGGTAAACCAGTTTATAGGTATACAGGTCACTACCCGGCACACTGGCCTGCATGGAGACACTCTGCGAGTAACCCCGGTCCGGCAACAGTCCCCGGTTTAGCTCAGACTCGGACCACCCCAGGTTCACCTTGAAGGAATCAAACTTCTTCCCTTCGTCCCTCATATAGTCTGTGATGACCTGAGCGGTATCGGTACCATCATTAATCCGGGTACCGTCGAAACCAAAGCCAAAATTAACCGACTGGGTTTCAGACAGCGGGTAGCCAAAACTCATACTGGCACCCCAAGTATCAGACGTGTAAGTACTGATATCTGATTTGTCGTAATTGGATGAGCTGTAGTACACATCATAACCACGACTGACGCCGTCTACCGTATAGTACGGATCGTCGAAATTAAAACGATAGAGCTGACGAACATCACTCTTGTTCAGTGCCACAGAAACCCGGTTACCGGAGCCCAGGAAGTTATCCTGACTCACAGAACCACCCAGCAACAGACCTTCACCCTGAGAGTAACCAACACTGGCAGTAATACTGCCTGATGGCTGCTCTTCAACAGAGTAATTCACATCAATCTGATCACTGGTACCCGGTACTGCTGGCGTCTCAACACTGACTTCTTTGAAATAACCCAGTCGCTCAAGACGTACTTTTGACTGTTCAATCTGTGCTGTATTTGCAGAACCGCCTTCCATCTGGCGCATTTCCCGACGCAGCACTTCATCGTCAGTTTTCAGGTTCCCGGAGAAGTTAATCCGACGCACATAAGCACGACGACCCGGCTCTACAAAGAAAGTAACCGCAACCGTTTTATCTTCATCATTCTGACGCGGAATCGCAGTTACATTAGCAAAGGTATAACCTTCGTTACCCAAACGACGAGTAATAAATTCTTCGGTCGATGTGAGTAGTTTACGGGAGAAGGTCTGACCTTCCTTAACCAGCGTCAGCTCCTTGATTTCCTCCTCAGGAACAATCAGATCACCCGCCAGGTTCACTTCACTGATGGTATATTTCTCACCCTCAACCACGTTAATGGTGATGAACACCTGCTCTTTATCCGGTGAAATGGCAACCTGTGTGGAGGCGATACTGAAATTGATATAACCCCGGTCAAGGTAATACGAACGCAGTTTTTCAATATCACCGGACAGTTTTTCCCGGGAATACTTGTCATTACTGGAATACCAGGACAACCAGTTAGTCGGACTCAGCTCAAACAAATCAAGCAGATCTTCCTTGGGGAATAGCTTCGCCCCAACGACATTCATATGCTTGATCGCTGCAACCTTGCCTTCCTTGACATCAATCGTCACACTGACACGGTTTCGGGGTCGGGCTTCAACTTTGGTTTCAATGCTGGCACCGTAGCGCCCCTGAGCAACGTATTGGCGCTCAAGTTCCAGCCGGATACCTTCCAGTGTTGCCTGCTGGAATATTTCACCTTCAGCCAATCCTGCCTGTTTCAGGCCCTTTAGCAGATCTTCACTTTTAATGGCCTTGTTGCCCTTGATATCGATCTTGCTGATAGAGGGACGTTCGACCACAGAAACAACCAGAACATCACCGTCCTGACCAAATTCAATATCGGAAAAATAACCGGTACGGAATAGAACTTTTGCTGCATCAGCAACAGCCTTTCCGTCAACATCATCTCCCACATTCACCGGTAAAGCATTAAAGACAGTGCCAGCTGACACCCTCTGCAGCCCATCGATGCGAATGTCCGAGACGATAAATGCGTTTGCTACGCTGGCACTGAGAGCCAGAGAGCTGCAAAGCAGAGACAACAGAGATCGCTTCATTGAATCCGTTCTTCCTGACGACAACCAAATATTCATTATTCCAGAGTTAACCGGTGATACAGCCAATGTGAGCTGACACAGCCATGCACTCCGCCGACCGTCATAAGCGGGCCAGATCGTTATATAGCGCCAGCAGCATAAGGGAGACAATGGCAGCAATGCCAATGCGCAACCCGATCATCTGCGCCTGTTCTGACAAAGGCTTGCCACGCACCAGTTCAACAAAATAGTACAGCAGGTGCCCACCATCGAGAACCGGCACTGGCAGCAGATTCAAAACGCCCAGACTGATACTGAGCATGGCCAGAAAATTCAGAAAACTTTCCAGACCGGATTTGAATGACGCGCCCGCCACTTTAGCAATCGTTATCGGACCGCTCAAGTTTTTAACAGAAACCAGCCCTTCAATCATTTTCCGGATAGAATCAACCGTCAGCGTGGTAAGCGACACAGTATCTCTAAAGGCAGGACCAAATGCAGCCAGTGGGCCATACTGAATATTGCGAATCATATCCGGCGGGGTCTGCCATTGCTGTACACCGGCGCCAATAAAACCGATCGTTTCACCGCCTTCCAGCATTTTGCTTTTAGGTGTCAAATCCAACTGAAGAGCACCATCGTTCCGCTCAACTGTAATTAAAAGCAACTGATCAGGCGATGCCCGGACAATTTCAACCAACTGCATCCAGTCGGTAACTGATTGATCCCCGACAGATAATATTTTATCCCCTACTTCCAAACCCGAAACCGCTGCTGCACCATCAGGTACGACCTGCCCGATAATCGCAGGAATCACAGGACTCCAGGGTTTCAGACCAAACTTCGTAATCGGGTCAGGCTGCTCTTCACCTACCAGCCAGTTTTCGACCGGCGCAGAATAATTATTCACCGCCGCATTAGGGTTGGCATGAGGGCGTGTCTGCAGCGGAATGACCCCGGTTTCCCCGAGCGGCCTGAGTAGCGCCATATTGACTGCATACCAGGAAGTAGCCGGCTCGCCGCCAACCGAAATTATTTCATCGCCCACCTCAACTCCCGCCTCCCAGGCAGGAGAGTCCTGATGAACATCACCAACAACAGGAACAACCGTATTAACACCCAGCACATACATTGCCCACAGCACTACAATCGCCAGCAAAAAGTTAGCGAGCGGTCCTGCAGCAACAATCATCATGCGCTGCCATACTGTTTTGTTATTGAATGCCTGGTGACGGGATTCCGGAGGCACTTCCCCTTCCCGCTCATCCAGCATCTTCACATAGCCACCCAGCGGGATCAGGGCAATGACATATTCAGTGCCTTGTTTGTCGTGCCATGTGTAAAGTGCTTTACCAAAGCCGACGGAGAAGCGGAGTACTTTAACTCCGCACCGCCGTGCCACCCAGAAGTGTCCAAACTCATGAAAGCTGACCAGCAACCCCAGGGCAATGATAAAAGCCAGTAATGTCTGCAGATTTTCCATGGCAGTAAACCGTCCTTAATACAGCCTTACGCTAACTGACAAATCTGTCGATCAGCCAGCGAGCGGGCATGAACATCCGCCTCCAGCACTGAATCAATACTGGTTGCATTAGAGATATTGGCCTGCTGCAGCGTAGCATCAATTACCTGAGGAATACGATTAAATCCGATCTGCCCCTCAAGAAAAGCGCTGACAGCCTGTTCATTGGCAGCATTCAGCATAGCTGAAGCTGTGCCACCCGCACTGACAGCATCCTGCGCCAGCTTCAGACACGGGTATTTTTGCAGGGAAGGTTTTTTAAAATCCATCCGCCCCAAAGCAATCAGATCAAGCGGTGAAACACCGGAATCAATCCGTTCAGGCCATGACAATGCATGAGCAATTGGCGTACGCATGTCCGGGTTACCCAGCTGCGCCAGCACCGAACCATCGACATAATCCACCAGCGAGTGAATAATACTCTGTGGGTGAACAACAACTTCTACCTGTTCCGGCGCTGCATTAAACAACCAGCAAGCCTCAATAACCTCAAGCCCTTTATTCATCATGGTTGCGGAATCAACCGAAATTTTACGCCCCATTGTCCAGTTCGGGTGAGCACAGGCCTGCTCAGGGGTCACATTTTCCAGCAGCTCAACCGGCGTATCACGGAAAGGACCACCGGAAGCGGTCAGCAAAATGCGCTGCACACCAACAGTATCTAATCCTTGCTCGTAACCTGACGGCATGCACTGAAAAATAGCGTTATGTTCGCTATCAATTGGCAGCAGCACAGCACCGGAGTCACGCACAGACTGCATGAATACATCACCAGCCATAACCAGCGCTTCTTTATTGGCCAGCAAGACTTTTTTGCCTGCTTTTACCGCAGCCAGTGTTGGCAGCAGCCCTGCCGCACCAACAATCGCAGCCATAACTGCGTCAACCGCACTATCAGCTGCAACCAGCGCCTGAGACTTGGAGCCTGATAGCACTTCTGTTTTCAGGCCTTCGACCTTAACAGCCTGTTGCAGTTTCAGCGCAGCTTTTTCATCCGTCAGCACGGCATATTTCGGTGCAAACTCGCGTACCTGCTCCAACAGCTTCTGATCCTGACTGCGAGCAGTCAGGGCAAAAACAGCATAACGGTCAGGGTTGCGACGAATCACATCCAGCGTGCTGCAACCGATTGAACCGGTTGCACCCAGAACACAGACATTCTGCTGCATCAGGCAATCCCTCCCAATAGCATGCTTGCCAGCGCAAATACCGGCACGGCTGCCGCGAGACTGTCAATACGATCAAGAACGCCGCCATGACCGGGCAACAAATTACTGCTGTCCTTAATACCCGCTTCACGTTTAAGCATACTTTCGAGTAAGTCGCCCAGCACTGAAACCAATGCAGTTACCCAGGTCGCTACCAATAGGATCAACCCGTTACCAAACGACATTTCCAGATAGAGGCCTGCCAGAATAGCGAAAAGTGTTACGGTCGCCATGCCACCAATACAGCCTTCAATGGTTTTACCGGGGCTGACATTAACTGCCAGTTTGCGTTTACCAAAGCTTTTGCCGGCAAAATAAGCGCCGACATCAGCACCCCAGATCACCATAAACAGATAGAAAATTAACAGGTGCCCCTGCTCATTAACCTTCAGTACCCGCAGTCCAATCCATGCAGGCACCAACACAGCCAGCATGATTACCAGCCTGACAATCTTGCTTTGACACCAGCGTCCGCTCTCCGGGTAAGATTTCACCAACCAGAAAGCAACACACCACCATAACAGCGCCGCACACAAAATAGCGGTTTCTCCGCCAGCCATCGCCAGCCACAGCACCGCTGCGGTTAATGCCACACAACTCAGTCTGCCAGCCTGCGATGACAGGCCAGCCAAACCTCCCCACTCCCAGGCACCGATTAAAATAATCAGTGCAACAAACCAGGAAAAACCCACCGGGGGCAATAAAAAAACACCGGCCAGCGCCACAGGCGCTAGCACCAATGCAGTCATAATTCGCTGCTTTAACACGACTCTGCCTCGATCTGCTCACTGGTCATGCCGTAGCGCCGCTGGCGGCTACTGAAATTCAGAATAGCCTGCGCCAGCTCTTCGGTGCCAAAGTCTGGCCAGAGCGTATCGGTAAAATAAAATTCGGAATAGGCGCACTGCCACAACAGAAAATTACTGATGCGGTGTTCGCCACTGGTACGGATTAATAAATCGGGATCAGGTATACCGGCGGTCGTCAATCCTTCGGCAATCATTTCAGGACTGATTTGTTCAGGCTGCAGCTCACCGGCCTTAACTTTCTCTGCCAGTTTGACGGCTGACTGAGAGATATCCCACTGCCCGCCATAATTGGCTGCCACAATCAGGGTAAAACCATCACAGGCTGCTGTTGCCTGCTCAGCACGAACAATATGGCTTTGAATATCAGGATTAAAAGCACTGATATCACCCAGTACTTTCAGACGAATATTGTTTTTGCGAAGTTTTGCTGTCTCTCGCTGCAAAGCACGTAAAAACAGCTCCATCAACCCGGATACTTCATCAGGAGGACGTTTCCAGTTTTCACTGCTGAAAGCAAACAGCGTCAGGGAATCAACACCAAACTCGCCACAGGCCTCAATAACTCGCCGAACAGCCTCAACACCGGCGCGATGCCCTGCCAACTTAGGCAGAAAGCGTCGTTTTGCCCAACGATTATTGCCGTCCATGATAATGGCAATATGTCGTGGAACCCTCTCTGCAGACAAACCTTTAACCGTTTCCGAAGCCGGACGTTCGCTTGTTGTCATGAATACCGTCGAATAACCAGAAGGCGGACAATCTGCCCATCAATCGAAGCTGTAATTTTCACTGAAGCCAATTACATCTGTTTTGAATTAACGGACACTCAACTTGCATCAGCAGCTGCGGGTCACCCCTGAAAACCTGAAATATCTTTTGACTTTATACTGGTTTTTTATCGCTGCAACGTTCTAAACGTTGCAGGATTGCAGCTAAAAATGCAAGTCAGCAGCCTTGCTGAACTAAAAACAAACCATGCCGGCTATTGCCCGGAAATAAGCACATCTAAACAAGCAATAACCTGACAAGGTGTTATCAGATTTCCATCAGCTCGGACTCTTTAACGTCCAGCGCCTTTTCAACAGCAGCAATATGCTTGTCGGTCAGCTTCTGAACGTCATCCTGTGCACGACGATCTTCGTCTTCACTGATTTCTTTTTCTTTCAGCAGATCTTTGAAATCAGCAATCGCATCACGGCGAATATTACGCACGGCAACACGTGCATTTTCAGCTTCCTGACGCGCCTGACGAATATAGCCTTTACGGGTTTCTTCAGTCAGCGGTGGCAGCGGAATGCGGATAACCTCACCAGCAGTGGACGGGTTCAGACCCAGGTCAGACTTCAGGATTGCCTTTTCAATGTCAGGCACCATCTGCTTTTCCCAGACACGCACAGCCAGTGTACGGGCGTCTTCTGTGGTGATGTTAGCCACCTGAGATAACGGAGTTTCAGAACCGTAATAGGACACACGAACAGTGTCGAGCAAACTCGGGTGTGCACGACCAGTACGAATTTTGGCAAAAGCGACATTCAGGGATTCTACGCTTTTACCCATACGAGTATCAGCATCACCCTTAATTTCGTTAATCATTAATCACCCTCACAGCGGCGCAGTGACAGATATTTAAAATCTCTCCGGGAACTTACACGGCTTCAGCCAGCAGCCCCGGGACTGGTAAATTATTCAGTAAGTCAGGGCAGCCAAGCCAGACCACCCCTTACTTTGCAGCTAACAAGGTACCATTCTTAAAGAACGGCCCTGTTGACCAGCAACAACAACTCAGTAAGTGTCGGTTTTAACAGACAAGCGTGCCTTCTTCACCACCAACGACAACATTCAGTAATGCGCCAGCCTTATTCATATTGAAGACGCGCACCGGCATATCGTGATCGCGAACCAGACAGATAGCGGTCAGATCCATAACACCCAGCTTGCGATCCAGCACTTCGTCGTAGCTCAGCGTATCAAACTTAACGGCCTGCGGATTCTTGACCGGATCAGCATCATATACACCATCAACCTTGGTAGCTTTCAGGACAATATCAGCATCAATTTCAATGCCACGCAGGCAAGCTGCAGAATCTGTTGTAAAAAACGGGTTACCGGTACCAGCAGAGAAGATTACCACATCTCCGTTATTAAGGTAGCGATCTGCACAACGACGGTCGTAATGCTCAACAACACCACTCATCGGAATAGCCGACATAACACGGGTATTGATATTGGAACGCTCCAGCGCATCGCGCATAGCCAGCGCATTCATCACAGTGGCCAGCATACCCATATGGTCACCGGTTACACGATCCAGACCGGCCTCACTCAGCGCCGCACCACGGAACAGGTTACCACCTCCGATGACCAGCCCGACCTGAACACCAATACCAACCAGCTGACCAACCTCCAGCGCCATACGGTCCAGCACCTTCGGATCAATACCAAAACGCTCCGCTCCCATCAGTGCTTCACCACTGAGCTTGAGAAGAATGCGCTTATGCTTGGGCTGACGATCTGTTGTTGGCATATAAAAACCTTCTGGCGTGTGGTTTCGGTAATCAATCCTGATTAAGCAACTGGGGTTGTTGCTGTCATCCTGCCAGTCCAACAGTTCAACATCACCAGAACTGTCAGACAAGAATCAACTTTCGTAAGTTTGCTTCGATGGCAGCAAGATTATGAAAATCAACTCTGAAAACATGCAATAAGCTGACACTACTTGCAAGAACGCCTGATACACAAAAGCGCATCAGGCGTTATTTGACAAGCCAGGTCAGGAATTACAGACCAGCTTGAGCGCGTACTTCTGCAGCGAAGTCCACTTCTTCTTTCTCAATGCCTTCGCCCACTTCAAAACGGGTGAAGCCTTTAACAACTGCGCCCGCTTCTTTAGCCAGACCACCGACTTTCATGTCAGGGTTCTTAACGAAAGGCTGTTCTACCAGGCTGCTCTCAGCCAGGAACTTGTTAACACGACCAACAATCATCTTCTCGATGATTTCAGCTGGCTTGCCGCTGCCTTCTGCCTGGGCACGGAAAATATCTTTTTCCTTCTCAACCAGTTCAGCCGGCATATCTTCCTTGCTGACTACAGCAGGGTTTACCGCAGCAACGTGCATAGCGATATCTTTAGCCAGTTCAGTGTTACCACCTTCCAGGCTTACCAGAACGCCGATGCGGCTGTTACCGTGAACGTAAGTACCCACAACATCACTTTCTACCAGTTCAACACGACGAACGGAGATGTTTTCACCGATCTTCTGAACCAGCGCCAGACGAGCTTCTTCCAGCTCACCAGCCATCAGGGCAGCAACGTCAGCTTCTTTACGCTCGAAAGCAGCAGCAACGATTTTCTGAACGAAGTTCAGGAAGTTGTCGTCACGGGCAACGAAGTCAGTTTCACTGTTAACTTCAACCAGCGCGCCGAACTTGCCGTCTTCAGCCACTTTAACGGCTACAACACCTTCAGCAGCGGTACGGCTGGCCTTCTTGGCAGCTTTAGCCTGACCGGACTTACGCATTTCTTCGATTGCTTTTTCGATGTCACCATCGACAGCTACCAGCGCCTTTTTGCATTCCATCATGCCCAGGCCGGTGCGCTCACGCAGTTCTTTTACCAGTGCAGCAGTAATTGCCATTTTAATTTCCTCGCCAATTCGCTCTGCCTTTGCCGGTTCGCTTCGGGATCACGCGACGACCCCACCGACAAAAGCATAAGTTCCCATGCATAAGCTCCCAGCATAGCCAGCACTGCAACCATTCCGAGGCTCATTTACCACCCGAAAGCTACAACACCCGCAGCATTTCACTGCAATGCAAAAGCCCATGCATGGAAACTCAGATTTCCAGATGACGTTATATCGGAATACACAGCACCGGTGGCCCGGCATAGGGTGCCCCGCTATCACGACAAAAGGGGTGACGGAAAACCGACCACCCCTTCAGCATCCTCAGCCGGTTATCAGGCTTCGGACTTCTTCTCTTTTGAAGAGCCTTCGCTTGCAGCTTCTTCAGCTACAGCTTCAGCAGGGGCTTCTTCAGCAACAACAACAACCTCTTCAGCGCTGGTGCGAGCCGCTTCACGACCGGCAACAACAGCATCAGCAACGTGCTTGGCGTACAGCTGGATAGCACGGATAGCGTCGTCGTTACCCGGAATCACGTAGTCAACACCTTCAGGGTTGCTGTTGGTGTCAACAACACCAATGACAGGGATACCCAGACGGTTAGCTTCAGTGATAGCAATGCGCTCGTGCTCTACGTCGATAACGAACAGCGCGTCAGGCAGGCTACCCATGTCCTTGATACCACCCAGGCTGCGATCCAGTTTTTCCAGATCACGGGTACGCATCAGGGCTTCTTTCTTGGTCAGCTTTTCGAAAGTACCGTCGGAGCTCTGAGCTTCCAGGTCCTTCAGACGACGAATGGACTGACGAATGGTCTTGTAGTTGGTCAGCATGCCGCCCAACCAGCGATGGTTCACGAAAGGCATACCACAACGGGCAGCTTCTTCATGAACGATCTTGCTCGCAGCACGCTTGGTACCAACGAACATAACCTTGTTCTTGTTCTGAGCCAGCTTCTGGATGAAAGCCAGAGACTCATTGAAGGCCGGAACGGTCTTCTCGAGGTTGATGATGTGAATCTTGTTACGAGCACCGAAGATGTACTGACGCATCTTTGGGTTCCAGTAACGGGTCTGGTGTCCGAAGTGAACACCGGCTTTCAGCATATCGCGCATGCTTGCCTGAATCATACCAATCTCCTGATGGGGTTTGGCCTCCATGCATCCCATGTGTCCGACCGCACTTATAACGCCTGCAGCTAGCTGCGACGCGGGTTCAACCCCGATAAGACGGCACCCCGGAACATGTGTCGATACATGTGTGGTTTGATAGTTAATTACGAATCTGCGTCACATTCAGACTTTTGACCGGAAAGATCAAAAAGTGAGAGTCGTTCAGCAGGCGCGCATTTATATCACAATTGCACAGGCGCTGGAACACCCCCCTGTATATTCACTCATCGAGCATCACTATCACTGGCACAATCACTCACCCGCATTGTGGTATCGCTGCCATGCAGCTCATCTGTTACTATTCCGGGACTTTAAATATGACGAGCGCTACAGCGTCCCCCCGAATTATGGCTGTAATCATCAAAACACCCGAAGAAATTGAAAAAATGCGCGTGGCAGGCCGGCTGGCAGCTGAAGTACTGGAAATGATCGAGCCGCACGTTCAGCCCGGCATTTCTACCGGCGAGCTGGACCGCATCTGCCATGACTATATTGTCAACGTCCAGAAAGCCATTCCGGCACCCCTGAACTACCATGGCTTCCCCAAGTCTATCTGTACTTCTATTAACGAAGTGGTCTGCCACGGTATTCCCAGCGACAAAAAGAAGCTGAAAAGCGGCGATATTATCAATGTGGACATCACTGTTATCAAAGATGGTTACCACGGCGATACCAGCATGATGTTCTGTGTCGGCCAGGTTCCGGAGCTGTGGCAAAAGCTCTGCCGGGTGACCCGCGAATGTATGATTAAGGGGCTTCTGCAGGTAAAACCGGGCGCTCATCTGGGTGATATTGGCTACGCCATCGCCAAGCATGCCCATGCCCACAATTTTTCTGTCGTTGAAGAATACTGTGGCCATGGTATCGGCAAGGTATTCCATGAAGAGCCTCAGGTACTTCATTACGGCAAAGCCGGTACCGGCATCGTACTGGAAGAAGGCATGACCTTTACCATTGAGCCGATGATCAACCTGGGTACCAAACAGTCCCGCCTCAAGCCGGACGGCTGGACCGCGGTCACCAAAGACAAAAAGCCTTCCGCCCAGTGGGAACACACCCTGCTGGTCACCGCCGACGGCTTTGACGTTCTGACTCTGCGCAAGGGCGAAACGATCTGACCCTGCCAGCCCGCAAAATCACTTTTTGCGGGCTGCTTGCTTTATATAGAAAGCTTTCTGCGGCCAGACACGATCTGTATCAGAATAACAAGCCACGCAGAATGCCATATTGCCCTGTAGATTTCTCACCGACCGGGGGCCCGCCTGTGCCAATACACCAGCTGACAACTTCACAGAAGAATGCCCTGTTTGATTCCAGCCAGTTCCGGGCTGAAATGACACTCTCGACCAGCCCGTTACCAGCTTACCGCAAGTGCCTGAAGCAGGCAGAAGCTCTGATGCATCAATGGTTTGACGACGGAGAACCGATTCAGACACTGGTGCGGGGAAGAGCCTGGCTGATTGACCAGTTTCTTGCCACCGCCTGGAATCATCTGTTTCGACAGGAAACCAGTATTTCCCTGCTGGCTGTCGGCGGTTATGGCCGAGCCGAACTGCACCCTCACTCGGATATCGACATTCTGATACTGCTCAAATCAGAACCCACCAAAGCACAGGAAGAACATATCAGCCAGTTTCTGATGCTGCTGTGGGATATCAATCTGAAAGTAGGTTCCAGCGTCCGCACTCTTGATGAGTGCCAGGAACTGGCCAGCAAAGACCTGACAATTATCACCAACCTGATTGAGTCACGCACCATCGCCGGTCCAGCTGATTTGCACAGAGAAATGCTCAACAGCATATCCAAACAGGCGATGTGGGACAGCAAAAGCTACCTGCAGGCAAAATATGAGGAACAGCGTCAACGACACCGCAAATTCAACGATACCGAATACAATCTCGAACCCAACCTGAAAAGCTCACCGGGCGGGTTACGCGATCTGCACATGATCAGCTGGGTTATTCGCCGCCACTATATGGGCGCTGAAGGTATTACCAAAGCACTGGAACAACACGGTCAGCCCCCTTCCGACCTGCAAATGCTCTGTAATAAAGGCCTGCTGACGGAATCTGAATACCGCGTTCAGGAGCGCGCCAAGGAATTCCTCTGGAAAGTGCGCTGGGGGCTTCACTGCCTGGCTGGTCGCTGCGAAGACCGCCTGCTATTCGATCATCAGCGCGCTCTGGCAAAAACCTTTGGTTATGAGGATCGCGAAGGCAGCCTTGCTGTTGAGCAGTTTATGCAACACTATTTCCGCTGCGTGATGCATCTTGGCAGCTTTAATGAACTGCTGATGCAGCATTTTGATGACGAAATTTTTAATGCCGGTGAAGAACCCGCAATCACACCGGTCAACGAGCACTTCCAGATACGCAACAACTATATTGAAATCCTGCATCCGGATGTATTTAAGCAACACCCGCCTGCCATTCTGGAAATGTTTGTACTGATGACCCGCAACCCGGATATTCTGGGAGCACGCGCCGCCACGATCCGCCAGCTGCGGGAAGACCGGCATCTGGTCAATGCAGAGTTCCGGGCAGACCCACGCAACATTAAACTGTTTATGGAACTGATGCGGGCGCCCTATGGCCTGACAATCAGCCTCCGACGTTTATTGCGCCATGGCATTCTTGCACGCTACTTACCTGAATTTTCAGGGTTAGTGGGGCAGATGCAGCACGACCTGTTTCATATTTATACCGTTGATGCTCATACCCTGCTGGCAGTGAGATTTGTTCGCAGCTTCAGCTATAAAGAAAACAAAGCACGCTTCCCGATTGCCTCAAAAATTATGCAACGGATTAAACAGCCTGAGCTGTTATATATCGCAGCCCTTTACCACGATATAGGCAAAGGGCGCGGCGGCGATCATTCCGAGCTGGGTGCACTGGATGCACAAGCGTTTGCCGAACGACACCATTTAAACGACAAAGATAAATCACTGATCATCTGGCTGGTACGTCATCACCTGGTGATGGCAACTACTGCCCAGCGAAAAGATCTTTCAGACCCGGAAGTGATTTACACCTTTGCCAGCCTTGTTAAAACCAGAGAACGGCTTGATTATCTTTATGCACTCACCGTCGCCGATATCAATGCTACCAACCCCAAACTCTGGAATGGCTGGCGTGCCAGCTTGCTACGCCAGCTGTATGCCGAAACCAAACGCATGCTGCGACTGGGGCTTGATCAGGCAGAAGACCGGGAAGCGCATATCGAACAACATCAGCAGCAGGCACGCCAGGAACTCAGAGAGTACGGTCATGATGCCGCCAGCATCCAGAAAATCTGGCAGGCTCTGGAAGATGATTATTTCCTGCGTCACACCAGTGAAGAGATCGCCTGGCATACCGACGCGCTGCTGAATCAACCACGCGCACCGGAAAAAGAACAGCAGACACCACTGATTATGCTGCGGGAGACAACAGACCGTGAACATGAAGGCGGTACAATGGTCTTTGTTTGTGCACCTGACCGTCCACACCTGTTTGCCGCCTGCGCCGCAATATTCGATCAGTTGAACTTAAGTATTCATGATGCCCGTATTTTCACTTCCGAACGCGGCTACAGCCTCGATAGTTTTGTCGTACTCGAAGCAGATAACACACCTGTCGGCAATAACCCGGAACGTATTCAGGAAATAAAAACACAATTACAGTCTGCCCTGCATGACCCGGACAATTTCCCCAGCCTGATCCAGCGTCGAACTCCACGACAACTGAAGCACTTTGCCCGCCCACCCAGAATTGTTATCAGCCATGAAGCACATAACAATCGTACCGTATTGGAAGTCCATGCAACGGACAGACCCGGTCTGCTGGCACTCATTGGCAGAACCTTTATGGAACTGGAATTGGTTTTGCAGAACGCAAAAATTATTACGTTGGGGGAAAAAGTAGAAGACGTTTTCTTTATTACTGATATGACAAATCAGTCTATCAGTGACCCGGAGCGTTGTGAGGAAATTCGCAAGACCCTGAGTGACAGACTATTAAATTTCGCACGACAAGATCACATTAAATGAGTTAGCTATCAAAAAAATGGCCATACCTAACTAATAGATATGGCCATAAAATGTAGTTTTACTCAACAAGCGGTAGAGTTACCCCCTACTGCCTTCAGGACCGCCTCTCTGCTGCCATGCTTCGATCTGTTTGAGTACTTGACCCGCTTTAAGCGTTTGATAGTTAATACTACCAGAGTTCAGGTTACCCCCTTGCTCGAAGGGAAAGCCCTGCAAAGAGCCGAGGAACCGCTTGACCTGCGCTGCTATCGGCACAAACAGCCACATCTGTTCACCATACCAGCGTATATACATCTCAGATTCATGAGGTGCCTTCTCAAACGGATCGGCACGCAGATGAACAACCATCGGCCAGCCGATCAGTTTACGCCACCCCTGAGCAAGGTTGCCTTCCCATACGGCAAAGTGCACTTTCCAGTCACCCCAGCGAACAGCATTCAGTGAGCCATCAGCAAAGAAGTAGAAGTACTCTACGCGGGGAGCTTTTTTATCTTCACCTTTGAAGAATGGCAGATAGTTGTAACCATCCAGATGCACTTTGAAGGTCTTGCCACTGGCTTCATATCCCTGCTTCATTTCTTCAACGATGTTATCGTCACCGACAGCAGCAGCGAAAGTAGGCATCCAGTCATTGTGCGCCATCATATCGTTAATGATGGTGCCACCTTTGATAACCCCGGGCCATTTCACCAGCAACGGAACACGGTGCCCGCCTTCCCAGTTGGTTCCTTTCTCGCCGTGGAAACGAGTATTACCGCCATCAGGCCAGGTAAAGACTTCTGCGCCGTTATCGGTGGAATACATAATAATCGTATTATCGGCAATGCCCAGATCATCAAGTTTGTCGAGCAGCATACCGACATGATCATCGTGCTCGACCATACCATCCGGGTACAGGCCGATACCGGTACGACCCACAGCTGAAGGCTTCAGGCGAGTCCACACATGCATGCGGGTGGTATTCATCCACATAAAAAAAGGCTTGTCGGCCTTGACCGCACGCTCCATGAAATCCATACCGGCTGCCAGAAATTCTTCATCTGCGGTTTCCATCCGCTTTCTGGTCATAGGCCCAGTGTCTTCTACCTTGCCATCAGCAGTAGATTTGATAACACCACGGGGACCATACTTCTTACGAAACTCGGGATCTTTGGGGTAGTGGTAAGTCTCAGGCTCTTCCTCTGCATTCAGGTGATAGAGGTTACCGTAAAATTCATCAAAGCCATGACTGGTTGGTAAATGTTTGTTCTGATCGCCTAAATGGTTTTTACCAAACTGAGCTGTCATATAACCGTGGTTTTTCATGACATCAGCAATGGTCGGGCACCAGTCAGGTATCCCCTGATCAGAACCGGGCATACCAATAGTCAGCAGCCCTGAGCGGAACGGGTGTATACCTGTAATGAACGCCGAACGCCCTGCTGTACAGGTTTGCTCTCCATAAGCATCAGTAAACAGCGCACCTTCTTTAGCGATTCGGTCAATATTCGGTGTTTTATACCCCATCATCCCCAAGTTATAAGCACTGATGTTGTCAATACCAATATCATCACCCCAAATGACAAGAATATTCGGCTTGGAGGTTACAGCTGTGGCTGTCGTTGACAAACCACCGAGTAATGCTGAAACAGCAACCGCTCCGGCAAGAGCTTTTGCTGACCGCCCGAGATTGAATTGCATCTGCCTTTACCTACCGACGAACAATAGTCGCGTAAGTGTAGATCACAAGCAAAAAACCATCCGGTGAAAAAATTCTGAAAGACAATACAGGAGAGCGTAAGACAGCTGTCGGTTATAGCCGACAGCTATAAAACCAATCAGTTACCGTGACGCGGCTCGATAGAGTGGCTCGACTTTAGGAAGGTTATACTCCAACCCGTCAATTCGGGTCATGGTGGCAGGATGTGTACTGAGAAACTCAGGTGGTTTCTGTCCACCTTCTTTACTCATTTTCTGCCATAGAGTAATTGATGCTTTGGGGTCATAGCCCGCCCGCGCCATTAACTCCAAACCGATCAGATCAGCCTCAGCTTCTGCTGTACGACTGTTCGGTAATGTTAAGGCGACATCTGTCACTTTTTTGGCAAGGTCCATTTCACCCTGTCCCAGGCCAGCAGCTGTACCCGCAGCCATCAACCCAAAATTAATAACATAGGCACGTGACATCGCTTCTCGCCCGTGCTCGCGCAGTGCATGCGCCATTTCATGTCCCATGATGGCTGCAATCTCGGCATCAGACAGATTTAGCTCCTTGATAATACCACTGTAAAACATGATCTTGCCGCCAGGCATACAGTAAGCATTCAGCTCATCTTTCTGCAGCAGATTGACTTCCCAGTTCCAGCGACTGGCATCCGGACGAAACGTACCCACCTGAGCAACCAGCTTATTTGCGATTTTCTTCAGCCGGGCAACGGTTACCGGATCACTGTTCAGCAATTTGCTTTTTTTAGCCTCCGATAGCTGTTCGGTATACGCCTTGGCCGCCATCTGGTTGACCTCGGTTTCCGAAAGTAGCATAAACATGGATTGCTCCCGACCCACTCCGACGGCACCTTTTGAGGTTGTACTAACCGATTGGCAGCCCACGAGCAGGGCGAGCATCCCGACAACAGCAAGTTTTGCAAGTGTTTTCATACAGCCTTTCCTTTCCGGTTATCCTGTAACTAGCAGATACCGACAGCTCTGTTATTGTTGTTTATTATCAAGACGTATATACCTTACTACCCGTCAGCCAACAGGTCATCCGGGAATACGGATCAGAAGATAATAATGGGACAGCAAACACGGCAGGAAGCGATTCTGCAATATGTGATGGAATGTGGCTTTGTCGGCATTGATGACCTGGCGAAGCGATTTCATGTAACTCCGCAGACGATTCGCCGGGATATTCAGCATCTTGCGAATCAACAGCGACTGCGGCGGCTGCATGGCGGCGTTCAGGCATTACAGACCAGCACGGTTAATGCAGCCTACCGAACCCGGCAGCAATGGCAGTGTCAGGGAAAGCAGCTTATTGCTCAGGCTATCGCCAAAGCTATTCCCGATAACGCTTCACTGTTTATCAATATTGGTACCACCACTGAAACCATTGCCAGAGCGTTGCTGCATCACAAAGGACTGCGGGTCATCACCAACAACCTGAATGTTGCTGGCATTCTCAGTGAAAAAGATGATTTCGATGTCCTGCTGGCGGGAGGCAATGTACGCAGCGACGGCGGTATTGTCGGTCAGTCAACAAGTCTGTTTATTGAGCAGTTCCGGACTGATTACGCGATCACCGGCGTCAGCGGTATTGCGCTGGACGGCACTTTGCTCGACTTTGACTATCAGGAAGTACTGGTCACCCGTGCGATGCTGAAACAGGCGAAAATCAGCCTGCTGGCAGCTGACCACAGTAAATTCGAACGCGCCGCACTGGTTGAGCTCGGGCAGCTGACAGCAATTGACCAGTTTTATACCGACAGCCCACCTCCGCCATCTATCATCAAGCTCGCGAAAAATCACACCGATATTGTTATCGGGCAGCCTGGCTCAAGCGTTTCTGGCTAGCCAAGCCAAAAGCCCTCTCAACAATCTACTTACCACTTTTGTCATCAAAAAAGCATATTCAGATTGCAGAATTGCAAGTGATGGACAATTCTTCAGATTAAGAATCTTCGTTTCTGAACATTTTTTTCGCTTTTGTGTCTATTTTCACGAAAGAAGCCAACAAGTCGTAACAATCTGAGAAGCCGTCTGCAAAACCAGCAGACCGAACCGGTCCGGAGACGCCCATGCCCGCATCAACAGAAGCTCGTCATTACCAAGCCAGTGGCTCGGACAAGCCGGGCATAAAGCCAGCTGACGGCAAGTCTCCAACAGCGCCGCTGGATCTGGTCATTATTGGTGGTGGTATTAACGGTACCGGTATCGGGCGGGATGCCGTTGGGCGAGGGCTTTCAGTATTATTATGCGAGCAGGCGGATTTTGCTTCCGCAACCTCTTCCGCCAGCAGCAAGCTTATCCACGGTGGATTACGTTATCTGGAACACCATGAGTTCCGACTGGTGCGCGAGGCACTGAAAGAACGGGAAGTGCTGCTCAAAAATGCACCTCACCTTGTTCGTCCGATGCGTTTTATCCTGCCTCACGCGCCCCATTTACGCCCGGCATGGATGATTCGTCTAGGTCTTTTTCTTTACGACTTTCTGGCACGCCGTAAAACGCTTCCGGCTTGCCGTGGTTTATCGTTCGATCAGTCATCCCCGCTAACTGCCGCCTTCCGCAAAGGTTTTGAATACTCTGACTGCTGGGTTGATGATGCCCGGCTGGTTATCAGCAACGCCATTGATATCGCAGAAATGGGAGGTACCGTACTGAATCGTACCCGCTGCGTTGAAGCACAACGTTTAAACGATGTCTGGAAGGTCACTCTGGAAGACTGCCTGACTTCACAGCAGCATACGGTATACAGTCGCGGATTAGTGAACGCTGCCGGTCCCTGGGTAGCCAAAGTCCTGAAAGAAGATCTGCAACAGACATCACCCTATGGCATTCGCCTGATTAAAGGCAGTCATATTATTGTGCCCCGCATGTACGATGATAATCGGGCCTTCATCCTGCAAAATGAAGACCTCCGCATCGTGTTTGTCATTCCCTATCTCGATAACTACAGCGTTATCGGCACCACAGATGTCGAATACCAAGGCAATCCGGCTGATGTCAGTATTACAGAGGAAGAAACAGAATATCTGCTTAACGTGGTCAACAACCACTTCAGCACAAGGATTTCAGCCAGCGATATTATTCACACCTATTCAGGTGTACGCCCACTTTGTGATGATGAGTCAAACGACCCATCGGCTATTACCCGCGATTACACCCTGACAGTAGAAGATAAAGATGGTCAGCTCCCGCTACTCAACGTTTTCGGCGGCAAGCTAACGACCTATCGTAAACTGGGCGAAGCAGCGCTTGAGCAGTTACACACTTACTATCCCAACATGCAGTCCAGCTGGACAGCCGATGAGCCATTACCGGGTGGCAATCTGGATACTCCCGATTTTGATCAATTCCTGAAAAAAATACAGCGCCGCTACCCCTGGCTACCCGAAACAATGTGTCAGCAGTATGCCCGCCGGTACGGCCAGCGTTGCCTGAAGCTATTAAATGGCACCAAAACTCTGGATGACCTGGGCAGGCATTTTGGTGGCAGCCTTTATGCACGGGAAGTGGATTATCTGGTCAGAAATGAGTGGGCAATGAGTGCTGATGATATTCTCTGGCGCCGAACCAAAACCGGACTGGAAGTTAATCAGGAACAGCGCGAGCAGCTTGAAGCCTATCTGACCAACAACCACTCATTATCCTGATAAGGCTTAACCGCCTGCCAGCTGAGAAACAAGAAACCCGGTTACAGCAATGACACCCATCACAACAATAAATGCATCCAGCAAGGGCCGGCGACAATCTTTCAGCTGCGAAACCCGGTAATGGGCATAGACCGGCATAAAAAATACAATACAACCCAGTACCGGCACCACCACAATTTCAATCATGGCAATCACACTCCAGTTCAGGCATGCCGCCCCCCAGGTTGTCAGAAATACAAACAATATTGAGAAGCGGTGAGTCGCCGCATGCCCCAGTGCCAGTTTTCGCCTGTTAATTTGCTGAGTGACCAGCCCCTGCACCCCTTCCAGCGTTCCGAGATAAACCCCCACAAATGAGCTGGCAATCGCCAGAAAGCTGATCACCGGAGCAATCATGGAAAAGAACAGGTTGCCATCACGATTTGCCAGCACACTTAGTACCGGCAGATTTTTCTCCCGGGCCAGTTCGACTTCAGCCGGTGTCAGCGTCAACACACAAGAGAAGACAAATAACAGAATGACCACCAGCAATAACGCGGTATTACGCCAGATAATCTGGCTGGTTTTCCTGCGACTGGCTTCCAACCCACCAGGCATATGACGATAGGCTTCAGCCAGCGAAGAACATATAGGAGAATGATTAAATGAAAACACCAGCAGCGGTGTCGTCAGGAAAAAGGCGGTAAAAAAGCTATCAGCAGAAACAGGCTCGGCAAAAACATCAAAGCGCCATTCCGGAACCAGATACAAGGAGAGAAGGACAAGAACAATCACCAACGGGAAAACCAGCAACTCTACAGCCCGCAGCATCCATTCTTCTTTGGCATGGGTAATCAGCATCAATACAGCAATGAGCAGAAAGCTCAGCGAAGCCCTTCCCGGTGATTCCCAATCTAACTGGAACTCAAAGAAAGATTCCACAACATTGGTCAGACCAATGCCATACATCAGCATAATGGGGTAAATCGCCAGAAAATAGGCAAAGGTCAGCCAGTGCCCGACAGATCGTCCAAAGTGCTCAATCACCGTATGAGTAATATTGCCGTCTTCCCGGCTGCCACTCAGACAAAACCGGGTCAGGTTCCGATGCGCCATCCACACCATCGGACCGGCGATAACACTCAGCATCAGCAATGGCCAGATACCACCCGTAGCGGCCCCCAGAGGCAAATAGAGAATCCCTGCCCCGACAGCACAGCCAAACAGGTTAAACATCCAACCTGTATCTCTGGAAGTCCACTGCCCGTCGCAAGGCTTATCTGCCTGATGAGCGGGTATCGAGCTTTCACTTAGTTCGGTCATAAATATCTCCTGACTGAACTATAGATTCACTCACCCCGCTAAACGTTCCAAACAGCAAGTTTCTGTTGTGATTATGTGTCTGAAAACTGCCTGATCAATAGAAAAATCAACCTCTTAAATCTCATAATTAGTATCATTCACCTTCAAACAGCCGTTATTTAGTGTTCATGTTCCGAATATCTTCCAACATAATAGCAACAGCACCGACAAGCCCCTCCTCCCTCTTTAACTCTATATGTTTCTGGCTCTTATACTGCTCACAGCATACATTCTGGGCACCAACAACCCCTGCTATACGTATCTTGAAACACGCACCTTGAGAGGAAAAAAACTCAGGGTTACTGTCTTCAGCACCCAACAAAACTACAGATTTTCCTTTCAGGGACATTGCCGGGACTAACCCTTTCAGCAAACTGGCAGACGATTTAACAGTTGAAAAAAGCACTACCGCCGGATTGCAAGTCGGAGCGATTGACGCCAGAACACCATACATACTACGCATCACATGATGTAACGTCATAAAGCCTTTTTTGGACAACCTGAATGGGTGTTCCTCATTCCACCCGGAAGAGGCTTTAGGGCAAAAACCAATAGTGTAGGACTGCCGTAAAAAGGTCGTCTGATAATCACGATTATCAATCCTCACATCACAAGGAAAACCCGGCAGCTCATAAGAGGTCATTTCATCCCAAAGCTGGCTTGAAAAATCAGTTGCATTGACGACAAAATCGGTTAGCGTGAACCCGTCATCTCTGACAGCAAAGCTTCCTGCAGACATCAGTTGCCGACAGAACTCAGGGACCAGCACTTCACGAAAACAACGCCCGGCACTTGCCTGAATATTGATATATGAACCATCCGGAACCATCGCAACAAGGAAGTCTGGCTCAGGAATAAGTTCAGTTTCAAAATATTCCCAATGATTCGCCATGATTTTTTCTTCACTGACAAGAATCATGTGCAGCTTTTTTTCCTGGCGCCAATGAGCCATAAAGTCGCAAAAACGTTTTCTTATAACAGCATCGGATGTTTGCAGAAACAAACGGTGATCAAGTACCAAAATCAGAGTTTCATGCAGCCGCATCATCTGACTTTCTATCTGACTCAAATAAAGCAGAAAAAGACTCAGCTCAGAGTCATCATCTCTGTCAGAGCGAATATCATTCGGCAATACTTGAAGGGACTGCTGAACAAAAGGTATTAGTCGGTCTTGCTCGGCTGCAGCATAACAGCTTTGCTCAGAGGTAATGTGCCCATCACTCGCATGAAAAGGGACAGTACGACAACCCTGATATGACAAGAATGAATGCTGTTGAATAGTTTTTTGTCGAAAGCTTTTTAGCGTTTGATGGGTACGATACTGCTCTGGAAATGATTTCTTTTCACGGGAGCTATTGCTCTCACCTTTCACTGAAGAAGAAAGGCAGCAACATACTACATTTCGGGATTTACGTAACTGTCGAACAAACCATTTACCCAACCGCCGCCCTGCAGACAAAGACTGCACGATATCTTTTGATCTTTTTTCAGGGACAACAATCCTGAGGCATGGCTGCTCACCAGCAACTGGAACTGGAACTGGAACTGGTCGGAACTGTTTGCCTGCGGGTTCTGCCCGTACTGTAATTACGAACAAAAGCCCACTCAGCAAAACCATAAGCTTACGAGACAACACCGAGCAAAACCTTCTTAGCTACAAGGTGCTCCAGTTTAGATGAGGTTTTGAAGACCTGGGCAAAGTGACCATCTATATTCAGAAGTCACCTCACCCAGTTTGACATGATCCAAAGCAGTCTTTATATGACTCAACAGTCAAATAAGACTCACTATCTATGAATCAGGACTGATCTGTGGATTTTGAAAAGCGATAAAACAGGTTCGGCTCACTCACGACATAAAGATTACCATCGTCATCCATAGCAACCCCTTCTGCCTGAGGGATATCCATGCTTAAACCGTGCCAGCCTTTTTCCAGCTCCATATAGCTGACAACCTGCCCCTCATTATCGAGCTCTGTTACCAGCTTGGACTCATCACTAAGAACTAAAAGGTGTTTGGTAGATTCGTCATAGAACAGACCTGACAAATCCGTACTGACCTTGGTTGCACCCGCAGTAAACACCTCATCCCGGTGCAGGTTAACTTCTTTTCCAAAACCAAGCTCATCAATACCGTAAAAACGGTAGAGCATCATCGGCTCTTTCTCTTTTACAACAAAAGCGGCTTTGCTTTGAGGTTCCCATGCAACGCCTTCAAAACCAACGTTATCGCCTGCATCAAGTCCCATTCTGACTCGGTGACTGTCTTCAATATTGACTTCTGTTGTTGCTGAATCAATCTCGACCTTGATAAACCCCATGGTGCGCTCTTCAGTCAGCAGATAATGGTCTCCACCGATCCAGGTAATCGCTTCAATATCACCAAAGCCTCTTACGATGATGGTGCGTAACACTTCGCCATCCGGGCTAATTTCAACAACTTTGTCATTGCCGTTTAATGGTGCAAACAAAGTTTTGGTATCTTTGTTCCATGTCAGCCCCGACAGATCATCT
This sequence comes from Endozoicomonadaceae bacterium, assembly GCA_965261725.1. GTDB lineage: Bacteria > Pseudomonadota > Gammaproteobacteria > Pseudomonadales > Endozoicomonadaceae > CANDOC01. The sequence continues at coordinate 457,046 of CBDHDU010000031.1, read as the reverse complement.
TCAACACCTTTCAGCTCCACGCCATCGATATCAGCCTTAAAATCATGCAGCCAGACCGATGCGACCTTATCATCTGCAGCTGTCGTATGCTCCAGAATCTGAGCATAAATACGATCTTCAAGATCAAGGCCTGTTACACCGAAATAAACAATCCCCGTTGCCAGCAGGCCTTTCATCCATTTGGAGCGTAACCATTTACGAGCGCTAAGTTTCTGAGCAAAACCTGTCATAGGGTGCAACATCTTTGAATTAGGGTAATTTGCTCAGAATACTGTCATCAAAAAGATTACAAAATGAGTAAATAGCGCTAAAAATCAAGCATTAATCAACAATTAATCAATTGTTCATCTCCAGCCGCAGCCGGGTAGCAACTTCCACCATTCTTTTCAGTGATGCCCGAACTTCCTCCCAACCTCTGGTCTTCAAACCGCAGTCAGGGTTCACCCATAAACGTTCTGCCGGGATACGCTGTGCCGCTTTTTTCAACAGGTTATACATCCAGCCTTCATCTGCCACATTAGGTGAGTGAATATCATAAACGCCCGGCCCGATTTCATTGGGGTATTGAAATTCTTTGAAAGCATCCAGCAGCTCCATATCAGAGCGTGATGTTTCAATCGTAATCACATCCGCATCCAGTGCGGCGATAAATTCAATAATGTCATTGAACTCGCTGTAGCACATATGGGTGTGAATCTGGGTTTCATCCTTAGCGGCACCCGCAGCAATTTTGAAGCTGTTTACCGCCCACTCCAGATACTGTGGCCACTGTTCTTTTTTGAGCGGCAAACCTTCCCTTAATGCAGGCTCATCAATTTGAATGACCCCGATGCCTGCTTCCTCCAAGCCTGCCACTTCATCCCTTAATGCCAGTGCCAGCTGCTGGGCTGAAACTTTGCGATCAACATCTTCCCGCGGGAAAGACCAGCACAGAATGGTTACCGGACCCGTCAGCATACCTTTGACCGGTTTACTGGTTTGGCTCTGAGCATAGCGAGACCATTCAACCGTCATTGGCGCTGTACGCTCAATGTCACCAAATATAATCGGTGGTTTAACACAGCGGGAGCCGTAACTCTGCACCCAACCAAAACGGGTAAAAGCAAAGCCCTCCAACAACTCACCAAAATACTCGACCATGTCATTACGTTCCGGCTCACCATGAACCAGCACATCCAGACCCAATGCTTCCTGCTCTTCCAGCACCTGATTAATTTCCTGCCTCATACGAGCGACATAGTCTTTTTCAGGCAATGAACCTTTCCGGAACTCGCTGCGCGCCTTACGAATATCACGAGTCTGGGGAAATGAACCAATCGTTGTAGTCGGCCAGGCCGGTAGATTTAGTTTGCCCTGCTGTTTTTCTGCACGTTCTGCGTAAGGTGACGGACGCTCTGCCATTGCAGAAGTCATGTTCTTCACCCGCTCTTGCACCTGCGCTTTGTTTACCCTGCTGGATGCCTGCCTTTGTGCAATCGCTTTATCACTGGCAGCCAGCATTGCTTCAAGCGCCGGATCTTTCTCACCATCCAGCAACCGTCCTAATGCACCAATCTCTTCAACTTTCTGTTGAGCAAAAGCCAGCCAGCTTTTCAATTCGTCATCCAGCTCACTTTCCTGCGTAAGATCAACCGGAACATGGAGCAGTGAACAGCTTGGTGCTAACCACAGGCGCTCCCCTAACCTTTCCTTCACCGGACGCAGATCATTCAAAATGGCTCGCAGGTCACTGCGCCAGATATTACGTCCGTTGACTACACCAACAGATAAAACTTTATAGGGAGACAGTTGATCAAGAACCCGCTGCAATTGCTCCGGCGCACGAACCAGATCAATATGCAAACCGTCAACAGGCAAACTGCACGCCAGTGTTTTATTATCTTCAAGATGCCCGAAATACGTCGCCAGCATTATTTTACAGCGACTGGACTGCAGCCGGTTATAAATCGATTCGCAGGCATCTTTCCAATCCTGCGGCAGATCAAGTACCAGCACCGGCTCATCGAGCTGCACCCATTCAACACCGGCCTGCGATAATGATTCCAGTAATTCACTGAAAGCGATTACCAGCCCGTCAACCAACTCAAGTTTATTAAACCCTTCATCACGTGCTTTACCCAGCCACAGATAAGTCAGCGGTCCTGGTAAAATCACTTTAGGCTGGTGACCTGCGGCCAGCGCTTCATTGACCTGATCCAGTAATGGCTCAGCATGCAATTCAAACGTCTGATGACTTTCAAATTCTGGGACGATGTAATGGTAATTGGTATCAAACCATTTGGTCATTTCTGAGGCCGCGGCAGCCTTACCGGATGGGGCACGGCCTCTTGCCATACGGAAATAACAGTCAATATCCGGCGCCTGCCCTGCCTGCAAACCAAAGCGCTCCGGCACAACACCCAACATGCAGCTGAGATTCAGCATCGTGTCATACCAGGCAAAATCACCAACAGGCACCCACTGAATACCTGCTTCCGCCTGTTGCTGCCAATGTTTCAAACGCAGCTGCTTACCTGCTTCAAGCAATTGAGGCTCGGATAACTCCCCTGCCCAATAGGCTTCTACCGCTTTTTTTAATTCACGGCGGGCACCGATACGCGGAAAACCCAGATTATGCGTTGTTGTCATTGGTTACTCCCCAACCTGTTCCTGATCAAACACTGAAAGCACAGACTCGATGGAAGGCATTGTGGAAAACCCTTACACTTGAATCAAACTCATATAATTCATACAGAACATGAATATTTCTCATGATTGAGCGAAGACACCTCCATACGCTGGCAACTTTGCGTGAGACCGGCAGCCTGATTGAAGCAGCTGAACGCCTGCATCTGACCCAGTCAGCACTCTCTCATCAGCTGAAGGAGCTGGAAAACCGGGTTGGGCTGCCACTGTTTATTCGTAAATCCCGCCCACTGCGATTTACCACCGCCGGTCAGCGATTACTATCGCTGGCTGATTCAGTGCTGGAACAGTTCCGGCAAACAGAGCGGGAACTGATGCGGCTGGTACACGGGGAAACGGGACGGTTGCATATCGCCATCGAGTGCCATAGCTGTTTTCAGTGGCTGATGCCGGCGATTGATGGTTTTCGTGACCATTGGCCGGATGTAGAAATGGATCTGGCAAGCGGTTTCAGCTTTGCGCCGTTACCTGCACTGGCTCGGGGAGACCTGGATCTGGTGGTTACATCTGATCCGCAAAAATTACCCGGTGTGACTTATATCCCTTTATTTTCTTATGAAGTGCTGCTGGCACTATCTCATCGCCACCCTCTGGCAGCGGCAAAATATGTCAACGCTCAGGATATAGCTACGGAAACACTGATCACTTACCCGGTAGAACATAACCGGTTGGATATTTTTGCCCTGTTTCTTGACCCAATAGGCATTGAACCTGCGGCAGTACGTACTGCTGAATTGACCGTGATGATGCTGCAACTGGTCGCCAGCGGCCGAGGTGCATGCTCCCTACCTAACTGGGCGCTGGCTGAATATATCGACAAACGGTTTATACGGGCATTGCCGCTTGGGGAAGAAGGCGTGTGGAGCACGCTTTATGCAGCGGTCAGAGATGATCAGTTGGAGATGCCGTTTATGAAAGATTTTCTGGGGATCGCCAAGGATGTTTGCTTTTCCAGCCTCAGTGGAATCAGACCAGCGAAACCAGAAAAGCGACAAAAAGAAAACATAGAAGAACAGTCACCGGCCACACCATGACCGGTGATTTGCTCACGCTATAATAAAGTTTGCATCAAGCCAGCTCGGCTCCTTTCACAGTCTGCCGACGGCGGGTACGTTGCATCAGCACCACCAGTCCTACCAGCATAAAGGCCGGAATATAAAACCATTCAGCAACCATTCGCTGATTGGGTAACTGTACCGCAACAATCTGCTGATCAAAGTCCAGCCCGGCTTTTGCGGCTGCGCTGCCGAAGGTCACCATATCAACCAAGGTACGACCTTCATCTTCGTAAAGCATCAGACCGGCGTCAGCAACCCGCTGCTCACCATCACCAGCACCCGCCAGTGGTAACTGAACGACGCTTTCCTTCCAGTTACCTTCGAAGTCTTCACTACCAACAATTAAACGCAATTCAGCATTTTCCGGCAGCTCTGCTGCGACTTCAATTAGCTGGTTACCACTGAAGACTTCAAACGGCTCTTCTACTTTATTCAACCAGAAATCGGGTCGCACTAACGTAAAGGCGACAAGAATCAGCAACAGTGACTCAAAGCGGGTATTGCTGAAAACAAAATAGCCCTGAACACCTGCGGCAAACAGACACATAGCCATCAGCGTAATGGCAAAAATCAAACCGGCATGCCACAAGCTGTCAATGCCTACCAGAATGATGTCGGTATTAAAGATAAACATCAGTGGCAGCACTGCGGTCAGCATCGCATAACCAAAGGCTTGCACACCGGTTTTAATCGGATCAGCACCGGAGATAGCAGAAGCTGCAAACGCAGCCAGACCAACCGGTGGAGTAATATCCGCCATAATGCCGAAATAGAACACATAAAGGTGTACGGCAATCAGTGGTACAACCAGACCATGCTGCGCCCCCAGCTCGATTACAACCGGAGCCATCAGGCTGGATACCACAATATAGTTAGCCGTTGTCGGCAGCCCCATACCCAGAATCAGACTGATAAAGGCAATCAGCAGCAACATGGCAATCAGGCTACCGCCCGCCAGCCATTCAACAAAGGCAGTCATGACCGGACCAAGTCCTGTCAGCGTCACAGCACCGACAACAACACCTGCTGCGGCAGTTGCCACACCAATGCCAATCATGTTTCTGCCACCGGTTCCAGACCTTCCACAAGATCAGCAAAACCTTCCTTAACACCATCAAGTGCACTACCGGTTTTACGGAAATAACCGAACAGTGATTTCTGGGTAACCAGAATAAACATCATGAAAGCTGTCGCATAAAATGCAGACAGTCCCGGTGACAGACGTTCAACCATCAGACACCAGATCAGTACGGCTACCGGCAACAGAAAATGCAGCCCGGATTTAACGGTAGGACCAAGCTCCGGCAGCTTTTCAACCGGGTTATTCGGATCATCAATTTCCAGATCCGGGTAACGGGAAGAAAAGGCAATCAAACCGACATAAACCACCAACAAGCCAATACCAATAACAGCGGTAGCCGCTTCTCCGGCCATGGCTTTGATAAATGTCAGCGCATAATAAAGAACACCGGCTAGAATCAGCAGGCTGGAAATCGTGATACCGCTACGTAGCAAACGTTGCTTCCAGGGCGCCAGCACACCGCTTCTTGGCAGACCTTGCAGATTCGCTTTCAGTGCTTCCAGATGAATGATGTACAGGAAGGTAATATAAGCAGCAACTGCAGGTACAAAAGCATGCTTGATTACTTCCACATAAGGAATACCCACATATTCCACCATCAGGAACGCCGCCGCACCCATAATCGGTGGCATAATCTGCCCGTAACAGCTGGATGCAACCTCAACAGCTCCCGCTTTGTGTGCGGGGAAGCCCATCCGTTTCATCAGCGGGATGGTAAATGTTCCGGTGGTTACCACGTTGGCAATGGAAGAGCCGGAGATCAGACCGGTCATACCGGAAGCTAATACTGCCGCTTTCGCAGGACCGCCACGGTAATGACCCAACATGGCAAATGCCATCTTGATAAAGTAGTTACCGGCACCGGCACGTTCCAGCAAAGCACCAAACAAGACAAACAGAAAAACAAAGCTGGTTGAAACACCCAGCGCAATACCAAACACGCCTTCTGTCGTTAACCACAGATGACTGGCAGCCTTTGACAGTGAAGCGCCCCGGTGAGAGATAACTTCCGGCATATAAGGACCGGCAAAAACATAAACCAGAAAAACACTGGCAACAATCATCAGCGGCGGACCCAATGCACGACGGGTACCTTCCAATAGCAGCAGCATGCCCACACTGGCAGTCACAACATCCAGCATTACCGGTGCTCCCGGACGGGTCACCAATTCACTGTAGAAAGTGAACAGATAGCTGGCAGAAAATGCCGCCACTGCAGCGAACAGCCAGTCCTGTACCGGCACGTAATCACGGGGGGATGATTTAAGTGTCGGAAACGCTGTGTAAGCAAGAAAAACGGCAAATGCCAGATGAATAGCACGAGCCTGAGTATCGTTCAGAATGCCAAAATTAAGTGCAAAAGGCAGTGGTGACGCATACCACAACTGGAACAGAGACCAAACAATCGCAATACCGGCAATCAGTTTGCCTGTCGCACCACGGGGATGGCGCGCTCCCGAGTCAGCGTCAAGCATCATCGCCTGTACTGCGTCCTGATCAGGCTGACTGGATGCTCCCTGATCTTTCTGTAAGTGAATATTTTGCATTACCTATAAACTCTTCCATTTTAAACCGACCACTCGCGCCACGGCAGCAACTGCAGGCTGAAAAAGGTCGGTGGCAGAAATTGCCGTATATCAGGTATTACCGCATTAAGTCCTATTGCCAAACCTCATCAGGCTGAAAGCTGTGAGAAAAATAAATTCAACATTGCTCACATAAGTTGTTCACATGGACTGCTCAGGCAATGTTGATTTTTCGACGGTAAAAGTTAAACAACGCAATAACAGCAACCCGGAAGAACACATATCCTTCTGGGCTGCTGCAGCATTTTTTTGAAAGTATCATTATCGATACCAGGGGCTGTGCTTATTTCAGCAAACCAGCTTCACGGAAATAACGCGCAGCACCAGGGTGCAGCGGAGCGGTATTGCCATCAGCAACCATGTCAGCCGGTTTCAGGGTAGAAAATGCCGGGTGCAGACGCTTGAAACGATCGAAGTTTTCAAAAACAGCTTTGGTCAGCTGATAGATACTCTCATCATCAGCATTGGCAGAAGCAACAAACGTTGCCTTGGCTCCGAGCGTTGGCGTGTCACCATCATTCCCTTTATACATACCTGCAGGTACGTTGTAGGAAACCATGTAAGATTTTTCAGCAACCATATTACGGGTTGCATTGTCGTCTACAGCAACAATGTTGGCATCACAGGATGTTGTTGCTTCCTGAATCGCACCATTCGGATGACCGGCAAAGTACACCATGGCATCAATCTTGTTATCACACAGGGCCTGTGCCTGCTCAGCGGCCTTCAGCTCGGACACCAGCTTGAACGCATCCATGGTCCAGCCTTTCTCACTCATAACAGCTTCGATGGTGGCACGCTGACCGGAACCCGGATTACCTACGTTGACGCGCTTACCTTTCAGGTCATCAAAGGTTTTGATATTGGCATCTTTACGGGCAACAACAGTAAATGCCTCTGTGTATACAGAGAAAACAGAGCGCAGCTCTTTATATTCACCGGCTTTTTCAAAAGCACCCTGACCATTCCAGGCATTGTATTGCTGGTCAGACTGAGCAACCCCCAGATCCAGCTCGCCGGCACGAATGGTATTGATGTTGTAGACAGAGCCGCCGGTTGCTTCAACAGAGCAACGAATGCCGTGCTTTTTGGTACCCCGGTTAACCAGTGTGCACATTGCACTACCGGTCGGATAGTAGACACCGGTCACACCACCGGTACCAATCGATACGTGGGTGGTTGTTGATGCAGCCTGAGCAGCACCAGAAAGAGTGAGAGCGGTGGCGAAAGAAACAGCCGCGCACAAAGGGGTCATTAGCTTACGCATACAGCATGGCTCCTTATAGTCGTGTTTATTGTGTTCTAAATGGCGTTTTGTCTTGAAACCCAAAAAATGCAGTTTGAGTGAAAAGCCTTCAGGTACACTCAAGCAGGGCTCAAAATGGAGGTCACGATAGACACAGATAGAGGCAAACATCTGGTTAGCAGTGACTTTATTGCATTCAACGTCACTTCCGTGCTTTATCTCTGAGAAGCCGACGTGTTAGCGAATTTCACTATATTGAAAGTCCGTAGAAATGTCGAACCACTGCCTTTTTGGCAGAACCAACCAGCGCACAACCGAAAAGATACCCTCAATTACACGATATATGACACAAAAGACGAAAGAAAGAATCTTTTAACTGCACATTCACAACAGAAAAAAGATGAAATATGACCTCTTGAAATTTTTGGTTAAATTTGCATCCAAGCAAATAAACTCAACCCCACTTGATCCACATCAAAAATAAGGCTCTTCAGGCATATCTGTGGGTAAACAGAAACGAATTTTGAGGGTAGAAGCACCAGCGGCTGACTTCTGGTAATTTTTTTGTTTGCAGACAAAAAAGAACAAGAAGCGCGCTGATGCTGATAAAAACTATCCTCAATAAAGTTCATAAACTCAAGTCTTTTGTTTATCAGGATGTAAAACTCGGCTTCTACCAGGGCTCTGAAGTATTCAATGTGACTGTGGCTCCACGGAAGAACAGTCATGCTATCTGCTCAGGATGCAAAAAAGCTGCTCCGGGCTATGACCGCCTTGCTGAGCGTCGCTTCGAATTCGTTCCCCTCTGGGGCATCAGGGTTTTTCTGCTCTACAGAATGCGTCGGGTTGAATGCAAGACATGTGGCGTAAAGGTTGAACAGGTTCCATGGGCGGATGGCAAGAAAGAACTTACCAAAGTCTACATGCAGTTTTTGGCAAACTGGGCCCGAAAGCTCTCGTGGAAAGAGGTGGCCTGCATTTTCAATACCTCATGGGAGAAGGTCTTTCATGCTGTTGAGTATGTGGTTGAATGGGGCAAAGCACATCGCCCTCTCGACAATATCAAGGCCATTGGTGTGGATGAGGTGGCGTATCAAACAGGCCATAAATACCTGACTGTGGTTTACCAGATCGACCGTGACAACACACGACTGTTGTGGGTTGGACAGGAGCGAACCGAAGCCACCATTCGCAGTTTCTTCTCATTCTTTGGTGCACAGAGAAGCCAGCAGTTGAAGTATGTCTGCTCTGACATGTGGCAGCCCTACGTGAAAGCGATTGCGGAGTATGCCAGCCAGGCGCTGCATATTCTGGATCGTTTCCATATTGTTGCCATGCTGAACAAGGCCATTGATGAAGTCAGAGCCTCAGAGCACAAACAGCTTCAGGCAGCCGGATATGAACCTGTTCTGAAAAAAACTCGCTGGTGCCTACTCAAGAGAAAAGAGAACCTGACCGAGAAAGAAGAGATCAAGCTAAACACAGTGCTCCAGTACAACCTGAAAAGTGTCAGGGGTTACCTGCTCAGAGAAGAGTTCCAGGTTTTCTGGGACTACATTTCACCACACTGGGCAGGAAAGTATCTGGATCGGTGGTGCACAAGAGTCATGCGATCAAAGATAGAGCCAATGAAGAAAGTGGCTAAAACTGTTCGGCGACATAAGCCGCTTATCCTGAACTGGTTCAGGGCAAAAAAGGCATTTTCCAGCGGAATTGTTGAGGGGCTGAATACCAAGATAAAACTCACTACGAGAAAATCGTATGGATTCAGAACCTATAAATGTGCAGAAATTGCTTTATATCATGCGCTTGGCAAGCTGCCTGAACCAGAAACTACCCACAGATTTTGCTGACGAGGCAAAAATAAAGAATGAATGTTGTGTTTGATCAGCAGAAAAAAAGCCACTACACAACACTTAGCCAAACAAACAAAGAACTAAAAGGCACATAACCAATAAAAGAAAAGGGCATGCCCTCTGAAACAGGACATACCCTTCCATAAAAATAACACCGGAAAATGAAATCTATCGTCAGCGATTAGCGCTGGCGACGCGGCCATACCAGACTAAAGCGGGCACCACCCAGATTACTCTGACCAACCAAAGCCCTGCCGTTATGCCAGAGCATAATGCGACGTACGATGGACAAGCCCAGACCGTAACCACCCGATGCGCGGGTACGACTGTCATCCAGTCTGGCAAACGGCGTAAAGATACGATCCCAGTGCTCTTCAGGAATACCCGGACCATCGTCATCTATATCGACGCGACAAGTATCCTGACTAACCGTAAATCTGACTTCGATACGTGAATCAGCATAACGGCAGGCATTGCCTACCAGATTCTGAATAGCCCGGTGCATGTAGCGCTGTTCAATATCAGCCCAGCGTTTCGGTTCCAGCGCACGACAGGGAACATGAACGACTTCAATCCGGTCCTGCTGACGACGATGCTCTTCAACAACCTGAGAGACAATTTCGTCAACATCCGCCCGGCGGAAATGGATGGTTGGCGCTCCCTGCTCAAGGTTGGCATAGGTCAGGATTTCATCAACCAGCTTATCCAGCTCTTCAATATCCTTATCCATACCATCCAGCTGACGTTCAAGCTCTTCCCGGCTTTCCGCATCAGCTACCATTGCCAAACCGAAGCGTAAGCGCGCAACCGGCGTTCGCAGCTCATGGGATACCGCCCTGATCATCTCCTTTTGAATACTCAGTAGGCGCTGAATATGGCTGGCCATACCATTAAAGGCCATCGCCAGTCGTCCGACGGAATCTTCCCCGTGCAGGTTAACCCTGACCTCAAGATCTCCCCGGGAAATACGCGTTGCCGCACGTTCCATCTTCCGCAGACGCTGTTCCAGTCCACGCACCAGGATATAGATCGCGACACTGATGGATGTCAGCACAAACAGCGCTAATGTTACCAGCAGCTTGATCGGATAAAGATCAAGCAAAGGCAAAGGGCCAAGCTTTAATACCTGCTGACCGCTCATACCACCATACAACGTAACTGAGCGCCCATTCTCATTAAGCTTTGGAATCACCGAGCCTTTCTGCAATACATCCTGCTGTGAAGGCAACAGACCCAGCTGATAAGAAGACAACAGCTGCACCGGGAAGCTGAAAAGGTCATCTTCCAGTTGCTGCAATGTCTCAGCGCGCTGAGAAGGCAGCACATCCTGTAACAGCTCCCGCAACAGTTTCAGGGTTCCACTGAAGACCTGCTCGGAAAGGAATGTTACCTGCCCTTCCAGTAATGTTTCCGGTGACAGTTGCACCCAGACTGTGGCACTGCGCTCACCTGAATGCCGGAGTACCATGCGCCCGGTTTCCAGTTGCTGCTGCTCACTCTGACTTAAAGCACTCTCTTCCGGTGAGACCTGACGGAAAGCAATACCCAGCTCTTCCCCCCAGTGAGTCTGCCACTTGATGCGCTGCTGCTGATCCATTCCCCGCAACTGACTGGCGACAATCATCAGCGGCGGCTCTACCATTTGTTCCTGGTATTCAGCAATCCGGTGACTGTTAATTATCGTAATACCAAGCCCCGACAGGATCGAAACCAGTACCAGCGTAAACAGCAGGCCGGCATAGATACGAAGAAAAACACTGCTCACACAAGGCTCCGGTACTTAGTCTGCGGAGTCACGGACAAACAGATAGCCTTTGCTGCGTACTGTTTTAATCAGTCGCGGGTGCATGGGGTCATCACCAATTTTCGGACGGATACGGGATACCCGGACATCGATGGAACGATCCTGACCATCATATTCAATGCCCCGCAGCTGGGAGAAAATTTCTTCACGGCTCAGAACCCGTCCGGCATTACTGCACAGCAACCACAGCAGATCAAATTCAGCGCTGGTCAGATCAACACTTTTGCCATCCAGCCAGGCTTCACGCATAGCACTGTCAACGACCAGACCACCAAAGACCAGTCGTGCTGATTCCTTGGTGCTGACGCTTTCAATATCTGCCTGAGTCCGGCGCAACAGCGCACGGATACGGGCGAGCAATACCCGTGGATGCACTGGTTTGGCTACATAATCATCAGCACCCATTTCCAGCCCCAATACTTCATCCAGATCATCCGTCCGGGCGGTCAGCATCAGGATAGGGCCGTGAAAGTCCGGGCGTACCCGACGACAGATGGACACACCATCTTCGTTGGGCAACATCAGATCCAGTACCACCAGATCGGGTTGCTCACGCAAAATTCGTTCAACGGCCTTGCCTCCGTCACCTTCAACCTCAACAGACATACCGTTGTTTTCAAGGTATTCCCGGGTAAGATTGGCCAGTCGCTCATCGTCCTCGATGATCAGAATTCGGCCGTTTTCGGCTGGTTCTGCCACAATAGTGTCCTGTTTCTGGGGGTTCATACATCTGCAATACAATAGCGTTGGTGTAAGTCAGGTCCTGTCGACCTAAGTGGGTACACCCAATCGAGTGCGTACTCTACCAGTCCTGACGGTGCTGAACCATTGCATTTACTTAAGACCCTGTACTCAGGTCAATAATTCCCCTGGAATTACGGTTCATGACAGTTTCCCGGGAGCACCCGCTATTTGGCCGAAAATCTTTAATAGAAAAAAGCTTATATAAATAATGATGTGATAATTTATTTATATTCTCCTCCCGACAAAACAGTTGCATTTTTTTCTGCCAGCTAACCATTGCAACTTCAGGTTTGCGACCACTTACAACCGCTTTTAAAACCCTTCGTCTACACAAGAATGACCACTTTCGCAAGGGTTGCGCACAGAGCAATACCGCATTATCTTGTGTTTATAGATTCAAAGTACACCACATATAGTGGTTTCAGCAGCAGCCATCACAATATCAGGGACTATGGTATTGCATCATGGCCGGTCGTCTGCATCACTAACCGGATGAAGGATCGACATGGAGCTGTTGACCCGTACTTGCCTACCCGACCAGACGCGTAACCTCTCGCTGGTCACCCCCAATTTAACGGTATCGGAATCGTGACCCGGGTACGATCTGGAGCTGCCTGCTGCCAGAAAACAGCGCCGGGATGGTTAACGGAGAATTCATGAACAAGAATATTCAGGTCACCAAGCGCAACGGCGACAAGGAACCACTGGATCTAGAAAAAATTCATCGTGTAGTAATGTGGGCCGCTGACGGCCTTGAGAATGTTTCTGTCTCCGAGGTAGAACTGAAATCGCACATCCAGTTCTACGATGGCATCAAGTCCACCGATATTCACGAAACGCTGATCAAGTCAGCCGCCGATCTGATTTCTGAAGCCTCCCCCGATTATCAGTACCTCGCTGCCCGACTGGCCATTTTCCATTTGCGCAAGAAAGCCTACAACCAGTTTGAACCACCTCAGCTTTATCAGCACGTGGTACAGATGGTGGAGCAGCAGAAATATGATCAACATCTTCTGAGTGATTACTCAGAAGCCGAGTTTGAAGCCATGAACGGCTTTCTTGATCACAGCCGTGACATGGACTTCAGTTATGCCGCCGTTAAGCAGCTTGAAGGCAAATATCTGGTGCAGAACCGGGTGACCGGCGAATATTTTGAAAGTCCGCAGTTTCTTTACATGCTGATCGGTGCCTGCCTGTTTTCCGGATATCCCCGTGATACGCGCATGGATTATGTGAAACGGTTTTATGATGCCGTCTCTACATTTCGCCTGTCGTTGCCAACGCCGATTATGGCCGGGGTGCGCACACCAACCCGTCAGTTCAGTTCCTGCGTGCTGATTGAGTGCGGCGATTCTCTGGATTCGATCAATGCAACCTCCAGCTCCATCGTCAAATATGTCAGCCAGCGTGCCGGGATTGGTATTAATGCCGGGCGCATTCGCGCCATCGGCAGTCCGATTCGGGACGGTGAAGCCTTCCATACCGGCTGCATTCCGTTTTATAAGCACTTCCAGACCGCTGTAAAATCCTGCTCTCAGGGTGGCGTGCGCGGTGGAGCTGCGACACTGTTCTACCCACTGTGGCACTATGAAGTTGAAAACCTGCTGGTACTGAAAAACAACCGGGGTGTTGAAGAAAACCGGGTGCGTCATCTGGATTACGGCGTTCAGTTCAATCGCCTGATGTACCGTCGTCTAATCGAAGGCGGTAACATCACCCTGTTTTCTCCCAGTGATGTGCCGGGTCTGTACGATGCTTTCTTCGAAGATCAGGAAAAATTTGACGCGCTTTACATCAAGTACGAGCAAGATACTTCCATCCGCAAAAAAACACTGAAAGCTGTTGAGCTGTTCTCACTATTTGCCCAGGAAAGAGCCAGCACCGGGCGCATCTATCTGCAAAACGTGGATCACTGTAATACCCACAGTCCATTTGATCCGAAAGTCGCACCGGTGCGCCAAAGTAACTTGTGCCTGGAAATCGCACTACCGACCAAGCCTCTGAATGACTTCAACGACCCTGAGGGCGAAATTGCCCTGTGCACACTGGCAGCCTTTAATCTGGGCACGCTGAAATCACTGGATGAACTAGAAGAACTGTCAGATCTGATTGTCCGGGCGCTGGACAGTTTGCTCGATTATCAGGATTACCCGATCGTTGCAGCTCACAACTCCACCATGGGCCGCCGTCCGCTTGGCGTAGGCATCATAAATTATGCCAACTATCTCGCCCAGAATGGTGTGAAGTACTCCGATGGTTCCGCAAACAGTCTGACACATCAAACCTTTGAAGCTATCCAGTACTTCCTGTTGAAAGCATCCAGTACACTGGCAAAGGAAAAAGGTGCCTGCCCTAAATTCAACGAAACCACTTACAGTCAGGGCATTCTGCCCATTGATACCTATAAGCGGGAAATTGATGAAATTTGTCAGGCATCACTGCAACTGGACTGGGAAGGCCTGCGGGAAACTATCAAAACTCACGGCCTGCGCAACTCAACACTGACAGCATTGATGCCATCGGAAACATCCTCCCAGATTTCCAATGCAACCAACGGTATCGAACCTCCTCGCGGCTATATCAGTGTGAAAGCCAGTAAAGATGGCATTCTGAAGCAGGTTGTTCCCCAGTATGAACAGCTGCGCGATAACTATGAACTGCTGTGGCAGATTCCGGACAACAATGGCTATCTGCAACTGGTCGCCATTATGCAGAAATTTGTTGACCAGACCATTTCCGCCAACACCAGTTACGATCCGTCCCGCTTTGAAGGTGGCAAGGTTCCCATGAAGCTGATGCTGAAGGATTTGCTGACAGCCTACCGCCTGGGTATCAAAACACTGTATTACCACAACACCCGTGACGGTGCCGAGGATAAGCAAGAGGATCTTGATGACGGCTGCGCAGGCGGCGCATGCAAGATCTAGCAGCAGACTGCCGGGGCTTCACAGAAAAAACCGGCACTTGCTCACTGCCCGGCGCCAGCCCCAGTCAGGCTGGCGCACTTCGGGGAAACAGACAATCAACTGATGAATGCTTGGCGCGCAATGGCATATACCACATTTAACCAGAACAGTTTTGATGCGACGCAGGAGCCGATGTTCTTCGGCCAAAGCGTTAACGTGTCCCGTTATGATATTCAGAAATACAATATTTTCGAGAAGCTGATCGAGAAACAGCTGTCGTTTTTCTGGCGTCCGGAAGAAATTGACCTGTCGAACGACCGCAAAGACTTCATGCACCTGCCGGAACATGAACGCCATATATTCCTGAGCAATCTGAAATACCAGACACTGCTGGACTCAGTACAGGGGCGCTCTCCTAATGTTGCCCTGTTACCCATTGTCTCACTTCCGGAGCTGGAAACCTGGATCGAAACCTGGGCTTTCAGTGAAACCATTCATTCCCGCTCTTATACCCATATTATGCGGAATGTAGTTCCCGAACCGGCTGTCGTATTTGATGATATTGTCACCAATGAAGCCATTACCAGCCGCGCAACAGCGATCACATGTCATTACGACGAACTGATTGAAGCCGTCAGCCTCTATCAGCAACTGGGAGAGGGCACCCATACCGTTAATGGTCAAACCATTGAAGTCTCCAAACGACAACTGAAGCGCAAACTGTACCTGACACTGATGTCTGTTAACGTACTGGAAGCTATCCGTTTCTATGTCAGTTTCGCCTGCAGCTTTGCTTTTGCAGAACGCGGCACCATGGAAGGTAATGCCAAGGTCATCAAACTGATTGCCAGAGACGAAGCCCTGCACCTGACCGGAACCCAGCATATGCTGCAGCTGATGGCAGAAGGTAAGGATGACCCGGAAATGGCAGAAATTGCCCTCGAACTGAAGCCGGAGGCTGAAGCTATTTTCCTTGCAGCGGCAGAGCAGGAAAAAGAGTGGGCCGACTACCTGTTTAAAGATGGCTCCATGATCGGGCTCAACAAGGATATTCTGAGCCAGTACGTTGAATACATTACCAATCAGCGGATGCAGGCGATCGGGTTTGATATGCCTTTCAAGGTGCGCCAGAACCCCCTGCCCTGGATGAACAGCTGGCTGGTCAGCGACAACGTTCAGGTTGCTCCGCAGGAAGTAGAAATCAGCTCTTATCTGGTTAACCAGATTGACAGCGATGTAGATACCGGTGATTTCAGCGATTTTTCGCTGTAAGCAGTTTTCCCCGGCCTGAATGTTTCAGCCTGCCGCTCCCCGCTCAGGCGGGCTGAATAACCAAGCACAATGAGGGATCAAGGCCATGGCTCATATAGTTAAAGTTGCGGAAGGTTTGACCTTCATTCCCCGCAAGGAGCAAACATTGCTGGAAGCGCTGGAGGCGCAGGATATTGAAGTGGAGTACCAGTGCCGTCAGGGGTTTTGTGGCTCCTGTCAGGTGCGGCTGATCGACGGTGATATCGAATACACCGAAGACCCTGTTGCTTTTGTCTCAGAGGGACGCATTCTGCCATGTTGCTGTCGTGCCAGCTCCGATATCACTATCGAAGTCCCTTCGACCGAAACACCACTGGCAACGGGTACCAATAACTAACCCCGGCAACCCGTTTATTTTCCGCTACAACCCTTCCAGACTAGCCACATACTGTTTTTGGTTTATTATGTGGCTCATAATACCAACGACCTATTGCTGTAAAGGCAGCTCCAACCCGGCTGCCTCCGGAATATATTATGCAAGCCAACGACTCAGTTTCCTCTTTATTCGATAACCTCATTAGCAGTGTTTCCCCCACTCAGAACCATGAGCTAAGCGCATCAGAGCCGGGAACATTGACACCTTTGCCTGACAGATGCCTCGTCAATATCGCCGGATCTGATAGCAGTCGATTCCTTCAGGGACAGCTTACTTGTAATGTTGAAAAACTGACTGATGCCACCAGCCGCATAGGCGCTTGCTGCAATCCGAAAGGTCGTATGATAGCAAGCTTCCGGCTGTTTTTTTCTGCTGACGAATACTGGTTGAGCCTGCCGGCTAACCAAGGGCAAACGCTGTACGAGCACCTAAAGAAATACTGTGCTTTTTTCAAAAGTGAGATGTCACTGCTCACCAGCAAGTACACCTGCCTGGGTATTGCTGGCTCTGAGAGTGAAGCGGTTTTATCATCGCTTGGACTAAAGCTACCAGAAGCAGTCAACAACCTGACTCATAATGAGCTGGGATTTGTTATCCGCCTGTCTGATGCTACACCACGATTTGAACTCTGGATCCATACAGATGAACTGGAGAAAGTCTGGGAGCAATTCTCCAGCCTGCTGACTGTTACGACACCTTCATACTGGGAACTGTTAAATATTCAGGCAGGTTACGCTGAAGTTACGTCGGACACTCACGAACTTTATATTCCCCAGCATTTCAATTTACAGTCAACCGGTGGTGTCAGCTTTAAGAAGGGCTGCTATACTGGGCAGGAAATCGTGGCCCGTATGCAAAATCTCGGGAAATTAAAAAGCCGCCTGTTCCGGCTGCAAACTGAAGACTCGCCTCTTACGACGGGTGATAAACTTTATGATCAGGCGGGTAAACATATTGGTGAAGTTGTGACTATCACTTCAGGCTTTCAACAGAATGGGTTGGAGTTGCTGGCAGTCATAAGAGAGGAGGCTGCTATAAATGACAATGTCTACAGCAACCCCGGAGGGCAGCAGCTTACCGTATTGCAGCTTCCCTACGAGATAGACCAAAAGCTTGATTTGCAGCGCGATTAAACGCTGCCAAACGAAAACCAAGTTGCTCAGACAGTCTGAGCAACTTCAATTTCCCAACTATCCAGCAATATCAAAGCATCTTCAAAGTCATAATCTTCGATCAATGCCTGCAATCTTTGTGTTGGCGCTTTGCCAACCGTAGATTTAAGCCACGGTTCTGCAGATTCAAACAGCGTCAAAACCTCTGCATCACTTTCAGCCAGTGCACTACGTAAACTATTCAGTTTCTTGGCTGACAGTGGTTCAGCATTCACAGTTTCTGAGGACTCCAGTGATGTATCGGATACCAACCACTTATCCAGTACATCAAGCAAAAGAGCCATCTCGCATTCGAGAGAGGCTACCAATGCCTTATTCTCAGGCTGCTTCTCCAGACGAGCGGCCAGCTCTGCAATACCACTGGCGCCAACGGTTGCCGAGGCTCCTTTTATGGTATGCGCTTCTTCTAACAAGCCCATCACATCTTCCGGGTGTTTCTGCAACCATTCTAAACGCCGGCGATGATCTCGAGCGTACTGCTGAAGCACTTGTCTGTAGCGCTCACGATCACCTAATAACCGAGCCAGTCCCGCAGCAGTATCGAGACCGCTGATTTCAGGCAGATCCTTTACTACAGGCTTCTGATCAAGATTACAGACACGACTGTCCCGCAGCCAGGTATGCAATACGGTTTTCAGTTGTTCAGGATCAAGAGGCTTGGTTATATGATCGTTCATTCCAGCCTCCAGTGATTTTTCTCTGTCTCCACTCATGGCATGCGCCGTCATGGCAATGACAGGCAGATCTCGTAATGAAGATACTTCCCGCAGTTTTCTGGTCGCCTCATGTCCATCCATCACGGGCATTTGAATATCCATAAAGACCAGATCGAAGGTTTCAAGCTTCAATATATCGAGCGCCTGTTGACCATTATCTGCCACAGTAACACTCACCCCCATTGCCTCCAGCAGTCCACTGGCAACCTGCTGATTGACATCATTATCTTCTACCAGCAGCACACGGGCACACGGCAGACTTTCGTCTTCACTCTGTTTTTGCTCTTCAGGGGTGAACTGCTTAACCGGATCTGCACTACAGGCTGTATGCAGCGCACGTAGCATCCCGCGCATGAGTACCGGCTTAATCAGCAAGGCATCAAAACCAGCAGACGACAATGTAACCTCACTATCCAGTCCACTGACGGTCATCAAAATGAAACGCGGACAAGTATTACTGCGGGAATAGAAAGCCTGCAGCTTCTGCTTTAATTCCGCAACATCATCATGAGCTAAAGTACCGTCAAGCATTACGACATCGGGAATCTCATGATTATCTCTAATCAGTTTTTCCACAGCCTGACCGGATGATGCCAGACTGGGCTTACACCCTAACTGGCGACTCAGGTATCCTAACTGCTGCAATGCAGCAGCATTATCATCAACAATCAGGATATGCTTTAAGCCTTCGGGTAAGCTATCTGTTACCGTCGTCTGCTTATAACAAGAAGGTTGAGAAAGTACTGCTGTGAAGGTGAAGGTACTACCTTTGCCCAGCTCCGAACTCACACTGATTTCGCCACCCATCATTTTCACCAGCCGCTGGCAGATAGCCAGCCCAAGACCGGTTCCCCCAAAACGACGCGTCGTTGAGCTGTCAACCTGAGAAAATGTTTCAAACAGGATCGGCAGCTTCTCGGCTCTGATGCCAATACCGGTATCTGTGACACTAAAACGGAGCGTTATGTTATCAGCCTGCTGTTCAACCAGCCTTACACTGACGCAAACTTCACCATGCTCAGTGAATTTCAGTGCATTATGCGTCAGATTCAACAATACCTGACCTATGCGCAACGGGTCACCTATAAGCTGGCGCGGGACATCCGGTGCAATATCAAACAGCATTTCAAGCTGTTTCTCTACGACTTTCACGCCCACAAGGTTGGACAGGTGTTCAAAGGCATCATCCAGATTGAATTCTGCCGTCTCCATATCCAGCTTACCCGCTTCGATTTTGGAGAAGTCCAGAATATCATTCAAAATACCCAGCAAGGCATGGGCTGACTTGCGAATTTTGCCGACATAATCGCTTTGTCGCTGCCCCAGCGTGGTTTGCAACACAAGATGGCTCATCCCAATAATGGCATTCATGGGCGTCCTGATTTCATGGCTCATATTGGCCAGAAATTCACTCTTGGCACGATTAGCCTGATCAGCCGCCTCTTTAGCCTGACGCAGCGCTTCCTCGGCTTGCTTACGATCACGAATATTACGACCAAAAGCGACCACAAAACCCTCACCTTCGTACTCCATATAGCTGGCGGTCAACTCAACCGGGTAAGTTTCACCACTGCATGTCCGGTGCATGGTTTCAAGTGTCATTACCTGCTCTTCGGTAAGCTGCTGCCAGAATTTTTTCCATCCGGTCGCATCATATTCAGGCCATATATCAGTCACCTGGCGTTTTTGTAATGCGTCCGGGGTATACCCCAGCAGCTCACACAATGCTTTGTTGAAATACTTAAATCGGCCATCCTGACGGCACCACAGGATAAGATCGGCGGCATGATCCAGTGAAAAGCGTGACATGGCCAGTTCCCGCTCCCACTCACGCTCCCGGGTAATATCAGCCATGGTGCCAATAACCCGCAAGGGACGACCGTCACTATGACGGATCACCACCTTTCCTTTAGTCTGGACAGTAGCAAAACCACCATTTTCACGTTTCAGCCGGAATTCCACCTGATAAGGTTCATCACTGTTCTCTGACTGTTCATGCAGGAAGGCACTAACCCGTTCCTTATCTTCTTCATGAATTAAACGACGCCAGTTTGAGAAAGAACCCATTTGATGGTCCGGTTTATACCCAAGAATCTGCTGATACCGGGGACTAAGGTACATTTTCCTGCTATCAAGATCCCAGTCCCAGAGACCATCGGTTGTTGCTTCCATTGCCAGCTGGTAACGTTCTTCACTCGCTCTCAGAGCATCTTCAGCCTGCTTTCGGGCCCGGGCAATAGCAATCAGTTCACCTACCCGTCGCAGCAACACAATGTCATCAGCTGACCAGATACGGTCAGATCTTTTCGACATTTGAGCAATACAGCCGACGGCTGATCCCGCCAACATCATTGGCACATGCAACACAGCACCCACACCAACGATATCCATCAACTGGCAGAGTTCATTACCTTCAATTTCATCCAGTTCTACACGGCGAATCTGGCAGGTACGCCCATGCAGGGGCTCTCTCCCCAAAGGGCTCCCCCTCAAAGAACTCAGGTGGCGAATATCCTCAGCCGGGACCAGCTTGCCATTACGACTCCACTGCTGCGCCAGCTTTATACGTCCATCCGGGGGAAATTGCAGGACATACATCCGGTCACCCTGCATAAACATCGCAACAGCCTCAAGCGCATGTTTGATAGCTTCATCCAGCGGGGTATCCATAAACTGTCTTGTAACACGGCTAAGCAACCGGTCGGCCTGAGCCCGTAGTCTAAGTGCTGCTTCAACCTGCTCCCGACGGGAAATCTCCCGAGATAAACGACGATTCCAGTAAATGATCAGAATCAGCAGAAACAATAGCGAGATAAGGCCTATCGTTAACTCTTTACGCGGAACCCAGGCGCCCAGCTCAATCAGCATCCATTTTTGTTCTATGGCCCGGCGTTCTTCTGCGCTAATGCTCTCAATCGCTTTATTCAGTAATGAAACCAGTTCCGGCTGTCCCTTTCGGACACCTAGTCGTAACGGACTGACAAAATCCAGTTCCATCGCCATCCGCAGGTTAGTGATTTTGGCCCGCTCAATCAGATAGCTGGCGGATGCCAGATCCATAATCGTAGCATCCGCCTGACCCAGCGCGACCTGTTGCAGTGCCTGCCCCGGCTCATCGGTGACGAGAAAATTAATATCTTTGAACCGGCTAACGAGGTAACTGGTAACCGGCGTATCAGAAACGACGGTCACTTTCTTCCCAGACAGATCGTTCAGAACATCAATAGAATCTTCTGTTTCGCGGGTAATGACGACATTAGGCACTTCCATATAAGGAAGCGTGAAGTCCATCAGGTGACTTTGCTCTTCACTCATGTAAGCCAGAGGCAATACTTCTGTTTGCCCCTGATGAATAGCCATTTTGGCTTCAGAGCTGGCAGAAGCCCAGTCGAGGGTAAACTGAATACCGAGCTTATCTTCAATAAACCGAACATAATCAGCACTCACGCCAGCCATTGAACCATCCTGAGCCATAAATTCCATTGGCGGCATATTACGCAGTGGCATCATGCGCAGAACCGGATGATCTTCAAGCCAGCGCCGCTCTCCCGGTGTCAGCTTGATTTGCATATTTTGCTGACCGTAGTAGCGGTTGACGGGGTCAAAAACCCAACGCTCTTCCAGTCGCGTCAGTTCGCCCTGACTGATGGCATTAAAGCCATCATTAATAACCGGCAGCAGTCTTTTACTGCGATCACCTTCCATTGCTGCTGCAATATAGGAACGCACCAGAATACTGTCACTCTGTGAAACGTCGCCAATCAACCCCCGGCGGCTTAATAGGTTGGAAATGGCTACTGGCTCTGCCAGAATTCCCTGCACCTCATCACCCAGCAAACCACGCAACAAGTCATCACGATTGCTGAACTGGCGAATATCGATCTCAGGCATCCAGTGCCGTATCAAAACATCTGAAGAGTTACCACTGACAACTCCTACAACCATATTATCCAGTTCACTCAGTCCTTGTAGTGGTCCTCGTGACTGGAGCTGGAACAGGCTGGATACCATCACATAAAAAGGCTGTGAATATTGCCAGCTGTCACTACGCTCTTTCAGCGATGACATATCACCGACAACATCCAGACGCCCTTCCTTTAAGGCATCCTGATTATCCAGCCCGTCAGCCATATGGAACCGAATGGGATAGCCGGTTTTCTGTTGCCATAACTCCCATATATCAACAAACAGTCCCGCCGGTTCTCCCATCGAGTTAATGAAAGAGAAAGGAGCAGCATCCATATCAAGACCAATACGCAGTGCATCTGCAGGCGCACTTTCCGCTCGCTGCAGCCACTCATCGGCAATTTCCTGACGCTCCTCATCTGTAATTTTCAACATCCCCCGCTGAACAAGACGGGAAAGGTGACTTCGTTGAGCATCAACGCCTGCTTTTATGGGTTGTTTGAGATCCAGTACCTTCTCATCAAGATCATCCAGAATCGCTCGCATACCCAACAGATAGCCCAGCTTTAGTTTTGAGCCGGCGATCGCCCGTACTTTCCCGCGCATGAAACTATCAATCAGGTCCTGCTCAGAAGAAAAGGCTACGATCTGAGTGCGCGGCTGGTGGAGCTGAATAAGGTTATGAGCCTGACTACCGGCAACAACACCCAGTGGTGCTGCGCCGTCAGCAATGTCTGTTGTGGAGATTTCCTGGCGGGAATCAAGATACATGACGGTATCCAGCGCGCCGATTAAAGCAGTCGTATCCAGTAGTGGGCTATCCGCTTTTTCCGCTTCAACCGTCGCAATCACATCAACCCGGCCATCCCGCAGCCGGTTCAATGCTTCAGCGGTGCCCATGGCGACGAACCTGACAGGAATCCCGGTGCGAGCCGACCACAGCCGCCACATATCAATAACAGCACCCTTGGCCTGCCCCTTCCCACTACTGAACATCAGCGGCACATTGCTGGGTTCATAGGCGATCACCAGTGGCTGGTACTGATACCTCAGCACACGATCTTCTGCCGACACCCCCTGAGCCTGTAGGACAAGTGCAACAAGAAAAAGCAGGGGCATTATAAGCAGGCGCAAAGCAGTCATTAGTGAATCAGGAAATAAATACTATCAACATGGATAATGGCTCACATCTTCAGGAGAGTCTGAATATTGCCGATAAATCCACAAGAAAAATCTCTTTTATTCATTTTATAGATAAAAAAACTTATTCATATTGCTATATAGCCTTACAGAGGGTGTTTACCTTATCCGGACTGGTATCAGGCGCTGCGATAGTCTTAGATTTAATAAATAGGGAGGCGCAAAAGCAATGTAGTTGAATTGCTTGATTAAGGATATATCAGGGAAGCATTCCGATGCCTATCAGCTGCGACATCATCAAGGAAGAAGATCTGCCAGCCAATAAAAGGCTGCGTGAATCAAAATCCATCATTCAAAAAGGCATGCAGTTACTCAATAAATCGGCTGCAGCCATCTCCCGCTATGGTATCAACCCGGAACAGGCTGACCAGATTCTGGCCGAAAGTGAGTGGCCAGGTGAAAGCAAGCAGCTGATCTCTGAAGAATATTCAAAACTCAAAAGTGACCTGAAAGGTCCCGATAAACCCGCCAAACGCCGGAAGAAACCCAAACGTTCGGGTTTACTCTCCAGTAAGCGGATGATCTGAACGGGAACTACCTCATGCCAAGCTCTATTAACCCCAACACAGGACAACCCTTACCAGTAACCGGCGGAGAGGCCGTTGGTGGCGCACAGAATCAGTCAGATAAGGGACTTGGCGTCTATGACCCGCAAACAGCCATGATGCTGGTCAATATTAAGCGTCATAACCTGATACATGGCAGCCTGCAAAGTGAAATCAAAAGCTTTCAGAAGATGAATGACAAGATGGAAAAGCTGGGTCAGCTACAGGCTTCTCTGTCTGAGGTCGGCCTGCAAACAACAGAATTTCCCGAAACCACTTGGACCAGCAGTAAAGCAGATAATGGAGATCACACCATTGAATTGGATGATGGCTACAGCCTCACAATTAAAAATAATGACAATGCCACATGGGTGCTGACTGATGCTGAAGGACAGCAAACCAAGATATGGGGAGATCCTCACGTCAACTATGGCAATGATGGCTCCAAACGTGATGCAGACTTTAAGGGCACGATTACCTTAATGCTGGATAATGGTACCAAAATAACAGTCGATACCATTTCAGCCCGGGATGCAGGCAAGCCGCATCTTGGAGATCAGACTTTCTCTGAAAAGCTCACGATTACTCGTGCCAATCAGGTTATGGTTGTTGACGATATTATGTCGGGCGGAGGTACGCCAACGATTTCGAGTGCCAGTTTACAAAACGCACGGGAAATTGACGACCAAACCAATGACGGTGTTGTTCTGTTAGAAGGCGACCAGGGAGTCGGACATTTTGTCGATGTCACAGGAAAAAAAGTTACCGGACTATTTGCCCAGACAACCGTCTTCAACGAGCATAAAGATCAACACGATGACCCGCTGGTCAGTGCTGAAATGCTCGATTTCGCCCGCAGTGTCGGCATCGACACCACCTTTACGGACAAGGCGACAGGTCAGAAAATGGAAAGTGACGGTTTCCTGACTAAAGATCAGATAAAAATATTCAAAGAGCGTGTCAAAGGCAAGCAGGAATCCTTCGGCAACGTCACCCAATTACAAAGCGTCAAAATTCAGTCGTGGTTCAACAAACTGAACCAGTCTATTGAGATGGCTTCCAACGTTGAATCGAAGAGCCACAACAGCAAGAACAACCTTATCGGCAATCTGAGATAACACCATGGACGAACAGCAAGATAATCAGGAATTTGACCTGCAAGCGCAGATTGACGCAACCAACAAACTGGCGGCTGAAGCCAAAAGCCTGTTTGCAAAGCAAACCAAGCTGCAGCAACAACTGGGTCTTAACCCAAATAGCGCAACAGTTTACGAAGAAAAGATCCAACCCAGTGAAACCGAAAAAGAAAAGGCACTGGCTACTGCTGCAGCTCAGAGCAAGCCGGAGAAAAAAGGCAAGCGTAAGCGCAACAGTGGTTTGCTGAAAGCTGTCACCAGGCAGGGACGTATTTAAACTTTTCCTGCCTTGACGTTCTTTCTATATAAACACTTGCGACACACCGCTCCTTAACTGAGAATATTCCGTCCGGTCCACGCGGAATAACCCAGTGCTCACAATACATCACTCCAACCATCTTGATGTCCTGAAAGACCTGCTGGTCAGCCTGATTGAGCGTGACCCGTTGCAGGATCCCTTCACCGATGAACAGATTCTGGTGCAAAGCCCCGGCATGGCTCAATGGCTCAGGCTTGAACTCGCTTCATCTTTTGGTATCGCAGCAGGGTTGGCATTCCCGTTGCCCGCTAGCTTTATCTGGAATATGTTCAAACAGGTTTTGCCCGGGGTGCCGGTACGTTCAGCATTCAGCAAAGATGCCATGACCTGGAAGCTGGTCACCCTGCTACCGTCAATGCTTGAGGATGAAGCATTCTCGCCACTCAAACACTACCTTGAAGATGATCCGGACGGTGTCCGCTGCTACCAGCTGGCAGGTAAAGTTGCCGACATATACGACCAATATCTCGTTTATCGCCCGGACTGGATTCTGGCATGGGAAGCAGGTGATGATAAACCGGATATAACCGACGACCAGCCCTGGCAGCCAATTCTGTGGCGGGCGCTGGTAAAACATACGGAAGCACTTCACCAGTCTCACTGGCACCGTGCCAACCTGTATGACCAGTTTATGAAACAGCTTAGCAATGAGGATCTGTCAAACAAGTTACCACGCCGGTTATTTGTTTTTGGTATTTCAGCATTACCACCAAATTATGTCGATGCTCTGCAGATGCTCGGAGAGCATATTGAAATTCACCTGATGGTAACCAACCCCTGCCGGTATTACTGGGGGGATATTAAAGACCCCAAATACCTTGCCAAACTGGATGCCCGGTTATTGCCAGCGAACAGCACGATAATAGCAGCAGGTGAAAGCGGTAACCCGCTACTGGCGTCTACCGGCAAACTGGGAAGAGATTACCTGCACCAGCTGTATGCACTGCCCACCGGGGAAATTGATGCCTTTGTAGAAATTGATAAAGACAGTGTTCTGAACACCATCCAGTCAGATATTCTCAATCTTGAAGACAGTACGGATACAAAATCGCCTCATCTGATCGCAGCAACTGATCAGTCACTTTCCGTTCACAGCTGCCACAGTGCTATGCGGGAAGTTGAAGTGCTGCATGATCATCTGCTGAAGCTGTTTGACGATAAGCCGGAACTAACCCCGAAAGAGATTGTGGTCATGATGCCGGATGTCGATACCTACAGCCCCTGCATTCAGGCCGTTTTTGGCAGCGCACCTGAGCAGCGTTATATTCCGTTTTCGATTTCTGATCTCAGCAGTACGACAGAACACCCGGTACTCAGTGGTCTGCTGCGACTGCTGTCGCTTAACCTGAGCCGCGCCAGTGCGCCGGAACTACTGGAGTTACTGGAAATTCCCGCCATCCTCGATCGCTTCGGCCTGACGAGTGACGATTTCAATCTGTTACGGGAATGGGTACAGCAATCCGGTATTCGCTGGGGACTGGATACCGAACACCAAACCCGCTTTGATGTTCCACGGCGCCACGAGAACACCTGGGCATTCGGGCTGCGCCGCATGTTACTGGGTTATGCGATGCCGGAATCAGAAGGCATCTATCAGAATATCTTTCCATTTGAAGCATCTCAGGGAATGGCGGCCGACAGAATTGGACGACTGGCAACATTTATCGAGCAGGTAGAATATCTGGTTGAAACACTGGAAAAGCCTCGCCAGATAGCCGACTGGATTCTTTATATTAACCAACTGTTGGATAACTTCTTTACTCCCGAAGCCCATGAATACCCTCTGGATCGCGTGCGACGCAACCTTGAAGATCTCAAGCAGCAACTGGACGACGCCGGTTATAAATCCCCCCTGCCATTACCGGTACTGTTTGATTACCTTAACGAACGATTGACCGGAGAGCGAAGCAGTCAGCGATTTCTTGCCGGACAGGTAAACTTCTGCACCCTGATGCCAATGCGCTCCATTCCTTTCAAGGTTGTCTGCCTGTTGGGAATGAATGATGGTGCTTACCCGAGAAGCCTGCCACCTACAGGTTTTGACCTGATAGCAAAACACCCGATGCGGGGAGACCGTTCACGCCGGGATGATGACCGCTACCTGTTTCTTGAAGCCCTGCTGTCTGCCAGAGAACAACTTTACATCAGCTATGTGGGTCGCAGTATTCGGGATGACTCTGAACGCACACCATCGGTTCTGATCACCGAGCTGCTGGACTACTGCTGCCGTTCCTGTGATCTGGCTGATCATACCGGAGCAGACGACAAAGCCATTCTGAACCGGCTGATTATCCAGCATCCGTTGCAACCTTTTAGCCCTGCCTGTTTTGATCCTGATAGCAACCTTCAACAAAGCTATGCAGAAGAATGGTTACCGGCAGCTCGCAGCCAGACAGCGGAAGTCTCATCAACTGAAGCCGGTTTTATGAATGAGCAGCTACCTGTTGCAGAAACAGTGACTGAACTGGAATTAAGTGAACTGCTGCGTTTCTACCGCAACCCCTGCCAGTACTTTTTCAACCGGCGCCTCAAAGTCTGGTTTGAAGAGGAGGAAGATGCACCGGAAGATCAGGAACCATTTTTCCTGGACGGTTTGCAAAATTATCAGATCCTCACCGGATTACTGGAAGCCCGGATACAGGAAGGCAATACCTCTGGCTTTGAGAAGCAGCTTAAAGCAACCGGACAAATGCCCCATGGTCACTTCGGCGATATTCTGCTGGACGCTCAAAAAGAAACTGTCGAAAGTATGAGTGATGCTATTTTACCAGCCCTGCAAACTCCGGCGGATGATATCGAGGTTAACCTCAAACTGATTACCCGCAAGGGTGAAGTCCGCCTGACAGGCTGGCTTCGCAGCTGTTTTGAATCAGGACCGGTACGTTATCGACCGGCAAAATTAAAAGGTACGGACATTTTCAGAGCCGGTATCGAACATCTGGCCGCTTGCGGCAGTACCTCCCCGCCGCCGAAAACAGCATTTATCAGTACCGATAAACATGTTGAATTCGAACCGGTTGCTACAAATGAAGCACTGAAGCATCTCACAACACTGGTTGAATATTTTCAGAACGGACTCAGTCATCCGTTGCCGTTTTTCCCTCTGGCAATATGGGCGTGGCTACAACAGAAAGATGAAGACGAAGATAAAGCACAAGTAGCTGCAGAAAAAGCCTTCTGTGATGCCTGGAACGAAAGGGGTGACGCGTTTGATGCTTATATTTCCAGAGTTTATCCAACCCTGGAACAGGAAACCTATAAGCAAATGACCGAGCTGGCAGATACATTGATGTACCCTCTTACAACATTGATGACAGAAGTTAAGCAGGAGGCTGCAGAATGACCGCAGACAACGCCGAAACATCTGCTGATATCACACCGGTTGCGCTACAGCCATTTACCTTTCCTCTTCACGGCAGGCGTCTGATAGAAGCCAGTGCCGGCACCGGTAAGACCTGGACGATTGCCAGCCTTTACCTGAGACTGGTACTCGGTCACGGGGAATCTGTTGATGGTCTCCCAACAGCCTACCCGGAACCTCTGAGCGTTGACCGGATACTGGTCGTCACCTTCACAGAGGCAGCGACTGCAGAACTACGGGAACGTATCCGCGTCCGCCTGCATGAAGCCCGGCTGGCTTTTATGAAAGGCTCATCAAACGATCCCTATATTCAGTCACTACTGAAATCTCTCGACCAACACCCGGAACGTGCCAAACTGCTACTGGCTGCGGAGCGCCAGATGGATGAAGCCAGTGTGTTCACCATTCATGGTTTTTGTCAGCGCATGCTGAAACAGCACGCATTCGAG
The DNA here is from genome assembly GCA_965261725.1 of Endozoicomonadaceae bacterium. Taxonomy (GTDB): domain Bacteria; phylum Pseudomonadota; class Gammaproteobacteria; order Pseudomonadales; family Endozoicomonadaceae; genus CANDOC01. The sequence goes on along the minus strand of CBDHDU010000031.1, from coordinate 427,589 downwards.
AGCGGCACCCTGTTCAGCAGTGATCTGGTCACAGATGAAACAGAATTACTGCAACAGGCAGCAGCCGATTTCTGGCGGCAGTACCTCTACCCTTTGTCACGCCCGTTAACCGAACTGGTACTGGAACTATGGAATTCACCCGCTGACTTGCTGAAAAGTATTCGCAGCTGGCTCGGTTTATCCGGATTAAAGACTGATGCCCCCGGATTACCTGCGTCACTGGAAGAATTTGAGCAAACACATGTCCAGCCGGTTATGAAGCTAAAAGAACACTGGCTAAAAGAACATCAGAACATTTATTCAGCTCTGGAGAAAGCGCGGGTTCACAAAGGAAGAAAACCCTGGAAAAGGCTGAATGATGTGACGGAATTTGCATCCGGAGACAAGCCTCAATCTGGTACTTGGCGGCACCAAGGGCAAACCTGAGAGCTGGGATATATATGGCTCCGAAAGCCTCAAAAAAGCACTTGGTGCAAATGGAACGCTTCCAGATCACCCCATTTTCAAAGAGATAGATGAGTATCTGAAACAACCGCTTTCCCTTCAAAAGGCTTTTGAAGCGCTGATGCGTCATCAGGCTCTTCATTTTGTCAAACAACGGCTGGCAGCAGCGAAAGACAAAAAACGTCTGATGTCTTTTGATGATCTGTTATCAAAACTTGATTATGCCCTGCTACAGCCTAACGGCGAATTGCTGGCGAAAAAAATCCGGGAACAGTTTCCGGTCGCCATGATCGATGAGTTCCAGGATACCGACCCACAGCAATACAACATATTCAGCCATATTTATCCGCAGGCAAACACTGCAGATGCAGAAAGAACAACCGGGCTGTTTATGATTGGCGACCCCAAGCAGGCTATCTATGCATTCCGGGGTGCCGATATTTTTACTTACATGACTGCCCGCCATGAAGTGGATGCTCACTATACACTGTCGGTTAACTGGCGATCTTCAGCAAAGATGGTTAAGGCCGTTAACTATCTGTTTGAGCAGGCTTCTTCGCCCTTTATTTACGACAGAGATATTCCTTTTATTTCTGTTGATTCTGCTCCGGGTGCTGAAAGTAAAAAACTGGTACTGCAGGATGAAACCCTGCCTGCCATGCAGTTCTGGCTGCAATCTTCTTCCGAAGTTGTATCCCGTAAGGATTATGAAGCCACGATGGTGGAGGCTACTGCCAATACCATTAACCAACTGTTGACGGCAGCTGATCAGGGACAGTGTCATGTAGCCGCCAATGACAGGCAAAAGCCTTTGCAGGCAGGCGATATTGCCGTACTGGTGCGAACCGGCAGACAGGGGCAGCAGATTCGGGAAGCGCTCACTGCACAGGGTATTGCCAGTGTTTATCTCAGCAACAGCGATTCAGTGTTTGCTACCCAGGAGGCGGTTGATCTGCAACGGCTACTGGCAGCCAGTCTGGAGCCTACAAGTGAGCGGGCGCTTCGTGCGGCGCTGGCAACACCTCTGTTTAATTTATCCGCGCAAGAGCTGGATAAGCTCAACCGTGACGAATCCGGTTGGGAAAAAGCGGTTGAAGAGTTCACAGGCTACGGTGAGATGTGGGCAAGGCGCGGTGTTTTGCCGATGATTCGTGCCATTATTGCCCGGCAGGAACTGGCAGAGCAGCTATTACCCCAGTCGTACGGTGACCGCCGGATTACTGACTTGTTGCATCTGGGGGAATTACTGGCAACAGCCTCCCAGTCACTTGACAGTCCTCATGCACTGTTACGCTGGCTGTGTGAACATACACGTTCTCCTAACGCCAACGCTGAAGATCAGCAACTGCATCTGGAAAACGACAGAAACCTGGTGCAGATCATTACCATCCATAAATCCAAGGGGCTGGAATACAATGTCGTTTTTCTGCCATTTGCCTGTCGTTGGCGGCAGTCTACTGACGCTTTGTTTCATGACGATAACGGGCACCCCGTGCTTGATCTTACTGCCTCGCAAACAGCTATAGCTCAGGCCGACAAAGAGCGGCTGGCAGAGGATTTGCGATTACTCTACGTAGCGCTGACCCGCCCCGTTCACACCTGCTATGTTGGCGTGGCTCCGGTCAGGGTCAGAGGTAAAGGTAAAACATCTGAACTGCACCTGAGTTCATTTGGCTGGCTGCTTGAACAAGGCAAGCCAATCACAGCCGACGAACTTGTCAGTAAACTTCACACATTGCAGGAAAACTGTTCATCTATCGATGTGGCCCCACCACCCGCCGGTCAGTCTCCCGCACCCTATCAGCCACCACGGGAAAATGATCTCAAACTGGCGGCAAGAGCCTTCACAGGAACGGTTCAGAAAGACTGGTGGGTAACCAGCTACTCAGCACTAAGCCGCAGCGCTCACTCCCATAAAGGACCTGACGCAAGTCTGGAAGTTGCACGGCTGGATACAGAAGTCAGCTCGGAAGCTGCTACACCCGATGAAAATGAAAAAAACATTTTCACATTTCCCCGAGGCGCGGCGCCCGGAACCTTTCTGCACAGTTTATTTGAACAAATGGATGGTCTGGAAGGACGCCCTGACTTTACTACCGCTACCGACCCTCACCTGAAGCCATTTGTTGAAGAGCAGCTGATTACCAGCGGTATCAGCGAAACATGGGCAGATGTACTCTGTCAGATGTTGAAAGATGTACTTGGCGCTCCGCTCGACGACGATGGATTGAGCCTCGGTCAGCTCAACCATAATGTCTGTAAGGTTGAGATGAGTTTTTTCATGCCACTGGAGGCACTCAGATCTGCTGATTTAAACCGGATAATACAAGCCGGTGACCCGCTATCTGCCCGTTGTGGCGAACTCGACTTCAGGCAGGTTCAGGGCATGCTGAAGGGTTTTATTGACCTGACATTTGTTCACAATAACCGCTGGTATGTGCTCGATTATAAGTCAAACCATCTGGGTGATACGGTAGAGCATTACCATCAGGACGCACTGGAAGCAGCCATGTGCGACCATCGCTATGATTTGCAGTACCAAATCTACAGTCTGGCGCTCCATCGCCTTCTACAGAGTCGCTTGCCTGATTATCAGTACGAACAGCATTTTGGTGGTGTGTATTATCTCTTCCTTCGGGGCATGCGTGCCGGAAATAGCGGCAGACCCGGTATTTTTTATAACCGTCCCGAAAAGTCTCTGATTAATAACCTTGATCAACTCTTCAAGGGAGAACCTGTATCATGCTGAACCAACTTTCAATGCTGGCTCAGCAAGGTCAGCTGCGCCCGATTGATTATCAGTTTGCCCGCTTCATCAACTCCCTGCATGATGATCCCGTGCTGACTCTCTGCAGCGCGCTGGTCAGCTATGAGCTGGGAAAAGGTAATGTCTGTCTGCCACTGGATTCGACAAACCTGAAAAATCTTTTTGACCTGCCTGCAGTTCAAAGCGATGCGCTTTTTAATGAAACAGGCACCAGAGACTGGCAGGGGCACCTGCAGAAGCTCCCTCCTGTCGGTTCGGGAAAAAATGCCGGCACCCCCTTAATTCTTGACCACGATAATCTCTATCTCAGCCGTTACTGGCATTATGAGCAACGAGTGACGGAAGTTATTAACAAACCTTCCGGTCTTACCGTCGATGTAAATCAAACCAGAAAAATTCTTGATCAGCTGTTTGTCGAAAGCGATTCCTATGAGGATGTAAACTGGCAGAAGGTGGCTGCAGCTGTGGCATCCAGTCAGCCATTTACTGTCATCAGCGGCGGTCCCGGCACGGGTAAAACGACAACCGTCACCCGATTACTGGCACTACTGATTGAACTGGGTATGTTAAATAATCAGTGTCCGGATATTTTTCTGGTGGCTCCGACTGGAAAAGCCGCCGCCCGCCTGACTGAATCAATCGGCAATGCCCGAGACGAACTCACTTGCAGCAATGAGGTGAAACAGGCGATTCCTTCACATGCCAGTACCATTCATCGCCTGCTCGGCGTGATTCCGGGTAAACCGGGCTTTCGCCATAACCGCGGCAACCAGTTGCACCTTGATGTACTCGTTGTTGATGAAGCTTCAATGGTTGATCTGCCCCTAATGTTTCACCTGCTGGATGCATTACCCGACAACGCACGACTTGTACTACTGGGCGACAGAGATCAGCTGGCATCTGTTGAAGCCGGTAGTGTACTGGGCGATATCTGCGGTTTTGCCGAACAAGGTTACAGCCCCGAACAAGCTAAGATGTTACAGCAGCTAACCGGTTATGATCTGTCTGCTTATGCTTCCAGCGAAGGCGCTCTACTGCGTAACAGCTTGTGCCTGCTCCGGAAAAGTTATCGTTTTGATGCAAACTCAGGTATCGGACATCTTGCCCGTGCAGTTAATGAAGGGCGCAGTAAAGATTGTACACAACAGGCTATTGAGGAATATGCCGATGTAAACCTTCACAATCTGGATGCTGCAAGTTACCAGCAAATGCTGAAACTTGCTGTTTCAGGTTACCGTGAGTACCTGGAAGCAATCCGGAATAATGCATCAGAAAAAAACATTCTGACTGCTTTTAATAATTTCCGGCTGCTATGTGCTTTGCGGGAGGGCTCTTTTGGGGTACAGGGGCTGAATGAAGCGATCTGTAAAGCACTGCTCAGGGCTGGTCTTCTCAGCAGTGATTCGAACACTAACTGGTATACCGGGCGCCCGGTTATGATTACCCGTAACGATCATGGTCTGAGTCTTTATAACGGCGATATCGGCATTGTACTGCCCGATGACAACGGTCGCCTGAGAGTTGTCTTTGAAATGCCGGATGGTGAAATCCGCAGCCTGCTTCCCAGCCGCCTGCCGGAACACGACACTGTTTTTGCAATGACCGTACATAAAAGTCAGGGATCTGAATTCAGACACACGGCAATGATATTACCCGACAAAATGAACCTGGTATTAACCCGTGAACTGATTTATACCGGAATCACCCGAGCGAAACAGCAACTGGATATTTTTGCAAGAGAGGACATTTTGGGCAAAGCCATTGCCCAGAAAACCGTCCGGGCTTCGGGACTGCCCCTGAAGATAATGCAACAACCTTGTTAGCAAGGCTGTTGTAATGACGGGTTAGAAACTCAGGCAGGCTGCGCAACCAGCTCCGATAGTTTCCAGTCGATAGGCTCAAGTCCCTGCTGCTGCAGGTACTGATTTGCCTGCGAAAAAGGACGACTACCAAAAAAGCCCCGATAGGCAGACAGCGGCGACGGGTGTGGTGCTTTCAGCACAAGGTGCCGCCCGGTATCAACAACCGCCGCTTTGCGCTGGGCATAGCTGCCCCAGAGGATAAACACCAGTTTTTCCCGGTGCTCATTAAGCTCTGCAATAATCCGGTCAGTAAATGTTTCCCAGCCCTGCCCCTGATGAGAGGCTGCCTGTTTATGCTCGACAGTCAATACGCTGTTTAACAACAACACCCCCTGCTTTGCCCAGTGCTCAAGATAACCATGCTGTACCGGTGAAATACCAAGGTCAGTCTCAAGCTCCTTGTACATATTGACCAGAGAAGGCGGTGGTTGCACACCCGGCTGAACGGAGAAACACAAACCATGCGCCTGCCCGGGACCATGATAGGGATCCTGCCCGAGAACCACGACTTTGACTTTATCGAAAGGCGTGAGATCAAGCGCCCGGAAATACTCATCCCCTTTGGGATAAATAACCTTTCCGGCCTGTTTCTGAGTTTGCAGGAACTGTTTCAGCTGCTTCATATAGTCCTTGCTGAACTCATCAAGCAAAACCTGTTTCCATGAAGCTTCAAGCCGGATTTCTGACATAGCAATTATCAACCCTGATTTAAACCGTTAAAATTCACAGCGTACCGGACGCATTTTTTTATCTGCCAGTAACCCGCTTGCCTGAACATCGCTGTTGCTTTTCTGTTTCACTTCCAGCATCAGAAAACCTTGCTCACACCGGGCAGTGTGCTCTGCGGGAATATGAGAGATTTTCTGCTCTGTTCCTGCTGTTGCAGCCAACAGGTTAAACTCTGCCAGATATATAGCATCCTCTTCAGCAGAATGGCGAATATAGCCTTTCAAATCCAGAGAAAGCACCGTTACCGTAATGCTGGCGACAACAGCAAGCACCATTTGTTGGGCATGTCCCAGTTTCATATTTCCCCTCAAAGCTGACAATTTCAGACAGCAATATATCAAGCGACAGAATAAGATTATTCAGCAAAGTGCATATCATAATGCCAGAGGGGTTGTAATGAGAACATCGGATAAAAAAGGCAGGGGGGGGCAATTACCTGACATCTATAACGTCGCAAGATGTCAGGCAGAGTCATTATATTGATCCTGATTTTACATTGGCAAACGTAACATACACTGCAGTTGCCGTTTTAGCATGGCAAGAATCATCGTGTCATCAATCGCTTCAGAGTCCTGTAGCAACCCTTCGTACTCGGCACGAGCGATAATCGCAAACAGCAGCTTGGCATCGATGTCTGGCTGATCTGAGCCCATTCGGGTGAAGAATGCCCGCAAATCATTCATCAGGAATTCGTGATGCCCGAATGCAATCGTTCGCAGATTGTCATTTCGCAGGCACTCAAGGTGAAAAGCCTGCTCTGCCAGCAGATGTTCGCGCTGATTCTGCAGTTGGTGCAATACATAATTAGCAGCCAGCTCTGACATCCGCTCAGCAAAGCGGCTGCGGGCGGCATTATCATCTCCTAATGCCGCCAGTGCATCCTGCATGTCCTGGCGGGACTCCTCCCAGAATACCCGGTATTTATCCGCCCCCATCTCTACAAACAGGGTGAACATATCCGTAATCAGGTCGGAAATATCTTTAAAATAATACGTGGTTGCGGATAACGGGACTTCCGCTTCTTTGGCCACAGCACGGTGGCGCACACCTCTCACCCCATCGCGCACAACAATCCTCAACGCAGCCTCAAGAATATTCCTGCGACGTTGTTCACTGCCCGCACGACTGGTTTTTCGCCCCTGATAGTGAAGTTTGTAACCTGCTGCACTTGCTGCGGTGTTTTTTGTGCCCGCTGTAGTAGGAGAGCTCATTGTTGCTTCCATAGGGAGTGCCTTATTTGCCAAGTTCACTGTTGCCGGGATTATTCCGGTTAGCGTCGCCGGAAAATCCAAAGGCATGCGCATTTGAATTCCACCAACATCGCACGATAGTTTAAAGCTCGATCCAGCTTAGCCTGTTTCAGGAAACCTGCCAGAAAGAAGGCAAAATATCTTTAGACCAAACTGCGTAAACAGAGCCATTTCACCACCAAAAACACGACAATGGATGTGTATAAGGAGAGAGTAACCCCGAAAGTTACATGAGAGCGGGAGTTGTAAACATGCGTATGTGATAAAAAATCACATACGCATGGGATCGAGACGTCCTAAGACTGATGAAAAAGCTTAGGCGTCCTCAGTTTTTTCTGTTCTGGTCTGTTCCAGACGCATATGCGGGAACAGGATTACATCACGGATGGATGCAGAATCAGTGAAGATCATAGCCAGACGATCAATACCGATACCTTCACCTGCTGTTGGCGGCAAGCCATATTCCAGTGCGCGAATGTAGTCAGCATCAAAATGCATGGCTTCATCATCACCGGCTTCCATCTCGGCAACCTGCTGGCGGAAACGTTCAGCCTGATCTTCAGAGTCATTCAACTCAGAGAAACCATTGGCGATTTCACGTCCACCAACAAAGAACTCAAAACGATCCGTAACAAACGGGTTATCATCGCTGCGACGCGCCAGCGGCGATACTTCCGTTGGGTATTCCGTAATGAATGTAGGCTGGATCAGACGGTGCTCGACTGTTTCTTCAAAGATTTCAATCTGAACCTTGCCCAGTCCCCAGCTTTCCTTAACGGTAATGCCCATACCCTCTGCGACTTTACGGGCTGCTTCCATGTTGTCGATATCAGCAGCACCGATTTCAGGATTGAAGTGCAGTATAGACTCGAAAACGGACATTCGCGCAAATGGCTTGCCAAACTCAAAGGTTTCGCCCTGACAAGCCACATCGGTGCTACCGGTCAGATCAACGGCCAGCAGGCGCAGCATATCTTCTGTCAGATCCATCAGATCACGGTAATCAGCATACCCCCAGTAGAATTCAAGCATAGTGAATTCCGGGTTATGACGTGTGGACAGACCTTCGTTACGGAAGTTACGGTTAATTTCGAAAACCTTTTCAAAGCCACCCACAACCAGACGCTTCAGGTACAGCTCTGGCGCGATACGCAAATACATATCGATATCCAGACTATTGTGATGGGTAACGAAAGGTCGCGCAGTTGCACCACCCGGAATCACCTGCAGCATTGGGGTTTCGGCTTCCATAAAGCCCTTGTCGGACAGGTAGCGACGAATACCTTCAACCAGGCGGGAACGGATCTGGAAGGTCTTGCGGGCTTCTTCGTTCATGATCAGATCGACATAGCGCTGACGGTAGCGCATTTCCATGTCGGTCAGACCTTTGTGCTTCTCTGGCAACGGACGCAGCGCTTTGGTCAGCAGCTGGAAGCGCTCCATATCGACGTACAGATCACCCTTACCAGAACGCTGCAGGGTACCTTCAGCACCGACGATATCGCCCAGATCCAGGGTTTTGATTTCTTTCAGAACGTCCTTATCCAGCGCCTTGCGGTTCACGTACAGCTGGATACGACCACTCATATCCTGCATTTCCATGAATGCACCACGGTTCAGCATAATGCGACCCGCTACGCTGACACGGATACCGGCAGCCGCCAGATCTTCTTTGGAAGAATCCTTGTGAGTCTGCTGAAGATCATTAGCCAGGTTTTCACGGCGGAAATCATTCGGGTAGGCGTTACGCACTTCACGAATAGCCGTCAGTTTCTCACGGCGCTGGGCAATCAGGCGGTTTTCATCCTGCAGTCGCTCTTCAGCGGAAGGCTCAACAGATGGAGTCTCGTTGCTCATATCAGCTTGTTCCAAAAAGGAATTCCAAAAGGAATATCAAATTTATCAATACCCGACTGCTGGTGAAAACAACCAGACAGTCAGGTTTGGGTCAATTATAAGTGGCACAGAAGGTGTGTGCCGTGAGTCTGGCTTACAGCCCCTGTTTCAGGCTGGCCTCAATAAAGCGATCCAGGTCACCATCCAGCACCGCATTACAGTTGCTGGTTTCAACATTGGTGCGCAGATCCTTGATGCGGGACGCATCGAGAACATAGGAGCGAATTTGGCTGCCCCAGCCGATATCAGACTTGGAATCTTCCAGCGCCTGTTTCTCGGAGTTACGCTTCTGCATTTCCAGCTCATACAGCTTCGCTTTCAGCTGCTGCATGGCCTTGTCCTTGTTCTGGTGCTGAGAACGCTGGTTCTGACACTGAACCACAATACCGGAAGGTTCGTGGGTGATTCGGATCGCGGAATCGGTAGTGTTTACGTGCTGGCCACCAGCACCACTGGAACGATAGGTGTCAATTCGCAGATCGGACGGATTGATTTCCACGTCGAAGTTTTCATCTACTTCCGGGGAGACAAACACAGAAGAGAATGACGTGTGGCGACGGTTGCTGGAATCAAACGGTGATTTACGCACCAGACGGTGAACACCGGTCTCAGTCCGTAACCAGCCAAAAGCGTACTCACCGGTAAACTGTACAGTAGCGGATTTAATGCCTGCCACTTCACCGGCAGAGACTTCAATCAGTTCACACTTGAAGCCTTTTTTCTCACCCCAGCGCAGGTACATGCGCAGCAGGATATTGGCCCAGTCCTGAGCTTCAGTACCACCGGAGCCTGCCTGAATATCCAGATAAGCGCTGTTCGCATCCATTTCACCGGAAAACATGCGGCGGAATTCCAACTGGCTGAGTTTCTCTTCCAGATGGCTCAGTTCTTCTTCAACTTCTGCTACGCCGTCTTCATCATTTTCTTCTGTTGCCATTTCCAGCAGTTCAGAAGCATCTGCAGCGCCCTGTTCCAGCTCATCAATGGTACGGACGATACCTTCCAGCTGAACCCGTTCACGACCCAGCGCCTGAGCATTCTCCGGGTTATTCCATACGGCCGGGTCTTCCAGCTCGCGCTCAACTTCTACCAGACGCTCACTCTTGTGAGCGTAGTCAAAGATACCCCCTAAGCACGTCAGTACGTGCCTTGATATCCTTGATGTGCTGTACGATCAGATTTGTTTCAAGCATGACTTCAATATCGTCCGGATATGACCTGAAATGCCGACAGCCCTGCTACCGACACGAATAGGTAAGAAAAATAATCAGCCGGATATGGTATCGCAACTCGCTATTCCAAGGGAATAGAAAGAACAATAGGTAGTCGTCACCGCCATTAGACGTATAAACCACCAAAGAACTAGCTGTTTCTTGACCTGAATCATAGGTCATATCACGCAGAGCCTTACAATAGCACCACAATTCTAAATCAATAACACACAAACAAAAGAACTATAACGTGATGAAAAAACTGACTCTTGCTATTCTGACCGCTACTTCTGTTATTGCTACCGGTGCTCAGGCTTATGAAGCTGGCAACTTTATTGTTCGTGGTGGTGCGACTCAGGTTTCTCCGAATGTTGACAGTGGCCTGCTGAAAGCAAACGGTGGCTCTGTAGCAACCGCTAAAGTTGATGTGGATAGTGACACTCAGATGAGTCTTTCCCTGACTTACATGTTTACTGATCACCTGGGTCTTGAGATTCTTGCAGCAACGCCTTTCCAACATACACTGAAAGGAAAAGGTGGTATTTCCAACTTGGGCAGCTTTGCTGAAGTTAAGCACCTTCCACCCACAGTGACTCTGCAGTACTACCCACTGGAAGTTAACTCTAAATTCCAGCCTTACGTTGGTGTTGGTATTAACTACACCACGTTTTTCAGCGAAGATTTCAAGAGCTCAGGAAAATCTCAAGGCTTCAATGATCTGGAGCTCGATGACTCTTGGGGCTTAGCTGGTCAGATTGGCTTTGACTATGATCTGGGCAACAATATCGCCCTGAATGGTTCTGTTCGTTATATCGACATTGATACAACTGCTACGTTTAAAGGTGAAAACACCAAGTACAAGATTGATGTTGAGCTGGATCCTTGGGTTTACACTGTAGGCGTGGCTTACAGGTTCTAATACCATCAGATTCTGATCAATAAAGGCTTCATTAAAATTTATGAAGCCTTTTTATCCTACCTTACTTATTTTTCCGCTGTGAACATAGCAATAATCCTGTACCTATAAACACCACATGTATCAAGTGTAGATAATATCTATTTATGATATATAATGAAAAAACGTCTCATATGATATAGCCAATATTGACAGTCTCAGGAATAAAAAAGGCAATTTGCAAAGATGGCAAATGAATACATTTCATCTGATGATTCAATAGATTTAGCTGAAGTAATTAGAAAATTATGGGACAGAAAAAAATTCATTATATCAACAACATTATTAAGCTCTATGTTGATAACTGTCATTTCTTTTAACCTGCCTACAACGTTTGAAACAACTGTAAGGTTACAGCCTCCTACCGACGCTGACATAAGAGCACTTAATCATTTAAGTCCATCTCCTGCACTAATGGCTTCATTAAACCCTGAGACAGAATTAGCTAAACGTTTATCTCCTCTTGTCACCAAAGATTTTGGCGCTGATGATGTTTTTAACCGTTTCATTAGCAATATTGCCTCGAGAAAATTACAGGTAAAAGCTCTGGATGAAGTTGATGCAGATAACTTTTCACCTGCACATAGTAATAATTCCGCACTCAACAAAAACCAAGCATATGAAGCACTGCTAAGTGGCTTATCAATTCAACTTGCCAGATCTGACAATCAAACAAGCCGCTACGCCAGCGATAGCGATACAGTAATTAGCTTCAGGCATAATGACCCTTTATTCGCCAGTGAATTCCTTAATTTCCTTGTAGACCTTGCTATTCTCCAGACAAAAGCTGACCTGAAGCAACAAGCCACACATATTGCTCAGTCCCGTCTAGCCATAATAAAAAGTGATATAGAACAATTAAGAACACAGTTTATACAACAAACCCAAAACAATATTACTCAAATAGAAGAAAAAAATATTATAGCGAAGAAAAAAATTGAAAACCGCATTCTCGCACTCCAGCGGAAATACCAGTATGACCAGAAAAGTCGAGGGACTCAGCTAGAAGAGTCAGCAGCCATAGCCAGAAGTCTTAACATAGCCAAGCCTGTATCCCTACAAAACAGTCACGCCAATCTTGAAAGAGCACTATATCTGATGGGTTACGAAATACTGGAAGCAGAGATAAAGGCGCTAAAAGATAGAAGTAACGACGATCATTACATTCCGGAAATAACCCAGTTAAAATATGAGCTTGAGCTATTAGAAGCAGACCCGGAGCTTAAAATACTTCAGTCTCGGACGAGCCCTGACCCCTACATACCGAACCTGCCGTTACTTAAAGCCCATGCAAACAAACTGAAAAGTTTTGATCGTATCATATGGGATATAGAACCTGTCAGAATACAGCAATCTGCATGGCCACCATCATCCCCAATAAAGCCAAAACGCTTACTTATAATAGTTGCCGGTATTATTCTCTCTTTTCTTCTGTCAGCCATGCTTACGCTTATTATCCCCGCAATAAAGGCTCCTCGAAATACTTGAAGCAAGGGTTAGAAAGCTGGGAATACATTAATCAGTGATACAATATATCCGTACTCACATACACTCAATCATTTGAAACTGCATTGCAAAAACGGCTAACAATTTGAACCAGCTTATCAGCCCTGGGATCAACCAAAACATTGTTTGCCATTTTTCTGGTCACATATGCAAACCCGAGCTGCTGAACGGGGTCAGAAAAAGCCAGCCCTCCCCCGGCACCGGTATGTCCAAAAGATATTGAGGAGCCAAACCCAGCCAGGCACTCAGCTGGCTGGCTCAACATATAACCCAACCCAAACCTTAGCTTACAAAGTAAAATTTTATCATTACCTGAAATCTGCCCTGTTATAGCCTGTTTAAGCATATTTTTTGATAACAAACTCCCATCGTTTGAAGATAGCCGACCAAAAAGCTTCGCCAGAAAACGAGCCGTTCCATGCCCATTGGCAGATGGCAGTTCTGTTTGCTGCCACTCTTTTTTATTCACCCCGGCCATAATAGCAAGAGGATTAGTGAATGCTTTCGCCGTCAAACTATCAGGTTGTTTCATTAATGCTGTATTAAATTTTTCTGATGCGGGTTCAGGCGGAAAATCTCCACGCTCCACTCTGGCAATATTTTTCAGCTGATTACCTGGTACTCCAAAATAGAAACCCTCATCATCAACAACAGGAAAGAGTTTCTGCTGAACATATTCACCCATCGTTAAACCGCTGACTCTTCGGCATAGCTCTCCAACAATCCAGCCAAAAATAATCGGGGAATAGCCTAACTGGGAACCCGGTTTCCAGACCGGTGCAAGCTGTTCAACATGCCGGACCATAACCCCAATATTAAACAGGTCATCATCAGGAATAGCATGCGGGAAATAGACAAGACCTGCCGTATGCGTCAGCACCTGTCGCAACGTAATATCCTGTTTTCCATTCTGACCAAACTCTGGCCACCAGTGAACCAGCGGCTTATCCAGCTCCAGCAAACCCAGATCAACCAACTGCAGCATAATTAATGCGGCAACACCTTTCCCGACAGAGAAAACATTGACCAACGTATCGTGATGCCAGGGTTGGGTTTGCTCCTTATCCATGGTGCCCCCCCACAGATCGAGCACCATTTCACCTTTGTACATCACGGCCAGTGCAGCACCGGTTTCACCCTGTTCACTGAACAGTTTGGCAAACGCTTCACGAACAAGCTCAAAACGAAGATCGTGAAAGCCCTGTACGCCACCTGCTGCACCGACCGGATTCATCATGACTCAGCTGTCTCCGTCTTTTCTTCTGTCTGAATGTCGTCTTTCTTAACTACTTCTTCGAGCAGCTCAGAGGCTACCGGCTCCCCGGTTTCCAGCTCTGCGGTTTCCAGAATAGTCTTTGGCAGTTCTTTCTTAACCCGGACACCCAGTTCAGTAAAGCGATTCGCCTGTGCTATCAGGTTACCGCGGCCATGCTTGAGAGTGTTCATGGTTTTATCATAGGTATTGCTGGCAGTTTGCAGCTGCTTACCCAGTTTTTCCATGTCTTCCGCAAATACACGCAATTTGTCATATACCAGCCCGGCTCTGTCAGCCAGATCACGGGAATAGCGGTTTTGCCGTTCATGACGCCAGATGTTTTCAATGGTACGCAAAGTTGCCAACAACGTTGTTGGAGTTACAACAATGATGTTCTGCTCGAAGGCATCACTAAACAGCTTTTCATCATGCTGGAATGCTGCCACAAACGCAGATTCAATCGGCATAAACAGCAGTACAAAATCCAGCGACCGGATACCTTCAAGCTGACTGTAGTCTTTATCACTCAGTGTACGGATATGGTTTCTGACAGCATCAATGTGCGCTTTTAACGCCGTTTGCTGCTCAGCATCAGATTCTGCTGCCACATAAGTATCATAAGCCACCAGCGATACTTTAGAGTCAACAATCACATCCTTGCCTTCAGGCAGATGAATCACCACATCCGGGCGCAGACGACGACCGTCTTCAGAAGTGAAACTACCCTGCGTTTCATATTCTTCCCCTTTGCGCAGACCAGAACGTTCCAGCACCCGCTCAAGAATCATTTCACCCCAGTTACCCTGCGCCTTCTTGTCGCCCTTAAGCGCACGCGTCAGGTTAGCGGCTTCTTCATTAATTTTCTGGTTCAGTGATTGCAGCTGGCTGACCTGTGTCCGGAGGGATTCGCGGTCTTTCATATCATTGACATGTTGCTCGTCAATTTTACGCTGAAAATCACCGATTTGAGTTTTTAACGGCTTCAGTAGCTGATCGAGGCCTTCTTTATTCTGTACCGTGAACTTCTGACTTTTTTCCTCCAGAATCTGCTGGGCCAGATTCTGGAATTCCTGCTTTAGTTGTCCTTTGCTTTCTTCCAGCAGCGCCAGTTTTTCCTGAGCGCCCAGCCGTTCTTTATCCAGTGTCGTTTGCAAGCGTTCTTTTTCTGTCGATAGCGTCGCGGTTTCTTTCTGCAGATCAGAAAGCGCCACTTCCAGCTCATTCAATCGAGAGGATTGCTTGGCATGGGCTTTCTTTTCCGCTTCCAGTTCAACCTGAGCAGCTGATAACTGTGCATTTTGAAGGGCGACAGCACGCTGCGCCTGTTCTGCTCTTGCCTGAAAATCTTCAACCTGCTGCTTTGCCTGTTGCAGAAGTTCATGTTCATGTTCGGCAACAGCCTGAGCACTTTCAAGGCGGCGCAGTGAGTCATCCTGCAGGTTGTAGCGATCCTGCAAGGCTTTTAATTCTGCGGTTTTACCTGCGACCTGACGCATCGCTTCAGTTTCCAGCGCCTGTGCCTTCTGGCTTGCTGCTTCCAGCTGGCTCAATTGTTTTCCCAGTTGCACTCTGGCAACCAGATAGCCGGCAATGATTGCCACTACAGCAACGATAGCCAGCAACATAACGGTTTCAGTCATTACAATTCCAGTCAAAGATTCAATACAAAAATAACAATGGCATTACGTCAACAGAGCCTAATGCATAGGCTACTTAAACGGTGACCTGCCATGATAAGGCTGGCAGCTATACCCTGTTGATATATGGCAAACATCTAACGGTTCACCTGTTAAACGCTGCCACATCCGGTTCAAGCCATCAAATGCAATCGGCTTTTGCGGCGCTATTTCGGGAACAATGGGCTCCCAGTCACCGCTTTTTGAATGTTTGGCCAACAGGTAGCTAAACGGATGTTGTCCGTACAGACCCAATCGTAAGTCGGTTACCTGTAGCTTGCCGTGACTACTTTCAAGTGTCATAAAACCGCCGGTGAACCATTCCAGTCTTTTCAGGGCAGGAAGATCAGGTACCGTGTTAACTTGCACACGGGGGAAGCGATACAGTTTTATTTCCCGCTCATTATCAAAAAGAGAAGCGGTTCCTTCCAGGTAATCATCGCCGTCTAAAACCATGGCACGCCATACAATGGTATTAAAAGGCATCGGAGTAATAAAAACCGGAGCGCCTTCTTTACCCTGTGCGCGCAATGTATCTTCCAAACGAGCTTCAACAACACTTTTAGCGCCAAAAGAAAAAACAAGATACAGCGAACTGAGTATTAAACCTGCAGTGTTCCAGCGTAAAGCGCTGACTGTACCCGGTTTTACCAGCATCATAATCATGCCGACAAGCAAAGGAAGCGTATACAGCGGGTCAATAATAAATATCGACGATATTGCAACCGGCTGATAAGGCAGTGGCCAGAACAGCTGGGTTCCATAAGTAGTAAAAGAATCCAGCAGCGGATGGGTCACCAGACACAGCCCAACCATCAGCCATAACCGTAGAAAGCCGAAACTTTGCTCTTCCAAAGGCTTTTGCCGGGAATACCAGCCCCAGAGCACAGCCGATAACAACAATGAGAAGGGAAGCAGCACAAAAAGCGAATGAGTAAAACTTCGGTGCAATGTTACATTACTGACTGCATCTCCCCAGGAAACAAAGCTGTCCAAATCGGGGAGCGTACCCAGCACGCCCCCCCAGACAACAGCTTTACGCCCACAGGATTTACCAAGTACTGCGCCACCAATGGCAGCACCCAGTGCAATCTGAATTAAAGAGTCCATTAAAAAATCAACCTTGTATAAAAACCACACAACAAACCAAGCTTGTTCACTGGTATGATACACGTTGCTGAATATCGTAATAATAAAAGGCGCTGTTGTTATGAGTACATCATTTTGGGATTTACCATCACCCTATACTCTGAAAGTGTCTGTTACCAAAGAACATCTGGACCGGCTTGAGCATGTCAATAACACCGAATACCTGCGCTGGCTTGAAGATGCAGGCTGGCAGCATATAACCGAGCTGGGCGCACCGTGGGACGTTTGGCGTGAAACCAACCGGGCCATGGCGACGCATAAATCACATATTCATTATCTGGCTGCAGCTGTAGAAGGCGATTTTCTGCGGGTGGGTACCTGGTTAGTTAATTGTGATGGTTTACGTGCAACCCGCCGCTTTCAGATTATCCGAGACCGGGATCAACAAACGCTGCTCAGGGCCGAAATTGAGTATGTCTGTATTGATATCAAAACCGGCAAGCCTCGCCGGATGCCTTCCAGCATGCTCAAGCCCCATCGAAAATCGATTAACTGGAGTGAGTCACAACTAGAGGGTTTGCCACTTGTTCCATGAATTGCTGTGCTAGAAGAACATAAATATAATACCTGATACACCGATTGATTTTTACGGACACGTTGAAACATAGGAATGCTGATACTAGAGGATGAAGGCCGTTAACCTTCATCCTTCATGTCAGAACATATAATTCAAAGGCTGTGTTGTCGGCGATAGTTGAAGGGCTACAACCCCTATATTTCCTGCATTTCTGGATAAGCCTATGACTCGTGGGCATTACATAATTTTTGTAACTTCTGCTAATCATAAGTCCCATCGGAAAACCTGTGATTGGTGCGTTAGTACGCCAACTATTGTCGGCAACACAGCCTAATTCAAACGTAGGGTGCCGGCATGTTCGTAGGGTTCACTTTTGGCACTACTGGACAGGGAATCAAATTTCTTCCAGCTGGTATAGCGGTACTCCAGTGAGAGGCTCCAGTTATCGATAATTTCATAACCAGCTCCTAGCCCAAGATGAACACCCCTTGCATCAGTGTCTGCTTTCTCTCTAATAAGGGGTCATGACGTAGAAAGTAAAAAATCGTACGTTAAGGTGCTTTAGGCGTTACAGGGCGGGCGATCTGTTCCACAAACCTTCGTATATAAAACAGTATCAAAACAGGGTCAAAACTCAGAAGAACCTGTATCAAAATCCGTCCCATAATCAACGTTTATTAAACCATTGAGCTTAACGTACGATTTTTTACTTTCTACGTCGTGGTGCCTAATAGCCCCTTCACTTCTAAGCTCAAACTCTGCCCAAGAGTAGCCAGCCCGTCCATACAAAGAGAGGCGGTCTATTTTCGTACCCACCAGACCACTAAGACTCACAATTTCATCTCTAGACACTTTTAGCGTGACATTACTGTTGCTGATATATTTTTTGATTTCCGGCGCACTCCAGCTTATACCCATGATCATTGAAGTTGCTTGATTTTCCAGCCGATTTTCAACATTGTACGAACATGCCGAAAATCACCCTGACAGCCCAACAAAAAGTAGCCTTGGAATCTCGCCACAAAACATCGCGAGATGCACGGGAATGTGATCGTATCAAGGCTGTTTTGCTCAGGTCTGAAGGGTGGTCACCGTCTGCTATCGCTCAGGCATTGAGAAAAAGTGAATACACTATTTGTCGCCATCTGGACGCCTATCTGGAAAAGGAAAAGCTCAGGCCGGAGAACGGGGGGAGTGAAAGCCGCCTGAGTGATGAGCAAACTCGGCAACTGGTCGAACACCTTTCTGAATATACTTACGCACACGTCCATCAGATCGTCGCCTATATTACCGATCGCTGGGGTATCAAATATACCGTATCAGGCCTGAACAAGTGGCTGCACCAAAAAGGCTTTACCTACAAAAAGCCAAAGGGCGTACCGCACAAGGCTGATGTTGATAAGCAGGCTGGTTTTGTGGAGCACTATGAAGCCTTGAAAGCCACGCTACCAGAGGACGAGGTGATACTATTCATGGATGCGGTACACCCGACACAAGCGACCAAAATCACTTCCGGGTGGATTCGAAAAGGGATTGATAAAATCATTAATACGACAGGTAGCCGTACTCGGCTGAACATTATCGGTGCGATTGATCTGGACAATATTGAAGCTGCTGTTTTCGGTCAATTTGATACGGTTAACAGTGAAGCGGTTACCGAGTTTTTCAAGAAAGTTCGGGATAACTATTCATCCATGAACGTTATTCACATGGTGCTTGATGGTGCCGGTTACCATCGTTCACAGGAGGTAGTGAAAGAGGCGGAAGAGCTGGGAATAAAGCTTCATTACCTCCCCCCTTACAGTCCAAACCTGAACCCCATTGAGCGATTATGGAAGGTGATGAATGAGTATGCCCGGAATAATGAATACTTCGCTCAGGCAAAAGAAT
This sequence comes from Endozoicomonadaceae bacterium, assembly GCA_965261725.1. GTDB lineage: Bacteria > Pseudomonadota > Gammaproteobacteria > Pseudomonadales > Endozoicomonadaceae > CANDOC01. The sequence goes on along the minus strand of CBDHDU010000031.1, from coordinate 408,482 downwards.
TCCGGGAAAAGATTAATCATTTTCTGGACGTGACATTGCCCGAAATCGGTTCTTCCTTGGGCAGCAGGATTAACGATAATTTCCAGCGGTTAAATCCGGCATCTTGAATTCACTCAGGTATACATCGCCCTCAATACCGAAATATGTGTGTCTCGATGGTACCCAGATAGTATATCCAGCCTGAATTCCGCTGACCCCGCTTGAGGCTCTCCCATGAAGGGTTTCTCCTCGATATTTGGTTTCGGGTCTTACAGATGTTTCACCGGCATGAAGCCCTAAGAAGCCGTCTGAAAAGTAGCATAGCCGCCCATATATACTGAAAAAAACAGGCATTTTTCAGGGGTGTAATGGGTAAGCGTCGTCAAAAAAAGAAGAAAAGGTATCCCTCAGATTTGAGTCAGGGAGCGTGGAAAAAGTTAAAACCTCTGCTCCCACCTGCCAAACCCGGAGGACGACCTGTAACAATCAGCCGTCGGCAGCTTATCAATGGCATTTTTTATGTTTTGAAAACAGGCTGTCAATGGGCTGCCCTTCCTACTGATTTTCCGAACTATAAAACAGTGTATCACTACTTCAGGGTTTGGCGACGAGACCAAACTTGGCAAAGGATTCATGACACGCTTCATGCCAAAGTGCGTCAGAAAGCAGGGCGTCATAAGCATGCAACGGCAGCTAGTCTCGATAGCCAGAGCGTTAAAACCACGGCGATCGGTGGGTCTGATCGCGGCTACGATGCAGGCAAAAAGATCAAGGGGCGCAAGCGTCATATCCTCGTTGACACCATGGGGTTACTGCTAGCAATCGTTGTCACTTCCGCTGAGATTCAGGATCGGGATGGAGCCAAACTGCTATTAACACGCTTGAATGGTCGTTGTAAAAAGTTACGCCTGATCTGGGTTGATGGCGGCTATCGGGGCAAGTTAGTGGACTGGGTCAGTTCGAAATTCCAATTCATATTGCAAGTTGTTCTACGCAGTGATAAACAAAAAGGCTTCCAGCTGTTACCACGACGCTGGGTAGTCGAACGGACATTTTCCTGGCTAAATCATAACCGAAGACTCAGCAAAGATTACGAGGTGTTGCCTGAAACCGCTGAGGCTATGATTCAACTGTCCATGATTCACCTGATGCTGCGGCGTTTGGCTTGAAGGAGGACTTTTCAGACGGCTTCTAAATAAAAACCCTCATCTTCTGCCTTCAGGTTGTTACTGAAGATAGAAAGTGCAAAACAGAAAGCCACAACAAAACCTTGGGTAGAGCGCCACAGATTTATTTTCATTTCACATTCCTTGTTTAAATTTATTGGTAATGCTTTCAATAAGCTAAAACAAACAATAAATGACTGGCAAGTGAAAGCAAAAAGATCCTTCAGGCTCTCTAGCTGTACAGATGCTTATTCCTCTTTCTTTACATAAGCTCAGCTGATCCGTGCTGCTACCGGTGGGGTAGCAGTATAAAGATCGTTTTACATAGTATGTCTGGACAAAGCCTTCATGTTGTCTGTAAATATTGGCTACACATCAATTTATCCGCGGAGAACGACATGCTCCTTAATCCGGTTATTGGTCACAGAGGTTGTGCTTCCGAGGCTCCGGAAAACACGCTTACCGGTATCAGAAAAGCATATGAGCTGGGTATCGTTTCGGTTGAAATTGATGTGGTGCTGACAGCTGACGATCAGCTGGTTATCCACCATGACCGCAAAGTAAACCGGTGTACCGATGGTCGTGGCGAAGTCTTGTCTTTATCACTGGAACAGCTGCGGGCATTCGATAACGGAAGCTGGTTCAGTTCAGCATATGCAGGCGAAAAGATTCCCACACTTCAGGAAGCCCTGACGTTAATACAACAACTGAACCTCAAGCTGAATCTTGAAATAAAAATGCACCGGCATACACCAGAGGCACTGGTAAAACCGGTACTGAATGAATTAACAGAGTGCTGGCCAAATCCGGAAAATATTGTCTTATCCAGCTTTGACCATCAGGCTATCCGGTTATGCAACCAACTCGCACCACACTACGCCATCGGTCACCTTTTTGAATCTGTACCCAAGGACTGGCAACAGCAGGTGGAAGCGGTTAATGCCCGCTCAGTGCATGTCAGTCATAAAAAACTCACAGCAAAGCAGGCGGAAGCAATAAAAGCTGCAGGGTTCGAGCTATATGTTTACACGGTCAATCAGATTGATGAAGCTCAGAAGTTTTATCAGATGGGTGTTGACGGGCTGTTCAGCGACCAGCCCCATATGCTGACCGGGATATCCGGTTAAACCCAGCCAGACGCTCTGAACTGATGTAGTAGCTGGCAGTATCTTGCTACTTCCTCTGGTCTGCCAACAGATACACGATTCCAGCCCTCTGCATTGCGATACATGGCGGGAACATGAATACCCGCTTCCTGCATTTGATGCTGAAATATAGCGTGGTCTGTTTTTATCCGGTGAAAAATAAAGTTGCTATTTACAGGGTGGTACTGCAATTCCAGCTGATCCAGCGTTTCACAGAGAATCGCCGCCGTTTCCCGGTTCAGTTTACGGGTTGCAGGAAGCCAGCTTTTATCTTCCAGCATCGCTTTTGCAGCCACACATCCCGGCAAGCTGGCAGGTTGTTCAGTCGCCCAACCCGCAAAGCGACGTGCAACTTCAGGGTGAGCAATACCATATCCTACTCTCAAGCCTGCCAGCCCATAAGCTTTTGAGAATGATCTGACAACAATCAGATTCTGTCGGTTATCTGTCACATAAGACAGTGCAGAACGATAATGACCGTCGCCTACATAATCAATGTGAGCTTCGTCGATAATAAAAAACACATCACGCCCGGCACTGGATATCCAGGCAGACAGCGCCTCTTCATTAATCAACTTACCTGTTGGGTTGTTCGGGTTACTCAGGTAAACAATCGAAACACCATCATGACCATCAACTTCTTCCCGCATTCTGGCAAGATCAATATCCAGTTGGTCAGTTAACGGAATCTCCCTGACCGGATAGCCCAGCTGGCGAACATAATTGACCGTGACATCATAAGTTGGTACTGGAATAACTAACTGACAACCCGGCTCTGCCAGTGCTAACACCACACTGCGCAACACATCAGAGGCACCGTTCCCGTACACAACACTGCTGGTATCAACACCATGATAACGGGCAATCGTTTGAATCAGTGATTCGTATTCCTGTTCAGGGTAACGGTAAGCACCATCCAGGCTTTCAATAATCGCTTGTCGTGCTGCAGGAGGAAGACCCTGTGGGTTACAGGTTTTGTTCAGATAGAGAGGAGTCGTTGCCGAAGGCGCTGGCACCGAAGCAGGCTCAGCCAGAATATTTCTTCCCTGCCCTGCCATCATCAGACCACAGAACAGCGCACTGTTTTTCATAAATGATCTGCGATCCAGCTCCATTGATTTATCTCCGGCAAAGCAAGGAATGTAAATTATCAACCTAACGGCATGCAGGCATGCTGATTTAAATCAAGCTCTGCAAGTTATGCCGCTGTTAATCAAAACAATACTTTACAGGTTTTCCATCACAGACATATCCGGTGTTGCCCCAAGAGCTGATGTTATTCACCCTTGGGGCAACACGGTAACAGAAAGAGGTTATATTCAGGCGATATAACGCTGGTAGGGTGGTAACGAGTCAAGAATCAAACGTCCGTAGCGACGGGTGACAATCCGCCGATCGAGCAACGTGATATAACCCGTATCTGTTTCCGACCTCAGCAAACGTCCGCAAGCCTGCACCAGTCGCATCGCTGCATCCGGCACACTGATTTCCATAAACGGATTACGCCCCTGTTCTTCAACCCATTCTGCCAGTGCCGCTTCAACCGGGTCATCGGGAACAGAAAAAGGTAACCGGACAATCACGACATGCTCACAATAACGACCCGGCAAGTCGACACCTTCTGCAAGGCTGGCGAGACCAAACAGAATGCTCTGTTTGTCTTCATCTACTCGCTCGCGGTGCAGTCGTAATAATTGCTGCTTGGAATAGTCATCCTGCAACAGAATTCGGTCCTGAAATTTCTCCGGCAACAAGCCGTAAACTTCTTTCAGTTGTCGCCGTGAAGAAAACAGTACCAGTGCACCGGGTGTCTCTTTCAGCAGTTCTGGCAGCTTTTCAGTGACTTCTTCACTGTGCCCTTCACCAGTTGGATTGCTTTCCATTGCCGGAATATTTAACACTGCAGCTTCATTGTAATGAAACGGGCTGGCAACGACTTCACAACGGGAATCCTTAGGAACACCAGCTCGCATGCGATAACGGTCGAACTTACCCAAAGCCGTCAGTGTCGCCGATGTCACAATCGCACCATGACAGGTATTCCACAACACCTGACGTAAAGTTTTTGCGGCAAGAATCGGACTGCTTGCCACTTCAAGATCTTCACTGCCGCCAAAACTCATATGCTTCAGCCAGCGGGCAACCGGCGGCTCATCCGACTCTTCACTTTCAACAACAGAGTAAGCCATCCAGAGTTCATGGGTGATATCCAACCGGCGTTGCATAGCGCCAATCGCCGGATAAAGGGCTTCAGCTTCCCAGCTATCGATACCATCCAGTTCACCATCCATTGCATCCTTGAAGTTATCACTGACTCGGGAAGCCAGATCAAGCGCTTTACTGAACCCGGCTTTCAGCACACTGGCCAGCTCTCTCACTTCTTCAGGCACGCGGCCACCCGGAAAGCGATACTGAACAGTGGTTGACCGCTCAGTTTCCGTTACTTCACCAAATTCAGCAGCCGACACCAGCAGGGTTTTCATCATCCCCAGCTGCTCTTTCAAACCCGTAAAAATAGGCTCCAGCTGCTCCAGCCGTTCACCGATTGATCCGGGCAATGCGTGGCGGGTCAGCATTTGTTTGATATGACGGTTAGCGGTATCCAGCCAACTGATAGATGCATTAATGCGGGTATGGCTGGCAAAGTGTCCGATGGCCTTGTCCGGCAGATGATGTCCTTCGTCGAACACATAAATGCTGTCTTTGGGGGCAGGCAAAATAGCGCCGCCACCCAGTGTCAGATCAGCCAGCACCAAATCATGATTGGTTACAATTACGTCGGCTTTGGTTAACCCTTCCCGCGCTTTAAAGAATGCACACTGAGAAAAATGTGAACAACGACGTCCGGTGCACTGACTGTGATCTGTGGTGACTGTTTGCCAGTCGGTATCTTCTATCGCATCCGGCCAGCTATCACGTTCGCCATCCCATTTAGAACTGGCGAGCTGTTCGAGCATTTTCTGAAACAGCTCCATGGATGGGGAATCCGTTTCAATTTTAAAACCTTCTTCTGCAAATAAATCAGCCATTGCCTGATCTGACTGCTGGGATTCCAGTAGCTGATCCAGCTTACTGAGGCAGATATAACGCCCCCGCCCTTTCGCCAGCAATGCACGAAATTCCATTCCGGTACTTTGTCGAATATCCGGCAGGTCTTTATAGATCAGCTGCTCCTGCAAGGCGACAGTCGCCGTGGAAACAATCAGTTTCTTTTTCTGTGCCTGAGCAACTGCCAGCGCTGGCAATGCATAACCTACTGTTTTCCCGGTACCGGTACCGGCTTCAATGACCGTCACCGCAGGATCACCGGTACGCACCCCTTCATCATCGGTTTTGATGGAGGCAAGATTGCGCGCCACTTCGGCGATCATTGCTTTCTGTCCGGCACGGGCACGCAGCGACTTACTCTCAAGGAAAGTCCGGTAAGCCTGTTGGATCGTTTTTTTCAGTTCATTCGTCAGCATTCAGCGCCGCCATACAAAAAACCCATGCCATCACTGTAAGTGATGGCATGGGTATATAGAAATACTCATTTATCCGCGAGTTTACGGTTTGGCTGTCGTCACCTGACGGGATGCCATATGAAATACACCAAAAATTAATACCATAATGACGTTTTTACCGAATTTGCCATCAGCACTCAGCGCCCGCCGCCAAACCACCGCTTCCAGCATATGGACTACCAGAATTGCCAGTCCGGCAAGTGGAATAATGCTATCAAATGGCGCTGCAAAAACACCGAACAGACTGACTAACACCACCAGCCAGAATCCAGCCGTTACCAGCTTGGCCAGATTAACTAAAGCTTTCATGATTCCCCCAAAAGCGCTGCTACTTTCATTTTTCATATTATTCAGGCATCGAAGTGACACCCGACCCCGTTACCATAGCAAAAGCGAGAGACTCAAAATAGTGAGATGAACAACTTCAAAACTTGCTCATAGCAACGTCACACTATGCTCAAGAATACGCGAGACCTTACTCATACCTGTTTCAACAACTTTAAACATACTTTCCAGAGTTATGGACTCATCATTACCTAAACCTGCTGCCGGGTTAACTACCAGATTGACGGCTGCATAATCAATACTCAGCTCACGTGCCAGAGCCGCCTCCGGCATCGCTGTCATCCCAACCACATCACAGCCATCCCTTGCCAGTTTGTGTACTTCGGCTCCGGTTTCCAGACGTGGCCCCTGAGAACACCCGTAAACACCACCATTACTGACATCAATACCAACACTTGCCGCTGCTTCAACAAGGGCATTACGAGCCGATCCTTCAAACGGGCACGTGAAATCAATATGCTGAATGCCCAGTAGTGACTGATCAGGATGGTATTGGGCAAAGGTATGTTCCCGCCCCCAGCTGTAATCAATAATCTGGTCAGGAATACAGATATGCCCTGCAGCCAGCATGGAAAGACTGATGCCTCCCACCGCATTAACAGCAAAGATATGCTTTACGCCCTGCTGCTGAAGCGCATAAATATTTGCCCGGTAATTAATCTGATGAGGTGCCAGTTTATGCGGCTGCCCGTGTCGTGCCAGAAACAGGACATCACACCCTGCCAGCTCACCTCGCTGCAACTGACCTGAGGGCTGACCAAAAGGAGTATCTACACTGATGGCTTCTTTCAGAACCAGTGACTCAAGGTCATTCAGCCCTGTACCGCCAATAATTGCTATCTGTGCCATACCTGAAGCATCAAGAAGTTCTTCTTGTAGGGGAACAGCCATTATAGTGCTGCAATACAAGAAACATAAGAAACTTGCCAATCAGGTCACTGAAACGTAGGGTGCCGCCTCATGAATGATATTGATGAATCCGTTGCTCCTGAAGCACCTTCTGAAGTACTGCCGGTACTGTTTCAGGATGAGTACCTGATCGCGATTAACAAACCTTCCGGTTTGCTTGTGCACCGCTCAATGATTGACCGCCATGAAACCCGCTTTGCCCTGCAGCTCGCTCGGGATCAGATCGGACAAAGGGTTTACCCGGTACACCGTCTGGATAAACCCACATCCGGCGTGCTGTTATTTGCTTTATCCAGTGAAGTAGCCGCCAAAGTATCACAACAGTTTACTGATGGACGGGTACAGAAAAAATATCTGGCCGTTGTCAGAGGTTATACCCCTGAATCCGGCGTGATTGATCATCCTCTCAAAGAAAAACTGGATAAAATGACCGATCGCAAAGCCCGTCAGGATAAACCTGCGCAATCAGCTATTACCGATTTTCGCAAACTGGCAACAGTGGAGTTGCCGCTGAAGATCGACCGTTACCCCTGCAGCCGCTATTCGCTGGTTGAAGCTTTCCCCCGAACTGGCCGCAAACATCAGATTCGACGGCATATGAAGCATATCGCTCACCCTATTATCGGTGATGCCAAGCAGGGCAAGGGTAACCACAACCGCTATTTTGCTGAACACTTCAGCGCAGACAGGCTGCTACTCGCCTGCACACAAATGACGCTGAAACACCCTTATACATCAGAGGAGCTACAACTCAACGCACCGCTCGATGATGTATTTTTATCTTTACTGAAGCGTTTCGGATGGCTGGATGCCGTGAGCCCGACTTTTACCAGCCAGGAGGCTTAAATGGATACTGAAAAAACCAACACCTGTTACTGCGGAAATGCTCAGCCATACTCAGAATGCTGCCAGCCCTTTCATGAACAGCAGCAATACCCTCAGACTGCAGAGCAACTGATGCGCTCACGCTACAGTGCCTGCAGCCTGAAGAAAGTTGATTATTTGACGTTAACCACCTGGCCACAACAACAAAACCAGCTTGATCAGGAAGAAGTGGCTAAATGGCTCGATCGCACTCAGTGGCATCAACTCAACATTACCCATACTGAAACAGGCCAACCCGGTGACACCCGGGGAAGAGTCTGTTTTGAAGCCCACTATTCTGAGCCGCCCTCAGATGAAATAAAAATTCATGATGAAGACTCCAAATTTATTCAGGAAAAGAATCGTTGGTACTTTATTCATCCCGGGCTGGAGCCTCAGCCTCCTCAACACACCGAAAAGGCTGCTGGACGCAATGATCCCTGCCCCTGCGGTAGTGGTAAGAAATTCAAGAAATGCTGCATGTAAGCATGTTCGACTAAAGTCTTAGCCGGTGAACTGAATAATCCAAAGTCTAATAACCTAAGGTGCAACAACCCAAGGTCTAATAGAGGCATCCGCTATATACCGATAAACTGCGTATCAATTATTAACTGATGCGTCGGGAGGGTGCCATGATTACAGGAACAGGTTCTATACCGTATTTTCCAATGCCAGATCTGAGTGCCGCAGCGGGTCCTGATGCACAGGATATTGCTAACTTTGAAGAAGAGAAAGGCGCCTTTATAGCCCTTCAGGTTCAGGCCATTCCATACAAGGAAAAGATCTTGCGCTCTCGTCGCAAGTTACGCCGCAAATTAAACCGGGTACGTAAAAAAGCTGAAGCAGTAAAGGCTCATTTCCTGCGTCGTAACATGCAGGATGATGAGGCTAATCAGGAAGATCGTAATTTTGCTTAACTACAGCGCACTTAAAACTGTCTCTGCAGCCCGGCAACCGGTATTATTAGAAAGATTTCATTTTAGTAGATTTCAGGTTCAAAATGCCTGCAGAGACTCCATCTGATACGGACTCAGGGTCCGTTCGCAAACAGAAAAGCCGTTCTTCTGGTTATCTCCAGCGGCGTCGGCGTGACAAAAAGCCCAGAACTGCCGCGCCGGCAGCCTGGGATATTTCTCAGTATGATGTCCCGGTTGCTGAAGGCAAAACCCGCTTTCACGACTTTGATCTGCCGGACGCCTTGGTTCGCGCCATCCAGGATCTGGGCTATCAGTACTGTACCCCTATTCAGGCTGAAGTCCTTGGACATACCCTGAAAAGCCATGATGCGATTGGCAAAGCGCAGACAGGCACGGGTAAAACCGCCGCCTTTTTAATTTCTGCGATCAAACAATTGCTGGAAATTCCACCACCCGATGAGCGCTATCTGGGCGAACCCCGACTGGTAGTACTGGCTCCAACCCGGGAGCTGGCGCTGCAAATCGCCAAGGATGCCGAAGACTTGACACGTCATACAGATCTCAGCGTAGTCAGTCTGGTCGGTGGTATGGAATATGAGAAGCAGCTGCAGAAAATCAACAGTAACTACATCGATATCGTTGTGGGTACACCGGGGCGGCTGCTCGATTTCTGTGATCGCAAGGACTTGTACCTTGACCTGACAGAAACGCTGGTTATCGATGAAGCCGATCGCATGCTGGATATGGGCTTTATTCCCCAAGTGCGCCGCATCGTTCGTATGACGCCCCGTCCGGGCGATCGCCAGACACTGCTTTTCTCCGCCACCTTCACCAGTGAAGTACTGCGACTGGGTGAACAGTGGACCTGGAACCCATTCAAAGTGGAAATTGAACCGGAAAGTGTCGCGACAGATACTGTTGACCAAAAGTTCTATATGGTATCCGGTGATGACAAGTACAAGCTGCTCTGCAACCTCGTTGCGGGTAAAGCGCAGCCTGAAGGTCAGCCACTTGAGCGGGTCATTGTCTTTACCAACCGTCGTGACCAGACCCGTCGCCTGACCGAAAAGCTGCAACGCAAAGGCATTGTCAGCGATATGCTTTCCGGTGAAGTGCCTCAGAAAAAACGTGTCCGAACGCTGGAAAACTTCCGTGAAGGCAAGATTCAGGTGTTGGTTGCAACCGATGTTGCCGGGCGTGGTATCCATATCGATGGTATCAGCCATGTAATCAACTATAACCTGCCGGAAGATCCGGACGATTATGTTCACCGTATTGGCCGGACTGGGCGTGCCGGGACTTCCGGGACTTCTGTCAGCTTCGCCTGTGAGGATGACTCATTCCTGATTCCTGAGCTGGAAACGCTGCTGGGCAGCAAGGTTAATCTCGAATATCCACCTGCAGAACTGCTGGCATAATTGCTTCGATCCTGCAGGGCTGAATACCCTGCAGGATCGAATGTACACATCTCATAACATCCAGCTTGTTACAAAACTATCGTTTTAAATTTTTATTATTACAATTCAATCAGTTAACCCCAAAAATCACTTCCTACACCCTCTTTTCTGGTCACTCCTTGCTTGCCGCTGCCGATTAACTTGATTAATAATCAATGTTAAGTGGTTCATAACAACGATTGAGAAGGATGGCTTGACTCTGATGACTGTATGGCTGTCTTTATGATCAGAGTCAAACCTGCAAGATCATGGCCGGAAATGCCATGAGCACATGCGGTTTTTCAGCCGTCGCCTGCCCTGTGCAGGCTATGAAAAACCGGGGTTTACGACAATAAGGAGCGGCCCGTCTATGGATGAAGCTGTCAGAATTGAATCAACCACTGCAACCCCATCCACTGCTTACGTTCTCGACTCAAATGTCCTCATACACGACCCCAACGCACTTCTGAACTTCGAAGAGCATAAAGTCATCATTCCCATCACAGTGCTGGAAGAACTGGACAAGCTCAAAAACGGAAAACAAACCATTGCTGCCGATTGCCGACAAGCGATTCGCCAGATAGATCAGGTTCTGGGAACCGCCGAACCTTCAGAGATTGAAGAAGGTGTACCCATCCGGCGGGGAGAGAAAAGCCCGCCGCTGGGGACTGTTTCTATCCTGATGCATCATGCCCCGGAAAATGTCACAACACTCCCTTCCCGCAGTAACGATAATCAAATCATTAATGATATCAATCACTATAAGTCGCTGAACCCTGATCAGACCGTTGTGCTGGTCACGAAAGATATCAATATGCGGCTAAAAGCCCGTGGTTGCGGGATTGCCAGTGAAGATTATCAGAACGACCAGCTGGTATCAGACCTGAAGCTGTTGAATAAAGGCTACCTCGAGGTTCAGGGCAATTTCTGGGCAGATGTCGAAAAAGTGGAAACCCAACAGCTGGACCGGGGGCAAACCCTACATATCCTGCCCGGCGAGGGGGTTCTTGATGAGCTTGCTCCCAATCAGTTCATTATCGATGAGCAGGGCTTCTGCGGACGCGTCATGGAGCAAAACAAAGGTACCGTGACACTGCTTGATCTACCCAGAGATCACCTGATGAATCAGGAAGTCTGGGGTCTGAAACCTCTGGATATTTATCAGGCAGCAGCACTTAATCTGCTACTGGATCCTGATATCCATCTGGTGACCCTCACTGGTTCTGCCGGCTCAGGCAAAACCATTCTGGCACTGGCGGCAGCGATTGAAATGACCGTTGCCACCAAGCAGTACCGGCGGATTATTGCGACCCGGTCAACTCAGGGGCTGGATGAGGATATTGGTTATCTTCCGGGTACCGAAGCTGAAAAGATGGAACCCTGGCTCGGTGCTATCACTGATAACCTCGAAGCGCTGCACAGCGACGATGAGTCCACAAATGGCAGTGTGGACTATATTCTGGGACAAGTGCCGCTGCACTTTAAATCCCTGAACTACATCCGCGGGCGCAGCTTCCAGCAAAGTCTGATTATTATTGACGAGGTTCAGAATCTGACACCTCACCAGATAAAAACCATCATCACCCGGGCCGGTCATGGCAGTAAGGTAATATGTCTGGGTAACCTGGCGCAGATTGATACGCCTTACCTGAGTGCAGCCAGTTCTGGCCTGACCTATCTGACAGAACGTTTTAAAAACTTTAATCAGGGGGGGATTGTTCAATTGAAGGGCGTACCACGCTCGCCACTGGCAGCCTACGCTGAAGAAAATCTGTAAAACAACATAAAACTCCATGCCTGACAGCCTCGGGCATGGAGTTTTTTTATTTCTTTGCTTTATTCTTCTGTAAACTTCACCAACGTCTTTTAAATAGCTTTAAGCATTGCGCTGATTATCAATCTGTAGCTTTTCAATCAATTCCGGATGTAACCAGTCAACCAGCACCGTATCTGATTTGAACCCATTGACGTACTTCAATAACAACTTATGAGTCCGACCATAATCGTGCTCCTGAATCGAGCAGAGCAATTCATCCAATACAAATATCAATGTGTCCCATGGAATCATTTCCTCTGTTGCCTGACAAACCTTAGGGTGCTGTGTATATGATACATCATCCCCAATCAGCAGCTCTTCAAAAAGCTTTTCACCTGGTCGCAGCCCTGTATATACAACTTCAATATCGCCTTCCAGATCGAATTCATCCTTTACACTGAATCCGGACAGGGTAATCATACGTTTAGCCAGTGCATTGATCTTGACGGGTTCACCCATATCCAGCACAAACACATCACCTCCGTTGCCCATGCTACCCGCCTGAATAACCAGCGAAGCGGCTTCCCGGATCGTCATAAAATATCGGGTAATATCTTTATGGGTAACCGTAACGGGCCCGCCTTTACGAATTTGCTCACGAAACAGTGGAATTACAGAACCACTGGAACCCAGAACGTTGCCAAAGCGCACCATTGTGAAACATGTTTTATTTTCAACGGAACACTGGCCTTCATCCGGGAAAAAAGCCCAGGAATGAAATAATGAAACTGATCTCTCCTGATTCAGTGCCTGCAAAACCATTTCAGCCAGACGCTTGGATGCTCCCATTACATTGGTTGGCCGGACTGCTTTATCTGTTGATATCAGTACAAACTTCTCAACTCTGGCAATAATGGCCGCCTGAGCAGCATATAAAGTACCAATAACATTATTGCGTAGCCCTTGAGATAAATTATGCTCGACGATAGGCACATGCTTGTAAGCTGCGGCATGATAGACCGTTTGTACGTTATAGGTCGTCATCACATCGAGTAACCGTTGAGCATCATTGACGGAACCCAGTACAGGAATAATTTTAATTTTTATATTCAGGTGGGACTCTATCGCTGCGAGTTCTTTTTCAATGTCATAGAGATTGTATTCAGAGTGCTCAAATAAAATAAGCACCTTCGGTTTTATCTGCAGAATCTGGCGACAAAGCTCAGAACCTATAGAACCACCGGCTCCGGTTACCATGACTACCTTGTCAACAATACAGGCATCCAACAATTCAGGTATCGGATCGACTTCTTTCCTGCCCAGAATATCAGCGATATCAACTTCTTGAATCGAGTCCATTTTCAGTCGACCGCTGGCTATATCCATCAGGCAGGGCATACTGCGAATAGGTACTTCGTATTGTTCCAGCTCACACACTACCTTGTGACGTTTAGAGTGACTGCCTGGGATTGCCAGCAATATCTCCTGCGCCGAAGTTTTCTTCAAAGCACTAAGGACTTCACTATCAGCAAATACCCGACGACGACCAATGACCTGACCACATAACTGAGGGCTTGAATCAATAAACCCTACAGGTCGAAACTCCCTTCCCTTATCCAAAGCCGCCATCAACTGAATTCCGGCATCACCAGCTCCATATATCAGCACTGGTTTTCCCCATTCATACTGCTGAGTAAATAGTTTACGAATAAAGCTCGGTAGCCAACGGGTGCTGATATGCCCTAAAAGCCAGTTTTGTATAAAAAATCTGGCTCCCAACATAGTAGTAATCAGAAACATACCGTAGAGAAACGCTGCTGTTCTGGGAAAACGGACATCAGGAGAAATAAAGAAAACAGCAATAACTAGACCAACGGCAGCGAAGAATGAGGACTGAACAATCGCGGCGATAGTCCACGAGCCAATATACCGAAGTACAGCCTGATACAACCCCATTTTAATAAATACAGGGATTGCAATAACGGGCGCCAAAATAAATAGCAGGTCATAGTCATAAACTGGCTCTAACAAACTATCCGGATCAAGACGGAGATATAGTGCCAGCCAGAGACAAAACCAAACTGTACAAACATCAAAAAACAGTGCAATTGCTCGCTTGGTATTCCTTGGCAAAGCCTTGAAATAATCTCTCATTGTCGAGTTATACCATTTTCGAATATTTCAAACCAAATGAACTATCTATGAACTATCTATGAACTATCTAACTTCTATCGGCAGATGAAGATGCCGATAGCAGAAATCATGAAATAACACATTGACTCATTAGACTAATACATGCATTAAAAATTCCATTTTTCATGCTCTATTTATCAGAAAATCAGTAACTTATATTCATAATCATCCTTTCATAAGATAAACCAAACTCTTTAAGTATAATGAGAGGAAGCTCCCCCTCCTCTCATTATATCTGTCAATGCTGCAAAATCTGGCTCAAAAACAGTTGCGTACGCTCTGACTGGGGATTATTAAAGAATGCTTCCGGCTCATTTTCTTCAATGATCTGGCCCCCATCCATAAAAATAACCCGGTCTGCAACAGTCTTGGCAAACCCCATTTCATGGGTCACACACAACATGGTCATGCCTTCATTTGCCAGCTCTACCATGACATCGAGCACTTCCTTGATCATTTCCGGGTCCAGCGCCGAAGTAGGCTCATCAAACAGCATCACCTGAGGGTTCATACACAGGCTACGAGCAATTGCCACCCGCTGCTGCTGTCCTCCTGATAGTTGCCCCGGATATTTATCTGCCTGATCAGGAATCTTAACCCGCTCCAGAAATTTCATAGCCGTTGCTTCGGCTTCTTTTCGTGGCTGTTTGCGCACCCAGATCGGGGCCAGGATGCAGTTTTCCAGTACTGTTAGGTGTGGGAACAGGTTAAAGTGCTGAAAAACCATGCCCACATCTTTGCGAACATGCTCGATGTCCTTGAGGTCATTGGTCATCTCGCGACCGTTGATAATAATCTGACCTTCCTGATGTTCTTCCAGGCGATTAATACAACGGATCATCGTTGATTTTCCCGACCCGGAAGGACCACAGATAACAATCCGCTCCCCCTGCTTAACCGTCAGATTGATATCCCGCAACACATGGAAATCACCATACCACTTGTTCAGGTTTTTCAACTCAATCATGGCAGGTGCCTGATCACTTTCAGGCTGAGCAGTGGCTGTATTCACATCACTCATATCCTATTCTCCTTATGCCTGATGCCCGGTATTTAAGCGCTTTTCCAGTGACTGGCTGTAGCGCGACATGCTGAAACAGAAAATCCAGAAAACAAACCCTGCAAACACATACCCTTCAATGGCAAAACCCAACCACTTCGGATCGGCCAGGCCTGCCTGAACGATCGCCAGCAGGTCAAACAAACCAATAATCAGTACCAGACTGGTATCTTTGAAAAGGGCAATAAAGGTATTAACGATCCCCGGAATCACCATTTTCAGCGCCTGCGGCAGGATCACCAGTCGCATAACTTTCCAATAGCTCAACCCCATCGCTTCAGCTGCTTCATACTGCCCCTTGGGAATTGCCTGCAAACCACCACGTACGACTTCTGCCATATAGGCAGACTGGAACATAATTATTCCGATCAAAGCTCGCAGAAGCTTGTCGAAAACAATTTCTTCAGGCACAAAGAGAGGCAGCATCACTGAAGCCATAAATAGCACGGTAATTAACGGAACCCCGCGCCATACTTCGATAAACGCCGTAGAAAAGAAGCGGATAAGCGGCATATTTGAACGGCGCCCCAGCGCCAGCAAGATGCCAATTGGCAATGCCACAACAATGCCGACAATGGCCAGCACCAGCGTTAGCATAAGGCCACCCCACTTATGGGTATCAACAATCTCCAGGCCAATACCGCCATACAGCAAAATAAAAGTCAGTACAGGGAAACCTGTCAGAGAATAAATAATGCCCCATTTTTTAGCCGGTGTTCTCTGAGGTATCAGCCAGCATAAAAGCAAAGCAAGCTGAGCAAAGACCAGATCAACCCGCCAGCGCTGCTCCTCGGGATAAAAGCCATAGATAAACTGTTCCAGCCGGGAAGTAATAAAAACCCAACAGGCGCCACCATCACAGGCATTCCGGTCTGCACCAAACCAGTCTGCTTCAATGAAGCTCCAGTTAATAACAGGCCCAAGACCGCTATATAACAGCCAGAGGGTTACCAGCGTCAGAATAGTATTCGCCGGAGAAGAAAACAGTTTTTGCCGCATCCATCCCCAGACACCCCGATTTGATATCGGGGCCGGACGTTCAGGGATGCGTGTTTCATTAATAATCATATCGCCTCCCCTTAGCGCTCAACCAGCGCCATTTTTTTGTTATAGATATTCATAAACAACGACACCAGCAAACTCATTACCAGATAGACAGACATCGTCATCAGGATAATCTCAACCGCCTGTCCGGTCTGATTTAACGTCGTGCCCGCAAATACAGAAACAAGATCCGGGTAACCGACAGCTGTCGCTAAAGAGGAGTTCTTGATCAGATTCATATACTGACTGGAGAGCGGCGGAATAATAACGCGCATGGCCTGCGGTATAATCACCAGCTGCAAGGTTCGCCCACCGGAAAGCCCCAGCGCATGTGCTGCTTCAGTCTGACCTTTGTTAATGGCTTCAATACCCGAACGCACATTCTCTGCAATATACGATGCCGTATATAATGTTAACGCTATCAACAGAGCACAAAGCTCGGGAATAACGGTAAAGCCACCCCGGAAATTAAAGCCTTTCAACACCGGAATTTCCCAGTGAATCGGCTGCCCGGCAAAGAGCCAGCCAAGCACCGGCAAGCCAATCAGAAGCGTCACCGAAATAGCGAATACAGGTAATGTATCGCCCGTCTGCTGCTGGCGCTGTTTTGCCCACCGCCGCAACCACCAGACGGCAACCACAGCAACGAGAAAGGCAATACCAATCCAGACGGCACCCTCTTCAAATAACGGTGCAGGAAGATAGAAACCACGAATATTCAGGAAAAATGAATCAAAGAAAGTAAAGCTCTGCCGGGGTGAGGGCAACGTTCTCAGTACCGCAAAGTACCAGAACAGGATTTGCAGCAGCAGCGGAATATTCCGGAAAATTTCAACATAAGCACCGCATACTCTCGCAATCAGCCAGTTATTCGATAACCGTCCGACTCCGACCAGAAATCCAACAATTGTCGCCAGAATAATACCGAGTACTGATACCAGAATGGTATTCAGTAAACCGACAATAAAGGTTTTTCCAAAGGTATGATTTTCATCATATTCAACCAGGCTTTGAATAATCCCGAAACCGGATTCCTGGCTTAAAAAATCAAATCCGGTGGTAATTCCCCGCTTTTCCATATTGGTCATGGTGTTATCAATCACCATGAAAACAAAGGTCAGCAATGCAAGGGAAACAACAACCTGAAAAATCAAGGCCCGCTTGTCCGGGTCATTCCAGAAATAACGGCGGGCAGGAGGAGGCGTGGAGCGCTTATCCTGCATAGTAGACTCCTGTTGTACAGGGACCGCTGAACGAGGTCATAAAATACGACGAAAAATAAACAGCCAAGTGATTGCTCGGCAGAACGCCGGGCAATCACTTGTTTCTTTATTTACAACTTAGCGAAGCGGCGGCGCGTACTGAATGCCACCCTGACTCCAGAGCGCATTGATGCCACGCTCAATTTTCAGCGGTGAGCCCTGCCCGACATTACGTTCGAACATTTCGCCATAGTTACCAACCTGCTTCACGATCTGGTAAGCCCAGTCATCGTTAAGACCAAGCCCTTTGCCCTTGATACCATCAACACCAACAAAGCGCTGGATTGCCGGGTTATCCGATTTTTTCTTATCGGCAATATTGTCTGCTGTCAGCCCCATTTCCTCAGCATTCACCTGAGCAAACAGGCTCCACTTCACAATATTCAGCCACTGGTCATCACCCTGACGTACAACCGGACCCAGCGGTTCTTTTGAAATAACCTCAGGCAGAACAATGGCAGAATCAGGCTTGGCCAGCTTGATACGCAGTGCATACAACTGAGACTGGTCCGATGTCAGCATATCGCAACGGCCGGATTCAAAGCCTTTGATGGTCTGATCGGAGGTATCAAATACCAATGCCTGATATTCCATCTTGTTCTGGCGGAAATAGTCAGCCAGATTCAGCTCACTGGTCGTACCCGCCTGAATGCACACAGTGGCACCATCCAGTTCCAGCGCGCTGCTGACACCCAGAGATTTACTTACCAGAAAGCCCTGACCGTCGTAGTAGTTAACACCCGTAAAATTGAGACCCAGAGAAGTATCACGAGTTAAGGTCCAGGTGGTATTACGGGACAAAACATCAATTTCACCAGACTGAAGCGCGGTGAAACGCTCTTTTGCAGTCAGCGGGATAAACTTAACCTTCTCTGCATCGCGTAGTGTCGCCGCCGCAACGGCACGGCAGACATCAACATCAATACCGGCCCAGTTACCTTTATCATCCGGGCTGGAGAAGCCTGGCAAACCGGTGCTGACACCGCATTGCAAATAACCACGTTCCTGTACAGATTCCAGTGTTGAAGCAGCCTGAGAGGATGCGGTCCCCATCATGGATACAGCCAGCGTCAGCGCAGCCAGCACGCCTGTTCTTTTTATCATGATCGCAATCCTTGAGAGTCTTGTTTTTTATTATTTTGACTTCACTTCACTGCATGAGGGTGTCAACGCACAAAGGCATTGGGTAAAAGCTGCAAGAAGCGAGGTTCTTACCTTAACCTGATTATTTTCCTTATTGCAATCAATACCCTATGGAGTATTCCAGATACTTGGGGGGGAAAGAGCGCGAAACGGGCAGCTTTTGTCATGGATTGGGTGGTTTGATACACTCCGGCGCTTGTGGCACTTACCGGCATGGAGACTTTGAAACAGATGACCGAAACCCTGACCGGGCATTACCGGGGAATTATCGACGCACTGGGTGAAGATGTAACCCGTGACGGTCTGCGTGGCACCCCGGAACGGGCTGGCAAGGCCATGGCGTTCCTGACACATGGCTATCAACAAACGCTGGAAGAAATCGTTAACGGCGCAGTATTTGAATCAGATAACGAAGAAATGGTCGTTATCAAGGATATCGAACTATTCTCCCTGTGCGAACACCATATATTACCTTTTATCGGTAAGTGCCATATTGGCTATTTTCCAAACGGCAAAGTGCTCGGCTTATCCAAATTTGCCCGTATTACTGATATGTTTGCCCGTCGGCTGCAGATTCAGGAAAACCTGACTCGCCAGATCGCCGAGGCGGTGCAGGATGTCACCAATGCCCGTGGGGTTGCTGTGGTCATTGAAGCCAAGCACCTTTGCATGATGATGCGAGGGGTAGAAAAGCAGAATTCATCCATGACCTCCTCCGTGATGCTGGGGCAATTTCGTTCATCCCTGCCCAGCCGTCAGGAATTTTTAAACTTTATTCGATAAGCAATACATAATAATTTTATTTTAGCCGGTTTATATTGATATAAAACCGGCTCTTACTTTTATTGCAATCTAGTTTGGTTAAAATTGAACTATCTATATTTTTTATGATCATTGATAGTTAAGAGACAAATAAAATGATCAAAAATGAAAAAATATCCGGATATATTCTTATTTTACTTTTCCCCGGCAGTTTCTGGACAAATACAGCCTATAGCCACACAGAAAATTTTGAAATTTATCAGGATGCTCAACTCGTAGGTGCGGTTACCCTGCACCGGCACGACAGCACTTCTGAAGAAGTATTATCCGCACAATCAACAGATAACCTTGAATATTGTTATTACTTTAATCGTAATTTAACAACCCCGCTGGCTTTGTTCGATGCTACACCAAAGCTATGTCAAACCCAACTGACTTGCTTTCGTATTATTGCTGCAAAGGAGCCAACCTTAACCAGGACAAAACACTTTGCAAAATCAACAAGCGATCTTTCAAGAATCGATGCCCCGCCCAACTGGCCTGAAAAATCATATCGTACACTTGAATGGCAACAATCTGTCATTATCGACCCGGTACTTGATATTACCCGGGGAATTATTGCTCCGGAAGCAAGCATGTATCTTTCTTGCTATACGTTAGAACCAACCGGGCAATCACAATTCATTGTTAGCTACAATGCCAGAAGCGATATTGGAAATATTGAATCACCACAGATTATAACACTTACCGGGACAGGCTTTACTCACAACCTTGAGTTAAAAATACAACAAAGCACAGAACAACCCTCTACCATTACTGTCGATTACACAATCAATGGACAGTCACATGCAGTAATCTACAAACCGGTCAAAATAATTAATTTCTCCGCACTGAGTAAATTAAAAAAACGATCTGAGATAGTAGATGTTGATACAGAGTCTTCAGAATACGAAACCACTTGGCCACCCAAAAGACATTCCCCATCACCAGCCAAATCCCTGACAACGGCATTTGAAGCTTTGACCTCGTTGGGGCAGCAAGAGGTATCAGCAATGGATACCTCTCCTGCCCGCCTCTCGGTAACAGACTGGGTTGCGCCTGAAAATCCGGATTTTATTCATGATCTGCAAGAACATGGCGATGAAATATACACCTTTCTGAAACAAGACATTACGTGCAAACCTGCACAGCGAACCTGCCCCATGCCGGGAATGGAAAAACTTGTTAATAACGTCAACGGGTTTATCGCCAGTCAGATTCTGACCGACCCTGAAGTCTCGGGAGAAGATAAATTTCTTTATTGCAAACTTGTTGTTGATCTGCAAGAACTTGCCAACAATAAGTGTCCCTGGGATCGCTCATTTACTTTGGCTTATAAAGCAGCTCATTTCATTTCCTTTTATAACAAAGACAAAGCCCCCCATTACGTAGCCGCTGATAAAAGGTAACTATTCAGCACCCAGCAAAGAGTGACCGCAGTAATTCTTCATGGCTATAAGCAGGGCTTCAAAAACATTCTGCCCCTGCTTTCTCGCAGATGAAACATAACTTCGTATTCGGCAATACCATTTCGCCCCTTCCTCGCTTCTGATGCAGCCCGATATTTTTTGCTTCACCTTGCCATTTCTGATGTCTTGCTCGCTGCCATTATTGTCGAAGGGGATGTTGAGGTCGGTCATGAACCTCAAAGTTTCGTCCTTGTACTCCACCAACCGCTTAAACAAGTTGAACGCTTTCGTATTCTTGACTTTGTCACGCCCCAACCGTTGCCGTACTCGTTCCATATAGTCGGCTTCTTCCGCTTGCGCCCTTTTTGCTGTTCGCTCGAACAGTGAAGAGATACGCTGGCGGATGGATTCCGGCATCGCCTTCATTCCCAGCTTTCTAAAACCATTGCTGAGGTGACAGGCCAGTCTCAGCAGCCGCTGAAGACGAGCCGCAAGATAGTTGCAGTCGCGATCAACGACACCCTGTAACTCCCTCAGGTGGTGGGCATTGCAGAGTACATGAGCCGCAGCATAGCGGAAGTAAACCTTGTAGTGGTCATGAACCAGTATCCCGGCAAAGGTCAGCAAAATACCCATCGTCTCTATGGCGGAATGTCCTTTACTCAAGTCCAGATGATAGTACGTCCACTTGTCAGTACGCAGGACATGCATCCACCACAGCGCTCCGGCTACTCTCATGCCTGTTTCATCAGCGCCTGCAATGGGTTCAACCTTAAGGGCGTCACTAATTGCCTGCTCAGTGCTGGCTAACCGGTCATAAGCATTGCTCTGGAAGGTGCAGATGGAACCCGGACTGACTTCCAATCCGAAAATATCCATGAAGAACTGGGAGGCACGCTTGCAAGGTATAAGTTGATACTGACAAAGATACACGGCCAGCGCCTGAGTCACCGGTCCATACTGCACGTGAGCATCAACTCCTTCAGGGAAACGGGCTTGTGTCATGTGACCGCAGCGGCACTCTTTGATTTCGGCCACATGGGCTGTCACTTCAAAGTGACCAAAACGACCCGGTTCAAATACTTGCCTTTCAACCAACTTGGCAATGTTTGCAGAGTGCAGGGACTGATGGCACTTCTCACAGTCTATAACCGGGTGATATTGGGTGCGGTCAGTGTCAGCGACTTGCTGAAGCGTTGAACCTTTGTGACCTTTCTGACCGCCGGGCTTTCGACCAGACCTCTGTCGTAAGCTTTTTGGGTTAGGTTTGTCGTCTTGTGGCTCACCCTCCACCGTGGCAGATGAGTCTTTCTGTTTGGCAGCAGGCTTTGCATAACCGTCTGTAGAGGGAGGCTTACTGCTGTTCCGGCTGTTGATGTTGAGTCTGTCCGCGAGTTCCTTATTTTCTGTTTCCAGTTTCGCTACCTGATCGCCCAGGCCACCGATCTGCTCTTGCTGATCATTTACGATAGCAAGGAGGGTGACGATAATCTGAAACTCGGGATCAAGTTGACTCATAACAAGCGTTGGTCAGAGAAGAACTGTATTTGAAAATGACACAAAATCACGAAAATACCAGCTTATTGTGAGGGTGCTGAATAGTTACGATAAAAGATGTGAACCCGCTTTCACTAAACGACACTATATCAAAAAGCACCGATCATATTACAAACAAGGCGCAACACTGGCCGGTCTGGACAACATCTCGTGGCAGAGTGCACTTGAAAATCCGACAAATTTCATAGCAGAATTAGATCCGCTCTGGCATTCACATTACCTTAAGTTTACAAACTCATCCAATACGGTACTGGAACCCCTGAAAAAGCTGAAAAGCTTCTGCTTTCCGTGTATGGATGAGCTGGATTTACCTTTTTTCAACCGTACCTGGATGCTGGGAATACATCCTGTTGGTTTCATTCTGGAACCTGAAATCCTGTTTGATGGTGCCTATGGTCTGTGTGCTGATTTCTTTGAACATGACATTCTTCATACCGGAAATTCAACGCCCGACAATCCTGCCCATTTCCTCCCGGCGAAAATACTTGCCCGGGCTTTGGACAGTGCTTCCATTATTAACCGCGACCACCTTACGCTGGATACGCTGGAATACTCCGCAGATGGATGCCAAACTTTTGCACTCTGTCAGGATCAGCTTGATATCCCGAAGGAAGCGCTGGAATTATTGCCGTTTGAAACAGTGCATGAAAGAAATAATGGATCATTGGTATTGTCCTCGTGGGATGATTATCGAGATGTGACAAATCATGTCTTTAGCGATGCAAAAAACAGCTTGCGCCATGTGTACTGCAATCTGGAACAAAATTACCAGAAAGTATCCTATATTCAGGTCAAACGTGCGGCATTGCTTTTATATTGTCTGAATAAAAAACAATTCTGGGATGCAAAGAACAGTGAAGAAGCTGAAAACCGGCGCAGGAAGGCGTGGTATCACTATAACAACCTGTTGTTTTTCAATGCATTGCATAAAAAGCCTTCCCGCGCAGTTTTAGAAGCTGGTTTAACATACTTGTCTAATCCTGAGGGACGCTTGTATAAATCAAAGAACTCGGGAAATAAAATATACACAATAATACATGGTTTGTCTGACCGGGTTTTGGTCTTACCTGAAAACTTATTATGTGGTGAACCTGACGATGAAATACCGGATGACGGGTGGACTTTTTACAAAACAGACAACCCCGCTGCGACTGTTTGTCGCATAAAGAAAAGAACCTTTATACCCTATCTTGATCACCCTGGCGCTTGGAAAGCCTCTAAGCGATATGACATACATATATTCAACGATGCCAACAGCAGGATATTTAAAAACATTGATAACATTCAGTATGATGAAAAATCCGGCATACTGATATTCAGGCAACCCAACCAATTCGTTCTGCTTTCTCTGAAAGGTGAGCATGCCCCGGCAGTCAATAAGTTTGCCAGAATGCTGGTAAAGGATATTCATTTAAATTCCGATAACCAGACCGTACAGCTTTTCACCCCATTGGGTATACAAAACCTGCACTACGGAACATGTCAACACCCTACAGAACTAATAGAAAAAACCTACGCTGGTCAGCATCTTCAGGCTGTTGATTTTGATAATACCGATTTTGCCCATGGCGATTATTCCTGCACAATATTTGATCACTGTGATTTAAGCCAAACGAGGCTAAGCTGGGAGCATATTGCAACAGCCCGTTTTTGCGGCTATTCACCCACGGAACGAGCCAGGCTGGAGCCCGCCGTGCGCGCCGCCGAAATCTGGCTGACAAAAGCAGATGGCGATCTTGCCGAGCGCCTGAAAGTAGTGCATAAAAACGGGCTCTTGCCCTTTGTTATATTAACTGATCCCCAGTGGGAAGAGCTGTTGACACTTCAGCCCTGGTGCAATGCAGAGTCACCACCGTTACAAACAACTGACACACCGTTTCAGACATTAGTAGCCAACCCGTCCCGATTGTCTGATGCCTTATGTGAAACATTGCGTAGCGTATTGCTGGATGGCAATACTTCGCTGAAGCTGGGGACTCCGTTAAACAACAGATTCAATGAAAAATGTTCATATCCAATTTTCAAGCATCTGCTAGCCGCACTGAATGATCCGGAAGATATCCGCCGGTTGGTCAGCCAGAACCACGGGCTGTGTACAGGCAAACTGGACTGCTTTGATTCAATCTGCTTCAACCCGGAAAAACTGAAAATCCCTGAAGATTTCAAGTTACGCTGGATCAGTGCGCTCTCCGGGTTGAGCTTCAAAAACGCTAACCTGAGCGGCTGCGATTTGAAAAAAATAAATATTGACCATTGTGACTTCACTGATGCTCAGTTAGAAGGGACTAACTTCAAGGCAGCTATTCTTTTTACAGGCAACGTTTTCACCAGAACCAATCTCCGGGGGGCTTGTTTTGTCGAAGCCATGATACCAAATAGACATGTGTGTCTGCGTTGGATCAGCCATTCAAACTGCAATACCTTTGAACAAGCTGATATGAGAAATTGTGATATGACAGATGCCCATCTGGGAGGCTGCAGCTTTAAAAGTGCCGTGCTGGACGGTGCCCGGCTGGGAGACTTATATCTTCAAGGCGACGTGGACCTCGAGGGAGCCAGTCTCAGAGATTGCTGGATTATTGGTCGTCACGACGTTACCCCTCGTAATGAATTTGCCAAGGTCTTTTTGCCAGCGTTGCCCAAAACGTCACCTACACCTCAGGATCAGCTAAACCGGTCTCAGATGCTGCTGTGGCTTAAATCGACTGAACATACAGAAGCAGCCAAAACGCTGCTATCACAACTTTCCCCCAAATCAATGGACAACCGCCAGCGCCGACACTATATCGATTTACTTGAAGCCGCCGGACAACCCGACGTTGAACTGACAGAAGCAGAATTCAACGCTGCTATTGAGCAGGAGAACACAACAGATATTGGCAACTATCTGCTAAAACACCTCCGTTCAGCACATTATCAGGGGGAAGCCGCACTGGAAAAGGCCTGTGCAAGCGCCCTCAAAAAATGTCAGCAACTTTCAGGTGAGACTCGCTCAGAAATCGCCGGGAACATCAGCAGCATATGGGGCAATTGGGAAAACCGCTATATTCGTGAACAAATTACAAGTCTCTCCAGGCAGCTCCGTTCCGAACAATAAACACTCCCATAGAACCGGCGCTCTCACCATTCCAGAATAACCTTGCCAGAGCGTCCACCTTTCATTATCTCAAAGGCCTCTGCAAAGTCATCCACCGGGAAGCGGTGGGTGATGACCGGGTCAATATTCAGGCCGGACTGCAACATACTGGTCATTTTGTACCAGGTTTCAAACATTTCCCGACCGTAAATGCCTTTAATTTGCAGCCCTTTGAAAATTACATCATTCCAGTCAATCGTAGTATCACTGGAAGGGATACCCAGCAATGCAACTTTGCCACCATGGTTCATATTGCGCAGCATTTGCTGAAACGCCTGACCGTTACCGGACATTTCCAAGCCCACATCAAAGCCTTCCTGCATGTCCAGTTCTTTCATTACATCATTCAGGGATTCCCGGGCAACATTCACCACACGGGAGGCTCCCATAGCCTTTGCCAGATCAAGCCGATAGTTATTCACATCGGTGATCACCACATGCCGGGCACCGACATGTTTGGCTATCGCTACTCCCATAATACCAATGGGTCCGGCACCGGTAATCAGGACATCTTCACCGACCAGATCAAAGGACAAAGCCGTGTGAACGGCATTACCATAAGGATCAAAAATTGAGGCCAACTCATCACTGATGTCATCAGGAATAGGAAAGGCATTTACAGCCGGTATGGAGAGATACTCAGCAAAAGCACCCGCACGGTTAACGCCCACCCCAACGGTATGATTGCAGAGATGCCGCCTGCCTGCCCGGCAGTTCCGGCAATGACCACAGGTAACATGCCCTTCACCGGAAACCCGCTGTCCTTCTTTGAAGCCCTTGACGCCAGCACCGATTTCAACAATTTCACCCACAAATTCATGTCCGGCAGTCATGCCGACCGGAAAGGTCTGCTGAGCCCACTCATCCCAGTTATAGATATGAATATCCGTACCACAGATAGCGGTCCGGGTTATCTTGATCAGCACATCGTTATAGCCGACTTCCGGTGTCGGTTTATCATCAATCCAGATACCCATCTCGGGCTTTAGCTTGGACAGTGTTTTCATTGAGCATTCCACACAGGGATCAAATCACAAAAAACCATAAGCAGGTTGCCCTTACCCATGGCAAATGTTGCTCTTTCATTGCTATGGAAAGAACAACCCAAGGGAAATAGATAATGTTTAAGGGTATGTAATAGCGGCTAAAACGCAAACCAATTACGGAAGAACGTACTTATTTCAGTTCACTCTTCATATGCCGGATAAAGGCTCTGACCTTTTCTGACACATAAAGATTGCCCGGATAAAGTGCGTGAATGAGGCTTGAATCAGCTCATATTCCGGAAAAAGCTGAACCGGAGAGCCCCTCTGCCGGCAGCCATTAACAGCAAACGATGGGAACAGAGCAATACCTTCCCCCTCGAGAATAAGCTTTTCCCCTCCAAATAAATCACCAGCAATGGTTTTGATAACATTCTGTTATCAAAACCATTACAACAACTTATTTCCGCTTATCCATTCGACTCCTTAAACTTGCTACATCATTTATCTACATCCTTATGGAGTTGTTATGGATTTGGAACTGACCGGCAAACGTGTTCTGGTAACCGGATCTACCAGTGGTATCGGTAAAGCCATTGCAGCCGCTTATCTGAAGGAAGGTGCGACTGTTTATATCAATGGTCGTGACGCTGACCGCTGCGGCATTATTGCCGATGAACTGGCAAAAGAATGCAATGCGGAAGGTCACACCAAAGTTGCAGCAGCAGACCTGTCCAACGCTGAACAGGCTGACAAGCTGATTGCCCAGCTTAAAGCTGAAGGTGGCGTCGATATTCTCGTTAACAACACCGGTATCTTTGAAGTTAAAGTCTTTGAAGAAATCAGCGACGACGAGTGGATGCACTACTTCAACGTCAACATTATGAGTGCCGTCCGCCTGTCCCGCGCTCTGCTGCCGGATATGCTGGAACGTGACTTCGGTCGTATTGTCAATATTTCTTCTGAATGCGCGATCAAACCACTGGGTCAGATGGTTCACTATTCCGTAACCAAAACTGCCTTGCTGTCCCTATCCCGTGCATTGTCTGAACTGACTAAAGGCAAAAACGTGACTGTAAACTCTGTACTGCCTGGGCCAACCTGGACTGAAGGTGTAGAAAACTACTTCGATACGCTGGCAGCAAAAGAAGGTAAAACCACAGAAGCCCTGATCAGCAACTACTTTGCTGACCACGAGCCAACCTCTCTGCTGCAGCGCTTTGTTTCTGTTGATGAAGTGTCAAAAGCAACCGTATACCTGACCAGCAACCGTGCGATGAACGGTCAGTCTTTGCGGGTTGAAGGCGGGATTATTCGCGCGCTTTAATACCTGTTTCCACTTACAGCCCCGGTTCAGGGGCTGTAAGCCCACAAAACAGAATCATTTATTATCAAGGCTACAAATTTAGAAGATTGCTATACAACATCATAGTTGAGCATAATCCTCATACGACCCATGCTTATAGACTCATCCAAGCCAAGGGAAAAAAACAATGAAAAAAGTATTGGCCTTTGCTGCCAGCAACAGTACCAAGTCCATTAATAAGCAACTGGTCACCTACGCACTAAGCCTGCTGGATAATATCGAAGGTGAAGTGCTCGACCTGAACGATTATGAAATGCCATTATTCAGTGAAGATACCGAACAGAAGATAGGACAGCCTGCATTAGCAAAAGCCTTTCTGGAAAAAATCGCTGCAAGTGATGCCCTGATTATTTCTTTTGCAGAACATAATGGTTCTTACAGTGTTGCCTATAAAAATATTTTCGACTGGTGCTCCCGAATAAACCCAAAGGTTTTTCAGAGCAAACCCATTGTCATGCTTTCCACATCCCCTGGAAAAGGTGGTGCTGCAAGTGTTCTAGGCGCTGCTGTTAATTCAGCACCTTATTTTAATGGTGAAGTGAAAGCGAGTTTTTCAGTGCCAAGTTTTTATGAAAATTTTAATAGTGAAACCCAAAGTGTTTCCGACGAAAATATAAGAAACCAACTGAAAAATGTTATCTCAATGCTTATTTAAACTTCTTGTATGTACTTTAAGTGAAAGGTCGAAATAACACCTCTACAAAAATTAGAAACATAATAGGCTATGAATATAAAAAAGGCTGAATCATTACAATGATTCAGCCCCTTAGATACTACTAAGTTATGCCATTCGTAACTTAGCTAATCACGCCCAGCTCACGACCAACTTTAGTGAACGCAGCAATCGCTTTTTCAACATGCTTGCGATCGTGTGCAGCAGACATCTGGGTACGGATACGCGCCTGACCTTTCGGTACAACCGGGAAGCAGAAACCGATTACGTAGATGCCTTCTTCCAGCATACGCTCAGCAAATTTCTGTGCCAGTACGGCATCACCCAGCATAACAGGAATGATCGCGTGGTCAGCACCTGCCAGTTCAAAGCCCAGCTTGGTCATTTCTTCACGGAAGAACTTGCTGTTGTCACGCAGTTTCTCACGCAGGTCATGACCCTGTTCCAGCATTTCCAGTACTTTGATAGATGCACCGGCAATAGTAGGAGCCAGAGTGTTGGAGAACAGGTAAGGACGGGAACGGTTACGCAGCCAGTCAACAACTTCCTTCTTGGCAGCAGTGAAACCACCGGAAGCACCACCCAGCGCCTTACCCAGAGTACCGGTGATAATGTCAACACGGCCCATTGCATCGCAGTGCTCGTGGGAGCCACGACCGTTTTCACCGATGAAACCAACAGCATGGGAATCATCAACCATTACCAGCGCATCGTACTGGTCAGCCAGGTCACAAATACCTTTCAGGTTAGCAATGATGCCATCCATGGAGAACACACCGTCAGTTACAATCAGCTTGGTGCGGACACCGGCTTCATCAGCCGCTTTCAGCTGTTCTTCCAGAGCGGCCATGTCGTTGTTGGCATAGCGGAAACGCTTGGCTTTACACAGACGTACACCGTCGATGATGCTGGCGTGGTTCAGCGCATCACTGATAATCGCGTCTTCAGGGCCGAGCAAAGTTTCAAACAGACCGGCATTCGCATCAAAGCAGGAGGAGTACAGGATAGTGTCTTCCATGCCCAGGAAGCTGGAGATTTTATCTTCCAGTTTCTTGTGAACGTCCTGAGTACCACAGATGAAACGAACAGATGCCATACCGTAGCCGTAACGATCCAGAGATTCCTGACCCACACGGATCAGTTCCGGATGGTTAGCCAGACCCAGATAATTGTTAGCACAGAAATTCAGAACATGGTCGCCGCTCTGAACAGAGATATCAGCCTGCTGCTGGGAGGTGATAACACGCTCTTCCTTGTACAGCCCGTCAACCTTGAGCTGTTCCAGTTTTTCCTGCAGATCAGTATAAAAAGATGCCTTCATTTTGCCTCCGGCAAATACAACAAAAGCCTGCCCGACACAGGGTAAATCCTGTCTCAGGCTGTCTGTTATGGACAGTCATTTATGAGTCAGGTTCCTTACCTTATGTACCAAGAGGGTCGTCAGCAGGCTAATCAGAATTCGCCCATAGTGTAATGCAGTAAACCGCTACAAAAACATGGACACGGGTCATGGTTTAGAGGGATAAATTGAATAGTTTTACTTTTCTCTATTCCCTCTGTGAACAGACCATCACATCGCATCATACTCAGCAGCCATAAGGTGCCCTGCCTCAACAACTTGCCAATCAGATACAGCGGCGCCTCCTCGTGAGCAATCAGGGACATGTCCCGCAACTCTTTTCTTAATTCAACCCATTTACCCTCTTTTAAAGAGGGAACCCCTTTCTTCATTTTTGGTTTCCAATGCTGATATTTATCAATCAGCTGGGAAAGCTGCGTAGTTTTTTTGGCGTCAACCGGGCAATAACTGTTCACTTTAGCGTAAGATAAGTACGCTTCATGAAGAATGCTAATTTGCTCCACATAATTTTTAACCCAAGCAACATCCGGATAACACGAATCGCTTTCCAGAGCCTCCTGCTTACAGACCATAATTGTCTCACACGAACTGCGAGCAATCCTATTCATAATCTTCAAACTATCAGGATGCAGGGCTATTCCACGGATGCCCGTATAATCAGCCAAACACGAAACATGTGGATACATCAAGAGCCAGACAGCCTGATGAAGCCACAAAGGAGGTTCTGAAAAAAGCGTCTGGGATAAATTGGTCAGTACATCTATCATCTTGTATGCAGCAATACTGGTTGTATCTACCCTGTACAACGCTTGGCTTGCCTTGTCTTCATAGCGATATAGATAACACAAATCACGTTCTGCTTTATTTGGCTCCTCTTTAGCGAAATCAGCCATATAAGAAGTGAAATGATCCATATAAAACCAGGGCAGAAGATCATACATATATGCCCAGACTTTTTTATACATTGTTACTACATTTTCATCATCTTCACTTACAACGCTCTCGCTGTAAGATTGCGTTGACTCTGTATCTCCATAGCCAAGTAATATTCTTACCCGATAACAAAAGCGCTTTTGTCGTTCACCTTTATACTCCTCATTAATTTTTTTATATACATCAAGATTGGAGTGTAATCTTTTCAGAAAATAACGCGCATCTTGTTTGTAATCTTCTGTTGGATCGACACTGTATTTATTACCCACTATTACATGAGCGAAACTGGCTGTTTTGTTTAATGCCCGCATTGCTGCGACATGAATGAAACAATTAAAATCTAACAATTTAGTTACTTGTAGAAGTACAGACTCAGGGTACCTTTCGGGTATCGTCCCTCTTGACATAATTGTTTTTGCAATCATTTTCGATACACCTGCCAGCGCCGAATCAAAGCCTCCTTTTTGTGTTCGTGTATAGCGCCCAAGATATACGACAAGATAATTTCGAATCAGATGACGAACACTTGAAACACTTGTTTTTTCAGCCTTTATACAAGGCTTTGAAAACAGTGCTTGAGTAACATTATTTGGCGATATAGCTGCCGGGGGACATTCAAACGACCTACTTCCGGAAAATATTCCTGTACCGCTATCCGATCTAGACTGAGAAGGAGATGTGGAAGCACTGGCAAATGAGCTTATGCTGTTTGTTAGTGACACACCTCCAATAGGGCTTCCATGATAACCGGATGAGTTTCCGGAAACTTGCCCAGGACATACCGATGCTGCTTGCAGAACAGGCACTGGAAGCGAAGTTGATTTTGCCTTATACCTTCCGGTGGGCACATCGTAATTAATTATAGCTTTACGATCCCCCCTTGGTCTGACAGATTCGGTGTCAGGGGTAGATGAGCAGCAACCACCTTCCTCTAAAGACAACGGCTGAAGCAGCTCCTCAGGCCGTCTTACATTGGTAGAGGCCAGAAAGCCCCGCAATGTACTGGAAACACATTGAAGATCTTCATACCCCCTCATATACAGCGATTCACCGCTCCACCCAAGCAGGTAAAAGCCGCGACCACCTCGACTGGAAAAGTCCATCATACTCAGATGTTGAGGGTTACCATCTTTCTCATTCCAGGCAACCGCACAATATTCATTTTTGGTTTCAAACTCTACAGCCAGGGTATAATGGGATAAATTATATAATTGATAATCATCATTTAGCTCAAGCAAATCCTGTAAAGCTCTTTCGTGAATATCACACTGAATAAGATTTCCAGCATTATATGTTTTCGCTTCATCATCAGGCTCAAGACATATTGGATGTCCTGATAGTGGTTTAATAAAGTTCAATATTACCTTACTACTGTCAGGCTCTCTTCTGACCAGTAATATCCGCACTGAAAAACTGCATTTCTGTGGACAGCTTAATTCTTTTTCCACACTTCCCTTTACATCATCGGCAGCAAAAAAAATTAAGGTATCCGGAATATCGCGGCAACTTTCCAGTTTGTTTTTTCGTTTATCCTGCAGGCAAACATACTTATCTATATACTGGCAACCATCCCCCACAGCATGTACAAATCGGACTTCGGGAAGATGGTAAACCGTCATAGCTATTATTTTGTCTGATAAAACCAACAGCATTAACAGAAAAACAACGGATGTGTATTTATCCTGTTGAATACCTGAAAAGTCACAAGAAAGATTCTTTATTGTCATTTCCCCACCTCTAAAAACTTAAAAGAGTCATGGAGCAAATAATCCCTTGGGCTAAGTTCCCGGAGATAGTTGAAAGCACCAATGTTCCATGATTTTTCTGACGAATCGGTCAGTGCTTAGCTGAACGGCTTCTGACAGATCTCGCTTCCAAGCCAGGTAATGCGGGAGATAGCGGGTAGCCACTCCCCGAAACACACCACCAATCCAGCGCTTTAAATGGCTATGGTAAGCATTAACGTGTTGAATATGATAGACACCTTCCAGAACATGCTGGCCTGCCGAGGTAACCAGTTCCTTAAACTCAAATCCAAGCTTCTCTGCAAGCTTTTCATGTGCAAGGTGTGCATCCGCACAGACCGTTGCTTCAATCGATATACGACCGTTTAAATGGCGGCACAACTCATTAGCACTTTCGTTTTCCAAAATACCATCAACAGTGTGCCGTTCACGGTCTCTGGCTACCATTACCGGGACTTTCCGAGCTTTGTTCGGATCATCTCCGCGTTTTCGAGAAGGCCTTGGCAGGTCTTTCCTCTGCCCTTTAAATGATTCACGAAAAAAAGTTTCATCAAGCTCTGTGATGCCACAAAGCTCTTCTGCCTGATCATTATTTATGACCTCAAGAAAGCAGTGGCGCCATCGGAAGGCCGTTTTCAGGTTAATATCATACTCACTGGCTGCCGAGCGCAGTGTCATGGAGTAAGTCATACCCGTGAGGTAGTTATTCCATTTTTCCGGATATCTAAGCCTTGCCAAAGGGGTCTTGCTGAATGCATTGAAAGTCACTTTGCATGACTTGCAGCGGTAGCGCTGCCGCCCGCTTTGAAAGCCCCAGCGATGAATATTATGGTCTTTACACACGGGACATTCCGGATGTTCAGCAAAGCGAGATAATATGCTTGCTTCAAGATCAGGTGTGGCAGGTGGATTATTTACAGATGATTCTCTTTCTATAACATCAGATTCAGGTTTTTCTACTATATCCTCATCCGGTATTCGGGCATTGAGCAGTGTCCTGTCAAGAA
This sequence comes from Endozoicomonadaceae bacterium, assembly GCA_965261725.1. Lineage (GTDB taxonomy): Bacteria > Pseudomonadota > Gammaproteobacteria > Pseudomonadales > Endozoicomonadaceae > CANDOC01. The sequence goes on along the minus strand of CBDHDU010000031.1, from coordinate 374,790 downwards.
TTTTCCACTGCTCATCGCTTAATGACGGTATGGAATTAATAAAGTCCCGAAAGAGTTCTGATTGCATAAAGAACCCCTAAAAGGTAGAAGGCATGGGAAGTGTAGTTCATTCAACTACTTCAGGGAACTCAGCCAATCCCTTGCGTTTTCAGCGTAATATAAATATTTTGAATCTGCCCCTACAAAGCTTCAAAAAATATAATTTTCAGATAGAATTCAGGAAAATATTGGTTCAAACCTGTTTAAATGCTTCTAGTGCTGCAATTCTCGTCGTTTTCAAATCGATAATAGGAGAACAGTAATCTTTGCATGTCTGTTCTTCAGGTATTGTCCAAGGTTCATGGATATAGCGTACCGGACAATCTTTTAGTTCCGGCACAAACCTTCTGATATATTCTCCATCCGGATCAAATTTTTTACTCTGCGTCACCGGATTAAAAATCCGAAAGTAGGGTGCCGCATCAGCACCACTACCAGCCACCCACTGCCAGCTGGCACTGTTATTAGCAAGGTCAGCATCAAACAGGCAATCCCAGAACCATCTCGCACCTTCCCGCCAGTCAATCATCAGGTTTTTCACCAGAAACGACGCCACAATCATGCGAACCCGGTTATGCATATAACCGGTTTGCCAGAGTTCGCGCATGCCGGCATCAATTATCGGGTAGCCGGTTTGTCCCTGTTGCCAGCGTTTCAAAGCTTCATCATTTTTATGCCATGGGAATTTATCAAACTTGGACTGAAAGTTTTTCTCGGGTAAAGATGGAAAGTGATACAGCAGGTAGTAGGAAAACTCCCTCCATCCCAGCTCTGACTGAAAATGATCCAGCTGATTTTCAAGCGCATCATCATTACCAACCATCTGAGCCTGATGCCATACTTGGTGCGGCGATATTTGTCCAAAATGCAAATAGGGCGACAGGCGGGATACTGTTTGTTTGGCAGGAAAATCCCGCCCTTCTTTATAGTCCTGCAATCCTTGCTGAAGAAAAGTTTCCAAACACTGGCTCGCTGCTTCTTCACTAACCGTCCAGTGTTCAAGCATAGGAAGATCCCAGCGAATATCAGGCAATAACGCTAGCTCATCAACTGAAATATTATTCTCGGGCGTTATCAGTTTAAGTGAGTCAGGAGCTGACAGAGGTAACCGGGGCGCTACTGCATTAAGACAACCTTTGCGATAGAACGGTGTAAAAACCTTATAGGGCGTCTTATCCTTTTTCAGCACCTCCCAGGGCTCCCATAGCAAAGAGCCATTAAAACTCTTAACATCCTTTCCCTGCTCCCGGAGTTGTTTTTTAAGCGCTGCATCCCGTTCGATTCGATCCGGTTCATAACAGTGATTCCAGTAAACACTATCAATTGAATACTGTTCCACCAGCTGCGGAATCAGCTGACCGGCATCACCTTGCAGGCATAGCAGCTTGCCATCCAGAGATGTATTCAAATCGTGTAATGCATGATGCAGCCAGACCCGGCTGGCTGCGCCCATAAACCATTGTGAATCCGGATCATCCAGAATATAAACCGCCAGTACAGGCCCTTTGTCACTGCCAGCCCGCAGCGCGGGATTATCATGCAGTCTTAAGTCCTGTCGAAACCAGACGAGCGATGTAGAGTTTTCCATAAGCACGCTACATGGTTTGAGTGGGGAGTTTTAATATAATGACTTGAGAGTGCTGCTATTGCCAATCGATGGAAATAGCAGCATTTTTGAGAGGTTGAATTACAACTGTAGAATACATTCCAGCAAAGCTTCCCACTCACTGGTTCCGGCATCACTGCTGATTTGCCGGTCAAAATCCAGTTCGGTATTTGCAGAAATAACAACTAATCCGCTCTGCAGGAGTCTGGATACCAGAGTACCTTCATTAGCATTAACTACAACGCCCAGTCCACCACGATTAAACAGTTGTCGTTCAAACTGCAGGGCTTTTGCCTGCGCGTATTCACCCACAATACCAATATGTATTGCCTGCTGACCAAGACGTGCCTGCCGTTCTGCCAGCATTACCGGAGCAAGCTCGGTACTGTTATTATCTTCGCCGCAGAGCATACCCGCACCAACCGTCGCATTGGTCAGGCGGTCAATAACAATAAAGGCACCTGTCGCCCGGTTATCCTCATAAGCATCAAAAGGCAGTGGTCGATCCAGACTAAGACTACAACGGGCAATTTCATTCAGTTGCAATTGTGATGCCTGATTGTGTTCCAGCGTATTCACATCAATTCGATGCTGAATGCGGGAAATTTGTCCACCTGCAAAAAAAGGCCCGGCCTTGATGGAATATTGTTTACCCGGCTGCATGGGTTCTTCTGACATCCAGACCAATGTCGCCGCCACATCACGGTTCAAAGCAGGTTGGTTATCCGGATGAACCAGCAAGTCACCCCGGCTGATATCAATCTCATCTTCCAGCGTCAGAGTAACTGCCTGACCAACCGAAGCGGAAGCCAGATCACCATCATAAGTCACAACCCGGCTGACTTTACTGGTTTTTCGCGAAGGCAAAACCATAACCTCATCACCCGGTTGTACTTCACCGGATGCAACCGTCCCACAGAACCCCCGGAAATCCAGGTTCGGTCGATTGACATACTGCACCGGTAACCGGAAATCCTGAGTATTACGGTCATCCTTAACAGAAACCTGTTCAAGTGTTTCCATTAAGGTAGGGCCTTCATACCAGGGTGTATGAGTACTGGCATTTACGACATTATCACCCTGCAAAGCGGAGATAGGCACAAACTTCACATCACTCAGTGCCAGTTTTTCGGCAAAATCCAGATACTCATTGCGAATCTGTTCGTAGCGGCTTTTGGAAAAAGCCACCAGATCCATTTTGTTAATAGCCACCAGAATATGCTTGATGCCCAACAGGGAAGCGATAAACGAGTGGCGCCGGGTCTGAGTCATCACACCATGGCGGGCATCAATCAAAATAACAGCCAAGTCACAGGTTGATGCGCCGGTTGCCATATTGCGGGTGTATTGTTCGTGTCCCGGCGTATCAGCAATAATGAATTTACGGTTGGCTGTTGAGAAGTAACGGTAGGCAACATCAATGGTGATACCCTGCTCCCGCTCTGCCTGAAGACCATCTACCAGTAATGCCAGATCGACATTATCACCCTGAGTGCCAGATTTACGGCTATCGACTTTTACCGCATCCAGCTGATCTTCATAAATCATTCTACTGTCATGCAGCAGGCGCCCGATCAGGGTACTTTTCCCATCATCAACACTGCCGCAGGTTAATAGCCTGAGTAAATCTTTCTGTTCGTGCTGGCGCAGATACGCCTCGATATCCTGTTCAATCAGGTCGGATTGATGGCTCATTCTTATTCGGTCCGCATGAAGCTTTTATTATGTTTGCCAGAATACTGTCAGGAAAATTCAGAAGTAACCTTCCTGCTTTTTCTTTTCCATTGAGCCGGCACTGTCATGATCGATCACCCGCCCCTGACGTTCTGACGTTTTGGTCAGCAGCATTTCCTGAATAATATCCGGTAAGGTATCGGCGGTTGATTCAACAGCACCAGTCAACGGATAACAGCCAAGCGTTCGGAAGCGTACCGATTGCACTTCCGGCACCTCATCGTCATCCAGCGGCATACGGTCATCGTCTACCATAATTAACGTACCATCACGTTCAACAACCGGACGTTTCTGAGAGAAATAAAGTGGCACGATAGGTATCTGCTCAAGGTAGATATACTGCCAGATATCCAGTTCAGTCCAGTTAGACAATGGAAATACACGAATACTTTCGCCCTTCTCAACTCGTCCGTTATAAACATTCCACAGTTCAGGGCGCTGGTTTTTCGGATCCCAGCGGTGATTCTGATCGCGGAACGAATAGACCCGCTCTTTGGCGCGGGATTTTTCTTCATCCCGCCTTGCGCCACCAAAAGCGGCATCAAAACCATATTTGTTTAAAGCCTGCTTCAGTGACTGAGTTTTCATCACATCAGTATGCTTGGCACTGCCATGTGTAAACGGGCCAACACCCTGCTCAACGCCTTCTTCATTGATATGAACCAAAAGCTCAAGCCCTAGCTCTTTTACCCGCTTTTCCCGAAAATCAATCATCTCTTTGAATTTCCAGGTCGTATCAACATGCAGCAGCGGGAATGGCGGCTTGCCCGGATAAAACGCCTTCATCGCAAGATGAAGCATTACAGCAGAGTCTTTACCAATGGAGTAAAGCATCACCGGATTATCAAACTCGGCAACCACTTCACGGATGATATGGATACTTTCCGCTTCCAGTTGCTTGAGATGCGTCTGTACAGCAGCCGAAGCGGTTAACTCAGCTCCGAAGGGAATATCAGTGGGCATAGGCAGCGTCTTGTTATTTAATTTTATTATGCAGTTGATGGGGCAGTGGCAGGCACTGCTCCCATTAACCTGGACTATTAACAAGGCACTATATCAGCGCTAAATAATTATAAGAACAGCGTGAAATATAATTATTTGCTATAAATTTATATCTTCGGAGGGTCACTTACACCGGGTTATCGATGTCAATAAACTGATGCTCAATGCCACACTCAGCCTGCAGCCAATGACCGACAGCCTGTACCCCGTAGCGTTCGGTGGCATGATGTCCGGCGGCAATATAATGAATGCCACATTCACGCGCAGTGTGAACAGTCTTCTCAGAAATTTCACCACTGATAAAAGCATCAACCCCCAGCGCCAGAGCATGATCGATATACCCCTGCGCGCCACCCGTACACCAGGCAATTCGCTTCACATCATGATCTCCCCCGCTGATTAAGAGAGGCTCCCGCTTAAGACCACTGGCAATTTGTTTACCAAACTCATCAAGCGACACGGCTGAACTCAGTACACCTTCAAAACCTATATTCTGTTTGTTATCGGGCTCCAGCGGCCCGGTTACTTTCCAGCCCAGCAGATCAGCCAGTTGTGCATTATTTCCCATGGATTCATGGGCATCGAGCGGCAAATGGTAAGCCAGCAGGCTGATATCATGCTCCAGCAGCTTTTGAATCCGGCGGCGCTTCATACCGGTAATCGAGGCATCTTCACCTTTCCAGAAATAACCGTGGTGAACCAGAATCGCATCCGCATTCTCAGCAATAGCCTGATCTATCAGTGCCTGACAGGCAGTCACCCCGGTTACCAGCTTATTTATTTGTTGCCTGCCTTCGACCTGCAAACCATTCGGACAATAATCACGGTAACGCTCAGGCTGCAGGGTTTCATTCAGTTTTTGAACAAGTTCATTCAGAAAAATTGCCATTGATGTATCAATTCCCAGTTTGATTCGTTGCTGTGACTGATATTATAACGACTTGGATTCAAGATCTGATGATGAATAAGCCTTCAACTGAATCTGACAGATCAATAACACCAGCACCCAGACTGCACGGCAGAGGGATATGAACAAATTTTTTGCCTATATTGGCATGCCAATAATAGCCGGACTCATTGCAGGTATTGCATTACTCTTTATTTTTCCGGATTTTTCAGCCCCCCTGAAACAACTGACTGTTTTCCGACAGCCATCACAAGGTGATGTAGTTTCCTGGCGTGATGCGGTTCAAAAAGCATCACCTGCCGTGGTCAGCCTTTATTCCCAGCGCCCCGGGGCTCAGGGAAGGACACCGGGCTACAACGCACCAGTAAGCCTTGGCTCCGGTGTTATTGTCAAAGAAGAAGGCTACGTTCTAACCAACAATCATGTGATTGCCGGTGCTGAAAAAATTCTGGTTGCGTTAAAAAATGGTAGAGAAACAACCGCTATCGTGGTCGGTGTTGATAAAGAAACTGACCTTGCCGTATTAAAAATAAATCTTACCGATGCGCCTTTTCTGCCACTCGCAGACTCGGGCAAAATGCGTACCGGTGATGTTGTACTGGCAATCGGTAACCCGTTCAAACTCGGACAGACCGTTACCCAAGGCATTGTCAGTGCAACCGGGCGTGAATTACGCCTGAGTACTTATGAAGACTTTATTCAAACCGATGCTGCAATTAATCCGGGCAATTCAGGCGGTGCGCTGGTTGATGCTTATGGCGAGCTGATTGGTATCAGCACCGCTTTGCTGTCCAGAGATGGCGGCAGTCAGGGGCTGGGCTTTGCCATTCCATCTAACCTTGCCCGCTACGTACTGGATTCCATTATTAGTGAAGGGCGCGTTATCCGGGGCTGGCTTGGCATTGAATCGCAGCCCATTACACCGGACCTGGCGAGGGCAATGAACATATCCCCTACCGACGGAATTATTATTTCCAGAGTATACCCGGATACCCCGGCCAGTCAGGAGAAATTACAACGGGGCGATGTGATTCTTTCAATTAACGGTCAGAATGCCGGTGATCCCCGTCAGGTGATGAACAGGGTAGCACAACAGACGCCGGGGCAGAAAATCCGTATGGATGTGCTGCGCAATGGTGAAAAACTTCAGGTTGAAATGATTGTTTCTGTACGACCCCATACTGTTCAGTAATACTGCAAATCAGGGTAAAAGGCGCTGTCCTTTTACCCTGATGTCACCCCAGTAAAAACCATTAGCGTTTCATACGCAACTGATACAACCCGGTAGTAATACTCACCACTTCATCATTTGTGTCTTTCAGCTCTGCAGTGAGCGTAAAATCGGCCTTTCCTTTCTCTTCTGATTCGCGTCCTATACGCTCAATTTCTTCCGGTGATAAAGTGACTTCACATTTCAGTGCGGTTGTACCGGGCTTCACAAAACGAATATTCATTTCTTTCACAATAGGAAAGAAACGGGTCATATCGAAACTACTCATACACAGCACACCACCGGGAATTTCCCCCAGAGTAAACTGAGCCCCCGCATACATGGTGCCGATATGGTTAATATTAGGTTCAAAGGGCATTTCAAGAACGGTGCGTCCCGGCTCTGCAACTAACAGCTTGAGCCCGGCACGACGTGCAAACGGAATATTTTCTTCAATCAGTTTTCTGGCTAATTCAAAAGACATAACTTCCTTCCCTTATCGCTTTTTTTGTGAAGGTAAAGTGGCTTGAACTATACACCGACAACTATAAACCGACAGGCTATAACGACATACCTATAAACGGTATCTTGCCGGAAACACAGCCTACTCAGCTAAAACCCGATACTCCGCAGAACGGGCATGGGCTGTTAACGACTCCCCCCTTGCCAGTACGGAAGCAACCTTACCCATTTCTGAAGCACCCTCTGCTGTAAAGTGAATAACAGAGCTGCGCTTTTGAAAATCATAAACCCCCAGTGGAGATGAAAACCGTGCAGTGCCTGAAGTTGGCAGCACATGGTTTGGACCTGCACAGTAATCCCCCAAGGCTTCAGCGGTATAACGCCCCATGAAAATGGCACCGGCATGTCTGACATCTGCCAGCCAGTCTTCCGGATTTTCTACTGAAAGCTCGAGATGCTCCGGAGCGATACGGTTGATCACCGCTAATGCTTCGGCTTTATTCTCTACTTTTATCAATGCTCCACGCTCATTCAGCGATGTTGCAATGATTGTTTTGCGTTCCATCGTGGGTAGCAGACGATTAATACTTTCCTGCACCTGATTCAGAAACTCATCATCTTCGGAAACCAGAATCGCCTGTGCATTCTCATCATGTTCAGCCTGAGAAAACAAGTCCATGACCACCCAGTCAGGACTTGTTTTGCCGTCGCATACAACAAGAATCTCGGAAGGTCCGGCAATCATATCGATGCCAACCTGACCAAACACCTGTCGTTTAGCTGTGGCTACATAAATATTCCCGGGGCCAACAACTTTATCAACCCGGGGGACTATTTCAGTACCATAAGCCAGTGCCGCGACTGCCTGAGCACCACCAATAGTGAAGATAGTATCAACACCGGCAATGCGTGCCGCCGCCAACACCATATTATTCAACTCTCCACCGGGCGCAGGTACAACCATCACCACTTCTTTTACCCCGGCTACTTTTGCCGGAATTGCATTCATCATCACGGATGAAGGATAAGCGGCCTGCCCTCCGGGAACATATAAACCGACCTTATCCAGTGGGGTGACTTTCTGTCCCAGCACAGTGCCGTCATCTTCCGAATATTGCCAGGAAGGCTGATTCTGCTTCTCGTGATACTGGCGAATGCGTTCAGCCGCTTTTTCCAGTGCTTCTTTTTGCTCTTCGGTGACAGCAGCCAGTGCCTGATCCAGCCGATCTTGTGTAACCTTTAAAGCACTTGCAGAAGCCGCCGCAAAATTATCGAACTGTGCCGTATAATCCAGCAGCGCCTGATCACCTTTATCCTTTACAGCCGCAATAATCGCTTCGACCTGCACCTGCACCTGATGATCAGAAACAGATTCCCATGCCAGCAAATGCTCCAGCTTTGCTTCAAATGCAGTATCACTGCTTTCAAGGCGCTGAGGGGAAGCAACAATTGCATTCATGGACTTCTGACTCCTGCAGGGCAAATTTAAAGCCTGTTATTTAATTTCACGCTTTGCCAGCACAGCAGCTTTCAGCTGCTCCAGTAACGATGAAATACGCTGATGGCGTAATTTCATTGCCGCTTTATTAACCACCAGTCGAGATGAAATATCCGCAATATGCTGGCGTGGCTCCAACCCGTTAGCTTTAAGAGTGCCACCAGTATCCACGACATCAACAATCTCATCTGCCAGACCCACTAGCGGGGCCAACTCCATAGAACCATACAGCTTGATCATATCGACCTGACGCCCCTGGCTAGCGTAATACTGTTTCGCAATACTGGTAAATTTGGTTGCCACTTTGATTCGCCCGACAGGTAATGTTTTACCTATGGGGCCAGCGGTCATTAGCTTGCAACAGGCTATTTCAAGATCGAGCGGTTCATAGAGTGCCGGTGAGTTATATTCCATCAACACATCTTTGCCGGACACGCCCATATCTGCCGCACCATGTTCTACATAGGGAGGCACATCACTGGCTCTGACTATCAATAGCCTGACACCCGGATCAGTCGTTTCAATAATCAGCTTGCGGGAATTATCCGGATCTTCGACCGGCTCGATACCGGCGGCATGCAGCAGCGGCAGGGTATCTTTCAGTATCCGGCCTTTGGAAAGAGCAATAGTAAGCTGCTGACTGAGATTTTGTTCTAGCATGGCTCTGTTTTTATTTAACTGCACAGACTTCATATCCACAGGAAAAAACAGACTATCCCAATTCCACGACCTTAAACAGAGATTTCACGAAAAAATTTAAAAAAACAGATTGCTTTTATATAGACTTGCTAGCTTCAACATTATAAATACCATCCCTGATGATACGATACATAAGCCTTTTCAGTGTCCTTTTAGTCGTACCTACGATCGCATTATGCAATCCTCCAGCCTCCAACATCTACAGCATAAAATTGGTTATTACAGAGGGAATACTGAGCGTTTCATGGATACCAAGTCATATATATTCTGGTGGAATTATGCATGGCACTCTTGAAATGACTTCAGAGTCTGAGGGAAATCTAAAATTTGACACAGATATCGAACACTTTCCGCCTTCAAACCACTGGAATATAGGAGTACTCACTGCTGATATCAGTGCTGTAAAAAGAATGGAAGGAAGCATCGATTTTTGCTCATGTAAAGTAACATTAGATTTTGACGCTAAGTTTTCGCCAAGAGCATTCTGCATCCAACCCCCTTCTCTTAACGTTGCCACTAAATTAACCGTAACTATTCAGCACCCAGCAAAGAGTGACCGCAGTAATTCTTCATGGCTATAAGCAGGGCTTCAAAAACATTCTGCCCCTGCTTTCTCGCAGATGAAACATAACTTCGTATTCGGCAATACCATTTCGCCCCTTCCTCGCTTCTGATGCAGCCCGATATTTTTTGCTTCACCTTGCCATTTCTGATGTCTTGCTCGCTGCCATTATTGTCGAAGGGGATGTTGAGGTCGGTCATGAACCTCAAAGTTTCGTCCTTGTACTCCACCAACCGCTTAAACAAGTTGAACGCTTTCGTATTCTTGACTTTGTCACGCCCCAACCGTTGCCGTACTCGTTCCATATAGTCGGCTTCTTCCGCTTGCGCCCTTTTTGCTGTTCGCTCGAACAGTGAAGAGATACGCTGGCGGATGGATTCCGGCATCGCCTTCATTCCCAGCTTTCTAAAACCATTGCTGAGGTGACAGGCCAGTCTCAGCAGCCGCTGAAGACGAGCCGCAAGATAGTTGCAGTCGCGATCAACGACACCCTGTAACTCCCTTAGGTGGTGGGCATTGCAGAGTACATGAGCCGCAGCATAGCGGAAGTAAACCTTGTAGTGGTCATGAACCAGTATCCCGGCAAAGGTCAGCAAAATACCCATCGTCTCTATGGCGGAATGTCCTTTACTCAAGTCCAGATGATAGTACGTCCACTTGTCAGTACGCAGGACATGCATCCACCACAGCGCTCCGGCTACTCTCATGCCTGTTTCATCAGCGCCTGCAATGGGTTCAACCTTAAGGGCGTCACTAATTGCCTGCTCAGTGCTGGCTAACCGGTCATAAGCATTGCTCTGGAAGGTGCAGATGGAACCCGGACTGACTTCCAATCCGAAAATATCCATGAAGAACTGGGAGGCACGCTTGCAAGGTATAAGTTGATACTGACAAAGATACACGGCCAGCGCCTGAGTCACCGGTCCATACTGCACGTGAGCATCAACTCCTTCAGGGAAACGGGCTTGTGTCATGTGACCGCAGCGGCACTCTTTGATTTCGGCCACATGGGCTGTCACTTCAAAGTGACCAAAACGACCCGGTTCAAATACTTGCCTTTCAACCAACTTGGCAATGTTTGCAGAGTGCAGGGACTGATGGCACTTCTCACAGTCTATAACCGGGTGATATTGGGTGCGGTCAGTGTCAGCGACTTGCTGAAGCGTTGAACCTTTGTGACCTTTCTGACCGCCGGGCTTTCGACCAGACCTCTGTCGTAAGCTTTTTGGGTTAGGTTTGTCGTCTTGTGGCTCACCCTCCACCGTGGCAGATGAGTCTTTCTGTTTGGCAGCAGGCTTTGCATAACCGTCTGTAGAGGGAGGCTTACTGCTGTTCCGGCTGTTGATGTTGAGTCTGTCCGCGAGTTCCTTATTTTCTGTTTCCAGTTTCGCTACCTGATCGCCCAGGCCACCGATCTGCTCTTGCTGATCATTTACGATAGCAAGGAGGGTGACGATAATCTGAAACTCGGGATCAAGTTGACTCATAACAAGCGTTGGTCAGAGAAGAACTGTATTTGAAAATGACACAAAATCACGAAAATACCAGCTTATTGTGAGGGTGCTGAATAGTTACAATTAACCACTGATATATTAGGTGGTGGTGACATCACCTTAAGAGGACGCAAAATAAACGACGAAGGTGAAATTTCACTCGCAGGCATTACTCAGATAGGTGTAACTCAAAGCTGGCTAACAAATGCCATTTTAGGGGTACCTGCAATCGCGACAATAGTGATAGAAGCCATACTTACAATCGATGGTAAAACAATCGACGACATTCGCTCCACATGCAAAAAGTGTGTGGTCAGTAAAAAATAAAGCCGACATCTCGCCGACTTTATTTCAAGAACAGAGAAATAACTGTATTCAGGACGGCACGCGACGAATCTTCGCCCCCAGCAACTGCAGTTTTTCTTCAATACACTCATAACCGCGATCAATATGATAAATGCGGTCAACAACCGTATCGCCATCAGCCAGCAGACCCGCAATAACCAGGCTGGCGGAAGCACGCAGATCCGTTGCCATTACCGGTGCCGCTTTCAGTTGAGGGACACCGGTACAGATTGCAGTATTACCTTCCACGTCAATCTGCGCACCCATGCGCTTCATTTCCAGCACATGCATGAAACGGTTTTCAAATACTGTTTCTGTAATGCTGCCGGTACCTTCTGCGACAGCATTCAGTGCAGTGAACTGCGCCTGAATATCAGTCGGCATGGCCGGATAAGGTGCGGTACGCAGGTTGATTGCTTTCGGGCGTTTGCCATGCATATCCAGTTCGATCCAGTCATCACCCCAGGTGACATCTGCGCCAGCTTCCTGCAGTTTGATCAGGATGGAATCAATAATATCCGGACGGGTATCTTTAACCTTGATTTTACCTGCAGTCGCAGCGGCAGCAATCAGGTAAGTACCGGTTTCAATACGATCCGGCAGTACGGAATAGGAGCAGCCATGCAGACGTTCTACACCCTGCACACGGATAGTATCCGTACCATGACCTTCAATCTTGGCTCCCATGCGAATCAGGCATTCTGCCAGATCAACCACTTCCGGCTCGCGGGCAGCATTTTCAAGAATTGTCTCGCCATCAGCCAGTGCAGCGGCCATCAGAATATTCTCGGTACCGGTCACGGTCACAGTATCGAAGAATACGCGGGCACCTTTCAGACGGTCTTTCATGCTTGCTTTGATATAACCGTCTTCCACAACGATATCTGCCCCCATGGCTTTCAGACCCTGAATATGCAGATCGACAGGACGGCTACCAATTGCACAACCACCCGGCAGAGCAACTTCGGCACGACCAAAGCGCGCCAGCAGCGGGCCCAGCACCAGAATGGAAGCCCGCATGGTTTTTACCAGCTCATAAGGTGCGGTCAGATGCTTGATAGTGCTGGCATGGACTTCAACATCCATCTTCTCATTAATCAGCAGCTCAACCCCCATGCAACCGAACAGTTCGATCATGGTGGTGATATCGTGCAGATGTGGAAGGTTGCAGACGGTTACCGGCTCATCGGCCAGCAGCGCTGCTGCAAGAATGGGTAAAGCTGCGTTTTTGGCACCGGAAATGCGAATTTCACCTTCCAGCCGGGTGCCACCGGTAATAATCAGTTTATCCATGGGCCTGCCTTATGCTCCTGCCGCCTGCTGTTCAGCGGGGGTTAAAGTGGTCATGGTTACGGCGTGAATGGTGCCGTCAGCAATCAGATGGTTGAGGTGACCATAGACGAGCTGTTGACGCTTTACCGCAGATAAACCCTCAAACTGACCGGATACAATTGTCAGACGAAAATCACAGCCTTCGCCTTCGACCAGAACTTCTGCACCGTCCAGTTGCTCCTGCAGCAACTCTTTGACGTCATTAGCCTGCATGCAAAACCTCAGAAAATAGAATCATGAAACAACTGCGACATCGGTACTCTTGCATCAGCACGTTTGCCCATATGGCGGACTAATGATGATCACAGCATATAAAAAGCATAACGGCGGATAATATCTGACCAGCCAGCAACTGACCAGTTTTAAGGCTTATTCATAGCAGCAATAAATATATAACCGGATACGATCAGGGGTTCAACGCTCGACAGTCAGCAGGTGATCAACCCCACTGAGTTTCATCAGTGAAATGAGCTGTTTACCAGGTTTGCGCAAAATAACACCGACTTTTTCTTCACGTCCATATCGCTCCCAACTCAGGAATACTGACAGCGCGGCACTATCAATCTGGGTCAGTCCTGACAAATCCACTACCATACACTTACGACCATACATATGCGCACGCCCTTCAGATTCTATATAAACAGCCTCATCATGCTGAAGGTCGCCTTCAAGAATCAACTCACCTTCTTCGCCATGCTTTACCTGACACGTCATAAGCGTCTCCGTCATGGCATGACGCCCAAAGCGTCATACCATAAAAATTCAGCCATTATCCTGCTGGAGCAGCAGCGGGTTTGGTTTCATGATGTTGCTCTATCTCTTTTTCAGTCTGTTTTTGGGAAGACTTCATGATGTCATCCCATTGAGCAATGACCTTTTGAACATCGCCCAGACGCTGCATGGCATCATTAAACTGATTCCTGAACACAACACCGATATTGATGCCTTCAACAATAATATTGCGAACTTTCCATTCACCGTTTTCAGACATCATGGAAAAGGATGCCTGATAACCGGCTCCGTCTGCTGTAGAGATCACCATATCAACCGGTACTGAACGCACCTTCCCAGCCTGATAGTCTTCCAGATTAGCTTTGGAGACATCCTTAACGACAATTTTTTCATTTTTGTATTTAAGAATACCTTTACCATAAAGCTGCATTGCACTGCTTTTGACCTTGCTCTCAAAACTCTGAATCTGTTGTTCTGACGAACGGTGCGCAAATCGCCCCATAACCCCACGGGCAAATGCTTCTCCGGCTATCTTGGGTGACAGCACCTCATCAAGGTGCTGAAACAGTTTGCTGGTATCTTTTTCATATAGCGCACGATTCTTGTTGATATCAGCAATCAATGCATCAGCGGTTTCACGTACAACCACCGCCGGGTCACCGGAAGCTTTAGGAGCCGCTGTCAGCACACCGGCAAAAAGAATGCTGATAACCCCAAGCAATACAGCGATCAACTGTCTAACCTCAAAAGCATTCACTAAGCGCATGTTATTCGCCTCTGTCAGAAACTATCTGCTGGATGCGCTACCACTGTCGGTATTCACATTATTCAGCAGGAATTTGCCAATCAGGTCTTCCAGTATCAATGCTGACTGTGTGTCTTCAATCCGGCCATCAGGCTCTACATACTCGCCGGCACCACCGACACTGATACCGATAAATTTCTCACCCAGCAGTCCCGCCGTTACAATCGCTGCAGTACTGTCGACAGGAATATTATTAATGGTTTTATCAATATCCATGTCGACCCGCGCCATATAGGTGCGCTTGTCGAACGTTACACTGACAACCCGGCCAATGGTAACCCCCGACATCGATACCTTAGCTCGCGGTGACAGGGAGCCAACGTTGTCAAACATGGCATATACCCGGTAAGTCTGACGTGCAGACTCCAGCGATAAACCACTCACTTTGAGTGCCAACAACAGCAGGGCCAGTATCCCGGCCAGCATGAACGCTCCTACACTGATCTCTACGGTTCGCATCCGCATTTGTATCAATCTCCAAACATGACCGCTGTCAGAACAAAATCGAGTCCCAGCACAGCCAGCGATGAATACACCACGGTCCGTGTGGTTGCCCTACTGATTCCCTCTGATGTCGGCGTGGCATCATAGCCCTGAAATACTGCAATCCAGGTGACAACCCAGCCAAATACCAGACTTTTTATAATGCCGTCCCCCACATCATCGATGAAGTCGACGGAATCTTTCATACTTGACCAGAAAGAGCCTTCATAAACGCCCAGCCAGTCAACACTCACCATGGCACCACCAAGGATTCCCACCATGGTGAAAATCAAAGTCAGCAATGGCATGGAAATAAATCCGGCCCAGAATCGAGGCCCGATGATACGCTTCAGCGGATCAACTCCGATCATTTCCAGACTCGATAACTGTTCAGTTGCTTTCATCAGCCCGATTTCAGCTGTTAAAGCAGATCCGGCACGTCCAGCAAATAACAACGCGGTTACAACCGGCCCCAGCTCTCTGACCAGGCTTAGTGCAACCATCTGCCCCACAGCCTCTTCCGAACCATAGCGCACCAGTATGTTGTAACCCTGCAAACCCAAAACCATACCGATAAAAAGCCCGGATACGGTAATAATCACCAGAGACAACACACCCACAGCATAAAGCTGCTTAACCAGCAAGCGATACCGTCCACCACCTGCTGCCGGACGACCAAAAATAGCAAGGATTATAAACAGGCTGGAGCGACCGACAGCCTGGACATAATTAAGTCCTGCATGCCCTAACTGTTGAAGTCGGCCCAGTAATGGTTTCAGCATACCCTGCTCCCTGTTTCTTCAGCATCATAAAAGTCCAGCCCCAGCATATCCTGACGATAATCTCTGGCAGGATAGTGAAACGGTACCGGACCATCTGCCAACCCCTGCATAAACTGTTTGACGTGAGGGTCTTCGGATTTCAACATTTCTTCAGGATGACCTGAACCGATCACTTTTCCATCCGCAATCAGGAACAGATAATCCGCAATACTGGCTGTTTCGTGCAGGTCATGGGATACCACGATGCTGGTCAGATTCATCGCATCATTCAGTTTGCGGATCAACTGCACCAGCATCCCCATCGCGATAGGATCCTGTCCCACAAAAGGTTCATCATACATAATCATTTGAGGATCCAGCGCCACGGCCCGAGCCAGCGCTACACGTCGAGCCATACCGCCGGACAATTCAGAGGGCATCAGGTTGCGGGCCCCGCGAAGACCAACCGCCTGCAGTTTCATCAACACAATATCGCGGATCATGTCTTCAGGAAGTTCGGTATGAATTTTCAGCGGAAACGCGACGTTGTCGTACACTGTAAGGTCAGTGAAGAGTGCTCCACTCTGAAACAGCATTCCCATCTTGCGCCTGACCCGAAACAATTCATCCCGGCTGAGTTTGCCCATATCATGACCATCGACAATGACCTGACCAGCATCAGGCCGGAGCTGCCGACCGATCATTCTTAACAGTGTTGTCTTACCTGTACCGGAAGGTCCCATAATGCCAACGACTTTGCCTCTGGGAATCGCCAGATCAATATTGTCAAAAATAACGCGCTCCCCCCGGTAAAAGGTGAGGCCACGTATTTCGACAAAGTTATCAGTCGCCGTTTCAGGCTGCTGACCATCTGAAGGCAGTGTCATAGTCTGTCTATGCCCTTTCCGAACAGGAGGTATTGCTGTGCAGGCAACACCCTGAATACTTATATAGCGGAGACCATGCTCCGTCAGTAGCTGATGATGTCAGTTCAGAAAAGCCGCCGAAAAGATAATACCGGTAATCGGGTAACGACGATGTCAAATCGCTGGCACCTGATACCTCCCGCTTCTGATATCAACCATCCTTGTTATTCTTCTGGCAGCCTTATCACCCGTTTCGCTGACATTGAGATAGTCCGTGAAACTGAATTTGGCCGGATTGAATCAGCATTGATTACTGCTCATGCTCCAGCAGTGCGTTCTCGCATTATATGCAAAAGCAATAAAAAAAATAAGTATAAGACGAAACTCAAAAGATATATTGTTTTAAGTCGACCAAAACTCGATACAATAAGTGCATCAATTAACGCTCTTCTACGAGATAACGCCATTGATGTCCCCTATTGTCATCGCCATCCTCGCTATCCTTGCCGGCTTCATTATTCTGATGAAAAGTGCTGACTGGTTTGTTAACGGTGCTGCTGCCACCGCCCGCAATCTGGGTATGTCACCTATGTTGGTTGGCCTGACTGTTGTGTCCATTGGCACATCCGCTCCCGAGATATTGGTATCGACAATGGCAGCGCTGGATGGCCACAGCGCCTTAGCCGTTGGCAATGCGCTCGGATCCAATATTGCCAATATCGGTCTGGTACTCGGAATCACCGCTCTGGTAGCCCCCCTGCCGGTACAATCATCACTGATTAAGAAGGAACTTCCCCTGCTATGCGGAGTCACAATAATCAGCGGTTTATGCCTTCTGAATGGATACCTGGATCGTATTGATGGCGTCATCCTGCTGGCATTGCTGGTACTGGTTCTGTACCTGATGTTTCGCTGGCAAAAAACACCTGAAGCTTCCAAAGAAGAGCACTATGAAGAGGAAGTTGAAGCTGACTATCCGCAGCTGACGCAGAGAATGGCAACACTGCAACTGATCATTGGCTTATTATTGTTACTCGGCAGTTCGAAGCTGCTGGTATGGGGCGCAACATCCATAGCTGCCTACATTGGTGTCAGTGATCTGGTTATTGGTCTGACGATTGTTGCCATCGGCACCAGCCTGCCGGAGCTGGCCGCGTCGGTTGCCTCAGCTATCAAAGGGCACCATGATATCGCTGTTGGTAATGTTGTTGGCTCCAACTTCTTCAACTTGCTGGCGGTTATGTCAGTACCTGCCCTGATTGCTCCGGAAGCACTCGATCCGGCCGTGTTATGGCGTGATTTCCCGGTCATGCTGGCTTTAACAGTGCTCTTATTCATCATGTCGATGAAAAAACGTATTGGTCGTTTTGGAGGCGCGTTTCTTGCCATTGCTTACACCCTCTATACCACCACACTGTTTCTACATAGCTAATCGATGTATCTACTGGCTCAACAGAACCCGGCCGCTCTGGTTCTGTTACCAGAACGAATACGGTAAAATTGCGATTAATTGTAAACTGGCATATGCACATGCAAACTACTGAAGATTTTATTCATTCGGCCCGTCGTACTGTGGCCGTTGAATTGCAGGCAGTCGACAAACTTCTGCAACGTATTGATGAGGGCTTTGGCAAAGCCTGTCAGCTGATACTCAACTGTGAAGGCCGTGCCGTCGTCGTAGGGACTGGCAAATCAGGTCATATCGGTCGCAAAATCGCAGCAACCCTTGCCAGCACCGGCACCCCCTCATTCTTTGTTCATGCCGGTGAAGCCAGCCATGGCGATATGGGTATGATTACCAGCCGTGACGTTGTTATCGCCATTTCCAATTCAGGCAAAACCTCCGAAATTGTTACCCTGCTGCCGCTGATTAAGCGCTTGGGTGCACCACTGATCAGTATGGCGGGTAAAGCCAATTCGCCACTGGCACTGGCTGCCGATGTTAATCTGGATGTCAGTGTAGATAAAGAAGCTTGCCCATTAGATCTGGCACCAACAGCCAGTACAACCGTCACACTGGCCATGGGTGATGCACTGGCGATTGCTCTCCTGGAAGCACGCGGCTTCACTGAAGAAGATTTTGCTTTTTCTCACCCCGGTGGTGCACTGGGTCGTCGCCTGCTGCTGAAAGTACGCGACATCATGCATGCCGGAGACCGTATGCCGCTGGTCAAGCACGATACCCTGCTGAGTGACGCACTTCTGGAAATCACCCGCAAAGGGCTGGGTATGACCGGTATTATCAACGACGACGGGACACTGGCAGGCATCTATACCGATGGTGACCTGCGCCGCACACTCGACAGCGGCATCGATCCGGGCAAAACATCCGTGGCCGATGTAATGACCCGGGACTGCGTTACCATCCGTGCAGATATTCTGGCTGCAGAAGCATTGAAGATTATGGAAGACAACAAAATCAATGCGCTGATTTGCATTACCGGGGACAGCCGCCCGGAAGGTGCACTCAACACCCACGACCTGCTGCGTGCAGGCGTCGTTTAACTACCGGATGATAGACATGGAACATCTGATCGAAGCTGCCCGTAAAATCCGCATTTTGTTACTCGACGTTGATGGTGTCCTGACTGACGGGCGCTTGTACTTCACTTCGGAAGGTCAGGAAATCAAATCTTTCAGCACCCTTGATGGTCATGGCATCAAGCTGTTGCAGGCTTCCGGTGTTGAAGTCGGCATTATTACCGGTCGCCGTTCGCCGCTGGTAAGGCGTCGGGCTGAAGATTTAGGCATTACACTGTTATATGAAGGCAGAGAAGACAAGCTTAACTGCCTTAATGATATTCTTAATGATAAGGGGCTGAAAACAGAAGAAGTGGCTTACGTTGGCGATGACCTGCCTGACCTGCCGGTTATCCGCCGCGTGGGATTGGGTCTGTCCGTACCCAATGCCCACCCCTTTGTACGTGAACATGCCATTGGCATCACCCAGGCTCAGGGCGGTTACGGAGCAATTCGTGAAGTCTGTGACCTGATTATGCGAGCTCACGGAACACTGGATGAGGCACTGGCGGCATATCTGTGACCGTGCCCTACATGGAATAACTATATGGCTTTAACCTTATGAACTTGCGCCACTTTCTGTTTGTGCTTTTGCTGTTGGGGCTTGGCGCTATCATTTATATTGCCGGAGATAACAGCATCTCGCCACTACTCAACCGGGTTGCAACAGCACCTGCAGGTGCGCCTGATTTCTTTATGAAAAATGCCCGTATCACTCAGTACGATGAGACGGGTCGCCGTGAAGGGCTCATGACAGCCAGTCAGGTTGTACATCATCCCGACAGTGATATTACTTGGTTGGATAACCCGGATATGTGGAACTGGCAGGACAGCACAACGCCGCCGTGGCATAGTATCTCTGATCGGGGCAAACTGCTGCCGGGCGGTGAAACGCTGGAGCTGTATGATAATGTAGTGATTAACCGGGCAGACCAGAAAGGCGGCGCGCCATTGCAGCTGGAAACTGACTTTCTTGTTGTTTATACGGAACAGGATAAAGCAGAAACCGATCACCCAGTCAGGATCTCTGACGAATCAGGTGTTACAACAGCTGTTGGCATGACCACCTACTACAAAGAGAGCCTTGTAAAATTAAAGTCGAAGGTAAGAGGCATCCATGAAGTCAAACAGCCATGAACGTACCGGCCTGTTTAAATTGATGAAAAATACTACGCGTTTTGGCTGCACCCTGCTGTCGGTTTTGATGCTCACACAAGCGGGTGCCAGCTGGGCACTGGGCACTGACCGGGAACAGCCAATCAAGATTGTTTCAGACAGCGCTGATATTGATGATAAGTCGGGCATTGCCATTTATAAGGGCAACGTGGTGATGACCCAGGGAACAACCCAGCTGACCGGCGACATTGTCACAATCAAGTCGCAAAACCGCAGCGTGAATGAAGTTATCGCCGTCGGTAAGCCCGCTCACTATAAAGAGCTTCAGGATGGCGACCAGGGTGAACTGAAAAGCTGGGGCAACACCATCCACTACTATGTGGAAAAGGAAAAAATCGTGCTGCTTGAAAGTGCTCGTGTTCTTCAAAAAGAAGATGTCGTAAAAGGAAAGCGTATTGATTACGACATGAAAACCCAGCGTATCAGTGCTCAAAGCGACCGCAAGGGGCAGGAAGGCAACCGTGTAGAAATGCTGTTCCAGCCAAAAGCAGCCCCGGCCGCGCCAAAAGGTTAAGGTCATTATTCAGGCAACTGGAACCTTTGCTACAAAAATGCAGTCTTAACAGAGGCTGCATTTTTGTCAGATGACCGTTAAAACAGTTTAGCTCTATCGGCAGGCAATATTCTAAAGAGCCTTGCTCTTTATGTTCGACCGATATGATTTCAGGATGATTTTGTTTAGTTTGGACAAACACAACGCATGAGCACACTGATCGCGCGAAACCTCTCAAAAAGCTACAAGGGCCGTCAGGTTGTCCGTGACGTGTCGCTTGGCATTCACAGTGGTCAGGTTGTGGGCCTGCTGGGCCCCAACGGTGCCGGTAAAACCACTTGTTTTTATATGATTGTCGGACTGGTTCGTGCTGATGGTGGCCGTATCATGATTGATGACAATGATATTACCCGCCAGCCAATGCATGGCCGCGCCAGAGCCGGTATCGGTTACCTGCCTCAGGAAGCCTCTATTTTCCGCAAACTGACGGTTACCGAAAACATCATGGGCATTCTGGAAACCCGCCGCGAACTCAGCAAAAAGCAGCGGGTTGAAAAAATGGAGTCATTGCTGGAAGAATTCAATATTACGCACATACGTAATAATACAGGCATGAGTCTCTCCGGTGGTGAACGACGACGGGTGGAAATTGCCCGCGCACTGGCAACTGAGCCCTCATTTATGCTGCTTGACGAACCCTTTGCCGGGGTTGATCCCATTTCCGTCAATGACATCAAGCAGATCATCACCCACCTGCGAGACAAAGGTATCGGGGTTCTGATCACTGATCACAACGTTCGCGAAACCCTTGATATCTGCGAGCTGGCCTATATTGTCAGCGAAGGTCATATTATTGCTGAAGGCGACAGCCATACGGTACTTGCCAACCAGCAGGTACGTGATGTCTACCTTGGCCACCAGTTCAGCCTCTGACTTCTGTCTTTTTTAAGAACATGCCGCTCATTTTGCTTTAAAAATAGCGGCATTTTGATATTTCCTTCTCCTACCCCTAACAAAAAAATCTCTTTTATCGTTTAATACACGACACAAAGGGAATGCTTACAATAACGCACCCCATTAACCGGAATAATCCTTGTCGTCAATATTGATTTTTTGCTCCGGTTTCTGAATATTCCTTATATTCCGGACGTTTTTCCGAATATTTAACCGGAGCTGTGAATTGTGTTGACCGAGGAATGTCGACGAGGATGTAAGGCTTCACTCCAGGCACTTACTGAGCCCTATGTGAAACCGGAGACAAGGGTAACATCAAGATGAAACCATCCCTGGTCATGAAAATGAGCCAGCAGCTGACAATGACCCCTCAGCTGCAACAAGCCATTAAGTTGCTCCAACTCTCTACGCTGGATTTGCACCAGGAAGTCCAGCAGGCACTGGAATCTAATCCCATGCTGGAGCTGGAGTCCGAAGGGCTTGAACGGGATGCCGAAAAGAACAATGATGAAGCGGCATTTGATATCCCGGAAACGCCACCCAACGCACCCGCAGAAAGCAACCATTCTGCTGAAAGCCGCGAGACCTTCGAAAGCAACAGTGAAACCGAATGGAATGATAAAATCCCGGATGAACTCCCTGTAGATTCTGCATGGGATGATGTCTATCAACCCACGACCCCGACCTCTGCAAGCGAAGACAGGGAGTTTGACTTTACCAGTCGCACCAGCAGTCGTCAGTCGCTGCGAGATCATCTGGAATGGCAGTTAAACCTTGTACCACTATCCGACACTGACCAGCTTATCGGACTGTCTATCATTGACGATATCAACCCGGATGGTTACTTCTCAACAGCCACCGAGCAGCTGACACAAAGCTTCGACCCATCCTTTGACATTGAAGAAGATGAAGTGGCTGCCGTACTCAAGCTGATTCAGCAATTTGACCCGCCCGGCGTAGCATGCAGAAACCTGAGAGAATGTCTGCAGATCCAGCTCAGGCAACTTCCAGTAAATGAACCTTTCAGAGATCTTGCTCTGACCATCGTTGATCGCCATCTGGATACACTGGGCGGAAGAGATCACAACTCTCTCATTCGTAAGCTCAGAATTACCGAAGCCGATCTGGGCGCCGCTGTTCGGTTGATTCAGACACTTAACCCAAAACCGGGTAGCAGTATCGAAACAGAAGATGCCGAGTATATTGTTCCCGATGTGGTGGTAAAGAAGAAAGAAGATCACTGGACTGTAGAACTGAACGGGGATGTCATGCCCCGCGTACGTATCAACAATGACTATGCGTCACTGATCAAGCGTGCAGATGCCAGCCGCGACAACACTTACATGAAAAACCAGCTGCAGGAAGCCCGCTGGCTACTGAAAAGTCTGCAGAGCCGCAATGAAACACTGATGAAAGTTGCGACCTGTATTGTCGAACAACAGCAGGGGTTTCTGGATTTTGGCGAAGAAGCCATGAAACCGATGGTACTGCATGATATTGCCGAAGCTGTCGGTATGCATGAGTCAACGATTTCCCGGGTAACAACTCAGAAGTATATGCATACGCCTCGCGGCATATTTGAGCTGAAATACTTTTTCTCGAGTCATGTCAGTACCATAAGCGGCGGTGAATGTTCATCTACAGCTATCCGGGCAATTATTAAAAAGCTTGTGGCAGCAGAGAACCCGAAAAAGCCACTCAGTGACAACAAAATCGCCACACTACTCTCTGATCAGGGAATAAAGGTCGCCCGACGTACAATTGCCAAGTACCGTGAATCGATGAATATTCCGCCATCCAATGAGCGTAAACGACTTATCTAGGTTTTCGAAAATGATCATCAGGGTGTAAAAAACATGTCCTGATGATCAAAGTCAGACTATAAAACAATTCCGAATAAACAAAAAATCTGTAATAACTCCGAAGCTTTTTTCAGAAAACAGCCGGTTGACTCACATCAAAACCTTGCCGAATTTACGAAAAACTCACTACACACATAACCAGAAACCCTTATACGTGTGATACAATAAAGTTGAATCGGCCAGAATTCTGAACGGCTGATGGGTCACGATTGATACAAGATTAGGAGAGCGCTATATGCAAGCCAACATCAGTGGACATCACGTGGAAGTGACCCCCGCCCTGCGTGACTATGTGACCAAGAAGCTGCAGCGTCTGGAACAACATTTTGACGGTATCACAAATGTTCAGGTCACCCTCAGTGTTGAAAAGCTGGTTCATAAAGTAGAAGCTGCGCTTCACATACGAGGTGCTGATATTGCTGCTGCAGCCGAACAGGATGACATGTATGCTGCCATTGACATGCTGTCTGACAAGCTCGATCGTCAACTCGTCAAGCATAAAGAAAAACAGCTTGACCGTATGCAGGGTAGCAGCTCCCGTTAGTCCGGTAGCATAAATCTCATCAGCAATATTTGAGATAGTTTTTCAGTCCCGCTCCGCAAACTGCAGCACCCTGATTTCATCAACACCGACTGCATACCGGGACTGAAGAGCCTTTTACAAACAATCTCCGACAAACGATCAAAACCTTCCTGTTACCTATCAATTCATTCCACATGCCTTCTATTTAGCCCCGACCAAAGGCATAAGCCGTTTTTTTCGTGCAAATCCTTAATTGATCTGATCAAATAGCACCCATTATCGGGGTGCCTGCCGATAAAGTTGATGAGGCAGGCGTGTATTAACTGACCACCCACTCTGTAATGAGTGGATGCGTTCATTACTCAATAAGCTGATCGCCAGAAGGCAATGGGCATAGAAAATTTGATTTCTCCGGCACTGGCTTTAACCAATGTGCACGGTATCAGTAAAAAACGTACGCTGGAGCTAATTGCTAACCAGCTTAATGAACAGCTTCCCGCATTTAACGCCAAGGAGCTCTTCGCCAACCTGTGCAGCCGTGAGAAACTGGGAACAACTGCGCTGGGTGAAGGTGTCGCACTGCCTCACTGCCGGTTATCCGGATGTGAAAAGCCCGTCGGGTTATTACTGCAGCTGGCTTCACCCATTGATTTTGATGCCGCTGACCAGCAGCCTGTGGATCTTATCTTTGCCCTGATCGTACCAAAAGACGCTCACGAAGAGCATTTACTGATCCTGCAGGATATCGCCATTCGTTTTAATGAGCCGACATTCCGCACCCGTCTCAGACAGGCCGGAAGCAATACCGAACTGTACCAGGAAGCAACCAAACCTTTACCCCTGATCACCGCTTCTGCCTGTGACCAGTAGCATCGTTACTATGTGATACTCAAAGCATCTGACAGCTATGATTTTCAACTCATGTATGAGATACATATGATGAGCAGTCAGAGGTGAGTACATGCAGCCGCTTCCGGTCAGACTTCCTTTGCCAGTCTGACGGATAACTTTCCGCACACAGGAACTCTTATACTGATGGCTACTGCAAAGGCAACAGCTTCCCAGCCCATTTCCCTGGTTATTATCAGCGGACGCTCAGGGTCCGGTAAAAGTGCTGCTCTGAATGCGCTTGAGGATCAGGGGTTTTACTGTATCGACAACCTGCCCGCCGGACTGCTAAGCCAACTGGCCGGCAATATCCGATCGGAAGAGACACAAACAGCCGCAAGGGTTGCAGTCAGTATTGATGCCCGCAATGCAGTGAAGGACCTGAGAGATGTACCGGCACTGCTTGATGAGCTCAGAGAATGCAGCAGCACCGTCATGGTACAGGTTGTTTATCTGGATTCAGATCCGGTATCCCTGATCAAACGCTTCAATCTCAGTCGCCGGCGCCACCCGCTTTCTGAAGAGAAAGAGCTGTCGCTTGAAGAAGCTATTCATGAAGAGGCGAAGGTGCTGGAGCCGATCATGTCGGTGGCTGATTTACGACTCGATACGACCAACCTGAGCGTTCATGAATTAAGAGAGATGATCCGGCTGCGGGTTGTTGGTCATGACGGGCGTAACCTTTCACTCTTATTCCAGTCTTTTGGCTTCAAGCATGGCGTCCCGCTGGATGCCGACTATATTTTCGATGTGCGCTGCCTGCCAAACCCTTACTGGATTGAAGCGCTGCGGGAATATACCGGGCTTGAGCAACCGGTGATTGATTATCTGGCACAACAACCTGCTGTTGATGAAATGCTGGATAATATCAAACAGTTTATATCCCGCTGGCTACCGGAGTTTGAGAACGGAGGTCGCTGCTATGTCACCGTTGCCATTGGTTGCACCGGCGGTCAACATCGTTCAGTCTATATCGCTAGTCAGTTGGCGCAGCATTTTAATGGCGCTGAACGCCCTGTACGGGTTTCACACCGACAACTGGGAAAAACAGAAAGTCCTTAAAAACCCGACTCCATATTTGATGGTGTTCGGAAAACAAAAACCCATCAGGCGAACACCAGATAACTTATGATTCGGGAACGTATCACCATTATTAACAAACTTGGCCTGCATGCACGGGCAGCCGCCAAGCTTGTATCGACAGCATCTGCCTTTCAGAGCCAGATCAAGGTAGGCAAAGATAATAAAATGGTTGATGGCAAAAGCATTATGTCTGTCATGATGCTTGCCGCCAGCAAAGGGACTGAGCTGGATTTTGTTATTGAGGGTGAGGATGAGCACAATGCATGGGATGCTATGAAAACACTGATCAATGACTTTTTTGGGGAAGGAGAATAGTTTTTGCTGTGCCAGCAACGCTAATACAGACAACTTACCAGCAACAATCAACCTGTTCTCCCATGATTACAGGCAAAAATATCTCCTCTTCTGCTACTGATCATTCTATCTGCTCTCAATAACCGATAAAATCAGCTTTATATGAAACGATTAGTCATATCAACTATAGTTCATATAACTCGCCTGTTTAGCATCCAGCAAGGTCGACGGTATGCCGCACCAGCCGCCCATCAATATGACAGACAATCAGCTGAAAGAGCTGAGCGAAGCACTGGATGCTGGCATCCTGTCTCAGGCTCACCGGCTGCTGAACACCCTTCCGTCGGAAGATATTGCCCATCTGCTGGAATCCTCCCCTCCACGGCTACGTAGTCTGATCTGGAAACTACTGGAGCAAGAGCAGGAAGCAGATGTTCTGCAGGATCTGAGTGAGGATGTACGTCAATTTTTCCTCGACCAGATGAATGTCGCTGAACTCAAGGCGATTACCGAAGGTCAGGATGCGGACGATATTGCTGACCTGCTGCAGCAGCTGCCTGATACATTGATGCGGCAGGTACTGGCATCCATGGATTTCCAGGACCGCCAGCGGGTCGAGGTCGTACTGCCTTATCCGGAAGATACCGCCGGCGGCCTGATGAACACCGATATGATCACGGTGCGGCCGGATAACGCGGTTGATGTTGTACTGCGCTACCTGCGGCGTCACAGTGATATTCCCGAAATGACTGACAGCCTGCTGGTTGTTAACCGCCGGGATGAGTATATCGGCAGCCTGCCACTGACCCGACTATTAACGACAGACCCCTCGATTACTGTACGAGAGGTTATGTCGACTGATCTGGATGTTATTCCGGCAGACACACCTGATGCTCAGGTTGCCCAGCTGTTCGAAAGAAAAGACCTCGTTTCCGCCCCCGTCGTCGATGACACCGGTAAGCTGCTGGGTCGCATCACTATCGATGACGTTGTTGATGTTATCCGGGAAGAAGCCGAGCACTCGGTTATGAGCATGCACGGTCTGGATGAAGACGAAGATACCTTCGCTCCACCTATTCGTACCGCCCGCCGTCGTGCGGTATGGCTGGGTATCAATCTGATTACTGCGTTTGTTGCCTCTTCCGTTATCGGGATGTTTCAGGAAACGATCGATAAAGTCGTTGCGCTGGCAGTACTGATGCCGATCGTTGCAGGTATGGGAGGCAATGCGGGCAGTCAGGCACTGACTCTGGTTATCCGGGGTATGGCCCTGGGCAGAATCAGCCCCAGTAATACCCGCTGGCTATTGGGAAGAGAATTAGCCGCAGGATTTATGAACGGTGTGCTTTGGGCATCGCTGGTTGCTGCCATTGCCTGGTTCTGGTTTCAGGATCCGATTATATCGATTGTGATTGGCTGTGCGATGGTGATTAATCTGACGCTGGCAGTTATATCGGGAGCCACACTTCCAATTATTCTTAAGAAACTTGATGTTGACCCTACGCTGGCGGGCACGATTATATTAACGACAATATCCGATGTAGCGGGTTTCTTTTCCTTCCTTGGGCTTGCGACACTGTTCTATACCTAGCCAGATTCAGGAAATATAAAAAAGCCTCTGCCATGCAAACCATGCCAGAGGCTTTTTTAATGGCGGGAAGATTAGTTACCCGCAATCATCAGGCCATCCATTAACAGCGAACCGCTCTGGACATTGCCCCGGCGATCGATATCATTACCCACCGCCTGCAGATTCATAAACATATCTTTCAGGTTACCGGCGATTGTCACTTCTGAGACCGGGTACTGAATCTCACCATTTTCAACCCAGAAACCGGCTGCACCACGGGAATAATCACCCGTTACGATATTAATACCATGCCCCATCAGCTCGGTAACTAACAAACCTTTATCCATGGTTTTCAGCAGCGATTCCAGGTTCTGATCACCATGATCAATTGACAGATTATGAACACCACCGGCATTGGCTGTGCTTTCCATACCCAGTTTGCGGGCAGAATAAGTCCCCAGAATATAATTGGTCAGAATACCATCCTTCACAAAATCCTTATCCCTTGTCGCCAGCCCATCATCATCGAACGATGCAGAGCCTAAGCCACCCACAAGGCGAGGCTGTTCATGGATATGCACCCAGTCAGGAAATACCTGTTTACCCAGATGATCCAGCAGGAAAGAAGACTGACGGTACAAACTACCACCACTGATAGCCGCCAGAAAATGTGATATGACCCCACCCGCCAGCTCAGCACTGAAGATGACCGGCAACTGCCCGGTATCTAGTTTACGGCTGTCCAGACGTTTTACTGTCCGGTCTGCCGCCTTTCTCCCGATATCTTTCATGGAAGCCAGCCTGCCAGCGTCACGGGCAACGTCATACCAGTAATCACGCTGCATTTCTTCGCCGCTGCGACCAATCAGTACACAGCTGGCACTGTGGCGGGTTGCGTGACCACTACCAATAAAGCCATGACTGTTACCATAAACCCGGGTGCTTTGATGACTGCTGATGCTGGCACCATCAGAGTTCTCTATACGCTTGTCGTAAGATAATCCCGCCTGCTCACAACTAAGCGCCAGTTCAATGGCCTGCTCAGCATCCAGCCCCCAGGGATGGTAAAGGTCAAGGTCGGGCTGGTCGGTTGCCATCAGCTCGGCATCAGCCAGACCAGCATGCGGATCTTCAGATGCATAACGGGCAATATTACTGGCCGCTTTCACCGTTGCAACGACTGCTTCCGGAGATGTATCTGAAGTACTGGCAGAGCCTTTACGCAGCCCCTGATAAACAGTAATGCCCACTCCCTGATCACAGCTGAACTCAACGGTTTCAACTTCACCTTTGCGGACATTGACGGAAAGCCCCGCACTCAGGCTGGCGCCCACCTCACAGGCGGTAGCGCCCTGACTGCTGGCTTCATGAATAATGCTTTTAACCAGTGACTGCAGGCGTTGTTCTTCTGCCTGAATATCCAGAGGGGCTTCGGATTGGCTCGCCATGTTTGCTCCGTTACAACAGCTTGAATCAGTTCGCCATGGATGGTTCATGACCTTTATGACTCCATTGTACAGAGCTTTTGCGCAGCGTAAATACAGCGGGCTACTCCCCGCCGGTATCTGACCAATGGTACAATAGGTCATTAACTGAAATTACCAAACCTCCCCACCTCTGGATTCCCTCATGTCAGATAATCAACATGATGATTTTTATGACGATGATGAAGAGATCATCTACGTCAGTAAAAGTGAACTTAAGCGTGATGCTCAGGAACTGAAAGACTTGGGCGTACGCCTTGCTGAACTCAAGCCATCACAACTTGATGAGCTCCATCACGACCGGCTCTACGTCAGTAAAAGTGAACTTAAGCGTGATGCTCAGGAACTGAAAGACTTGGGCGTACGCCTTGCTGAACTCAAGCCATCACAACTTGATGAGCTCCAGCTACACGACCGGCTGCGTCAGGCCGTGGATGAATGCCATCGCATCAAAAGCCATAACGCCCGTAAGCGACACTTTGGCTTTATTGGCAAGTTGACAACAGCCAGCGAAACATGCAGGATCAGGATATTGAACCGATCAAGGCGTTGTTTGAGCGTATAGATGGTACCAGTGCAGAATATAACCGTCGTTTTCATCTGCTGGAAAACTGGCGGGATCGTTTGATTAATGAAGGTAACACGGCGCTGACTGAATATATGACTGCTTATCCTGATGTGGATGTGCAGCATTTGCGGCAGTTGGTGCGAAATGCGGTTAAAGAAGCAAAGTTAGCTAAGAGCCCGACACATAAACGCAAACTCTTTGATCTGAAATATTTAAGAGAAGTGTCCGACGGGTTATAAAAACTATTCGGTGCTAGGGCTAGAATCATGGAGTCGAGTACCTGAAAGACCTGCTGTCTCAGCTCTGGCGTTGTGTAAATGTGCTCATGCCAAAGCACCGAATTTTAATTAACGAGTAAATTATGCAACTTATTAAATACCCGTCAGCTCGACCCAGCCGCGCCCAAGCAACTCTCTCATTTTTTCTATCAACTCCCTCCGATTCCGGTTCTCCACCCGTAATTGTCCATTCAGATTTCTGATTTGAGCCTCGCTAAGGAAATTTCGGTAGTTATCCAATATATGGTTAAAAGCGTCATCAATTACCCGCTGATCAAGCTCTGTCTTTTTACCTTCACGTCCTTCATCCCCTAAAGCAGCTGGAAGGAATCTTTCGAAATTATTTATATGGTCAGCCGCATCATTCATTTCAAGGTGGGGTCGCAAATCAAGGACTCCATCACCCCGGGCATAAGTAAACATTTTCAAAAGTTTCCAGCAATTATAATCCAGATGAATCACAGTAAATTCAGCTAGCTTATTCCGCACCTGTCCGGCATCACCGATCTGACATAACCTGTCATAATGATCTTCGGATATACTATCAACTCTTATTTCCCCAAAAGCATGCTCTAACACCTCATCCAATTCCGCATCTCCGGTACCCGGATTCGGATTAAAGTCATGAAATACTCCCATCCCCCCATCTTCAATATTATCCGCATCATCAATGGCTAAAAACCGAAGATAGTTTTCCAGGTGCAGATGCACTGCAGCAACAGCCTGATTCTTATTCGCATCAGGTGTAGCTCTAGCTTCTTCCAAGGTTTCAGTAAACTTCGTATATATTTTCCTCAACGATCGTTCAGGAAATTCTATGTGATCTGCTTCTCTCAGCCTGTACATTAAGCCCAGACAATCATAGTCCAGGGTAAAATCCCCTCTTCTTCTATAGTCTCTTAACTCGCCAAGAATAACTTGCAGGTCATTTGGATCTGCATCGTCAGCCACCGGTATAACAGGACGATCTACAGCAACAGCCTGAGCCTGAGGTATTGCTGCAGGGGGGGGCGCTACTATTTGCGGTCTGTCAAAACATCCCAGACATCTATCCAGTAAAACATCTTGAGCGCCGAAATAATTTATCAGGTTTGAGCGGACAAAAAGACCATGCAAATCCTGCACACCTATATTTAATGTTCCCGCCTCAAGCAAAGCAAATTGCCGGGTTTCCTCTGCATTACCCATTGCTGGCGCAAGAAGATAATTATGCCCGGCCAGCAGCGCCTGCGCGTCTCCTGGTCGCCCCCATGCCACACTAGTAATTTGACAAGGTAGAACTCCGGCATCCGGACAAAAAACCTTCCTCATCCAACGAACCCCTATCTAAAGCAGGATACAACCGATGAATGGTCAACACCGCTTCATACTCTCCATGTGCTGGCACTAAAGCCGCATTACTATGGAGCCTGATAACAGATAGACCAGAAAAGCCTTCATGAGGTACACCAAACATATCAAAGGCAAACGGTGCATCAGAACCAGCAATCGTCAAATAGGGTCTGGAGTGCGCATCCTCCGGGTTTATATACAAATGGCGCTGACAGCTGGTGACCTTCCGACCTGCTGTGTCCAATAGCTGTAGCGAAAGGGTAATGAATAGCATGGAACCCAACCTGAATACGGCAGGGGCCAGCACCCAGACAATTACCCGGAGCCAACTCTACCCTTGAAAAGCTTCTTTGTAATGGCAGCTCTTGGGCATGAATTACAACCTTGCAGGCAGCCAAACCCTGAATCATTGCTGCAATTTCCGGCTGCTCATTTAACCTCAACCCCTGAAGTTGCTCTGCCGAAAAGACACCGCAATCAATCAGCGCAATTGTTCGTGCCACATTAGATTGACCTGAATTGTTATCATATACATCCAGATACGGCGCATCATCATGCTTACTGGGAGTTTCCTCAGGAGGATGCTCTCCCGATGTTAACCAGTACTGATGATTACGACGGCCTGCAGAAATTCTGATATCCCTTAGCTGTCTTTCTGCTACCGGATAAGGTCTGTCATTTGGCACAGCAACTTGCACACCGTGCTCAGGAGGCAACACCCCATGATCCGGTGGATCAATATCATCATGATTAACAGGGGCGACAACTTGAACCAACGGGTTGGGCTGAACAACCGCCAGGCCAGGGTCATGATTTACAACAGCTGCTACCTGCATCCTGTGGGGAAGATAATCCCGTTCGATTTCATGATCTACACCAAGACGGTTATCAAATAGTTTTTTAAGGTTGGCATTCAGCATGCCTGCACGAAATAAAATATTTCTGAAATCAGCAAAGGAAAGCTCTACTGCCGGGATATTGTCCTCATCACGAATATGTGCCAACAAATTATCCCGTCTGGCTCCCGCTCCGACATGACCCAGCATCTGACATATCAGGTTTTGAGGGTTCGCCAACTGCCCAGCAGGATAAAGGCGTTCAGGATTACAGACAACATGATATGTAATGGCGACTGAATCTTCAGCATTACCCCGAAACCCTTCTCCGGGCTTTAAGCGTACAAGGGAAATACCAGAAAAGTCCTCCGCTATATGAGCGGGTTTCAGTCCTACATTATCTTTTCTGATGACTGATAAATGGTCAGATGACAAACGGCCATCACCATGAATCGTTTGCTTTGTTTCATACAAACTATCGGGGTTAAATAGTGTCTCACCAAGCGTTAATTCCATACTGGGGGTTGCTTCCTCGCCAACTTCCAACTGGACTCCTGCAAACTCAACCCAATCATCTTTGTTTCTGAGAAGGCCGTGCAACCCCTCACACAAATAGAAAGTAATATCCCCTTCATCAAAGTGATTGTGGTTAGCAGCCGGAAATGTGTGCTCAATACGCACCCAGTCCTCATTCTGAGCTGTTTGGTATGTATACATATCAAAATCATCATTTGCAGCATCTCTTCGCAGAATAACTCTCAACTCACCTGCATTTTTTGCCTTCACCCAACAAGAGAATGTAACCGGTCGCCCCGCTATTTTTTGAAGCCCACCCTTAACAATCTGATTCACTGAATAAAACGTGGTACCTTCGGTTTTATCCTGCACAAAACGCATGGCCGCTCCCATTCCGGGAATATCGCCTCTGGCGACAGATTCAGCATGCCCTCCCGACCACATATACCAGTGCTCCGGCTCACATCTTGCACCGCTGGTTGCTTCCAGTTTCACTCCGGCAAATTCTACCCAATGCTCATCAGCATCAAGCAACTCGCTCATCGATTCGGCAAGATAGAAATGAACATCATCGCCTCTGTATTCATTACAGGCGGGGATACTAACGACAATTCGCTGCCAATTGTGAGGCGAATGAATATAGTAAGGAGTCACGTGATAGGTCTGATTGTCCTCCGGAGTCCACATGCAGGTACGCAAAGTTCCCGCCCGGCTAGACCTGACCCAAAATGACAGTGTCAGTGGTTTTCCTGCAACAGCCTCCGTTGATAACGTTGTTTTATAGAAATAAAAAGATTTATCATTTGGCGGTAGCGTTCGGGTTAACCTGATAGCCTCCCCTGGTGCAGGGCTAGTATTCTCTACTGGATCAGCATATCCTCCTGCTGACAGTTCCCATGCCCCGGCTCCAAGTTTTAGTAAGCTGTCATTAAAATCAATACTCTCTACACTAGGCTGAAATAAACTACCATTTTTCAATAAGTGCCTGTTATGTGAAAAAATATTACTTCCTTCCTGACCCCAAAAACCCAACTTCATCCAAAATTCGACATCTCGCTGATTATTCCCATGCTGCATCTCTGGATCAGCATAGCTATGACATTTAAGTTGTATTTTCTGGTTAGCAAGTGCTGTATTCGATTGGATATTAAGAAAGATATGACCCGACTGTCCTTCAGGTATCTGTTTCAGAATGTGCTCAGGTAAAACCTGCCTTAACCTGTCATGATCGTAATTACCAAAATCGAAATATGCTATTGAGCCGAGACCAATACCATCATCATATTTTTCGAAAAAAGGGGCTGGAGGAAAATTCCAGTGCGATACCGCATCAGGGTTTTCACTTCTGAACTGAATATCATTAAAAATACCTTTGCGGGCATAAACATCAGCTGCTTTCAAAACATCAGGTGTTACAATGATGCCGGACAAAGAAAACAATGCCAGTAAAAACTTACAAGTCTTCAACATTTCATCCAGCTCCTTGTTTCAAACATTTATTTAAATATTCATCCCTTCATCTAAAATTTTTCAGACTCTATGATTTTATCGTATTCAAAAAAACAAAAAATTGGAATTTAGTCTAAAGAACAGTTATTCGCCACAAACTTCCTTACGATGTATCTATATAAAAATAAAGCATGTATATAAGAGGCCGAGCTTAGACATTATCTAATGAAACAGCCTCTTACCCTAGGTAGTAGATGAAAGTCACAGTGCTCGTAAGTAATTATTGGCAAGCTGATGCATGATCAGAGTATCTGAGCCAATCAGAGTGCTGTTTGAGCGTATAGATGGTACCAGTGCAGAATATAACCGCCGTTTTCATCTGCTGGAAAACTGGCGGGACAGGCTGATCAATGAAGGGAATACTGCCCTGACTGAATATGTGGCGGCTTATCCTGATGTGGATATGCAGCATTTGCGGCAGCTGGTGCGGAATGCGGTTAAAGAAGCAAAGTTAGCTAAGAGTCCAACCCATCAACGTAAACTATTCAAATACTTAAGAGACGTGGAAGGGCTCTAGCCCTTATCCAAGTAATAAGGCCATGTAGGAACATGGCCTTATAGAGTTATTGATGAGAAGAAAATGGGTCAACCTGATACTTACTACGATAGATATCACCCAAATACTGTATCAATGCTCCTCTAAGCGGTCGACCTGCACCATTACTCTCATCACCTAACCTCTCATCTTGAGAACTAGCCCCCGTTAAAGAATGATCTACAGCCCCCGTGGGTTTAACTCCTAGCAGCCCTGTGTCATCAGTATATGAAACTGGAGCTTGTTTACCTTTCCACAATTCAAAGCCCTCATGAATTTTCCCACCGACTGATTCAAGATAAACATCACGTCCAGAAAAAGGGAGGCCTACGCTTCTACGTAAATCCCAGATTCTAAGCTCATCGCCACCCCTAGTACCGATAAGCTCTACTCCTATCAATTGCCTAGGAGACTCTTTAAGTTTCACTTTAGAGCCCTCGGACCAAGGTAATGCCCTTCTTTTTGATGATACCTTATGACGAGGCTCAAAGCCTCCACCATCTATGAATAGAAACGATACTTTTTCTATTTCAATATCACAGACATCACAAACCACACCATTCTTAACCATTTTTTTAAAGTACTCAATAAGGCTGTCAATTACTGAGGAATGATATTTATCAGGCAAATCTTCAGCTGCCATCATCGCAGCTGATATCCACATACTTAGAAAACAGGTTATATCTCCCGTATTTGGCACGCTTAATACGGCTGACCTTCTGACATCAGCTGTTTGATCCCATGTTGCTTCCTGATTCCAAACTACATTGGCACACTTACCAATAATTTTTGGTGAACTTTCTTCATCAACATTAATCAATGGTTTTCTAATGCAAGAAACAACTATACTATTTTTATTAATTGCAGGAGCTGGAAGCTTCCTCATACCGGGTATATTGCTATCATGAGGAACAAGGCTATATCCCCCTACATGTTGTAAAGACAGCTCATCGACTACTTTACTTCTGAGTTTTTTCCCTACACCCTCAATACTTTCTTGTGCTGCTTTTTGGAGTTGTAGTGAAGGGCTTGCTGACCCACTTACATCCGGAGCCAAGTACTCATCTACAGGTGAAGTTTTGTACTTTACGCAATTATAGCGGTTAACTGAAACATCAGCAGAAACAGCCATTGCAGTTAAAAACAACAAACAACAAACAACAAAAGGTAATTTTAAACCAGCTACCATAATACATCACCTGCATTATTCGACTTCATGATGCATTAATTTATAGTTCAATTATTATTGTTATATGCAATTTATTAGTTCAATCTCTCCTTTAACCACCTTATTAGGAAACATCCCCAATATCGCAAGCCAATATTTTGATATTGGGGAAGTCATTTTACTCGCTGGTACCACCCACCGTAATTTCATCAATCTTCAACGTTGGCTGCCCAACACCTACCGGCACAGACTGACCATCTTTACCACAGACACCCACACCAGTATCCAGCTTCAAGTCATTCCCCACCATGGAGATTTTATTCATCACATTCGGACCATTGCCAATCAATGTGGCACCTTTAACCGGAGCAACCTTTTTACCCTTTTCAATCAACCACGCTTCACTGGCATTGAAAACAAACTTACCGGAAGTGATATCAACCTGACCACCACCCATATTGGTGACATAAATGCCTTTATCGATGGAAGCGATAATTTCATCCGGATCACTTTGACCTGCCAACATGTAAGTGTTGGTCATACGTGGCATCGGCAGATGGGAATACGATTCCCGGCGACCATTACCGGTAGAAACACCACCGGTCAGGCGGGCATTCAGTTTATCCTGCATATAGCCCTTGAGAATGCCGTTCTCGATCAACGTAGTACATTGAGTCGTTACACCCTCATCGTCCATATTCAAAGACCCCCTGCGCCCTGACAGGGTACCGTCATCAACGATAGTACACAGAGGCGAAGCAACCCGTTCGCCAATACGACCGGAATAGGATGAACTGCCCTTGCGGTTAAAATCACCTTCCAGACCATGACCAACCGCTTCGTGAAGCAACACACCATTCCAGCCAGCACCTAAAACAACCGGCATAATGCCTGCCGGCGCCGGTACCGCTTCGAGATTGATCAGCGCCTGACGTACTGCTTCATCTGCATATTTCAGTGCCTGATCATCGTTCAGGAACATCCGGTAGTCAGTACGACCACCACCGCCATGACTGCCGCGCTCCAGCCTGCCATTCTGTTCAGCAATAACACTGACATTCATTCTGACCAACGGGCGCACATCGGCTGCCAGCGTGCCGTCACTCGCCGCTACCAGAACGACTTCATGCACACCGCTGATGCTGGCGGTGACCTGTTTGATTCGCGGATCTTTAGCGCGGGCATGCAAATCGACTTTACGCAACAGTTCGACTTTTTCATCCTGAGTCAAAACATCCAGCGGGTTAGCATCAGAGTACAGTACTAATGGCTGCTCCCGCTGCCATGCCTGAACCTGCTGCTGCCCACCGAGACGGGTAATACTGCGCGCGGCACCGGCAGCGGCATTCAGTGCAGGCAGAATAATTTCATTGGAATAGGAGAAACCCGCCTTTTCACCTGACAGTGCTCGAACACCAACCCCTTTGTCCACATTGAAGCTGCCTTCCTTTACTATCCCGTCTTCCAGCACCCAGGCTTCATGACGGGTACTCTGAAAGTAGAGATCAGCGGCATCAACACTGTGACCCAGCACATTATTCAGTACTTTCTGCAGGCTGCTGTCAGTTAACTCACCGGGCGCCAACAGCTGCGCTCGGGCAATCGCCAGGGAATTGTCGCTCATTACCCACCTTTCTGTGGTTCAACATCAATGGCTCTATGGTAGGGAAGTCGAGGGTGGGTCACAAGAAAGCATTTGCGGGGAACAGGGGATTTTTTTCCGAATATCTGCCACTTGAGTCAGATTAATCGTTTGCAGCAGTGCACCCGGCGCATCGTCAGAGAGCTTCTTCACTTCCCCCCAGGGTGAAATGATCATCGAATGTCCCCATGTTTCACGACCTTCTCCATGTCGCCCACCCTGATTAGCCCCCAAAACCCAGCACTGGTTTTCTATCGCACGGGCCCGTAGCAATATTTCCCAGTGCGCTTCGCCGGTTACTTTCGTAAATGCAGACGGAACACAAATAATTTCTGCACCTAACTGCCGTAGCTCACGAAACAGCTCGGGGAAGCGTAAATCAAAGCAGACAGCCAGACCTATTTTTCCCAACGGGGAGTCAAAAACAACCGGGGTGCATCCGGGGTGGTAGTCATCCGACTCACGATACTGCTTTTGGCTATCGCTGACATCTGCATCAAATAAATGAATTTTGTCGTATCGAATAACTTCTTTGCCTGAAGGATCATAAACAAAGCAGCTTGACCAGGCTTTTTCATCCGGAACCTCATCGGGCTCACGTGAGAAACAGGGTAATGTGCCACCAACCAGCCAAATACTGTGCTCCATCGCAAGCTCAGACAAAAAACGACGTTCGTCTTCCGCCCGGACACCAAACCGTTCCAGTGCGCCGCCAATCGCCGCAAACATTTCCGGTAACACAACCAGCCGGGCACCTTTACGGGCTGCAGCAGTGACCAGCCGGGACACCTGCGCCAGATTATTCCCGATAATTTCACTGGCACACATTTGAATGACAGTGGCATTGTAAAGAATATCAGCACTCACCCTTTCTTCACCTTATCCGAAAACGCTTTATCAAAGCCGACTTCAGGCTTATCGAGTGTACCGGTTATTTTGTAGCGCATACTGGCAAACTGCTGCACTTTTTTCCCCAGCAGTTTATCGAAAAGATAAATGGCTCCGGCAATCTGGGGCTGCCCTAACAACAAACCCACAATGGGTAAGTTCTCTGTGACCGGCAAAGTCACTACAAGCTCCATATCCAACTTATCTTCCGGGAGGTTCATCGAACCTCCGAGCGTGAAATCTGAAGAGGGACCGGTCACTTCCAGCGGCTCAGGAAAAGAAATGACACCCAGATCAAACCGGGTAATCCCTTTGATACGGTCAAAGCTGAGCCCTGAGCGATAAAGATCCGAAAAATCCAACCTCAGACGGCGCATAATTGAATCCACATTCAATACACCGAATACTCTCAACGCCGATGTCGAGGAGCCTTCCGGGAAGCGCCCGCTGCGTATATCAAGCTTGGTAGTACCTTCAAGCCGCGAAGCATTCAGATAGGCTGGCGACCCTGCCCAGCGAATATCACCCGACATCTTAGTTCGGTCCGCCAGCATGAACTCGTCGTAGCCAAAATCTTTTAAAAGTGCTTCTATTTTTTTCGTTTCCAGCTGCCCCTGAAAATGACTGCTATGAATTCCATTCTCATGATTCCACCTCAGTGTCCCCTCAAGCCGGGCTTCAGAACGCTGCAAGTCAAGATTCATCAAGTGCACCCCTTTATCAAAAGGACGGGCATTAAAACCAAAGCGATCGATTTTTAATGAACCAACCCGTACATCGCTGCCAACTATATTCATAGCGGGCAACAGTCTGGGATCTATTTCACCAAGCGGATCTTCATCGGCATCGCCACTCCAGAGCTCTGCTTCTGCTGCATCATCAGACAGTTGCAAACGATCAACTGCCACCTGCCAGGGTTTGGTCGGGTTATAGGGCTTAAGAACACTGCCTCTGATCTGAGCGCTATCTACCTGAATATCCAGCCCATCAACCTGACTGAGCACAGAAATTGCAACATTGTCTGCCTGACTTTCACCAAACCGCAATTTATCAATGACAACCTGGCTAACCTCCAGACGCATATCAAACTTGTTAACTGCAGGGTCACCTTTAGTAGAGGCAAGATGCTGACGCTTATAAAGCTTTCGCCATTCAGACTCGTCCACCTCACTGACATTCCCCTGCACCCGGATAAAACCGGGGCTTAGCGCGTTTGGCTTTTCGCCCCCAAGCCCGGCACTCAATGCTTTTAAACGTCCATTATCGTATGAGAGTAACAGGTCCAGTAACTGGCTACCCTCTGCATCAGCGTACTGACCTGACAATGTTCCCGTTGACGCGCCAGCAAAAACATCAAGGTTTAATGATCGTTTCTCTTGCGGGGTTTTCCCGAAAGGAGCCGGTAAGGTAATCGCTAAACCTTCGAGCTGGCTGGAAACCGACAGCTTGGTCGGCTTACCGCTTCGAAGCGTTAATAGGCCTTTATAGGCAAGCGGACCGGAATAGTCCGGATGTTTGAGCATGGGCATCCATGACTGCAGAGCCTGAGCCGTCGTCTTATGCTCAAAAGCAAACTCATACGCAACATTTTCAGGGGAGCGTTTCGTTGCAATAGTCAGTGTAAGCGGGTCTTCCCAGAGTTTCCCTTTCAGGACACCCGAACCCAGCCCCTTATCTGAATCATAAAAGAGACTACCGTCGATGGCCGTGATATCAAGATTCTCTCTGGTTTCTTTAAAGCGGGCATCAACAGCCTGAATATCAGCTCTGACTGTTTCTTTTCCGCCCTCTTCCAGCGGTATATCCAGTTTCAGACCAACATTAAACTGGCCGCCAATTTCCCAATCCTCTGCGGCCCCATCAAGCGCTTCAGCAATGGGGCTTTTCCTCAACAGTTTCAGTGCATCAGCACCATTCGTATTCAACTGTCCCGTTACATGCAGCATCTGATGAGTATCACTTTTATCAATATCAGGGACAGATACATTCACGGGACCCGCTAATGTACTCCCGTAAAGTTTTGCCTGCTCTGCCATGACATCAACCCGGTCGGGGTCAACGACCACCGTTGCTTTAAGTTCACGAAGCTCCGGCCACTCGGGAGCATATTCCAGCTCAGCATTTTCAATGTCAAAGAACAGTGCAATGGTATTATCGATACTACCGTAACCGGTATCCTCCAAAGGCCCATTCATCATATAAGAGCCACCGCTGATAAAAGCGGATTTGATACTGCTTTCCAGCCATTTCACTAACGCCGGACTCATTCCCGGAGAATATACCGGCAGATATTTACTGGTATACCGTCCGTCACCATCGGTGATGCCCGCTGCAAGTTTCATACTGACAGGCCGGTTCGTCAGGACACCAAAAGGCACATCAAGCTGTAAAGCAACCTTCAGGTCTCCCTCCGAACCTTTAAGTGCCAGCTCATCAACATCAAGGCGATAAAGCCCTTCTGACAGCTCCCAGGCCAGTCGCCCTTTTGCCTTCTGGTAATGCCAGGTATCACGAAACAATTCAGGCAAGCCCAAAGAGAAGTTATCGCTATCAAGATCAAGGTAGCCATAACGGGGTCCCATACGCAGCAGACCGTTAACGCCACTGCCGGAGGGCGCTGAATTCCAGGCCGATACCTGAACATTGTTTAGTTGAGCACTGAGATCAAAATCGGACACATCCGCAGCGGCATCATGAACCCAGCGAAGCGCAACATGTTCCAGCTCTCCTGCCGGAGACAGCGTTTCCAGCAAATCTCTGCCCCACCCCTGAAATACCGGAATATCTAATGCAATTTCCCGAACCGTTTCCAGATCAACGCGGTCAGCAGCTAAAGTGAACTGCCGTTTATCTTCATTGATAACCGAAACATAAAAAGAAGACGAAGGAATCTTTTTTTCCTGACGGATAAACGTCAGATTTTCCAGCGCAGCCTGAAACTGATAATCAAGTTCCGGGCTTTCACGGTTTGCCTGTACAGAAAAATGAGCTGACAAAGACTCCAGCGCCGGTGGTGACTGTTCTTCTATTTTCACCTCTAATGCAGGAATCCGAAAATCGCCCTGAACTGACCAGTTGCTCTCATCGAACCGTCCCCAGACACGACTGGCAAGCGCTGCTGGTTCAATTTCAAGATGACTGAACTTATCTTTCGGCAACAACGATTGCAGCAAATCGAGCCTGAAATTATCAGTCTCAACAAACATCTTGCCGCTTTCCAGCGACTTATCAACTTCCGCCATGATATTGACAGGCTGTCCCTGAGATAACTGCAACATCATCTGAATATGAGATGAAGCGCCCTCATCTAACAGCTGAAAATCCTGACCAATAACGGTAATTGAATCCGCATTCAGCGGCTGTAAGCGCAGATAAACATTATTGATCGCAACGTAAGGCTGATCCAGAAACAACTCAGCCAGTGCTTTCATGCCTCCTTCATCTGCATTCTTATCGTTATTCTTTGGCTGATCTGATTTCCCCGGTGCAAAACCCGACAAGTGCCAACCATCACCGGATTCATTTTCATCAACACGGATTTCCAGCTGATCTATACGGAAAGAACGAAAGACAGGGGACAATGTTCTAAGGCTGGCAATAGAATCGAGCTCAAGTAAAACATCTTCAAGCATCAGTGCTTCCTGTCCCGCTTCTTGTTGCGGGCCAATCTGCAAATCATCCATCACTATTGCCGGATTAAACCCCTGCCAGCTACCACGCAACACGCCGACACTGACAGGCACCCCCAACCGGTCACTGAGCAACTGCTGAATTTGCCCGCGATATTCCGGCAGTTCATTGATAGCAATTCGGGTTGTCAGCAAGGCCAGAGCGATGACCAGAAGCAATCCCAGCTTAAAGAACCAGATTCCGCGACAGCAGTGCCAGATGATTTTTTTCATCAAGATCAGTATTTCTCAGTAAGGTCACACATCCCTGGACCTTTTTTACCAAACAGCCATGAGCGGAAAATGCAACTCACTCCAAAACATGAAAATGGCTACAGAATCTGCCAGAGCTGCATTTTCATAGTAAACAGACGCGCCCGGAAGCCCCTGGGCGCGCCTGTTTATTACAATTCAACGCCAGCAATTAAACTAAAACAACGTCAAACTGTTCCTGGGTGTACATCGGTTCAACCTGGAAACGAATCGTTTTATCGATAAAGGCTTCCACATTCGCGACATTGTCCGATTCTTCATCTAACAGGCGGTCTACAACCGACTGTGCAGCCAGCACCAGATAGGCGTCGTTTTCATAAGCGCGGGCATTACGAAGAATTTCCCGGAAAATCTCATAACAAATAGTTTCTGCCGTCTTCAGCATCCCACGACCGCCGCAGGTATGACAAGCCTCACACAGTGTATTCTCCAGACTTTCGCGGGTGCGCTTGCGGGTCATCTGCACCAGCCCCAGTTCAGTTACACCGGTAATACCGGTTTTGGCATGGTCATTCTCCAACGATTTTTCAAGCGTTCTGAGAACCTGGCGCTGATGCTCAACATCTTCCATATCGATAAAATCGATAATAATGATGCCGCCCAGATTACGCAGCCGTAATTGTCGGGCGATTGTCGTTGAAGCTTCCAGATTGGTTTTAAAGATAGTTTCTTCGAGGTTCCGGTGCCCGACAAAGCCGCCGGTATTGACATCAATAGTCGTCATGGCTTCGGTCTGATCAATAATCAGATAGCCACCGGATTTCAGCTGAACTTTGCGACCCAGTGCTTTGGTGATCTCATCTTCCACACCGAACAAATCAAAGATCGGGCGCTCACCGGCATAGTATTCCACCCGGCCATCAACCTGCGGTACCAGTTTTTTGACGAACTTGGAGACCTTCTCGAATGTCTCTTTCGAGTCAATTCGAATACGTTCAATATTCGGGTTCACCAGATCCCGCATAGTGCGTAAGTGCAGTGGCAGGTCTTCATAAACACAGGCAGGTGCTTTGGTTTCCTTGATGGTTTCCTCGATTGTGCCCCACAGCCGGTGAAGAAACAGGATATCAGCCCGCACTTCTGCTTCACCCACACCTTCAGCCGCTGTTCGCAGGATAAAGCCGCCGCGTTCACTGAGAGACTCTTCTTCAAGGCATTTCTCGACCAGTACCTTCAGACGGTCGCGCTCCTGACTGTCATCAATCCTCAGTGATATGCCCACATGATTGTTATGTGGCATAAAGACCAGGTAGCGGGCAGGAATAGACAGGTGGGTTGTCAGTCGGGCGCCCTTGCTGCCAATCGGGTCTTTTGTCACCTGAACAACCAGTGACTGTCCTTCATGCACTAGCCCGATTATATTGGGTTCACCATTGTCCGGCTGCTTGAGTGAGTCAGGCTTTGCCTGAATTTCACTGACATGGATAAAAGCCGCTCTTTCCAGACCGATATCCACAAAAGCAGCCTGCATGCCCGGTAAGACCCGAACGACTTTCCCCTTGTAAACATTCCCCACAATGCCGCGACTGCGACTTCGTTCGATATAAACTTCCTGTAGCACGCCGTTTTCAACCACGGAAACCCGTGATTCCATCGGCGATACATTCATTAGAATTTCTTCACTCATTAAAAATTTATCCGTTGCTGTTCCAAAACTCGGTTCCGCATGTTTGTAACAGCCGGGCTGTCTCAGCCAGTGGCAATCCCACCACATTCGAATAACAGCCCGCAATTCGCCTTACCAGTACTGCTCCATACCCCTGGATACCATAGCCACCGGCTTTGTCCGCCGGTTCTCCGGTATCCCAATAACGTGCAGCCAGTTTTTCATCAACAGCTTTAAACTCCACCTGCGTTTCACACACTGTTTCAATGATGTTATTTGCCTGACAGATTGCAATCCCGGTAAAAACGCTGTGACTACGCCCTGAAAGCTGCAGCAACATACGAATACCGTCATCACGGTTTTGAGGTTTTCCCAGAATCTGCTGATCAACCACAACCGTGGTATCAGCCGCAAGAACAGGTGCAGGTATTGAGTGGGTAGCATCAAGTTGTTGCCAGA
The DNA here is from genome assembly GCA_965261725.1 of Endozoicomonadaceae bacterium. Taxonomy (GTDB): domain Bacteria; phylum Pseudomonadota; class Gammaproteobacteria; order Pseudomonadales; family Endozoicomonadaceae; genus CANDOC01. The sequence goes on along the minus strand of CBDHDU010000031.1, from coordinate 330,129 downwards.
CAGTTTCGGCCTTGCAACGAGCCATACGCACAACATAGTCAACCGGCTGTTCGCCGGGCAACGGTGTTTCATCGATATCGGCCGGAAGTGCCGAAAAAGGCACCCCAATCTGTTGCAGTAACTCAGCACGACGGGGCGATTGTGACGCTAAATAAATCATGCGGAAATCAATAATTCTTAAATTCTTCTGCATGATATATGAAAACCTACCGGACAAGCTAAGACCTTTAACGCCGGCAGGCTATCTTATCGGATTAACAGGCTGTTCTTTTGATCAGGAAACCTGAAAGCGCTGGCGCAAAAAACGCAGTATGGCGTAGACCCAGGGCCATACAACGGCACTGCTGACTGCTGGCATCAACATATACAGTGACGGCAGCCGGTTACCAATTGCACTTTTAACCCATAGTTTGATCATTTCGGCAATACCAATAATGACCAACACCATAAATGCCTGCTGCCACCAGGGGTACATGCGCAAACGCATGTGCAACTCCAGCGTAATCATACTGACCATGACCATCGTTAAACCATTCTGACCCAGAATGGCTCCCTCCATCACATCCAGCAGCAGCCCTGTGCAAAAGGCAAAAAAAAGTCCGTAGCGCTGTGGCAAAGCCAATACCCAGTACATTACGACCAGCGCCAGCCAGTAAGGTCTGGCGGTCATCAGTACTTCTGGCAATGGCACCAGACTGAGCACATAAGCCACCAGCACACTCAGCAGAACAACCCACTGCCCTCGTGGATTCCCCATCATGACTCCATATTCCGAGTACATCGCCACATTCCTCCCTGAAGCGGCTTTTTTCATCCTGAAAATATGACTCGATCACAGCAACAACTAAACAGCCTGCAATAAATTTTGCAGGCTATCTGAAAAATTAAAATTTATTTCAGCTATTTATTCCGGCTCGGAAAATAACAGCAGTACCAGTCGCCCGCGATTCAAGCGCGCGGCCGGTATCACCTCAATCCGGGCAAATGCTTCACCGGGGTCATGAATCACTTTTGATACTTTACCCAGTGGGTAGCCAACCGGGAAACGCTGCCCCATACCGGAGCTGGTTAGCAGATCACCTTCCCTGATATCCGCTGTATCCGGAACATGTAGCAAATCCAGTTTGTCAGGACGTCCGGTACCTGCTGCGATCATACGCACGCCCGAGCGATTGACTTCTGCCGGAATCCGACTGTTCGCGTCAGTTATCAGCATGACTCTGCTGCTAAAGGGACTGACCTCTACCACCTGCCCCATAACACCCATCGCATCAAGTACAGCCTGTCCGAGGAAAACCCCATCCTGAGTGCCGTTATTGATAATAATCTGCTGTTGTGTCGGGTCAGGGTTAACACCAATAATTTCTGCAACCTTGACCTGATCTTCCAGCATCTCGGTTGAGTTAAGCAGTGCTTTCAGGCGTATATTCTGGGCAGTCAGTGCTTCCAGTTTGAGCACCTGTTGCTGAAGGATCAGATTCTTAGCCTTCAGTCTGGCATTTTCTTCCTGCAACAGGGTGCGCGACACAAAAGCATCGGACACCATCGACCACAGTCGTACCGGCATATCTGCCAGCCACTGCACAGGAGTAACTGCCACGGTCAGCCATGAGCGTACCGGCGCCAGATAATTCAGACGCTGATCTACAAACAATAAAGCCAACGACAGGATGACCAATACCAGGAAGCGCGACCAGAGGGTGCGTCCACGCTTAAATATCGGTTTAATAATCTTCTCTCCAGGCTTGCAGTGTTACCAGAAATCAGACTTAGCTAACAGCTGACTCCCGGCAAAACCGGTTATCCCGTTTATTCGGTTGAGAGCAGATCCATACGGTGTCTGTCCATCATATCCAGCGCCCGGCCACCGCCACGCGCTACACAAGTCAGCGGGTCTTCAGCCACAATCACCGGCAGACCTGTTTCTTCACTCAACAAGGTATCCAGATCACGCAACAGACCACCGCCGCCGGTCAGCACCATGCCTTTTTCAGCAATATCGGATGCCAGTTCCGGCGGAGACTGTTCCAGCGCACTTTTCACTGCCTGCACGATGGCTGCCAGTGATTCCTGTAGCGCTTCCAGAATTTCACTGCTGTTCAGGGTAAAGCTGCGCGGAATACCTTCTGCCAGATTACGACCGCGCACATCAATTTCCAGCAAATCATCACTGGGGTATGCACAGCCGATTTCCTGTTTGATGCGTTCAGCAGTAGCATCACCAATCAGGCTGCCATAATTGCGACGCACGTAAGTCACAATTGCTTCATCAAAGCGATCACCACCAATTTTGACGGTATCGGAGTAAACCACACCACTCAGGGAAATGATGGCAATTTCAGTGGTACCACCACCAATATCTACCACCATGGAGCCGCTGGCTTCTTCAACCGGCAGACCTGCACCAATCGCTGCCGCCATTGGTTCTTCAATCAGGTATGCTTCACGGGCACCCGCACCCATAACGGATTCACGAATGGCCCGGCGTTCAACCTTGGTTGATTTACATGGCACACATACCAGTACCCGAGGGCTTGGCTGAATAAAGGTGTTTTCATGCACTTTATTAATAAAGTGCTGCAGCATCCGCTCGCACACGTCAAAATCGGCAATAACGCCGTCTTTCATCGGACGAATAGCAGTAATATTGCCGGGAGTACGACCCAGCATACGTTTGGCGTCGGTACCTACAGCGACCACACTCTTCTGGCTGCCATGGTTGCGAATCGCCACAACGGAAGGCTCATCAAGCACAATTCCTTTGTCACGGACATAAACTAATGTATTGGCTGTTCCCAGGTCGATGGAAAGATCGCTGGAGAACAAGCCGCGTAATTTTTTCGGAAATAGCATCTGTTGAGATTACCCCGGTAATCGAGTGATCTGTTGACAGAGTTCAAGGGATAGAATGCAAACTCTCTCAGCAAAACACTACTGGTAATTCTGCAAACTGTAACAATGGCGCAAGTTTACAGCAACCCGGAATCATTCCGGACATGTTGTTATGCCTGTTTTTTTTATTGTTCTGCCGCATAAATTCACAACAATAATGGCTTTCAGTACAGACAAATCACGCTCAACACTTGAGATTGAGCAGGCATACCCCTACATTAGCCCCTTATTTGTGTGAATCGAATCATCATGAAAATAACACCCTGATACTCTTTCCGAGTCAAGCGTTATTATTGTCATGAGGTTTTTATAAGCCGCCATTCCGCAGCCCTTACTGCAATTCATATGGCGAACAGGGCATTTAAACCCTTTACGATTCAAATTATACCGATTCCCGGTACCGACATCACCGGGATTTACAGTTACCCGGTTAAACCTCCTATGGTTTAAACAATTGTTTGGCATTAACCCGCCGGAGCGACAGCATGGCCATTGAACGGGAACAGGTGGAAGCAGTTGCCCACCTTGCGCGTCTTTCAATAGATGAAGCCCAAATCGAACGTACCACTGAAAGCCTGCAAGGCATTCTGGGACTGATTGACCAGATGCAGGCCATTAATACGGATGGTATTGAACCCATGGCTCACCCTCTCGACGCCGTACAACGTCTGCGTGCCGATGAGGTGACCGAGTCAAATCAGCGGGAAACCCTGCAGCAACATGCACCGGCAACTGAAAACGGTCTGTTTCTGGTTCCCAAAGTTATTGAGTGATGCGTTAACCACCACCTGATTTGATTCAGGTTCTGTAACCGCATACTCCCCTAATCTGATTACCCGAATTCAAACCATGCACGAAAAGACACTGGCTGAACAGTCAAAAGCCCTGACCGCAGGTGAAATATCCAGCGTCGAGCTGACTCAACATTATCTGAACCGCATCCAGTCACTGGATAACCGTTTCAACAGTTATATTACCGTTACCGCCGATCAGGCACTGGAACAAGCACGTCAGGCAGATGCCCTTCGCGCTGCCGGAAATGCCAGCGCACTGACTGGCATTCCTCTGGCACACAAAGATCTGTTCTGTACTCAGGGCATTCGCACCAGCTGCGGCTCAAAAATTCTGGACAATTTTATTGCGCCTTACGAATCTACTGTCACCGCTAATTTCAAAAATGCCGGTGCCGTTATGCTGGGTAAAACCAATATGGACGAGTTCGCAATGGGCTCTTCCAATGAAAACAGCTTTTACGGGCCGGTGAAAAACCCGTGGGATACTAATGCCATTCCCGGCGGTTCTTCCGGCGGTAGTGCCGCATGTATGGCTGCACAACTGGCAGCAGGTACAACCGGTACTGACACCGGCGGTTCTATTCGTCAACCAGCATCCATGTGTGGCATCACCGGCATCAAGCCGACCTACGGTCGTGTATCCCGCTGGGGCATGATCGCTTATGCATCCAGTCTTGATCAGGCCGGCCCAATGACCCGCACGGCAGAAGATTCTGCGATAATGCTGAATGTGATGGCGGGTTTTGATCCGAAAGATTCCACCTGCATCAACAAAGAAGTGCCCGATTACACTGCCGATCTGGACAAACCGCTGGATGGTCTGAAAATCGGCCTGCCAAAAGAATTCTTTGCAGAAGGTTTAAGCGCTGACGTGGAAAAGGTTATCCGCGATGCCATCAGCGAATATGAAAAACTGGGCGCAACCATCAAAGAAGTCAGCCTGCCTAACGCAGCACTATCCCTGCCCGCTTATTACGTTATTGCACCGGCAGAAGCTTCCACCAACCTGTCCCGTTTTGACGGCGTACGCTTTGGTTACCGCTGTGAAAATCCACAGAACCTGGAAGACCTGTACAAGCGCAGCCGTAGCGAAGGCTTTGGCGAAGAAGTTCAGCGTCGTATTCTGGTCGGCACTTATGCCCTGTCTTCCGGCTACTACGATGCTTACTACCGTAAGGCACAGCAAATCCGTCGTCTGGTGCGTGAAGACTTTACCAAGGCGCTGTCTGAAGTCGATGTACTGATGGGACCGAACGCACCGACACCAGCGTTTGATCTGGGTGCTAACACCAAAGACCCGGTATCCATGTACCTGCAGGACATTTACACCATTTCCCTGAACCTTGCCGGACTGCCGGGTATGTCTGTTCCTGCCGGTTTTGTAAATGGTCGTCCTGTCGGCCTGCAAATTATCGGTCGTGACTTTGATGAAGCCCGACTGCTGAACGTGGCTCATAAATTCCAGCAGGCAACTGACTGGCACCAACACTCTCCAACTGGCCTGACAGCCTGAAACGCATCCAAGACGAGGTTTTAAACATGGCATGGGAAGCGGTTATCGGGTTGGAAATTCATGTCCAGCTCGCCACCAAAACCAAAATTTTCTCCGGTGCTTCTACAGCATTCGGTGCTGAGCCGAATACGCAGGCATGTGCGGTAGACTTGGGTCTGCCTGGTGTACTGCCGGTTCTGAACGAAGAAGCCGTTAATATGGCGATCAAATTTGGTCTGGGTATTGATGCCGAGATCAACAAGATCAACGCTTTCGAGCGCAAAAACTATTTCTACCCTGACCTGCCTAAAGGTTACCAGACGACGCAACTAGAGCGTCCGATTGTAGGCGCTGGTAATGTCGACATCATGCTGGACGACGGTAGTAGTAAATCTATTCGTATCCATCATGCTCATCTGGAAGAAGATGCCGGCAAGAGCCTGCACGAAGATTTCCACGGCATGTCCGGCATCGACCTGAACCGTGCCGGTACACCACTGATTGAAATCGTAACCGAGCCTGACCTGAGCAACGCCAAAGAAGCGGTTGCTTTTGCCAAGAAGCTGCACTCCATCGTTACTACGCTCGGCATCTGCGACGGTGAAATGTCTCAGGGTTCCATGCGTTTTGACGTTAACGTTTCCGTGCGTCCCAAAGGCGAAACCAAACTCGGCACCCGCACCGAAACCAAGAACCTGAACTCATTCCGGTTTATGGAACGCGCTATCAACAAGGAGATCGAACGTCAGATCGATCTGATTGAAGACGGTGACACCGTTATTCAGGAAACCCGCCTTTATAACGGCGACACCGACGAAGCCCGCTCCATGCGCAGCAAGGAAGAAGCCAACGATTACCGTTACTTCCCCTGCCCTGATCTGCTGCCGGTTGTTGTTGAGGACAGCCTGCTGGAAAAGCTGCGCAGTGAAATGCCGGAAATGCCGGATGCCAAGAAAGCACGCTTTATCAGCGAACTGGGCTTAGGCGAATACGACGCTGAAATACTGTCTGGTGATCAAACCACCGCTGCTTACTTTGAAGCCACCGCAAAATCCAGTGGTGATGCCAAGCTGGCTGCTAACTGGGTAATGGGTGAACTGTCCAAGGCACTGAACCAGAATGAAATCGCTATCAGCGACAGCCCGGTCACAGCAGCAATGCTCGGCGGTCTGATTCAGCGTATCAAGGACAACACTATCTCCGGCAAAATTGCCAAACAGGTATTTGAAGCCCTGTGGAATGATGAAGGTAAAGATGCTGACGACGTTATCGAAAAGAAAGGTCTGAAGCAGGTTACCGATACTGGTGCAATCGAAACCATGATTGACGAAGTGCTGGCAGCCAATGCTCAGCAGGTCGACAACTATCGCGCAGCACCTCCTGAGAAACGTGGCAAGATGATTGGCTTCTTTGTGGGTCAGTGCATGAAAGCATCCAAGGGTAAAGCTAACCCCGGAATGGTTAACCAGATTCTAAAAAAGAAGCTGGAAGGTTAAACGACCAATTAAAGTGAGCTGGCATACTCCAGCTCACTTTAAATAAAAATACAGGCTGTTTTTCTGAAGCCTAATACACACGTAGCAAGATTTGTGTGCAGGGTTGGTATTCAATTGAGACCAACTATAGATCTTCCTGATGCTATCGTAAGCTTATATGCCAAAACCTGCCGAATCAAAAAATACATACTGCGGCTTATACTTGCAGTAATCCCCCTATATTCAGATAGTCGGTAGATATATATCGATGAAAAACTGTCAGCATCCAAATAATGACACAAGCATTGTTTTCCAGTAATAAAGGTGTTTCGCCGAATATGTTTCAGACCTCTGTCTGGTAAAGATGTATACGGGAATCCACCACTTGTTTTTTTGGTTACCCGACAAGATTTGCACTATAAGAATAAGGAACTCTTGATTAAAGATTTTGGAATATTTCTACAGCGGGGTTCTTTCGTGATAGTGATAAATCGCTCTTCTTTTTTTCCCTGATCAGCTATCTGGTCATGTTATTTATATGTTCATCAATATCCGCTGTTTCTGGTGGTATTATGGAGCATCAGGTAACAGTAACAGAATATAAAGAGGGGCTTTCGCAGGTTGGCTGATGAAAAGCGAGGGGTTGCAACAGAAATAGCCTTCAGGGAATGATTGATTTGAAAGGATCAACATTTCTGAAAGATCAGCCATGTGTGCAACACCCTCACTTCGTCCTATGTTCGCATTTTCTGGTTGGGTAATCGACCGTATTGATATCGACTGGGATGCCTCTGAAGCATTCGTCTATTTGCGTAGAGATGGTCGTATACAGCAGTTCAAGTGCAGCCAGTGTCACTGGCCTATGGGCAAGATGCGCGAGAATGATAGAAATGTTCAAGATCTGCCGTTTGGTTCAATCAAGGTCAACCTGCTATTCACAGCCTATCAGGGTCGCTGTTCAAATTGTAAGCATATAGAGACAGTGACTATTCCTAGCCTTTCTCCCAAGGCTCAAGCTACAGACCGCCTAAAACAGCATGTTAGCCATCTATGCCGTTACATGCCCAGCGACAAGGTTCCAGAATTCTGATATGGCAAGAGTTTTCCGGACACTTTTTTACGCTGCCTCGGCAAGCTGTTGTTCATACTTGAACGGTGCAAGGTAGCCGTTAGTTGAGTGCTTTCTCTGGCGGTTGTAATACACTTCAATGTACTCAAATATGGCCTGCTGAGCCTCTTCTCTAGTCTGGAAGTCTTCATGATGAATCAGCTCAGTTTTCAGTGTGTGGAAGAAGCTTTCAGCCACCGCATTATCCCAGCAATTACCTTTGCGGCTCATGCTACAGACAAACTCATTTTCGCCCAACAACTTCTGGTAGCACTCTGAGACATACTGGCTGCCCCGATCGCTATGCACCAGCAAGCCAGCTTTTGGTCTGCGCTTCCACATAGCCATCTGCAGAGAATCTGTCACCAGCGTCGCTGTCATCCTGCTACTCATGGACCAGCCCACAACAGCCCGTGAGCACAGGTCAATGAAGACGGAGAGGTAGAGCCAACCTTCCCGGGTTGGGATATACGTAATATCGCCGGTGTAGGCCTGGTCAGGCTGCTCCCGGTGGAAGTCACGCTTCAGTATGTTGTCAGCCACCGGCTTGTTGTGGCTTGAGTTCGTTGTCGCCTTGAATTTACGTTTGGTCTTACAAACCAGGTCTTCCTCTCTCATCAGACGAGCCACGCGCTTACGGCTGACGGTTTTACCCAGATCAGCAAGGTCATTTTTAATACGGCGTGCCCCATAGCGCTGACGGTGTTTTTCGTGAATCTCCCGAATGTCTGCCTTCAATGCCTGATCCTCCTGAGAACGCTTGGATACCGGGCGAGAGAGCCACTCATAGTAGCCACTACGGGATACCGACATGACCCGGCACATCGCTGAGAGGCTTAATGGCTCCCGGTTATCACTGATGAACTGAAACTTCAGTGACACTCTTTGGCAAAGAAGGCGGCCGCCTTTTTTAATATGGCTCGCTCTTCTTTCAGTCTGGCGTTCTCTTTGCGCAAACGCTTGAGTTCGTCGTATATATGCTCATCGTTCTTCTGAGGCTTACTGGTAGCCTTAGGACGGTGATACTTAGCAATCCAGGTGTGCAGGGTGTTAGCGTTCACCTCAAGCTCTCTGGCTGTTTCTGTCACCGGTTTATCAGACTCTACAGCCAGCTTTACTGCAGATTCCTTGAACTCAGCTGTATATGTTTTCGTTTTCTTTTCTGACATTTGGACACACCTTAATGGGCTGCAATATTACCCGTGTTTGTGTGTCCGTAGAACTATAACCACTTCACTTCTCTAGTCTGGAAGTCTTCATGATGAATCAGCTCAGTTTTCAGTGTGTGGAAGAAGCTTTCAGCCACCGCATTATCCCAGCAATTACCTTTGCGGCTCATGCTACAGACAAACTCATTTTCGCCCAACAACTTCTGGTAGCACTCTGAGACATACTGGCTGCCCCGATCGCTATGCACCAGCAAGCCAGCTTTTGGTCTGCGCTTCCACATAGCCATCTGCAGAGAATCTGTCACCAGCGTCGCTGTCATCCTGCTACTCATGGACCAGCCCACAACAGCCCGTGAGCACAGGTCAATGAAGACGGAGAGGTAGAGCCAACCTTCCCGGGTTGGGATATACGTAATATCGCCGGTGTAGGCCTGGTCAGGCTGCTCCCGGTGGAAGTCACGCTTCAGTATGTTGTCAGCCACCGGCTTGTTGTGGCTTGAGTTCGTTGTCGCCTTGAATTTACGTTTGGTCTTACAAACCAGGTCTTCCTCTCTCATCAGACGAGCCACGCGCTTACGGCTGACGGTTTTACCCAGATCAGCAAGGTCATTTTTAATACGGCGTGCCCCATAGCGCTGACGGTGTTTTTCGTGAATCTCCCGAATGTCTGCCTTCAATGCCTGATCCTCCTGAGAACGCTTGGATACCGGGCGAGAGAGCCACTCATAGTAGCCACTACGGGATACCGACATGACCCGGCACATCGCTGAGAGGCTTAATGGCTCCCGGTTATCACTGATGAACTGAAACTTCAGTGACACTCTTTGGCAAAGAAGGCGGCCGCCTTTTTTAATATGGCTCGCTCTTCTTTCAGTCTGGCGTTCTCTTTGCGCAAACGCTTGAGTTCGTCGTATATATGCTCATCGTTCTTCTGAGGCTTACTGGTAGCCTTAAGACGGTGATACTTAGCAATTCAGGTGTGCAGGGTGTTAGCGTTCACCTCAAGCTCTCTGGCTGTTTCTGTCACCGGTTTATCAGACTCTACAGCCAGTTTTACTGCAGATTCCTTGAACTCAGCTGTATATGTTTTCGTTTTCTTTTCTGACATTTGGACACACCTTAATGGGCTGCAATATTACCCGTGTTTGTGTGTCCGTAGAACTATAACCACTTCACTTCTCTAGTCTGGAAGTCTTCATGATGAATCAGCTCAGTTTTCAGTGTGTGGAAGAAGCTTTCAGCCACCGCATTATCCCAGCAATTACCTTTGCGGCTCATGCTACAGACAAACTCATTTTCGCCCAACAACTTCTGGTAGCACTCTGAGACATACTGGCTGCCCCGATCGCTATGCACCAGCAAGCCAGCTTTTGGTCTGCGCTTCCACATAGCCATCTGCAGAGAATCTGTCACCAGCGTCGCTGTCATCCTGCTACTCATGGACCAGCCCACAACAGCCCGTGAGCACAGGTCAATGAAGACGGAGAGGTAGAGCCAACCTTCCCGGGTTGGGATATACGTAATATCGCCGGTGTAGGCCTGGTCAGGCTGCTCCCGGTGGAAGTCACGCTTCAGTATGTTGTCAGCCACCGGCTTGTTGTGGCTTGAGTTAGTTGTCGCCTTGAATTTACGTTTGGTCTTACAAACCAGGTCTTCCTCTCTCATCAGACGAGCCACGCGCTTACGGCTGACGGTTTTACCCAGATCAGCAAGGTCATTTTTAATACGGCGTGCCCCATAGCGCTGACGGTGTTTTTCGTGAATCTCCCGAATGTCTGCCTTCAATGCCTGATCCTCCTGAGAACGCTTGGATACCGGGCGAGAGAGCCACTCATAGTAGCCACTACGGGATACCGACATGACCCGGCACATCGCTGAGAGGCTGAATTGCTCCCGGTTATCACTGATGAACTGAAACTTCAGTGACACTCTTTGGCAAAGAAGGCGGCCGCCTTTTTTAATATGGCTCGCTCTTCTTTCAGTCTGGCGTTCTCTTTGCGCAAACGCTTGAGTTCGTCGTATATATGCTCATCGTTCTTCTGAGGCTTACTGGTAGCCTTAAGACGGTGATACTTAGCAATTCAGGTGTGCAGGGTGTTAGCGTTCACCTCAAGCTCTCTGGCTGTTTCTGTCACCGGTTTATCAGACTCTACAGCCAGTTTTACTGCAGATTCCTTGAACTCAGCTGTATATGTTTTCGTTTTCTTTTCTGACATTTGGACACACCTTAATGGGCTGCAATATTACCCGTGTTTGTGTGTCCGGAGAACTATAACCACTTCAATCTCTCCACTATCCTCAGCGCCGAGGATCTGGAGCAGTTCCAAAAAAAATTACCAAAAGAGAGCGCAAGTACCCTGCTTGCAAAACCCTGTCACTCTTTATGAAACAGGTCGCAAGTGAGACCAAGACCTGTCGAAATGCGTTAATTGCTGATGCCAGAGATCAGGTTGCCCTCCGGAGACAAAAGAACAAAACCACCACCGGTCCCTACTGCCAGGCGCGTAAAAAACTTCTCGAAGAGGCAATCAAAATTTTGTTGCAAAGCGCTGGCAACAATCTTGATGATGCTACAGGTAGAGATTATTTTTGGCACGACAGGCGTGTAGTGCTCGCCGATGGTTCGAAGCTTTCCATGCCCGATACCGAGGCCAACCAAAAAGAATATCCTCAACCTAAATCTCAAAAGAAAGGACAAGGCTTCCCTCAATTAAGAATTCTGATTCTGGTTGCCCTTGGCAGCGGTGCTGTTCTGAATTCAGCAGTCGCTGCCTGCAAGGGTAAAGGCACAGGAGAACAAGCATTGCTGAGACAAGTGTCGTCAAGTCTGAAATCAGGTGACATTCTGCTGGCTGATTCAAATTTCGAAAACTACTTTAACCTTTGCAAGCTAAGGGCAGTGGGCATGGACGGGGTCTTTGAAAAAAACGGTTCCAGGAATATTGATTTTCGCGAGTGCGACCAAAAGTTGGGCAAAAGAGATGGTCTGTTTGTCCTGACGCGCCCGAAATGCCCAGACTGGCTCTCTCAGGAGATTTATGAACAAATGCCAGAGAAGCTGATGGTTCGGGCTGTTGGCACGAAAAAGCGGATAATTATTACCACTCTGACAGACTCAGAAACGTACAACGCAAAAGCGATAATCAAGCTGTACGTTGAACGTTGGCATGTTGAACTTGATTTCAGATCCATTAAAACGATGATGAAAATGGACATCCTTCGTTGTGAGAGCCCGGCCATGGTGCGAAAGGAAATAGATGTGCACTTTCTGGTTTACAACATGATCAGAGCACTGATGGCAAGAGCCGCAATAAGGATAGGCGACAGTCCCCGAAAACTGAGCTTCAAGGCAGCGCATGACTCCTTACAAAACTTTCATATTTTGCTGCTGCAAAAAGCTGAGGGAGTAGTTGACGACCTATTGGAGCATATGGCTGAAATTATTGGTGAGCATGGGGTGGGCGATCGACCCGGGCGCCGAGAGCCAAGAGCAAATAAGAGGCGTCCAAAGCCGATCCGCAGGCTTCAACATACAAGAAAACAGGCTCGCAGGCTGAATGAGTACCAAAAGTAGAGCTTAAGTTAGCGCCATTGACTGCCACCTTACCAGACCGGACTTTGAAACATACTCGGCCCCACATCTTTATTACTGCCAAGCAACATTGCATGTTCATTTAAGTGCTGACAGCTTTTCATCGATACATCTAACGGCCACCCCGTCATTGTGTCATGAACATTCAACTCTGAATCATTAGCTAGCACCGTAACATAACGACAGGGGCCTTTTACTTCGACTTTCGTCTTGCCTTTGCATTTCAATTGCCGACTGGCAAGAAAACCATTCAGCGCATCAATATCATCTGTCGGTGTTTCAAACTCCTTATCATCAACCAGCCCGAGACCTTCGCCCGGCTTATCTCCGGCTGGATAAATCTGAATACAGTCAGGAGATACAGTACCCATCATGATTTTCAGAACATTCTGCACTTCATGATCGACGAGTAAACTATTACAGGGGGAGTGGAACAAGCCACCATGAAAGGTCTCATTATTGAAAAACACGATACCGGAACAGGAGTAGAAAGAACCGGTACTGACACTGACTATTTTCAGATTACCTACCAGCCCCTGCCCCATGACAATACCATAGTGTTTATCCATGACTGCCTCCGAACTCTGCACGCAATAGTATACTGGAAAATAGTCTATACTGTTCAGGTTATCTTAATGTCCGCACTGCCACGAAAATCAAACTCCCGCAAAAGGCTCTTTCGTTAAAAACATCATAATTCTGGAACAATTATGAAACGTTTTCACATTAAATCTGCTCACTTATTTATATGTTTATTTTCTTTTAGCTTAACAGCAATGGCGAATGAAGATGGCAAGTTAAAGAATCAAGTTAAACATGAAACGCCGTTTAAAAAAGCTAAAGATAGCTGTGAATCGGTGGTACTTGATATCGAAGAAATAAAAACACCTGAAACAAAATCACCTGAAGAAGAACATAAAAATTACCCATGGTTTCAAACTGAAGGATTTTTTTTAAAAGCATGTACTCAGCCTGAGCGCTGGCAACAGGAACAAGCCAGCCAGACAAAGCAAGGTAAGCTGGCTAGAGGTACATGTTGGACGTCAAGTCTTTGTGGAGGGGTTAGCTGGCTAGCAACGATTGGAGCACTTACTGCTGGTGCAGCAGCTTACAAATACACCCCTGATATAAGTGAATATTACAGTGATTACTGGTATAATTACTGGTATTCACACTTTAATGGATCTAGCTATAACTTGGGTTCGGAGGATCCCTATGGGGCAGAACCACTTTATTCACTTATGGTTGCTATCGGCACAACCGCAGCCGCGGCTGTTACTGCGGGGGTAAGCAGCTGTAGTTGCCTAGCTGCTCACGGTTTCTTTAGTAAGAAAAAATCTCAAATACCAAACAAGCGTAAAAAATCCACAGCATGGACATGGCGGGTCACACAGTGCGGTCATGGGGAATGCCTTCAGGCATATATTGATGAGCAAAAAATCAGTGATGATTCAAAATATAGCCCTGAGCACCTTTGTCCACTGGGAAAATATACCCTTCGGCATGCCGTTGTAATCCAGTCTTATGACCAGCCGATTTCTCTGGCGGCTTTTCTTGAAATGGAAAAAAACAAAGACAACTTCCCTGAAGGCAGTTCGCCTGTGACAAAATCAAAGAGAATAGAATGGCTGGACCTGAGACCAGACCAGCGCGAACAAATAATTAATGCCTTTGAAGCATTCCAAACGAACATGTCGCCTGAATCAGAATCATAATGCTGCCGGTTAACGTAATGAAACGACACCAGCAGCAATTGTTAATTCACCTAAAATCTGCCCTCAACCTTGCGTTGAGAATCAGGCTTGAATCACTTTGACAGTACAAACCCTGCTACTGAATTTCCAGCTTCTGCGCTTCCTGAATCTTCACTTTCCATTCTGCCGGTCCGGTGGTATGAACTGATTCTCCCTTACTGTCTACCGCCACAGTAACCGGCATATCCTGCACATTAAACTCATAAATGGCTTCCATTCCCAGCTCTGGGAACGCCAGCACTTCCGCCTTTTTAATTGCTTTAGATACCAGATAGGCAGCACCACCGACAGCCATCAAATACACAGCCTTGTGTTTTCTAATGGCTTCAATCGCTGCAGGACCACGCTCGGCCTTACCGATCATACCCAGCAGACCGGTCTGCTCCAGCATGGTATCGGTGAATTTATCCATACGGGTCGATGTTGTCGGACCTGCGGGGCCAACGACTTCATCACGTACCGGATCAACCGGGCCGACGTAGTAAATAAAACGACCTTTCAGATCAACCGGCAGTTCTTCACCGTTAGCCAGCATTTCAGTCATTTTCTTGTGCGCCGCATCACGACCGGTCAGCATTTTGCCGGAAAGCAGTACCGTTTCACCCGGCTGCCATTCCAGTACATCTTTCGGTGTCACTTCATCCAGATTAACCCGGCGGACATTATCGCTGGCTTCCTGCGTAATTTCCGGCCAGTCTTCTAGGCTCGGAGGAGTCATTTCATGGGGGCCTGAACCATCCAGAACAAAGTGAGCATGACGGGTTGCGGCACAGTTAGGAATCATCACAATTGGCAGTGAAGCGGCATGGGTTGGATAGTCCATAATTTTGACATCCAGCACCGTGGTCAAGCCGCCCAGTCCCTGCGCACCAATACCAAGATTATTAACCGCTTCGAAGATTTCCAGACGCAACTCTTCCACCCGGTTCTGTGGGCCACGTTCACGCAGTTCATGAATATCAATAGAATCCATCAGGGATTCTTTCGCCAGCACAGCGGCTTTCTCCGCCGTACCACCAATGCCAATACCCAGCACGCCGGGCGGACACCAACCGGCACCCATAGTCGGAACGGTTTTAACAATCCAGTCAACCAGACTGTCGCTGGGGTTCAGCATCACCATTTTGGCTTTGTTTTCAGAGCCACCACCTTTAGCAGCAACTGTGATATCGACGGTATCACCCGGCACCACACTCATATGAATCACAGCAGGGGTATTATCTTTACTGTTCTTACGCAGCCCGGCCGGGTCATGAAGAATTGACGCTCGTAACACATTATCAGCATTGGTATAAGCCTGCCGCACACCTTCATTCACCATATCTTCTACACTCATGGTGGAATCCCAGCGGACGTTCATCCCAATTTTAAGGAATACTGTGACAATGCCGGTATCCTGACAGATCGGTCGACGGCCTTCGGCACACATACGGGAGTTTATCAGGATCTGGGCCATGGCATCTTTGGCTGCCGGGGACGCTTCCTGCTGGTAAGCCTGATGCACAGCATCAATAAAATCTTTGGGGTGGTAACAGGAAATATACTGCAGGGCATCAGCGATACTCTGGATAAAATCCGTCTCGCGAATGGTTGTCATGGTGTACTTTTCTCCATGATTTGTTATGAGATTCGTCCCGGCGCCGATTATATCAGCCTAAGAGAGAGTGATTCACATAATTTCAGCAGGAATCACCAGATAGCTGGCACACTGCAAGCCTCTAAACCGAGCTTCAGAGCCATAAAACGTCATAAATATGCGACCAAAGTTTTCTATTCAGATACAATAACCTTGGCGATGACGCGCAAAAATGAAACAAAAAGAGATGGGTATGCCCGGCTCTGATACTGAAGCAGTTCCAGTCGTACAGTATGAAGGCCAGCAGTATCCGGTAAAAACCGGACAGACTGTATTGGATGCCTTGCTTGAAGCACGGGTCAGAGTGCCATTTTCCTGTCGCTCAGGTCTCTGTCATGCCTGCATGATGGAAACAACAACGGGCAATATTCCGGCTTCTGCACAGTCAGGGTTATCTTCTGAACAAATAGCCAAAGGGGCATTTCTTGCCTGCCAGTGCCATCCTGAACACAGCCTTTCCGTTCAGCGACCTGACCGCCAACAGCAAACCGAAGCAATTGTTACCCATATCACCGAACTCAGCCCCACCGTCAAAGCATTGACAGTTTCCCCCAGAACGCCGCTCGATTATCGCCCCGGACAATATATGTCTGTCTGGCAAAACAAAGATAACTGCCGTGATCTTTCACTGGTGTCCCTCCCGGAAACAGACAGCGATATAACCTTTCATGTCGAACGTCATACCGGCAGTAGCTTCAGCCGCTGGATACATGATGAACTGAAGCCTGGCAGCCAGCTCACTGTCGGGAATATTCGCGGGAATTGTCATTACCACTCGGGAAACGCGACGGCTCCACTCTTACTGATTGGTTTTGATACCGGTATCGGCGCACTTTACGGTGTAATAAAAGATGCAATCGAACAGGAGCACCGTGGACAGATTCAGGTTATTCATGCAACCACCTCACCTGCTGATCTTTACCTGGATGCAGAACTGAACAACCTGATCAATGATTTCCCGAATATCTCATACCTTCCCGTCACAGGTTCTCATTCAATAATTAAGGTACAAGAGGCTCTATCAACAGAACACGCTCAGCTTAAACATGCCGATATATTCATCTGCGGCACATCCACTCCAACAATCCATATATACAACTGGCTTCAGCAAAAAACACCTGATATTACGCGTATATTCTGCGATGCTTTTCACCACCAGTCGGGGGGTTAAACCCGACAAAATAAAACAATAAACAAGAGGACATGCCATGAATGCTCCCATCAAAACCGACCTTCAAGATAAAATTCTGACAATCACTTTTGACAGAGAAGACAAGAAAAACGCCCTGACCGCCGAGATGTATACAGCGCTGGTCGACATACTGGAAAGCGCAAATGCCAACCCCGATGTTCGGGTTGTCTGCATAACCGGCTCTGATAAATGTTTTACCAGCGGCAATGATCTGGTTGATTTTTACAACAACCCGGCAACCAGCATGGAAAGCCCGGTGATGCGCTTTCTGCTGACAATATCTTCATTTGAAAAGCCTCTGATTGCCGCCGTAAACGGTCCAGCTGTCGGTGTTGGTACAACGCTGCTGCTTCATTGCGATCTTGCTTATGCGGACAAAAATGCACAACTTCAGATGCCCTTTGTCAGCCTCGGGCTGTGTCCGGAAGCGGGGTCAAGCCTGTTGCTTCCGCAGCTTGCCGGTTATCGTCAGGCCGCCGAAATGTTATTACTGGGAGAAGCATTCACTGCTGAAAAAGCGGTAGAAGCCGGACTGATCAATGAAGTCATTGACGGCGATGTACTGGCATATGCTCATAAACGCGCCAAAGCACTGGCGGCACAACCTCCTGCATCAGTACGACTGGCTAAACAGCAAATGAAAGCCAGCCAAAAAGCCTTACTGAAAGAAACGATTACAAGTGAAGGGATAGCCTTTATGAAAGGGCTGAATTCACCGGAAGCAAAAGAGGCGATTGGTGCTTTTCTGGAAAAGCGTAAGCCTGATTTTTCTCAGTTTGATTAAAAACAAGCCACCATTCTAAAAAAATAGAGTGGTGGTTTATTCTTGTTGTTTATCAGAACTTGGCTATATTTCCATTTTCAACCGCATTTATAAAAAATCACTTGAGTTTAGAGCCACAGTTTAAAACTGGGGCTTTCGCAGGTTGGCTGATGAAAAGCGAGGGGTTGCAACAGAAATAGCCTTCAGGGAATGATTGATTTGAAAGGATCAACATTTCTGAAGGATCAGCCATGTGTGCAGGGCGAAAGTACGGGGTGTACTTTAGTGCAAATAAATGTGAACGTAGGCCGCTGCGCGGCAACTTTTTGATTGCACTAAACGTCAGGCTCAAACCTATTGTCTGACCTACAGGGCAAAAACATGATCATTTTTTGAACAACCCCAATACATTCTCCATGTGGTTTATATCCCAGCCGCAGTTCTTACGCTTGTTCTTGATCCCGCCTTTTACAGTTGTATCCATTTTCAGGAGGTTGTGAGTCACCTGACGAGTAATGGCCAGATTCTCAGCTGTATTATCCTTTCGGGCTCGGCAGCGGTAACTATTCAGCACCCTCACAATAAGCTGGTATTTTCGTGATTTTGTGTCATTTTCAAATACAGTTCTTCTCTGACCAACGCTTGTTATGAGTCAACTTGATCCCGAGTTTCAGATTATCGTCACCCTCCTTGCTATCGTAAATGATCAGCAAGAGCAGATCGGTGGCCTGGGCGATCAGGTAGCAAAACTGGAAACAGAAAATAAGGAACTCGCGGACAGACTCAACATCAACAGCCGGAACAGCAGTAAGCCTCCCTCTACAGACGGTTATGCAAAGCCTGCTGCCAAACAGAAAGACTCATCTGCCACGGTGGAGGGTGAGCCACAAGACGACAAACCTAACCCAAAAAGCTTACGACAGAGGTCTGGTCGAAAGCCCGGCGGTCAGAAAGGTCACAAAGGTTCAACGCTTCAGCAAGTCGCTGACACTGACCGCACCCAATATCACCCGGTTATAGACTGTGAGAAGTGCCATCAGTCCCTGCACTCTGCAAACATTGCCAAGTTGGTTGAAAGGCAAGTATTTGAACCGGGTCGTTTTGGTCACTTTGAAGTGACAGCCCATGTGGCCGAAATCAAAGAGTGCCGCTGCGGTCACATGACACAAGCCCGTTTCCCTGAAGGAGTTGATGCTCACGTGCAGTATGGACCGGTGACTCAGGCGCTGGCCGTGTATCTTTGTCAGTATCAACTTATACCTTGCAAGCGTGCCTCCCAGTTCTTCATGGATATTTTCGGATTGGAAGTCAGTCCGGGTTCCATCTGCACCTTCCAGAGCAATGCTTATGACCGGTTAGCCAGCACTGAGCAGGCAATTAGTGACGCCCTTAAGGTTGAACCCATTGCAGGCGCTGATGAAACAGGCATGAGAGTAGCCGGAGCGCTGTGGTGGATGCATGTCCTGCGTACTGACAAGTGGACGTACTATCATCTGGACTTGAGTAAAGGACATTCCGCCATAGAGACGATGGGTATTTTGCTGACCTTTGCCGGGATACTGGTTCATGACCACTACAAGGTTTACTTCCGCTATGCTGCGGCTCATGTACTCTGCAATGCCCACCACCTGAGGGAGTTACAGGGTGTCGTTGATCGCGACTGCAACTATCTTGCGGCTCGTCTTCAGCGGCTGCTGAGACTGGCCTGTCACCTCAGCAATGGTTTTATACCCATGATCATTGAAGTTGCTTGATTTTCCAGCCGATTTTCAACATTGTACGAACATGCCGAAAATCACCCTGACAGCCCAACAAAAAGTAGCCTTGGAATCTCGCCACAAAACATCGCGAGATGCACGGGAGTGTGATCGTATCAAGGCTGTTTTGCTCAGGTCTGAAGGGTGGTCACCGTCTGCTATCGCTCAGGCATTGAGAAAAAGTGAATACACTATTTGTCGCCATCTGGACGCCTATCTGGAAAAGGAAAAGCTCAGGCCGGAGAACGGGGGGAGTGAAAGCCGCCTGAGTGATGAGCAAACTCGGCAACTGGTCGAACACCTTTCTGAATATACTTACGCACACGTCCATCAGATCGTCGCCTATATTACCGATCGCTGGGGTATCAAATATACCGTATCAGGCCTGAACAAGTGGCTGCACCAAAAAGGCTTTACCTACAAAAAGCCAAAGGGCGTACCGCACAAGGCTGATGTTGATAAGCAGGCTGGTTTTGTGGAGCACTATGAAGCCTTGAAAGCCACGCTACCAGAGGACGAGGTGATACTATTCATGGATGCGGTACACCCGACACAAGCGACCAAAATCACTTCCGGGTGGATTCGAAAAGGGATTGATAAAATCATTAATACGACAGGTAGCCGTACTCGGCTGAACATTATCGGTGCGATTGATCTGGACAATATTGAAGCTGCTGTTTTCGGTCAATTTGATACGGTTAACAGTGAAGCGGTTACCGAGTTTTTCAAGAAAGTTCGGGATAACTATTCATCCATGAACGTTATTCACATGGTGCTTGATGGTGCCGGTTACCATCGTTCACAGGAGGTAGTGAAAGAGGCGGAAGAGCTGGGAATAAAGCTTCATTACCTCCCCCCTTACAGTCCAAACCTGAACCCCATTGAGCGATTATGGAAGGTGATGAATGAGTATGCCCGGAATAATGAATACTTCGCTCAGGCAAAAGAATTCCGGGAAAAGATTAATCATTTTCTGGACGTGACATTGCCCGAAATCGGTTCTTCCTTGGGCAGCAGGATTAACGATAATTTCCAGCGGTTAAATCCGGCATCTTGAATTCACTCAGGTATAGAAAGCTGGGAATGAAGGCGATGCCGGAATCCATCCGCCAGCGTATCTCTTCACTGTTCGAGCGAACAGCAAAAAGGGCGCAAGCGGAAGAAGCCGACTATATGGAACGAGTACGGCAACGGTTGGGGCGTGACAAAGTCAAGAATACGAAAGCGTTCAACTTGTTTAAGCGGTTGGTGGAGTACAAGGACGAAACTTTGAGGTTCATGACCGACCTCAACATCCCCTTCGACAATAATGGCAGCGAGCAAGACATCAGAAATGGCAAGGTGAAGCAAAAAATATCGGGCTGCATCAGAAGCGAGGAAGGGGCGAAATGGTATTGCCGAATACGAAGTTATGTTTCATCTGCGAGAAAGCAGGGGCAGAATGTTTTTGAAGCCCTGCTTATAGCCATGAAGAATTACTGCGGTCACTCTTTGCTGGGTGCTGAATAGTTACTTTGATTTTTTGTTGCTCGGGTGTTAATGCCTGGTTCCCTTTACCGGGAAAGGCCAGCGCTTCCTGCTCCTGATGTTGTCTGACCCAGCGCCGCAGATTTCCTGAGCTGAGTCCTAAACTTCTGGCGACTGCAGCGGGAGACTGACCCTGTTCTACGACCAATTCCACTGCTTTGAGTTTGTACTCCTGAGAATAATTTTTTCGCTTTGCCATTTTTAACCTCGTTACTGATTGCGCTATTGTGCTTAACGAGGTGTCCGGAGTCATTAGACCACTTCATGAGTTATCCAGCAGGTTACCCCAACCTTTGTCAGCGGTATTACCTTCGGTATGGGACAATGATTTCCAGTTGATGGCAATTGCACCGGACAGGTGTCCCTGCAAATAGGCGGGATAGCCTCGTGCATCGAGAATGGTCAGGTTTTTAAGGTTACTGGCAACGTATTCCGGATTCACAAAATAGTCAGAAACAGCTGCCAGAACATTTCCTGATGTGAAAGCGCATACAAGTAAAATGGCGCGTACGAATGTTTTCATGATGATTCTTCTGATAAATAATTCTATTGATTAAAATTCTGTATTCAGGCGGTGGCTTGCGCTGGCCTGTAAATTATTTTCCAGAAGTAAATCGCTACTGATATAGCAAAAAATGTCAGCAGTCCGGTGACGAACAATTTAGCTGTGCCTGTCAGCATGCCGCCTACATAGGAATAAATCAGGGTGGCGGGGAGTTGTCCGATGCCGGTAGCCAATAGGAAATGGCGAATTTTCATTGAAGTAAGACCAGCCGCATAACTGACAATATCAAAGGAAATAAACGGTAAGAGCCGACTAATCAAAATGGCGTATTTGCCGTGCTGGCGGAAGAAACTATCAGATTTTTGCAGATCAAGGTGGCTGACCATCTTTTCAGGTAACCGGCGAAAATTTCTAGATATCAGAAAACATAATGCTGCTGCCGCCATAGCACTGGCCCATGACAGAATTGCTCCCTGCCACCAACCGAAAATAGCCGCATTAGCAAAGGTAATAATAAAAGCAGGCAGTGGTGCGGCAACCGCCTGTAATAACATCATCAGGAAGGATATGGCGGGCGCCCAGAGTCCGAAACTCAGAATATATTGTCTTGCACGGTCAATATCCATAGATGACATGACCGAAACCATATCATTCAGACCGGAATAAACCGGCTGGTAACTGACTGCGGCTGCAACTAGCCCGACAACCAGTACAGTACTGGCTGCTCTGTTAATAAGCATTGCAAAAGCCTCATTAAGAATAAAGATCAAAGCTGTGGCCTGTTAGCCATGCAGCTTCTGGCACTGTAAGTCTTTCAGGCGATAACAAAAATGATGCGGGTCATAAAGGCAGGTTTCTGTGACTCATACGTTTTGGGTTTTATGTAACCCGGTACCGTATACCCACTGTTTATTATTGGATGGGGAGAACCTGCCGAAGAGCGCTCATCGACAGGTCTTTTATCAATAGGCAAAGCTAAATCTTAACCTGATATTCAGCTGGTTTTTCTAAATTGAATCCGACGGTTTGGATGGCAAACGACAAAAACCTTCTGCAGGTACATCCAGTGCCGCATTAAATTTACTGGACAGGTTCTGAAATGCAATCAGGCCGGTAAGTTCAACAACGGCGTCATCATCAAAATGCTGTTTTAGCTGACCCATAATTTCCGGTGTCACCTGACGGTCGCTATAAGTGACAGCTTCAGTATATTCCAGCGCTGTTTTCTCAGACTCACTGAACAGGTCACTGTCTCGCCAGTTCTCGAGTGCTTCGACTTTATCCGTACTGCCTGCCCGTTTGGCAAGTGTCATGGAATTGACATCAACGCAGAATTCACACCAGTTGATCTGGGAAACCCGGACGGTAATCAAAGAGCGCAGCGTCGGTGTCAGAGGTGAGCTTTTCCGGTCAAGAACGCCGTAAAGTGCGGCAACGGCAGCAAACAGTTTCGGTACTCTGGCCCACAGCAGTCCCGGTTTTAGCACTTTGCCGTAACGCCGTTTCTGGTTCCAGAAAAAGGGTTTCAGCCACCATGGGTACGTTTTCAGAGGTTTGACCGGTATATGCATGATGGCTTCCAGTTAGAAACGTTTTAATGGAATTTAATTGGCACTTTATTACTTATATTGAATAGCAAAAATGACGCATGTCATGAAGTGTTAATCCAGCTATCGGAGTTATGTTTCGCTTTGATGCAACTTATAAACCTTTGGGCAAGTCTCCGGTATAATTCAGCCTGTCATTGATCTTCAGCTTGCAGTAAATGTTTTAAAACATGTCTCATAAAAGGAATATGGTAACGTCTGTCGATGTTGCCAGACTGGCAGGTGTCTCCCAGTCAACGGTTTCCAGGGTATTTATTGATGGAAGCTCTACGTCAGAAAAGGCACGCCAGAAAGTGCTGGAAGCAGCAAAGACGCTGAATTACCGCCCGAATGCTTTTGCCCGCAGTCTGACCACCAGGGAATCAAAGCTGATTGGTCTGGTTTTTCCTGATACGGATTATCCAATCCATATGGAGTTGATATGGCAAGAGTTTTCCGGACACTTTTTTACGCTGCCTCGGCAAGCTGTTGTTCATACTTGAACGGTGCAAGGTAGCCGTTAGTTGAGTGCTTTCTCTGGCGGTTGTAATACACTTCAATGTACTCAAATATGGCCTGCTGAGCCTCTTCTCTAGTCTGGAAGTCTTCATGATGAATCAGCTCAGTTTTCAGTGTGTGGAAGAAGCTTTCAGCCACCGCATTATCCCAGCAATTACCTTTGCGGCTCATGCTACAGACAAACTCATTTTCGCCCAACAACTTCTGGTAGCACTCTGAGACATACTGGCTGCCCCGATCGCTATGCACCAGCAAGCCAGCTTTTGGTCTGCGCTTCCACATAGCCATCTGCAGAGAATCTGTCACCAGCGTCGCTGTCATCCTGCTACTCATGGACCAGCCCACAACAGCCCGTGAGCACAGGTCAATGAAGACGGAGAGGTAGAGCCAACCTTCCCGGGTTGGGATATACGTAATATCGCCGGTGTAGGCCTGGTCAGGCTGCTCCCGGTGGAAGTCACGCTTCAGTATGTTGTCAGCCACCGGCTTGTTGTGGCTTGAGTTCGTTGTCGCCTTGAATTTACGTTTGGTCTTACAAACCAGGTCTTCCTCTCTCATCAGACGAGCCACGCGCTTACGGCTGACGGTTTTACCCAGATCAGCAAGGTCATTTTTAATACGGCGTGCCCCATAGCGCTGACGGTGTTTTTCGTGAATCTCCCGAATGTCTGCCTTCAATGCCTGATCCTCCTGAGAACGCTTGGATACCGGGCGAGAGAGCCACTCATAGTAGCCACTACGGGATACCGACATGACCCGGCACATCGCTGAGAGGCTGAATGGCTCCCGGTTATCACTGATGAACTGAAACTTCAGTGACACTCTTTGGCAAAGAAGGCGGCCGCCTTTTTTAATATGGCTCGCTCTTCTTTCAGTCTGGCGTTCTCTTTGCGCAAACGCTTGAGTTCGTCGTATATATGCTCATCGTTCTTCTGAGGCTTACTGGTAGCCTTAGGACGGTGATACTTAGCAATCCAGGTGTGCAGGGTGTTAGCGTTCACCTCAAGCTCTCTGGCTGTTTCTGTCACCGGTTTATCAGACTCTACAGCCAGCTTTACTGCAGATTCCTTGAACTCAGCTGTATATGTTTTCGTTTTCTTTTCTGACATTTGGACACACCTTAATGGGCTGCAATATTACCCGTGTTTGTGTGTCCGGAGAACTATAACCACTTCACACCTTTATTTATAGCCGACTAAATTAAAGTGGCGAGTTATAGATGCTTTGACTATTTATTCAAATAGAAATTTAAAAAGGATCAAGCATGATGCAGTATAAAAAAACGAATCTATCTTGTTTGTTTATTTTAGTGCTTATTTTAATAATGCAAGTGTGCCCAGCCAGTGCAGGGTTTCGCAGAACCAATCCTGCAGATGGTAGTAAAGATTCACATGCAGAAGAGATTTTAGTCATAGATAGCATTGGAAAAAATATCCTAAGCGTTAATGATTTAAAAAAACATATATTCAGCCATCGTACTCTGCGATGGATTCAGCCTTTGTTATATGCTAATCATCAACGCTTTAGAATTGCTCAGGAAAAAAATAAACCAACCAGTACTGATTTGTTGGTCGAGGAAGAAAAGCAGTTTCAGGTATACACGGAAAAAAGCCAAGTCTGGGATAAATCAGAGGTTACATTTGAACAATTGTCGCTACTTGCCTTCAGCGCAGAAGAGCGCGAGAGTATTCGTCTGGGCTACACAGCATTCTTGCTAATCAAGTATGCAGAGTTTTGCCCACCGGATAACAAGGATTTTATAGACACCCCTTTTGAAGTCAAGGCATCGGAAGAAATAGCAGGTTTCTGCAAGGTCTTGGAGCAGCAAGTCGGGCAAAGCAATGTTGCGGCTCTTCGAGATGCTCGAAAAGAGCTTGCGATTGCTGAGAACGCAATAGGCGTTAGTTCTGTCATATTACCCTGCCAGGATCATTCAGATATCTTTGAAGATAATGAAGTCCTCTTGCCTGCTCACCCCGCCCATAGTGGGCACCCGGGATGGCGGCGCCTGACAGCGGAAAAAGACAGCCTGGTTTCTCAAGGGTGCGAAGGTGGTTGGTCACAGATCACGCTTGAAGCCGGAACCCTTAAAGCGCTTAAAGAAAAGCTGACAGAAGCTCTGGCCTGGCAGCATTATCCCGACCGCTGCTCACTCTGCGAGAATGCAGAAGAAAAACCTCCTGCAGCTAAACGCTTAAAAACAGAAACTACTGATAAATCTGCAGAACTATTCGAAAAAGCCAGCCCTGCTGCTACCATTGCAGACATACTCGTTCCTGAGAAGTTTCCACAAGGGCTCGGCAATACAAGACTTTCGCAGCTTGTAAGGTGTATAACCGAACAGCTTCAAAGAGCCGACGGAAATAATCATTTTACTGAATGTAACATTACTGAAATAAATACAATAATAATATTCGTTCAGGTTCTTAACGATATCAGGCTGGAAGATTCCGAAAATAAGAATAAGAAATGGGCAAATGATGCGCTGAAAAAATTTTTCGGAAATGCAAAGTTCAGCCCGACACTTGCCAGTACAATCTATGCCGCTACCGGGTGCAATATGCTCTATTTTCAGCCCGTCACATTGGTTCCTCCATTTGAAGAAGCTCAACCGACCAAGCCTTTTACTTCAGCGTCAGGAACAAATGCTCATAAAGTACTCGACGAAAACTATTGGAATGAATTAATAGTTTGTACAGGTGATGTCGCCAGCCGTTGGTATCAAACAGGAGTAGTGCTGGGAATAAAGCGCGCTACCTTGGATGCAATAAAAGCTGATAATTTTCAAACCGCAATCTGCTACCATCGAATGCTGAGCGACTATCTTAAACATAACGGTAACCAGACTCCCACGTTGTCTCATTTGGCTAGTGCGATTGCCAGCAGCGCAGGTGGGAATAATTGTGCAGTTGCAGAAAAAATCGCCCGCAAATATCAGTTTGAATTTTCTAAGTAAGTCTTATTATCAGGGAAAAAAGATAGTCTGAATTTGACTTGACAGCACAAACGGCGATGGATCGTGCCATGCAGATCTTTGTTACTACAGAAATTTGAGGTGGGTAGGCTTCTGGCTTGGCTGCTTGCTACGGTCATCATGACTTGCAACGTGGAGGCTGGACTTGTCAGGGTCTATACCAAGAACTTGAATGGGTACGATGCTCTGCCTCACTACTCAGTTTATGTAGCTGAGGTGTAAGGCGAACCAGCACATTGAGCCCGGTTACTAATTAATAACCGGGCTTTCTAGGTTATAGAATCTTACAGTTCAGGATTCATAATCTGCTGAGTGCGCTCAAAGATATCCAGTCCCTGCTGTTTCAGCCAGAAAGGAATATCAATCAGAACCCAGTTTTCAGACAGCTTGTCATCTTCACGGCAGTAAACGTCTACAACCTGCATGTCGGCACGGATTTCACCGCCCGGCAGTCCCAGGAAACCACCGATTGGAGTGTTGGACAGGTTTGGCCAGCCAATTAAGCAGGCAAACTTGCCTTCAGTAAAGCGGCAAACGTGGCCGTTAAATTTCTTGTCTTTCAGGTTGTTGCGGAAAGGCAGCTGGTGCTGCTGGTAACGTGGAATGGTGTAGCTGGCACCAATGCCGCCAGGACCGTACCAGATCATGTCTTTGGACCAGGTTCTTTCCAGAACTTCCGGTGGGCAACCCATAGCGCCACTGTCGTTCAGTGCAGACAGGTCGTTAACCATTTCATTTACCAGCGCCAGTGTTTTAACGCCTTCTTCTTTCGGAGCATCTTCGAAAAGCAGACCGTCGTGGTTACGTGGGCCAGGGTATACGAAGTAAGAACCGGTCTGTGGTGGCAGTGGGTTGACACCTGCCTGCATCATCAGGCCGATAATATCGATGAACAGGCCAGTCTTGCTGATTTTACCGTTCTTTTCAACGCAGCTGAATTCAGCGTAACGCAGGCTGACCATTTTGCCGGTGCGACGAACGCCCAACCAGTCGGCATCGAACAGACCCATAAAGTGGCCCATGCTCATAACCCACTGTTCACCGCTGATTTCGTTGGTGCCACCAATGAAAATATCCTGACGGCGCTGCATGCGGTTCAGGGATTTCTTCAACGGTGCTCAAAAGGTGCTGGCAGCGGCTTCTGCGCCTTCCTGTTCGCGGAATGGGTAAACGCCGCGCCAGAGGTAGTCTTCTGTTGTGTATTCTTTGAGTACGTCTGCAACAGTTTCTGGTGTTGCTGCTTCCATGGCATCGAAGTATGCCCGGACGATTGCTTTGCTTTCTTGGTACTGGCTCACCTGATACTCCTCGTAAAACATCTAGGGTTTTGCTGTTATTTGATCTGTAATCTTCGATGTTGATATGACTACTTTATGAATACGTAGTCAATTTTGGTTTAAGTAAAGATTGATCCAGGGCGGTAGTCGTAAAATATGAATGTTTTTGGGTGGGTGTTGCGGTTGGCTGACAAATGCGGGTGGTATATGCGTATAATGCCTCCGCTGGTGGATAGTTATGTAGTCGCCACCCTCTGGAGAATAAATGAAGTCGAAAATTGTATTAACTACAGTGCTGTTCATTGCGCTGGCGGGATTTTTTCTGGCGGTAAAACAACTATCACCTCAACCATTGAGTGATGAGTTACTGGAAACAGCGAATGCCGAATGTGATGTGAACGAGGCGTGTCAGGTTCAATTAGATGATGCGAGTGTTGTTACTTTTGCAGTAGATCCTCAGATCATCAGACCTTTGCAGCCACTGGCTATTGCTGTGTCTGCTTCAGCTGCTGATATTCAGGTAGCATCGGTTCGTTTTACCGGTAAGCAAATGGATATGGGCTTGCAGCCGGTTGTTCTGGAACGGAGTGGAGCAGGTGATTTTACCGGTGAGGGTATGATCACATTTTGTACCATGAATCCGAAAATGATCTGGATTGCTGAGGTTATGCTGCAAAGCCCTGAAGGAATTCGCAGAGTGAACTTTGAGCTGGGTAGTGCTGATGTGGAATCACATGGATAGGATTTTTTCCTGATTTGCACTTTTTAAAGTGGAAAAACCGCCAGACAGCGCTAATGATAGATGTTGTAGTTAATACCGGAGGTTATATGCGCAGTCTTATAAAAACGAACGGCCTTTTAAAAACTAAAACAGCTCAGTTAGCTGCGGCTTTTTTTTCCCTGTTTCTGGTTAGCGGTGTAATGGCCGAATCGGAGCCTGTGATGACGATGGAGAGTGAGGGTGGGCATGACCACTCTCATTCGATGAAGGAAATGAAGCAGTCCGGTGAGGATATTCAGGTGGTTGATGCCTGGATTATGGCGCCTCCAGGACCGAATGCAGCAGGTTATCTGAAAGTGACTAACAAAACAGGTAAGCCGGTAAAACTGCTGGATGCTGAAAGTGATGTGGCAGCCAGAACCGAGCTGCACGCCCATGTGCATCAGGACGGGGTGATGAAAATGATGAAGCTGGAAGATGGCATCATCATCGATCCGCATCAGACCCACGAGTTTACTCAGGGCGGCGACCATGTGATGTTTATGGGGCTTGAAAAACCTTTGCAGCCGGGACAGGTTGTAAGTGTTGAGCTGCGGTTCGAAAAACACCCGCCTGTGACGCTTAAAGCGACTGTTTTGGGTATGGAAGAAGCCTCTAAAAAGACTTCTGTCCATAGCCACTAAAAGCCCTTCGCCTCTGCTTAGAGCCAGATGACGGTAGCGGTTGCTGCCGTCAGCAATCCCATTCCCCAGTTGAAGTATTGTTGCTGTTTTGGTGTGTGCAGAATGCGTCGCATCATGCTGCCGAATACTGCCCAGATAGTAATAGAAGGCAGATTTATGACGGTCATGACCAGTGCAACCAGCAGCGCTGACTCCAGATAGTCACTACCACTGCCTGCTGCCGGAAACACACTCATAGCAGTGAGTGCCATCATCCACACTTTTGGATTCAGCCACTGAATACCAATTGCCTGAATAAATGAGATCGGGCGACTTTCCCCTGTGTCGGTGCAGTCAGTGTGACAACTCGAAATTTTCCATGCCAGATACAGCAGGTAGCTGGTGCAGAGTAATTTCATTATCAGCTGCAGGGACGGGAAGTATTGAAACACGGTACCAGCGCCGATGGCACCCGCCAGCATCATAATCAGAATACCAATATTGACCCCGAACATATGTGGCAAGGTGCGCTTCAGGCCAAAACGTGCTCCGGAACTGGCGAGCAGCAGGGTATTTGGGCCGGGTGAAGCGGATGTTGCAAAAGAAAAACCGGCAACGGCAATCAGGGTTGAAAGTTCCAGCAGCATGGCGGCGATCGGGTCAGGTAAATGATGGGAGGTATAGTAAGGCGATGGAGATAGAAAAGTTTTGCAAAGTTTTTGCTGATTTATTGATTAAATAGAACTATTTTTCATATATGGGTTTAATATAGAAAAATATTCTATGGATAGTATTGATCGTAAAATTCTTATGCTGCTTCAGGAAGATGTCACTCTACCGCTGGCTGAACTGGCTGCGCAGGTGAATCTTAGTCCTACACCTTGCTGGAAGCGGATAAAACGTATGGAAAGTGAAGGGATTATTCACCGCCGGGTAGCGCTGCTTGATCCTGAAAAGGTTGGTTTGGGTGTCTCGGTTTTTGTGCACTTGAAAACAACCCGCCACGACAGTCGCTGGCTGCGTGATTTTTCCAAGACAGTTGAAAGCTTTCCCGAGATAGCAGAATCTTACCGGATGAGCGGTGAGTGGGATTATTTACTGCGGGTAGTCGTTAAAGATATTGCTGGTAACTATTCAGCACCCAGCAAAGAGTGACCGCAGTAATTCTTCATGGCTATAAGCAGGGCTTCAAAAACATTCTGCCCCTGCTTTCTCGCAGATGAAACATAACTTCGTATTCGGCAATACCATTTCGCCCCTTCCTCGCTTCTGATGCAGCCCGATATTTTTTGCTTCACCTTGCCATTTCTGATGTCTTGCTCGCTGCCATTATTGTCGAAGGGGATGTTGAGGTCGGTCATGAACCTCAAAGTTTCGTCCTTGTACTCCACCAACCGCTTAAACAAGTTGAACGCTTTCGTATTCTTGACTTTGTCACGCCCCAACCGTTGCCGTACTCGTTCCATATAGTCGGCTTCTTCCGCTTGCGCCCTTTTTGCTGTTCGCTCGAACAGTGAAGAGATACGCTGGCGGATGGATTCCGGCATCGCCTTCATTCCCAGCTTTCTAAAACCATTGCTGAGGTGACAGGCCAGTCTCAGCAGCCGCTGAAGACGAGCCGCAAGATAGTTGCAGTCGCGATCAACGACACCCTGTAACTCCCTCAGGTGGTGGGCATTGCAGAGTACATGAGCCGCAGTATAGCGGAAGTAAACCTTGTAGTGGTCATGAACCAGTATCCCGGCAAAGGTCAGCAAAATACCCATCGTCTCTATGGCGGAATGTCCTTTACTCAAGTCCAGATGATAGTACGTCCACTTGTCAGTACGCAGGACATGCATCCACCACAGCGCTCCGGCTACTCTCATGCCTGTTTCATCAGCGCCTGCAATGGGTTCAACCTTAAGGGCGTCACTAATTGCCTGCTCAGTGCTGGCTAACCGGTCATAAGCATTGCTCTGGAAGGTGCAGATGGAACCCGGACTGACTTCCAATCCGAAAATATCCATGAAGAACTGGGAGGCACGCTTGCAAGGTATAAGTTGATACTGACAAAGATACACGGCCAGCGCCTGAGTCACCGGTCTATACTGCACGTGAGCATCAACTCCTTCAGGGAAACGGGCTTGTGTCATGTGACCGCAGCGGCACTCTTTGATTTCGGCCACATGGGCTGTCACTTCAAAGTGACCAAAACGACCCGGTTCAAATACTTGCCTTTCAACCAACTTGGCAATGTTTGCAGAGTGCAGGGACTGATGGCACTTCTCACAGTCTATAACCGGGTGATATTGGGTGCGGTCAGTGTCAGTGACTTGCTGAAGCGTTGAACCTTTGTGACCTTTCTGACCGCCGGGCTTTCGACCAGACCTCTGTCGTAAGCTTTTTGGGTTAGGTTTGTCGTCTTGTGGCTCACCCTCCACCGTGGCAGATGAGTCTTTCTGTTTGGCAGCAGGCTTTGCATAACCGTCTGTAGAGGGAGGCTTACTGCTGTTCCGGCTGTTGATGTTGAGTCTGTCCGCGAGTTCCTTATTTTCTGTTTCCAGTTTTGCTACCTGATCGCCCAGGCCACCGATCTGCTCTTGCTGATCATTTACGATAGCAAGGAGGGTGACGATAATCTGAAACTCGGGATCAAGTTGACTCATAACAAGCGTTGGTCAGAGAAGAACTGTATTTGAAAATGACACAAAATCACGAAAATACCAGCTTATTGTGAGGGTGCTGAATAGTTACTATTGCTGCGTTTGACCTGTTCTATAAAAAACTGGTGAACTCAGTGGAAGGCTTAAGTGATGTGACTTCCAGCTTTGCAATGGAACAGATGCGTTATACAACGGTTCTGCCCCTGAACTGAGTAAAGAATAAAGCACTATGTATGTTGTGATTTTTAAAGCAGAACTGGGAGCGCCTGATGATGAATATTATCAGGCAGCAGAAAAGCTAAGAAAAATGGCGTTGGAGGAGTTTGGTTGTCTTGAGTTTACGGCTGTTTCTGAAGGCAAGCAGGAGATTGCATTATCTTACTGGCCTGATGAGGAAAGCATCAAACGCTGGAAGGCATGTTCTGATCATGTGCTGGCTCAGGAATCCGGAAGGCAGCGCTGGTATAAATCTTATTCGGTTGAAGTGGCTGAAATCGGGCGGACTTATAGTTTTGCAAAATAAACTAGAGGGGAGAGCGTTCCCCTCTTAAATATGGATAAGGCTTAACCCTTTGCTCTGGCCGCTTCCGGTGAAACAGTGGCTTTTGGTAAACCGGTGACTTTTTGTCCGTCAAGAGAAGCCTGTTTTACCTTGATTAGAAATTCATCTTCTTTTTCAAGCTGACGTAACTGAACCAAGAGATAATTCCAGTCGCGTGCCAGCCAGATCCAGGTTTGGCGCTTTTTGTTTTCACGAACCAGTTTGACGCGAACAGTTGCCAGCTTACCTAAAGGCGTGTCGAGCGTCTCTTCACCTTCGATAATAAAGCTTTCAGTATCCAGTTTTTTTCGGTCAGCAACGCGGTAGGAGAGATCTTTGCGACCTTTCTCCACATCGATTCTTAGTTGTAGCTGATAGGAAATATCATCCAGTACGCCCGGTTCCAGTGCGAATTTATATTCTTTATCATCCCGGCGGCTGTGAGCTTCATTTTGTTTCCAGTCGAAATTTATCTGCTCAATTTTGCTTTTACCGAAGACATTACGCTTATCTGTATAGAGAGAGGGTTTTATCTGCCCTTTGCTATCAACGGTAAACTTGCTTTCCTGTTTCATGCTGAGCAGTACGGTGCTGGCTTCGAAGCTTAGTGACCAGTCATCGCCTTCTTTTTGCAGTTTGCGGACAGCACTGCCTGAAACCGGAAGTCCGCTCATGTCTGCACTGTATTCTGCTTCGTAGGGTTTTGGCGCCGAGGTCGCTACCTGCTGGGCGGTTTTTTTCTGAGCAGCGGGGGGTTCTGTGGTGGTCGGGTCTGTCGTAACCGGATTTTCAGCCAATGCTGATAAGCTGGCGATAACTGATATCCCTAACAGCAGATTCCGCATTCTCATTAGATGCTACCCTCAGTTTCCTTGTTTACGTTGTATGCTTGGAAAGCACTCGCTCCGGAGCTCTATCCTTAAAAACCCAATCCTTAAGAACTATGACGCCAATCTGCCGTCAGAAGTTCACTTTTGAAGGTCAGACCCTGCTTTGGCAGGGGCTTGTCATCCAGCATAGGGCTGTTTTGTTGCAGTTTCAGGCGTCCGCAGGCAAACCACTGGATGCTCAACGGGTAAATGATATATTCCTGCTGCTGAACTCTTTTGCCTAGCGTTTCAGGCTGATCTTCTGGGTGAACCGGGACTTTGGCCTGCAGTATTAAAGGACCGCCATCCAGCTCGGCGGTCACAAAATGAACGGTTGAACCGTGATTCGCTTCGCCAGCTTCTATTACGCGTTCGTGGGTGTGAAGTCCCTTATACTTTGGTAGTAACGAAGGGTGGATATTGAGCAGGCGCCCGGCAAAATGCTCGGTGAAGTGGGGTGTTAGCAGGCGCATGAAACCGGCAAGTATTACAAGACCCGGTGTCCATTGCTCTATTGCTTTAAGTAGGGCAGCGTCATAGCCCTTCCGGTCAGAAAAATCCTGATGTTTTATTACCTGAGTTGATATGTCCGCATTGCCAGCCCGCTGCAGACCGTATGCGTCTTCGCGGTTACTGATAACCCCGGCAATTTCAATATTCAATTCCTGCTGACGATCAATCAGAGCCTGAAGGTTACTGCCGTTGCCGGAGATAAGCACGACAACCGGCATCGGTAAATTTTTGTATTCAGTCATTGGTGCTGCTTTTTATTATCAGGTATGTATCACGGCTGATTGTAATGTTTAGTTACCTCAATATGTTAATACTAAAACACCGCTGCCATTGTTTTAACAGCAACGGTGTTTTGATGAAACACATTTCAGGTAAGTGTGTTTTTAGAGGCCGGTTAATTCAACAGCTGCTTCTTCAGCGTTACGGCTGGCTGTATGTCCAATCACCCATGGCTCTTCACCTGCAGCTTTAAGCAGTGCTAGCGCTGCATTAGCCTGACCGGCAGGTATCGCGATGATCATACCGGCACCACAGTTAAAGGTGCGGTGCATTTCTTCCGGCTCGACATTGCCCTGCTTCTGCAGCCAGTTAAAGACTGCCGGACGTTCCCATGATTGTGTATCGACAACCGCTTTCAGACCTTCCGGCAGTACGCGGGGAATATTTTCCTGTAAGCCACCACCGGTAATATGGCTGATCGCATTAACCTGCAAATTGCGGATCAGTTCCAGTACCGGCTTAACATAGATACGGGTTGGCTCCAGCAGGGTTTCACCCAGGTTACGGCCGTCCATCGGCATATTCAGGTCGGCATTGCTGACTTCCAGAATTTTGCGAATCAGGGAATAGCCGTTGGAGTGTGGGCCGCTGGATTTCAGGGCGATCAATGTGTCGCCTGCGGCAACCTTGCTACCGTCAATGATCTCTGATTTCTCAACAACACCGGTGCAGAATCCACCCAGATCGTAATCTTCACTGGCGTACATGCCCGGCATTTCTGCGGTTTCGCCGCCGACCAGGGCACAGCCCGCCAGTTCACAGCCTTTGCCGATACCGCTGATAACACTGGCAGCGACATCAACATTCAGCTGGCCGGTGGCATAGTAATCGAGGAAGAATAATGGCTCGGCGCCGCAGACGATCAGGTCGTTCACGCACATGGCAACCAGATCAATACCAATGGTGTCATGCTTGCAGAGATCGATAGCAAGGCGCAGCTTGGTGCCAACACCATCTGTACCTGATACCAGTACTGGCTGTTTGTAGCCAGCCGGGATTTCACACAGGGCTCCGAATCCGCCCAGATTGCCCAGCACTTCAGGACGATGAGTGCGCTTGGCTACGCCCTTGATGCGATCGACGAGGGCATTGCCGGCTTCAATATCGACGCCAGCGTCTTTATAACTCAGTGAGGGACTCATGAATTTATACGTAGCTCTGTCAGGGGTGAAATGGATGGGGCGCTATTTTAGGGAGTCAGCCCGCACTATGCTACCCCCAAGGGCTACCCCTTGGCAGCTTCTGTTGACCTCTATCGATAAATATTCAGGTATTAGCTTCAGGTATACCGATGGCAGCCCTGTCTGTGGCAAAATAGGCAGTTCGGTATATATCTCAAGAACAATCAGCAGGACAGCCCCGCAGGTATTATCTTAGTACTGAGGTAAAAGCAGGGCCCGGAGGCAGCGGATGGTTTTCAGTGGGCATTTGGCTCCCGTGCGAAAAACAGGATTTGATGCAGGAATACTCATTCGGTGGGTAATGGTTTGCCTGTTATCGCTGAGTGCAGGCTGGAGCACAGCTGCAGACACCGTAAACCTCTATGAGAGTATTAAACCTGTCAGTGGTCAGTCTGAAGCAGAACGTAACAATGTTATTCGAGCTTCGTTGTCCACAGTGTTCGTTAAAATCACCGGTACCCGTGATGTGTTGTCACGACCAGCGGTAAAAGAAGCGCTTACTGATGCCGGGCGTTATGTCAGAAGTTATCACTATGGCCGAAGCCAGGATGGTGAAGAGCAGCTGGAAGTCAGCTTTGATGCCGCTGCACTGAACAGCTTTCTGCGCCGGGAGAATATTCCGCTTTGGGGAAGTACCCGTCCGGCGACGTTAGTATGGTTCGCACTTGAGGATGGTGGCAGACGACGCATTATTGACAGTCGCAGCCCCGATGTCCTGACTGAAGCGCTGCGTAAGCAAGAAACCGAACGTGGATTAAATGTTCTGCTACCGGTTATGGACCTTGAAGATTCCGCCAATGTTCAGGTTGCCGATGTTTGGGGGATGTTTGAGTCGCCCTTGTTACAAGGTGCTGCACGGTATGGTGCACCTGTTGTAATGGCAGGACGTATTTATCCGGACAATAATCGCTACAGTGGTCGTCTTGCGTTATTTGTGCAGGGACAACGACAGTATTTTGATTTTTCAGGTTTGAGTCTTGAGCAGGTTGCTATGCTGGGAACCGATCGTCTTGCTTCTACTCTTGCCGGAATTTATGCGGTTATAGAGGAGGGACAAGGTGGCTGGGTTGCTGTCAGAGTGGATGGCATTAACAGTACCAGCGATTATGCTGGTGTATTGAATTATCTACGTCGACTGGCGATTGTTCGTGAAGTCGGACCAGCCAAAGTAAAAGGCTCAAGTCTGGTATTGCATGCGAAGATTGATGGGGATATGTCCAGACTGGCAAATGCGATTGCACTGGAACATGCACTCGAGCCAGTTGCATCTCTGCCAGATATAGATAACCCCGGCGCACTTGCGGGTTCGTTGCACTATATCTGGAAATCAGGCCGATAATAATAGAGTCTGATGCAGGAAAAAAGGATTTTTGTGATAGTTTGAATGGCGGAACGGTTGTTGTCGCTGACAACAGTATCGTTTCGTGGTAGTGTCCGGCTTTCCCGGACGTATGTCGCGCGTTTTTTGCCCATAGAGGGTTTACATTTAAGGGTTTATGAATCTTCCATTGCAGCTGTCGCTAAGTGTCCAGCTTCGCGATGACGCCACATTCGAAAATTTTTACCCGGGGTCCAATCAAGCGATTCTGGGTGTACTTGATCTTGAAAATAATCCGGAAGAACTGGCCGGAGATAACGCCGTTTTCTTATATGGCGTAGAGGGGGTAGGGTGTAGTCATCTTTTACAGGCCGCTTGTCATAAGGCGGACGAATTACAATTACGTTCAATCTATCTGCCAATGGATGATGTTGTCAGCTTTACACCCCGTATGCTGGACGGCATGGAAGAATTGAACCTGGTCTGCATTGATAATGTGCAGGCTGCTGCGGGTTTAAGAGAGTGGGAGGAAGCTCTTTTTGACCTGTACAACCGCTTGCGCGAATCCGGTACCCGACTGCTTATGGCGGCAGATCAATCTCCCCGTAACCTCAATCTGACATTACCTGATTTGCAGTCTCGTCTGAGCTGGGGGTTGGTGTTTCAGGTTGCTCCGCTTGCCGATGATGAAAAACTGAAAGCTTTGCAGCTGCGGGCGCATTATCGTGGGTTGGAACTTTCTGAAGAAGTCGGTCGGTATATTATTGCCCGCAGTCAGCGTGAGATGACTCAACTGTTTGGTGTGTTGCAGAAGCTTGATAATGCAGCGCTTCGGGCTAAGCGGCGGATTACTATTCCTTTTGTGAAAAGCGTGATGAGCTGGTAGATAGTAAACGTCGGTGTAAGAGCAGGCTCGGACATGCGTAGCTATATTGTGAATCTCTTTTCATAGAATTCACCGGAAAGCTGTAATGAAGTTCAAGTATGCCGGGCATATATTTCTTACACCGGGTTTCTCTCCAAAGACAAATACAGTAACGACGTCCAGGGGAGAATACACATTCACTGCTGTCGGTGTTGATGCTGCTCATCCGGAACAGGCTATTGCAGTTGCGCAGGACTTGGTTGCCCAAGGGTGTCAGATGATTGAACTCTGTGGAGGCTTTGGGCCACACTGGATCAGTCGTGTGCAGGAAGAATTGGGAAGTGAAATACCCGTTGGAGGTGTTTTTTATGGTCCTGAATATCGGGAAACGCTGGCTGCGTTATTTCGGTAAAACTTTCTGAAAAAATTTATACAGAGCTGAATGACTCATTCAGCTCTGTTTTGCCGATGATTTTACGCTTAGTTATACGCGCCGGATGAGTAAGTCAACTCATAACTGTGGCTGTAAATTTCCAGAAT
Organism: Endozoicomonadaceae bacterium; assembly: GCA_965261725.1. Taxonomy (GTDB): domain Bacteria; phylum Pseudomonadota; class Gammaproteobacteria; order Pseudomonadales; family Endozoicomonadaceae; genus CANDOC01. The sequence goes on along the minus strand of CBDHDU010000031.1, from coordinate 291,983 downwards.
ATTGCCGAACGGGTCTTCCATGTAAACCATGCGGTAAGGTTTCTCGCCTTTGTAATAATGGCGCACGGGCATGCGTTGTTTACCACCGGCGGCAACAATCTTTTCTGCCAGCCCTTCCACATCCGGATCTTGCACGCAGAAGTGAAAGACGCCGGTTTTCCAGTACTCAAAATTATCTTCAGGCTGTTCTGAATTTTTAAACTGAAACAGTTCTACACCTATACGGTCGCCTGTAGAAAGGTGAGCGATTTTGAAAGAACCCCAGTCGGGGCCAAAGACATCAGTACACATTACCCCAATGTCACTGTCGTCTTCTGTAACCTCTGAAGGTTCCATAATCAGGTACCAGCCCAGCACCTCGGTATAAAATTTAACAGCCGCTTCCAGATCGGGAACAGAGATACCGATATGGGAAAAAGTGCGTGGATATGTCATGGGGGCAGACATAAATAATTCCTCTGCGTTGCAATCTTTGAATGCGTTGCAGTGTACGGATCAAAGTATTCAACATAAAATTATCATTTATTATTCTTTTGATAGCAGTTTGTTATGGTTAATCCGGTTTGGTTGAGTACGTTTGTACGGCTGGTGGAAGTTGGTCATTTTACCCGGGCAGCAGAACAGCTGGCGATGACCCAGCCCGGGGTAAGCCAGCATATTAATAAACTGGAACGCCATTTTGATTGTGCTTTGATTCAGCGGCAGGGGAAGCGCTTTGAGTTAACTCCGGCCGGGCAAGACGTGTATCAGTTTGCCTGTTCCTGGCTGACTCAGGCAAAAACACTGGAGCGACAGTTAAAAACAGACAGTCCTCACGAAGGCAGCCTGAGGTTAGCCGCTCCCGGTGCACTGAGTTTGGTGTTATATCCGCAACTGGTTGCTTTGCAGACCCGTCATAATCAGCTAACGGTTAATTTTGAGGTGGCGCCTAACCGACGCATTATTAACGACGTACTGGAAAACCGTGTTGATGTAGGCTGGATTACTCAAAGCCCGGATTCTGCAGCCGGTGTAGCGGTTACCTTTTGTGGAAGGCAGCCATTGGCGGTTGTGACCAGCGCCAGTGTTCAGCCTGAAAGCTGGGATGAGTTGCTGTCGCTGGGCTTTATTAACCACCCGGATGGTTATCATCATGCCGCGTTGCTACTGGACAAGAATATGGGAAGCAATTTTGGGGGTTTGGATCAGCTAAAAATAACAGGTAATATTAACCAGCTGGGTCAGATACTTGATCCGGTCGCTGCGGGTCTTGGGTTTACCATATTGCCATCCCCTGTCGTATATAATTATCCCTTTCCGGAACGGCTTTCGACCTTTACTCAGGAGCATCCTGTGTATGAATCAATTTATCGCATTCAGAAAAAGCACCGGACTCTGCCTGCACGTTATCAATATATGAATGAAAATATAGATCTGAGTATTTTTTCAGACACATGATAACTATTCTCTGAAAGCAGTTGTTACGGTTTCACATCCGCAACTTTAATCAGCCACTATACTCAGTACTCCAACACATTCTTACCAACTTCCTGCACTCTTCTTTGGTATACGGCTGTGACTGCTTTTAACACCCCCCGCTTGTTCTGCTATCTGACCATGGCAACATGTGTCAGTGTCAATGCTTCAACCGGCCATCAGTTTATCGATGATGCTTCTCTCGGCGGTAAAGTGCGTACGGTTTATTACGATATTGAGGACACTTACGATAAAAAGCAGGGTGCCGAAAAATATCGCACCGGCGCCTGGACCGGTGCACTGCATCTGGATCTGCAGTCCGGTTATGCGGGCGACATTTTTGCCGTTGGTGGCTCATTTTATGGTGTTACCAAGATCAAAATGGATGAGGACAAGTACAAGCATTCTTATCAGCTTTTAAAACAAAAAAATAACGGTAAGTATGATGGGTTCTCCAAGCTGGGACAGGCCTGGGCAGATTTTAAGTTTGGTCAGGATGAGGATGTCTTTTCCGGGCATTTCAAGGCCGGGCGGCAACTGTTGTATGAAGGACTGATTTCAAGCTCAGGTTCCCGCTCGGTACCCAGTACCTGGCAAGGGTATCATCTGGAAACCATGATTAATGACACCCGGTTTGGTCTGGGATATGTCAATAAAATGTCGCTCAGGGATCAGGATGATTTCTACGATCTCAAGAGTTTTGAAGATAAAAAGATTGATTACATTGTCGGTGCCGATATTTCTCATACCTTCGCTCTGGAAGGGCAGCAAAATTTAATGCTGCGCTATCGCAATGCCTACGCTAAAGATTTTCTGAAAGCGCACAGTGGTGAAGTCAGCTGGACAATGCCAGTGGCTGAAGAGTGTCAGTTAACACTGGGCGCTATTGTTTTTTATACGAAAGAGAATGGCAAGTTGTGGAGCGGTAAGGCTTGGGGCGCGCAAGTTTTTGATAAGGATGCAACGGTCGGCAATCTTAATGCCGCTTATGAGGTCAGTGGCTGGACATTTGAAGCGGCTGTAAGCAAGTTCAAGGCAGAGGCTAAAGTCGCTGCACCGGATAGCGGCTATGCGGAACCTCCAGAATACTATTATGATTTCGGTAAAAATACCCACGGTATCTGGAATATTCCAACCAGTGGCTATGCCGAAGATATGATGTATGACGGCGAAACTGTCTGGAAGCTGGGAGCCTTTTACGACTTTACCCGACTGGGTGCTGAGGGGTTGATTCTGGGTTATTCATACCATTGTGGCTCCGGAATGAAAGTAACAGACAGTCGGGGAAATAAAAAGAAAGTCTCAGAAGACGAACATGACATCTATGTTAAGTACCTTTTTCCTCAGGAAATGCTCAGAGGTCTGAAGTTCAAGCTTAAATATGGCAAGTATCGTAATGATAAAGAGCTGGCTCAGGCGATTCGCAAGGAAGAAAACGATTTACGGGTGTGGCTGGATTACAGCTTTACGATCTTTTAATGATTGTCAACAGAACCTAAATCAGGCTGGTTAAAAGCCAGCCTGATTCAGACTTTAACTATTTTCTAATGATTTCTCCTTTGGGTGCATAGTCCGCATATTTCAAAGGAGAGTGTTTGTTAAGATACTCGATTAATACGACAGCATCTGTATAGCCGGTGTTTATAAATGAGCTTTTGTCGTCGAGGATCGGCCATTTATCACCGCCACTGGCAGAAAAAGCATTTACTGCCAGGCGATAGGTTTTATCATTATCGACAGGTTTACCGCCGACTTCGAGTTTGACCAGTTTGTCGCCTTCTATTCGCAGCCGTACGCCGGCGAAATGAGCAAAGCCACCACTGACTGGTTTGATCGAAGCAATATCTTCAATGTAATGCTTTAAATCCCGGCCACTGAGCTCAACAAAGCTGACCATGTTGCCAAAGGGCTGAACTTTTAATACATCCTTTTCGGTGATTGTACCGGCAGGTAGTCCGGTTCGAATGCCACCGCCATTAATAACGGCTACATCGGCCTGTGTTTTTTCCATTTGCGCGCGTGCCAGCAGGTGACCTATTGCAGTGGGCTGGGAGCGTACCAGGCTGCGTTCGCCGGGCATGGGTTTATCAAGCGAGCCAGCTTTTTTGAGAAGTAACTGTTGGGCTTTTTCATGATAAGGCTGCAACGCTTGTAACACGGCAGGATCTTCGGGGATTTCTGGTTCGATGGTAACCAGCTGTTCTTTGCCATTAATAACTTTCTTCTGTTTCAGATTTACCGGTATCAACCGGTAATTAACCATTTTTAGAACGCCTTTACGCTTTCCTGTTCCATCAAAGTCATCAACGTAATAATAAACAAAATCTGCGCGTCCAACATATTTCCCCCACTCCCAGGCTTGCAGAATATAGGTGCTGTTCTGTATGTCTGGGCGCAGTAGTTTGTTCTGGGAATGACCTCCGACGACAATATCGACACCATCAATATCTCTGGCCAGTGTGACATCGCCAGGTGCGTTCATGCCATATTTTGCATTGGGGTAGTGGCCGATGTGGGTCAGTGCAATAACAATATCTGCATGGGCATCCTGCTTTAATTTTGGTACCCATTCTCTGGCTGTATGGACAGCATCGTCGAGGCGGATATTGTCGATATATTCTTTATTGGCCAGTTGGGCCGTGTCTTCGGTCGTGAGCCCCAGAATGGCAACCTTAACGCTGTCGAGATCTTCCATTACAAAAGGTTTAAAGATTCTTTCGCCCGAGTCTTTATAAAAAATATTCGCTGAAACAAAAGGAAAGTGTGCCCATTTCTCTTGTTCGAGCAGTACTTTAAGTGGATTATCGAATTCATGGTTACCGAGACACATGGCATCGTAACCAATCATATTCATTCCGATAAAGTCAGGCTTGGCATCCTGAATATCAGACTCTGGTACACCGGTGTTGATATCTCCGGCTGATAAAACCAGCACCTGTCCACCTTCTGCGGTTACTTCAGTTCTTATTCGGTCAATTAATGTTTTCCGGGCAGCCATGCCCATTTCGCCGTCGCGGTTGCGCCAGAATTTGCCGTGGTTGTCGTTGGTATGGAGAATCGTAATTTCAAGCGTTTTGAGTCTGCTTGAAGGAGGTGGATATTGAGGTGTCGAACACCCGGAAAGAATTAGCAGAGCCGTTAGTACTAAAAGTAACCCGCGATGATAGAGCATGGTTGGATACTCCGACAGTTAATGGGGTTTTGGTATGATACAGGCGGGGTTTCAGATTATAAAATATTTCAGAAATCTCATAATAATCCTGAGCGTGTGGTCAATTTGAATAAATGTATATTTAAAGCACATGTTTTCAGTGTTTTTATTCTATTCTTACTTGCTTTCTTTCTGATTGGAAAGTCTCATGAAAACCTCAATAAGAAAAATATGTGTTTTAGTTGTTATTGTTGTGATATTTCAGAGTCTCCATCTTTGTGCTGATCCCATTAAAGTCAGAATTGACCAGTTGATAACGAAATGGGAGCAACAACTTGACCGTTTAGATTGTATGGTTTTTGTGACTGATCTGGATGGTACATTCCATGATGGCGTTAATGATTTTAGCAGCGAGTCCTGTCAGGACACTACTGGAGGTATGTCCTACCGGGAGTATTTGTATAAGCGCCTTGCTGAAGTCGTTATTGCAAACCCAAAGTGCATTTTTGTTTATAATACAGCCCGGCCTTATTTTCCTGTCAGTCTGGGGGAGTTAGAAGGGCAGCGAGCAGATGCCTGTTTGAGTAGAAGCAATTGTTATTCTTGTTTTGACTCTGATGACAGGGAATTGATGAAGCAACAGATGATTAGGTTAGGAATTGATTTAAAGGAACATCCTGCTAAATCCATAGCAGGTTTAAATTATGATCAATTTATAGTTTTTAGAGAAGCCAAGTTTGGTGCAAGTAAATTAGCCATTCTTCCAAAACCTGATGTGTTGATTACGGGGAGCGGTGCCTGTATTCACATTGGACCTAAACTTGAAAAAAAGGTGTCTGCTCAATTGTATAACCAAATCGTTGGCAGGTGGCTTGATATTGATGCTCAGGAAATGAGCGAGGTTCATTCTTGCTGGAAGAATAAGCATCACTTAATTGTTGATCCAGTAACTGTCGGGACTTATTCTTATTTGAAATCTTTTAAAGTTGAGTCAGGTTCTCTGGTTGCTTGTCACCCACCTACACCTACAGAGTTTCTTCCAAGCGTGCCTGTTAGTAGCTTATTAACCTGTAATGGCACTATGAAAGCAGGAGGGAAGGTTGCGATTCAGAATATACTGATAAACAAGGGCTATTCTACCCATTGGTTTTTGCAGCAGCTGTATAACGAGAAAATTATTAAGACATCCAACAAAAATGCAGTGGTTTTATGTGGTGATAGTATTGGTGATATCCCTATGCTGGCTTTTGATCTGCGAGGTAAAGCCATTAGCAAGTATTCTGCATGGAGTCAGGAGAGGAAAGGTAATTTTTCTGGAAGATTACAGGAGCTTGGGATAAAGGAAGGTTTACCCTATTGGGCCGGTCAGGCTGTAAAGCGTATTGTGATACCGCAAGTAAATTCAATAACGGGTGAAAGTGGCAGCTTGCCAGAATGTTTTGATGGCGTCACTGATAAGGTTAAAGTAGTAACTGATGGGCACGGGGTCTTATCTTTACTTGAAGCCGCACTGGATTTTTAGTTTTATCCTGATTATGCAACAGGCAGGCTGACCTGCCTGTTGCTTTTATTTTCACAACAGGCTTTTGCTCTTCCACCGCGCAAACATCATCCCGCTAATAAACAACCCACAACTCAAAACCGCAAGAAACCAGCCGTACAACTCATGTGGTCCCGCCATGGCGTTAACTACACCTGACGTAAAGTAAAAAGTCAGCGCAAAACATAACCACATATAAGTACGTGGCTGGTCTTTGAGAATAAATGGCAGAAATAATAATAAGGGTGTGCAGCGCACAATCATGACAGCTGTTGTCGCATCGCCCGGTGGTTCCAGCCAGAGAGTCCATAACCCGATCACCAGCAAAATACCGAAATACTGCAAGCGGGAAATGATCAGGGCGTAACGGGCTTTATCAGTTATTGTCATATTACTTCTTAATATTGTTGAGAATTATCGGGTGTTAAGCTTCAGGGCGATGCTGGCAAGCCGGGCTCCCTGAGCCTGACAGAGTTTTTTCTCATCATCTGTCAGCGGGGCATTACTGTGCTCACCAGCAACATGTGATGGGCCGTAAGGTGTACCACCACTGCGGGTATTAGTCAGTTCTGGTTCGCTATAAGGTAAACCGCACAATACCATACCATGGTGTAATAAAGGCAACATCATGCTGGTCAGCGTGGTTTCCTGTCCGCCATGCAGGCTGGCGCTGGACGTGAAAACAGCGGCCGGCTTACCATTTAAAGCCCCGGTCATCCAGAGTGGGCTGGTGGAATCAATAAAGTACTTCATTGGCGCTGCCATATTGCCAAACCGGGTTGGGCTACCGAGCGCCAGTCCGGCACAGTTTCTTAAATCATCTTCTGTGCAATAAATCGCGCCTTGTTCGGGAATGGATTTATCTACAGCTTCACAAGTACTCGATACGGCAGGCACCGTACGTAATCTGGCTTCAATACCTGCCTGCTTTTCAATGCCGCGGGCAATCTGTTCTGCCATCAGTTTGGTAGCACCATGACGGCTGTAATAGAGTACCAGCACATAAGGTGTCATTACAGAATCTCCAGTACGGCTTCCGGTGGTCGGCCAATGCGGGCTTTATTGTTCGCGACAACAATCGGGCGCTCAATCAGCTTCGGGTGTTCAGTCATCGCTTTAATCAGGGCGGTTTCTGAATGAGCGTCATCCTTCAGGTTTAGGGATTTATAGGCTTCTTCACCCTTACGGAGCAGTTCCCGGGCGGAAACTCCCAAAAGTTTCAGCAGATTTTTCAGTGTTTTCTGATTAGGTATGGATTCCAGATATAAGACAATTTCCGGCTTGATCCCGTGTTCTTCCAGTAATTGCAGTGTCTGGCGGGATTTAGAGCAGCGGGGGTTATGATAAATTGTGACGCCTTTACTCATTTTTTAGCCTGTTAATTATTCAAGTTAGGATCCATTCAGGGGTATTCTAATGCGTGTTGCAAAGGATAAGTAGGGGGATACCGATATGTTGGACTGGTGGAGCCGTATGAGAAGTTTTCAGATCAGACCGGCAAAAGCTGATCAGTCCGGTTGCAGAATGCCTTGGTACTCCATATTGAGACGTATGTTCCAGCGCTTTATGGAAGATGGTTGTCTCGATAGTGCGGCGGCGCTGACCTATACAACGCTGTTTGCTGTCGTCCCTTTAATGACGGTTACGTACAGTATTCTTGCCGGCATTCCGTCATTTCAGGAGGCTGGCGGTCAGGTGCAGAATTTTATTTTCCAGAATTTTGTGCCGACAACCGGTGAGGTTGTGCAGTCATATCTGCAGGATTTTTCTCAACAGGCGAGAAAGCTGACTGCGGTTGGCGTTGCATTTCTGGTCGTGACTGCTTTTATGATGCTGCGTACAGTCGATACGGCTCTGAATCGTATCTGGCGGGTGACCCACGGCCGCCGTAGAGTGAATACATTATTACTTTACTGGGCGATTCTCACACTGGGTCCGATTCTGTTGGGGGTCGGATTTGCCCTTAGTTCTTATCTCACCAGCCTGAAACTGTATGCTGATGCCGCATCACTGATTGGCGGTGAAAAATTTCTTCTCAGGTTTGCACCGCTGGTGTTGAGCATTATTACGTTCACACTGATTTATGTAACCGTACCGAATCGCAAAGTGGACTTTCGTCATGCGTTGACCGGGGCGCTTTTTGTGGGAGTGTTATTTGAACTTGCCAAAGGTGGTTTTGCCTGGTTTGTCACGCATACGCCAACTTATGAACTGGTTTACGGGGCTTTTGCTGCTGTGCCGGTCTTTCTTTTGTGGATCTGGATTAGCTGGGTCGTTGTTCTGCTGGGAGCTGAATTAGTTCGTTGTCTGGGGCTATACCGGCAAAATGTGGCAGAGGATGATTTGCCGGATATGGTGGCGATGCTGGCTATACTTTCTGTTTTCCGGCGCCGCTTTCGGGATGGCCGGGCGACAGGATATAAACATATATTAGCTGCAGGATGGCCGTTACAGCAGATGCATTGGGAGCAACTGACAACCCGCCTCTTGCAGCAGTATATACTGGATTACAACGAAAAGGGTGAACTGGTATTAGGGCGTGATCTCTCGGCAGTGCCAATGTATCAGCTGAGTGAGCAGCTACAATGCCCGTTGCCAGACGAGCAGGTCATGCAGGCATTACCGGAATTTGAACCGGAATGGTTTCAAAGCTTAAAGCAATGTGTGCTGGATGCTCGTAGTCATCAGCGTCAGGCAATGGCAGGAAGTCTTGCAGACTGGACTGTCGAGAAAAAGGCGTAGAGATATAAAGTATGAGAATAAAAAAACGGGTTAACTTTATTGGTTTGTGCCTGACGGCTTTACTTTTATCAGCCTGTGGCAGTTCCCCTGAGTTTACTGATCAGAGCGGCAATCCTTTTAAGCTTAAAGAGTATGCCGGCGAATGGGTGCTGATTAATTACTGGGCAACCTGGTGCACGCCCTGTGTCAAGGAAGTACCTGAGCTGAATGCTCTTGAGCAGGCAGATAATAATATTCGTGTGTTAGGTGTGGACTATGATAATTCTCCGGCAGATAAGCTGAGTCAGAGTATTCAGAAATTAGATATACAGTTCCGGGTTTTTCAGCAAAATCCGGCACCGCAGCTGGAAATAACCCTGCCTGATGTACTTCCTGCGACGTATATATTAAACCCGGAAGGCAAGGTTGTTAAACAGTTACTGGGTCCCCAGACTCAGGCAAGTCTTGAAAAAGCGGTCAATGAGTTAAAGGCCGCAGGGTAGAGTGAGGTGAATGATGACAGTCGTCTGTAAGAAAGCCAGAGTTGAAGGGAAAGTGCAAGGCGTTTGGTTTCGAGCGTCAACCAGGGAGCAAGCGGATAAACTGTGCATTACCGGCTGGGCGAAGAACCTGTCAGATGGCTCTGTAGAAGTCGTGATGCATGGTGAGCAAGCGGCTATTGAGCAATTAATAAATTGGTTGCATCAAGGGCCGCCTACGGCCGTGGTTCATCGAGTTAGTGTAACTGATTCGAATGAAGCGTTGAAAGCAAGAGTATTTATTACCGCATAGTGCTCTTTTGTTGATTGAGTTCTTTAGAGAGTATCATGGAAGGGAGATGAAGCGACTTCAGTGTTGCGGGCTGTGTTGCCGACAATAGTTGGCGTACTAACGCACCAATCACAGGTTTTCCGATGGGACTTATGATTAGCAGAAGTTACAAAAATTATGTAATGCCCACGAGTCATAGGCTTATCCAGAAATGCAGGAAATATAGGGGTTGTAGCCCTTCAACTATCGCCGACAACACAGCCAGTGTTGCGGCTATAAATGTTTCATCTTTTTGTTTCTCTCCCCGTCGTATTTTTTGGCCTGCACGGATTTTCTTTTGAATCTCAAGTTGTGCTTTGCTGAGAGTCTTTCTATTGTTTTTTGCTCCTGCATCTGTAAGTGAAGAATATAAAGCAGATGTAAAAAAATAAGTAGAATAGATATAAAAGGAGCTAAGTAAGCTCTTTTATCGTTTCTAAGCTTGATAAAACGCTTGTTTTCTTGCCGTAATACAAATGTCCCTATAATGAGAAGATAGACAAGTATCTTCTTGGACGGTTCCAGGCTATATGGTTTATATGTGTATTTATTTTTATCGTATTAGAGAAAGGTGCAGTGCACTTACTAAATAAGTGCACTGCAATAACCTAAAAGATGAAACCTTACAGATTGATTTTTTCCTGAATAAAATCAGGTAAATCAGTCAGAGCCATATCAACACGATCAGCTTCAGAACGATTCTTGTACTCAATCATCCCATCTTTCAAACCACGGTCGCTTAAAGTGATGCGATGAGGAATACCCATCAGTTCCATATCAGCAAATTTAACACCGGGGCTGGCTTTACGGTCATCCATCAGAATATCGTAACCGGCGGCTGTTAGTTCGTTGTAAAGCTTCTCGGCAGCTTCACGTACAACTTCTGATTTCTCTATCTTCAGCGGTACGATCGCAATCTGGAACGGAGCAATGCTTTCCGGCCAGATAATGCCGCGGTCATCATTGTTTTGCTCGATTGCAGCAGCGACAACACGGGTAACACCAATACCGTAACAGCCCATGGTGACAACAGACGCTTTACCGTTTTCATCCAGAACAGTAGCGTTAAGAGCTTCACTGTACTTCTGACCCAGTTGGAAGATATGGCCCACTTCAATGCCGCGCTTAATAACCAGCTTGCCATTACCACAAGGGCTTGGGTCGCCTTCAACAATATTGCGAAGGTCCGCTTCACGGGTGTAAGTTGCATCACGTTCCCAGTTAAGACCGAAGTAGTGTTTGTCTTCGATATTGGCACCGGCACCGAAGTCAGCCATTTTGGCAACAGTGCGGTCAACAATGCAGGGGATGGAGATATTAACAGGACCCAGAGAGCCGGGGCCGGCACCCATAATGTCGCGAATTTCAGCATCCGTTGCGAAACGCAGTGGTTCTGCAACTTCTGATTGATGCTCTGCTTTGATTTCGTTCAGCTCATGATCACCGCGAACCATCAGTGCAACGAAGTCAGCATCACATTCTTCAGATGCAGCAACGATCAGCGTTTTCACTGTTTTTTCAGCCGGCAGATTAAACTGTTCTACCAGGCTGGCAATAGTTTTAGCATCCGGTGTATCAACCAGCTGCATATCTTTAGTTGCCGCAGGACGATCACCTTCAGGTGCTAAAGCTTCGGCTTTTTCAATATTGGCGGCGTAATTACTGCTGTCACTGAAGGCGATATCATCTTCACCGGATTCTGCCAGTACGTGGAATTCGTGGGACTGGTTACCACCGATGCTGCCGCTGTCAGCTTCTACCGGGCGGTAGTTCAGACCTAAACGATCAAAAATACGGCAGTATGCGGCATGCATGTTTTGGTATTCTTCGTCCAGACTTTCCATACCCAGATGGAATGAGTACGCATCTTTCATAAGGAATTCACGACCACGCATTACACCAAAACGAGGGCGGATTTCGTCACGAAACTTGGTTTGGATTTGATACAAGTTCAGTGGCAGTTGTTTATAACTGCTGATTTCAGTGCGCACAATATCAGTAATAACTTCTTCATGGGTCGGGCCGATCACAAAATCACGGCTGTGACGATCCTTGATACGCAGCAGTTCCGGTCCATACTGATCCCAGCGACCACTTTCCTGCCACAGTTCGGCAGGTTGGACGGCAGGCATCAGAGTTTCCAGTGCACCGGCACGGTTCATCTCTTCACGAATGATGTTTTCAACCTTGCGTAGCACCCGTAGGCCCATTGGCATCCAGGTATAAAGACCGGAAGCCAGTTTACGGATCATGCCGGAACGAAGCATCAGCTGGTGGCTGACAACAACCGCATCAGAAGGGTTTTCCTTCAGTGTTGATAACAGGTATTGGCTAGTACGCATACAGAGGGGTACCGTGATATGGATTTTCAAAAGCGCCATTCTAACGCGAATTTAACGTTCCTATAACCCGTATCAATAGTGTGATGTTATTACGACTTGCCGCTTATTGGCAGTGATCAGTATATTCAGAGTATTGAATCAATTAAGGAGAGGCTCAGGGTGGATACTTTACCGTCAATGGAGCCGTTTCAACTGGTATCCCGGTTGGCTGCAGATACCTTTGTGATTGGTGATTTTCCGCTGTGTCGGTTATTGCTGATGGATGATGCGCAGTATCGCTGGTTTATACTGGTGCCGCGGGTGGCTGGTGTTGAGGAAATTTACCAGCTTTCAGAGGAGGACCAGCAGCAAATGATCTGGGAATCGTCTTATGTTGCTGAGAAGCTGAAGGATATATTCTCTGCAGACAAAATGAATATTGGTGCGTTGGGCAATCAGGTTCGGCAGCTGCATATTCATCACATTGTACGCTACCAGAACGATCCCGCCTGGCCCGGACCCGTTTGGGGGCACCAGCCACCCAAGCCTTATGGCGAATCTGAAGTACATGAATTGCAGGCGCGCTTGAAAATGGTTTTTACTACCTATTTAAAGCCATCAGCCGAATCACCTGAAACAGTGAGCATTTAATATGGGTGATGAACTGGTTGAGCTGCAGACCCAGCTTAGTTTTCAGGAAGATACCATTCAGCAGTTGAATGATGTTATCACTCGCCAGCAGAGAGATATTGAACAGTTACGGCAAGAGTTAAACGCCTTGCGGGATATGTTTAAAGGCTATGTTGAGCAGCAGCATGAGCATAGTGAGGAGGAGCCACCTCCACCGCACTATTAAATATTCAGGCTGCTCTGTAATACAAATAAAAATGGCGAGTCAGTTGGCTTGCCATTTTTTTCAACAGATAAGCTGTATTAACGCCGCTGGTTTCTGGAGGCAACAACATCTTCTGCCTGAAGACCTTTGTCTCTGGAAGCGACGAGAAACTCGACACGCTGGCCTTCGTGCAGGGTGCGGTGTCCCTCACCTCTTATTGCCCGGTAATGAACAAAAATATCATCACCTTTATCTCGGGTGATAAAACCAAAGCCTTTGCTGACATTAAACCACTTCACTGTGCCTGCTTCCCGGTCGCCATGCTCATCTGAAAAGTTACTGTTATTTGCAGTAGCAGAACCAGAGTAAGAATCAGAACCAAAGCTGGTCAGAAAATGCAGAACAGAACCTGCCATCAATAAGCCAACACACATTAAAGGTGCATCAAATGTCACAGGATGACCTGATCCCGGAATAAGTGCACAGGCACTCCCGGCGATGATAAGCAGACTTCCCAGTAATTGCAGGGGGCGTCTGGCACCAATATGAAGTGATAAATAGCTGCCTAAAGCAATATTACATACAGCGGCGGCAAGGATTAATAAAGAGCTTGGCTGGGTCCACAACGAAAAGTTCTTGCTATCCCCTGTGAGGGAAGGCAGTGCCAGCCAGCTGATAGCAAGTGCAATACCTGCCAGAGCGTGGATGAACCGAAAGTGTTTCAACGGCATTGTCCCTTATAGTTGTTGTCACAAAAAACTGTGTCCATACGTGGTCGGGAATAAAAAGAGGGAGATCCCTGTCACGATGGTGATTGATTAAAATTTACATTCTCTATTTAACCGTATCATACATATTATCTCAAACAGGAAAAGATATGTTGAGTTTATAATTCGGGTACTTGGTTTTTCTGGGGCTCCTTTTGATATTGGTGAATGCTTTTATTTGTAGCTGCTGACAAAAGAAAATGTCCTTAAATGGGTTTGAATAACCTGTGAGGTATTCATTTATACAGTTGTATTTATAGATTATTTGCATTGTTTTTGTATGAAAAGTATAAAAAAACACTTGAAAAACCACTTTTTCGGTTGGAGGTTGAATATAGTTGGTTTATAGTGAACAGAGTGTCTGCAGTTTTTTGCGGTTGCGGGCAGTGAAAAGATGATGGAACTCATACTAAATGCCAGGAGAGCACATTACATGGCAGCCCGCAAAACAACACGCAAAACCACCGCTAAAAAAGCTGCACCTAAAAAAGCTGTAAAGAAAGCAGTTAAAAAGGCACCGGCTAAAAAAGCAGCAGCGAAAAAGAAAGTCGCTCCTAAAAAAACAGCCGCGAAAAAGACAGTAGTCAGAAAGGCAGCACCTAAAAAGAAAGCCGCGCCTAAAAGAGCTGCCGCTAAGAAAACCGCTGTTAAAAAAGCCCCTGCACGTAAAGCCGGACCTATTCAGGACCGCTACAGCAAAACTCAGATTCTTAATGAAATCGCTGCAAATACAGAATTAAGCCGTAAAGAGGTTGCAGCTGTTCTGGAAGAGTTGAGTGGTTTGGTGGAACGGCATATTAAAAAGCGTGGTTGTGGTGAATTCACGTTGCCGGGCTTGTTAAAGGTGATGGCTGTTAAGAAACCAGCCCGTAAAGCCCGCAAAGGTGTACCTAATCCATTCCGCCCCGGTGAGTTGATGGATGTGGCTGCGAAGCCTGCTACTGTTGTTGTTAAAGTACGTCCTTTGAAGAAGCTGAAGGATTTTGCTCTGAGTTAACTCCCCTTGTTTAGAGATTAATACCTAAAACCGATCTTGATAGGGTCGGTTTTTTATTGGGTCATAAATAAAAAAACGCTGGCGAAAGCCAGCGTTTTGGTTTTTTAAAGGTAGGCTTCTTGCGATTTAGAATACCGCGATATCATACTTGATGATAACGCGCTTATCGGTATGGGTGGTTTTGGTGCTAGTGTTGCGGTTGTTGCGCTCATTCTTTGCATAGACCAAATCAACAGACAGACCCTCTACCGCAGGTACAGCGTAATTCGCCTTGATATTATATTCTTTCTCTTTGTTGTCTTTTTCTGAGGCTATGCCGGTATCAATTTTACTGTCGACATAAACAGCGGAGGTGCTCAGCCCCTGAACTAGGTCAGATAAGTCGTAACCAACGCTAACACCCCAAGCGCTTTGGCCGGCACGGTCGAAGTCCTTGATAGCGAGGGCATTGTATCCCATGTATCCGCTATCCTGCATGCCTTCCTGACCGCCCCAGGCCATGCTGGCTGAACCCAGAGCTGTCTGTGCAGCAGAAGATTTAGGCTGATCGACGTCGGTATACGCAAGACCTACACTCAGGTTGCCCATGCTCAGTTCTGTCTTCAGTCCCCAGAAGTCAATGTTGGCTTTATCTAAAGTATCTTTAGTGTCGCCTTTCATTGCTTTGCGGCCATATTGGCCGCCTACAGATACACTGGTATCATCATCAACATCCATCGCATATAGTGCATCAGTATAAAGCTGGGTGCCGAACTCTTTCTGTTTGCCGTAAGCAGCGGTAATGCTCAGACCATTACCAAAGTCATAGTCACCACCGACGATATTAACTGCTTGTTTTTTGTTGTTCACGCTATAGTTTTCAAATCCGGATTCAGTGCGACCGGAGTTTTCTGTTGCATGGATACCGTATAGGTTGGCTCCGGCAAACTCACCTTCAACCATTAAAGCTTCGGTTAAGGAAGGGGTTACCCGGGAATCTGAATCATTCAGCAGCGGGGTATCGATAAACATACGACCATATTTAACGGTGGCCATATCCATCAGATTAAATTTAATTGCTCCGCCTGCCTTGCTATAGCTTTTGGATTTGCCTGTTTGACTTATACGTAACAAGCCGTTGTCTGACTCGCCCTTATCGCCCGAAAGTTTGAGTGATCCATACCAATTCAAATCAAATCCAACGAGACCCATGAAATAACCGGAACTGAACTCTGCTCTTACCCCCTGAGCCCATGAGCTTTGTTTTTTATCTCCGGTTTCTTTGTCGGACTTGTAATAATTCCGCAGATGAATATTCAGAGTGCTGTCATCAACAAAACTTTCAGCATGAACAGACGATGCAGCGAATATAGCAACGCTAAGGGCGCTTAGCTTTAGTAGCTTCATTTTACAATCCTTGTGTGTTTGTTATTTTTATCTGCCAGCATATGCTTGGGCATCCTTCATGCCGGCAGGCAGGTTATATAACCTCCGTCATTTATCTTCATGCAATAGAACACAGATTGCAACATTTATGAAATAAGAATTGGCTGTGATTTGATCCGAGAAAAAAGGGGGCGTTAGATCAGGAAGCAATGTCATTCATAATGATGGATTTATAAAAGTGAAAATAAAAAGGGTGCCCTTATCAAAGGGCACCCTTTCTGTTATCTGATTGATTCAGATAAGCTGTTTAGAACAGGGCAACCTTGTAATCAAGGTATACCTTGTGGTCATCACGACCTCTGCTTCCACCAAAGGCTTCGTAATCATTGTTACGCCAAACATTATACTGATAACTAAGGCTTAGACCTTTCAGAGATTCCTGCTGGAAGTCATAGCTAAGAACGACATCTCGTTCCCATTCTTTGCCATCCTTCTTATTGGTTGTTGCGCTATAAGCATCAGTGCCTTTGGTATAAGTCATACCCGCCTTAAAGCCAGGCATGAACTGAGCAAAGTCATAGACTAAGCTGGCTTGCCATACTTTTTCATCCTCATGGTTGAAATCGGAGATTTCACGGGATGTCCAGAAAGTGGCTGTACCATGATCGTGCGCATCCATGTAGTAATCAAAGTATGCATCTTTGACCTGAGTATATGAAATTGCAGCGGTTAACTCATGATATACCAGCTCCACATTCAGGTTGTACAGGCTGCTTTCATAGTTCTTACCATCAGCATATTTCTCGATGCTCTCAGGTGATGACAAGCTGGCATAAGGGTGATCATAGAGTTTTTTGCTATCACCCTTCACCCAGTGGTACTGACCATCAAACTTCAGGGCTACACCAGGCTGGATATCGTAAACATAGTAGAGTTCTCCCATGCCACGATCTTTGTAGTCCTTGGCTTTACCGTAAGCAACTTCAAAACCCAGTCCCATATCAAACTCGTAGTTGAATCCGACGACCTGAATGTCATCGATCTTCTTTCCTGCGCCGTTTTCAAAGCTCTGGAAACTGTTTTTGTTTCGAATGGATTGTCTGGTCAGGTATGAGTAATAAACATCGAAGCCATAAAAATCAGCATCGAGGCTGGTACCTTCAAAGCTGCTTGGAGTCAGACGGCTGGAAGAACTGGCCATGATCGGGTTGTCCTGCAGCATTCTGCCGCCACGAATCATGGCGTTCACGTCGTCATCACCAAAGCGGGCTTTAACGTTGGCTACGCCGATTTTGTTGTAATCATGCAAATCTCTGTTTTTCAGATTGTCATCATTAGAATTGGTCTGATGCAGTAAGTCTCCGGTTGTATTTCCACGACCACCATCCAATTTGAAGCCGCCAAAATAGGAAACATCAAATCCGAGAACATCCCACATATAACCGGATTTGTAGTTGAGTTGAATACCTTGACCCCACTGCCGAATTCGGCGCTTGGTTTTATCTTCGGGGGTGTTTTTTCCATCGCTGTTGAAGTAAGCATTCCGCAGCTTAAGGTCAAGCTGGCTCTCTTCAAACAGGTTGGATAGTTGATCTGCGTGAACGCCACTGCTGAGGCATCCGGCCATCAATGCGGCGCTGAATGCGCCTGTTGTGATCTTTTTCATTTAACTGCTACTCCACGTCTTCGCTGTGCTGGGACTTGCCTCCGGCGTTCCGGTTGTCAGTCCCTTGATCCCTGCATGCGCAATGTGCGCGCTCCGAAACAGCTTTTTATAAAGCGGTATCGGTATTGTTTTGCCTTGAAAAAATTCCCATCACTGAGCGTGATGAAAATTTTCGCTCATGGCTGTTTATGATTTGGCTGGCTTGCTAACCGGTAGCAATGCCTGGAGATACAACAGTTCAGGTCGCAGGGGCCTGACTGAAAGGGAATCCAGTCCTGTGCCGGTTATTCCTTACCGGATGCATCCAAGCTGATTTATATAAATACACATAAAGTAAGCCGGTGCTGGAGCAGCAGCGGCAAACAAGGATTTAGTAAAGACGAAGATCTGGATTTTGCAAATGTGAAGGAGTAAAGACTGGGTGGTATTAATAAAGTTCAGGAATTTCCGCATTATCAGATTAACGGAGTGTCCCTTTATTGGCGTGTTACGGTATAATCCGCCGATTATGCTGGACTAACAGCTCTGTAAGATATCTCTTGATCCGATGTAACCCTTTGTTAATTCTTAAAAAGCTGGTGACAGGTGGGCATGAGTATGGAGCCGATAGGGAGAAATACAGTTCCATGCCAATTTATGAGTATCGCTGCGAATCATGTGGTGAGGCGCATGAAGCGATTCAGAAAATGAGTGATGCGCCGCTGACAGACTGCCCTCACTGCGGTAAAGCATCGCTGCAGAAGCAGATGTCTGCCCCGTCTTTCAGGCTGAAAGGTGGCGGCTGGTATGAGACTGACTTCAAGGGCGGGCGCAAAAAAGGCCTCGCAACCAGCGACAATTATTGCCCGAGCAAGGATTCCAAGAGTAGTTGTGGCGGTTGTGCCGCGACGGCTGATTAAGATTCCATATATGGCGGTCAGCGGATTCGAAATAGTCTTATAGCAAAATAATTAGCTATATAGATGAAAGCCGTTGACCGGTTCAGGCACAAAACCTTTCTATTAGATGAGTATCCGAGGTAATCATGCGCAGCCATTATTGCGGTGAACTGGATCTTTCCCTCGACGGGCAGGAAGTCACTCTGTGTGGCTGGGTGCACCGTCGTCGTGATCACGGTGGTGTAATTTTCCTGGACATGCGTGACCGTGAAGGTGTCGCCCAGGTGGTTTTCGACCCAGACACTGTTGATGCTTTTGCGCTGGCCGACAAGTGCCGTAGCGAATATGTGCTGAAAATCACTGGTCGTGTTCGTCCGCGTCCGGAAGGTACTGTTAATCCTAATATGCGTACCGGTGAAATTGAAGTACTGGGCAAGCAACTGGAAATACTGAATGCTGCGCTGACCCCGCCGTTCCAGCTGGATGAGTTCACCGATGTCGGTGAAGATGTTCGTCTGCGTAACCGTGTGGTCGATTTACGTCGTCCGGAAATGCAGGACAAGCTGATTCTGCGCAGTAAGGTAACCAGTCTGGTGCGTCGCCATCTGGAAGAACAGGGCTTTCTGGATATCGAAACCCCGATGCTGACCCGTGCGACTCCGGAAGGTGCCCGTGACTATCTGGTGCCAAGCCGTGTGCATGGCGGCTCCTTCTACGCACTGCCGCAGTCTCCGCAGCTGTTCAAGCAGATGCTGATGGCATCCGGTTTTGACCGTTACTACCAGATTGTTAAGTGTTTCCGTGACGAAGACCTGCGTGCAGACCGTCAGCCAGAATTCACCCAGATCGATATCGAAACTTCCTTTTTGGAAGAAGAGCAGGTCATGGGTATTACCGAAAATCTGGTTAAGGAAATGTTCCAGCAGCTGAAAGGCGTTGATCTGGGCGAATTCCCGCACATGACCTATGCGGAAGCGATGAACCGTTACGGTTCTGACAAGCCAGACCTGCGTATTCCGCTGGAGCTGGTAGATGTTGCAGACTTGATGGCTGGTGTTGAATTCAAGGTCTTCAAAGGCCCTGCTGAAGATCCGAAAGGCCGTGTTGCGGCACTGAAAGTTACCGGTGGCGCTGAACTGAGCCGTAAGCAAATTGATGAATACACCAAATTCGTCAGCATTTATGGTGCCAAAGGTCTGGCATGGATCAAGGTTAATGCCATTGAAAATGGTGCCAACGGTCTGCAGTCTCCGATCATCAAGTTCCTGGGTGACGACGTAACCATGAATATCATGGAGCGTCTGGGTGCCCAGAACGGTGATATCGTCTTCTTCGGTGCAGATAAAGAAACGGTTGTTAACGAAGCGCTGGGTGCGCTGCGTTGCAAGCTGGGTGAAGACCTGAATCTGTACACCAGCGAATGGGCGCCACTGTGGGTTGTTGACTTCCCGATGTTTGAAGAAACTGACAAGGGTACCCTGACCGCTCTGCACCACCCGTTCACTGCACCAACCTGTACAGCCGAAGAACTGCAGGCCAATCCGGCGGCGGCATTGTCCCGTGCTTATGACATGGTGTTGAACGGTTATGAAGTGGGTGGCGGTTCTGTTCGTATCCATAAGGAAGATATGCAGCAGACCGTATTCAAGGTGCTGGATATTCAGGAAGAAGAGCAGCGTGAAAAATTCGGCTTCCTGCTGGATGCCCTACAGTACGGTGCGCCTCCTCACGGTGGTCTGGCCTTTGGTCTGGATCGTCTGGTGATGCTGCTGACGGGTACTACCAATATTCGTGAAGTCATTGCCTTCCCGAAAACCCAGTCTGCGTCCTGCCTGCTGACACAGGCGCCGGGCGAAGTGGATGCCCAGCAGCTGCGTGAACTGAATATCCGTATTCGTCGCGATCCGGCTTCTGCAACCAGTCATTAATAAGCGCTGATTTACATAACACCCTGCACATGATAGTTGTGTGCAGGGTAGGTTTCCAAGATAATAAAAGTGTCATTCAGCCTCTGTTTGGGAGGCTGGCACTGCCTTCAGTAACAACGCCTGTGGTTATCATTCGGATGATAAGCGCATCCAAGCTTAGCAGGGAATTCCTGCCATTTCGTCCACCCAGATGAACGGTATTTCCTTTGCCTGTGAACCCTCTGTCAGAAAGATAAGGTATCCCTGAATCTATTAACTGGTAACTAGGTACATGTCTGCTGCCAGTCCAGTCCGGATAAACAGTTTCTGGGATATACCCTTTACGAACATCTTCTACATAGGCAGCAGGATCTGCCATCCAGTAATTCATTTCCCGGGAGACCTGTTTGATCAAATCAAATTCTTCCATCATATTAAGCCACTGGGCTCTGGGTAATGAGAAGCTTTCTGTAAACAGATCCGCCAGTATGTTTTTAACATTGCGCCCTGTTATGCTGATTTTTTGGGCGTCTTTATGGTTGAACGTTTCTTTGAAGCTTCTGCCATAGAGTAATACCAGCCCCCACGCATGATTGGTAAGTTTTGATATTCTTTCCTTGTTTTTCTCGGAACTGGATGCACCTGAAAGGGGTTGTGAATCGGCACTGTCTCTCATGCTAAGAGGCCATGGTCCCCCGTTGGGATGGTTAGTAGAGGCCTCTGCCCAGCTGTCAATGGTGCCAACATTATCATAACCGTTAAGTGTTGCAGCAAAATGATAAGGTCGACTAGTGCTGATGTCGTGAAAAGCCGAAAGAAGATCAGGACCAGTGATGTTTCGTTTCCATAGTCTTCCGTAATCCCGGGCAATCATGCTAAGCCCTTGAATGATTGCTTCCTCGCTGCTTCCGTTGTAAATATATTCGGTATAATCGATTCCAAAAGGAGAGCGCATAAGTAGGACTTCTGCGTTTTGTTGATGAGAAACTTCTTTAGAACCAAAAATGTGCAGCCAGAGTTTTGAAATTTCATCTCGATTTAAAGAAGTGGCATCAAGGAAAGAGCGAAGATCCCCAACCGTCATAATCGCGACAGGTTCAGGAATTTTACTCTCCAGCAAGTCCAGAGATCTTAATGTTTTCAAATTCACATATTGCTTTTTGAACTCTGTGTCGGACTCCCCCCGTCTTTTGATTTTAAGATAGTACCTCCCTTCGATGGTTTGTTTTTCGGAAACAAGAGTGCGCCCTGCGAGTTTGACACCTGAATCACTCTGAAACAGCGAGGAGTAAGAATCACTCATTTCTGGTAAAGAGTGCTTTGCCCACGCGGGGACGTTATTCGACGGTGTCAGATCATAGGCTTCTTTATCTCCTGTTCGGGGGAAGGGGTCGGGAAGAACACACATGTTCCTTTCCGGGTCGGGGAGCAATTCGGGGAGTTCTTGGAAAGGTATATTCCATGGAAACCTTTCATAGAACTCTGTGCTCAGTGGATGATAGGTTTTTCCATAAAGGAGTTGTCTAACATCAGTATATTGCTTATCAGTTAGCCAGTGCTTAAGTAAATCCAGTGAAAAACTTTTCGGAGCATGCCTCAGAAATGGGGAAATCAAATATATTTTCAGCCATTTCGTGTTTGACAGGTATTCGTCAAGCGGGAGGGTATCTATGTCTGCCCAGTCGCAGCGATACAGCTTGCTTTTTGTAGGAATGGGGGGCCAGTCTATATCGGTTCGTCGAAAACGTTGGCAGGAAGGCACCTCGAGTGCCAGTTGATAAATGGTGTGAGAATATTGTTTTTCAAAATCGAAGCGTACCAACCAATCCATGAATATTCTGTAATGAAGTGGTGTTTCAAGATTGCAGTATGTCTGAGCCTGTTGAAGTATTTCCTTGTATAACAATACTGTGGACAGTTTTTCGAGAACTCAACATTGATGCACCAAGGCTTGCACCGCAAGGGCTAGGATTTAATTGCAAGTTTGGGGTTTCTCAGACCTGCTAAAAAGTACCCTATGCACTGAAACCCTTGGTATTACTGGGGAAAAAGTGTCCACAGTATTGGTATAAGGAACATCGAAAATCTCTTTTTGCAGGGTGAGCAGAATGGAGCGTATCAATAAGTTGACCTATAAAGTGTAGAAGTTCAGACCTGATCTGACAATTTCCCCTTAAAAAAAGGAAAGGGTTACCGATTTAGATAGAGGTGAAGACTCTTAAATCTAAATCACAAAAAAGGTAACCCTCATGATTCATACTAATCAAAAAATCATCAAGCACAAGGTTGGCTTACTGAATCTGGCTGACGAGCTGGGCAATATTTCGAAAGCCTGTAAAACCATGGGCGTTTCCAGAGATACCTTTTATCGCTACCGGGATGCAGTCGATGACGGCGGCGTTAAAGCCTTGCTGGATCAGAGCCGCAGAGCACCCAATGTAAAAAACCGCGTTGATCCGGTGGTCGAACAAGCCGTTCTTGATTATGCCATTGAAGACCCGGCCCATGGACAAGCCCGAGTCTCCAATGAGTTACGCAAGAAGGGGATCTTTGTTTCACCCAGTGGCGTTCGCAGTGTTTGGCTGAGGCATGACCTGGCCAACTTCAAGCAACGCCTGAAAGCACTGGAGGAGAAGGTTGCCAAAGAGGGCATCATTCTGACTGAATCCCAGGTTCAAGCGCTGGAGCGAAAGAAGCTGGACGATGAAGCTTGTGGTGAAATCGATACAGCCCATCCCGGCTATCTCGGGTCACAGGACACCTTTTATGTCGGGACGTTCAAAGGGGTTGGCCGAGTGTATCAACAGACCTACGTGGATACCTATTCCAAGGTGGCACAGTGCAAGCTTTATACAACCAAAACCCCGATAACGGCTGCCGACCTGTTAAATGACCGGGTTTTACCCTTTCACGAAGCGCAGGAGCTTCCAGTGCTGCGCATTCTAACTGACCGTGGTACTGAATACTGCGGCAGAGCAGACCAGCATGACTACCAGCTTTACATGGCGGTGAATGATATCGAGCACACCAAGACAAGGGTCAGGCACCCCCAAACCAACGGGATTTGCGAGCGCTTCCATAAAACGATCCTTCAGGAGTTTTATCAGCCCGCGTTGAGGAGGAAGTTGTATACGACGATTGATGAACTTCAGGCTGATCTGGACGAATGGCTGATTCACTACAATACTGAACGCACCCATCAAGGCAAACAGTGTTGCGGAAGGACGCCAATGGAAACATTGCTCGATGGGAAAAGAATCTGGAAGGAAAAATTTGTAGCTTGAATTTGACCTGACAGACACCTTCTTGAAAATCGGTAACTGTCAGATCAGATCGGAACTTCTACATATAAAGCATGCATCACCATGGTTAAATAATGGTAACTATTCAGCACCCAGCAAAGAGTGACCGCAGTAATTCTTCATGGCTATAAGCAGGGCTTCAAAAACATTCTGCCCCTGCTTTCTCGCAGATGAAACATAACTTCGTATTCGGCAATACCATTTCGCCCCTTCCTCGCTTCTGATGCAGCCCGATATTTTTTGCTTCACCTTGCCATTTCTGATGTCTTGCTCGCTGCCATTATTGTCGAAGGGGATGTTGAGGTCGGTCATGAACCTCAAAGTTTCGTCCTTGTACTCCACCAACCGCTTAAACAAGTTGAACGCTTTCGTATTCTTGACTTTGTCACGCCCCAACCGTTGCCGTACTCGTTCCATATAGTCGGCTTCTTCCGCTTGCGCCCTTTTTGCTGTTCGCTCGAACAGTGAAGAGATACGCTGGCGGATGGATTCCGGCATCGCCTTCATTCCCAGCTTTCTAAAACCATTGCTGAGGTGACAGGCCAGTCTCAGCAGCCGCTGAAGACGAGCCGCAAGATAGTTGCAGTCGCGATCAACGACACCCTGTAACTCCCTCAGGTGGTGGGCATTGCAGAGTACATGAGCCGCAGCATAGCGGAAGTAAACCTTGTAGTGGTCATGAACCAGTATCCCGGCAAAGGTCAGCAAAATACCCATCGTCTCTATGGCGGAATGTCCTTTACTCAAGTCCAGATGATAGTACGTCCACTTGTCAGTACGCAGGACATGCATCCACCACAGCGCTCCGGCTACTCTCATGCCTGTTTCATCAGCGCCTGCAATGGGTTCAACCTTAAGGGCGTCACTAATTGCCTGCTCAGTGCTGGCTAACCGGTCATAAGCATTGCTCTGGAAGGTGCAGATGGAATCCGGACTGACTTCCAATCCGAAAATATCCATGAAGAACTGGGAGGCACGCTTGCAAGGTATAAGTTGATACTGACAAAGATACACGGCCAGCGCCTGAGTCACCGGTCCATACTGCACGTGAGCATCAACTCCTTCAGGGAAACGGGCTTGTGTCATGTGACCGCAGCGGCACTCTTTGATTTCGGCCACATGGGCTGTCACTTCAAAGTGACCAAAACGACCCGGTTCAAATACTTGCCTTTCAACCAACTTGGCAATGTTTGCAGAGTGCAGGGACTGATGGCACTTCTCACAGTCTATAACCGGGTGATATTGGGTGCGGTCAGTGTCAGCGACTTGCTGAAGCGTTGAACCTTTGTGACCTTTCTGACCGCCGGGCTTTCGACCAGACCTCTGTCGTAAGCTTTTTGGGTTAGGTTTGTCGTCTTGTGGCTCACCCTCCACCGTGGCAGATGAGTCTTTCTGTTTGGCAGCAGGCTTTGCATAACCGTCTGTAGAGGGAGGCTTACTGCTGTTCCGGCTGTTGATGTTGAGTCTGTCCGCGAGTTCCTTATTTTCTGTTTCCAGTTTTGCTACCTGATCGCCCAGGCCACCGATCTGCTCTTGCTGATCATTTACGATAGCAAGGAGGGTGACGATAATCTGAAACTCGGGATCAAGTTGACTCATAACAAGCGTTGGTCAGAGAAGAACTGTATTTGAAAATGACACAAAATCACGAAAATACCAGCTTATTGTGAGGGTGCTGAATAGTTACGATTTTTAAAGTAGGTTCTCGCTTTCATCAACTTTTCCATAGAGGCGGTACGGTTGTTGCCCGGTGTTGCCCGTTCAAGCTCTCGCCGCAGGCTTTGTGCTGCGCCTTCATCGTGTTTCAGGTCGTGTAGCTTCTGCTTGAACCATGCATGCCTTTCCTGTGTGGCTTTCTTTCCCGGATAAAGTGCCTCAGCAGCGTCAGCAACATATTCAGACACGTGATAAAAGTCCAGCACGTGGATAGATGTAAAGGATTCTAAAAATGTCCAGTTATCCGCCGCTCCGTCAGCAACCCCCACATAAACCGCCTCAGGGAATCTATCCTTAACCTTCTGGATTTCTCCAGTAAAACGGTTAATGAAGGTTTGCTTGCCGTATTCCGGTGCCTCTGCACAGTAGATTGTATGAAGACGCTCGCCTTCATCATCATAGAGGCTGATAGTGCCGCACATAGCGATCCGATAGCCTTCGTAGTACAACAGATTTGCTCCATCAAGCCCTATGGCTACTGTTGTCACGGGCTTTGGTAACTCTGGAATATCGTATACCCACCTTTCTTCTTTGGCCTGTGCAATACTTGCCACCACATCGGCTAAATCACGAAGTGTTGAACGACTGCTATTACGACCATGATTTTGTCGCAGATCGTCTTCTACCTGAGGGGCTGCCATCTGGGCATACTTCCAGCTCACCATGCGAGCAAAAGCCGGAGTCGAATTGACAATAATCCGGGCATTCTGATCCAGAGGGCAAAAGGTTTCTCCCCCCTGACTGCTCTGGTAAATGTAACGCGGAACTTTGACGGCTCCCCATGACGTTTCGTAGACCTTGGGTTCTTTTTTATTCTTGCTGGTCATATGAATACCACCTACCTTTATGGGCGAACCGTCGGTGTCCATGTGTTCCAGTTGTTTTTCTACTCCAAGCGTTCCAGCTTGATTGAGGCTACCCTGAAGGCTGGTCTCGAAATCGAGCATTGAGTTGCCGTGCTGAATAGTGATGAGTATCTGCGTTTCTTGATTTTCAGATGATAGAATTTGAGCAGTCATACGGGGCAAAGGCCGTGCTTACGTCTATTATGATTTGATGAAAGTAGCTCACGGTAGTCGTTTTTCCTACATCAATTCCCGCTCACACCCGATCTATCTGGCTGTCGTCGTAGACTTGTTCTCTCGGAAAGTTGTTGGGTGGTCTCTTAGCAGCCGCATGACAACAAACCTGCCATTAGAAGCCCTGAGAATGGCTTACTGGGGCAGAAAGCCTGAAAAGGGCGTGATGCATCATTCTGATCGTGGTAGTCAATATGCATCTCAGGATTACCAGGAGCATCTCATGGAATATGGCATGATTTGCAGTATGAGTCGTAAGGGGAACTGCTGGGATAACTCGGTTATGGAACGTTTCTTTGGCAGCCTGAAGAGGGAGAGGACAGATCACTACATTTACGATACCCGGGCAGACGTTGAAGCGCATGTTGTTGCTTATATTTTGTTCTACAACAACGACAGGTTGCATTCATATCTCGACTATATGAGTCCAGTAGATTTCGAGCAACAGGAATTGAAAAAAACGGCTTAACTTGGTGTCCTTTTTTACTTGACCACTACATATCTAACCTTATCCCATTTCGATATGAGTCACAGCATAGACCTCATCTAGCGGAATAGAGGGAGTCCCACCTTTATACATCCGCATACAATCAAAATTAATTGAACGGAGTTTTAGCTTTTCTATAAAAAACGAAAGCTGCGAATTAACCGCAGGTAAATCAAGGTAAACAGGCAAATCTGCTTTTAGTCCAGAGCAGAGACTTTCAACAAGGATGACAGCCAGATCAGGAGACTTACAATATACCGGCCCAATGCGATAACCCTCGGTAGCCTGCCGAATACAGCTGTAACCGATTATATTTTCTGACTCATCTCTGACAAGGCCATGACGGCGACTTGTATCAACTTCAAGAACAGATTGTATAAATGCAGGGCGAGATTCCGGCAGATATTGTGCGTCACAAGCGACCAGATCATCATGCGAGGGCTTTTCAATACTTACTAATTCTGACTTTTTTTCTCGTCCCGTCACTTTTTTTCTCGTCCCGTCACTTCATAACAATACCTTTTATGCAAATAAGACGACTCAAAACCATATTTTTCATAATTTCCGGTCTGTTCCAGCACACCATCCAACCCAAAATGGGTAACCCCCTTTTTTTGCAGAAAATCAAAAGTATAATCCCAAGTCTTCAGCCCATACCCTTTGCCTCTCAGAGCCGATGGCATAACAACATAATAACCTATAAAAGCATATCGCAATTCATAAACTACAGCTGACAAGCAGGAAACTGGTTTACCATCAACATGTCCCACAAAAAAGTGGCTTGTCTGAATAGCACTACAGACATCAACATCCTGCAACCCTGGATTCCAGCCTTCCTTCTGAAACCATTCAAGCAGCACTGGTTTTTCTTCATTCTCTATTGACTGGATAATCAAGTCTCCAACCATTGCGAATTGCCTCTGACTATGAGCGTCTGAAGTATAGATGGTTAAATGATCCCCTCAAAAAAAGCTGCCTGCGAAGAATGCCAGAGATCATTTCTTCACAATGATTAAGCCAACAAAGCCAATGTAATTTTACCTAGAGGTAAATAACCTAAACCTTCCTGATATCATCAAACAAGACACAAACACCGAAAATTGACGCGACGCAACAAAACACACAAACAGCCCTTTAATGCGGAAAACCGCAATAGCAGAACTAAAATCATCAGGGAATAATTCATCCCGTACTCAGGAAGCAGATAGGGTCTGGTGGCCCTCTTGGTCTTCAAAACCAATGTGAGCCGTGCTGGCTCTGGTAGGTTCGATTCCTGCCTCTTCCGCCACTTCCTCTTATTCTTACTATTATCTAGTCCAATAAATCCGATAACGGGGTTGTTAATGCCATGAGCGCAAACCCGAAGGGAATCGTCCGCCTGCCGCAGGTAGAACAACTGCTTCAGGAACCGTTTCTCACGCCATATATCCGCCGCCTGAGCCGCCCGTTGGTCACCGACGTTATTCGTAAGACGCTTGGAAAAATACGACAGCGAGAGAATTTCCGTACTGAAGGCATCAGCCCTGAAGCCTTACACTCCCAGATTGAACAAGCCTGCCAGTTTCTGCTGAATCAACGCCATGCCCGCGTGATTAACGGCACCGGCACCGTTGTCCATACCAACCTTGGTCGTTCACCGATTGATCCGACACTGTGGGATTCTGTGGCCGATGCCAATACCGGCTACTGCAACCTGGAAATCAAACTCTCTGACGGCAAGCGCGGACAGCGCAAAGGGATTGTCAGCCAGCTGGTCAGCAGCCTGACCGGTGCCGATGATGCTCTGGTGGTCAATAATAATGCCGCCTCTGTTTACCTGCTGCTGAATGAGCTGGCTCGCGGTAAAGAAGTTATTGTTTCCCGGGGGGAACAGATTCAGATCGGGGGCGGTTTCCGTATTCCTGACATTCTGGCACTGGCCGGTGCCAAACTGATTGAGGTGGGCACCACCAATATCACCACCGCCGATGATTATCTGGATGCGGTAACTGAAAACACCGCCATGGTTCTGATGGTGCATTGCTCCAACTTTGTTGTACGCGGTTTTACCGAATCCGCCGACATTAAAGACGTTGCCCGCCGTTTACCTGAGCATGTCATTCTGGCTGTTGACCAAGGCTCAGGATTATCCACCGAGCGTTTTGCCGCTAACGAAAACCCGTCTTCTCACTATATTCGTGCCGGTGCTGATCTGGTGTGTTTCTCCGGTGACAAGATTCTGGGCGGCCCTCAGTCCGGCATTATCTGTGGCCGCAAGGATCTGGTTAAAAAACTGGAAAAAAACCCGATGATGCGCGCCTTCCGCCCCAGCCGGATGGTGTATTCCATTCTGGAAGAACTGCTGGTTCGCAAACTGAACAAAGAACCTGAAGGTCAGGGTGTGGCAGAAAAAGCCGCTACCGGACAACAGGACATTCAGCAGCGGGCAGAAAAGCTGGCCGCAGCACTTGGCGACAAAGTTAAGTTAATGCCTTCGCAGATGCTGGTCGGCGGCGGCACCCTGCCGGATGAATATTTCCCGTCATGGTCGCTGGAACTGCAGGTTGAAAAAACCGCTGACCAGATTCTGGCCGACCTGCGTGCTATGCCACTGCCGGTTATCGGCGTGATTCGAAACGACAAAGTACAGTTGAATATGGCAGCCATTCTGCCAAGAGAGTTGCCGGTGCTGACCGAACAACTCAGGAGTTATCTCGGCTTATGAAAGCAGTGATCGGCACCGCCGGCCATGTGGACCATGGTAAAACCGCCCTGATTAAAGCCCTGACCGGCATCACCACCGCCCGTGCTGTTGAGCAGGCGCGTGGTATGACGCTGGATCTGGGCTTTGCTCATTTTGAT
Organism: Endozoicomonadaceae bacterium; assembly: GCA_965261725.1. Lineage (GTDB taxonomy): Bacteria > Pseudomonadota > Gammaproteobacteria > Pseudomonadales > Endozoicomonadaceae > CANDOC01. Next base: position 262,145 of record CBDHDU010000031.1, on the reverse strand, counting down.
GATGATAATGGCAATACCATTGGCGTTATCGACGTACCCGGCCATGAACGCTTTATTCGTAACATGGTTGCCGGGGTCTGGAGTCTGGATCTGGTAATTCTGGTCGTTGCAGCCGATGAAGGCTGGATGCCCATGACCACCAGCCACCTTAATGTTGCCCATGCGATGGGTATTCGTAATGTGATTCTGTGTATCAACAAGGCTGATGCCGTTGATGCCGACACACTGGCAATGGTTGAAGAAGAGGCGCTGGAAAACTGCCTTGCCATTACCGATGAAATTCCGGAATCCATTACTGTATCCGCACTGACCGGACAGAACATTGATAAACTGCGCCAGTTGGTTATCCGTCAGCTGCGCATGGCTGAACGCAAGCCACTGAGCCAGTCTTCTCATCTTTATATAGACCGCGTATTTACGGTTAACGGTATCGGTACCGTTGTCACCGGCAGTCTTGCAGATGGCAGTCTGAAAGTAGGCGACAAACTGAAGGTTTACCCTGCGAATAAAGATGTGCAGGTCAGAACGCTACAGGCCTATCACCACAATCTCGATGAAGCTGAACCGGTTTCCCGTGTTGCTGTGGGTCTGAAAGGTATCACCAAGAAAGAACTGGAACGTGGCTGCTGTCTGGCGGCACGTGACGCTCACTGCGAACTGACTGACCGCCTGTTCGTCCGCCTTGAACTTGGCGCTGACACCAACCGCCGCAACCGTGAAGTGGAAGTGGCTCTGGGTACATGGAACGGACTGGCACAGCTGGTTTATCTGAAAGGTACCCGCCTGGGCATGCTTAAGCTGGAAAAACCGGTACCCTGCTTCTGGGGACAGTCACTGGCAATGATCCGCCACGGTGGCAGTGAACTGGTTCACAGCGGTCAAATTGTCTGGACCCATGATGTCGCCGTTAAGAAGCGCAAACAACTGCGTGACCTGCTGGGCGAACTTCCTGAAGAACTCGATCCGGCTGATCAGGTACGCCTCAGCCTTGATCTATACGGCTATGCACCTCTCAGCGCAATCCCGGATATTGATGCCATTGCAGATGACGAATACCTGACACTTGATGAGTGGCTGGTCAGCAAAGCCTTCTGCAACAAGCTGCGGGAAAACATATTGAAGCAGCTGGAAGGCGAAGGTGTTGCGATGACGGGTGTAGAAATCAGCACCCGACTTACTGTTGATAACGGTGTCATGGAACAGGTACTGCTGACGCTGAAAGCAGAAGACAAAGTGCGAATGAGCCGCGATGCCTGGATGGCAGGCGGTGGCGCTTCCGAAGATGAACTGGGCAACGATGGTCGTCAGTTACTACAGCGCATCCGCACCGCCGGTAAAGACGGCTTTGAAGCCGATAAAGAAAAAGTGGTCGGTGGTCAGAAACTGCTTCGCAATCTGACCCGTCTCGGTTTCATTACCGCCCTCGAAGGCAAGATTTTCTACGCCACAGAAACCTATGAAGAACTGGTTAAAACCGTTCTTGAAGGTCTTGCTGTGGGTGAACGTTTCGGTATTTCAGTTCCGCGTGAGCGTACCGGCCTCAGCCGTAAGTTTATTATTCCGCTGCTGAACAAAATGGAACTCGACCGCTGGGTTCGCCGCGATGATAACGACCGGATAGTCATAAAACTGCCCGGCAATAACTCATCCAGCAGCAATGAACAAAATGAAAAGCACCAGGACAAGGCAGCCTGAGCATGGCCAGAAAAATTTTAATTCTTACCAATAACCCACGCGTACAAAGCAAGTTTGCTGCGATTGATCAACACGCTTGTGAAAGTTATGAGCATGTGTTGCATCAGGTCAGAAACCGGGTACACGTCGGCGCACGCATACTGACCCACCCACTGGCAGGCAGTGTTAAACCGGGTGAAACACCTTATCGCTCCGTCGCCATTGATGATCAGCAGGGCGGACTGGATATGCAGTCACTTGAAGTGATCGAAGGCGCGATTGATCGTTTCAACACCATGATCTCATGTGCCCGCGAGCGTGTGCTCAACGAAAAAATACTGGAAGATTTCCAGCTGATTGACTACCAGTTGCTAAAATCAGGACTGGAAGCAATCGACCCTTCCCTCGTACGCAGCGAAGTGTAAGAAGCACAGGGTAAGAGAAAGCAGACATGAGTGAACAAAACACCGATCTTCGCCCGGACCGCGAAGATGAAACCACCGAGCAGGTGCGCCTGACCCGCTATTCTCACGGCGGTGGCTGAGGCTGCAAAATTTCCCCAGGGGTCCTGGGCAAGATGCTTGAAGGGTTGTCCGACAACAGCGGACACCCGGCGTTGCTGGTTGGCAACGATACCGCTGATGATGCTGCCGTTTACGACTTGGGTAACGGTGAAGCGATCATCAGCACCACTGACTTTTTTATGCCGATCGTAGATAACCCTTACGACTTCGGACGTATTGCTGCGGCCAATGCAATCAGTGACGTATATGCCATGGGCGGTACCCCCATGATGGCATTGGCAATTCTCGGCTGGCCGGTGAACACCATTCCACCGGAAGTTGCCAAAGAAGTGATGCGAGGCGGACGCGACGCCTGTCGTGATGCCGGTATGCCACTGGCGGGTGGTCACAGTATTGATTCGCCGGAACCAATCTTTGGTTTGTCCGTTAATGGTCGTATTCCGGTCGAACGCCTGAAGCGTAATGCCGGTGCTAGCGAAGGCGATAAACTCTACCTCACCAAACCACTGGGCATTGGCATTCTGACGACAGCAATCAAGAAAGGTCACTGCACACCGGAACATGAAAAGCTGGTCACAGACACCATGTGCCGGTTGAATCGCCCCGGTGCTGCGTTTGCGGCGCTGGATGGTGTAACAGCAATTACCGATGTAACCGGTTTTGGTTTCCTCGGTCATCTGCTGGAAATGTGTGAAGGCAGTAATCTCGGTGCAGTTGTGGATACCAACAAAGTGCCACTACTGCCAGATGTTGACCGTTATCTGGAACTGGGTTGCTTCCCCGGTGGCAGTATGCGTAATTATGAAAGCTATGGTGACCGTATTGCACCGATGAGTGACCGGGACACTAAAGTCCTGCTTGACCCTCAAACCAGTGGTGGTTTGCTGGTTGCGGTGAAGCCGGAAGCTGAGGATGAGTTTCTGGCTATAGCCAGAGAGCAAGGGCTGGAGCTTGAAGCTTTAGGGTATTTCTGCGAATACGCTGGTAACCATTCAATTAACTTTAGTTAATGCCAGCCAATTAAGTTCGACCCTTTTTGAGCAGAAATAAATTATTTCTGCTCAAAAACTTTTTTGGGTCAAGCTCTGTCTTCCAACGGCAAACCCTGAACCTTTCAATAAAATCAAAATTACCTGGGCAGTGATAACAGCCTGAGCCTGCTGCAGACCACTTCCATTATCGCAGCATTCCCGTTTGTGTTTGTGCTGCTATTGAGCATGGCATCTCTCGTGAAGCTGCTTAAAGAAGATCATCCGGCAACAGCAAAATAACCCGACGTTCAACACACCTAAACCTTTCATATCAGAGGCCACCGTAAACGTGCCCCTTTTAATAAACGCACTCATTTACTTCTTCAAAAAATACCAGCCAGCCACACCAACACCGACCGCCAACACTGCTCCGGCTGCCACGTATCTGGCAGGAACAGAACGGTTTGCCCATGCGGGAGAGTGATAACTAGTAAAAACATCAGCCCGGTATTTCGACCTACCCGCTTCGGTGGCAGGTTTTAAATGAGGCGAATAGAAATGATGAATCCATCGCATACACTGAATCACCTGATCCCTGGTCATACAGATGCGGGAGTTAAAAGTTATTAAACCTGAAGACGCACAAATAGCATAATTGTTACCATATCGAACAACCGTTAGCAGTATCGGGGCTGGTGCCGCAGTGGGTTTAAAGTCCAGCTGATGCATCAGAATATTTTCATTATTACAGCCTTTTTCCAGAATATCCTGATACTGATGTAGCGTGCCCGTTAAACTAACCACATTCTCTTCTTCCATAGAGTTTTCAAAACGTTCAAAAATTTCCTTATAACCGAGTATGTCACTGACATTTTGCATCCCTGCCCTCCCAGCACTTTTCGCCGAGAAATGCTGAGCATGCTGATAGACTTCATCTGTCAATGTCCATCCACGATCCAGTTTACGGTGTATCATATGCGCTGCTACACCTCCGTGAATATATGTGGCCAGCCTTGCACTATCTATCTTGGTAGAGGGTTCATACTGTTTAATCATCCCCAGCATTTTCTCTCTGTCAAAGGGAATAACGGCGTATTTTGACCCGGTAAAAGCCTCACCCTGCAGAGTGTCGTAAAAAGGAATGCTATCCATCTGCCTGAACTCATCATCCTGACGAGTTGATTTTAAACAGCCTGGATTATTTTGAAGAAAGTCATGAGTCTCAAGTGTCTCGTGTTGGCATACCTCCTCCGAATCACCTATTTCAAATGTCTGGTTACACTTCCAGCACTCATAACCAGCCATTACATTGACACTTAGAAAAAAAAGCACAACGAAAATAAAGAAATTTTCAGGGCGTGTTTTATTGTCTTTCATTTTCTTTTTTATAAGCAAAATAAATCAATCTTATGTTTATCTCGGATAACTAATGTATAGACTGCTTTTAAAGAAAATGTACTTGAATTTTTGGTGGAGGTTTCACAGTATCCCTTTATTCTTTCCAAATTCGGGTCATACGCCTGCATCTTCCCTTCGCCCACCTTTCCTTAATAGCTTATAATTCGCCACAGTTACCAGCCGCCTGACAACCTCTACACCCCTTTCCCTGTCACCGGCTATAAACCGCTAAATCTGCTTTTGTCTTGCTCAAGGACACCATAATGACTGATCTGACCGCTTCCAGCCGCACAGCTCTACAGCTAATGGACCTGACTTCCCTGAATGACGATGATACCGCTGAAAAGATTATCGCACTGTGCAATAAGGCCAAAAGCCCGGCAGGCAATACTGCCGCAGTTTGTGTTTACCCACGCTTTGTTCCTATAGCCAAAAAAACCTTGCGGGAACTGGGGCTGAACGATGTCACTGTTGCTACTGTAACCAACTTTCCCGCCGGGGATGATGATATTGATATTGCTGTATCAGAAACCCGCGCTGCCATTGCCTACGGTGCTGATGAAGTTGATGTTGTCTTTCCGTATAAGGCACTGATGGATGGCAATGCCGACGTGGGTCATGAACTGGTGAGCCGCTGTAAAGAAGCCTGCGGTGATAAAATGCTGAAAGTGATCATTGAAAGCGGTGAGCTGGGCGACCCGGCGCTGATCCGCCGTGCCAGTGAAATCAGTATTGATGCCGGTGCCGACTTTATTAAAACCTCTACCGGTAAAGTCTCAATTAATGCCACCCCGGAATCCGCCCGCATCATGCTGCAAGTCATCGCTGACAGCGGCAAAACCAATGTAGGCTTTAAGCCTGCCGGTGGTATCCGTACAGCAGAAGATGCAGCGGAACACCTGGCAATTGCTGAAGAAATTCTGGGTAAAGACTGGATTAGCCGCGACCATTACCGCTTCGGTGCCAGCAGTTTGCTGGACAACCTTTTGCAGGCGTTAGGCCTACAGGAATCCGGTGCTGCAAAAGGAGGTTATTAAGATGTTTCTTCCACAGGAAGTCATCCGGCGCAAGCGGGAAGGTGAAGTCCTTTCTGAACAGGAAATCCGTGAATTTATTCTCGGTGTGACCGGTAATACGGTTTCCGAAGGCCAGGTTTCTGCCCTGGCAATGGCAATCTTCTTTCAGGGGATGAACATTGACGAACGTGTGGCAATGACCTGTGCCATGCGTGATTCCGGTGAAGTGCTGGACTGGAGCAAAGAAGGACTGAATGGCCCGATTCTGGACAAACACTCTACCGGCGGTGTAGGCGACGTTGTCAGTTTGATGCTGGGACCAATGATTGCCGCCTGCGGTGGTTATGTACCGATGATTTCCGGTCGCGGGCTCGGTCATACCGGCGGTACGCTGGATAAGTTTGACAGTATTCCCGGCTACAACACCAACGCTTCTGAAGACCTGCTGCGCAAAGTGGTAAAAGAAACCGGTGTCGCCATTATCGGTCAGACCGGTGAACTTGCCCCGGCTGACAAACGTATTTATGCCATTCGGGATGTGACCGCCACCGTTGAATCCGTCGATATGATTACCGCCTCCATTCTCGCCAAAAAACTGGCAGAAGGTTTGGATGCGCTGGTCATGGATGTCAAAGTCGGCAGTGGTGCGTTTATGCCGACCTATGAAAAGTCCGTTGAACTGGCAGAAAGTATTGTGCGGGTTGCCAATGGTGCCGGTGTTAAAACCACTGCTTTGCTAACCGATATGAACCAGTGTTTGGCATCCAGTGCCGGTAATGCGGTGGAAGTGCGGGAAGCGGTTCGCTATCTGACCGGTGAATATCGCAACGAACGCCTGCATGAAATCAACATGGTACAATCGGCTGAACTGCTGGTTTCCGGCGGACTGGCAGAAGATACCGATCAGGCAATGGATAAGCTGATGACCGTGCTTGATAACGGCAAGGCAGCTGAAATCTTCGGCGAAATGGTAGCAGGGCTGGGAGGTCCGGCTGACTTTATGGACAAGTATGATGAATACCTGCCCAAAGCCAGCATTATCAAACCGGTATTCTTTACCGGAGCGAGTGAGGATGAAGGTTACATCACTTCTATGAATGCCAGAGATGTCGGTATTGCGGTTATTCAACTGGGCGGTGGACGCAAGGTTGCGGCTGACAGTATTGATTACGCCGTCGGTATTACTGATATTTGTCGTCTTGGAGATAAACTGGAAGCCGGCAAGCCGATTGCCACGATTCATGCAAATGATGAAACGTCATGGAATCAGGCGGCGGATATGCTACGTAATACCATCTCAACTGGTAACACTGCCCCCGAACGAGATCCCTGTATTTACAAGCGTATAGCTTAATCACCTCTGTAACCGGGCTAATACCCGGTTACAGCCGTTTTTTCTAACAATACTGTGGACAGTTTTCAGACGAAAGTGACCATGAGAGAAAATAGCGATAATAGAGAAGCCAAACCCTCTATGCTCGCTGCCACTTTCCTCTCATGGATAACATAGTAAAGACCGCTCTGGGCAAGATGTCCAAGGTCAAAAAGCCCCAAAAAGCATTCATCTTCCAATTGCTTATCACGCTCATTATCGTTCAGGGTAAAGCCACTTTCTGCAACATGAGCCGTTACTCCTCCATGAGTGAAAAACGATTCAGACGCTGGTATCGCCGGACCTTCGATTTTTTCAAACTCAACTGCCTGATGCTGTCCGGCGTACTGTTAACGTCCAAAGAGAAAATCGCAGCGCTCGATGCCAGCTTTATGACCAAAAGTGGCAAGAAGACCGATGGCCTTGGCATGTTTTGGCGTGGCTGCACAGGTCAATCAGAGCGAGGGCTTGAGCTATCTTTGCTTGGTGTTGTTGATTTGCAGTCCAATACGGCTTATGCGCTTGATGCCCGGCAGACGCTGGACGAGAAAGATAAAACCCGTGTTGACCTTTACGCTGAGCAAGTTTTGAAACTGGCCGGAGATCTTCTTGCTATGGGGGTAATCTATCTGGCTGTGGACGCCTACTATTTCAAGGAAAAATTCGTGTCCGCAGTCCTTGCTGCGGGTTTACAGATTGTTGGGAAGTTAAGAACAGATGCCGACCTGAAGTGGCTCTATAGCGGCTCGTACTCAGGGCAAGGTCGTCCAAAACTTTACGACGGCAAAGTGAATCTCGAAAAAGACTTGAACCGGTTTGAACACGTAGGTCAGTTAGAAGCCGGAGAAGAGGCTGTGTTGCCGGCAATAGTTGGCGTACTAACGCACCAATCACAGGTTGTCCGATGGGACTTATGATTAGCAGAAGTTACAAAAATTATGTAATGCCCACGAGTCATAGGCTTATCCAGAAATGCAGGAAATATAGGGGTTGTAGCCCTTCAACTATCGCCGACAACACAGCCCGGAGAAGAGGTTTATACTGCCATCGTTCATTCCAAATGCCTGAAGCGTCACATTCGGGTTGTGATGCTGAGGGTGCAGCGAAAAAACAAGATAGGCATAGCCCTGATTTACTCAACAGATACAGGGCTGGACGCAATGACTATCGTCAAATATTACAAAGCTCGCTTTCAAATTGAGTTTGTATTCCGGGGTGCCAAGCAATATACAGGCCTGATAGATTGCCAGTCATGTAATAAGCAGGCGATTCATACTCAGATTAATGCTTCATTCTCTGCCCTTAATCTGCTCAAACTGGCTGATCGGGAAGAAAAAGGTACCACAGGCAAAACGGTGATCTCAATTACGAGCTGGAAACGTCGTTTATTCAACCAACACTTGATGTGCAGAGTTTTTGAAAAGTTAGGATTGACCATGAATGATAGAAAAGTCATGGGCGCATATCAGGAGTTCAGCAGCTATGGTGCTATCGCTGCATGAAAGTGTCCAGAGTATTGTTCTAACAGGTACTCCTGAAAGTATTGCAATCTGCTCAGCAATGTAGCTAGTACATAAATCCAATTTGATTGTCCTGTGGCAATGTCGCAAATTCTCATTCAGGCATGGTGAACTTTTCAGATTACTCAGAAGTTCGCTATGCCTACCCGATATCGCGTTTGTCTGTCGCAGGAAGAACAGCAACAACTTAAAGACACCATTCATCAGGCTAAGATTGCTAAACACAAGCGTATCCATGCCCAGATTCTTTTATGTCTGGATGAGAACGGTCCTAAACTGACCGAAGTACAGACCAGCCAGGCTTGCGATGTATCAACCAAAACCGTGCAGAGAACACGCAAGCGCTGCGTACTTGAAGGCACTGAGGTTGCAGTTAACAGCAAGTTCAATGGTGTTGCACGTTCAAGTTCAGTGGTGTTGCACGTTCAATGGTGTTGCACGTTGAACGTAGGCCGCTGCGCGGCAACTTTTTGATTGCACTAAACGTCAGGCTCAAACCTATTGTCTGACCTATGATAAAAGCTCTTTCTCAGGTAGCCCGTCAGCGTCATATGACTTTCTTCTCCATTCAAAGAAACTGGTCAAAAAAAATAAAAAGTGCCTTCCTTTCAAGCTTGATAGCTTTGTTTGCAAGCGCTTTTATTCCTTCATCCGGGGCCGGTGAAAATGAAGCAGACAATAGCTCAGAACCCGGATCATCCCAACCACAAATCAAGAAAATACGACTCGATGACAATTCGGAGGTTGTAATTGTAAAGGTGACTGATGACTCTCCTGTGTTGCCTGAAATTGGTCAATGGCTAAAACAATGTACATCTTGCATTAAACAAGAACCGCCAGACGACGATGAAAAAGAAACAAACAGTTCGGATACCGAATTCACAGTATCACCTCAAGATCCGCCTTCACCTTCAGTTTTTCAAATGGTTGAATCCGGCCAGAAACCTTTTCAGTGTTCCCTGTGCCAAAAGTATTACAAAACAGCTGCATCATTAGCTAGCCATATAAGCGCCTCCCACAGCGGGGAACGCACCTGTACCCGGTGTCAGCCCCCGGTGACCCTCAACAGTGCTCAGGCGCTGGCCAATCACAACCGCAGTCACCACAGCGGGGAACGCACCTGTACCCAGTGTCAGCCCCCGGTGACCCTCAAAAGTGCTCAGGCGCTGGCCGGTCACAACAAAAGTCACCACAGCGGGGAACGCACCTGTACCCGGTGTCAGCCCCCGGTGACCCTCAACAGTGCGAAGGCGCTGGCCGATCACAACCGCAGTCACCACAGCAGGGAACGCACCTGTACCCGGTGTCAGCCCCCGGTGACCCTCAACAGTGCGAAGGCGCTGGCCAATCACAACCGCAGTCACCACAGCAGGGAACGCACCTGTACCCGGTGTCAGCCCCCGGTGACCCTCAACAGTGCGAAGGCGCTGGCCAATCACAACCAAAGTCACCACAGCGGGGAACGCACCTGTACCCGGTGTCAGCCCCCGGTGACCCTCAACAGTGCGAAGGCGCTGGCCAATCACAAATTCAGAAAACACCGTAAACGCAAAAGACTGGCAGAGGAGGACGACTGAAAAACAACCTCAGGATGCCATCCCCTTCACCGGCTGCATTCGTTATCATCTCATCCGTGCGACTGTATTGATGAGGCCGTATGACCAGCCGACCGCCGTCCAAACTAAAACAATTACTGCTACGCGATCAGTTATGGTGGCGTTATTACCAGCGCAACGCCGATACGATACGCCCTGCTGTGGTTGATGCGATCAGCAAAGTACTGGCCTGCGGGCGGGTGATCATGGGGTATGCCAGCTTTGTATGCAGCAACCATGAATGCTCTCACACCAAAAAGATCTGCTTTGGCTGTAAAGCCCGGTTGTGTAATACCTGCGGCAAAAAACTGACCGATCAGTGGATTGCTGACCAGAAAGCGCTGTTGCCGGATACTGAGTGGCAACACATCACCTTTACGATGCCTGATGCACTCTGGGAGCTGTTCAGAATCAACCGCACCTTACTGGGTGAACTGGAATGTTCATATTCACCTCTCTGTGGCCCGTGGCGGATTATACGACGGAAACCAGCAATGGACGTCAGTCTACTTCACCAAAAACGCCATCATGCCCGCGTGGCGTTACGGCGTGATCAACCTGCTCAGGGAAGCGTTTAAACGTGGCGAGCTGGATCTGCCTTCCGAGCTGAAAGACAGCTGTCATGACCTTTCCGGCTTCAATGATTTCCTCGATGAGCAATACCAAAAGGACTGGATCGTCCATTTTGCCAAAGCCACCAAAAGCCCCCACCGCACCATCAGCTACCTGGGGCGCTATATCAAACGACCACCGCTGGCCATGTCGCGCCTGAAACACTATGGCGGTGATACCGTGGTGTATGAGTATCTGGATCACCGCACCAAAACCCGCCGCCATGAAACCTGTGAAGGGGAAGAATTTATAGAACGACTGACACAGCATATTCCCGACAAAGGTTTCCGAATGATCCGGTATTATGGTTTTCTGGCCTGCCGGGGAAGGGCTACATTGCTGCTCACCGTCTACAACCTGCTCAATCAGCCCGAACGAAACGCCCTGAAAATCACCTTTCCGGCGTTACTGAAACAAACCTTTGGGCTCGACCCGCTGCAATGCATCCTCTGCCAGGCTCAGATGATCTTTACCGGCATTACCCGCGGCAAGCCGCAGCGCGAGCTGTACAAACACCACCAACAGCTTGCGCTTGCGAAACCCATCGCATAGTTCACGCCCTCAATCCGTCTGAAATCAGGATTTCAGGGTGAGATCGGGCAAATCAATAGGATTTAGGTGGTATCAGACAGATAAGCACAACATTCAGTGTCAGGTAATAGGATGCTGAGAGGGTGGAAAACCAAAGGTTACAGGAATGACTGGAATAATGATTTTTTGAAATTCCTATGCGTGAACTCAAGGCTCTTGTCAGCACGCTACTCGACAAAATCAATAAGCTGACAGCCGAAAATACCGCCCTGCGCGAGGAAATCCGGCACCTTAAAAAACTCAAGGGGCAACCAAAAATTCGCCCGAACAAAAAAACGTCGGAAGACGTTGAAAATAAGGACAGTCAGTCAACGTCGCCAGCTGAAACGCCACCCAGGAGCAAACGTTCCCGATCACCGGAACCGGGTCGCACAGCCAAGCCTTCTCCTTCTTCTGTTCGTGAGGAAATTTGCCCGGCAGCGGGTGTACAGGATAACTGGAAGCGCAAAGGCTATCAGGATTTTACCCATGTTGATGTGAATCTGGAGTTCACGACAACACGCTACCGTCGCGAAGTATGGCTTACCCCTGAAGGTCAGACTGTCATTGCACCGTTGCCTATCCATATAAAAGGTCGCTTCGGTGATAACCTCAGATCCATGGTGCTGGATCTTTATCATTCCTGTAGTGTTACCCAACCGTTGTTGCTTGACTGGTTGCACAGCCATGGCTGCCCAATCTCTGAGGGCAAACTCAATGCCTTACTGACGCAGGGGCATGAGCTGTTTCATCAGGAGCGGGAAGATATTCTCGAAACAGGTATTGCCTGTTCCCGTATGCTGCTTGTAGACGACACAGGTGCTCGACATGATGGAAAAAACGGCTATTGCACGGTAATCGGTAACGACACTTTTACCGTATTTTCTTCAACCGACAGCAAAAGCCGCATTAATTTCCTGACCCTGCTTCAGGGAAAGCGTCGCTCTCATATCCTGAACCCGGCTGCACTCAGTTATATGAAGCAGGTAGAAATGGCTGACAGGTGGATTGATACCTTGTCTGCTTATGGGGAAATCCACTTTCTGAACGAAGCTGCCTGGAAAGCCTTTCTGGATGACCATAAACTCTTTGCCAAAGAGCAGCGTCGTAAAGCGACAGAGGCTGTTCTCAAGGCAGGCCTGTTAAACAACGGCTGCCCTGAAGCCATGGTCATCCACAGTGACGGTGCCCGGCAGTTTGACACGGCGTTTGAACATTCCCTGTGCTGGTTCCATGCCAGCCGCCCACTGGCAAAGCTGATCCCTGCCAATAAGCAGGAACGGGCTGCCCGTGACTGGATGGAAAAGCAGTTCTGGCATATATACGACGATATTGAGACCTATTGCCAAGCGCCGACAGCCATACGGAAGGCGCAGATTGAACAGGATTTTAATCACTGGGTGGCGACACAGTCTGACTATCCTGACCTTCGTGCTGTCCTGGGTAAGCTTCACCGGGCACGGGAGGAGTTATTGCTGATACTAAAGTATCCATGGCTGCCACTTCATAATAACCTGAGTGAGCGGCAAATCAGGGAGTACGTGAAACGACAAAAGATCAGTGGTGGCACTCGAAGTCATCTCGGTCAGCGTTGCCGGGATACATTTGCAAGCCTGAAAAAAACATGCAGGCTGCACGGCATATCCTTCTCCAACTATCTAAAAGATAGAATCTGCGGAACCCAGATGATTCCCAGACTGTCAGACGTGGTGCGGGATAAATCTGCCCGGCTCATGGGTGATGCCGCCTACGGATTTTGAGCAGTTACTTCCTTGCTGCACAACCTTGCGTGGAAATGCTGATCAATTTAATCGAAACAGGCAAACCGTTAGTGGTTCTGCAAACGGGATACATAAGCTTGTCAAGGCTCGAAATTCATCTGAAGCAAAAAAAACTGCAGCTCCAGCCACTATTTATTCCCGGCTATGCTGGACTAACCAAAGATCATTGCATCAGATTGTTGTTAATGAACATGGATGACTGTCATGCGGATTATTACCGTGCTCTTATACCTGCCAAGTACAAAGATATTCCTGAAGATCCATCTAGTCTGACTGAATAACTGGCTTATCTACTTGTACCAAAATAAATAGAGCTGCTTTAGCAGCTCTATTTATTCAAACCAAAGGATTAACGGGTATTAGTGCTGTTCAGCAGGCTTACCGGTTTCACCTTCATTTTCAGGCAGGAACTTGTCTTCAAAGTCTTTCAGCTTGGAGCTTACAACTTTAGCCAGCAGCAACAGACCAACCAGGTTAGGCAGTACCATGATGCCGTTAAACATATCCGCCAGTTCCCATACGAACTCTACCTTCAGTGTGCAGCCCAGTACGATAAACAGCATAACGATCAGGCCGTAAATCTTAACCGCCTTGTCACCATTTTTGCGGAACAGGAAGCGCACGTTAGCTTCACCGAAGAAGTACCAACCCACGATGGTAGAGAAAGCGAAGAACAACAGCGCAATCGCGATAAAGATACCACCGAAGGAGCCCATGCCTGCAGTAAAGGCCATCTGGGTCAGCTCGATACCGGTAACAGAACCGTCAATGGGCACAGTCAGGATCACCAGCGCGGTGATGGTCAGGATTACGAAGGTGTCGAAGAATACACCGAACATCGCTACATTGCCCTGCTGTACAGGGTGGTCAACTTTAGCAACCGCGTGAGCGTGTGGGGTAGAACCCATACCAGCTTCGTTAGAGAACAGACCGCGGGATACACCGTAACGAACGGCTTCTTTAATGGTTGCACCCAGTACACCACCGGTGGCGGCCATTGGGTCAAAAGCACCGATGAAGATCATCTTGAAACCGTGAGCTACGGCTTCCAGGTTAGTCAGCAGAATAAACAGACTGCCCACAATGTACATGATCGCCATCACAGGAACGGCTTTAGAGGTGAAGGCAGCGATAGCTTTTACGCCACCGTTAAAGATCATACCCGCCATAATGGCAACCACGATGCCGACTGCCAGAGGCGGCAGATTGAAAGCATTCTCGAAGGCTGCACCGATGGAGTTGGCCTGTACCATGTTACCGATAAAGCCCAGCGCCAGAATAATGGTGACCGCAAAGAACGCACCCAGCGCCTTGCTGCCAACACCTTTAGTCAGGTAATAAGCCGGACCACCACGGGTCTGACCATTGACGTCTTCTTTATAAACCTGAGACAGCACAGATTCGGCAAAGATAGTACCCATACCGAAGAAGGCAGTCAGCCACATCCAGAAGATTGCACCCGGTCCACCGGCAGCAATCGCGGTTGCAGCACCAGCCAGGTTGCCGGTACCCACCTGAGCGGCAACAGCGGTGGTCAGCGACTGGAAAGAACTCATGCCTTTCTCGTCAGCTTCCTGACCTTTCTTGGTACCGAAAACAGCATAACGAATCGAACGGGTGAAATGACGAACCTGCACAAAGCGCAGTTTAACGGTGAAATAGATTCCTGTGCCGCAAAGCAGGAAAATCAACAGATATCCCCAGAGAATTCCGTTGAGTGAATTGACTAACGACATTATGGCATCCACGGTGAGCCCCCTTATGGACTAGTTATTAAATTCTTTTCGTGTCTCTTAACTTGATTCCCGCGATACCTTGTTTCGGCATTTATTAATTATGTTGCGGGTCTGCCATAAACTGTTATTAACAGGAGGGGCTTGTTGTTTAGGCAGAAGACAGTTTTATAGTATTTTTAAATACGTTTTAAATTAAGCGATATTGTCAAATTTATTTATTTGGCAAAGATCAATTTTTGTTTTCAATATGCATAATTGGAAAAGTATTTTATTTAATTAATGCTTATTTTTTAAACTCAGCTAATACAATTAAATTAATATTAAAAAGAATAAAAAAACAGATAAAAACAACAGATAAAAAAAGCCCCTGAGTGTTTCCACTCAGGGGCTTTTTTCAATTAGAAGACAGTCTGATCTTCAATTTCAGTAGTCAAGGAGTTCAGAGCCTTTTCTACCATCTGGCGACGCACCAGTTTCTCTTCAACCTTGTCCATCTTAGGATCACCCAGTGGGTGAGGGATGGCGATAGCCGGAACGATACGGTTCGCACCAACAGTCTGAGAGATAGGTACTACAGTTGCAATGTGAACAACTGGCATTACTTTCTCGATTTCTTTAACGAGCGTTGCACCGCAACGCGTGCAGGTGCCTCAGGTGGAGGTCAGAATAGCTGCGGATACCCCGGCATCCAGCAGTTTCTGAGCAATCTCGGCGCCGAACTTCTTGGAGTTGGATACGGAAGTACCGTTACCAACAGTGGAGTAGAAAGTGTTATGCAAAGAACCGATAAAACCTTCTTTTTCCAGATCACGCAGAACGTCAACTGGCAGAACCACGTCGGAGTTCTCGTTACACTTAACGGGGTCGTAACCACCGTGTGCAGTTTCGTGAGACTCTTCGGTCAGATCGAAGATACCTTCGATGGAGTACTCACCGTACTTCTGAGCGGAAGAAGATTCGATGCGATCCGGGTTACCCTTAGGTACAACACCACCGGAAGTTACCAGAGCGATCTTGGCATCTTTCAGGGAAGCCAGCGCTTTGAAAGGCTCAACACGGTCGAATACAGGCATTGGGTATTCGGTGGTGAACTCTTCGCCGCCCAGCTTGGCGATCAGCATGTCAACAGCACGCGCTGCGCCACGCTTTTCAGCAAACATGTTCACACGCAGGTTGCGAGGCATGTAGCCTTCTTCTGCAGGCATACCCAGCTTACCGTCCTTCTCGATGAAGGAAGCGATCAGCTTGGCCATGTTAGGCAGAGCGGAACGCATGTCAGCAGCGCTGTTCTTGGTTTCAACCATGTAAGCAGTCTGCTTGTACAGGTCGTAACCCGGGTTTTCAGGGTACATACCGGTGATGCATGGCAGACCTTTTTCAGCAGCCAGCTTACCAACACGGCCACAGGCTACACCGTAACGGCCAGCGTTGAACGCAGGACCGGCAACGATCATGTCAGGCTTGACCTGATCGATGATCTCAGCGATGCCCATAACAGCAACGCCTTCGTTTTCGTTGAAGTAGCTGTCACCACAGATGATAGTGTGAGTGATTTCAGCTTTTTCGCCCAGCAGGTTGTTCAGCGCGCCGCCAGGACCAACAGGACCTTCCACCAACTCGATGGGGTGGTTAGCCGCCTCTTCACCGCCCTTCTGTCCGAAGAACTGGTTAATGTAATGTAGAATACGCATGTCGTATCTTATCCCCAATCTCTTTTAAAGCAACCTTAGCCCTGACGTGCAGTCAGGTTGTGGAAACCAAGTTCGTTGGTCGCACCGGTGATAGCCTGAATCTCGATGCGGATAGAACCGTCAGCACGCAGGGAGCCTTCAGTACCACCGGCGATCATGTCGACGTAGGTATCGTGACCGATCAGACGATCCATAGCAGGCAGTTCAACGATCATGTTGGCGTTACCATTGGAGATAACTGCATCGCCCTTAGGAGTGGAGTCAGCCAGAGACTGGGACTCACCCTGATTACCAGCGTATTCGTCGGTCAGCAGGACGGTCTTGATGCCAGCACCTTCCAGCTTGTTGCAGTTCATAACCAGGTCAGCGTCAGGGTTACCGAAACCTTCTTCGGAAACAACTGCTGCATCCCAGCCCTGCTGTACAGCCAGCTTGGTTACCCAGTTAGAGGAACGCTCTTTGTCAGCCAGGGTTACGTTTTCGTTGGTTACGATAACGCCCATGAAGTTGTACTTAGTACCGTGGTGCTTGTACAGCTCGTGGATAACCGGGCTGTTCTGGTGAACCAGAGACGGGTTCTTGTCACAGGCAGATACACAGTTACCGGAGAAGATTGCGCCGTCCATAACCTCAGTCGGGTACAGGAGAGTCGGAACAATGTTCTTCACGTCAACACCGTACAGGTAGGTGTCGTGCAGCAGACCCTGGGACTGCAGCATGTAAACGTAACCAACCTTAGGCAGGTTAGGGTACTGAGCAGCCTGTTCCAGAATTGGCTTGGTTTCGTAAGTGTTAACTTCGTCTGCTTCAGCAGCTTTAGCCAGCTTGCCGATTTCACGGGCAGTTTCCAGACCTACGGTACGCAGGATCTGTTCGTGCTCGTACTGGTTGCAGGACTCTTCAACTTCGCAGGTGATAACCAGGTTCAGGGTCTTGGAGAACGGAGTGTACTCCGCGCCAGTACCGGACATGTCGATGATGCCTTCCTGGAAACCAACAACCTTACCGGTGGTTACAACAGCCATGCCCTTCAGGACGTGGGTGCGGCCTTCACCAACGATGTCTTCTTCGCCCGGGTTACGGCCAGGGAACATAGCGCCCTTGCCTTCAACCTTAACGCGAGGCTCAATAACGTCTTTAACCGGCATGATGCGGGTCTTTTCGCCTGGCAGGGCGATGTCCAGCTTCACTTCAGTAATACGGTGATCCAGTTCACGGATGAAACCAACCAGCTCTTCGCGGTTGATTTCTACGCGACCGGAGGAAAGAGCAGCGTTCTCGCCAAACGCCAGCTCCTTCACATGGATATTTCCAATCTCTAGTTTCATTACACTCTCCTGAAAAGCTTTCAAAGTGGCAACCAGTGCCTTACGACACTGGTCACCCACTCAATCAAGCGATAAATCCGGAATCTTTGAGCACCTGTTTGGCTGCATCCAGATCATCAGCTGCCACCATGACAACCGGACCGGTGCATCCCATGCCGGTGCGTGCGAAAATTTGCTTACCCCAGAGGGCGTCGCGGGCGGTTTCGATATCCAGGATATCGACACCATTGATCTCACCGTCAGTCACTTTCTCTGGCGGTGCAGTCACAGCTTCAGTCGGTGCTGCCGCTGCTTTTGGTTTCAGTCCCTGCAGGACATCAGCCAGTCCGCATTCTTCCGCGTGACGTACTTCACGGTGGTACAGGTCGATCAGGTCACCCTGAACACCGTCAGCCATCAGGCGCATGGCACCGGCGATAACCGGCGCGCCGGAAGCGCGGGAAATAATACCGATCTGACGTTCAACGCCTTCACCCAGACCCGGGCCATAGCCGTAACCCAGTGCTTCGTAGCTGCCGCCTGTTGTGTAGGAAGAGAACACCTTCATCATCAGGTTGCCGGTCAGGCTGTCTGCGACCATGACATCGGGAACGCCCTGCAGCAGGTCGTTACCGCGCATCAGCGCACCGCCGTCTGCACGGGCAGATTCGGTGAAGCGGATCGGATAACCGTTGTCGATCAGCTGACGCAGCGCACGTTCTACCGGCGCAGCGCCGTCTACGTTCAGGATGCCAACAGTCGGTTCAGCAATACCGGTGGCTTTTGCCAGTGCGATACCGGCGATAGCATTCTTCACCATGGCAATGTTGCGAACGGTGTCGCTGGTGCCGGTGGTGGTTGCAAGAATCATCTCGCGACCAAACGCCGGAGTGATAACCTTGCCTACGGTGCTTACACCCAGCGGGAAGCTGTAGTGTACGGTGACGCAGGAATCAATCTTGCCTTCGTCCAGCAGCGCTTCCATAACCTGGTGGCTTTCGTGCAGGTCTTTAACCTGATGCAGTTCGAAAGGCGCTTCTTCTACGTCGCCGATCAGAACCGGCTCGATGTCAGCATACTGTCGAGCAGCCAGTTCAGCTGCACGGATCAGTTCTTCAGCACCGTGCTCGCTGCCGATCAGGGTCAGACCGATACGCTTTTTGCGTCCGAAACTGCCGCTGACCAGACCTTCGGCCATGTCGTTGAAAGCGCTGGCCAGAGCTTCATTGAGCTGTTGATTAGCCATGTCGCTTACTCCTGCTCCGCTTTTTGTTCGGCTCTGGCAGTTTTTTCGAGCATACGTGCAGCAACGTCTTTCATTGCTTCAGAAACCAGCTTGCGTGCTTCGTCGCCATCGAAACCAGCGTCAGCAGCAATGCCGTTGTTCTTTTCAACCAGTGTGGAGATACCGTCGAACTGGTTGGTCATACGACCCAGGAACAGGCTGCCCTTGCCGACTACCATGAAGCTGTTGATATCGCCGTTTATGATCGCGTCACGACCGTGACCCAGGAAAGGGACGCCGGAAGGAATGTGACCCTGAGTCAGTGCGAAACCAGGCATGCCGTGCTTCTTAACAAAGTTCATCAGCTCTTTACGTTCCAGCTGACCTTCTTTAACCGCCAGAGCAGCGATCATTTTGTAGTTCGCTTCAGGAACGTCACCCGCGCCCGCAGGCTTGGTGATTTCAGCGTTCTGCATTTCAGTGGAGAACTTGTCTACATCCGGAATAGTGCGGCCAACGCGCTTCAGCGGAGCAGAGATCAGGCTGGTCATAACGGCCTGAGGAGAAGAACCGGTACCGATGGTGTGACGACCCACAACATCAGTGTTGACGATTGGGCTAACACCGTCGCTTTCAGTCACGATGGTAGCGAAACCGGCCAGAGAGTCTTCCAGTACAGGAACACCTTTCTTGATGTGGTCACGGCCGTTCAGGGCCAGTTTGCCAACCGCGCCGCCGGCAACAACCATTACATTTTTGAATACGCCACCTTTAACCAGAGCTGCAGCGTGAATCAGGGCGTGAGCAGGTGCCGCACAGAAACCACGCAGGTCGCTGCCGGTTGCATTGTCACAGCCAATCATTTCGCCGATTGCTTTCGCGAAGTTACCACCACCACGCTGGTTGATGTCGCCACAGGCTTCTTCAGAACATTCGATGATGTAATCGACGTCAGCCATGTTGATGCCCTGATTTTTCAGGTGCAGTGCTGCCAGAACACCAGAAGCTTTAACGCTCAGGTTTTCCAGAATGATGTGAGCGCTCAGGTTTTCGTCTTCGTCGTGAGCACGCTTGACACAACCTACCAGCTCACCGTTACGGGTCAGTGGTTCAGCAATGTGGTCTTCTACCAGTGCCAGCATCTCGGCCTGGGACATAGCGTCTTTTTCAGCATTCAGAACAACGTGGCTCAGCAGTGAGTGCTTGGCCAGCAGTTCGTTAGCGTGTTCAATGAATTCAGGTGTCAGCTTAACCAGGTCAAATACGTCGGAATGCTTCAGCAGGGCGAAGAATTCGTCCTGAGGCATGATTTCACCGAAGCGACCGGTACGCTCTGCAGCTTCCATCTGGTTTTCGTACCAGGGAGCCGGAGTTGCTTCGAGAGCTTCTGGAGTGATGTTACCGATGAAGCACTGGTTAGCCGGATAGGCAACCACTTCTTCAAAACTACGCTGGTGATTTTTCAGCTCAGAAACGTACTCATTATCGCCTGCTTTTTTGGCAAATACCTGAGTAGAGCCGAAAGGAATAAAATCTGGGGTGTGGGCCAGCACATAGCTGGTGCCTTTAATAACGGGGTAGTTCACGGCAGAAAACTCCAACAGGGAAGCCGTCAGGGATTTGCTAATTAACAGCGTGTTAATTAATCCCCAATTAGTCTTTTAATTGATAACGCTTTTTGAAAAAGAGGGCAGGCAAGCTGCTCGATTTGGTCAATAAGGAAGGCGGTAAACGTCAGGCTGGCGAAGTTAGTCGCCAGGTGCATTTTACCGTGCCCGTAGTTGTGTTCCAGGTTGTAGCCTTGTGTTTTCAGTGTGTTAAACGTCTCATTCTCTATTTTCCACTTAGCGCGTCCTCCTCGCATGATTTTTGCCACGCTTTCTTTGGTGATTTCAATATCAGTCACCCAGGTATTGGTGTACTTCTTGTCATTGGGGCTGATTTCCACGTACTCAAGGTAGTTGACCAGAATATCCTGATGGGATTTGTTGATGGGAACGCCATTGATGAACCGGAACCAATGCCGGTAGCCGTCTTCATCGGTGAATTCATAACGTGTGACCTTACCGGCGATGTCCATCTCATCGACAGCCTCATAAAGCGACACATGGCTGGTGTCTTTCGCGACCATAATGAAGCTGTAGTCGTAGGATTTCACCAATTTGATCGTGGGACCATCGGAGTACAAGTCGTCAAAATTAATTATTCGGCAAACCTGAAAGCTGAGTTAACCAGCCAAAAATCTGAATGAATAAGTTAGGTAATTTAATTCATTAAAACTGTTGGTTAAAAGAATCAGATTTTGGTTTATTACGCCGAAATAATCTCCGGATAATATCCAGACAATAATCCCTGTTATATAACCTGAATCATTGCCTGAATACTCTACCCCATCCGCTGGACTGAACCTGGCACCCTTGCAGGTGCCGGGCAAGGTTCTGTCGTTTATCTGAATCGATGCAGGTTGGACAGATAAACGTCAGAGGCACTCACCTTAACGGCTCAGCACAACTTCCGGGTTAATGGCTATCAAAGGAATTTGCAAAACTTGTCGCGGTATTCCTTAACTTCGGCGACGATCTCGTCAACCGGCATAACCATTTCCATCATTCCAACCTGTTCTTCGTAAACGTCAGCGTCAACTTCTTCCTTGATTTCTACGTCTACGATGTGGTGTACACGAAGTCCCAACGGGACTCCGGCCAACGGACCTGCAAAAGTCGGGTCGCCGCTAGTTACGGTCTCAGCAGCCAAGCCGGAGGCTTCAGCTTCTGCGCCACCCAGAACGACTACTACGTTCTCGGCACCGTACTTTTCGGACAATTCCTTGACCCGCTTCTGATTCTCGAGGTCCATTGCGCCTGCGCTAGTTCAGACGAAACACTCAGTGGTACTGAAAACAACTTCTGCACCGGCGGTCTTCACACATTCTTCAATGGCTGGACCAGGTACGCCGTCGCGATCACCGAGTATTACGACTTTCTTGGCATTCAGCATGGATATCTGACCTTGAAAGAATCGCAATAAGCGAAAACAACATTCAATTTCCTGAATCAGGAAATCACCTTAAAACACTTTCATCAACTCTTTATTAGCAGCTGAATCCGGCAGCGAAATAACAGATCCTCAATAAGCAGTTACGTTCATTTAAAATCTGTTATTTCTTTTTAAAAACCCCAGGACGGAAATTTTTAAAATTCTTTCGAAGCAATCTGTTATCAGATGTACTTCTTAATAGCTTCTTCGATCTGCTGAGCGTCCAGTTCTTCACCGGACAGGTGCTCCAGCTTCTCACCGTTCTTGTAGAAGACCATGGATGGCAGACCCATAACGCCCTGACCCATAGCTACACGACGGTTACCAGCAATATTCAGCTTGGTGAACTTCATCTGCTCGCTGTACTTTTCGGACAGTGCCACTACGTCTGGCATCAGTTCCATGCAGCGACCGCAGCTCTCACCCCAGAAGTCAACCATGACAACACCTTCGTGCTGCTTAACTTCTTCGTCAAAATTAGCTTTGCCTACTTCAATCATCATATTCCCCCACTATCCCGATTAAACCAGGCGATCAGTCAGAAACAATCGACCAAACTGATCGCGACTAATTTGTTGTTTCTTGCAGAACCCTGCCTTTCAGGAAAACAGAGTTTCCAGTTGGTCCGCTGCCGGTGTTTCCAGGCGCTTGGCCGGCTCACCGTCGCTGAAGCGAACGACTGTAGGAATCTGGCTGATTTCGTAGCGGCCAGCAATGTTCTGGCTCTTGTAAGTGTCTACGGTTACCAGCTTGACACCTTTATCAGCTGCAATCTTTTCCAGGCTTGGCATCAGTTCGATGCTCTTCTGATCAACCGGGCTCCAGAACGCAACCAGTGTGTCGTTCTTGGCTTCCAGTACGGACTCAGTCCAGTGCTCTTCTTCCTGGATGTAACGCTCTGCAGCTACGGCTGCTACTGCGCCGTCACCTGCTGCAGTCACTACCTGACGCAGGAATTTGTCACATACGTCACCGGCAGCAAATACGCCCGGCATAGAAGTTTCCTGCATCTGGTCTACTTTGATGTAGCCGCCTTTAGCCAGATCAATAGTGCCTTCCAGGAAACCGGTGTTTGGTACAGTACCAACGAACATGAATACGCCGTCGCATTCTACATCAGTGATTTCGCCGGTCTTCAGGTTTTTAACCTTAACGCCGTTTACCAGATCGTCGCCGCAGATTTCGTCTACACAGGAGTTCCAGATAAAGGAAATCTTGTCGTTAGCGAAAGCCTGTTCCTGGGCAGTACGGTCTGCATCCAGAACACCTTCGTCGTGCAGTACGACCATCTTGACGCTATTCACGAACTTGGTCAGGAACACAGACTCTTCTACTGCTGTGTTACCGCTGCCGACGACTACGATATCCAGGTCTTCATAGAAGTCTGCATCGCAGGTTGCGCAGTAAGATACGCCCTTGGCAGTAAATTCTTTCTCACCCTTGATACCCAGAATGCGTGGGTTAGCACCGGTGCCGATAATGACACTCTTGGCCAGCAGGGTTTCACCGCTGCGGGTGGTTACTTTTTTCAGGAAACCGTCTTTTTCAGTTTCCAGGCCGGTTACCATGTCGCGCTTGAATTCAACGCCGAACTTTTCACAGTGAGCGCGGAATTTATCCATCAGCGCCGGACCAGTTGATTCAATAATGCCAGGATAATTTTCCAGCTCAGATGTTTTTGCACACTGGCCGCCGGTATTGCTGCTGGCTTCCAGCAACAGAGTTTTCATTTTACCGCGGGCACAATATACACCAGCAGACAAGCCACCAGCGCCGCCACCAACAATGATGACGTCATAGATCTCTGACATTATTTCTTTTCCGATCCACTAACCAGTCGTTACTGATTGACGACGAAATCTAAGTAGATGCAACTAGGTAGGCGTCCCGTCAACCAACTCAATTCAAGCGTTCAGTTCGGGAACAATAGTGCTCCTACCTAGAAAGCTGCGTATTGATCTGAAGCAAGCTTCGGAACCAAAAATAATCAATTTTTAAGTAAGAAATAAAAATATTGCCAACAATCAATTTATTAACATGACCGTTACATTCTGCAAGGTGAAATCAAATTCCAATTAATTAAAAACATTTAAATATACCTGAATCCGTGAGTTCGTGGCCATTGAATTTGCCAAAAAGCCAGTAATAGCAGCATATGTAGGCTAATATTTGCTCATCTAGATTTTCACCATATAAGTGAATTTTTGTGGAACTAAAATTTGAGCAATCCGACACGGAATTTTATACTCCGGCAGCGGGTCTGTGCTTTGTCGGTGATGCCCTGAACAAGAAAACATCTTTAAAAAAGTCATTGCGTTCTATCAAGAAGCGCCATGGCATCCCTAATATTGATCTGGTTCGAGCTTTTATCGGCCTGTTGGCCTTAGGCAAAACTGATTTTGATGCCATTGATAATTATCGCCATGATGATTGGTTCAAGCGCAGCATGGGCATTAAACAAATGCCGTCCGCCAGCCGGCTTCGCCAGCGTTTTAATGAAGATGCCACCCAACTGATTCCGTTAATTGAAGAAGCGCTTCCCGAACTGTTGTTGGAACTGGGCGCGCCGATCTCTCCGCTTTCAAAAGAACTGGATCACCTTCAGCATATCCCACTGGATATAGACGTTACTCCGCAAGATAACAGCAGAACCCAAAAAGAAGGTTCTCAGTGGACATACAAACACTTCCATGGCTTCGCCCCGATTATGTCTTATGTAGGGAAAGAAGGATGGTGCATAGGAGCTGAGCTTCGCCCTGGCTCACAACATTCCCAGAATGATTTTGTACCTTTCCTGAACACGGTATTGCACAGACTTCGTCGCGTAACCCGGACCTCGGTATTACTGCGACTCGACAGCGGGCATGACGCAGAAGACACTCGCAGAGAGATAGCGGATCACAGCAATGTTGATCACATAATCAAGCTCAATCCACGCAAGCAATATACCGTTACTGCCTGGCTGCCAACCTTTGAGGAAAAAGGCGTGCAGTGGGATGAGCTTCGCCCTGGAAAAACCTGTGCGACACTCTCGATCATCCATGAAACCGACTACGGCCAACAACGGCTTATTATCCGTATTATCAAGCGTACTACCGACTCGGTTGGTCAGTATTTTTTAGCACCGGACTACGAGCTGGAGGGTTGGTGGACGACACTAGATGAGGCTGAATATAGTGATGATAATGTCATATTGCTTTATGAAGATCATGCGACCAGCGAACAGTTTCACAGTGAGTTCAAGACTGACATGGATCTTGAAAGACTGCCTTCAGGAAAATTTGATACCAATGATCTTGTAATGTGCCTTGGTGCGGTGGCTTACAACATTTTACGTTACATGGGGCAAACCTGCCTGACCGGCCCTAAATCACCTGTTCGTCACAAAGCGCAGCGTCGTAGAATTAAGACAGTTATGCAGGAACTGATCTACCAGTCAGCGCGATTATTAGAACGAGGTCGTCAGTTTATTCTGCGTTTTGGTCGTCACAGTCCCGGATTATCCGCCTTCATGGGGCTCTTTCCTGAAAAACAGCTCTGTTAGCTGATCCTATTCTTTTAACGGTTGAATGGAGAGATGCTGCTTATGCTGGCAGGATTTCATTCATATTCAGGGTTGAAATTCCCCAACATCATTTAAATACATGCTGATTTTTTTGACTTTGCTTTACCATTCTCTGGCAAGTTTCAAAAAAACATAACCCTATTCTGTAGGTCTGAATCCATGGGATGAAAAAGCTTCTCTATAATCAAGAAGTCACGGATTCAGGATATAATAATAAAAGCTATAAATACGTTTAAGAAATCACCAGCATTACAGGGCATATTGATTTAATATTTAATTACCCAATGCCTATTTGACTTTTATTAATGCCTGACATTCAAAAACAGACGTCTCAGGATATGCACATCAACTCGATTTCATTATTTGACAGTCACTGTCACCTTGATTTCGAAGCCTTTGACTCTGACCGTGCACTAGTGCTCAAGCGGTGCCTTGAGCAGGGTATCAGCGCCATTATGATACCCGCAGTATCACGCGCAGCATGGTCAAGGCTCTTCAGACTACTGGAGGATGTCGACAGCAATACTTCAATGCCTTCTCTATATGGCGCACTTGGACTGCACCCGTGGTTTGCAGAGAGTCACTCATTATCCGACCTGAAGGTTCTGGATAATGTTTTACAACAACGAAATACCAACATCGTCGCTGTTGGTGAGATCGGATTAGACTATTGGGTCGGCGCTCCGGACTTTCAGCTTCAGGATCAATTGTTTAGCGGACAGCTTGAGCTGGCTGCCAGACACAACCTCCCCGTTATCATTCATGCCAGAAAATCACATGACCAAGTACTGAAAAGGCTACGCAGCCAAAAAGCCAGCAAAGGAGGAATCGTTCACGCCTTCTCAGGGAGTGAGCAGCAGGCACATCAGTATATTGAGCTGGGCTTCAAACTGGGGCTTGGCGGAGGGATAACATACCCCCGCGCGACAAAGACCAGAAAACTGGCAGCCAGCCTGCCTCTTGATGCCATAGTACTGGAAACAGATGCACCCGATATGCCTCTGAATGGTTTCCAGGGGGAGCGAAATACGCCTGAGCGTCTGCCTGCAATCCTGCAGGCACTCAATGATTTAAGAGAGGAATCAATAGAAGAAATAGCAACAGCTACATATAAGAACACTGAATACGTATTTAATACCCGCCGTTAGCTCTGCCTGCGTTTGCGGGTTTTGAGGGTCTTTTTCATTTTTTCCCGCAAACGGCGCTGCTTCAGAGGAGACAAATGATCCAGAAACAATTTTCCATCAAGGTGGTCAATCTCATGCTGTAAACATTCCGCCTTGAGCCCCTCACCTTCAATTTCGAACCATTCGCCGTGACGATCCTGCGCCTTTACCTTAACCCACTCAGCTCGCTCAACCTTGTCATAGGCTCCCGGCACAGAAAGGCAGCCTGCAGCCATCAGCTGCTCACCCCGGCGCTCAACAACTTCAGGATTAATCAACACATAAGACTCATTACGCTCCATGGTGACATCCATGACTGCCAGACGCAGCGCAACACCTATTTGGGGAGCGGCAAGACCCACACCATTCACTTCATACATGGTTTCCAGCATATCGTCGATCAGACGCTGCAGGTCATCATCAAACTCGGTTACTGGCTCAGTACCCTGACGCAGCACGGGTGCCGGATCCATCACGATGTCGAGAACAGCCATAATATCCGCATTCAACCTTTGAATTTATATATTGGATGTTATTAACAGAACCTAAAGCCACTGCTCCAGAATAGCACTAGAATAGCACTCTTGAGCAACCCTTAGCTCATAGCTTCCAGCTGACTCAAAGCAGGGGTATAGCCATTCAGTGCAGCACTATTAAGCAGCTGCCTGGCCTTGGCAATGAATGCAGCCTTATTATCTTCCTTCGGGGCACGGTATAAATGAATCATCGCCAGCAGGTAGTCCCGCTCAGCGCATAACTGATCATCGTGAGGTTTTGATGCCTCCAGCAAGGCTGCCGCTCTGGGATAACCCTCGACTCCTTTATGGTAATGCAGCACCCCCAAACGAAAACGGGCTTCAGCAGACACTCTGGGACTCACCAGTATCCGCTCACCATCAGCTGCCAGCGAATCGGTGGGGCCGGCAAAACGCTCAAGTGCTCCGGGAAGATGCAGTGTTGCAAGCATCTCAAACAATGATTCTGCCAGTGACTGAAGTATGCGGTCTCCCTGATACTCACAACCAAGCATCAACATTCTGTGCTGCAGCCGGGTATCGCAATCCATACGGATAGCTTCTGCAAACAGCGTGCGGGCTTCGGCCTCCTCACCTCTGGCAACAGCCTTCTCTGCTGCTGTAATTTTTTCCAGGCCGACCTCAACAGACTGAACATGGCCGCGCAGGTAACGTACTGAGACATCTCTAAGAATTCGAACCTGCCGGGTATTGGGCTGCCCCTGAAACTTATGCTTCAACTGCAACCACAGCCGGGATAACAGGGAAAAAGGCTTGGGCGTGAATCCCTTTACCTCATTAACAGCACCGTCACCTTTACCTTTCAGCGAAGAAACCGAGGGTTCTGCCTGAGTAACCTTTTTAACCTGCCAACTCTTTTTATCCGTCTTATCCATAACCGTACAAAACCATCCGAGGTCAATTGGTTGAATCCCTTTACCCGCCTCTATTTGTAGCGGTCAAAACGAGAGATTCTTGACTATCCTTGACTACTCCTGAGCAATTCCCCCACCGGAGAGCAAGCGCATGCAGGACTGGAATATGCAACTGATTGAGCTCATTCGCCGCCCGGACTGGGGTGAACTAATGCAGAGCATCACTCTGCTGGGCTCTGATGAATGCTTCTTCCTGCTGATTGCACTGACTTACTGGTGCTTCAAGCCGGCTCATGGACTACGCATCGCCTGCGGGCTGTTTATCAGTGGTGGTATTTGTGAAACCTTGCGGCAGGTTTTTCAGGGACCCCGCCCATACTGGGTCTATCCGGAACTGAGCCTTTCTGATGCGGGCAAAGTAGCTATTGAAAAAGGATTTGGTATGCCTTCCGGTCATTCTCAGCAATCTGTTGTGGTTTGGGGGCGGGTTATGACATTGTTTGAATGGCCCTGGCTGTGGTTATGCCTGGGGGGGATAATCCTGCTGATTGGTCTGTCACGGATTTATCTTGCCGTTCACTTCCCCTACCAGGTACTTTCCGGATGGACTATCGGGCTGATTATGCTGCTGCTTTTAATCAGGCTGGAAAAACCGGTTACCCGATGGTTTACATCATTCTCTCCAGGTCGCCGGATAACCTGCTTGTGGCTGGTTTCATTTATTATTCCGGCAACCACATTGTTTATGCAATGGATTCATCAATGGACAATCCCCAGCATGGAGTGGATGAGTAATGCCCAGAGTGTTCACCCCGGCGGAATACCTATTGCTCCCTTCAGGTTACATATTGCCATTAACAATGCAGCCATGCTGTTTGGCTTCTGTGCAGGGGCCAGTATGCTCTGGGAGCAAAAGCAGTTCTATCAGATAGAAGGCATTGCATCCAAAATATGCATGTCGGCAGCCGGATTATGCGGATTATCTCTGATCTGGTATGGCGGTGGGGATCTGATTCCCTCATCACATTATGTTGCTCCTTATTATCTCGGGATTTATATAAGAGGATTGATCGCAGCACTCTGGATGTTCTGGTTATGGCCAACGCTCTGGCATCGCTTCTGTGGTCGAATGAATGCAGTATCCAGACAAACATGAACATAAAGCCGGGGCTCTGTTACCATTAGCGGTTATGTTCACTGTGCAGCTGATACGGAATTTCTAAGCCATGACCATTCAGTCAATTATTCTTCACGAATTAAAAATTGATGCCGCAGCAGGTGCATTAGCCCTGCGTCTGCGTGACGCTCCTCTGACTATAACCCCATCACTGGAAAGCATGCTTGCCGATCTGGCTGAGCGCTATAATACCCGCACACCAAAAGCCCATGGTCGCTTTAATCCGGAAACAGAATCTGGTTTCCCCTCTTCTCTCGATCTAATGCTTAAAGGCGAACAAACACTTCTTTCACTGTCGACTGCATTAACCAGCGGCATCTGCGAGGAATTTAATAAGGCAGGAGCCTTACAGTCAGGCTATCTGTTGTTCGCCGACTTCAAGGCTGGACTGACGCACTATCTGTTGATTGCTCTGCTTCCCAGCGCTACCAGTATCACTGTTAATGATCAGTTGGATATCACTGATTCAGAATATATGGATTTGAGCAAAATCCTGCTGGCAGCTCGTATCAACATGACCGAATGGCAGGGAAACCAACAGAGCAGCCGTTATATTTCATGGCTGAAGCCAGGGCGAGGTAATCGTCTGGCAGATGTTTTCTGCGACCTGATTGGTTGCGAGGAAACCGGCGATACCCGTAACGACAGCGAAAAGCTGGTCAAAGCGCTTGATGCATTCTGCGAAGAAGGTGATACCGCCGAAACACCCAGCGGTATCAAGCAGAAAGCATACGACTACTGCCTTGAGCGTGCTGACGCTGGCGCACCAGTTGAGATTGAATCGCTCTCGGCTCATATCAGTGAAGAAGAGCCCGACAACTTTGCCAAATTTGTAAATCTGCGTGATTACGACATGCCAACCAGCATGCAGCCGGAAAAAAGGCAGCTAAAGAAAATGGTGCGTGTCAGCGGTCGGGGGAATGGCATCAGTCTTTCCTTTGATGCCGCCCTGCTAGAAGATTCAACGCTGACCTATGATCCGGATTCCGGCAGGCTGGTTATTAATGAACTGCCACCAGCATTGCGTAAACAACTGGACGAAATTATTTAATCTTCCACGTCACTGTCAGGCCATATCCATCAGGTGATTGTTAATGAATGGTAAACATAAAACACATGTGTGGGATTTACCCATTCGCCTGTTTCACTGGATACTGGTTCTGACATTTTGCGGGCTTTGGTATACCGGCAAAGAGCTGGAAATGGATTTTCATATCCCACTGGGATTTCTGATGCTGGGGTTATTAATCTTCCGGCTACTGTGGGGTTTTGCCGGCAGTCACCATGCCCGGTTTGCTAATTTCCCGTTAGGCCTTAAACACATTAAGGTCTATTTCAGTCAAAGAACGCTTCACGCCGGACACAACCCGCTTGGCAGCTGGAGCGTCATCTGTCTTCTATCATTATTGCTGATACAGGTCACAAGCGGCTTGTTTGCCAGTGATGGGTATCTGTATGAGGGACCATTATCACGGTTTATTGATTCTGATCTGGCAGAGTGGATAACGGATATTCATCGGGCATCTTTTGACTTTCTGCTTGCTTTGATTGGCCTGCATATCGCCGCAGTATTTTATTACACTCTGATAAAACGTCAGGACATACTTCCGGCAATGATTACCGGGCATAAGTACATGCTTGCTCCCCCAGTTACAAACCTATCAAGCAACGGCGGTAAAGCAAGCACTACTCTATATAGCGACAGCAGTAATCACTACCATCGCTATTGGGTATGGTATACCTCTGATATAAGGAAGGTTAATCTTTATAGTCTCTATGGCAGCCTTTACAGGTACCGGCAAAATCCCCAAAAGCGGACTGCAACTTGCCAAGGTCGCCGGTACTCTGCCGCAACCTGCAGATTGCTGGCGGTTTCAACCAGATCAGCCATCTTCCGGTTAAAGTCCGGTTTATTCTTCCATATCTTAGGACTGGCCTTGGTGCCTGAAGCCAGTTCCTGATCAAAACCCAGCGCAGCCTGCTTTGCCAACGCAGCAATAGCCACGGTAATTTCTTCTACTTTCTTTTTCTGCTCTGCCGTTTCATAGGGATATTTTTTCTTTACAACGGCTCCAATTGCTCCGGTATAGGTTCCAAGCATATCCATCAGGTTATGACGATACCCGATCTCATCACTACCTTTCTCAAACATTACCGGCGAAGCGGGTGCCGGTGCTTCAACAGCCATAACCAACGGTGAAACCATGGTGGCAAAACTCAACCCTGCCACCAGCATTGTTAATTTTTTTCTCATTCACCTGCTCTCTATGTATTAATTTAAAGCCATCAGAGGTAAGCGCACAAAACAGATTAGCATAAGCCTGCACTCCTGATCTTGTTGCTATCCTGTAGATGCATCGTCAAAAGAATGAAAGCAACGGATTTCGTTCTGATAATTTTGCCATGAAAACATACTGTTTTCATGGCTGAGGGTGGCGCAAAACATTTTTCTTTCGCTATGGGAATTTATGCAAAAGCTTTATATCGGCATTGATGCCGGTGCATCCCGCACGCGCGCTGTTATTGAAAATGAAAACAGACAGGTGTTGGCCAGAGCTGAGTCAGGCCCCGGCTATATTGGACATAATGCCGCCAGCGCCTGGCAAGCCATTATGGATTCAATTAATAAAAGTCTGGATACCATTCACTTATCAACTGCATCACCAGACATTAAGCTACAAGTTGCTATTGGTATTTCCGGCACCGAACTAAAGTCAGAACTCCAGACCTTTCATTCACTCCCCCATCCTTTCCATAAACTGGTTGTTGAATCCAATGCCTATACCGCCTGCCTTGGTGCACATGCAGGCGCCAGCGGAATGATTGTCAGCGTGGGCACCGGCACCATTGGATTTTCCCAGAAGGGAGATAACCAATATCGTGTTGGCGGCTGGGGGTTTCCATTCTCCGATGAGGGCGGTGGTTCATGGCTGGGGCTGAAAGCCATCCATCTAACGACAATGGCTCAGGATGGCCGCACTCACCCTTCTACTCTCACCAGGGAAGTACTGTCTCTTTTTGATAACGATTTCTCCAGCCTTATAAACTGGAGTATGAAAGCAAACTCTACTGACTTCGCAACACTGGCGCCGCTGGTTATTCGCCTCTACCAGTCAGGTGAACCCGATGCCTGCACATTGATGCAACAGGCAACCGGTCATATTACTCACATGATAAATACAATGGACTATGAAATTGGCGACTCAACCTTGCCAATATGCATTACCGGCGGCCTTGCTCCTTTTATACGCAGTGAATTACCCGGCGTTATCCAACCCAGACTGGTGAAGCCTCGCCTGGAACCCGCCAGAGGTGCTATTTTCCTGATAAGAAATAACTCTAAATAAAAATGCACATATTTCTGCTGACAGGCTTACAATAACATCGCACTCACAATCAATAAGGATAATAAAATGACTGACAGTATTGTGATCGTAGCCGGTGCCCGTACCCCCATGGGTGGCTTTCAGGGTTCACTTGCCAGTCTGACAGCCCCCGAACTGGGCGCAGCTTCAATTCAGGCTGCAATTGAGCGTGCAGGTTTATCACCTGCGGATATTGAAGAAGTGATTATGGGCTGTGTACTGCCCGCCGGTCTGAAACAGGGTCCTGCCCGTCAGGCATCACTGAAAGCCGGTATTCCTCCCGCAACAGGCTGCACAACGATCAACAAACTTTGTGGTTCCGGCATGAAAGCTGTAATGCTGGCGCACGATCTGATTAAAGCAGGCACTAATAAAGTCATGATTGCCGGCGGCATGGAAAGCATGTCCAACGCACCTTACCTGCTCGAAAAAGCCCGTAACGGATTCCGTATGGGGCATGGCGAAGTGAAAGACCATATGTTCTTTGATGGTCTGGAAGATGCGGAAACCGGTCGCCTGATGGGCTCTTTCGCCCAGGATACTGCTGACGAACACAACTTCACCCGCGAAGCCATGGACGCATATGCCATTGAATCGCTGCGACGCGCCCAGATTGCCATTGAATCAGGTGCACTGCAGGATGAAATTGTGCCCGTCACAGTACGCACCCGCAAAGGTGAGAACGTTGTTAAAGATGACGAACAACCTTTCAATGCCAACATCGAAAAAATCCCGACCCTGCGTCCGGCATTCAAAAAAGACGGTACCGTTACTGCCGCTAATGCCAGCTCAATTTCTGATGGCGCCTCAGCACTGGTATTGATGACAGAAGCTGAAGCTCAGCAAAGAGGCCTGCAGCCGCTTGCCCGCATTGTTGGTCATGCTACGCAGTCCCAGCATCCGTCAGAGTTCACTCTTGCTCCGGTTGGCGCGATGGAAACACTCTTTAACAAGACAGGCTGGAAAGCTGAAGATGTTGACCTGTTTGAAATCAATGAAGCGTTTGCCATGGTAACGATGCTGGCAATGAAAGCTCATAACCTGCCACACGACAAAGTTAACGTGAATGGCGGCGCATGCGCTCAGGGACATCCGGTTGGCTCAACAGGCTCCCGTATTATTCTGACGCTGATTCATGCTTTGAAGCACCACAACAAAAAACGTGGTGTTGCCTCTTTGTGTATTGGCGGTGGTGAAGCAACAGCCGTTGCACTCGAATTGATTGATTAATTGTTTATGGCCGGTTTTGTCAGGCAGATAAAACCGGCTGATGCAACTTTAAAGGATCGCACCAAACAATGGCTACTCATTCACGCCTGAACGAAGCAGACCAGAAACAGGTCGATGAGTTTCTGAAAGAAGGTATCAATGAAACAGAGCGTAATCGCTTCAGACCGGGGAAACTACTTCTGTGGCTGACAGCAGTCATCATTGTGTGTGGTGTTATCAGCCGGGTAATCGGGCATTTTGTTGTATACACCTGAAAGCGGGAATACACCTCATACAAAAAAGGCGCTGACTCTCCAGAATCAGCGCCTTTTTCAAAGATGGTGGGTCGTGTAGGATTCGAACCTACGACCAATTGGTTAAAAGCCAACTGCTCTACCAACTGAGCTAACGACCCATATCCTCAGAATTTCACTTCTGAGCTTGCAAAACAAATCACTCGCAGTGACATGCTTTACTAAAAATGGCTCCCTGAGCTGGACTCGAACCAGCGACCCAATGATTAACAGTCATTTGCTCTACCAACTGAGCTATCAGGGAACGATGCTTTGCGATTTAACCTTCTCAATTCTGAAAGGTCAAATCTAAATAGTGGTGGGTCGTGTAGGATTCGAACCTACGACCAATTGGTTAAAAGCCAACTGCTCTACCAACTGAGCTAACGACCCACATTCTCAGAATTTTACTTCTGAGCTCGTAAAACAAATCACTCGCAGCGAAATGCTTTACTAAAAATGGCTCCCTGAGCTGGACTCGAACCAGCGACCCAATGATTAACAGTCATTTGCTCTACCAACTGAGCTATCAGGGAACGATGCTTTGCGATTTAACCTTCTCAATTCTGAAAGGTCAAATCTAAATAGTGGTGGGTCGTGTAGGATTCGAACCTACGACCAATTGGTTAAAAGCCAACTGCTCTACCAACTGAGCTAACGACCCACATTCTCAAACTGTAAACAGCCCTTCGACCGCCTCAATCTGAGGTCGCACACTTTATCACTCGCAGCGAAAAAATGCACTAAAAAATGGCTCCCTGAGCTGGACTCGAACCAGCGACCCAATGATTAACAGTCATTTGCTCTACCAACTGAGCTATCAGGGATCTAAGCCATGTCGATCTCGGCAGCGCTGCTGCGTCATCAATCAACGGCGGCGAATGATACTGGCTTTTGAATTTCTGTCAACACTCTGATTTCACATTAAGGGAAAACCGTACCAGAACACTTTCCGGGCAAATATACTGAACTACTTGCCAAGCCTATAGCTGTTACGATTAATTAAGTGTAGGAACCAAAAAAACAATAAAAAGACAGGAGTCACCTGATGCCAGAGCGCCGCGAAAACAGCCGTTCCACGGTTAAGCAACTTGTTGAAGTCTACGATGCAGAATCATCCCAACATCTGGGCAAAATGGTAGACCTGTCCGTTGAAGGTTTCATGCTGCTGGGTTCGGAAGCTGTCAGACCCGGACATGCCCATGCTTACGAGTTACACCTCACAGAAACCGACCATAAACTGGCACTTAAAGCTGAATGCCTGTGGAGCCGCGAAAGCAGCTCACCAGGAAAATACTGGTCAGGTTTTCATATCACCGACATCAGCCGCGAAGACCATATCATACTGGCCGATCTGATTGACTGATCGGCCAGTTATTGCTGTAAAGCTATCAACTGAAGACTATCGTATCGTCAGCTACGTCGGCCTTGATCGTAGAGCCCGGACTGAACTTGCCTGCCAGTACATCATGAGCCAACGGGTTTTCAATCCAGCGCTGAATCGCACGCTTCAGTGGACGGGCTCCGTAAACCGGATCAAAACCAACCTCTACCAGCTTGTTCATTGCCTCATCTGCTACTGCCAGTGACAGTTCATTTTCTTCCAGACGGTTACGCAGCCTTGCTAGCTGAATTTCAGCAATTCCGGCAACCTGTTCTTTGCGCAGCGGATGGAATACCACCAGCTCATCGATACGGTTAACAAACTCTGGCCGGAAGTGATTACCCACCACTTCCATCAATGTCGTTTTGATGGTTTCAAAGTCATCATCTTTCAGATCGTGAATCAGGTCAGATCCAAGGTTCGAAGTCATAACCACGACAGTGTTCCGGAAATCAACCGTCCGCCCCTGCCCATCAGTTAAACGACCATCCTCTAATACCTGCAAAAAAATATTGAAAACATCAGGATGGGCTTTCTCAACTTCATCCAGCAGCACCAGCGAATAAGGCTTGCGGCGCACAGCTTCTGTCAGATAACCACCTTCCTCATAACCTACGTATCCGGGAGGCGCTCCCAACAGGCGGGCAACAGAATGTTTCTCCATAAATTCGGACATATCAATCCGCACCATGGCATCTTCCGTATCGAACAGAAACATTGCCAATGCTTTGCAGAGTTCCGTTTTACCTACCCCGGTAGGCCCGAGGAACATAAAGGAACCATTGGGGCGGTTCGGGTCAGACAGCCCTGCACGGGAACGCCGCACTGCATTGGATACCGCACTGACGGCTTCCTGCTGCCCAATCACCCGTTTGTGCAGTGCGTCTTCCATACGCAGGAGTTTTTCCCGTTCACCCTCAAGCATTTTGGAAACAGGAATGCCGGTCCATTTGGAAACTACCTCAGCAATTTCCTCATCGGTCACCTTGTTCCGCAGCAACCGCATTTCACCTTTAGTTTCGGCTTCGGTGGCCTGTGCAATCTGCTTTTCCAGTTCAGGCAGTTTGCCGTACTGAATCTCGGACATTTTGCCGAGATCGCCACTGCGGTTAGCCGCTTCCAGTTCCTGAAGCAGTTTTTCCTTTTCTTCCTTCAGTTTGTGAGAACCCTGCACGACTGCTTTTTCTGCGGTCCAGATTTCATCCAGATCAGCAAATTCTTTTTCCAGCGTTGCGACTTCATCCTCCAACAGTTTCAGTCGCTCGCGGGAAGCTTTATCTTCTTCTTTTTTCAGCGCCTGCTGTTCAATTTTCAGCTGTACCAACCGCCGCTCCAGCTTGTCCATTTCTTCCGGTTTGGAATCCATTTCCATACGAATCCAGCTGGCTGCTTCGTCAATCAGATCAATTGCTTTGTCAGGTAACTGACGGTCGGTGATATAGCGACTGGAAAGATGCGCCGCCGCCACAATGGCCGGGTCGGTAATATCAACATGGTGATGCACTTCATAGCGCTGCTTCAGCCCCCGGAGAATGGCGATGGTATCTTCTTCCGAAGGCTCATCCACCTGCACTTTCTGGAAGCGGCGTTCCAGTGCAGCATCTTTCTCGATGTACTGGCGATATTCATCTAGCGTGGTTGCACCGACACAATGGAGTTCACCGCGAGCGAGGGCAGGCTTCAGCATATTCCCAGCATCCATGGCACCTTCCGCTTTACCGGCACCGACCATAGTGTGCAGTTCATCAATAAACAGAATGATACGACCTTCCTGCTTGGCCAGATCATTCAGCACCGCTTTCAGACGTTCTTCAAATTCACCACGAAATTTGGCACCGGCAATCAGCGCACCCATATCCAGCGAAAGTAATCGCTTACCTTTGATTCCTTCCGGCACTTCGCCATTAATAATCCGCTGCGCCAGACCTTCGACTATGGCCGTTTTACCAACGCCGGGCTCACCAATTAGCACCGGGTTATTTTTCGTACGGCGCTGCAGCACCTGAACGGTGCGACGAATTTCATCATCACGACCGATAACTGGGTCCAGCTTACTTTTCTCTGCCCGCTCGGTCAGATCAATGGTGTACTTCTCCAGAGCCTGCCGATTATCTTCTGCATTGGGGTCATTAATGTCCTGCCCGCCCCGCAGGTTTTTAATCGCCGTTTCCAACGCCTTACGACTGACGCCCTGACTGTTGAGCAGCTGTCCCACCGGCCCCTTGTCATCCATAAACACCAGCACAATGGTTTCGCTGGAGATATATTGATCACCATTCTGCTGCGCCTGCTTATCAGCAAGGTTGAGTAGCTTGATAGTACTGGGAGAGGGAGAAATTTCACCGCTGGGGTTTTGTACAACCGCCAGACGTTGCAGCTGATCATCCAGCTCCTGCTTCAACACACCGATATCAAAGCCGACCTGCATTAACAACGGCCTGACAGAGCCGCCCTGCTGATCCAGCAGGGCAATTATCAGGTGTACCGGTTCTATCAGGCTGTGATCCTTGCCAATCGCGATCGACTGGGCATCGGAAAATGCTTCCTGCAATTTGGTGGTTAAACGGTCAATTCGCATGACGCCTCCTTCGTGCCTTCAATCCAGTTGGGACTAAAGGTATTCACGTAAATCACATCCCCAAATGACACGTCAGGGATAAAATTTCAATTATTTGTACTCTAAAAGAGATATGGCGACGAGCTGACTGTTTTCAAGTGGAACAGCCAGAGAAGCTGATTCAGGACTATCCTAGAAGAAAATCATCAATAACGGGCATTTATGTTTATAGCTTTTGTTGCAGCCCAGAGCACGGGCAAAACAACGACAGCAACTGCGCTGCAGAAAGCTCTGAGGGAGGCTCAGGGGAAAGCTCAGGGGAAAGAGTGCGCCCTGTTTTCTGACTACTACCGGAAGATAGGCACCCAGCTGGGATATGAGCGACCTCTTGACCTCATACTGGAAGATCCGGCCTATATTACGGAAACAGCCACCAGCATGGCAGCAACAGCACTGGGAGCCCAGTTACAGTTCCTTGAACAAACCAAAGGGCACGGCGTTATTGATGTCGGCCCCTTAAACCTGATGGCATATCCTGCCTACAGACTCAATCTACACCAACAGGTACTTCCTCCCTACATAGAAATGCTGGTGAAAGAGTGCCATAAGCTGATCGACTGGTTTGTTTATTTGCCGCTGGAACGTATCCCACTGGAAGATGACGGCGTCAGAAGTGATGATCCGCAGTTTCAACGTGATATTGATTTACTGATCAGAAATTATCTTCAGAAATCAGATATACCAGCGGAGAAGCTGCTGAAGCTGAAATCGGTTTCCGTTGATGAGCGCGTACAGGAAATTATCCAACAGACCGGTATATAGCCTGTCAGAAAAAGCGAGGACATACTTATCTGATATGCCCTCACCTGTTTACTTATTCCAGCCAGATAAAACTGCCCATCCGGCCTGATTCCTGTCCACGCCGGAATGAATAAAACTTCCCGGCATCACAGTATGTACACAGCCCGCCACCATAAACTGCATTGACACCTGCTGCAGCAAGACGAATTCGGGCAATCCGATACAGATCGCCCATCCAGCGACCTGCATTCCTGGAGGCAGTAAACGCTTCTTCCGTGGCAGAATGGCGTTCCGTAAATGCAGTCTTCACTTCCAGCCCCACTTCAAAGTGACACGGCCCGATAGCCGGTCCGAACCAGGCCATAAGCTCACCCGGTGCAACACCCATTGTCTGGATCGTACTTTCCAGCACACCATCAGCCAGACCTTTCCAGCCCGCATGGGCGGCAGCTACAGTTGTACCGGCACGATCACAGAACAATACTGGCAGACAGTCCGCCGTCAGTACCGAGCAGATGGCACCCTGCTGATTACTCCAGCAAGCATCAGCTTCGCGTTCAACACCACCTGCCTGAGCAATGACAACATCAATGCCATGTACCTGCTTCAGCCACTGAGGCTGCTCAGGCCAGCTCATCTGCTGCTGCAACAGCACACGATTAGCCTCGCCCTGCGCCGGATCACAGCCTTCTGCCCGGACGCCAAGCGTGAACTCTCCATCACCAAGATCCCGCGTAGCCATAAATGCCCTGACATTGGCCGGTGCCGGCCAGTCAGGAGAAATACCGGGCAAGTCAGACTGATTCACAGATATTACTCCTCGTGTTCTTGCTGATCCTGTTTCAATATTTGCAGCAACTTCTGCATATCTTCAGGCAGCGGCGCTTCCCATTCCATATATTCACCGGTTTCCGGATGAACCAGTCCCAGACGTCGCGCATGCAATGCCTGTCGGCCAAAGCCCCGCAGGAAAGCACTGACTTCTACACTGCAGCCCTTCGGAATACGGTGGCGACCAGCATACACAGGATCACCGACCAGCGGGTAATTAATATGGCTCATATGGACGCGAATCTGGTGGGTACGTCCGGTTTCCAGCTTAACCCGGATATGGGTGTGAGCCCGGAAACGCGCGATAACCCGATAATGAGTCACCGCATGCTTGCCACCACCAGTAACTGCCATTTTCTGGCGATGGGTCGGATGACGCCCGATTGGCTCATCAACCGTTCCGCCTCCGGTCATCACACCCATACCCACCGCTTCGTATTCACGGCTGACAGATTTTTCCTGCAGCTGGGCAACCAGATCCGTATGCGCCTTCAGGGTTTTTGCAACCACCATCAGGCCGGTGGTTTCCTTATCCAGACGGTGCACGATACCAGCACGGGGAATGGCGTCGATATCCGGCCAGCGATACAGCAAACCATTTAACAGGGTACCGCTGCGGTTACCCGCTGCCGGATGCACAACCAGACCGGCAGGTTTGTTAATAACAATCAGATCATCGTCTTCATAAACAACATCCAGCGGCACCGGCTCGGCTTCCCAGCGCTCTTCACCTTCAACCTCAACAACCAGTTCGAGTTTTTCTCCGCCCAGCATTTTATCCCGCGTTTTGGCGGTACTGCCGTTTACTGTCAGGACACCTGCTTTAATCCACTCCTGCAGTCTGGCCCGGGAAAAATCCGTAAAGCAGCATGCAGCAACCTGATCCAGCCGTTTGCCACCCAGCTCCTCCGGAACGACGGCTTCCTGCTCAATATGTTCTGACATGGAACCTCGCGCATTACAATCTATCGAAAAGTTTTACCCTGATGGTTATAGCGAAAGAAAAACCTCAGGGTATGTGAAATATCGGAGCCAATGGGTTATAAATGACACTCTGTGGAAGCGCCACCGGGGAAACATACCCACTTGAGCACTCCACAATTAATAATCATGAATAACTTTTAACTTTATAAACTCTTTAAACTCGGGCGCTCTTGAGTGCTACCCAAAGCAGCAACCAAGATGTAACCATTCAGCACCCACAGGCTCCTGCATTGGGGTTTCAGTGCGTAGTGTGGTTAAATACGCCTTCAGTCTAACATGAGCCAAAGGGATTGTTTTTTCTCATGCGATCTGCAAGTAGCGTTCGTTTATTCAAAAGCTTTCGTGCCGCGACAAGCTTATTAATCCTTTCGCTGGCACTGGTGCTCAGTGGCTGTTCTTCATCCTCGAAAAAGGACACCAACGAATACGAAGGGTTTTCAGAAGCGGAACTGTACAGTAAAGCCGCGCAGGCACTGGACAGTCAGACCTATAGCACCGCTATCGATATTCTGCGCCAGATTGAATCCCGCTACCCGTTCGGTCCCTTTGCCGAGCAGGCACAGCTCAACCTGATTTATGCTTACTACAAAAACTACGAGCCTGAAGCAGCACGTGCTTCAGCCGAACGTTTTATCCGCCTGCACCCGCAGCATCCAAGTGTAGATTACGCTTATTACATGCGCGGACTGGCTTCGAATACTGCCAACCTCGGCATTATTGAACGCTACGTGCCGATTGAATCCACCAAG
This sequence comes from Endozoicomonadaceae bacterium, assembly GCA_965261725.1. Taxonomy (GTDB): domain Bacteria; phylum Pseudomonadota; class Gammaproteobacteria; order Pseudomonadales; family Endozoicomonadaceae; genus CANDOC01. The sequence continues at coordinate 220,646 of CBDHDU010000031.1, read as the reverse complement.
CGTGACCCGGGTCAGGCTCGGGACTCCTTCAATGAGTTTTCAGAACTGCTGCGACGTTACCCGGAAAGCAAGTACGCACCGGATGCCCGTCAGCGTATGGTTGCCCTGCGTAACCGTCTGGCATGGTATGAAATTCACGTCGCCACATATTACATGAAGCGTAAAGCCTATGTCGCTGCAGTAAACCGAGGCCGTTATGTGGTCGAGAACATGCAGGGCACACCGGCGGTTCCGGAAGCACTGGCCCTGATGGTTGAAGGTTACCAGCATCTGAATCTGCCTGAACCGGCGGATGATGTATTGAAAGTACTGAAGTTGAACTACCCGGAACACGCGTCTCTGGATGAGAACGGCAATTTCGTCGGCTATAAAGTCTTCAGTGATGTAGATCCATCCATCTGGAACACACTGACTTTCGGACTGATCGGCGATACGCCTAAAGCACCGGGAACAGAAATCAGCGCTGAAGAAGCGCCTCGCCCACCGCAGGGTTAATCCTGTTCAGCAATAAAGTTCAGGCGTGAAGAGCAACGCTTCACGCCTATCCTCCTTCCCTAATGATTCAAGCCGTTCTTACCCATGACAGTTATTGTTCGCTGCCCTACCTGCAAGAAACCCGTTGAATACACCGAGAAAAGCGAGTTCAGACCTTTCTGTTCAAAGCGCTGCCGTTTGATTGACCTGGGCGCCTGGGCCAGCGAAGAGCACAGCATTCCCGGCGACCCGACTTTTGATGATGTTCTGACCGACCAGCTGGATGGCGGCAAAGATTTCCATTAATGATCTTTGGCCTTCCAGAAAGCTGATATAGCCGCGATACCCTGAGCACCGGCGGATATGACAGTTTCCCTGTCCGCCTGCTCCATACCTCCCAGCCAATAGACAGGAACTGTCGCTTTAGCGGTAAGCTCAGCAGCACGATCTCTTCCGAGAGGAGGTGCGTCAGGGTGAGTCCGGGTTGGACTCACTGGTGATAAGGTCACAAAATCAATACCCAGTGCTGCCGCTTTCTCCAGCTGTTGAAAATCATGACATGATGCCGCTAACAGCTCACCTTCAGATCGAAGACCTGAAAGCTCAACATCTGTCAGTGACTCCAGCTCTATTGATGTAAAATGAATACCGGCAGCTACTTTCTCAGGTATTCCACCTTTGAGCAGCAGCCGGGCACTGTATTGCTGACACAGCGGATAAACAACAGTTGTTGCTAACCGCTGATATTCTTCCGGAGCTAACCAGCCTGCACGAAAACATACCAGCCCGACGCCAGCTTTAAGTGATCGTTCCAAGTGCTCTCTCAGTTCAGTCTCGTCCTGAAAACGCCCGGTAATCATATAGCTTTCAGGCAATTTGAGCGCCGTGATGATAGGTCGGTTTGCGGGAGGAAAATCCTCTGCTTTTAAATCCGACAAAGCTGCCCAGACGACAGGCTGGCCTTCCGCACCATGAGGTTGACCATGGGTAATCCGTACTCGCCAGACATCCAGCAGTACGGTTTTCTCCGGGTATTCATGGCGAATCTGGATAACGGGACTGACAGTTTCAGTTTCAACACCCAACTCTTCCTGCAGCTCACGCTTCATTGCCTGAGGCAGGCTCTCACCTGCCTCGACCTTGCCACCGGGAAATTCCCATTTCCCACCCATATGCTTATCTACTGGCCGTTGCGCAATAAGAATACGACCATCATCGTTTTCAATGACGGCAACGGCCACATGAATAACTTTGGTTTCTACAAGCCTGGCTTCAGGTTCGGTATTCGGCATTGATGGTGACATAGTCATGTGAAAAATCACTGGTCCAAACGGTTTCGGTTACATCCCCACGGGCAAGCACAATACGGATAATAATCTCTTCCTGATCCATTACTGCCTGACCATCTTCTTCCCGATACTCCGGTGCACAACCACCTTTTTCGACAATGCAGACATCACCGAGAAAAATGCGTAGTTCATCAATATCGAGTTCATCTACATTGGCACGTCCGACTGCAGCCAGAATACGCCCCCAGTTCGGATCAGATGCAAACAGTGCTGTTTTAACCAGCGGGGAGTGAGCCACAGTATATGCAACTTCCAGCGCCTCTTCTGTGGTCGCTGCCTCTTCAACCTGAACGGAAACAAATTTAGTTGCACCTTCACCATCACGGATCAGTGCCTGCGCAAGGTAACGGGTAATATTATTCAGCGCTTCTTTAAAAGCCTGACCATCTTTTGAATCAAGAGATTCCAGAGGTTCAGCAGTGCTTTCGCCTGTCGCCACTAACATGCAAGCGTCGTTTGTTGAGGTATCACCATCCACAGTGATGCGATTAAACGATTGCTCTGCGGCTTCAGACAAAGCCTGCTGCAGAAGCCCTTGTTCAATTTTTAGATCAGTTGCAATAAAGGCCAGCATGGTCGCCATATTCGGCCTGATCATGCCCGCACCTTTGCAAATACCTGACAGGTGGCGCTCCTGCCCCTGACATTCAAAAGTAACAGTAATACCTTTCGGGCAGGTATCTGTTGTCATAATCCCTTCAGCTGCGTCATTCCAACCAGTATCCGATAGCAGCGCCAAGGCAGGTCCAAGCCCCACCTTAATTTTACTGACCGGCAAAGGCTCACCAATAACACCCGTAGAAAAAGGTAATACCTGCTGCGGATCACAACCGGCCAACTGTGCTAACGACTCACAGCAGGCAATCGCATCCTGCATACCCTGCTCACCCGTACCCGCATTGGCATAGCCGGTATTTACAATAAAGTAACGGGGATTCTCCAACAGTCGCGCTTTAGCCAGTTGTACCGGTGCCGCACAAAAACGGTTACGTGTAAAAACACCGGCAACAGCACTATTCTCCGGCCAGCTCATCACAGTCAGATCCTTGCGATCTTGATATTTAATACCTGCCGCTACTGTACCCAGCTGAAAACCTGCAACCGGTTTAACTTCCGGTTTTGCGGGTAAACCTACAGCCATAGTGCCCCCTGTTTTGTATTTTTTCTGTCAGCCTATTATCAGGGACAATTATTAAGAAAATACAGCACTGAAAACTATAAATATGTGAAGAAAATCTTCAAGTTATTTCACCAGAAACAAATAAGCCCCCTGACTCAATTGAACCAGAGGGCTTTTCATGCCTTTCCGGCACATTCACCGGAAAGACGACAAGCAGCAACTAATTAGGCAATTTTGCCATGGCACTGCTTGTATTTTTTGCCTGAACCACAAGGGCAGGGATCGTTACGACCAACCTTGTGCCCTTCGCGCACAAAAGGCTGATGAGGAATTTCTTCAGGTTTTTCCTGAGGTACTTCCTCCTGAGTCTGCCCCTGCATGGCACTGGCCGCATCATGCTTGTATTGCATCTTTTGAGCCATCTGCTCACGACGCATCTGTTCCATTTCAGCAGTACGGTCATCCTGCTGTACCTGAACATGGCTCAGAATACGAATAGTGTCGTGCTTAATGTCTTCCAGCATTTGCTGGAACAGCTCAAACGCTTCACGCTTGTATTCCTGCTTCGGGTTTTTCTGAGCATAACCGCGCAGATGAATACCCTGGCGCAGATGATCCATGGTTGCCAGGTGTTCTTTCCACTTGTCATCCAGAATGCGCAGCAGAATATGCTTTTCAAAGTTACGCAGTGCTTCAGCGCCAACCTGCTGCTCTTTGCCATCATAGGAAGCAATTACCGCTTCCAGAACCTTCTGACGCAGACCTTCTTCGTCCAGCATCCGGTCATCATCCAGCCACTTCTGCACCGGCAGACGTTCAGCCAGCTCACCTGCAACCTGCTCTTCAAGGCCGGTCACATCCCACTGCTCCGGCAAACTCTGAGCCGGAATATGGTTATCCATCAGGCTGTTAACAACAGACTCACGCATCGCCTTGATGTTGTCAGACACATCCGATTCTGCCAGCAGCTCATCACGCTGGGCATAAACAACCTTACGCTGATCGTTGGCAACATCATCATATTCAAGCAGCTGCTTACGAATATCGAAGTTACGACCTTCAACTTTACGCTGGGCTTTTTCAATGGCGTTGGTCACCATGCGGTGCTCAATCGCTTCGCCTTTCTCCATACCCAGGGCTTTCATAAAGCCTTTAACGCGGTCAGACGCAAAGATACGCATCAGGCTGTCTTCAAGAGACAGGTAGAAACGGGATGAACCCGGGTCACCCTGACGACCGGAACGACCACGCAGCTGGTTATCGATACGACGGGATTCATGGCGTTCCGTACCGATAATATGCAGACCACCATTATCTATTACAGACTGGTGTCGTGCTTCCCACTCTTTCTTCAGACGCTCACGATCTGCTTCAGTCGGATTTTCCAGCGAATTGAATTCAGCTTCCCAGTTACCACCGAGAATAATGTCAGTACCACGACCGGCCATGTTGGTCGCAATCGTGATCGCACCCGGCCGACCTGCCTGTGCAATAATTTCCGCTTCTTTTTCGTGGAATTTGGCGTTCAGTACCTTATGAGGTATCCCGGCCTGATCCAGCGCACCAGACAACAGCTCGGAAGACTCAATAGAAGCCGTACCGACCAGAACCGGACGCTCGGCTTTTACGGTTTCTTTGATATCCGAAATGATAGCGTCGTATTTTTCCTGAATAGACAGGTAGATCAAATCGTTATGATCTTTACGCACCATCGGCTTGTTAGTCGGGATAACAACAACATCCAGACCATAGATCTGACGGAATTCGAACGCTTCGGTATCCGCTGTACCTGTCATACCGGACAGGGTTTCGTACAAACGGAAATAGTTCTGGAAGGTGGTGGATGCCAGCGTCTGACTCTCAGCCTGAATATCCAAACCTTCTTTGGCTTCCAGCGCCTGGTGCAGACCTTCAGACAAACGACGGCCCGGCATAGTACGGCCAGTGTGCTCGTCAACCAGCAGTACTTCTCCGCCCTTCACAATATATTCGATATTACGGGTAAAGAGCGCATGAGCACGCAGACCAGCGTATACATGATGCAACAGATTCAGGTTAGCTGAAGCATAAAGGCTTTCACCTTCAGGCAGCATACCCACTTCCTGCAGCAATTCCTCAACATACTGGTGACCGGCTTCGTTCAGTTCAACCTGACGGGTTTTTTCGTCCAGCGTGAAATGACCGTTTACAGGCTGCTCACCTTCACCTTCTACCTCTTCCGCACGCTCAAGACGGGGAATCAGTTTGTTGATATTTTTATAAAGCTCGGAAGAATCATCCGACGGACCGGAAATAATCAGCGGCGTTCTGGCTTCATCGATCAGAATCGAGTCAACTTCGTCAACAACGGCAAAGTTGGGAGCACGCTGGAATTTATCTTCCATCCGGAAAGCCATGTTATCGCGCAGATAATCAAAGCCGAATTCGTTGTTGGTACCGTAGGTGATATCTGCCTGATAGGCTTCATGCTTTTCAGCAGGGTCTTGCTGAGGCACGATAACACCGACACTCAACCCCAAAAATTCATACAGCGGGCGCATCCAGCTGGAGTCACGTCGAGCCAGATATTCGTTGACGGTTACAACATGAACACCTTTACCACTTAAGGCATTCAGGTAAGCTGGCAGGGTAGCTACGAGGGTTTTACCTTCACCGGTGCGCATTTCAGCAATGCGCCCCTCATGCAAAGTAATACCACCGACCATTTGCGAGTCAAAGTGGCGCATACCCATAACTCGCTTACCGGCTTCACGCACTACGGCAAACGCTTCAGGCAGCAGGGTGTCAAGGGTTTCACCTTGCTCTATGCGCTGGCGAAATTCGTCAGTTTTGCCGCGCAGGACATCATCTGACAATCCTTCCAGTGACTCTTCCAGGGCGGCAATGGATTTAACCAGCTTCCCCATCCGTTTCAGCTGCCGGTCATTCCGGCTTCCGACGATTTTTGTAATCAGGGATGAAAACATAAAGATCCGTCAATCGAACTATTTGAATCCGGCAACAGCTTTTATTCGACAGCAGCACGGAATGAGTTTCGGATTTTAACTCCAATACCTACCATGATAAACCGAAGTAAAGCGTTCTACAGGTCGAACGTGCGACTATTTTGCCCGTATATATACTATATATAGGGGCAATTTGATTTAATTAAACCTCACACGTTTTTTATTATGCAGATTCTGCCCCCTTACGCATCCTGAAAATCTCTTTACTGCCGGGAGCAGACTCTTCAAATCAACATCATTTTTCATGAAAGTATCAGAACATTATTTATTTCAAAGTTCTTAATACTTTTGGTTCAGGTAACTTCATTCTTTATTTTTGAGCACGCTTGATAAAGCGCATAGGATCAACAGCTTTATTATTTAAAAGCACTTCAAGATGTACATGAGGCCCTGTAGAGCGACCCGTATTTCCCAGCGTGGCAATATTTTGCCCTTTGCTCACGACATCACCCACAGTGACAACATTCTCTCTGTTGTGCGCATAACGGGTAATATAACCTCCCACATGACTGATCTCGACCAGATTACCATAGCCTCCGCGCTCACCTGAAAAGGTTACGACCCCGGCTGCTATCGCCAACACTTCAGTACCTTCTTTACCCGCAAAGTCTAGCCCCATATGCCATGATCGTTTACCGGTAAAGGGATCTGTTCTCTGCCCGAAACGGGAAGACATCCAGCCTTTAGCGACAGGCCAGCCGGCAAGGGATTTCTCATCCTCAAGCTGGCGGTTAGCAAGGAAAAGCTCCAGAATCTCAAGCTGCTGCTGACGCTGTTCTATATTATGAGCCAACAGGTCAATAGTATCCATAAAGTCCGGACGCTCAAATTCAGCACCTGACTGAGCACCTTCCTCCGGACCACCCAACGCAGGCTGCTCACTGAAGTCGAACTCACCTTTATCCAGGTTTGCTATGGACGTAAGTCTTTCACCCAGTGCATCAATACGGGTAAGGCGCCCCTGCAACTGAGCCAGACGCAGCGTTAACGCATCCAGATCCCGCGAAGAATTTGCTTTGAGCTCCTCAAGCTGCTGATAGTGATCATCCACCTCCAGCTTCCAGCCAGCAACATCTGCCATAGAAACAGCATTTGCCTTACCGGTCACTTGCCAGACGACCAAACCACCGGCAGACGCCGAAAACATCAGTGCACAGATGAAAACAGCGAAAATAGACTTGAAGGAATAATGACGGGTATGACCAGCCTTCTCCCCCTGACCTACAACTATTATTTTCATTGTATCGGGCTTCCCCCCGCTAACAAACTACAAGCGAAGCCCAAAAGCCACACAGGGCACAGGCCACTCAGAAACAGTCAGAGATGAGAAAGAAAAGAGATGTACAGCAGAGCCACTGCCTTCAAACACTGAAACAGGAATGAAAACAGCATCAGACAACAACACTCCAATCAGTACAACTTACAACTCTGACTGCAGAATTTATAATCTGCTGAACTCTAGCATTGGCGCTTTATGCCCGCAAGAAACAAAACAGGAACCCTGTAGGTCCCTGCTTGCTAAGCATATAATTACTTCTCTTTATGCCAGCTTATGCTGTCACAAGGGTAGGTCGGCCATAAGAGATGGGTGCCACGCTGGCATCTTCAAACGTAACAATCTCCCACGCATCCTGCTCTTTCAGAAGCTGACGCAACAGGCTGTTGTTCAGTTCATGGCCGGATTTATGACCAATAAATTCACCAATCAGGCTTTTACCCAGCAGATACAGGTCACCGATGGCATCCAGCATCTTGTGCTTGACGAACTCATCCTCATAACGCAGACCGTCTTCATTAAGGATACGGTAGTCATCTACAACAATTGCGTTATCAACACTACCACCCAGCGCCAGATTATGAGAGCGCAGGTATTCAATATCCTTCATAAAGCCGAAGGTACGGGCACGACTGACTTCCTTAACAAAAGAAGTCGTAGAGAAGTCAATGCTTGAGGTCTGGGTTACGCCTTTGAAGACCGGGTGATCAAAATCAATCTCAAAGCTGACTCTGAAACCATCGTAAGGCACGAAAGTGGCAGATTTCTCACCATCTTCAACTGTAACCTTACGCTTGATCCGGATGAACTGCTTCGCAGCAGACTGCTCTTCAATACCGGCAGACTGAATCAGGAATACAAAAGGACCTGCACTGCCATCCATAATAGGTACTTCATGAGCACTGACTTCAACATAAGCATTATCAATGCCTAAACCAGCCATGGCAGACAGCAGGTGCTCAATAGTATCAACACGAACCCCGTCTTTCTCCAGCGAGGTGCAGAGTGTAGTTTGCCCTACATTCTCGGCCCGAGCAGGAATCTCCATGACCGGATCAAGATCCGTACGGCAGAAGATGATACCGGTATCAACTGGAGCAGGCTTAAGGGTAAGATATACCTTTTCCCCGGAGTGCAGCCCGACCCCTGTGGCCCGTATTATATTTTTCAGGGTTCGTTGTCTAATCATCATTGTACTGTTGAAAGCTTGCCGCAAAAACTAAAGACGAATTGTAGCAAACTTATCTTCCTTAACCAAACCTTAACAACAAGGACTTTCACCTAATTAATCGGCCTGACGACGTAAAAAAGTAGGGATATCCAGATAGTTAGGCTGTTGTTCATCCCGACTAACTGTTGGTTCCACCACTTTTTTCTCGTTTTCCTGCTGACGTTCCTGCCTGCCGATAGCCGGACGATCCAGCTCTTTCAGGTCCAGAGAACCATCAGAATTGCGCACACCGCCCATTTTTGGCTGCTGTGCTGTCGCAGAGCCGCCTGCCGGAGTCATAGCCTCACCCAACCCGGTAGCAACAACGGTTACCCGCATTTCATCAGTCATATCCGGATCGATAACGGTACCAACGACAACTGTGGCGGTATCAGAGGCAATATCCTCAATAATTGCGCCAACTTCGTTGAACTCACCCATCGACAAGTCCAGACCGGCCGTAATGTTAACCAGCACACCGCGAGCACCTTCCAGATTGACATCATCCAGCAGCGGACTGCGGATCGCCTGCTCAGCGGCCTCAGATGCACGATTGGAGCCGGTAGCAGAGCCGGTTCCCATCATAGCCATGCCCATTTCAGACATAACTGTCCGTACATCAGCAAAGTCGACATTGATCAGCCCCTGACGAATAATCAGATCCGCAATGCCCTGTACAGCGCCCTGAAGCACCTCATTAGCCGCCTTGAAGGCAGACAGCAGGCTCGCATCCTTACCCAGCACTGGCAGCAGTTTCTGGTTAGGGATAGTAATTAGAGAGTCAACATTCTCTGCGAGTTCCTTCAAACCTTCTTCAGCAATCGCCATTCGGCGCTTACCCTCGAAGCCAAAGGGCTTGGTGACCACCGCAACCGTCAGAATACCCAGCTCCTTGGCCACCTCAGCAACTACCGGAGCCGCACCGGTACCGGTACCACCGCCCATACCGGCGGTAATAAAGATCATGTCGGCACCCGACATTACATCTGCGAGCCGATCCCGGTCTTCCAGAGCCGCTTCACGACCAATTTGCGGGTTAGCCCCGGCACCAAGGCCTTTAGTGATGCCCGCACCCAGCTGCAGCACAGTGCGCCCGCCAGTTACCTGACCTTTCAGCGCCTGGGCATCTGTGTTACAACAAATAAATTCAACGCCATCCACCTGGCACTCAATCATGTGGCTAACAGCATTACCGCCGCCACCACCTACACCGATTACCTTGATAACCGCTTCGGAAGGTATGTTATCCACCAGTTCAAACATACAAGCCTCTCCTTATAATCTCGAAATCCGTCAACCTGTCAGAAACTAACTGCTCAGTAGTGAAAAAAGCCTGGGGCGCCAGAAGCCCGGCAGTCAGAATTCGCCCTGAAACCACCGCTTAATCTTGGACAGCAGGCTACCTTCCTGTTTCACCTGATTACTGCTCTGACCACGCCCTTCCGACTGGGCCTTTAGACCATACTGCAACAACCCGACCCCGGTTGCATAGATTGGGTTCATAACAACATCCGCCAATCCCCGGATATCATGTGGCATCCCAAGGCGTACCGGCATATGGAAGATCTCTTCCGCCAGCTCAATCACACCTTCCATTTTGGAAGTACCACCTGTTAGTACAATTCCTGCAGGAATCAGTTCTTCAAAGCCACTACGTCGCAACTCCTGCTGAATCAGCGTAAAGAGTTCCTCATAACGTGGCTCGACTACCTCTGCCAGCGACTGCCGGGACATGTCACGGGGGGCGCGGTCACCAACAGAAGGCACTTTAATCGTTTCATCAACACCTGCCAGCTGACGCAATGCACAGGCATACTTGATTTTGATCTCTTCCGCATGCTGGGTGGGTGTTCTCAGCGCTACCGCAATATCACTGGTTACCTGATCACCCGCTATCGGAATCACGGCTGTGTGGCGAATCGCACCATTGGTGAAAACAGCAATATCAGTGGTACCACCACCAATATCAACCAGACACACACCCAAATCTCTTTCATCATCCTGCAACACGGAGTAACTGGATGCCAGCTGCTCCAGAATAATGTCATCAACTTCAAGCCCGCAACGGCGGATACATTTTTCTATATTCTGGGCAGCATTCACCGCACAGGTCACCAGATGAACCCGCGCCTCAAGCCGTACACCAGACATTCCCAGAGGTTCTTTCACCCCTTCCTGAGTATCAATCACATATTCCTGAGGCAGGATATGCAGAATCCGCTGATCAGCTGGAATGGCAACCGCCTGAGCGGCATCAATAACCCGGTCAATATCTGCACGCGCCACTTCACGATCACGTATAGCCACAATACCATGAGAATTCAGACTATTGATATGATTCCCGGCGATACCGGCATAGACTGAATGGATCTGGCAGCCAGCCATTAATTCAGCTTCTTCTACAGCCCGCTGAATCGCCTCCACGGTAGATTCAATATTGACCACCACCCCGCGCCGCAAGCCACGGGAAGAGTGTGAACCAATACCAACAATTTCCAGATGCCCGTCTGAAGACAGCTCTCCGACAATCGCCACCACTTTTGACGTTCCGATATCCAGACCGACGATCATATTCCCGTTCGCCGCTGCCGCCATTGCATTTTCCTGTAAACACCGTAATTAAGGTTATACCCGGCTACTTAGCCGGATTTTTTTCGGTTTGCCCATGCCACCGCAACACCGGAGGAATAACGAAGATCTACTCGCCTGACCTCCTCCCAGCGTCTTTCCAGCCAACCATTATAAAGACTGATCAACCGGTGGACCCGCTCCTGCAGACGCTGACGCCCCAGGATAATTTCTGTTTCACCACTAAGCAGCCGCCAACCGCCCAGATCATTTAATTCCAACCGCTCCAGAGGCAGCCCTAACGGACGCAACAAACGGCTCAGCATCAGGTATTGCTGTAACACCTGATGCTCTGTTCCCCTGGGACCACTTAACCGTGGCAACCCTTCTACGCGATCCGTCGTCAGCTGCTGCGGGCGAAACGTGCGCCCCTGCTCATCCAGCAGCTGACTATCATGCCAGCGGGCAATAGCAATCTCATCTATAACATCCACTTCGAGCCGATCCGGCCAGAATCTTCGCACGGATGCATCAACAACACCCTGCAACTCAAGCAGTGACTCCCTCATACCAGCCAGATCAACTTGCAGCATGCGCTCATCCATATAGGGGCGCAAAGCTGCTTCTACCTGCCTTTCTGTCGTCCACTGCAAGGTACCGTTAATACCGACACTGGCAACGGGGCGGTTCAGCCAGTACCAACCCGCCGGCAAAGCCGACACCAGCACACCAAGAAATACAACCATCATTATTAATGACAGCAGTTTTCTCAGTTTCTGCCAGACTGGCTGCATATTTATTCGGAACTTTGGCTCCTTTCTCTTTGACGTCGTCCTGACAGATGCGCCGCGATTCTGTTTAATGGGCGATGACTGTCGCCTGCTCTGACGCTTGCTACGCCCGAATGGCAGTTTCATCAGTCACCGTAAGAAGTTTCCAGAATCTCCAGCACCAACTCATCAAAGTTGAGCCCGATTTCTTTAGCGGCCATTGGCACAAGACTATGGTCAGTCATTCCCGGAATAGTATTCACTTCCAGCAGCCAGGGCTTTTCGTCCTTATCAAGCATCAGGTCAACACGCCCCCAGCCTTTGCAGCCGGTCAGCTGAAATGCTTTATAAGCTAATGCCTTCAGTTCCTGCTCTTTTTCAGCAGATAAACCACAGGGAACCAGATACCGAGTGTCATTCGACTGGTATTTGGCTTCGTAGTCATAAAAAACATTATCTGTTTCGAGACGAATGACTGGCAGTGCACTATCATCCAGAATCGCAACGGTATATTCACCACCATCAATAAAGCGCTCAACCAGCACTTCATCACAGAACTCACTGGCACGGCGCCAGGCAGCAGGTAATTCTTCGAATGAGTCCACCCTGCTCATACCCAGACTGGAGCCTTCCAGTGCAGGTTTAACGAAGCAAGGATAATTGATAGTTTCCAGTGCACTCAGATCACTTTCATGCTTTACAACATAAAACTCAGCGGTTGGCAGACCCGCTGCCATCCATATCTGCTTGGTCAGGATTTTGTTCATAGTAAGCGAAGAAGCCATGACACCACTGCCGGTATACGGCACTCCGATGGTATCCAACAGCCCCTGCATGCGACCATCTTCCCCCCCCCTGACCATGCAGTGCATTAAACACCCGGCTGACATCATAAACAGCAAAGGCATTCACTACATCATTGGCAGCATCAATCAGTACACTGTCAACGCCCTGTGCCTGTAAAGCTTCATGTACACGCTGGCCGCTCTTCAGTGAAACTGCCCGCTCACCGGAGTTTCCTCCGTAAAGCACGCCAACACGACCATATTCTCCGGCATTCCGTTTTGCCTTGCGCTGATACATTCCACTCATCAATCAATTACCTACCTGTAGCTACCAAAGTTAAAGGCCTTCTGTAACCACTTCTTTATCTATCACTGAGCCCGAACAACGGGCTCATCATATATCATCAATTTTTTGTTGCTCTCACTGCGCTGTCCGATTTGGATCGCAGGAAGTTTGATAATTCAACTGCCAGCGCACCAACAGATCCAGCGCCCTGAGTCAATAACAGATCACCATCCTGCAATACGCCCGGCAAAACATCCTCTATATTGCCATCTCTTGGCAGGAAGATCGGCTCAACACGCCCCCTCTGTCGAATACTGCGACAAAGGCTGCGACCATCGGCTCCGGGTATAGATTCTTCGCCTGCAGCATACACGTCCATGAGGATCAATACATCGACACGGGACAATACATCTACAAAATCTTCAAAAAGATCACGCGTCCGCGTATAGCGATGCGGCTGATACACCATTACCAGACGCTTATCTTCCCAGCCCTCCCGAATGGCATGAATAGTCGCAGCGACTTCACTCGGGTGATGACCATAATCATCCACCTGCATTACCTGACCATAACAGGTATTAAAATCACCATGCACCTGAAAACGACGACCGACGCCAGTAAAGCCAGCCAGCCCCCGTTGAATCACTGCATCGCTCAGACCTTCTTCTGAAGCAACAGCAATGGTTGCCAGCGCATTCAGAACATTGTGATGCCCCGGCATTCCCAAAATAAACTCTACAGGCTCGCCATGCCCTTTCCTATGCAGAGTAAAAGTGGTCTTCACCCCTTCATAGCGAATGTCGGATGCCCGGTAATCAGCGTCCTCGCTCACACCATAAGTAATCACTTGCCTTTTAATGGAAGGTATGAGCTCCCGTACGACAGGGTCATCAACACAAACAACAGCCAGCCCGTAAAATGGCAGATTGTGCAAAAATTCAACAAAAGTCCGCTTCAGATTATTGAAGTCACCGCCATAGGTATCCATATGGTCAGCTTCAATGTTTGTAACCACTGAAACCATTGGCTGCAAATGCAGGAAAGAAGCATCACTTTCATCAGCTTCTGCAACTAAATAACGACTTCCACCCAGCTTCGCATTGGTTCCGGCAGAGTTCAGACGACCACCGATAATAAATGTCGGATCCAGCTCACCTTCACCCAGCACTGAAGCAATCAGACTGGTCGTTGTCGTTTTGCCATGGGTTCCGGCAACAGCAATGCTATGACGATAGCGCATCAGCTCAGCCAGCATTTCTGCACGCGGTACAATCGGCACTCTGGCAGCCTGAGCAGCAACTACTTCAGGGTTATCTGACGCAACAGCACTCGATGTCACAACAACATTAACACCATCAACACTGGAAGCCTGATGCCCGACAAAAACAATGGCACCCAACGCTTCCAACCGGTCTGTTACTGCGGAGCGTTTCAGATCAGAACCGGAGATCTGATATCCCTGATTCAGCAACACCTCAGCAATTCCGCACATACCGGAACCACCAATACCAACAAAATGAATGCGACGTATACGGCGCATTTCCGGAATGGCAAACACCGGCACGCTGCTGGCTACATCAGCCATCAATCACCTCCAAACACTGAGCAACAACCTGCTCAGTTGCATCAGGCCGGGCACACGCCAAAGCAGCCTGACTCATATTTTTTAACTGGCTGCGATCTGCAGCCAGCGACTTTAATTCATTTGCCAACATATCAGCAGTCAGTTCAGACTGCTGAAACAATTTGGCTGCGCCCTGATCCACCAGATACTGACCATTCCTGGTCTGGTGATCATCAACGGCATAAGGGAAAGGTATCAATATTGCTGCCTTACCCGCATTCGCCAGCTCAGAGACGGTCAGAGCACCTGCACGACAGATCACCACATCCGCCCAATCATATGCAGTCGCCATATCATCAATAAAAGCGTTCACCCGACCTTCCACAGAAAAACTGCGATAGTCATCCTGCGTTTGCTGCTCCCAGCCTTTTCCGCACTGATGCCAGACATCAAGCTCAACATCCTCACTCTGTGCCAGCGCTTCCGGAACCAGTTTGTTAATCGCCAGAGCTCCCCGACTTCCTCCCAGCACTAATACTTTGAGAGGACCATCGGTTTTAACTGAGCCAGAGCCAGCAATCGCTTTTCGCACCGGGTTACCGGTACAGGATACTTTTTGACTATTCCCGGAATGCCCAAAAGCCCCCGGAAATGCTTCAAGTACCCGGTTGGCAATTCTGGATAACAGCCGGTTAGTCATTCCGGCAACCGCATTCTGCTCATGGATTACCAGCGGGATATGCATGATCCGTGCCGCCACGCCACCAGGACCTGTTACATAACCGCCCATCCCCAGAACACAAACGGGTTTCAGCTGTCGTAACAATTTAATAGCAGCTGCTATTGAGGCTAAAATCCGGAAGGGGGACAACAGCCGGTCAACAACACCTTTTCCTCTGACACCAGTAACGGAAACAAAGCTGACATCAAAGCCGTATTTCGGCACTAATTCCGCTTCCATGCTGTCTGGCGTGCCAATCCAGTGAACATCAAATCCTTTATCCTTCAAGGCTTGTGCGGTTGCCAGCGCCGGAAATATATGTCCGCCGGTTCCGCCAGCCATCACCACAAATGAGGAAGTCTTAGTCATTTGAAGCCTCCCTGCGCTGCTTTTGCCTCACCAGACAACGACGCTCATAATCTATTCGCAACAATAAACCTACCGCCAGGCAACTCATCACCATACTACTACCACCATAACTCACCAGCGGCAGCGCCAGACCCTTGGTTGGCAGTAACCCGGTGTTCACACCCATATTAATGGTTACCTGCCCCCCGATAAGAAACCCGATGCCGTATGCGATATAAGCCGAAAAATACTGCCCTGCACGCTCCGCCAGATTGCCGATATGTAACGCTCGCAAAGCAATAAACATCAACATGCCCAGCAGCAAGATACAGCCCACAAGACCCAGCTCTTCAGCCAGCACCGCAAGCACAAAATCAGTATGTGCTTCCGGCAGGTAGAACAGTTTCTGAATACTGTTCCCCAACCCTTCACCAAACCATTCACCACGCCCGAAAGCAATCAGTGACTGCGTTAGCTGATAACCACTGTCAAACTGATGCGCCCAGGGATCTAAATAGGTTTTCAACCGCTCAACACGATATGCCTGTGTCAGCAGAATGGCTATACCAGCTAACAGGCTGACAATCATTAAAATCAGATATTGAAACAGCGGGGCACCCGCAAGAAAAATCATCCCCAGCACAGCAGCCATGAGTACGACCAAAGCACCAAAGTCAGGCTCAAGCAATAGCAGTACAGACGCGATGCTCATGATCCCCATGGGTTTGAGGAAGCCCCGCCAGCGACTGCGCACTTCATCACGCCTTCGGACCAGATAAGCCGCCATAAAAACGACAATACCTATCTTGGCAACTTCGGAAGCCTGCAAATTAAAAATACCGAGAGGAATCCAGCGCACACTACCATTGACCTCTCGGCCAATCAGCAGCACCAGAAATAGCAACCCCAGAGAAAAAAGCAGAGACACCCAACTGAAACGTTCCCATTCCCGCATTTCAATCGTCATGACCGCAAGCAAAGCAACGCAGCCCATAACAACAAACAACGTCTGCCGGAAGGTGTAGTAAAGAGGATTCGATGCCATTTCTGTCGATGCTGAGGCGACCATAATCAACCCCAGCGACAGCACGGTAAAAGTAACACCCAGTAACCAGAAATCCAGTGGCGCAGAAACATCCTGCTGAGAGTCCCATTTAAATGAAAGACGCCCCGGCAACAGTTTCAGGTCAAGCATGCAACACCTGCCTCACGGCACTGCAAAATACATGCCCCCGGTCTTCGAAATTTTTATACATATCAAAACTGGCGCAGGCAGGCGCGAGCAACACCGCATCACCAGAAAGAGCAGCTTTACTCGCCAGTTCAACAGCTTGTGTCATATTTTCTGCGCGAGCGCAATTCAAGGCAGACGGCGCAACTTGCTGAATCCTTTCGGCATCACGGCCAATCAAAATCAACTGTCGCGCATGCTGTTCAAGAGCGTCATGCATAGGAGAGAAATCAGCTCCTTTGCCATCGCCACCTGCTATCAGTACCACTTTACCAGGGATTGATGAACCCAAACCGTCCAACGCCGCAATCGCAGCGCCCGGATTCGTTGCCTTGGAGTCATTAAAGTAGGTGACACCATCGCGCTCCCCTACCCACTGACAACGATGTTCCAAGCCTGAAAAATCACGCAGCACACCCAGCATTTTATCCAGAGGAAATTTCAGCGCTGAACCAATAGCTAATGCCGCCAGCGCATTGGCATAGTTGTGCAGACCTTTTAGTTTTAACTCTGCAGTATCAAGCAACTTTTCCTGACCATAGGCAATCCAGAGGGCTTCTCCATCATTCAGCAAGCCAAAGTCATTCAGATCAGGCTTATCCAGCGTAAAACGAGTTCGGGGTGTCGAATCAGGGACTAGCGGCTGAGTTAACACATCATCCCGGTTATAAACAGCGGAGGCACACTGACGATAAATTCGCTGCTTACTTTGCTGATATTCAAGCAAACTGGGATAGCGATCCATATGGTCTGCAGAAATATTTAAAACAGTCGCAACCGCAGGCTTTAAAGAAAAGGTCGTCTCCAGCTGAAAACTGGATAACTCAAGGACATAAATGTCCGCATCCCGATCCAGCAACTCAAGGACAGGGGTTCCGATATTACCACCAACAGCAACATTCAAACCTGCAGCCGCAGCCATTTCGCCCACCAGCGTTGTCACCGTGCTTTTGCCATTCGAACCGGTAATAGCAACAACAGGCGCATCGACTTCACGCTCAGCCAAAGCCCTGGCAAACAATTCAATATCACCAGCAACAGATGCCCCGTTTGAAATAGCAGCCGCTATAGATGGATTGGCAAGCGCCACGCCCGGACTCATAATCAGCTCGGCAGCATTCTCCAGAGCAGGACATTCAAAACTGCCGGTGTATACCGGGACATCAGGCATTTCTGCCGCCACCTCCTCCACCCCCGGAGGAGATGTGCGACTATCAACGACAGCAAACGGCATTCCCTGACGGTACAAATAACGGGCACAGGACAACCCGGACTTACCCAACCCGACAACAATACGAGACCTATCTGTACCAACCAGCTGCACGGTTCGCTCCCCTTAACGTACCTTTAGTGTTGCCAGACCAATCAGTACCAGCACCAGTGTGATAATCCAGAAGCGGACGATAACCCGCGGCTCCGGCCAGCCTTTTAACTCATAATGATGATGTAAGGGAGCCATCCGGAATATACGACGACCGGTCATCTTGAATGAACCGACCTGCAAAATCACGGAAGCGGTTTCTATCACAAAAACCCCTCCCATAATCAATAGAACAATTTCCTGGCGAACAATCACCGAGATCACACCCAGTGCTGCCCCCAGCGCCAGCGCGCCGACATCCCCCATGAACACCTGCGCAGGGTATGTATTAAACCAGAGGAATCCAAGTCCTGCTCCCGCAAGCGCCCCACAGAACACCACCAATTCACCTGCACCTGCGATGTAAGGAATATGCAGATAGCTGGCAAAATTCACATTACCACTGAGATAAGCAAACACCGCCAAAGCACCCGAAACCAGTACGGTTGGCATAATCGCCAAACCATCCAGACCATCGGTCAGGTTAACCGCATTACTCGTACCCACAATCATCAGATACGACAGCACAATAAATGCGACAGGTCCCAGGATAAATGAAAAATTCTTAAAGAACGGCATAATCAACTGAACTTCAGCGGTGCCTTTAGCGGTCACATAAAGAAATACAGCAGCACCAAGACCTGCGACAGACTGCCAGAAAAACTTCCAGCGAGCCGGTAGTCCCCGCGAGTCCTTTTCCACCACCTTGCGATAATCATCCACCCAGCCAACAATGCCAAAAACAGCAGTGACAAGCATCACAACCCAGACATAACGATTGGAAAGATTCGCCCACAATAAAGTACTGACTGCCAACACAACCAGAATCAGGGCTCCGCCCATTGTTGGGGTTCCGGCCTTGCTTAAGTGAGATTGCGGACCATCATCGCGCACGGCCTGACCAATCTGGTGGTAACTGAGCTTGCGAATCATATAAGGACCAATCCACAGGCAAAGCCCGAGAGAAGTCAACACTCCGAGAATCGCCCGGAAAGTAAGGTATTTAAACAGCCCGAAGCCGCTGTAATACTGGGTCAGGTAATCCGCCAGCCAGTAGAGCATAGTCAGTCTTTCTCCAAATATGCCGGGCCAACCATGGCCTCGACAACCTTATTCATTTGCATACTTAATGAGCCTTTTACCAAAACAGTAGAAACATCCTGCAACTGCTCTTTTACCCGACCAATCAGGCTGGCATGATCATCAAAACCTTCGGCTCCATCACCGTATGCCTCACAGCTGAAACGGGTCATACTGCCCAGTGTGAATATTTTCTCAATGCCGGAGGCACGCGCATGCTGCCCTACAGACCTGTGGGCATTTTCAGATTCAGATGCCAGCTCTCGCATATCACCCATCACCAGCATTTTTGGACCCGGCATCTGAGCCAGCACATCAATCGCCGCCAGCGATGAAGCCGGGTTTGCGTTATAGCTGTCGTCTATAACAACAACATCATTATCCAGTCGGTAACGGCGTCCACGACGGCGAACAGGTACTATCGAGGCAAGCCCGGCTGCGACCTGTTGCAGCGAAATACCCAGCGACGTTGTTACCAATGTGGCCGCCAGCGCATTACTGACCTGATGCTGTCCCAAAAGCGGAAGGGTTATATCAATATTCTGGTTTTCAAGCCACAATTTAAACTTCATACCCTCGCCCGTGAAAGCAATATCACTGGCACGGGCATCAGCACGCATATCAGTTAATGAGAAACTTCTAACCGTTCTTGACAGTTTTGAGAGTGCCCGGGTACGCCACTCATCAAAAAACTGATCATCCCGGTTAAGAACAGCAACGCCCTCACTCTTCAAGCCGTCCAGCAGATCACCCTTCTCTTTGGCGACACCCGCCACACTACCCAGCTTTTCCAGATGCGCAGCAGAAGCATTATTAATTACGGCAACATCAGGACGAGCCAGATTAGCAATATACGCGATTTCGCCCGGCGCATTGGTTCCAAGCTCAACCACGGCATAGCGATGCTCATCATTGATTCTGCTTAACGTCAAAGGAGTACCAATATCGTTATTCAGGTTCGCCTCTGTCGCCAGCGTCGATCCTGACAGCGACAGAATGGCAGCCACCATTTCCTTAACCGAGGTTTTACCACTGCTACCGGTAATACCAACAACAGGCCCCGAAAACCGATCACGATTCCAGGCACCGATCTGCCCATAAGCAATACGGGTATCAGCAACAACCAACTGCGGTATCGTCAAATTATCCTGTTTATTGCTAACAACGACGGCCTTTGCTCCACGTTCTTCCGCCTGCGCAGCAAAGTTATGCCCGTCAAAATTAGGGCCGACCAGAGCAACGTAAAGATTACCCGGCTGCACAGTGCGGGTATCGGTTGATATACCGGACACAGTAACACTACTGCCAACAAGGCGGGCACTCAGGACACTCTGCAAATCACCCAGAGTCACTTCACCCAGCATGTTTATACCTCTCAAGTGCAGTTTTCACTTCATCCCGGTCATCAAAAGGAAAGCGCTGCCCATTGATTTCCTGATAATCTTCATGGCCTTTACCCGCTACCAGCACCACGTCCCCCGGGTTAGCAGCGTCAATAGTGGATGCAATTGCACCACGGCGATCAACACACACTTTCACCCGGTTGCGCGCTGCTTCAGGCACACCCACAAGCGCATCATTAATAATCCTCTCCGGGTCTTCCGTGCGAGGATTATCACTGGTCAGCACGACATGATCCGCACACGCCAAAGCTGCTCCCAGCATCAATGGGCGTTTGCCACGATCACGATCACCACCACAACCAAAAATACAAGTCAGCGGACCTGTCGTATGTGCACGCAAAGCACCCAGCGCACTGCGAAGTGCATCAGGCGTATGCGCATAATCAACAATCACCTGAGGCAATCTACCGCCACCCTGACTTTGAAGACGTCCGGGGACAGTCTGTAGTTTGCCTGCCCAAACCGCCAAAGCTTTAAGATCAAAACCTTCAAGCAACATTACACCGATTGCTGCCAGCAGGTTGCTGAGATTAAACGCTCCCAGCAACGGCGTATTAATTTCCTGACAACCCCAAGGCGTATTAATAACTGCTCTCATACCCTGCTGAGTAAAACGCAGACCGGTAACACTCAGATCAGCTTTGATATTTTCCAGACTGAAAGTCAGTCTCTGCGGCACATTACGCGCCGCGTCAAGCGCTTCTTCAGCACGCTCATCATCAAGATTAATAACCGCACGCTGAACTTTATGTTCAGCAAACAGTTTCATTTTTGCCCGCGCGTAATCATCCATCGAGCCATGATAATCCAGATGATCACGACTCAAATTGGTAAATACTGCGGTGGAAAACTCAACGCCAGAAACCCTGCTCTGCTCCAGACCATGGGACGATACTTCCATCGCCAGCCATTTGCAGCCAGCCTGACTCAGCTGATGCAGATAACGCTGAATACTCAAAACATCTGCCGTGGTATTCAGCATGGGGGTCAGGTTATCAAGATACCCCTGACCAAGGGTTCCCATCAAGGCACATGATTCACCAGCAAGCTGAAGTAGCTGACTGATAAAATGACAGGTTGAGCTTTTACCATTGGTTCCGGTAACACCTATCACTTTAAGTTGCTGCGATGGCTTACCAAAGAACCGGTCAGCAATTAGCCCTGCTCTCGAACGTAAATCCGCAACAGCATGCACCTTCGCATCTGATAACATCTCAGGTGAAGCACCCGATGCTTCAGCTAATACTGCAACAGCACCACGCCTGACGGCATCAGCAATATACTGCCTGCCATCAACAGTGGCACCGGGCATCGCAATAAACAGGCTGCCAGGAACAACCTGACGACTGTCTATTGCAAGATCTCGCACGATATTTTTGTCATCAATTTCCGGTAAACCGGCAGCCTGTAACAACTGATCAACTGAATACTGATGTGGCTGCTCTGTCATACTGATACTTCAACCTTTGCTGTCACTGGCAACCCTACTGCTTCCAGCAACAATATTACGTTTTTCATTCTGTGGGACTTCATCCGGGCGAACACCCATTATCCTGAGCGCACTACCGGTGACTTTGGAGAAAACCGGGGCAGCAATCAAACCACCGTAATAAGCTTTGCCACCAACATCATCGAGAATAACAACCGTCACCAGTCGCGGGTCATTAACCGGTGCAAACCCGGCAAAACTGGCGACATAACGGTTATCAAGGTAACCATCTCCGCCCACTTTCTTAACGGTGCCGGTTTTTCCGGCTACAAGATAAGAAGGTACCTTTGCACGCCGCCCGGTACCATGGGTAACAACCTTCTCCGTCATTTCCATCACCTGGTCGGCAATTCGCTGCGGCATAACCCGCTTGCCTTCAGGTATCACATCCCGTTTCAAAGGCGTTACCGGGCGATAAATACCACCGGCAGCCAGCACACTGTAGGCCTGAGCCAGCTGTAATGGTGTCACGGTCAAACCATAACCAAATGCCAGCGTTGCAGTTTCAATTGAACTCCAGCGCTCACGGAGGGGTATCTGTCCGCCGCTCTCTCCCGGAAAGCCTGCACCCGTGGTAGCACCCAGCCCTACCCTTTCATACATGGAAAGCAGCGATTCATGTCCGATATCAAGTGCAATCTTGCTGACTCCGACATTGCTTGATTTAGCCAGCACAGTTGTTAAATCAATACGCCCGTAATTCCTGACATCCCGAACCATATTCCGCCCTACGCGCATGGTACCGGGTGTGGTTTCGATCTGGGTGGCGGGAGTATAGCGACCTGATTCAAGCGCTGCAGCAATTGTAAACGGTTTAATAACGGAGCCGGGCTCAAACAAATCAGTCACCGCCCGGTTACGCATTACTGAGGGTTTAATCGATTTGCGGTTATTCGGATTAAATGAAGGCTGATTAACCAGCGCCAGAATTTCGCCGCTCTTCACATCAACCATAACCAGCGAACCAGAGCGGGCGTTGTGCTCCCGAACTGCCCTCTTCAATTCCCGGTACGCCAGATACTGAAGCCGCAGATCAATACTGAGCATCAGTTCCTTACCGGGAGATGCGCCTTCTATAACATCGGCTTCACGTACCAGACGCCCCCGACGATCTTTTATTGTGCGACGGCGACCTTCTTTGCCGACAAGCCATTCATCATAGGCAAGCTCAAGACCTTCCTGCCCATGATCATCAACATTGGTAAAGCCAACGGTATGAGTTGCAACCTCTCCGGCAGGATAATAACGGCGGGATTCGTTCAGGTGATAAACGCCCGGCACCTTCAGTGCTAGCACACTATCGGCTTTATCCGGAGTCATTTGCCGCTTGAGATAAATAAAGTCTCGCGAGGAATAACGGTTAATACGCTGCCTGAGGCCTTTCGGATCAGTACCAAGCTTTTTACCAAGAGCCCGCCAGTCAATAGCAGGTGGCTGCTCATCAGGTTCCAGATTAGCGCCAAGCATCTCCTTTGGATTCGCCCAGATTGTTACAACAGGGGTACTGACAGCCAGCGGTTTGCCATTACGGTCAAGTATTACCCCACGATGAGCCGGGATACTCTCATAACGAACAGAACGCTTGTCACCCTGATTCTGCAGGAAACTATTATCGAGCACCTGCAGATCGAGCAAACGCCAGCCCAGAGCAACAATAACGACACTGAAAAAAGCATAGATCAGGAAAAACCGCCCACGATAGTAGGGAGCAGTACCTGCCTTTTTCTTTGATGTCCGCCTTTTATTGTTATTGTTCATGGTCTTACCATTACGGTATCAGTCACGCCAGGAACCTCCATGTTCAACTCCTCCTTGGCAAGCCGGTCAATCCGGCTAGGGGCAGTTAGGGTACTATGCTGTAATAGCAGCTGCCCCCATTCAACCTGAGCCCGGTTCTTTCCACTCAGCTCTGTTTGCAGTTGGTTCTGCAGAATCCGGTTAACATGCGCAGTATAAGCAACAGCAATGGCCGACACGATGACCAGCAAACTCATACCGATGAGCATGAAGTTTGTGTGTCGCAACAGAATCTGCAGTGGCGTCCGATCCATACCGATTCAAACCATTTTTTCTGCTATCCGCATAACAGCACTGCGCGAACGGGGGTTGTCGTCAATTTCTTCTTTTGTCGCCCGAATGGCTTTCCCCACCGGTTTCAGGCGACGCTTGATCTGGTCTTCGGTCAGCGGTAACCCCGGCGGCAAATCACCACCCCGTGCATGTCCGCGAATAAAACGCTTAACCATCCGGTCTTCCAGTGAGTGGAAGCTGATAATGACCAACCGACCACCCGGGCGTAATAACTCAAGCATCCGGTCCAGTGCTTTTTCCAGGTCTTCCAGTTCCTGGTTAATATGAATCCGGATTGCCTGAAAAGAACGGGTTGCCGGATGCTTTCCTTTCTCCCAGGCCGGGTTTGACTCAGCTAACAGTTTCGCCAGCTCACCTGTCGTTTTTAAAGGTGCTTCCTGACGACGCTCAATGATCGCTCTTGCCATACGGCGGGCAAAACGCTCCTCACCATAGGTTTTCAGCACCCAGGTGATTTCATTTTCATCCGCTGAGTTCAACCAGTCTGCTGCACTCATACCCGCTGTCGGATTCATCCGCATATCTAGCGGTCCATCACGGAGGAAACTGAAACCCCGCTCCCCTTCATCCAGCTGTGGCGATGACACGCCAAGATCCAGCAGGATGCCATCAACAGGGCGATCAATATGTCGCCCCACTTCCGCAAAAGAATCATGCACAATGCTGAAACGGTTATCTTCTTTCGCCAGCGCTTCTCCGGTCGCGATGGCTTTCGGGTCTTTATCCACCCCCATCACGGCAGCTTGAGGCCCAAGCTTGTCGAGCAGGAGTCGGGTATGGCCTCCGCGACCAAAAGTGCCGTCAATATAAAAACCGGCTTCATTCGTCAGCATTGCATCAACAGCCTCATGCAACAGGACGGTTGTATGTAGTTTCTGGCTCATTACAGCGACAGCGTTTGCAGCTCCAGGGGAGTTTCTTCAGCGTTGCTGGCTTCATCGAGATACTGATCACGACGGTCAGCCCAGCGAGCTTCATCCCATAATTCAAATTTCTTACCCTGTCCGAGCAACATGGTTTTTTTAGTTAAACCCGCATACTCGCGTAACAGTGGCGGCAATAAAATACGACCCTGCGAATCCATATCGAGATCCGTTGCATGGCCGATTAGTAATCTTTGAATACGCCGGGTCATCGGGTGAAAACTCGGAAGCGCTTCAATTTTCTCCTGAATGGCGTTCCAGGCAGGAAGAGGATAGATCAGCAGGCATGGTTCGTCGGTATCAATTGTCGCAACAACCTGTCCGCCACACTGATCGCGCAGACTTTGCCTGTAGCGGGTTGGTATTGCCAGCCGCCCTTTGGCATCGAGGTTGATTGCATTAACTCCGCGAAACACGTTTCAGGCCTCCACTATTCCCTGTTGAAAAGCCATAAAAAACCACTTTCACCCACTTCACACCACACTAGCACACACTATAGGAATGCTAAAACCTTGCGTCAAGCAGGGAAAAATCCTGAAAAACAGGTTCAATTTATTGATTTCTATGCAAAAAAATTACCGGTAAATTCCAGAAAGGCGAGAAAAACTGAATAAAATTAAGAACCTGCAACAACCTGCCGACAAATGATATTGTGAAGCCTCCTCCAATATCCCATCAGCACTTGCAATATAAACGCACGTACGTATTTCAAATAAAGCTAAGAAATTTTAGACAAGTGACGATACAGAATGGATTTGTAGCGGGAAAATAAAGCGAGCCGGCCTGTAAGCCGGGTTCTGTATACCATTAAAAATGGCTGGCAATCATTCCTCTAGGATGTACGTCGCCATACACCTCAAGCAACCTACCCGAATTCAGTGCGGACCACACCATCGAATTCCTATTTGGTCTTGCTCCGAACGGGGTTTACCCTGCCATGAACTGTTGCCAGTCATGCGGTGCGCTCTTACCGCACCCTTTCACCCTTACCGGTCAGCCGAAACTGACTTAGGCGGTCTACTCTCTGCGGCACTTTCCGTAGGCTTTCGCCCCCCAGGCGTTACCTGGCGTTCTGTCCTCTGGAGCCCGGACTTTCCTCCCCTGCCATTAAAATGACAGCAGCGACTGCCCGGCCAGCTCGCTATGCAGGCAATTATGAATGGCGTTCAGCAATTCAGCAATACGCACTGATAGCAAATATCATTATTCTTCAGCCAGCTCCAAAGCCCGGCTGTAAAGTTCTTTCTTTTTAATATCCATTAATTTTGCAGCGACTTTTGCCGCCTGACTTACGGACATATCTTCCAGCAATACCCTTAACAGCTTGTCCCGCTCCATCACAGCACTGCCGGAATCAGTGATTTCAGGCAATCCGTCAACCAAAATGACAAACTCACCCCGCTGCCGCCCTTCATCTTCCTTTATCCACGCCAGTAACTCCGCAGCATTGCTCTGCCGCACGGTTTCAAACGATTTAGTCAACTCTTTGGCGAGCACAATTTTTCGTTCCTCATCAAACACATCACACATATCCGTGAGCGTTGCCAGAATTCTGTGGGTTGACTCATATACAATCCATGTGTGATTTAATACAGAGAGCTCTTCCAACCGCTCTCTGCGCTGCTTGTTTTTAGCTGGGAGAAAGCCTGCGAAAGTGAAACGATCCGTTGCCAGCCCGCAAACCGAAAGAGCCGCCACCATCGCACTCGCACCAGGCACAGGAATCACATCAAAACCGGCAGCTCTTACCGCATTCACCAGCACATAGCCCGGATCAGAAATCAGCGGCGTACCTGCATCCGAAATCAGCGCAACTGACTGCCCCTGCTGAAGCAAACCCACGATTCGCTCTGAAGTTTGCTGTTCATTGTGTTCATGACAGGAAATCAGCTTGGTACGAATACCAAAGTGCTGTAACAGTCGACCACTATGACGGGTATCTTCGGCAGCAACCACCTCTACACCACCCAACACATCCAGCGCTCGCTGGGTAATATCACCAAGATTCCCTATTGGTGTCGCAACCACATACAGTGCATTTTCCACAGTGAACCTGCCTCGTGAAGATCAAAAACTCATTGCGCACGATTCTACCTGTTTTACGTTAAACAAGGTGTTAATTTGTATTTTGCCCCATAGATTCAGCAAACACTGACGAATAACAAGCTCAGGCTCTGGAAAACTGACCGGCAAGCACTTACGATTACCCCACACAAATACAGCTTGATAAAGGCCAATGCCACAAGGATCATCTCTTC
The DNA here is from genome assembly GCA_965261725.1 of Endozoicomonadaceae bacterium. Taxonomy (GTDB): domain Bacteria; phylum Pseudomonadota; class Gammaproteobacteria; order Pseudomonadales; family Endozoicomonadaceae; genus CANDOC01. Next base: position 193,335 of record CBDHDU010000031.1, on the reverse strand, counting down.
ACCGACTGGCGCTTTCATTGACCGCCGCTCTTCTGGCTGCCTGCTCAACACCACAGCAGCAGACCAGCCCCTATCCCGCATCCGCTGGCAGTGATAAGCACACAGGCACCACTGCGCCCTACAACCAGCAGACTGGCGGAAAAATCAGCGCCATACTGCGGGAAACGCGCTCTCTACTGAATGAGCAACGCTATCGCGAAGCGGCGGCACGTCTCAGCATGCTGTATTACGATAATCTGCCGGCCACCGACAAAGCAGAATACGCCCTGCAGCGGGCACAGGTTGCTATTCACCGACTGGAAGCCGGTAATGCTTTTTTATGGTTGGATTTACCTGAAGTAATTAATGATCGCCTGCCGGAAACACGCATACGCTTTCACCAGCTACGAGCCGAAGCCTATTCACTCTATGGCGAATATCGCCCGGCTGTAGATGAGTGGTTTGCAGCATTATCTCTGGCTGCACACGAGCAGGAACGGGACACCATCAATCAGACACTGTGGGAAGGTCTGATCCAGCTTCCCCCTGAAACACTGAGAGAAATCCAGAACCAAACCAGCGATTACATTCGGCAGGGCTGGCTGAATCTTGCCTACACCTATGTCATCCCAACACCGCTAAATCGTCAAATTCAAAATCTACAGCAATGGCAACGTCAGTGGACCGAACACCCGGCAAGCAAACAGCTGAGTCAGATTTTGTCCACACTGGAAAATGCCCGTGACAACCAGCCACGCCATATCGCTCTGTTATTACCATTGAGCGGCCCACTACAGCGAGCCGGTGAAGCGGTACGCGATGGGTTTATGGCTGCCTTTTACAGCAGCGCCGGCGCAACCGATAAAGCAGAAATTTCTCTTTATGACACTAACAGCAGCTCGCTGGAAAACCTGATCAGTCAGGCGCAAAGTCAGGGTGCCGATCTTGCCATCGGTCCGCTGAGCCGCGACAACGTTGAAGCACTTTACAAGTTCCAGTCACCCATCCCGGTATTAAGTCTCAACTATACCCGTGACCCGGACACTGAAAATTTTACCCATATTTTGCAGTTCGGCTTATCACCTGAAGGTGAAGCGATTCAGACTGCACGGAGAGCAAGACTCGACGGACATGAGCGTGTCGTCATATTAACAGCCGATTCTGACTGGGGCAGTCGTGTTGCTGACAGCTTCCGGGAAACCTGGGAATCGCTGGACGGCATTGTTGCCGGTGAAATCAGTTACGACAGAAAATACGACATAACCCAAACAACTGGCAAGTTGCTACTGGTTGACGAAAGCAGTAAACGCTCCACCCAACTGCAAAAAACCATACGATTACCAATTAACTTCAGTGGTCGTCGCAGACAGGATGTCGATGTCGTTTTTGTAGCAGCCAACCCATCGCAAGCCCGTCAGATAAACCCGGCTCTGGCATATCAGTTTGCCGGTAAGCTTCCGGTTTACACGACATCCAGCACATACTCAGGCAGCATCGATACCGCCCGCGACGCCGACCTTAACGGCATCAGGATTCCTCTAATGCCCTGGCTCACCCCCGGCGCAAACCTGAAAATTGCACTCAAGTCAGAGATTGAAAATAACTGGCCGGATAAGAGTGCAGGAGGCTACAGCGGACTTTACGCACTTGGCGCAGACAGCTGGCTACTGCAACCACGATTGCAACAGCTAAAGGGTTTGCCCGGGTCACGAGTCGAGGGCAATACCGGCAACCTGCATATTAAAAACAATCAGGTTCGCCGCGACCTGAACTGGTACATTTTCCGCTCAGGCAGACCACGCCCTCTAAGCCTGAGCGCTTCTAAACGCGACCAGACTTAAACAATGCACTGGACGCTAAAAAACCTGTCATCAACCGCTCAGAAAGGAGAGCAACAAGCACTCTCCTTTCTGAAAAAACAGGGCTTGCAACTGATTTGTCGCAACTACGCCTGCAAAAGCGGCGAAATAGATCTCGTGATGCTAGACGGGATGCATACTGTTTTTATTGAGGTCAGATACAGAAAGAACAATCGCTTTGGTGGCGCTCTCGCATCAATCACACCAGCCAAATGCCAACGCATTCGACAAACCGCTCAACACTACCTTCAACACAAAAAACTTAATTCCGCATGTCGCTTCGATGTAGTGGCGATTGAAGGAAACAGCCAGCCACACAAAATCACCTGGATTCAAGATGCATTTTAAGCATTTATAAAAAACAGTTATGCTTTCATAACAGAGAATCATTTATATGAATACTGGACTTCGTCACTTGCGAATGATGAAATTCCATTTTTAACTGTACACTTCTCCTTCTGCTGACAACAATCCAAGGAACGTCATCATGCAGGAAAGAATTACCCGTCATTTTTCCGACAGCATTGATGCAAAAATCAGGGCTGCGGAAGCGCTCACCCCAATGATTGATCAAGCGGCGGAGCTGATGACACAGACATTGCTGCATGAAGGCAAAATCCTCACATGCGGAAATGGCGGTTCAGCTGGCAACGCCCAGCATTTTTCCTCCGAGTTACTAAACCGGTTTGAACGGGAGCGCCCTTCCCTACCTGCGCTCGCGCTGACCACCGACACATCAACACTGACTTCAATAGCAGATGATTACAGTTATAACGAAGTGTTTTCCAAGCAAATCAGAGCACTCGGACAGCCAGATGACATCCTGCTATTAATATCTGCCACAGGACAGTCACCCAGCATCATTCAGGCCATTCAGGCGGCTCATGACCGGGACATGATGGTAATTGCAATGACAGGTAAAGATGGCGGCAATGTTGCCCGGCTCATGCAGCCTGAAGATATTGAACTCCGTGTACCCTCCAATATTCCGGCAAGGGTTCATGAAGTCCATCTACTGCTTATTCATTGCCTGTGCGATCTGATTGATGAGCATTTGTTTGGTAGTGCTGACTAAAAACCGTACACATTAATGCAAACAGGCTGTGATATTTCATAAAACAGCACAAATTGATCACTTTTATTTTCAGCAATCAGCGTCATATCACAGTAAAAGATAACGGCATATTTATGATAAAAAATCTAAATGGAATTGCACTTTGCCTGACAGCAACCCTGCTACTTAACGGCTGCACAACGATCCTGAGCTCCGTTAACGAAAAGCCTATAGAGCAAGACAAAGGCACCCGCAGCTTTGGGGCTCAGATTGACGATGAAATCATTGAAAACGTAGCAACCATAAACATCAACAAATCCAACCCGGATTTCGAAAAAGCCCATGTTGTTGTCGTCAGCTTCAACGGTATTCTGCTTCTGGCAGGGCAAGTACCATCAGAAAAGCTGAAAAAGCTGGCAGAGCAAACCGCACTCAAAACCCAGCAGGCACGAAAGGTTTATAACGAACTGGAAGTCCGTGGCCCTACCTCTTTTGTAACCCGCAGCAGCGACACATGGGTAACTACAAAAGTTAAATCAACATTACTGACAAACGAAGGGATTCCGGGAACCCGGATTAAAGTTCTGACAGAAAACGGAACCGTTTTCCTGATGGGTATGGTAACCCCGAAAGAAGCACAACTAACAACAGATACCGTACGACAAGTTTATGGCGTACAGCGCGTGGTGAAGGTATTTGAATACATTCGCCAGTAACAACAAGAAAATCAGGGCTTAAAAATTTAAGCCCTGAAAATCGTATTCGCAAGAAATAATTATTTAACCACTCTCAGACTCGGACGACCAGGCTTAGGCGGCTTATCATCGGAAGATGGCTGAGCGACTTCAGATGACTCTTTATCACCTTCAGGTGGCGGCTCATCACCAGCTTCAGCCTCAAACACCATACCCTGTCCATTTTCCCGGGCATAAATCGCCATCAGCGCCCCTACCGGAAAATCGATACGGGTTGAAATGCCGCCAAAGCGCCCTTCAAACCCAAACCACTCATTACCCATTTCAAAGTTTCTGACGGCTGCCGGCGCAACATTCAGGACAATCTGATTATCCTTTACATAAGCATTTGGCACACGAACCCCCGGATAAGCGGCATCCACAAGAATATGTGGCGTGCAGTTATTTTCCAGGATCCAGTCATACAGCGCCCGCGCAATGTAAGGGCGACTGCTACTCATCGTCATGCTACATCCCCAAAATTATTGGCAACAGATGTTTTCTACAGATACTAAAAAGCAGGCTACGGTAGTCGCAGCCTGCTTTTCAATTCTTCCAGCCCTGCCAATTATTCACCGACAAGTCTGACAACAGCACATCAGAGATGCATTTCTTTCTCGATTTCGGAAAGGCTGTCAATAAAAGAATCGCGCTCGAACAAACGGTCAGCGTAATCCTGAATAGGTTTACCCTGCTTGGGCAGCTCAATCCCCAGTACCGGCAAACGCCACAGCAGCGGAGCTACGCAGCAGTCTACCAGGGTAAACTCGTCGCTCATAAAGAATGGCTTTTCAGCAAAGATCGGTGCAACCGCCAGCAGGCTCTCGCGCAACTCTTTACGTGCACGCGCAGCCGGTGTTTCTTTCACCTTGGGATCGAGAATAATATCAGCCAGTGCACACCAGTCACGCTGAATGCGATACATCATCAGACGGCTTTGAGCACGGGTTACAGGATAAACCGGCAGCAGTGGCGGATGCGGAAAACGTTCGTCAAGATACTCCATCATGACGCTGGATTCATACAGAACCAGATCCCGGTCTACCAGTGCTGGAAGGCTGTTATAAGGGTTGATATCCGCCAGCTCTTCCGGCTTGTTTTCAGGATCGACATCCCGAATATCAACAGCGACACCCTTTTCTGCCAGCACGATGCGCACACGGTGACTATAGTGGTCCGCTGGATCAGAATAGAAGGTCATCGAGGAACGCTTGGCGACTACGCCCATCTACTTACCCCCGCCTACATATTGATAGGTCAGAAATGACTGCGAAACTGCTTAAGATCCAACAAACTGAAACCATCTACGATAGATTCAGAAGTAGCCAAATCACACAAAATCGCTTCGAAAATAGTTATACACGCCCCGATACATATCAGTTGCGTGCAAGCAACGGGCAATACTAGCACAAATTGCCCCCCCAATGGGAGGGCAATCGTAAAGACATTAGTGAACGTCTTTCCAGTATTCGCGCTTCAGCAGATATGCAAAGACAAAGAACACCAGCAGGAACAGCATCACGTAGATACCAATACGCTGACGCTCCAGCTTCATAGGCTCTGCAGAGTACCCCAGGAAATTAACCAGATCATACATGGCCTGGTCATATTCAGCCGGGGTCATTGTGCCTTTACGCTCCGGATCAACCTGCAAACCACACAGTTTTTCCCCGGTCAGCGGATCACGGGCACCCGCAGCATCACCACTACAGGTATCAATCTGCATGCCTTGCAGCTCAAGCAACACGTGAGGCATACCTACATCAGGGAATACCTTGTTGTTTACACCCCAGGGACGCTTTGGATCTTCATAGAAAGTTCGCAGATAAGTGTAGAGCCAGTCAGCACCCCGCACCCGGGCAACCATAGTCAGGTCAGGCGGCGCGGCACCAAACCACTTCTTGGCATCCTCTTCCCGCATGGCATTTTCCATCAGGTTACCGATTTTGGCATCGGTGAAGACCAGATTCTCCATCATCAGATCATGGGGAATCTCCAGATCGTCAGCGACACGTTCATAACGCTGAAACTTGGTAGAATGACAGCCCGAACAGGTATTCTGATACAAAGCCGCACCACGCTGCAGTGAAGCTTTGTCTGACGGATCAAGATCAACATTATCCAGCGGATAACCTGTGGATGCCGCCATCACAAAGACCGGCATCATTGCGACTACAAAAGTCAGTATTATCTTTTTCATTAGCCAGTCACCCTTTCCGGCACCGGTTTGGTCTTGTCCCATACGGAATAGAACGGCATCAACAGGAAGAAGCCAAAGTAGAAAACAGTTCCGATACGCGCGATCAGTGTATAGGTATCGGTTGCCGGTTTGGTTCCGAGCCATGTGAGAATAATGAAATCAATGGCAAACAGGATAATCAGGGTACGAGTCAACCCACCCTTGTAACGCCAGGATTTAACCGGACTCCGGTCAAGCCAGGGCAACACAAACAGAATGGCAATCGCACCACCCATACCCACAACACCCATCAGCTTGTCAGGAATCGCACGCAGAATGGTATAGAAAGCACCAAAGTACCATACCGGTGCAATATGCTCAGGTGTCTTCAGGCTATTCGCTTCTTCAAAGTTGGCATGCTCAAGGAAGTAGCCACTCATCTCCGGATAGAAGAAGATGACACCACAGAACACAAACAAGAAGACAATCACACCTACAATATCCTTAACGGTGTAGTAAGGGTGGAAAGGAATACCGTCCAACGGAATACCATCAGGCCCCTTGTTCTTCTTGATTTCAATGCCATCCGGGTTGTTAGAACCCACTTCATGCAGCGCAATAATATGCATCACAACCAGACCGAGAATAACAATCGGCAGCGCCACAACATGCAAGGCAAAGAAACGGTTCAGGGTAATACCGGAAATCAAGTAGTCTCCGCGAATCCACTGCTGCAGATCCGGACCAATCACAGGAATGGCACCAAACAGTGAAATAATAACCTGCGCACCCCAGTAAGACATCTGCCCCCATGGCAGCAGGTAACCCATAAAGGCTTCTGCCATCAGCAACAAATAGATTGCCATACCGAAGATCCATACCAACTCACGCGGCTTGCGATAAGAGCCGTACAGCAGCCCGCGGAACATATGGAAATAAACAACAACAAAGAAAGCGGATGCGCCGGTTGAATGCATATAACGCAGAACCCAGCCGTATTCGACATCACGCATGATGTACTCAACGGAGGCGAACGCGCCCTCAGCACTCGGCACATAGCTCATGGTCAGCCAGATACCGGTCAGCAACTGATTAACCAGCACCAGCAACGCCAGCGAGCCAAAGAAATACCAAAAGTTAAAATTCTTCGGTGCGTAATATTTACTTAAATGGTCTTCCCAGACCTTAGTGACAGGCAGGCGCTCATTAACCCACCCCATGAATTTTTCACCCATCAGCTCACTCCCCCGTCTTCACCGACGATGATGGTATTGTCATCGACAAAATAGTAAGGAGGCACTTCCAGGTTTGAAGGTGCAGGGACCCCCTTATAGACACGGCCAGCCAGATCAAACTTGGAACCGTGACACGGACAGTGATACCCCCCCATCCATTTGGTTTCAAAATCCATTGGCTTTACTTCAGGCAGGTATTTCGGTGAGCACCCCAGATGAGTACAAAGCCCTACCAGCACCAGAATATCTTCTCGCTCTTTACGTGCACGAAACTCATTCTGGCAGTACTCAGGCTGCTGAGATTCTGCTTTTGATGCCGGATCAAGCATCCGCTCATCCTGCTTGACAATATTATCCAGAATCTCCTTGGTACGACGCACAATAAAAACCGGCTTGCCACGCCACTCAACAACTACCTGCTGCCCTTCAGCAACCTTATCCAGATTAACCTTTACCGGCGCCCCCGCCGCCTTGGCTTTTGCACTTGGATTCCAGGAACCAAGAAAAGGCACCGCTACGCCTACGGCTCCTGCAGCACCGACGACCGAAGTCGCCGCCACAAGAAAGCGGCGCCGGCCTGAATTTACGCCGTCGTTATTCATTCAACTCTCCCCATCAGAGCAAGTCTCCCCATCAGAGCAAGTGCTCGTATTACTTCTTGTGTACAGCCCTGAGCGACTCTGGTCTTCTAATTTTCGCGACAGCCATTTCCAGAAACACACAGATTTAAAAAATATGCCTAAAAGGAAACAACCAATCCCTATCAATTTGCCCCGCGAATAAAAACCGAGTTTCACAGCGAAACGGTGGGAATGGTAAATAAATCCCTCTTCTTAAGCAATTACCACACCCATCCTGCAAACAGTGCGTAATATTACATTCTTTAGACCGATACAGCCACGCGATAGCGCACTTTTTACGACAAAAAAGCCAACCACACCGAAACTTGCACCAGACACAGACAACCCTCTCAATCAAAAATGAAAAAGAGCAATCCTGAAAGCAAATAACAAGATAAAAAAAGAGGAGGAAAATTCAGCAGGGAAGAGAAGCATTCGTTTTTTATATTGCAAAAAAAACGCCTGCCATAAGGCAAGCGTTTTTGATCGCGCAAAGCGCGAAAGCCAGAAGGCCGCGAATTAACGCTTGGAGAACTGCGGACGCTTACGCGCTTTACGCAGACCAACCTTCTTACGCTCAACGGCACGCGCGTCACGGGTAACGTAACCAGCGGCACGCAGCGGGCTGCGCAGCGTTTCATCGTAGCTCATCAGTGCACGGGTGATACCGTGACGGATAGCGCCGGCCTGACCGGAGTTACCACCACCAACAACAGTTACGTTGATGTCGAAACGATCCATCATTTCAACCAGCTCGAGTGGCTGACGAACAACCATGCGAGCAGTCTCACGACCGAAGTACACGTCCAATGGGCGGCCGTTAACAGTGATGCTACCGGAACCACTTTTGATGAATACGCGAGCGGTAGAGGACTTGCGGCGTCCGGTACCGTAGTATTGAGTCACAGACATGGGCACTCCTCCAGTTAAATTTCGAGTTGCTGCGGCTGCTGAGCAACGTGCGGATGCTCGCTACCAGCGTAAACTTTGAGCTTGCGACGCATAGCGCGACCCAGAGGGTTGCGAGGCAGCATGCCTTTAACAGCCAGTTCAATAACGCGCTCAGGAGCGTGTTTGATCAGCTTTTCAAAGTTCATTTCACGCAGACCGCCCGGAAACTCAGTGTGGCGGTAGTACATCTTGTCAGACATTTTGTTGCCGGAAACACGTACTTTCTCAGCGTTGATAACAACGATGTAATCGCCGGTATCTACGTGAGGAGTGTATTCTGGCTTATGCTTACCGCGCAGACGGCTAGCAATTTCAGTTGCGATGCGGCCCAGCGTTTTGCCGGAAGCATCCAGTACATACCAGTCACGCTTGACTGTTTCTGGCTTAGCGCTATAGGTTTTCATGAATTCTTCGCCTCAAAGGTCGCACTATTGCGACTTTCGTTATTCAAACTCTTGTTCCCTGGGACACCCGACCAGGCTAATTAGGAGACGCTCCAGGAAATCGCTGTTTAAATAGCGGGCGCTCTTTGTTGGGAAACGGGTGCGGTATTATAGCTTGAAGATTGAGGATTAAAAGCCCCCGCCCACAAGGTTTTTCCATGAAACACCCCTACGAGCTAAGTGTCAGCCCGCAAAAACCAGTAGAATAAATGGCTACTTCTACCAAAACCTCAATTCAAACCATGGAATACCGAAATTTAGGCCAAACCCACCTCCGCGTCAGCTCCTTATGTTTAGGGTCAATGACCTGGGGGGAGCAAAATACCAAAACTGAAGGCTTTAGACAGCTCGATCAGGCAAATGCTCACGGTGTTAACTTTATAGACACCGCCGAGATGTACCCGATTCCACCAAAATCAACGACTTACGCTAAAACTGAAACTATTATAAGGGAATGGCTGCAACAGCGGGGGCGGCGTGATGATCTTATTATTGCCACCAAGGTAACCGGACCCGCACCGTGGGCTACCTATATGAGGGAAGAAGGTTACCCCAGACTCACCCGCCCCAATATATTAAAGGCAGTCGATGGCAGCCTGCAGCGCCTGAAAACTGACTATATCGACCTTTACCAGCTCCACTGGCCTGACCGTAACACCAATTTCTTCGGCAAACGGAGTTATGAGCCTCAGGAGGCCGAGCTGCCCCCCCCTATAGAGGAAACACTGGAAGCCTTGAATGAACTGGTCAAAGCCGGGAAAGTGCGCCATATCGGCTTATCTAATGAAACCGCATGGGGAGCCATGCGTTATCAGCAACTGGCGGGGGAAAATAACTGGCCTCGTCCGGTTTCTATCCAAAACCCTTACAATCTGCTGAACCGTACCTTTGAGGTCGGTCTGGCAGAAGTTGCCCACCGGGAACAAATGGGACTGCTGGCCTATTCACCGCTGGGGTTCGGTGTTCTCAGCGGCAAATATCTGCAGGGTGCCCGCCCTGAAGGCGCACGGATAACCTTATTCCCTGCACGTTATCAGCGTTATCTGACTCCGGAAGCGGTTACTGCCACTGAAGCTTATGTTGCTCTGGCTCAGAACGCAGGCCTTGACCCGGCTCAGATGGCACTGGCTTATGTCCGTTCCCAACAGTTCGTAACCAGCGTTATTATCGGAGCAACCACAGAGGAGCAGCTCCGATCTAATCTGGAGTCAGCCGATTTAGCACTCAGTCAGGATATTCTCGATGGAATAGAGCATATCCAGAAACGGATTCCAAACCCAGTACCCTAACCATCAGTTGGGACTGAACCATAAGTCGGATGTATCTCATCTGTCCCTATAACCGGAGGAATAAGAGGTGTGTCCGCTGATTCCTCATCCAGCCCTGACGATTTTTTCTTCCTGTCACAGCATTTTAACTTTGTAGACTTACAGCAACTACATTTTTTACAACAGCAGGCACACAGACAGCAAAGCCCGGTAGATACCCAGCCAGCAATACCGGCAGCCACCCACCCGCTGGGAAAATCAGGCGTTTGAGCTGGCTTTGAATGACAATGTTTTCTGTCAAATTTACCACTATCACTGACATTATCAGGTTTAGAAAAATGGATCGTTGCAAGTGCTCCGGTAGAGTGACCATCACAATTACGCTCAATAGTCAGCTCCGTACCATTAATAGTAATAAGAGAGAAAACACCATTAAGTGCAGCCCCGCCAAGTACTGCATTTAGAGATACAGGCCCTCTAGTTGCACCCTGAGGTCTTGAAACATGATGCAATACGCCATAATCACAAGTTGCATGCAAATGCCCTGATATCAGCATGACAATATTGTATTCTGCAAGGCTTTCCCAAAACTGAACCAGTTGCTGAGATGACCATGCGCCATGATCCCCCACATCAAAGTCCACATCAAAGTGCATGATGATTACAACCGGTGTTTTCTTGTCAGGCAAAGCCTTCAGGTCAGTCTGCAGGAACTCTAGACTTTCCTCCGGGCTGACCCATTGGTCCCAGCCTCCTTTATCAGGTTTATTGCCTGCGAAAACACCCAACTGGACAAAATGAATTCCCTTCCAGTCCCATGAATACACAGCTCCTTCACTATGCAGACATATTTCTTCAGTTCGCGTACGGGATCTAAGCCTATTTATAATCCATGATGGCGATACGCATTCTTTTTGACCAAATAAACAAGCCAGCCGTTGCCAGAAGTCGGGAGGTGTTTCATCATGATTCCCTGTACCATCATATACCTGCAGCTTCATACCGTTAATTGAATGCTCATACCAGGAAAACTCATCGAGAAAACGGGCATTCTGTGTTAAATCACCAGCAACGATAACCCCCTTTATATCTTTATCCTGATCCAGCATTACAGAAATACGTTCCATTGTGTTATCTGAGATTTTATTTCTATAGTGATCATTTGCACCGTTATCATATTGAGGATCTGTCGTTGCAATAAACCTGAAACTATCAAGACCAGAAGCACTTTCAGGCGCTCCCTGATAGGCTTCTCTTCTTTTTTGTTTGTTCTCACCTTCAGGCTTTCTGGGATAAATGAGCTCTTCAGACAAGTCGTCTAAAGAACCATCATCAATATCGGCTTGCAATAGAGATCTTGCTTTGCCTTTTCGCCCACCATTACCCTTTGCTCTATTAGTTTTTCTAATGCTACCCGCATGATCAGGTTTTGATCTTTTTGACTCAGATGATGGCTTCTTGCTGGTTCGAGCTGAAGGAATCAGAGCTGGCGGGTTGAGGGCTTGATGTGAATGATGCTGTACCTGTTTTTTTTGCTGTTTCTTGTGGTGATCATTATAAGCTCTCGACTGATGATACCTTTTCCATTGAGTTGAAGGTGTAATTTCTCCATTAGGTTTAAGAGAAAGAGGGTATGCCCGCCTAATATTGCGGTAACCTAGAGAAGATTTTCGAAATGCTTCTGTCGATTGATTATAATGCAAGGTTGATTTTTTGGGGGAACGATAGGGGTGTGAAGTATTGCTGAGAGCAATAACCACACCTAAAGCACTCGCTGTAGCATTGCCATATCCGGCATATGAGCAAATCGAAAACAAACACCCAATCAGATATACCAAAAAACCTAGTTCTTTATTCATATTATATTCACAAATGCAATTCATATATTCAGTGAATAAAAATAGTAGCCACTCCAGAGAACCCAGTTTTATTTCTATTTCAATAAGTCGGTACACCGATTAACGTGAACTTTATCGACCCTAACGAATCAAAAAAGAACATCTGTTAAACAAAAACTTAACCCCCATTTAAATTCGCTTATTAAATCATAAGATTAGGCGAGATAATGGTTTAATTAATCCTAAGAATCATGCTCTCTTTTCTCAAACCAGCAAAACATCAACCTGAGCTGCCAGCTGATCGTATTGATCCGGAATATCGCCGCCTGCGTAATCAGGTGTTTCTGGGCATTTTCACCGGTTACGCCGGTTATTACCTTGTTCGAAAGAATTTCACACTGGTCATGCCCGACCTTGTAGAAATGGGTTTCAGCAAAGCAGAACTGGGTTTTGCTCTATCGGGTGTTTCTATCGCCTATGGACTCAGCAAGTTTTTGATGGGGAATGTCTCTGATCGCAGTAATGCCAGAGTATTTATCACACTGGGGCTGTTTCTGAGCGCCCTGACCATGATTCTGATGGGTATTGCACCTTTTGCCACCGCTTCAATTCCAGTGATGTTTGCCATATTAATGCTTAATGGCTGGTTTCAGGGCATGGGCTGGCCCTCCAGTGGCCGGGTGATGGTTCACTGGTTTTCACCCAGTGAACGGGGCACCCGGATGGCTATCTGGAATGTTGCTCATAATGTTGGCGGTGGGCTTATCGGTCCGCTGGCAATACTGGGTATGGCATTAACCATGGACTGGCACAGTAAATTCTATGTGCCAGGTATGGTTGCCTTACTGGTCGTGCTGGTTACATGGTTGTTGGTAAGAGATACGCCACAATCCTGTGGGCTGCCAAGTATTGAAACGTACACTGGCGACTACCCTAAAAGCTTCTCTTACTCTTCAGAGCATGAAAAAGAACTGAGTGCCAGGGAAATCTTCTTCCGTTATGTACTGAACAACCGCCTGCTCTGGTATATCGCTCTTGCCAATGCCTTTATTTATCTGGTTCGTTATGGCGTTCTGGATTGGGCACCGACGTATTTGTCAGAAACCAAAGAATTTTCTATCAAGGAAACCGGTTGGGCTTACTTTGCCTATGAATTTGCCGGGATTCCCGGAACGTTGTTCTGTGGCTGGTTAAGTGACCGGGTCTTCAATGGTCGACGTGCCCCCGCCAACATTGTTTATATGTTGCTGACGCTGCTGGCAGTCATTATTTACTGGCAGAATCCGGCAGGGCGTCCCTGGGTTGATATCAGCGCACTGATTGCGATTGGCTTCCTTATATATGGGCCGGTGATGCTGATCGGTGTTCATGCTTTAGACTTGGTACCCAAGAAAGCTGCCGGTACCGCTGCCGGGCTAACCGGACTGTTCGGTTATCTCGGCGGCGCACTCTTCGCCAACATAGCGATGGGCTTTGTGGTTGACTGCTGGGGCTGGAATGGTGGCTTTATGGTATTGATTGCCGCTTGCCTGATTGCAATTGGTTTGATTTGTTTGACCTGGCATTCAGAATAGAAAAATCACACAATGATTAATTTTCAAGGATGGTAGATCTTTGCTGCATCAACAATGCACTTTATATATATGACATCACCTTTCACATAGCGCTCGTCTTCCAGCTTATCCAATGTACAGAATTCCGGACAGCCTGAAGCAATATTCATATCTGTTTCGGGTCGCTGAAAAGATGAACTATCTGTAGGTTTAAAGGTTTGCACTATGTGCCGTTTATCCCAGTGTTGGCTTTGATCAACCAGTATAAGAGATACTTTCACCTCAAACGGCCACTTGAGAAGCGGATCATACTCGCCCTTCATCAACACGAAAAAGATAGACAAACACTTTTTATACCCTGCTCCATCACCATCCAGGTATGCTCTGATAGCCATTTTGTAACCATTCCTTCCACTGTAAAAAGGTGGACTGTAAATTGACGTGACCCTCCCCTCTTTAGCCTCTCGTATTCTTTTTTTAGCATCATGAACGCACCATAAAAAAGCACCATCATGTGTTGAAGCCAAAGCGTTCTGCAACTGATTCAATCGACTGCTCACATCGTCAGACACTGGCACTACAGCACTTCTAGCGCTAGAAGCCGGTATAGGATACATTAGGCTTAGGTTGAAACGATCCTCCGCCATTTGCATACGGTTTCGTAAAAGGACAAATTGCTCACCTGCCTTTTCAAGATCTTCAGGAGTCATCCCTGCCAAATCCACATAATTATCTGTATGTTGACTTGCCACATGAGCAAGTAATTCTTTTTCAGAAACCAGACCTTCAATATCAGAACAATAAGGGCAATCATCAGCCGATAATGACGCTAATGTATACTTGGGGCTATGATATTTCCGGAAGTGAAATGCGTAGTTCACAGCAGGCAGAGTTACTCTACAAACACTACAAGATACATTCTGATAATTTTGTATCTGACTCATTTTGGAGACATGAGAAATTAAGTCATCGTTTGTCAACGTAGCACAACATACAGGGCACTCAACCAGCCTCATGCCACAAATAAGTTCATGTTCTTTTTTTTCTGCACACGGAACTGTTTGATCGCAGAAAGTGCATTTCCTCCTTTCTTTCTGATGCTCTGTTAACTGTTCAAGACGTTGTTTAACGAGTAAATTTTCAGGTGGCAGATAACCGCATTCACAAGCAACAATATGTCCTCTTGCATGGCATTCCAGCTCTTGATAAGAAATCATCCTGTTGCAATCTTTACATTTTAACTTCAAGTCTTGCTGGTCAGGTGCTCCTTCCGACAAAAGCTGTCTTTGCTCTGTGTTTCCTGTGCAGCAAAATATGGAAGATTTTTGGCGATATTCTTTGCGATTTATTTCTAATAATCCCCTGACTCTTTCCGACACTTCAGGCCGATCCTGAAAAGATAGATTTGGCTCGTTCTCCAGACTGCCATAATTTCTTTTCTGTCGACCCTGTAGTTTGGAATCATTAATAATTGATTTTATCTTCCCGGCACACTGTTGACACACATAAAGACCATTTACATCCTTCATCGTAATATCAGAAAAGCAATCGCAATAACTGCAACCAAAATTCCTTATATCTTCATCGGTAAACTCAAATTCAGTTTGTTGAACCCTATGTATCCCAGCATTGATACAAAGAGAAATTGCAAAGAGAAATACTGGCCCAAAAAGCCTGAATAAAGAAACAATAACTGAGCACATGACTACAATCTTCCGCGCAATGATATTGTCAAAATAAACTGTGCTGCCGCGAAAGTTTAGAACAATACCTGCTCATTCAACAGAACCAGACTTTATTAATCTGATCAGCTTATACTCATTCCCCATTATGGAAGATGGGGACGCGCCAAATATTCATGTGATTGCATTTCCTGCAACCGGCTTAAAGTTCGCCTGAATTCAAACGTCAGTTGACCATCACGATAAAGATCCGTCATTTCTGTTTCACCGGATATAATCAGTTTGACGCCACGGTCATAAAATTCATCTACGAGATTGATAAAGCGCCGTACCTGATCATCCTGCCCACCGGACATTTGCGGTACATCCGAAACCATAACGGTATGATATTCACGCGCCAACTCTATGTAATCATTTTGACTACGTGGCCCATCACATAATGCTTCAAAGCTGAACCAGACAATATCGTCACAGCGGAAAATAAAAGGGATGGGACGTTTTTCGACTATCAGTTCGCCTGAATCCTTTATGTTGGAGCGATCAGGCACCAACTGTATAAAGCTTTTCTTCAGCGCAGCCGTTGTTTCATCATTTAACGGCCAGTGATAAATTTCTGCCTGCTCAAGCACTCTTAACCGGTAATCGACGCCATTGTCGACATTGACAACTTCAGTGTGCTCCAACAATAACTCTATTGCCGGAAGGAAACGTGCTCGTTGCAACCCGTTTTTATAAAGATCCTGCGGCACAATATTGGATGTTGCAACCAGTGTGACTCCCCGCTCGAATAATGCTTCCAGCAAACCAGCCAGCATCATTGCATCGGTGATATCGGAAACAAAAAACTCGTCGAAACAGATAACTCTGGCATCTTTTGCCAACCCGTCAGCCACCTGCTGAAGTGGATTTTTCTGACCTTCAAGTCGCTTTAAATCCTCATGAACCCGTTTCATGAAACGATGAAAGTGGGTCCGCATTTTGGCTTCAAAAGGCAGACTGTCATAGAACATATCAACCAGATAAGTCTTGCCTCGTCCCACGTCACCCCAAAAATACAACCCTTTAAGCGGATGATGCTTACGGGGAAAGAGCCGGTTGATCAGGCTTCGGGAGTGCTTCCGGTAAATAGCCTCTGCCCCGACAAGGTCATCATAAAGTCGTTGCAAATGACTGACGGCACGAGCCTGAGCCTCATCCTCAAAAAAGTCTTCCCGTGCCATGTCCCGGCGATAGCGTGCTTCTGGTATCACTGTTTGTTATCCACTCTGTGTACTGCTGGTGACCAAATCACTTTACCCACGCCTTACGGAGCAAGCAACAGACGTTACAAAAGGGCAATGGCATGAGTCGGCATCTACCTATACAATCCGCATTCATGGCTATATCTTAAGCCGCCATACTACCTGCTCCATGCTTGCACACCCAATGAATAGCATGAAGTAGCAGGACTGGGAAATAACAGAGGGGCACGCGTGGAAGAGATTAATCTGCTCTTGATTGTGGGGATTGTAGGTTTTGCAGTCGGCCTGCTGATTGGGGCACTGTTTTATCATCTGTTCAGTGGTACCGCATCGCAGCGGGGAAAGATGAAATCTGAGCTGGACGAAGCCAAAGCACAACTGAAAACATATCAGGACCGTGTGACTGATCACTTTGCAACAACCGCAAATCTGGTCAATCGCATGACCGATAACTATCGCGATATTCATGAGCATCTGGCGCAGTCCGCAGAAGATCTCTGCACAGATGATGTGACCCGCCATCAAGTCTCTGACGCCCTGCTGACCAGCAATACCCTGCTGAATGGTCGCATGAATAAGCCTGAGTCGAAGGATTCTATTGAACCACCAAAGGACTACGCGCCAAAAAACGGCGAGAAAGAGGAAGGCATGCTGTCTGAAGAGTTTGCGGCCAAGTCATCAACATAAATTATTGATGATTGACTTCAGTGCATAAAAAACCCGGGCTATCCCGGGTTTTTTATTACAGGAATCAGACCTTATCAAGCCTGTTCATCAAGAAACTTCTCAGCATCCAGCGCAGCCATACAGCCAGAACCGGCAGAAGTAATCGCCTGACGATACACGTGATCCATCACATCACCCGCCGCAAAAACACCGGGAACCGATGTCTGGGTCGCATTACCTTCCAGACCGCTTTGTACCTTCAGGTAGCCATCTTTCATTTCCAGCTGACCTTCAAAAATACCGGTGTTCGGAGAATGACCAATGGCAATAAAGACACCGGCAACATCAATATCAGTCAGTTCACCCGTATTCACATGTTTGACCCGCACGCCGGTTACACCGCTGTCATCACCCACGACTTCATCCAGAGTACTGTCCAGCACCAGACGGATATTACCGTTCTCGACACGATCCATTAATTTCTTCTGCAGAATTTTTTCTGCGCGGAAACTGTCGCGGCGGTGAATCAGCGTCACCGTTTCGACAATATTGGAAAGATACAGGGCTTCTTCTACTGCGGTGTTACCCCCGCCAACAACCGCAACATGCTGCTTGCGATAGAAGAAACCATCACAGGTCGCACAGGCAGACACACCTTTACCTTTAAAGGCTTCTTCACTTTCCAGCCCCAGGTAACGGGCACTGGCACCCGTAGCAATAATCAGCGCGTCACAGGTGTAAACACCGCTGTCACCTTCCAGACGGAACGGGCGCTGCTGCACATCAACCGTATGAATGTGATCAAAAACAATTTCAGTTTCGAAACGCTCAGCATGTTGCTTCATACGTTCCATCAGATCGGGTCCCTGCAAACCTTCAACATCACCCGGCCAGTTATCCACCTCGGTGGTTGTAGTCAACTGTCCGCCCATCTGCATACCGGTTACCAGCACAGGCTTCAGGTTAGCCCTCGCTGCATAAACCGCAGCGGTATAACCGGCAGGACCGGAACCCAGAATCAGCAGCTGGCAATGCTTTACTTCGCTCATCGGGACACTCCATCAATTCTAATTGTCATTGCCCTTAATACAGGGCTGGTAAATCTCTGCCATCATAACGACAGGAAGCCTTCAGACAAAGTAGTTATTTTTAATCACTTCAATATAACTTTTACATGATTCAGGCTTGATTAATAACCCGCCTACCCTGCAAACTGCCATCCTGCATCAACACGATTAATATTGGCGAGAAATCTGTGACTACCGCTATCACCGAAGGTGCCCGTTATTTTCTGCAGGGTATTCGCCTGCTACCCAAGCCCGGCATTCGTGCCTATGTGATTTTGCCGCTGCTGGCCAATATGCTGGTGTTCGGCGGGATGATTTATTACGGCTCCAACCAGTTCAGCGAATGGATGAATTCCTTTATGGGCTCTATTCCCGGCTGGTTGTCTTTTCTCGAATATATTCTCTGGCCCATCTTTGCACTGACTATTGCCGTCGCCGTCTTTTTCACGTTCACCATCGTCGCCAACCTGATCGCTGCGCCATTCAATGGTCTGTTGGCTGAACGTATCCAGATGCAGGAAGCACCTGACACCTTACCTAAAATATTCGGTCTGAAAGACTGGGTTATGCTGGTGCCACGATCCCTGAAACGGGAATTGCAGAAGATTCTTTACTATCTGCCACGGGCGCTGCTCCTGCTGGTTCTCACCTTCATTCCGGTTATCAACCTGATCACGCCGGTTTTATGGTTCCTGTTTTCAGCCTGGATGATGGCAGTGCAGTACTGTGATTTTGCGGCGGATAACCAGATGGTTTCTTTCAAGGATATGCTGCGTCAGTTGAAGCAAGACTGGGGGCGGTCACTTGGGCTGGGCGTTTGCCTGTCTCTGGCATTGTTGATTCCGGGGATTAACCTGATTCTGATGCCTGCGGCGGTGATCAGCGCCTCGCTGCTTTGGTGTCAGCAACATGCCAGAACAGCAAAACAACTCACAGGGCAATAAATGACTTAATGAAGGAGAATATCACCAGCTGTTATTCTTCTTCATTTCATCCTGCTTCTTCTGATGATCTTCAATACCCTTTTTGATCACATCGCTCATAATGCGTTTGTGCAGTTCTTCGGGTGAAATTTCAGCATCATCGCCCGCCAGCGCTGCTTGCTCCTGCGTTTTGTCGTGATCCTGTTTCTTCTCCATCAGTTCGGCAAAGTGTTCCTGCCCTTCATCCTGAGGGTGCGTCGGATTAACCGGTTCTACGCCTCCTACCTGATCTGAAGGAGATGGGACGATTGAGCCATTGCTATTAATCGATGTCATGCTGGCATCCTGCCTTAATAGGCTCTGAACCGTTTCATACGGCTGAGCACAATCAGTTGCACATACCTATAAGTTTAGACCTAAAGCAAAAAAGCATATAAATCCTTTCTTATATGCCCAAAGCTTAATATTACAACACGTAAAGCCCTGCTCATTACCGCCGAAACAAGTAATTGTGACCTGTGGAGATTTTTACGATGAGTGGCGACCATTTCACCCTGACTATCAGTCAAAGTGCTTCAGACGATGGGGACTTCGCCATCCATATCAAAGAGAAGGGGCAGCGGGAGAAACTGCTGGTGCACCTCCGTTTCGTCGACAGTCCCATGCTGGATGAACACTACCTTGATGAAATCGTTGGTGCTATGGCTCGCAAACTCGCCCGGCGTATTATCGAATGGCGGGTAAAACCCGGTGAAGGTGCGCCTTCAGTCGAAGTCAGCGAGACGGAAGCCAAAGACATTGTTGCTGAAGCGCTGGAGAAGATGAAACGCGAAACCTGAGCATATTTAGCGCTAAGCCCCCGTATTAATTCAAAATCCCCACGCCAACTCCGTATTGGTTCCTTCCCCTTCAGCCGTTATTTTGTCGCCCTTTCCCTCTAAGCATTTCAACTTCAGGCTGCTGTTCTATGGATATGACCCGCTTCGTCAATACTTTCGGGCGCTACCTGCGTGAAAAGTTTGGCGAGAGAGTACATAAAATCTCCGTTAACCCGGCGGTTTTCACCTGCCCTAACCGTGATGGCACCAAAGGTATTGGCGGTTGTACTTTCTGCAACAACGCATCCTTCAGCCCGGATACAACGAATGAGGGTGATATTCCTGCGCAGATCAAGGCAGGCAAGGAAAAGGTTGCCAAGCGCACTGGTGCCGGGAAATTCCTCGCCTACTTCCAGTCATACAGTAATACCTATGGTGCCGTTGAAGACCTGCGACGCTTTTATGATCAGGCGCTTTCTGACCCCGATGTCATAGGTCTGGCAGTCGGCACACGCCCTGACTGCGTGCCTGATCCGGTGCTGGCACTGCTGAAGGAATATCAGGACAAAGGTTATGAAGTCTGGCTGGAACTTGGCCTGCAATCATCTTTTGATGAATCCCTGATTGCCATTAACCGTGGTCATGGTTTTGCTGAATATGAAGATGCCGTTAAACGTGCCAAACAGTTCGATTTAAAGCTCTGCACCCACCTGATTATGGGACTGCCCGGCGAAAAGCCGGAAGCCACATTAACCAGCTTCGATAAGGTAGTTGAGCTGGGCGTTGATGCTATCAAGGTTCACCCGCTTCATATCGTCAAAGGCACCCAGCTGGCACGGGACTGGAAGCACGGTAAAGTCCGTGAGATGAGCATGGAAGAATATACCGATGTGTTGGCTGAAATTATTCGCCGGGCGCCTGAGCATTTACTATTTCATAGATTAACCGGGTCGGGTGAACGTCAATACCTGCTATCGCCTGAATGGGCTATGCATAAGTGGGATGTTTTGGGGATGTTGTATAAAAAGCTGGATTCTGCTGTCTGATATCTAATTAAGTCGGGAATTTTTACCATTAGTTGGGAATTCAAACAATTAAGTTGGGTATTATTTCCAGAATATCAGTGTTTTTCACGGCAGTTGTCCCGATAACGTTCTTAGACAGCAAATCCCAGACCACCTAAGGAACCGGCTCAATCGCAGGTTCCTTAGCTGAACAGGGCAAAACGATTTTGGTAAAGATCGCTTAACCAGATGTCAAAAATTGCTCGACCATTCAATACCCTTCCAAAAGCTCTTCTACATCACGAACGCCAGCATCAATGAACCAATTCTGTACCGCCAGGACTCTATCAGTGAAGCTATCATCATCCTGACAATCAGCTTCTTCCAGTAAAAGCTTAAGAGTCGCGATAAGGTCTTCAGCCTGGTGGTAAAAGGGAAATGACTCTTCCACAGCAGAAACCTTCTCGATAAGTTGTTCAAGTAAAATCAGAACCTCTTCAGGATCAACATTGACATAATCCAGCATCCACGGAAAAACACCATCGATTTCACGAGAATGTTCAACTACTACCTTTTCCAGAAATAGCTGAATCAAAACAGAGGGAACTACCTTTCTAACGTCTTCTTTACTGAGCCCCCTTTCAAAGCCACGGTAAACAAAACCGGGAGCATCGGTGTTCATCGTGTGCTTCAAACCTCGCAGACAAACACTCTTATGTTCCGGCATATTTGCAATAAAGGCCTGCATCACACCGTTAAAATGCCCCTCCGGACTTGTTGATGTAATCTGCGCAAAAAGCTCATCTTCAGGCACATGACCTGCCAGTACACTTAATGCCGTTATTCTTCCCCACGCCTCACAGGTTTCCTTATGCTGAGAAAACTTCATATGTTCAAGGTATGGCGCAACCTTGTCAAAATGATTGTGATAGTTGTAATACAGGCACCTTTCCAGATCTGCTCCCAAATCATCCTGCCAATCACGCGTAGCCAAAGCTATCAGTTTCCAGCCAAGATCTTGTTTCTGTCCCAAAACATAAGGGAGATGACGAAACATAACAGCCCTTACAGCAGGAGAAGAATCACGTGACAGTCTTTCTAATAAACAACACAAATCAGAAGGTAATGACTGATCGTCTTCCAGGAGTTTATTTGCAATTGTGATTG
Organism: Endozoicomonadaceae bacterium; assembly: GCA_965261725.1. Taxonomy (GTDB): domain Bacteria; phylum Pseudomonadota; class Gammaproteobacteria; order Pseudomonadales; family Endozoicomonadaceae; genus CANDOC01. The sequence goes on along the minus strand of CBDHDU010000031.1, from coordinate 171,054 downwards.
CACAGCTGGTCAATCTGCCGCGAACAGTGTTTAGCCCTACATTGATGAATTTATCTTCTGCCGTAACTTCATCTTCCTTTCCGGTAAAAGTTGATAGCCGCCACAACTGAAAAATCATGCGCTCAACAGCGTTCTGATCCTGCAGAACAGCACCACATGCCTCGATCATCCGTAAAAGATCGTACCCCTTCTCATCCAGATGCGCATACCGCTCTATCGCAGCAAGCAACGCTTGCGCCAGCTGAACGCCATCAGGCAGAGGCTCAACTGGTGACCATCCGTCGTCTGAAAGATTGCCGAAACGTATGTGAATATGTGATGAAACGCCCTCCAGAATGGCGATAATGTACGCTCCTGAAAGCCGATACCTTTCGATCTGATGTAGTAGAGGCAGATAGCGATCAGGGTTATTCTTGGCAGCTACATTCAAAGACCGGGCAACAGATTCCTGATTTCCATCATGATCAAAGTGGTCATGATGGCCATCATAGTGCGACATTAAACGGGTAAGGCCACGATTACTTAATTTGGATACTGCCTGCCCGATAGTTTTCCCTGCTGCACTGTCCCGAATTGACCAGTCTTCAAGGTTTCTGGCTCTATCGGGGCACTTGTTTTCTCCTCTCTGGTAAAAATCCTGAAGCTCAGGCAGCAAGTAAGGGGCTGGAACCCAGCTCAGCAGTTGGAACTTAGCTTCATCCAGCCAATCAAGTTGCTCCTCTCGATCATCATAGAGAGACATAATTTGTTGCTGATGTGCATGCTGGACATCAGCTTCCAAACAGGGATAAACCTTATTTGCCAATAGCCCAAGAGCATTTCTTAACTCCCAGTGCTCAAGCAGTTTGGGTGCCGTCAGCAGTCGACCCACTCCATCCATATTGGCTGATAAGCTTGCCTGGTAAGCCTGACACAGTAGGTACTGGATACCTGCATCATGTGAACTGGCCAATTGTGGCTCATAAAGAACCCAACACTCATCATTATTTTCTGCATGGAAAACTAGTGCCTGCTTAAAGCCATTCAGGAGCACATGGGTCGCTTCTTCCAGATATTGTTCTCGTGATGTCACATCATCCAACAACGTGAAATAAGGTTTACGATCATCATAAAGAGAAAGAAGAAAGTCAGCAGCCAGCCCAAAGCATATCTGTGATTGTTTGAGTCGATCTGCCAGAAAAATCTCTGAGTGAAAATGGTGGCTGGCGCAATGGATATTCAAATTTCGTCCATAGCCGGTATCTTCCTGAGGATCATAATCACTGGTGATATACCTCCAGAGCATGTCATCCCCTTGGCCAGTACGTTCTACATACAGGCTGATTGCCTTCCCGACTCCATCCCGTTCTCCACCACTTCTTTCCAACAGCTTTTCCAGAAGAAGTCCCACATCTTCCATCTCCAAATATTCAAAATCGTCCAGATACGAAGGTAGTTGCCAACACATCTGATGTTCGTTAATCCACCCCTCTTCAACTGCAGTCAGCCAAAGCTGAACAAGGGTTTCCGGATACTGATTTTTAAAACGGCTGGAATAATGTAAATATCTCTGGAACAACCTCTTGTTTTGGTGGATCGCCAAACCAGAAAACCACTGAAAGTGCAGCAGCTCAAACCACTCTTTTGTATCTGCATAATCCAGAAAACGCATTAGAAGAGCGGAATGACCGCGGAACATTTGCCGAATTATCGGCAAATCTGCATCCGTAGGAGCCATGGCAGCCAGTTCCTGAAGGGCAAGATTTTTTATATGCCCGGAAATTCCTTCCCTCCTCAATAAAGAGCGGAATTGTCGGGGAAACTCACCAGGCTGGCGTATACGCAAGGACTGTATAAAAGCCCGTATGGCTGGACGAATAAAAGGTAACTGAGGCTGAGAGAGAACAAAATCCGCAAGTGATACACCGCTTTGCTGGGCATGGCGAATTCTTAAGGCATCGGCCATAGTCTGGTGACTGAAGGCCAGCATTCCCCCTGCACGGGTGATCAATACCTCATGGCTTTTCAGACGTTCTATCTGCTCATTTGGCAGTGCAATCACGTTGGCACTGAACTGATGTTCTCTGGCTTTTAACAGAGAAATAGATAGATTCTGCAACGCCATCACCACGTCAGGCCCTAAATCATCGTCCTTCTCAATAACCTCCTGTAAATAACGATCAAACAAGTCATGACCGCCAATATTCGCAACGGGCAGTCCACGCTGCACCAGGGAATAAAACAACCGCAGGTTTTGCGGTACAACTAACAGCTTTCTTAAACCCTGCTGTATATCTTCAACATTCACCTTCCAGCAGGACAGTAACGGTGTGATATCACGGTCAAAATCCAGCGGTGTAACCGTAACTGTTTTTTCCCATGGTGCAGACCGCAGGTGTGGTTCATAGCGTGCATCCACAGCACGGCTGGCAGCAATGACAGTAATATTAGGAATCTTCGCAAGCTCTTTAGCCAACCCCAAAAAGAATCGCAAAGCATTGTGATTTCGACCCACTGCCAGAACATCCAGAGAATCCAGCACCACAACAACTTTGCGTTTTTCTGCCAGCCGTGCACATTGGGCAAGAAGATCATCCGGCAAGCCCATTTCGCTTAACTTACCCTGATCTCTCAACCTGGCTGATTTGTCTCCGGGAATAAACAGACAGGCAATATCTGGTCTTTGTTCAATTTCATCAATCAGGTCCAGCAGAATACAGGTTTTACCCCCACCGGCCACATCTTCTAACAGTACACTGGCTACAGAATTGTCTATATGCCCTTGAAGCGTCTTCACTTCATTGCGGAGTATTTTCTGGCTACCAACATCACGAATCCAGCTCTCCGCAATGGAAAACTGGCTGAACGATTGCAACAGCGCCTGTTCATCAAAATACATCAGGTGATAAATACCGTGATGGTTAAGCATGGCCATCACTGCCTGACGATCAATCACATGATCGACGACATCACTCTTACTGTGTTGTTGGTCTATGTATTTCCATATTAATGCAAGTGCTGTTTCTGCCCGAGAGAAACCAGTTTCAAGCAATGAGAGTGCATACCTCTCCCACTCCTCACTCGAATGATGTGATCCGGTTTTTATACGACGACTTAATCGGTAAACCTCTTCCTCTGGCAGGCTCCAGATATCAGCCAGAGTCGTAATAACAGCTTGGTTTTTCTTGGAGAGAGAGCTGCTGAATGCAGCATAATCCGGGTATGCGCGAACATCTCGGAGAAAACCGTCAAAATCACCAAAAGGTGTACAGGAATAAAAAGCCACATCACTGATACTATCCTGCAGCAATTGATCCCGTGCTTTAAGAAGTTCATCTTTCAAAACGGGATCAGAAAGACTCCAGACTCTGTTGTTTTTTTGGTAAACCTTAGCCTGAATAAACTCACGGGAACCATCCTGTTTCAGGATGACAATATCATCGATCAGTACTTCCGTAGATTCACCAGGAAGAGCTAGAGATTCAACCTGGATTCCGACAATATCGTCTTCGGTCAACATCCTTACAGCCCAGTACAGAGCTATTGCACACTGGTATTGATCTCCCCGACTTGAGCGAATTCCCGCGATACTCATGATATTTCCTGTTGGCTTAACCCATGATATACCACTGTCTTTACGTGAGAAAAGCATCACTTCTCAACCAACAACTCAGCAAGCCACACCACTTTTACAGTGCCCTGCTGGAGGTCGATAACAATGGAGATGGAGCATTCAATCAGACCGTTTGTGGTCGGTAGGGGGAATTGTTTTTTGCTCAGTCAGCAAGATAGGGGCAGCTCCTCTTCCCTGCACCTTTACTCCACTCCAGTCTTGGCGATGTGGAGGCATCGGATACAGATAACACTGAGAGCGGGGACGCTTTTTTTGAATCCAGAGAAAGAGCCAACGAAGGCTTTATGGAAGGTAGAGACAGAAGCTGAAGGTCACCCTACATTCAAGAAGGTGTTTCTGTATTTGTTTGTTTTGTGGTGAGAGAGGAGCCAGAAAGCACCGACTTTCAGTCAGAGCTTCTCCCGAAACTGATGATGTTCCCAGCCTGCATTAATGCGGCAAAACTGGTCAGCAAGCTTGCGGAACGCTGCAACATACTGAAATATTAAAAAATATAATTCCCAACATATTAGATAAATTATGCTGGCTGCTCGAGAGGACAGTTCCCAACATAATTGTACAATGCGATTTTAAACAATCGTTTAAAATCATTTATTTTCAATGGGTTAATATATGTGAAAATTCCCGACTTAATTGGATGTCTGACATTCTGCCGCTTAAAGATACGACGAAGAGTTATAGAGATATCCGTCCCAATGGTTGGACGGTAATCTCTTCTGTCAGTTCCTGATGGGATAGCACAGCCAATTCATACAAATCCATCTCCAGCAATTTACGAACGTAGCGCCGGATATCCATGGAAGTAATTAGCACTGGCTTGTTTTCAAGGTGTCCGATTTTACCGACCTGCTCCTTCACATTTTCTACAAACTGGGCAGACTGGGTTGGATCAAGCGCCAGATAGCTACCCGCTGATGTTTGGCGGATGCCGCCACGGATGACATCTTCAACATCCTGATCCAGCAGGTAGACCGGCAGCATGTTGTTGCCGTTACTGTATTTGTAGCTGATATAACGCTTGAGGCTACTACGGACATACTCGGTTAGCTGTACTACTTCCTTTTCCTTGTGCCCCCAGACGACCAGTGACTGAAGAATAGAGCGCAGGTTGCGGATGGAGATATCTTCCGATACCAGTCGCTGGAATATTTCGGTGATTTTATTAACCGGCAGCAGTCGTTGAACTTCTTTAATCAATTCACCAAAGCTGTCTTCCATTTTCTCGAGCAGGTAGCGGGTTTCCTGAATACCGACAAAGTCTTCAGCGTATTTTTTCAGTACATGTGCCAGATGATATGTCAGGATTTTTGGTGCTGTCATATAGCTGACACCAGTTTTATCCAGTGTTTCCTGCAAGTCTTCCAATACCCACAAAGTATCCAGATTTGGCAAGAACTCTTCATCGGTTTCATAAGGGATTTTCAGCACATCCATATGTTCCGCCGTTTCCCGTGCAAACACACAACCTTCCCGGAAACGTCCGGTGGCTACCGGCACTTCCTGTAGCAAGACCGAATAAGTGTTGTCTTCCATCGCTTCATTGAAGCGCAAATGAATACCGGGGAATGGCACGCCCAGGTCGAGATAAAGTGCTTTTCTTACTTTAACCAGTTCATCATTGAGTAGCTGGGGTTTCAGATGCTGTTGAATACTGGCAGGCACATCAATAATCAACGGTAAGGTTTGTGAAAATTCTTCCTGCTGATCCAACCTCTGCTTCATTTTTTCCGGTGATTCTGTGGCAGCGGCCATGGCAGGAATATGGCTGTCATCTTCTACATTTTCACCTTCTGCCTGCTTCTTCAACTTCCAGTAACCACCGCCCGCAATCAAACAACCCAACGTCATAAAAGTTAATACAGGGAAACCAGGAACGAGTGCGAAACCAAACAACAGACCACCACCGGCTAGTAAGGCTTTCGGTTTATCAAGCAACTGTGTGCCGATTTCATTACCCAGGTCAGAAGAATCTTCTGATGAAACACGGGTAACAATAATACCGGCCGTGATCGATATCAGCAGCGCCGGTATCTGGGAAATCAGACCATCCCCCACGGTCAGGATTGAATAGAGTTGCAGCGCATCACCGGCAGTCATACCTTCCCGGCTGACCCCGATACTCATCCCGGCAATGATATTCACGAAGATGATAATCAGACCTGCAATCGCATCACCTTTCACGAACTTCATGGCACCATCCATGGAACCATAAAGCTGACTTTCTTTTTGTACTGCTGTACGACGCGCCTGCGCCTCATCCATTTCTATAGAACCGGCGCGCATATCCGCGTCGATACTCATTTGCTTACCGGGCATAGCATCCAGAGAGAAACGGGCACTCACTTCTGCTACCCGCTCTGAACCCTTGGTAATAACCAGAAACTGAACAATGGTGATGATTAAAAAGATTACCAGACCAACGACCAGATCACCGCCAACAACAAAGTTACCAAAGACGTATACAATCTGACCGGCATCAGCCTGTAACAAAATCAAACGCGTCGTTGTGATAGAAAGTGCCAGTCGAAACAGTGTCGTAACCAGCAACACGGCAGGAAAAGAAGAGAACTCCAGAGGGGACTTCAGGTAAATCGAGGTCATCAACAGGATAACAGACAAACCCATATTGACCGCTATCAGGATATCCACCAGCCATGTCGGCATTGGCAGGATAATCAGAACGATAATTGCAACCAACAGCAAAGCCAGCACAATATCGTTGCGCTGGCCCATTTTCTGCAGAAAACCGTTAATGCGGCTCATAGAAGGCGATTCCGTTTGCCCGTCTGATCAGGTAAATGAAACAGACAGTTAAGCTTCTACACCAGATTGCTTACTGTTCTGTTCCTGTTGTGCCTGATAGCGAGCACGTTTGCTGATCAGATCAACCGTTCGCATATCTTCTTTGGGACTGGCACAACTCCTGAATTTATCGGCACTTTGCAGGCACTCTTCAGTGCGCCCCTGCTGTAAATACACATAAGCCAGCATTTTATGGATATCAGGGTTGTCCGGGTCAAGCACTTCCAGTGCCTCCAGCAGCGCACCGGCTTTATCAACTTTCTGATACTGCAGAAAACAGAATGACTGGGATAGCATCCATTGTCTGAGAACGGGTTTCATCGTTATACCTGCTGTAGTGCTGAGCGGTTCAGGTTGACCAGGATACGAAGATTTTTTGTACCCTGCACAACCTCGCCTGCGGCTTTCATTTTTTCAGCTGCTTCCGGATGTTTTCCTGCCTGTTCTTCCAGTAGCTTGAGCACACTCATTTCAAGCTCCTGACTTTCCTGGGGAGAAAACGGCGGCATTGCCTCATTCAGATTGCCAACATTCCGCAGCAGCTTGTATTCCGCATTTTCATTGAAGCCCTGCAGTTTCCATACATGCTCGGTAACAAAGTTGCCGGAAGGCGGCAGTGTTGCCTTGGAATCCGGATAGTCGCCGCTGCGGGCATCAACCGGCTGGTAGGAAAAGCTGTCTATCCCGGTAGTAAAGGAGGTGAGGTCCATCTCTCAGCGCTCTCATTTTCAGTATTTTCATACTTAATAGTAGGTCGTGTTAACCCGGGTTTGTCCAGTTTCAACTCTGATCAACAGAACCCGGCCTGCCTGCCGATAGATAAACTGATGGATAGTGCAAAACCGTATAAACTTTTTAGTGAGTCATTTTTATCTGGTTTTGATGACTGCTATCTCACAATTAACATGCTCATCAGCGGTACGATGACCATGGAATGGTCAATGGAACAAATGTATCGCTTGAAGCCCGGCTAAAAAGGGTTTCGGCAGGGAGGCAATAACTTGATGAGTCTGAGGGATCTGACGACAGCTGCGATCATGTTCCTGCTGCTCTCATTACCTGCTGCCCAGGCCGGTTCTGATACCGAGCACATGGTGCTTCCCGGTGAAAATCTGTCGCGTATTGCCGCTGGCTATAAAGTGCCACTGGACCGACTGGTTCGCTACAACAACCTGAATCCCAACCGCCCGCTTCAGGTGGGTCAGGTGTTGATGATTCCGCCTTCTGCCCAGAACCAGCCGATGGCTGGCAGCAATTATAATGCGCCATCACAGGCACAACCGTCGCCTTCCCAATGGAATATGATGCGACAGGGGCAAAGCAATGTACTGCCTTCCGGCGGCCCTAATACGGCAACCCTGCAGGCGTTCGGTACCAAGCCTTACAGTTATTACAGCGGTGGTGAATCAGTTTCTGACGTTATCCGTAATTTTGCTTCCAGCCTTTATATTCCCGTTGTTATCAGCCAGACCGTCACCGGCTCGGTTAATGGCAGACTCGGACCCATGCCGCCTGTTGATTTCCTGAATCATCTGGCCAATATCTACGGCTTTATCTGGTATCACGATGGTCATACGCTGTATGTGAATGCCAGCAGTGAAGTGACCAAGCGTATTATCAGCCTGCAGGCGATGACTGTGCCGCAGTTCAGGGATACCCTGAACCGGATGGGCGTGCTGGATCCGAGATTTTATTGGCGTGAACAGCCGAATGAAGGTTTGATTTATATTTCCGGCCCGCCTCGTTATGTGGAGATGGTCACTGAAACTGCAGGTATTCTAGATGGTAAAGAATACAAACGACAGAACAGTAAGTTAACTGTTCGGATTTTTAAACTGAAATATGCCTGGGCGACAGATCGCAGCTTTGCTTTCAGAGATCAGGCCATTTCTGTTCCGGGTGTAGCTACCGTACTGCAAAATATTATCAACGGCGGTGGTATTGCCACTGGCTCAACTAACACCCCTACCGATAGCACTCAGCCTAAAAAGATGAAGCCAGCCCAAGCTGTAGCTGGTCATAATAAAAATTCACAGCAGCCTGCACAAGGTACAAATCCACTTTCCGGCAAATCAACAGATGGGGTTATGATCAATGCAGACCCTAGGCTAAATGCAATTGTAATTCATGATCTCGAATCTAGAATGCCTATGTACGAAGAACTTATCAGGTCTCTAGATCGAAAAACACTTCAAGTTGAAATAAACGTTTCGATTGTTGAAGTAAACACATCCAGCATAGATGAATTAGGTGTGACGTGGTCCAATGATCGTGCCCCTGATGGGTTATTGGCTGGAGCACGATCAGAGTTTAATTTTTTTCAGCCAGATATAGATAAAGAAATATTCACAACCGTCATAAACGGATCAATTGGCTCACTGAACGCTAAAATTGAATTACTAGCTCAAAACAAAAAAGCAAAGATATTATCACGTCCATCAATATTGACGCTTGATAACCTTGAAGCTGTTCTAGACAACAGCTTCACCTATTACGTTCCAGTTACAAGTACAGAAGATGCGCAACTATTTCCTGTGACTTATGGAACAGTACTTCGAGTAACACCTCGGATTATCTTTGAGCCAAACATGAAACGTATACATCTAAATGTCAATATTCAGGATGGTGCTAATAGTCAAGACGATAATAATGGATCAGTAGTAAATAATAGTTCCATAAGCACTCAAGCAGTTATTAACGCAAGTGAAAGCTTACTCATTGGTGGTTTCTTTAGAGATCAAGACTCAGAAACAACCAACAAAATCCCTGTTCTCGGGGATATCCCTATTGTCGGCAGCTTATTTAAATCAGAGGCATCTAATAAAAACCAAAGTGTTAGACTTTTCTTAATAACACCTAGGGTAGTGAGCCTCTAAATAAATGGGGGAGAGATATTACAATACTGTGGACACTTTTTCCCCAGTAATACCAAGGGTTTCAGTGCATAGGGTACTTTTTAGCAGGTCTGAGAAACCCCAAACTTGCAATTAAATCCTAGCCCTTGCGGTGCAAGCCTTGGTGCATCAATGTTGAGTTCTCGAAAAACTGTCCACAGTATTGATATTATATTCAGCAGTAAATTGTAAACCGGCTGTTAGAAGAGGCTGCTACTCAGCATCAGCCGCCTGAGCCTGATCAATCGCCTTGGCATTCACCTGACGGATACGCTGCTCCAACGGCGAAAAGTCCAGATCACTCACTTTTAAAGTCCCATGGCTCTCAACATGCATATACAGTTCGACGGGCGTCTTATAACTAACCTTTTCAGCAACACAACCGCTAACCGAGCAAAAATAATCAACTTCCCAGTGGCAGTGAAGCCAGTGGCGCGCTAATGCTTCCGGCGTTTGAGCTAACGGAAGCTCCTTGTGATCCTGACAAACAAATCCATTACCGTGCCGGGTCTGATATCTTTTCCCGGCCGATGGATTGCTCAGATGGTATAGCGGCTTTACCTGTGTCAGTTTGCCTTTTCGTGTAAATCTGTCCTTCCACAGCCCGTTAAGCGGCAAATCATCCAACGCCTTGTAATCATGGTTGTTTCTTACATGTTTACCCAGCTCAGAGAAGCTGCCAAAAAATTGCTTTTGGTTATTGCACTCTCCAATCTGACATTCGAGCTGCTGCTGATGGGCAAGTATCGCCTCACCCACATCAATCAGTTTTCTGAATTTTCTCCCCTCATAAACAAAACCGTTGCCATGTTTTGAGATCATGTGATCGAACCAGTTGTGAGCGCTGGTCAGGCTATATTGCTCATCGGTGTTTTCAGGTGATTTGCAGTCCTCCACCGGGCAGGCAAAACCTTTGATTCCTGCCGTGCCAGCCACACGTCGCTTTTTGGTTTTGCTGCGGGGCTGATCAGGAGGGAGTTTTCTTTTTCCTCTGCGATACCGGTTGTTCTTGACTTTTTTTATATCTGCCGGATGGAACTTGTCAGCATTCTTTTGCCCCAAAGTATCAGGTTCCAGGTCTCCACCCAGCATTTCAGCAGGGGGAACAGTCATCCTAACGACACCAAAAGGAAGAAATGCACTGGAAAGCGGATTCCAGTCAAACGGTTTTTGTGGCAAATCTTCGTGATTATGGGGGGTACTGAAAAAAGGTGACCCGCTTTCTGCTAGATTACGGGTGACTTTGGTGCAGGGCGCCCGCCCCCGTGCTTTAAGAAACTGCCAACAGGATGGCCGACGCTTATTCCTTCCGGGGTGGAATTTCCTCAGCCTTGTCAGTTTCCCTGACAGACTTGGCCTAGATGTTTGTTCAGGATTTGTCGATCGGTCACGACTACGCTTATAGTCCATCACAAACACCGGGAACAGGGTGGTAAGGTGGGGTAAGGGACATTTTAATTGCTCCAGATGCTGGAGCAGAGCCTTGCCTATAGCTTTTCCCAAGGGAGGAGGTACCGCATTGCCTACATGCCTTGCAGCTTGCTCTATTGGAAATTTCTGTGATCTTCTGGTTCCAATGAAAGACTGGTAATCCAGTATCATATTCTTTGGAAAGCCCTGAATATTCATGAGTTCCCGAACGGAATACCCCCGGTGCTGTTCTGAATCAGGATGTGTATAAGGCCCCCCTGCCGGATGCATTCCATTCGTGGTAATGGTGTGAGATGGCTCGACATATTCCATGCGTCCGTAAAGATTATGGCGCCATGTTCTCCAACGCTGGTTTTGTGGATCTTCCAGATTTTCAAGCTTCATTTTTCGGATTTTTGAAGGCCATTTAAGATGACCCGACCGATAGCCAACCGGGGTATAACGAACAGCTTTTAATGTATCTTCTCTCAGACCCGCGGTAACATGCATAGGGTCATAACTGTGTTGCTGCCCGGCATTCAGTTTTGGCAGGTAGCCAATAGCATCCCTTACCGTCAGCGCATTATCAAGCGTGTTAAAAGGCTCTGGATGCTTCATAAACCCATAACGGGAAGCCAGCAAGATCAAACGTTTGCGATGTTGCGGAGTATCATATTCACTGGCAAGCAGAACTTTCTGACTGAGATAATAACCTGCATTTCGCATATCCTGAATAAAACGCTGATAACCGGTTGAGGTGATGCTGGCGATATTAGGTACATTTTCAAGCACGAACATATCCGGCATCAGTTCTTTAATTACGCGTTTAAACTCATTCAGCGTTCCGTACTTTACTGCATCACAATGCCTGGTTTTGGAAAGGCCTGAAAAAGTGACACATGGCACACCAGCGGCAATAACACGGATAGCCCCTGGCGTGAAATATTTCTCTAGCGCCTTACCTTTTACGTTATATATATCCGCTTTTATAAACGGAGCATTATGATTTACCTCGAATGTGGTTTTGCAGGTTTCATCCAAGTCGACACCAGCAACGACTTTAATCCCTGCATTTTCCAACCCGAGCGACAGTCCACCGATACCACAAAAGAGTTCTATCACCTCAATCCCGGGCACTTTTCCTGATAAACCGAAAACAAGCTCGGGATGACTTTCACGCAAGTGATAGCCGAATGTTAACCTGGATTCAGGTTGGCCACACCAGGGACAAGGCTGGAAAAGCTCGCTATTTTTATCAGAAAGTTCCAGAAAATTTTCAAGATGTATACGATGATGTTCAGGCTGTTCTTCTGGCTGCAGAGTCACAGAGCAAATTGTACATGAAACTGGTTTAACTGCTTCAGATGGTTCAATTGTTTTTAGTGGTGGAAAGACGGGTACTTTGAGTGCTCCTTTATTATTATATGGCTCATTACTTTCAAAACGATGCATATCATAAGGCGTCTTAAGGCGTCGGGCTTCCTTCTTATTGCCTGACCGGTTCCATAGACTCGTCCGGGGTTTTCGATAAACAGGCTTCTCACCTTTATTACTAACAATCACTGGCCTGTAAGTACTGCGTCGTCCATTTTCTCCCTCGCATGGAATAAACTCCACGCAACCGCTCTCATCTTCAGTGTCACTTTCGCTACTGGTACTGCTGCCGCTGCCACTACTACTTTCTTCATCCGTATCACTATCACTATCACTATCACTATCACTATCACTATCGCTACTTGTGCTTATACCTAGACTACTGAAGCAACTGTCATTAAAGGCACATTTTTCAGTTGAATCACTTTGGGGGCTACTATTATTACCCTCAGCAGGTAAGATCTGACTAACCCGGCTTTCACCGCTCTGACATGTAGCTTCTTTGTTTTCGGCTGGATTTGTTTTTTCGCTGCGCAGAAAATATGAATGCCTTGCTTTTGAAACAACTTTCTGTAATGGATTACTAATCAGGTCAGCGTACTCCGTGCTTTTCTCTTGTTTATTTTTTACATCACATAAACAATCACTGTCTTTTTTATGATTTACATCATTACCAGCACGGATAGATAAAGTCGTGACAACCAGCAACATATAAAAAAAAACTTTTATTATCGACATTTAAAATATCAAATTGTCTTTCTTGTTAAACAACATTAATGCGATTTACTTTCGATACAAAATTGGTACAAAAAAGCAATAAGACAATACAATTACAACGATCTTATTTTTCAGAATGTTGCTTTATACAGCGTTTTTATTAGATGTTTTTTATGCGGATAGAAAATAAATAAGTAAGTAGCAAATGATAGTCTACTTATAAAGTGGCGACATAATATTAATAATCAACTACCAGAAAGGGAATACAGGCAGCTAGCTGTGATGTGCTATGTCTGTCTTTTCCACCTGATCAATCGCCTTGGCATTTACCTGACGGATACGCTGCTCCAGCGCTTTTAGCTGAATATCGATACTGGCATCGATCACCCCAAGCTCGCTTTCAATAATGCAGTCACCGGTTTTCAGACGTTCATCGGCAACGACATCAATGAAACCAACGCCCCGGTAATCAGCGAGTATTTCACTGGTTTTGGCTTGTACTGCGGTAAATTGGGTAGGAGGCACACGGACGGTGACAGACTTCTCATGCCGTACATGCTGCAAGGCATTCTTGACCAGAGAAATCACCATCTTCTGATCATCAAACTCACCCAGAATACGACGCACACCCGATATCAGAATACTGGCCAGTTTACCCTCCAGTCCGGCCAGGTATTCAACGGAACGGCTGACCATTTTGAACATCTGATCAGCCTGATCAATTCTGGCTGACTGAATACCTTCTTCATAGCCTTTCTTTTTCTGTTCTTCGTAGACTTCATTGGCTCTCTGAACAATTTGTTCCGCCTGTTGCTGTGCTGCCTCGATAATCTTCTCAGCATCCTGCAACTCAGCATACTCATGCGCCTTGATAACACGTGTATCCGGTGCCAGCTGAAAGTCGCCGGGGTTCAGGACAAGGATTCTAGCCATTCCCTGTTCACCTCCTGGTGGATCTGGAACATAACATCCCGTGTCTGCCCGCTGGCACTGGCAAATTCCTGCGTTCCCTGTTCAAACAGGGCTTTCCAGTCCATTGGCAGTTTCAGCTGCATACGAATAATCAGGCTGCGCGATTCAGATGAAAAGGCGGCCCCCAGACATAACAGTCCGGTTTCAATAATCCGGTTACGAAAGCTATCCATATCATTCAGGTCAATCTTGAAATCTGAAGCGGTAAACTCATCAAGTTTCAAATGGCTGGTCTGTCGTACGACGAGGTCATACGTTGCAGCACCCACATAATTCTTCAGTGTTTCCCGATCTTGCTTGCGGATCACAGAGCGCAGATGTTTGCGATTGGCAATCAGTCCCAGATATTGCACCAGATTGGTAAGCGCAGAAGATTCCAGCAAAACCACAGAACGGATACCCTGTGTCAGATCAAAGTCATACTGGTTTTCAAGTTTGAAGTGTTTGATAAGATAGCGATTAAGCAAAGAATGGCAACGGGGTGTTTTTTGTAACCGCTGGATCATTTTGCCGCCCTTCATGTCTTCCAGCCAGGACGTATCAATATAATCCACCGGGTTGAAATTGAAGGTTGCTACCTGATCAAGCTGAGCCAGTGAGGCTGCTCCACTCATGCCTCGGCACCTTCATCATTACCACCTTTAGCGGGCGCGTTTTGCCCTTTTTTCCCTTTCTTGTCCTTGTTACTTTTTTTCAGGTAATGCATCCAGAAAAGCGTGATGCAACCCAGCATCGACAGAATCAATAATGCCAGTAAGGTGAGGAACAGTGCCTGCAGGCGGATCAAACTGTCCGGGCTGGTTTCAATGGAAAGAAAGCTTTCGGATGCGCTGCTGTATTTGCCATACCCGGAGCCATCAGTAATAGGAAACAGGGAAACCGTTATCTTATCGAGTGACAGCCCCTCAATACTGTTTGCCACCAGCGTTTTCACTTTCAGAGAAAAGCCTGACAAGTCCAGATCCGGTGTGTATTTAATAAAGACTGATGCTGACGACGGATAGCCCACATCGTCAAGACTGTTACCTTCATGGGGCAACACCACATGCACTCTGGCTGTAATCACGCCGTCAATCATGGATAGCGTAGAGGACAGTTCCTGTGACATGGAGTAGGTATAACGCGCCCGCTCTTCTGTGGGAGAAGAAATCAAACCGTCTTTGGGAAATATTTCACCGACAGAAGAGAACTTATCTCTGGGGTAACCTTCCGCTTTAAGAAGCTTTATTGAGCGAGAAACATCATCGGTCGGTACGGTCAGGCTGACCATTTTTTCTTTATCAAGAGTTTTCTCGACCTTGATGCCATGATCCATCAGCACGGAGAGCATTTCGTTGCCCTCACGTTCTGTCAGTCCGGAATAAAGTTCTACCCGACACCCGGTCAGGATAAGGGTTGCTATGACAAGGAGTGCCAGCCTCAGCCTGTTCAAAGTATGCTCCCTGTAAGTAATGTTCCCTTTACTTCTCAAGCACACCTCAAGCAGCGCCGCTGCCTGGCTTTCAGAAGGATTATTGGTTCTTCAGCAGTGATTCAAGGTTCTGCGTTGACTTGGATACGATCTTGCCGATCAGATCTTCCGTCATTGTCAGTTTGGCCATGGCATTCTGAGTCTCGAAAATATTCCGGGTACTCATCACTTCATCCGAATTCAGCCTTTGTTCAATACCGACCGCCTGGCTCTCAATATTTTCACGGACGCCCTGGAAGCCCTGCAGAATTTTATCACCCAGCGACAGTTTCTCTGTTTGCTGAACATTTTCTGCCTTATTGACCGTTTCAGGGTTTTCAGCCTGTGTATTCTGCTGAGCGCCCTGATTGTCTTTGTTCATTAACTGGTCAAACTGACTCGCCGCATCGTCATCGGGAGCCTGTTCAGGGGCTAAACCTTTGCCGGGTTCTAACGAATCCGGCTGAATGCCACCTCCGGTACCGATCATATTATCGGCCATACCGTTCACCTCTTAAGATCATCCCTGAAGGGCGCTATGTGTATGCTTTTGCTACGCTTTTCACGCACAAACCTTCAGCCTATTTCCTAAGTTTAGCTGAGACTCAGAGAACAGGTACTAACATTCTAATTTCTGGCCTGATCATGCAGGCGTGCAAGTAAATCCAGCATGGAAGCGATGCCTGAGGCGGTAAATTCCTCAGGATGGGCAAAAATTGAAAGAACCAGTGAATCGTCCTCGGTCATGGCGACCTGAACATGGAATGGAAGGTTTTTCTTGTAATGACAGGCAGTCAGGATCGATTTCATGATGGCCAGTGATGCGAAGGTGTCTACTGGCCTCATCAGATATACCAGCATATGCTCTTCTTTCTTCTCTATAAAAAATGCCCCTTTGTGCTCAAAATCAATATGCACCAGCCCCGCTGCATCGAAAGCTAGCTCTTTAAAACCCAGATTCTGACCAAATTCATTCAGGGCACTATCAATAAATTCTGACATTGTTCAGTCCATTTATTCAGGCAGAAGGCTCATGGCTAGAAATCAAAATCATCATCGTCATCCCACTCATCGTCGTCTTCATCTTCGCCTTCTTCTTCGATTTCTATCTTTTCATCCAACACTTCCTGCACGACGGTCAGCAGGGTATTTTTCTGCTCGGCTTCAGAGAAAAATTCATCCGGGATTTCCCGTATCAGCTCCATAAGCTGGGTCAGCAAAGCAATCTGGGATTGCAGCTCAGTAACATTCAACTCTTCCAGTATGCGGTTAACTTCAACTTCCGTTACCCATTGCTGTTCTGCAAAGCGGAAGAGCTGGTCAACTAATTGATTGGCAGTTAAGGTCATATTCCCGATTCCACCCTATGCTGCGCCCGCTGCAGTGTTGTTCTGATCGATCCGGTTGAATTTCTCGGCAGCAAATCCACATGCCTCGTGCATACTGGTTAAGGCCTTGCCGCCTTTAAGCTGGCTCATCATATGAGTGAGCTGTTCACGAGGCATTGCGGCGGTAGTAGAGGCGAGTTCGGCAGCTACCATGACATTAAACTCATGTACTTTTTTGCCGTAATCCGCATCAGTGGGCGAGTGACTGACAATTTCCCTGATTGTTAACGACAGGGTTTGTACCGTTACCGGATCTAGCTGGTCGGCGATCCTTCTGGCAGAATCCCGCCATTCCTGCATACCTTCGGGGTTCACCCCATCATCATGCAGGGCTTTAGTCACATTATGGGTAATACGAACAGCTGTCTGGTCAAGTGAGTTCCGGGCTTCCTGAATTTTGTTCTGGAACGCTTCATCCCCCCCGCTGAATTTAGCCAGCAGATCGAGCAGTTCATCCTGGTGCCCGGGGTCTCCTGAATATTTACCCGCCAGTTTTAGCAGGTCTTCAGGGGATGCATCCTTATACTTTGCAGCTTCTTCAAGAAAATTTTTGATATTTTCAAGCGAAGGCAAATCAGGGATTTCTTTGATCTTTTTTTCCAGCTCTTCTTCGAGCTTTTCATCCCGGTCTTCTTCACTGTCAATTCTTGTATTTGTTCTTAACAGTGCACCCATTTCTTCCGCATTATTGGCTGCCTGCGCCAGCGGTGAAGGCGCCAGCTTTACCGTTGCCGTATCCCCTTGCGCATTAACAGAAGCCCCTGAAGAGCCCGCAGATTCCCGTACAGAATCCCCCGGTCCCTGTGTCTGGGTATTTAGTCCTCCGTTGACGCCACCTACCGGCATAGGAAACCTGCCCGTCTAGCTAATTGATAACCGTATTATCAAGAACGGATAATGCTCTTCTCCGTTTCATGCTTGGCACGAATAATTTCAGCCATAGAACTCTGAACATTACGGATCATATCCTGCATTGCGTTCATAAATTCAGAATCAGACTGGGCTGAGTTTTCATAGGTTTTCTGGAATGCTTCATGTTCTTTCACCTTGGCATCGTGTTTGGATGCTTCAAGGTTAAAGGCTGCAGCAGCCAGACCACCGGCACCGGTGATGGCACTACCCACAGCTCCTGCTCTGGCACTGGCGATTTGAGCAGTACTGGCATCGGCACCTTTCATGGCACCTAAAGAAGCACCCGCACTGGCAATCTGCGCTGTATTCTGAATAACCGCACCAATAAAACGTTTCATGGCCCCGGAGCGCATTTCTTTGGCCTGATTCAGAATTTCATTTTTAGCCGCATCATAGCTGACGGCACGTGACTCTTTAGCCATACGACGGTTACTGTTCGCCATCTTATGCATAATCGCCATCACGTTATAAATATCGACATAGGCTTCTTCAGACGAGATATCCAGGTCACTGATATCGGGCAACTCACTCAGTGCACTGGCACGCGCTGCATTAATCTCTTCTTCGCTCTTTTCACCTGTAGCGGCTTTACGTAACTGCGCCTTGTCTGAACGGGTTTCCAGACGACGCTGAGAGCCAAGCGCTGATTCTGCTTCCATTTCTTCAGTGGGAATACCAACCGCGGCAGGTGTAGCTGCCAGCGGGTTCTTTTTAGCTTTCTTTTTGTTGCCGGGATCAGCAGCGTTCGCTTCTGCAAAACCTTCTGTTTCTTCCGCTGAGCCTGAATCAACGGCTCCGGCTGCAGAGCGCAGTTGGGATTTATCCTGCCTGCTATCTGCCCGCTGCTGTACATTTCCTGCAGAGTCGAATTCTCGTTCTTCCGGGTTCTGCTCAGCACCACGTTGAGATGATAATGCTGACTTCTCTGTTGATTCAGAACCTTTCTGGGCTGCTGTTTGGTTTCTTTCTGAACGATCTGATTTCTCATTTTCAGACTGCTGCCCTAAAGCAGACCGTACCTGTGACTTATCCTGATTTTTGTCCAGACGTTTTTGAAAACCACCCGCCGATTCGGTTTCCAGTTCATCAGCACTTAACTCACCTGACAACGCAGCAAGCGCAACCAGTGGGTTTCTTTTCGGTTTTGCCTGACGCTGATCAGGGGCAAGGAAATCAGACAGCAAGTCTTTAATATCACCCTGAGCGGTAGAAAAATTATTGGGAGTCAAACCCTGGCTTGGTGCATCCAAACGATGAGCCTGCCCTGCCGCGCCTTGAGCAACCGCAGCACCGTCTCTGGAAACAGTGACACCTTCTGCATTCGTAAGAACTCCACTGGAGACCTTACCGGTTTCTGCTGTTTTACCTGCTTCGGCAGCACCTTCTCCAGGTAAAGGATTAAACCCTGTTCCACCCAGCCGGTCTGATTGAATTGGTCCTGACATAACTCAACTCCCTGTCATTAATCCCTGATTCCGAACAAGCTCAAGCTCGTATAGATTTGCTAATCTGGGTTTTTGTATCGTGAGACGCTGAAATAATCTGCATCATTCCCTGAACCCCTTCCTGCATTTCTTCCAGCAGTTTTTTCAGTTCCTCAGCTGTCTCTTCCATGATCTGACCATTACGCAGTATAAATGCCTGAATTTCCTTGGCATCCGCTCTCAGCATTTCTGCATCCTTGGTAAATGATGCTGTCGCAATACCTGAAGCACCCTGACTCGCCTGACTCGCGGCGTTAACCAATACCGCTACCTGCCGGACCAGATTGGTTACTTTAAGTGCCTTCGTGGTTAGTGTACTTGCCGTTGCCGCAGTATTAGCTGCTGTTGAACTTGCATTAGCCGCTGTGCTGGCTGTGCTCCCTGCTGCACCGGCTGCACCACCGGCAGCGCCCACACCCAGAGAACCACCAACCGACATTACGGTAACCAATACAGCCCAGAAAATGCTGGCAGCGAGCTTACCCTGATCAGAATCCCCAAAAATCTGGTTCATCCAGCCACCCGTCTCCTGAGAGACCTGCATAGTCAGCATAATCGCTGTGGCACCGATCATCAGACCAATACCGACTAATGCCGGTGCTGTCGCACCGCCAGTAAGAACCGTTGAAACAGCAAGTGCTACCGTTGCAATCGCCATCGCAACGACAGCAATCCAGCCGAATATTTTGCCAATTAACTGAGACCTTGCCGCTTTTTTCATTTTGGCAATGGTATCGACAATCTTCTGCATACGCTCTTTATGCAGCTTCTGGTTTTCAGCACGGGTAATTTCAATGGTTTCCTGACTGAACTTCATTCGCTTATCAGTCAGCTTGCTTTGCATTTCCATTAAGGCAAGTGTTGCTTCCTCTGGGTCTGAAATTTTTCCTGAAGCAATATCTGCCTGCAGCTTTTTAAGATCACCCTCTATGCCTTTGATAAGCTCTGGAGGACCATCTTCCAGTCCACTTAACTGTGCTCTTACTTCAAGTGCATGAACTTCAAAAACAAAAGATCCGAGTGGGTTGTTAGCGAATTTTTCTTTGGCTGTTTTATAAAGATCAAGGGTCTGCGATGCGAGAGCAGCGCCTTTGGTTTGTGTTTTTAAATCATTGCCTGTTTTGCCAGTTGCAGTAGCTTCTTCAGCTTCAGCAATCTCTGCGTCATGGGCAGCTTTGGTTGCAGCTGTCGCCGTGCCGGGCTTTTTAGTCTTTCCTCCCGCCACATTGCCTGCATTTTTAGTATCTTTTATTGCTGTTTCCAGATCTTTGGGAAGCGATTTAACATCAAGATCTTCAAGGGTTTTACCAACATCTGCGGCAACCGCAGGGTCATTGGCATCAACTTCAGGTTCCGACAGGCGTGGGGGAGCCTCCTTGAGGCTCTGAGTATCCTGTTTATTACCACCATTTGCATGACTGACGGTCAGATTTTTTTGCGGTGGCAGCTCTGCTTTACGCTTAACAGGAGTTTGTTGCTCAGCCTCTGCGGCTGAACGAATATCTCCGGTTTTGGCCTCACTGCGAACCTGTGGGTCATCTTTGGGATCTGTACCGGGTATTGGAGTTTGTGATCCCGGCGATGAGATAGGTCCTGTCATGGCTGCACTCCCTGCCTTCAAACCATCATACAAACTAATTTCTGATTCTTATGCTGAGGCAGCTTCCATTAAAGCTTCAGCTCTGGCCTTATCCTGAGCATATTCAGTATTTTCTCCGGCCCACTCCACTGCCATTTCATAAGACTGGCGAGCTTTATCCTTATCACCCATGCCCATGTGACAATCACCGATATACATCATTGCTCGCGGATCGTCACCATCCAGCACGGCTGCATAGGTAAATACTTCAATCGCAGGCTCATACTCTTTCATCATCTGCTGGCAGGCACCCATGCCCAGATAATATTTTTTATTGAAATGATCATAGAAGCAGAGGAACTGAAATACTTTCAGCGCTTCATCGTATTTTCCGCCCTGATAAAGATTAAAAGCCACACTGTAAATCGCTTCCATTGTGTCGCTGTTCATGCCTTTCAGGTCTTTAAAGGTGCCACCGCGACCAAAGTAATCCAGAAGCATTTCTTCCAGTTTGTCGTCGTTAGCTGCTTGTTCCATTTCAGGTGTGACCACGATTCGATCCTCCGTTGATCAGCGTAAATTACCAGTAAGGTTATTAAGGGACTGGAAGTATTTTTGGGTAAAGTTAGAAACCATTTCAAACGCCTGGTTGTATTTATTCATGGTTGATTGCAGGCGGGTTAAATCAAGCTGGGAGGAACTGGAAAGCGATTCAATTTTACCTTTTAAACCTTCAATATTCACATCCCATTCAGCTGAATTATGTTTATTGTCATTATCGCTATTATCGATTTTCGCTCCCATCATGTTCCAGAAATCTTTCATATCCTGATCCATCGGACTACGACCCGAGCCCGCAGCATTCTTTTGTTCCCTTGCACGAGCCAGCATCTGGTTAGCCTGATCAAGCGTTGCGTTTTTATTCTGTACGCCTTTAATACTGCCTTCCAACTGATTCTGCAGTAATGAAGACCGTTTTATCATCACTGTCATCATCAGTGATTGCAGGTCCACATCATCCAGATCAAGGTCACCACCGTTGCGCACTTCATTGATTAATTCTGGTGCAGGTCCCTTATATTGATCTTTATCCCAGTTAGCGGGGTTTCCGCCTGCCCTTAAAAGAAAAAATGAGCCCAGTGTTTTTACAACTTCTTTTTCAACACCCTGCAGTTTGGCAACATTAGGCAATTTACCGAGAATCACTTCTTCCAGATCATCAAGCTCTTGCTTTTGAATCTGCGCCCTTTGGCTGGCATCCGCCATTCTGCGGATAGTTTTGATATGATCCGGCGTAAAACCGGCTCTCAGAAGCTTTCTCCTGCCTGAACCGGTCACCCGCTCATCCAATGGTTCCAGAGCATCTCTATCGACACTACCATACCCTGCGTCAGCACCTGGCTGCCTCTGCACATCAACAGGACCTGATCCGGATATAGCCATTGGAACCTCCTTTTCCCTTGTAATTCCTTACCGCAGATACCGCTATTTTTTAACTGTAGCAGTTGTTGTTACTTACGCTTGGAGCGCTCCTGCAAAGCCGTCTCTTCAATCCCTCGCAAATAATCACCTATTTTGCGGTTATTGAATTGATAATCCTTGAGTTTTTTGGCAAATGTGGCACTTTTATAGCTGCTTGGTATACCGTGTGCTTTCGCCTCTGTATATAGCGCCAGCTCCAATTCATTTGCATCTTCCGGAGAGAGAGACAGAGAAGATTTGATCACAACATCTGCTTTTACCGCATTCAGCAGGAATGTAAATTTTGTTTTACCGTCTTCTTCATCATTTTTATTTAATTTAAGCCAGATATCTTTTTTATCAGATTCAGCAAAAGTCTTTGGAATCTGCTTCAAGCTGCTTTTTGGTGTAGGTGCTACATCAATGGTTTTTGAAGCCGTCCCGGAAACAGGAGCACTGACTACTGATGCGTTTTGTTGTTGAGCTGATGTTGTTGTCGACGATGTGTCAGATACGGTTTCAGACTGCTCATCAGAAACTGAAGAGTCCTCCCAGTCATCATCTGCATCATATCCTGAGTCTGTTGATCTTAACCTTTGTAGCTGAGCTTCTTTAGCCAACCTTTCCTTCAGACGTTTTTCTTCATCTTTTTTACTTTGCGTTTCATCAGTAGAAGTTAAGTCGGGCGCAGTTTCTTCAATATCCTCAGTTTTTGGCTTATTAGTAGTACTATCAGGAGTAGAATTCTCTGGCTCTTTTTTATCTTTATCATCTTCTGTTTTTTCTGGTTGTGGTGGCGGAGTGGATGCTTTGATATCTGCCGCCATCATCATGCCCAAACCGGCACCAAGGAAGAAGCCACCTGCAGCAATAAGAGCCAGACCTAAGCCGATACCTCCTGTAGCCGCTCCAATCCCAACACACGCGGCAACTCCAACAAAAATACCTACACCAATGAGAATTACAGCTTTATTACGCTTGATAAAGCCCCATAATTTTCCTAAAGCACTTTCGGTTTTTTCGAGTCGCTCCGGGAACTCATCTCCTTCTCTTGCCCACAGATCATCTTCTGAAACGGACGAGCTTACTGATTCACTCGCTTCGCTGAGAGCATCTTCCTGCTCATCCAGAGAATATTCATCATCCGGTGAATCAAGCTGAGGAGGAGCATAAGGATCAGTCTCATACCCGCTCTCATCCGATACATCGCTTACATCTGATACATCGCTGGCATTGGTTGCAGTACTGGCTGTCTCCCAGTCATCCTCATTTTCAGTACTGATTTCCGATTCATCAGGGCTATCAACATCAATACGAGGGAGGCCAATCCTATCTCTGGCTTCCTTTAGTTGATCGGAAAGATGCTTCACCCCATTTTTTGCATGATGCGCAGCTCTTCCCGGTAACTCAAGCGCATTCCCCAACGCTTCTGGCAATTCCCTTCGAGAAGTCTTCTGGGAAGAACGATCCGGTGATACCTGAATTTTGACCCTTGGCGTTGATACGCGATCACTCTTGCCTTTCTTACGCGGTACATCCGGAGTTCCCGAACCTGAGTCACCCAACACCTGATCGAGAAGAGCTTCGCCTGCTTGACGAACCTGTCTCCGGCTAGGCAGCTCGAACTCTACTCCTGCTGTTGCTTTTGACTGGTCAGGTACATGCTTTTTATTCTTTGGCGTTTGAGGTGGCTTTGTTGAAGTATGCGAAGTAACAGCCTTAGCTGTTCTTTTTGGAAGAGGTTTACCTGTAGCTTGACTGCCTTTACGGCCATTCAGGACAATATTCAGGCGCGCTTGCTGATCTTTCTGAGATAGAGGCGCATGTTTTTTGACTTTTCTTTTGGCTCCACTCGGACTTTGCCATTCAACTTCAGGCTTTTTGATACTGACACGAGCACGAGCATCAACACCGCTCGGTGTTACGTGGACGCTCCCCCCTGCCTGACCAACCTTTCCTGGAACCATAACTGTCCTGCTTCCGGCCTAATTCCATTTATGCAAGAAACTGATTAATTGAACAATTTGATAAAAAAACGAATCAAAACAAATAAATGAACCCGCTATTATCAAAAGAGCTCTTATTAATGTTAGTTGATTATTAAAAACCGATTCATATTGGCAAAACTAATATCTGAAAAAATCTGCGTTTTTTAATTTTAAATGGAATATAAAAATGAGAGTTTTATTTCAATCTATATCATTAGCACTACTTATAGCTGCAGGAGCCATGTTATTTATTGCGCTTCCCGCAAAGAAAGCAGATACAGAACGCCAGCAGCTGAAAGTAGCAGCCATCCCCCTGATAGGCTCATCTCCTCTCTATATTGCTATCGATAAAGGTTACTTTAAGGGTGAAGGGCTGGATGTGACCTTTTTACCCTTTCAGGCCGCCCAGCATGCCGCTGTTGCCGTAGCGAGTGGCGAAGCAGATATTGGTATTGCAGGTCTTACCGCTGGTTTTTATAACTTGGCGAAAGATGGCAGCCTGAAAATTATCGGAGGGCAGTCCAGAGAACAATCAGGGGCTCCCGGTTCAATGCTGATTGCCTGTAATCAGGCATGGGAGCAAGGTGTCAGAACAGTTTCTGATTTGCCCGGTCACAGTTTTGCCATTACGCAGGCGGGCTCTACATTCCATTATATGGTGGGTCAGTTAGCCGAAAAAGTGCCCTTCAGTTTGCAAGATGTTCAATTAGTCCCTTTACATACACTCCCCAACCTAATCGCCGCAATACGTTCATGTCAGGTGGAAACCGCTATTCTGCCACCACAGATTGCCAACAAACTGACCGAGCAGGGGGAGGCTCATGTGATTATGCCAGTCGGTGAGCTGATCGCATGGCAGCTGGGAGCCATTTTCACTAACAGCGACCTGCTGGAAAACCACCCGGCCACTATTAAAAAATTTATGAAAGCATTGAAGCGTGCTGCGAGGGAATATCATCAGGCATTAAACCAGCCAGAGATGAATGACAGCCCTGAGGCCGATAACCTCAGCCAGTTAATCAGCCACTATGTTAAGCCGGAAATGCCCCCGGAACAGATTAAACGGCATGCCGTTTATGTTGATCCTGAAGCCCGGCTGGATATTGATGATATCTACCGACAGGTTGACTGGTATAAGAAAGAAGGGCTGGTTGATAGCAATGTCTCCCCAGACAATTTTCTGGCGCCTGATTCCAACCAATGAGCGTTTCACTGAGTAATATCAGCCATAGTTTTGGCGGACTAAAAGTCCTGAACAGTCTGTCACTGCAAGTAATGCCCAATGCTGTACATATCCTTATTGGGTCTTCCGGATGCGGAAAAACGACCTTGCTGCAGATTATTGGTGGGTTGATTACGCCGGATCAGGGGGAGGTAGCTCGGGGAAAGCCATCAACGAGGTCAAGTCTGCAAAAGGCAGCTTTTGTTTTCCAAACTCCGACTTTAGTGCCCTGGCTGACGGTAGGGAAAAATATTGACTTGATCCTCAAGCCTCACCCGTTGTCCCGTCAGGAAAGAATCCATCGTGTTCAGCAAAGCCTTGCGCAGGTGCAATTAGATAGTTTCGAACACACTTACCCTGAGCAACTTTCAGGTGGCATGCAGCAACGGGCAGCACTGGCAAGGGCTATCGCTGTTAATCCTGAATTATTGTTACTTGATGAACCCTTTTCCGGGCTCGATGCTATGAGCAGAAGACTGCTGGGTGAAGAGCTGATCCTTAACCGGAAAAACCCGGCTACCTGTATTATGGTCACTCACAGTCTGGAAGAGGCCTGTCTGCTCGGCGATTATATTCATATTCTTTCAGCCCGCCCCGGAAATCTTATTCAAAGCATCGAAAACCCTATACCTTCGAAACACCGGCTTTCATCAGACTCAAGAAGTCAGCTTGCTTTGTTGCAGGAAACCCTGTGGCAACACCTGAGGGATGCAGCCGCGGGTGCTCTTCTCACTGGAGAAGCAAAGTAATGCCAACAATTAAACTACGTGCCTACAGCTGGGGGGCTGCGGTTCTTTTATTTTTGACAATATTGTTGTCATGGGAATTCGCTTCATCAATGAATCTGATTCGGCCATTGTTACTACCTGCCCCCACAACCATCCTTAATACATTAATCTCTGAGCTGCATTCCGGGGTATTGAAAGATGATATTCTGATTTCGTTGTTACGCCTGAGCACTGGCTGGCTGCTGGGCACATCAACGGGGTTACTTGCCGGCATTCTAATGGGCATATCACCGACTACCCGATATACATTTCGACCTTTTATTTCGGCGTTATTTGCCATTCCCAAAATTGCATTGCTGCCTTTATTTATTCTCTGGTTCGGCATTGGAGAAACCGCCAAAATAATGACGATTGCCATAGGAACATTTTTTCCTACGGTGATCAGCGTCTGGAGCGGTATTAACGCCACGCCTTCTTCACTGCAACTGATGGCCAGAAGCTACCAGCTTCCACAGTGGCTACGTATACGTTACATACTGCTGCCAGCAGCACTGCCAGCGGTTATTGTCGGCTTTCGAATCTCTGTATCACTGGGTATTGTTTTGCTTGTTGCTGCTGAAATGCTAGGGACAGAGCACGGTATCGGCGCTTATATTCTGACGGCTGGCAGCCTTGTACAAACGGATAAACTATTGGCTGGTGTTGTAGTGCTCGCTATATTTGGCCTGCTTGCAGGCAGTATTATTTCTCTTCTGGAACGCATCCTGCTCAAAAACCACCCAAACCAAAGCAGTTAATTTCACCTACAGCTTTGATGAGAACCCTTATCCACCTTATAATCACCCGGCTTTATATACACTTAGACAGGTAAATCACCTATGAGCTTTGCTGATATTTCTGCCGGGCGTAATATTCCTGAAGACATTAACGTCGCTATCGAAATCCCGGCCAACAGCAGCAACCAGATCAAATACGAGATCGACAAGGACAGTGACTGCCTGTTTGTCGACCGTTTCATGGCCACTCCCATGTTTTACCCGGCCAACTATGGCTATATTCCCCAGACACTGGCCGATGATGGTGATGCGCTGGATGTTCTGGTTGTAACCCCTCAGCCAGTGCTGCCCGGCAGTGTCATCCGCTGCCGCCCGGTTGGCGTACTGAATATGAGCGATGAAAGCGGGGAAGATGCCAAACTGATCGCTGTACCTCATGACAAGGTAACCCGCCTGTACAGCCACGTAAAAGAGTACACCGACCTTCCTGCACTGCTGATTCAGCAAATTGAACACTTCTTCGAAAACTATAAGGACCTGGAAGAAGGCAAATGGGTCAAGATCGATAACTGGGCTGACAGCAATGCCGCCCGGGAAGCTATCGTTCAGTCCGTAGAAGCTTACAAGACCGCCTGATAAAAGCCTGTTTTCTACTGCTCTGAACTCTCTGTTCAGGGCAGTAGAACTTGCCTGATTCTGTTTCCGACATACAATTGTTGTAATTCCGTTCGAATTACAAGATCAAACACATGGAAAAAGCACGTAGCATAACGGGCATGTGGCTTCGCCTGTTCTTGGTTGTTTGCCTGATACTCACCAGCGTTGTGACGCAGGCCGATCTTAAATCTTTGCTGAATACCAACAATAGTGGGAATGATTTCCTGAGTGTTGATGAAGCTTTTCAGGTTGAGGGCTTTTATGACGGCAAAAATGCTGTTCTGGAATTCACCGTTACCCCTGAATATTATCTCTACAAACACCGTTTCAATTTTCAGCCTGTTAATGCCGAAGACAGCCTCGGAAACCCGGCATGGCCTGCCACCGTATTGAAATATGACCCGTTTCAGGAAAAAGATGTTGAGGTTTTTCCTGAAGATTTCACGCTAAAGATCCCGTTAACATCAGCAGCAACAGAACCGAAGCTGAAGGTAACATTTCAGGGCTGCGCGAAAGCCGGGCTCTGCTATCCACCAAAAACCGTTCAGGTCATACTCACACACACAGCCAATCAAACGTCTGACCTAAGTACGCCACCAGCTGCCACCGACAGTCAAAATAACTCTCCTTCCGGAGAGCTTGCCAGTTTCTTTGCCGGTTCTTCATGGCTGGCAATACTCGGTGGATTTTTCCTTGCAGGTATTCTGCTTTCCTTCACCCCCTGTGTCCTGCCGATGGTGCCGATACTGTCCAGTATTATCGTCGGTGCCGGAGAAAGCAGCCGCAGTCGCATTATGCTTCTGACTATCAGTTACATTCTGGGTATGGCGGCCATGTTTACGCTAGCAGGCGTGTTAACGGGTCTGTTTGGTGCGTCGCTTAACCTGCAAGCACAATTACAGTCGCCGTGGGTACTGGTGCCTTTTTCAATACTGTTTGTGGTACTGAGCCTGTCCATGTTCGGGCTCTATGAATTACAGCTTCCCGCTGTACTCAGAGACAAACTCGAAAGTAAAGCAGGCAAACAAAAAGGTGGTAGCCCTGTTGGTGCCTTGTTGCTGGGCATATTTTCAAGTCTGGTTGTTTCCCCCTGTGTTTCAGCTCCGCTTGCCGGAGCCCTTGTCTACATCAGCAGCACCGGTGATGCACTGCTGGGAGGTTCAGCGCTCTTTGTTATGGCACTAGGAATGGGAACACCACTGCTGATTATCGGCATTGGCGGCAGCCAGCTATTACCTAAAGCTGGAAACTGGATGAACGGTGTGCGGGCAGCCTTTGGCGTCTTACTGCTGGCCGTGGCTATTTGGTTATTGGAACGGGTCATTCCTGCTACTGCTACCGTATTCCTGTGGGGTTGCCTGCTAACAGGCAGCGGTATTTTCCTTGGCGCACTTAATTTCTCGGGACTGAGAGGTTATGCGGCTCTGCGACAGGTTATCGGACTGATACTGCTAATAATCGGAGCCACGCAGCTGGTTGGTGCAATGCAGGGCGCGGACAACCCTTTGCAACCATTATCTTTGCATTGGTCTGACGATATTGTAACGCCCTCTGAAGAGCTGCCATTCAACACCGTCACCACGTCTGCAATGCTTGAGAATGAGCTCGATAAAGCCCGCAGCTTCGGGCAAACCGCTATTGTCGATTTCTATGCTGACTGGTGCATCAGCTGCAAAATGATGGAAAGAGAGCTTTTCCCTCAACCCGATATTCGCAGTTCTCTTGAACAAATGTATCGAATACGCGTCGATATCACCGATAACACCCCCGATCAAAAGAATCTGTTAGGTAAATATCAGCTATTTGGCCCACCTGCCCTATTGTTTTTCTCGGTTTCAGGTCAGGAGCAGCCGGAATTCCGGCTGCAGGGCGCACCAGATGAACGAATCCTCTCTGAAACCCTTAATAAAGCACTGCGTTTATAGAGGTTACATTTTCTCACCAAACACTTCAGGAAACCGTTGCTAAAAACCTGTAACTTGCTAATAACGTGCTGTAACACGCAGATAGTAGACACTGTGCAGCGCTTTCGGCAGAATGCTCAAAAAATACGCTGGTGCAGTTGTGACGACGACTGGCTGGCCTGAAAATATTAACTTTCTGCTTTACTCAGTCTCTCGGAATCCGCAATGGCGAAAATCCTGCTCCTTAATGGTCCCAACCTTAACCTGCTCGGCAGTCGTGAGCCGGGGATTTACGGTGCAGACTCATTACCCGCCATTACTCAGCGGCTATCCGCGCAGGCTCAGACAGAAGGTCACCAACTCCTTGATTTCCAAAGCAATACAGAAGGGTTTCTGGTAGACCGTATTCATGCTGCCAGAGATGAAGCTATTGCCTATATCATCTTTAACCCGGCTGCCTATACTCACACCAGTATTGCTTTACGGGATGCCCTGCTTGCTGTCGGCATTCCGTTTATAGAAGTCCACCTTTCGAATACACATAAGCGCGAGTCTTTCCGACATACCTCTTATTTTTCGGATATTGCCGAAGGGGTTATCTGTGGGCTGGGCGCTTATGGCTATGAACTTGCCCTGTTGTCAGCTCTGAAACAACTCAGCCAACACAACAGCCAGATCTGACGAAAATTTTTACTGCGAGCCCAGCATGGATATTAGAAAAGTTAAAAAACTGATCGAGCTTCTGGAACAATCCGGCATTGATGAGCTTGAGATACATGAAGGCGAAGAGTCTGTTCGCATCACCCGTCATACCCAGCAGGCCATGATACAGCCAGCTATTCAGGCTGCACCAGTAGCCGCTGCACCTGTTGCAGCGCCTGTAGCTGCAGCCCCGGTAGCTGCTGAGGCACCAAAAGAAGAAAGCAATGTTCCTGCCGGACACCAGGTTAAATCTCCGATGGTTGGTACTTTCTACCGTTCCCCATCTCCCACTTCTGGCCCATTTGTTGAAGTCGGCCAGACCGTACAGGAAGGTGATCCGCTCTGCATCGTTGAGGCCATGAAGATGATGAACCAGATCAAGGCTGACCGTTCCGGTACCGTTAAAGCCATTCTGGTTGATAACACCCAGCCGGTTGAATTCGATCAACCTCTTATCATCATTGCCTGAGTAACGCAGCCATAGCCATGTTGGAAAAAGTACTGATCGCCAACCGAGGCGAAATTGCCCTGCGTATTCTGCGGGCATGTAAAGAACTGAACATCAAGACCGTCGCGGTACATTCCCGTGCCGACAGAGACCTGATGCATGTTCGGCTGGCCGATGAATCCGTTTGTATCGGACCGGAATCTGCCACCGAAAGCTATCTGAACATTCCGGCCCTGATCAGCGCTGCCGAAGTGACCGGCGCATCAGCCATTCACCCTGGCTATGGTTTCCTTGCGGAGAATGCAGATTTTGCCGAACAGGTAGAAAACAGCGGTTACAAGTTTATCGGCCCCAAGGCAGATGTTATCCGCCTGATGGGAGACAAGGTCTCTGCCATCAATGCCATGCGCAAGTCCGGTGTACCAACCGTACCCGGCTCTAACGGCCCGCTGACTGAAGATGCCGAACGCAGCAAAGCCATTGCCCGTGAAATCGGTTACCCGGTTATTATCAAAGCTGCCGGTGGTGGTGGTGGTCGGGGTATGCGTGTGGTTCATGAAGAATCTGAACTGATTGAGTCTATTGCGCTGACTCAGTCTGAAGCCGGTGCAGCCTTCAATAACCCGGTTGTGTATCTGGAAAAATTCCTGCAGCGTCCACGCCACGTAGAAGTTCAGGTACTTGCTGACGGCAAGGGCAATGCAATCCATCTGGGTGACCGTGACTGCTCTTTGCAGCGTCGGCACCAAAAGGTTGTGGAAGAAGCACCCGCACCGGGCATCGATGATGCAAAGCGAAAAGAAGTCACAACCGCCTGTACCAATGCCTGTATTGAAATCGGTTATGAAGGCGCGGGTACCTTTGAATTCCTGTATGAAGACGGCGAGTTCTATTTCATTGAAATGAACACCCGTGTTCAGGTAGAGCATCCGGTTTCAGAAATGATCACGGGTGTGGATATCGTTAAGGAACAGCTGCGTGTTGCCAGTGGTATACCCCTGAGCATTAAACAGGAAGATATCACATTCACAGGTCATGCTATTGAGTGCCGTATCAATGCCGAAGATCCGGAAACCTTTATGCCGTCTCCGGGTAAAATCAACTACTACCACGCCCCTGGCGGCAATGGTGTGCGGGTTGATTCTCACCTGTACGACGGTTACAGCATTCCACCCTGGTATGATTCCCTGATTGCCAAAGTCATCACTCATGCACCAGACCGCGAAACAGCGATTATCCGCATGCGTAACGCTTTGGATGAAACCATGATTAGTGGAATCAAAACCAATATTCCGCTGCATCAGGACCTGATGCGTGACAAGGAAGTGATTAAAGGCTGCTTCAGCATTCATTACCTTGAGAAAAAGCTTGGTTTGTAATCGCAGACACTTCAATACTGGGTTCTGTTGAACAGCTTTGTCAGCAGAGCCCGGAATCATTCTTTGGGTGACGTACAATACTTAATAAAATAAGTCCCAAGCGATTGAGGTTTTGAAGAGCATTGCAATATGACCTCACCATGTTTCCTCTTGAAGCTACCGGGGGGCAGAATGCATATATATCCGTTTGCAGGAAAATTATTTATTTCCAGTCCCTGGAAAAATAATTTTAATCCCCTTCCTTTATCAAGCGAGGTGATATACAAATTAGCATCTGGTAATGGCATCCCTTCCTCGTAAGCCAAAAGCATCATAGCAGGCAATATATTTTCGGTTTTAAGCCATCCAGGCTTATCCTCCCAGCACTTTAATTCACGTGAGATATATCGCATTAGCTCATCGCTTACATAATTATACTCTGGAGCCGAGTCTTCAGAATGATATTGCTTTCGGGACAATTGCCACTCAATTATGTCAGGCCGATCATCTGGCCTCGTCAGATGAATCTGAGCCATTTCATACCCGACATAACTGATAATTTTGAAACTGCTTCTGATATTGCCCAGAGGTGTATGTATCGTTTCATCAGCATACAACGCGGAAATATTTAACCCCACCCATAAAAACAGCATTCTTAATAAGGATGAATATCTTGGTACTCTATACATGGATATATTTCACGAGGATAAAAAACGACAACATAACAATATAGATCATTAAAAACGTACTATGGTAAGAATTTAATTCATTTCCTATAATTGGCTGCCATATTGTCAATAACGGCATGTCCCTGTAATCTCCTTTGCCGCTTACCTCAGGAGAAAACCTCTATGTCATGGATTCAGATCAAGCTGGATACCACTCCGGCTGATGCCGAGCAGCTGGAAGATCTGCTGTTGAGTGCCGGGGCCTGTGCTGTCACTTTGCAAGATGCTAAAGATCAGCCACTCTACGAGCCTGCTATCGGGGAAACCCCGTTATGGGATGCTACCCGTGTGATTGGTCTGTTCGATGCTTCCGCGGATATGGATGCTGTCACCCACTGGCTGAAAGATGCGTTTTCCGGCCCGATGCCACGTTACCGGGTTGAGATTGTAGAAGACCGCGACTGGGAAAGAGAATGGATGACCCATTTTCATCCCATGCAGTTTGGTCGCCGCCTGTGGGTATGCCCCAGCTGGAAAGATGTTCCAGACCCTGACGGCGTTAACCTGATGCTTGATCCGGGCCTGGCATTTGGTACCGGCACCCACCCGACAACATCCTTATGCCTGCACTGGCTCGACAGTCTGGATATTGAAGGCAAAACTGTTGTTGATTATGGTTGTGGCTCAGGCATTCTGGCCATTGCAGCATTGTTACTGGGTGCAGAGAAAGTTATTGCTGTGGATAACGACCCGCAAGCACTCGCAGCTACCCGCGAAAATGCCCGCCGGAACAAAATCGCGCCAGAGAGGTTGCAGGTCTACTTGCCTGATCAGGCTCCCGAAGTAGAAGCCGACATCACTGTTGCCAATATTCTTGCCGGTCCGCTAATTGAGCTGTCCCCCGTTATCAGTGGAATGACTAAAACTGGTGGATTACTCGGGCTTTCCGGTATTCTGAGAGAACAGGCATCAACAGTGCTTGAGCGTTACACTGAATGGTTTGAAATGGATCAGCCGGTATTTGATCATGAATGGAGTCGCCTGAACGGCGTCAAAATCAGCTGAGTTCAGCGACTGCTTTTTACAGAAAAGCAGTTTAAGCAAACCTTTTTCTTGTTTTTAAAGATAACCGGAAACAACGAAGAAGGTTTGCCTATACAGAATGATTGTCGTATGAACTAATAGCAAAATGGTATGGAACAAAATTAACAAATAATAAGCCGACACCTTATGGCAGAACCTCGCATCACCCGCTGTCCTTTTTGCAACACCGCTTTTCGCGTCAATGCTGCTCAGCTTGCAGCCGCTAAAGGCTCTGTCCGCTGTGGTTCATGTCGCCATGTTTTTTCCGCATTTAAACACATGGTCGCAACACAGGAACAGTCTGCAAAAGAAGATAATCAGCCAAACGCTCAGGAAGAGTCCATCACCGCATCCAGATATGCTGATGATACCGTAACTGCACAGCGCAGCGTCCTCGATAATATTGGAGTATCCAGACCGGTTATACCGGCAAACACATCAGGGCGACGCGCCGGAAATAACGCTATTTTATGGACTCTGTGTTGCACCCTGACAATATGCTGCCTGCTCTTGCAATATATCTGGTTTAATACAGAAACTCTGGCTCAGGCTCCATCATTACGCCCTGCTCTGCAGATATTCTGCGATCTCACAGATTGCCCGCTTCCTCCCAGAGTTAATCTGGAAGCCTTCAAAGTACAAAAACTGCTGGTAAGAAATAACCCCGAACGCCCGGAAACCCTCAAGATAGACGCCATTATTTATAATGATGCCGGATTTTCACAGCCTTTCCCCCGCATCGGGCTGACATTCAACGATCTTCAGGATGTTACTCTTGCCAGCCGGATCTTTCAGCCTCAGGAATATCTGGGCGGGGAAGCCGCTAATATGGAAATCATGCCCGCCGCATTGCCGGTAAGGCTGCAACTTGAGATCATTGACCCGGATCAAAACGCCGTGAACTACCACCTATCGTTTATCGGTAACCCTCTACCCTGAGCTGACGTTATCCGATGCTTTATCGAACCGTTGCAAGAGGGTATTATATCGCGTCTGATCTAAAACGAGTTCGTCAGCAGCCAGCCTGCTACACCACTTGTTTTTATTGACTACACACGCAAGCCTCCTGACGGGAATGAAGGCGAATAATATCGTGTGATCCTGAGCTGCCGGTACCGCAGGGAATTTCATATGCAGTGTGTCGGCCAATGTATTGACGAGGCATCATTCGCTTGCTGCAGATAGGTTCTTATACCATTGAAACTCCTGTTATTCTGGCACCTATGGCCGGGGTAACTGATCTGCCATTCAGACGACTCTGTTCGCGTCTGGGTGCCGGTCTGGTTGTTTCTGAAATGGTGACCTCCGACACCCGCCTCTGGAACACCCGAAAATCACGCCTGCGTCTGGATCATTCCGGTGAAGCAGAACCCCGCGCTGTACAGATTGCCGGGGGCGACCCTCAGCAAATGGCTGAAGCCGCTCGCCAGAACTATGAGCGTGGCGCCCAGATTATTGATATCAACCTTGGTTGCCCCGCCAAAAAAGTCTGTAACAAAGCAGCAGGTTCTACACTGATGCGCGATGAAAAACTGGTCGCAGAAATCCTGCAGGCGGTAAGAACTGCTGTTGATATCCCCGTTACGGTCAAAATGCGTACCGGCTGGAGCCCTGAACACCGCAATGCCATCAACATTGCCCGCATTGCTGAAGACTGCGGGCTTGATGCCGTCACCATTCACGGGCGCACCCGGGCTTGCATGTACCGGGGTGAAGCCGAGTATGAAACCATTGCCGCAGTAAAACAGGCAATATCTGTCCCTGTTATCGCTAACGGCGATATTACCGGAGCCGAAAAAGCCTGCGAAGTTTTTGAAAAAACCGGCGCCGACGCCATCATGGTAGGACGTGCGGCTCAGGGTCGCCCCTGGATTTTCCGGGAGATCGCTCACTACCTTAAGACCGGGGAGCAGCTTCCCCGGCCTTCAATTGAAGAAGTAGAGCAAATACTGCTATCTCATGTATCAGCGCTCCACCAGTTCTACGGTGAGTACACCGGAGTCAGGGTCGCGCGCAAACATGTAGGCTGGTATCTTCAGGCTCACCGAAACGGCAGTCAGTTCCGTAAGATATTCAATTCACTGGAAGATCCCGAAGCACAGGTCAATGCAATCAAGACCTATTTTGAGTGCTTAAAAAACGGAGAGGAAATTGCAGCATGACGGCTCATGAAGCCCTGGCACCCAAGGAAAGAAGCATGGCCGAGCCTGCCGCGCAGAATCAGTTTGTGAGCTCATCGGAAAACCATAGTCAGACGCTGCGTGACAGCGTAGAAAAAGCTATGAACAATTATTTTGCCCACCTGGAAGGGCAGGATGTAACCGATATTTACCAGATGGTGATATCCGAAGTTGAAGCCCCGTTACTGGATGCCGTCATGAACTATGTCAAAGGCAACCAGACCCGGGCCTCAAATATGCTCGGTCTGAATCGTGGCACGCTACGAAAAAAACTCAAACAGTACGGTCTGATTTAAACAGGCAACAAAGGCGGATTTTTCCGCCTTTGTTTCATCAGCTTTTCATGAACAGCCCCTGATAACCCCCGCAAAAGTATCTCCGATACATTTGCGATCAGCAGCAATGAGTAACAAGCATGAGTGAAAGCACCCTTTCCGTCTCCCCCGTAAAGCGCGCCCTTATCAGCGTTTCCGATAAAACCGGTGTCGTTGAACTGGCTCAGTCTTTAACAGCACTTGATATTGAAATCCTGTCTACCGGAGGCACATGCCGTTTACTTCGTGAACAGGATATTCCGGTAACAGAAGTATCCGATTACACCGGGTTCCCGGAAATGATGGACGGACGGGTAAAAACGCTTCACCCGAAAGTGCACGGCGGTATTCTCGGGCGTCGCGGACAGGATGATGACATCATGTCTGCCAATGACATTCAGGCTATCGATCTGGTCGTTGTTAACCTCTATCCTTTCGAAAGCACTGTTGCCAACCCGGACTGCGACCTGCCAACCGCGATTGAGAATATTGATATCGGCGGTCCCACCATGGTGCGCTCTGCCGCCAAGAACCATAATCATGTAGCCATCGTCGTAAACCCTTCAGATTATGACAACCTGCTTGAAGAACTGAAAACGTCTTCCGGGCTGACTCAGG
The DNA here is from genome assembly GCA_965261725.1 of Endozoicomonadaceae bacterium. Taxonomy (GTDB): domain Bacteria; phylum Pseudomonadota; class Gammaproteobacteria; order Pseudomonadales; family Endozoicomonadaceae; genus CANDOC01. The sequence continues at coordinate 134,352 of CBDHDU010000031.1, read as the reverse complement.
AAACCCGCTTTAAGCTGGCGGTAAAAGCATTCGAACACACTGCCGCCTATGACGGTGCGATTGCCAACTATCTGGGATGCCGTAATTTTGAAGGTACTAAAAACAGTTCTGATTTCCCGGCAACCTTTAACGTCCAGATGGTTAAAGCACAGGATATGCGTTACGGGGAAAACCCACACCAGAACGCAGCATTCTATGTAGAACAAAATACAACTGAAGCCTCTGTTTCTACTGCAACCCAGCTGCAGGGCAAAGCACTGTCTTTCAACAATGTTGCTGACACAGATGCTGCGCTGGAATGTGTAAAATCGTTCACTCAGCCTGCCTGCGTTATCGTTAAACATGCCAACCCCTGTGGTGTTGCTGTTGGCAACGATATTATGGAAGCTTACAACCGCGCTTACGAAACTGACCCGACTTCAGCATTCGGCGGCATTATTGCGTTTAACCAGCCTCTGGATGTAACCACTGCCAGCAGTATCATTGAACGTCAGTTCGTTGAAGTTATTATTGCTCCTGAAGTTAGCAACGAAGCTCAGCAGGTAATTGCAGCCAAGAAGAACGTACGCGTGCTGAGCTGCGGTGCATTTTCTGAAGCCCCTGTTTCCCGACTGGATTACAAGCGTGTCAACGGCGGCTTGCTGGTTCAGGACACCGATATTGCGATTGTCAGCGCTGACGAACTGAAAGTTGTAACCGACCGCCAGCCTTCCGAACAGGAACTCCGCGACTTGATGTTTGCCTGGAAAGTCGGTCGCTTTGTTAAATCCAACGCTATTGTTTACACCCGTAACGAGCAAACTATTGGTGTGGGTGCTGGTCAGATGAGTCGCGTATACAGCGCTCGCATCGCAGGCATTAAAGCTGCTGATGAGAATCTGGAAGTAGCCGGTTCTGTAATGGCATCCGATGCCTTCTTCCCGTTCCGTGATGGCATTGATGCCGCCGCTGCAGCGGGTATTACAGCGGTCATTCAACCAGGTGGTTCCGTACGTGATCAGGAAGTGATTGAAGCTGCTAACCAGGCCGGTATGGCTATGGTCTTTACCGGCATGCGTCATTTCCGTCACTGATATCTACTATCGATCCTTTGCAACTATAAAACAGCCGGGACATGGGCATACAGTTTTAACCTTCTAACTGAATGTCCACGGCTTATAAAGTCGGAGCAGCAAAAATGAATGTTTTGATCATTGGTAGTGGTGGCCGTGAGCACGCACTGGCATGGAAAACGGCCAGCAGTGAGCAGGTAGAAACTGTTTATGTTGCCCCCGGCAATGCGGGCACAGCAAAAGCAGCAGGTATTCAGAATGTAGCTATTGACGTTCTGGAGTTGGACAAACTGGTCAGCTTTGCCAAAGAAGTTAATGTTGACCTTACCATTGTCGGCCCGGAAGCACCGCTGGTTGCCGGTGTTGTTGACCGTTTTCAAGAAGAAGGTCTGGCTATTTTTGGCCCAACCGCAGCGGCCGCGCAACTGGAAGGTTCAAAGACTTTCAGTAAAGATTTCCTGAAGCGCCACAATATTCCTACCGCTGAATACAGTGCCTTTACCGAGATTGAGCCTGCTGTCTCCTATATTCGCGAAAAAGGTGCTCCAATTGTCGTCAAGGCTGACGGACTGGCTGCAGGCAAAGGTGTAATCCTTGCTCAGACCGAACAGGAAGCCATCGATGCCGTTGAAGATATGCTGCAGCACAACTCCTTCGGTGATGCTGGTTCCCGTGTGGTTATCGAAGAGTTTCTCCAGGGCGAAGAAGCCAGTTTTATCGTTATGGTTGACGGTAAGAATGTACTGGCACTGGCTACCAGTCAGGATCACAAAGCCCGCGACGATGGCGACAAAGGCCCAAACACCGGAGGTATGGGAGCATACTCACCTGCTCCAGTTGTAACGCCGAAAATTCACGACCGCGCCATGAACGAAGTTATTCTGCCAACGGTTCAGGGTATGGCAGCTGAAGGCACACCTTATACCGGTTTTCTGTATGCTGGCCTGATGATCGATACTGACGGTACACCTAAGGTACTGGAATACAACTGTCGTTTTGGTGACCCGGAAACCCAGCCAATTATGATGCGCCTGCGTTCTGATCTGGTATCACTCTGCACACATGCAGTTGAAGGTCGCCTGAACGAAGCAGAAGTTGAATGGGATTCCCGTGCTGCACTGGGCGTTGTTCTCGCTGCCGGTGGTTACCCTGCCAGCTACAACAAAGGTGATGTGATTACAGGTATTGAATCTGCTAACGACAGCAACACTCATGTATTTCAGGCGGGTACCAAGCTGAATGAAAGCAATCAGGTCACAACCAATGGGGGTCGTGTTCTGTGTGCAACTGCTTTAGGCGATACCGTTGCTGAAGCACAGCAGCGCGCTTATGAAGCAGTGGATAAAATCAGCTGGGATCAGATGTATTGCCGCCGGGATATTGGCTATCGTGCTATTGCCCGCGAGCAAAAATAAGCCTTAGCCAGATTTTGGTTGAAGCAAGATAGCGACATATATTCTGTATGTCGCTATTTTTTTAGCATAGCAAATATTAGTTGTGATATTGCACTGACAGCTCGTGCACAGCATCAATCATTGCTTTGGCATGATCCGGGTTCACCTGCGGATGAATGCCATGCCCCAAGTTAAATACATGCCCTGAACCTGCCCCAAACTTCTCCAGCACAACATCTACCTGCTCACGAATCTGTTCCGGCCCTGCATATAGAACACAGGGATCAAGATTGCCCTGCAGCGCCATCCGATCTCCTACTCGTTGTCTGGCATTACCAATATCCGTTGTCCAGTCCAAACCTGCGGCATCAGCCCCGGTATCAGCAATCAGTTCCAGCCACTGACCACCATTCTTGGTAAACAGAATAACCGGCACTTTGCGACCTTCGTTTTCACGAATCAATCCGTTAACAATTTTCTGCATATAGTGAAGCGAAAATGTGCGATAGGCTTCCGGCGTCAACACACCACCCCAGGTATCAAAAATCTGTACCGCCTGACCACCTGCTTTAATCTGGGCATTCAGATAGGAAATAACAGAGTCGGCCAATTTATCCAGCAACTGATACAAGACTTCCGGCTGGCTGTACATCATCCCTTTGATGTTACGGAAGTCTTTAGTACTGCTACCCTCGACCATATAGGTTGCCAGCGTCCACGGGCTACCGGAGAAACCGATCAGAGGAACCTGTCCGTTCAGTTCATGGCGAATCAGGCGTACTGCATCCATTACATACTTAAGACTGTCTTCCGGGTCAGGAACAGACAAAGCATCCACATCAGCAGCAGATCTTACAGGTTTACGGAATTTAGGCCCTTCACCGGTTTCAAAATACAGCCCAAGCCCCATCGCATCAGGGATGGTGAGAATATCGGAAAACAGAATTGCTGCATCCAGCTCAAACCGGGCCAGTGGCTGCAGTGTCACTTCACAGGCTCTCTCAGGGGACTGGCACAGGCTCATAAAATCGCCAGCTTCCGCACGGGTTGCGCGGTATTCAGGCAAATAGCGACCCGCCTGACGCATCATCCAGACCGGCGTTACATCAACAGGTTCACGTAATAGTGCTTTCAGGAAACGGTCATTTTTCAGTTTATTCATTACTTATTCCAACAAGACAACTCTGGCGCCTGAATATAGCCCCCTCAGACCGAGCCACTATAAGCAAGTTTCAAGTGCATGTAAAAGCATCTGGCAAAACCGTGCATTCGCACTGCTCTTTATATCTGCTAGAATCGAAATGTTCTTAATAAAATAGTGATTTCCGAATCTTTAGATACCTACATATTATGGATAGCTTTATTACAAAAAAAATATTTTTTTCATTAACGTTTATCTCTTTGTTTTATATTTCTAAAACATTTTCAGGTGGCCACACACCTTTAACTTGCTTTGATTCTTGGTATCTATATACTCAAGTAAAAAAAGAAGCTTACTTATTTAATGGTCTTGGATTTCTAACAACAGACATCCCTCAGTGGAATGGCGAACATACAAGTATTACAGGTGCATTATTAGAAGTAATTGAGGAATTCACAGGGCAAGCCACTCACCTCCCGGAAGATATAAAAAAACTCATACAGGAAAATAGAAAAACATATGATACCACATCGTCTACTTTAACACCTGTAAACAACCTCCCTAAAACGATTTCTGAACGCCTGCTTATTGCTTTCAACCCTAAAATTAAAGGCTGGGAAATATTCCCATTAAAGGGTCCACCATTACACGAAAGCATAATAAAAAAATTACCTTACAATCTGAAGATCTTGTATTTCATTTGGCTTCACCTTACAAAAGAAAATCACTCCATTTTACAAATATATCACCTTGAAAATACTGATGGCCTCTGCATCTGCATAGACGGAAAAGAAAAAAAATTCTTTCCCGCCCATGCAGAACATCCACTCAGAGCAATACCAAAATATGATTCCAGAAAAGGAGAACCTGCCCCTATTTTCTATACACCACTTATATCAGCTCAGACATTAAAATTATGCCTTTCAAAAATGTGCAATGACACATTTCGCAAAATGACAAAAGATTTTATGACCGTCGAAGAAAGTAACACTACAGAATTAATTTTCGACACAGAGGAGGATCATGAATGCATTAGTTGCTTTAAGCTAGGGCAAGAATCAGGATGGTTGTGTACCGCCAGCGACTTCTCTATTACCCCTTTATATCAAAAACACAGAATCATTTATATTGAACCTGTTGATTTATATGAATATGAAGACCCTGTACTCACCGTGCGAGATTATATTCATAGTACACAAATAGGTGCCCCTGAAGCATTTTTTATCATTCCAGAAAAAATTGCATTTCAGTTATTCACACTGGCAGCCACACACAGCAAAAGTTCGTTATATAACCCCAGGTTCCATCTTCAGCACCTTACAGGCTCAGCCCCCAGCTTCACAGATTTAAGTGCTCATATAAAAGAAAAAAGTCAACCACGAAAACTACCCCTTTCACATGTTGACAAATCTGCGCAAACATTACCCTGCCATAGCTATACCCCGTCCGTTCCTTCACTTTCAGCACCTGTCGGTCAGGATGATATTATAATCTTTTCCATGAATGGTGAGGATGAAGCAAAAAAACTTCGATCAGAACGCGATAAACGACTGGAACAGATGATGTATCAGGGTGGCTATAATAAGGTTGAAATACTTGGCGATCACAATTGTTTTTATACCTGTATTGCCAAAGGTCTCAATGAAGCATTGTTTTTGGAAATGCACGATAAAGCCTTTACAGCACTCGATATTCGTACGCGTTTGCATACATTTCTTCAGGATCTTCAAGGTGAGAGTCCTACTTTTTTGGTACGTCTTGTACCAACCCTTCCTAAACCAACTTATACTTATTCTAAGATCATCCACCTTATATGGCCCGCAAACAACACAGAAACAAAGCCGAAATTAGGATATGAAAACTGGGGAGGGGATTTCTTAATTCCTGCAATACAGTTACTGTTTAATACAACAATAATTAAACACCTTCTATTGAATGAATATCATGAGGAAAACTACAGAGATAGCGAAGTTCTTAAATATTCTTTTACTGAAATTGAATATCAAGCGCATTATATCAAGACAAAAAAAGAGAATATGCCACCTTCAACAATTCATTTAAGTGTGGAAAACAATAATCATTACGTCTTGTGGGTAAAAGTTCCTTCAGCATTTAAAAGAGGCACCTACCCTCATCTCGACACACAATCAAAAGAAAGAATAAGTAGCTTCCCAGACCTAGGCGAAATACAACCAGAAATTGAAGTTGGGGCTGAGGTTGAGGTTGTGACTTCTACTTCAACAATACAGGATGATAATTCGGCAGCAATGAAATCTTTAACACCTTCTCATACTATATCAATGAAACCATCATCAAACAGAAAAAAAACCAACGAAGAATCTACTAAATCATTCACGTGCGCTGATAGAATAGTTACCAGCAGTATGCTAGCTGAAAATGAACACCTCAGCGGTTTACTGCATAGATATCGAGAAGAAACACAGCGGCTGGAAGCACGACTTAGAGCATCAAATGTAATGCAGCGATCCTGGGAAGTAATAGCCCGTAAAAACCAGCAGAAAGTGCATGAGTTGCTAGAAGAAAAATACCAAACGGCTTCAGCAATAGAAGAAGCAAAATATTTGCTTGATGAAAATACTGCACTGAAAGAACAATATGAGAAAGAAAAAGAGGCTCGCCATCTTGCAGAAGATTCCAGGTTATCTTTACGCCGACAGCTAAGGTATCGAGACAATTTACTCGACATGCATGAGGACGATTTGGAAATGATGGGAATGCAGCTGACAAGGCTGCTGAAACAAAGGGCTATATTGAAAAAAAAGCTAGATGAGACTCATTCACATCCTAAAAGGAAGTATCGCGTGCGTGACCGGGCTTCTGATTCTACCGGTTATCCCACACATTCCCCTCATAGTCATTATAAAGAACAACAAGAAATTGCACCAACCACCAAAATAAGTAACGCAGATAATGTTTCAGCTACAGAATTCACCGCTATAAGTGATGACAGTGTCCCTTCTGACAGCCCCGCTGCCGCTCAGCCAATAGAAACAGATTCTACAGATTCCCCTGCCCCCCTGCCGGTGAATTCAAAATGTAGAAAGCGCCTTGCGAGTAATTCGTCAGAATTGGACTCTACTCCACCCAAAAAAAAGAGAGTTTGTAAAAGCTCAAAAAAAGCAAATAAAAGCCGGATAGTGCCCAAAGTTTGCACTGTTCAACCTACATCGAAAGAAGGAAAGCATCCTCAGACTGGGCTCGACGGTTTAAAAGCACTAGGGCAAGCAGAGTCAGCTTCAAAAAAGTACGCTACAAAGTTCATAAAATTTGTGTTCACACATAACTCTCTCAGTGCTGCTGTCAATAAGCTTAACCGTCACAATACAAAACTAGCCATGCCTTCGTTTACGGCTCTAGAACCCGTGGCAAAATGGGGGTCATCTCATATAAATTATCTTGCGTGGACGGCTCAGTTTTTATGTCCTCGCTGTCAAATATCAGAGAATTTGAGATTGAATGACTCTAAAGGCGCATTAGTCAATATGTTACGGGTTCTTAGAACAGATCATCCTCACTATCAGACCATTACCACAATTTATCTACGGAAGGTGTTAGATCTGGTTGGTGTCAGTGGAAAACGACAATGGCAAACAGAATGGAATACATCATGGGGCCGGGTACGATCTACTATTAACGCCAAGAAAGAAGATCTGGCAGTCTCACTGCCCGACATATTGCGTACTCATTACAGCCAGGACTCATGGGGCATCGACTGCTTCAGGTACCTGTTATTTGAAGACGGATTGGAAATAGTCAATAGCGATTATTTCAAAAGAAAAAGACTGTTCGACAGATTAACATCTTCCGCAATAGTTAAAACACCAGATCTGTTCAATGAAACACTATTCGACCTGCTTGCAATTGATAAGTACAATCTAAGGCATTTTGCAACGGACCATGTCCCATGCAAAAAGAAGCTCTTTTCACTACCTAGCAGCACAAGCTACACCTTTCCTGATACCGGTGTCACTAAAGCAAGCCTGTTATTATGGATTAGGGAGTATCGCCAGAATTTTAAGGATCTTTTATTCCAATACGTTAACAGCCACACTATTTATGAAGCCTTTACACTGATTAAAAATCCGGGCGACAACCAACTTATTTATAAACAGTTGTTTGCCATATTGTGTGCCACACATAGCAACGACAAAGCTTTACACAAAAGCCTGACCCGTAAAGAAAACAAGGAAAGAATTGTTGATTTCCTTGGTGACTGGAGTCAATTGACAGACTACCTAACAAACAGGGCAACACTGGAGCATATAGAATTTGCCGATGGCTGGGTTATTAATGGCGAATTTGTACCTGATGGTGAAGATGACACCTCCTCATCATCAGAGGAGGAGATGGAAGTTGATCAGTAATGACTACGGTCGCAGTCTAAACTTTCAGATAATCCATAATGCCTTCTGCTGCCTGACGTCCTTCCCAGATTGCTGTTACAACCAGATCGGAGCCCCGCACCATATCTCCACCTGCAAAGACTTTGGGATTACTGGTCTGGAACGGATAGTTTGACTCTTCAGGTGCTACCACCCGACCGCCATCATCCGTTTTGATAGTATGCTCTTCAAACCAGTCTGCCGGGCTGGGACGGAAGCCGAAGGCTACCAGCACAGCATCAGCAGGCAGAATTTCTTCGCTGTCGGGAACAACTTCAGGGCGGCGACGACCTTGCTCATCCGGTTCACCTAACTGAGTTGATACAACCTTGATACCTTCAACTTTGCCATCACCGACAATAGCCACCGGCTGACGATTAAACAGGAACTGCACACCTTCCTGTTTGGCATTCTGTACTTCACGGCGGGAACCCGGCATATTTTCCTCGTCCCGACGATAGACACAGCTAACCGTTTTCGCTGTCTGACGGATGGCTGTTCGGTTGCAGTCCATTGCCGTATCACCTCCACCCAACACAACAACCCGCTTATCTTTCATATCAATAAAATCTTCAGGATTTTCTTCAAAATCCAGACAGCGATTCGCATTAGCAATCAGGTAAGGCAGCGCATCATGCACTCCTGGTAAATCTTCACCGGGAAAGCCACCTTTCATATAGGTGTAGGTCCCCATACCCATAAAGATTGCATCGTAATCATCCATCAGCTCAGCCATGGAAATATCTTTACCGATTTCAGTATTGAGCTGAAATTCAACACCCATTTCAGTAAATATTTCACGACGACGCTTCATCACATCTTTTTCCAGCTTGAATTCCGGAATACCAAACGTCAGCAGACCACCAATTTCTGGGTAACGGTCAAATACGACAGGATGAACGCCGTTACGCACCAAAACATCGGCACAGGCCAAACCTGCTGGGCCTGCACCGATTACTGCAACCCGTTTATCGGTCCATTCAACTTTGGACATATCCGGTCGCCAGCCGAGAGCAATAGCGGTATCGGTAATATATTTTTCTGTTGCCCCGATGGTAACAGCACCAAAATCTTCATTAAGAGTACAGGCACCTTCACACAAGCGATCCTGCGGACATACACGACCACAGACTTCCGGCAGGCTGTTGGTCTGATGTGATAACTCAGCCGCCTGAATCAGATTGCCTTCAGACACCAGCTTCAGCCAGTTAGGAATGTAGTTATGAACCGGGCATTTCCATTCACAGTAAGGTGTGCCACATTCCAGACAGCGATGCGCTTGACCCGCTACCTCTTTTTCTGAAAACGGTTCATATATTTCTTCAAATTTGGTTTTGCGCAACCGCAGGGATTTCTTGGATGGATCCCTGCGCCCCACATCAACGAACTGGAAATTGTTATTTAAACGTTCAGCCATGGCGCTTTACCTCTCCAATCTGTTAGCAGCAATTGCTGTACTCGTATTTTTTTATTCATTTTTCCAACCAGTAGTCAGCAGGCAACTAACGAGTGTTAGTTGCCTGAGCAGACTTACTCTGGTCGTCCACGAGTACTTGCCAGCAGGTTATCCAGGCTGGCCGCCTTGGGTTTTACCAGCCAGAAACGGCCGATATAGTCATAGTAATCTTCAAGAATATCGCTGCCCCATTCACTGCCGGTTTCAGCCACATACTCAGTAATCACATCTCTCAGATGGGTGCGGTACATTTCCATAGACTCGGTATCAACCCGGTGAATATCAACCAGTTCATGGTTATAGCGATCCACAAAGCAACGATCCATATCCAGCACATAGGCAAAACCACCGGTCATACCTGCACCAAAGTTGTGTCCTGTCTTACCCAGTACCACAACCAGACCACCGGTCATGTATTCACAGCAGTGGTCACCAGCACCTTCGACAACAACGGTCGCACCGGAGTTACGCACCCCGAGTCGTTCACCGGCCTGACCGGCAGCAAACAACTTACCGCCCGTAGCACCATAGAGGCAGGTATTACCGATAATTGATGCATCACGGGAAGCAAAGCCGCTGCCAACCGGTGGGCGAATAACCAGCTTACCGCCGCTCATACCTTTACCAACGTAGTCGTTAGCATCACCTTCAAGACGCATTTCAAGACCACCGGCATTCCAGACACCGAAGCTCTGACCGGCACTACCTTTCAGGTTGAGTGTCAACGGTGCATCGTTCATTCCGAGATTGCCATGGCGTTTAGCGATTTCACCGGACAGACGGGCACCAATAGAGCGATCCTGATTGCCCACTTCATAGTCAAATTCACCACCGGTTTTCTCTTCAATGGCTGACAGACAATCGGCTACCATTCTTTCTGCCAGAGCACCTTCATCAAAAGGCGGATTACGGTCAACCTGACAAGAAAGTGGTTTATCTGCTGGAATATTGGCAGTACTCAAGATCGGAGATAGGTCAAGATTCTGAGTCTTTTCGGTATGCCCTGGAAGAGCTTCCAGCAGTTCAGTGCGACCAATAACATCTTCCAAGCGCTGATAACCCAGATAGGCCAGCCACTCCCTAACTTCTTCTGCCACGAAGGAGAAGAAGTTGGTAACCATATCAACGGTACCGATAAAGTAGTTATCCCGCAGATTCTGATCCTGCGTCGCAACGCCTGTGGCACAATTATTTAAGTGGCAAATACGCAGGTATTTGCAACCCATCGCCACCATTGGCGTGGTCCCAAAACCAAAGCTTTCTGCACCCAGAATTGCTGCTTTAATGACATCGAGCCCGGATTTCAAACCGCCATCAGTCTGCAGTCGTACCTTGCCACGCAAATCATTAGCGCGCAGGGTTTGCTGGGCTTCACTAAGGCCAAGCTCCCACGGAGAGCCTGCATAACGAATAGACGTCATCGGGCTTGCAGCTGTGCCGCCGTCATAACCAGAGATGGTAATCAGGTCAGCATAGGCTTTAGCTACACCCGCTGCAATTGTTCCCACACCCGGCTCAGATACCAGTTTTACAGAAACCAGTGCTGCCGGATTTACCTGCTTCAGGTCGTATATCAGCTGCGCCAGATCTTCAATAGAATAGATATCATGGTGTGGCGGTGGTGAAATCAGTGTGACTCCCGGCACTGAATAGCGCAGCCGGGCAATCAGTTTGTTCACTTTACCGCCCGGTAGCTGACCACCTTCACCCGGCTTGGCTCCCTGCGCCACTTTGATCTGCAGCACTTCTGCATTCACCAGATAATGAGGCGTAACACCAAAACGTCCGGATGCAATCTGTTTTATTTTGGATACCCGATCAGTACCAAAACGGGTTGGGTCTTCACCACCCTCGCCGGAGTTTGAGCGCCCACCCAGCCGGTTCATTGCCTGCGCCAACGCTTCATGCGCTTCCGGTGATAATGCACCCAGCGACATCGCGGCAGAATCAAAACGCCGAACAATAGCCGAAATTGGTTCGACATCTTCTGTCCGTAGTTTTGATGCTCCGGCTTTCAGACCAAACAAGTCTCGTAATGTTGATGCCGGACGATCGTTAACCAGTGCTGCATATTTTTTATAGGTGACATAGTCCCCGGTTTTCACTGCAGCCTGCAGCGTCTGCACTACATCCGGATTAAAGGTGTGATATTCACCACCATGGACATACTTCAGCAGACCACCGGTTTGAATCGGCTTACGCTTGATCCAGGCTTGTTCTGCAAGCAGTGCCTGTTCCTGTTCGAAGTCCTCAAAACGTGCCCCCTCAATCCGGCTCGCAACACCCTTGAAACAGGATTCAACCACTTGCTGACTCAAACCAATGGCTTCAAACAGTTGAGCACCACGATAGGAGGCAATAGTCGATATACCCATTTTGGACATGATCTTCAGCAGCCCTTTACCAATCCCCTTGCGGTAAGCTTTCCAGGCTTCCAGCCGATCCACCAGCACTTCGCCACTGTCAATCAGGTCTTTAATGACTTCATAAGCAAGATAGGGGTAAACAGCCGTCGCACCAAAACCTATTAACACAGCAAAATGATGCGGGTCACGGGCGGTTGCAGTTTCAATCAGCAGGTTGGCATCACTGCGCAGACCTTTTTCAATCAAACGGTGATGCACAGCACCTGTCGCCATCGCCGCATGTACCGGTGTGAATCCTTCACGCAAATCCCTGTCTGTCAAATGCAATAATACCTTACCGGCACTGACTGCCTGTTCCGCTTCACTACAAATCGCTTCAATCGCGTCCTTGAGTGGCAAAGACTGGTCACGATTCAGATCAATGCGTGCCACTTCAAGATTTTCTTGCTGGTGATAAGCATTAATCAGGTTAAGGAACTTGGTATTAGAGAGTACAGGTGACTTCAGAATAACCCGGGCCGCATGATCAGGGGTTTCCTGAAACACATTCTTTTCACGACCTAACAGCGTTTCCAGCGACATAACAATGGCTTCACGCAGCGGGTCAATCGGTGGGTTGGTTACCTGCGCAAACTGTTGTCGGAAATAGTCATATACAGAGCGTACCCGCCCGGAAAGGACTGCCATCGGGGTATCATCACCCATCGAACCAACGGCTTCCTGACCGTTTTCTGCCAGTGGCCGAAGAATCTGGTCGCGCTCTTCAAAAGTCACCTGATACATCTTCTGGTAAGTATTCAGGGTATCTTTATCGAAGTACTCAATCTTGTGCTCATCTTCAATAAACCGTGATTCAAGGCGGTAGGCATGCTGCTTTAGCCAACGCTTGTATGGCTGACTACTTTTCAGTTTTTCATCAATATCATGGGCTTTGAGCAGCTCACCGGTTTCAGTATCAATCGCCAGCATTTCACCGGGGCCGACACGCCCCTTGGCAATCACATCTTCCGGTTTGTAGTTTGATACACCGATTTCAGAAGCGACGGTAATATAACCGTTTTTGGTTTTTACCCAGCGGGAAGGCCGCAAACCATTACGATCAAGGGCGCAGACGGCACGCCGACCATCGGTAATAACCAGCCCGGCCGGGCCATCCCAAGGCTCCATATGCATGGAGTTGTATTCATAGAACGCCCGCAGATCAGGATCCATGGTGTCAACATTTTGCCATGCCGGGGGTACCAGCATCCGGATTGCCCGATAGATATTAACACCACCGGTTACCAGAATTTCCAGCATATTATCCAGACTGGATGAATCCGAGCCGGTTCTGTTGACCAGCGGGCGTACGGTATCCAGCTCCGGCAACATTTCTGACTGGAATTTGTTTACCCGCGCCTCGGACCAGTTCCGGTTACCCATAATAGTGTTAATTTCACCATTGTGAGCCAGCATTCTGAAAGGCTGAGCCAAAGGCCAGCGGGGCATGGTATTGGTTGAAAACCGCTGATGGAAAACACAGATCGCGGTTTCAAAATCAGGATTACCCAGGTCTTGATAGAAAGCAGGCAAATCGGCAGGCATCATCAAGCCTTTGTAGGACACCACATTAGAAGACAGTGAACAGACATAAAACTGATCATCATCTTTCATCTTCTGACTGGCTCGCCTGCGCGCCATAAACAGGCTGGCAGCAAAAGCCAGTTTGTCATCACCGGATTTGGAGCCTGCAAAAACCTGTCGGATAACGGGTAACTGCCCCAGCGCAATGGGACCAAGACATTCACTGTTGACCGGCACATCACGCCAGCCAATCACATTCAGACCTTCATTTCCCAACGCCTGCGTAAGCACTTCTGCACCCGGCTCAGGGTCATAAGGATTAAGGAAAACCATGCCAACTGCATAAAGATTCGGCAAATCACAACCGAGTTGCTGGCGGGACACTTTACGAAAGAAACTGTCAGGAATTTGAATCAGAAGACCACAGCCGTCGCCTGTTTTACCATCAGCCGCTATCCCCCCACGATGGGTCATGCAGTTCAGTGCATGAATCGCCGTCTGTAACAGATCGTGGCTTTTCTGCCCTTCCATGTGGGCGATGAGGCCAAAACCACAGTTATCCCGAAACTCCCCAGGGCGATACAAACCTGCATTCATAGGCATACTCTCATCAGCCGGAACTATTATTCGCTACTATTATTGTCGGACACCTAACTGACAATTATGGTAATTGGAAAATGTAAACTGTAGGCGGCGGTTTCAGAGCGAGACAAAAGCACCCAGTGTTGCCGAAGTACAAATCAGTTCACACAAAAATTGTCAGAGGCATCTTTTTTAACGTTGTTAAATGCTCCCCATTGAAATATCGCATCCGTGTGATTTTCTTTTTCAGGGTTTTTATGCATCACTTGCCATTCAGGCAAATTGGTGAGCCATTTTACACCCAGACCACAACTCACACAAACTTACAACCGTAACAATCCCTACATCACAAAAACGCCGGATAAAAAAATAGCTGCAAACATGCCGCTATTTTTCACTATTTATGCATATAAAAATGCTTTTTAAACGCCAAATGCACTGAGCGTCTGCTCCAGCAATTCCGGTTTAAAATCGTCTGTTACTTCAGCGAAGCCAATCTTTTTCAGCAGCACCAGCCGCAGCTTGCCATCGATAACTTTCTTGTCGATCTGCATCAGAGAGATGAACTGTTCACTTGTCATATTTTGGGGGGCAGCCACTGGTAAACCTGCTCGTTGCAACAAATTTCTTAGCCGGGAAACTTCTTCCATTTCAATCCAGCCACAACGGGCAGACAAATCGGCAGCCATCACCATACCCGCAGCAACCGCTTCACCATGCAACCATTCCCCATACCCCATCGCGGTTTCAATCGCATGGCCAAAGGTATGTCCAAGGTTCAGAATGGCACGGACACCACCTTCCCGTTCATCTTCAGCAACAACCGCTGCTTTACAGACACAGGAGCGATGAATCGCTTCGCCCAACAGTTGAGGGTCACGATTCAGCAACCCGGTCATATTGTCTTCAAGCCACTGATATAATTCAGCATCACGAATCAGGCCATACTTAATCACTTCCGCCAACCCGGCAGCCAGCTCACGGTCAGGCAAGGTATTCAGGGTCGTGGTATCTGCCAGCACACAGTTGGGCTGGTGAAAAGCACCAATCATGTTCTTGCCAAGCGCATGATTAACACCAGTCTTCCCCCCGACCGATGAATCAACCTGTGAAAGCAACGTGGTCGGCACCTGAATAAAATCAACGCCCCGCTGATAGCAAGCTGCAGCAAAACCCGCCATATCACCGACAACACCGCCACCCAGCGCGACAATCGTCGTGGTGCGGTTGTGGCGTGCTTCCAGCATGCCATCAAAAATCAGGTTCAGGGTTTCAAGGTTTTTCCACTTCTCTCCATCAGGCAGAATCACTTCCGTCACTTCCAGTGACGTCAGCAATGCCCGAAGTTTTGCCAGATAAAGCGGTGCTACCGTTTCATTGGTTACGATGGTGACCTGACGTCCACGAATATAGGGCAACAGCAAGTCCGGTCTTTCAAGTAGCCCTTCGCCGCTGTATATCGGATAGCTACGTTCACCAAGGTCAACGGTCAGTGTTTGCATGATGGGATTCCTACCGCACATCCTAAAAGGTTTAAAGATCCAGCTGCTGGGTGATTTCTCGAATCACCTGCCGTGGACAGGCATCAATGGAAGGAATAATCAGATCTGCCATCTCGGTATAGACCGGATCGCGCTTGCTGAACAGATCCTGCAGAATTTGTTCCCGGTCAGGTCGCTGCAGCAAGGGACGCTTTTTATCTTTGGCGGTACGTGCCAGCTGGATTTCAACCGGTGCCCGCAGATAAATCACGGTTCCGGTATTGATCAGTGCCCGCCGGTTGGCATCCTGCATGACACTCCCCCCCCCGGTTGCCATGACAATACCATCCATCTGGGTCAGATCGTCGATAACAGCAAGTTCGCGTTCACGAAAGCCTTTCTCCCCCTCGACATCAAAAATCCAAGGAATATCAGCACCACAGCGGTTTTCAACTTCATGATCAGAATCATAGAAGGGAATATTCAGCTGGCGGGCAAGCAGACGGCCGATGGTACTCTTTCCCGCACCCATCGGCCCGACAAAATAGATATTGGTACAACTCATATGGGTCTTCTAACGAACGGCAACCCCATCCTGAAGGATCTTCGGTGTGATAAATATCAGCATTTCAGTTTTATTGTCTACGCTGATATCCCGTCGGAACAACTGTCCGAGTACCGGAAGATCACCCAGAAACGGTACCTTTTCCTGTGCATTACTATAATCTCGGGTAAATATACCACCGAGCACCACAGTTTCACCATCTCGAACCAGAATCTGAGTAGTAATTTCATTTTTATCGATAACAGGCACACCATTAAAAACCTGTTTACTCTGTTGGTCATTAGTGACCTTTACATCCATGATGATATTTCCATCAGGTGTAATCTGCGGTGTTACTTCCAGCGATAACACGGCTTCCTTAAAGCTGATAGAAGCCGCCCCACTGGAAGAAGCCTCTAAATAAGGAATCTCGGTACCTGAGTTGATCAAGGCCGTTTTCTTGTCAGAAGTAATCACTTTCGGTTGAGAAATAATTTCCCCGGCACCATCAGACTGCATGGCATTCAACTCCAGATTCAGAATTGCTGAACCAGACATAAAACCGACTGACAGCGCACTGGTGGGGTTGGTGATCCCAAGATCAACAAACGGGTTTTTACCGGTAAATCCGGTAGCATTGCTGTTAACATTAAATTTATTTTTATTAGTGGCATCAAACACCCCGGCCGTACCTGCCTCCTGAGTTGAGCCACTGCCGCCAAGAACACTACGCGTATTACTGCTGGAGAGATTCAAGCCTCCGGACCACTTCACACCCAGCTGCTTGCTGTAGTTGGCATTGGCATTAACAATTCTGGCCTCAATCAAAACCTGCCTGACCGGAATATCAATCTGTTCCAGCAATCTTCTGAATTCATCCAGCTTGGCCTGAGTTTCCGTCAGCACAATACTGTTGGTGCGATCATCAACAATCACTTTGCCCCGGTCTGACAGAATCCCTTCACCCTCACCACTACCCCTGAACATTTCAAACAGAGTCTTGGCATCGGCATAGTTCACCTGAAAAAATTCAGTATAGAGCGGTGCCAGCTCCATAATCTGCTTATCATTTTCCAGTACCTGACGTTCACGCGCCGCTATTTCTTCCGCAGGAGCAACCGTCAGTACATTACCTTCGAGGCGCTTATCCAGACCTTTGGCTTTCAGCACAATATCCAGCGCCTGATCCCAGGGGACATGCTGAAGTCTTAGCGTAACGTTACCGCCCACGGTATCTGAAGCAACCAGATTCAGATCAACAAAATCCGCAATTAACTGAAGAACACTGCGTACTTCAATATCCTGAAAATTCAGTGACAACTTCTGCCCGGTATAGTTGAAACGATCACGGCGCCGCTTCTCTTCCTCGGCCTTGGTCAGTGGCTTCACACTGACGGTCATCACATTATCAGCCTGCCATGCCAGATAGTCATACTGACCACTGGGTTCAATCACAATAACGGTACTGCCATCCTGAACCTTGGCATCGATAAACTGTACGGGTGTTGCAAAATCGATAACATCCAGACGGTTTCTTAATTTTCTCGGAATTTCACTCCCGGCAAACTCCAGTCTGATGCGACCACCTTCCTCCGTCAGATCCACTGGTACGGAAGCATTTTCCAGCGTAATAATGATATTACCTTCACCGGACTCTCCACGCTGAAAATCGATATGACTGACACCTTCCGGTACTGTGTCTGCAGCACCCGCCATTGCGGGTGCCGGTTCAGGTAAATAAGCGGAAGGGGCTGGCGGTGCAGGCGGCGCCATTGCAGGCTGCATGGCATTCATAGCCGGATAGCCGGAAGGCTGATAATGAGGCTGAACGGTCGGGCGCGATGCATGCTTCTGCACACTGTTCTGATCAACACCAATCACCAGAAACAGCATATTGCCTTCAACCCGGGTGGTATAGCCTGAAGGCTTGTTCAGATTCACCACCAGCCGGGTCATACTGTCTGTCTGCAATACCGTGACACTGCGGGTATTGGAAAAGCCCACATCATTATATTTGGGTATTCCGGAGCGTGTCCCCGTCAGGTCAAGCGATATCCTCGGCGGCTCATCAACGGTATAACCCACCGAGTGGGGTGCCGGACCATCAAAAATTAGCCGCAGCTCAACCTTTTCGCCTGGCAGTGATGCCACGCCCATATCTCTGAGTGTGACAGCCTGCACCAGCCCGGTCATACAGACGAGACCAAGCCACAGCACAGTGACCAGTAGCTGATGAACACGTTCCCTGCTTATTGTCATCCGGTTTTACCCACTATTACCTTATGCGCCTTCTCTCCTGCTATCGGCGCTTATTGATTTTTTTTCAGGCTCAAGTGCAAATGACAAAAAGATATTGGTGGGATTCGGCAGGTTACAGGCAACCACAGCGTCTGAAGCAGCTGCGATTTTCAGGGATTTTCAAGCCTTAACTGGCGCGGTCTTTCTGACCAGCGGTCGGTACCACTGGGGACAATTTCAATAACCCGGACTTCCTCTTCGTCAATATAAGTGATCCGACCATGATTCTTGCCTATATAGTCACCGATAGAGACGGGATAAACGCCGGTTTCCCCGCGAATCAGCGCCAGAACACCATCATCATTGCTGAGGGTTCCAACCATGATAAAGCTGTCAAAAATAAAACCTTCAAGAAATTGCCGGGGGCGGTCAAAGTCAGGCTTCACATTACTATTAAGGTCCTGAATTTCACTTGCCGGAACCGGTGGAGCAAAGGGGCTGCGACTGGAGGTCGCGTTATAGGTAAACGCTTCATAAGCTTCAAATTCAGGCAACGCCTTAACGCGCCCCATTGGTTTGGAGCGTACATCCTGCATATAACGGGTCAGATCATCATAACTGCCTCCGCCACCGCATCCGGTCAGTATTGAAATGAGCAGCACTATCCAGCCTTTTAACAGCGCGTTCATTTCACCGCTCCTTTATCATTGTAGCGATAGGTTCTGGCAAGAATTTCCATCTCCAGCACATCGCTCTCTTTCGAAGGGGCTATCGCAAAATCGTGCAAGGTCACAATCCGCGGCAAACTGGCAACACCGCTGACAAAGTTGCCCATATCATGATATTTACCCTGCACTTTGATCTTGATCGGCAGTTCAACATAAAAGGCTGATGACAATTCCGGCTGTAGCTCGATGGCATCAATTTCCAGTCCGCTGCCAACGGCGGTAAAGGTAATATCTTCAAGCAGTCCCGGTACTTCAGTATCGCTCGGTAGCTGCTTCACCCGGATAGCAAACTCAGTTTCCATATCAATCATTTGCTGGCGGTAGGCATCTAGGTTGGCAGCCTGAAACGCCTTAATACGAAAAGCTTCTTTTAACTGGTCTTCCTTCGCAGCCTCTATCTCGACCCCGGTCAGGGTATCGCTGATATATAGCTGATAACCCAACCCCAACACCAGCAATAACACCATAATGCAGGAAACGATTTTGGCGGCTATTGGCCAGGAACCAACATTTTCAAAATCCAGATCATTCAGATCCAGCTCATTGAGTTTCCGGAAGGATTCGGCAAGATCAATATTCATTTCTTATCCTCACGCTGGGGTTTGGGTGAGGTCTGCTGCACCGTCATATCAAACTGACTGCCATCACGACCGTCATTATCGAGTGCTTTTACTGCGGTCAGGTTGGGTGATTCAAACCAGTCTGAGGCATCCAACTGGCGCATAAACATGGAAACCCGGTCGTTTGAATCCGCAACACCGGTAATGGCCAGCTGGTCTTCCTCCATTTCAACCGAGGTAAGGTAAACTCCATCCGGCACTGCACGGGCGATACCATCAAACACCCGGACAATAATCGGCCGGTTTCCCTGCAGACTCTGAATTACATCCATCCGGTCCAGTAGTTCTGCGCGCTTTTTCTTCAGCTCATCAATTTCTTTGATGCGACTGTTAAGCCGGTTAATTTCATTCTGCACAAACTGGTTACGCCCCTGCTGATGAATCAACATATCCGAGACATAGCCGTCAGCCATAAAAATAACGCCACAACCCACAAATGCTGCCGCGAGCAGCATGGCGACAAACTGTTTCTTACGCTCTTCCCGTAATTCGTCCCGCCAGGGTAAAAGATTGATTTTTGCCATCAGTCAAAGCTCCTCATCGCCAGACCGCAGGCAATCATCAACGCTGGTGCATCACGTGTCAGTACACCGGCATTTACCCTGTTGGCAACCGCCATGTTTGCAAAAGGATTGGCAATTAAAACCGGGATACCCAGTTTTTCGCTGACCTGTTCCCCCAGATCAGGTAATGAAGCAGTACCTCCTGCAAGAACAATCTGATCCACATCATTAAAGTGGCTGGCCGAAAAGAAAAACTGGAGACTGCGGGAAACCTGTTGAACAACCGCTTCTTTGAAAGGTTCGAGCACCTCGGCACTGTAATCATCCGGTAACTCACCGGATATTTTCCCGGCATCCGCATCTTCTTCAGATAACCCATAGCGCCGCTGGATTTCCTCCGTCAGCTGCTTTCCACCAAACAGTTGCTCACGGGTGTAAATGGTTTTGCCACCCTGAATCACACTCAGAACAGTAACTGAGGCACCAATATCAACCAGCGCAATCAGTGCATCAACCTCTTTCGATTCCTGTTGAGCAGTCAAAAGCTCACAACTGCGCTCAAGCGCAAACGCTTCAACATCGACGATACGTGCTTTCAGCCCGGCAAGGTTGAGCGCTGCTTCACGCATCTCAACATTTTCACGCCGGCAGGCCGCAACCAGCACATCCGCTTTCTCCGGGTTACGCTCGTTGAGCCCCTGCACATCAAAATCAATGGCGACTTCATCAAGTGGATACGGAATATACTGGTCGGCTTCTATGGTGATCTGGGTTTCCATATCGTCATCACTGAGCGATGCATCCATTTCAACCGTTTTGGTAATAACAGCAGCGCCTGAAACGGCGACAGCAGCACTCTTCACTCCGGAACGGGATTTTGCAGCAGCTTTTCCAACAGCGGCTCCCACAGCATCGAGTTCAACAATATTATTTTCAGCGACTGCACCGATAGGTAGCGGTTCAGTGCTATAGGCTTCAACCCGGTAGCGCTGTCCGTTGTGACTGAGCTCAAGCAACTTGACCGCCGTTGAGCTGATATCTATACCCAAAACACTATTGGATTTCTTATTGAATAATCCCAACACAAAGCGCTTCCCTGAGCCGTGAGATTCTTTTTATTCCACTGATTACCAAATAAGTATCATCCCTAGCGGCCAATCGCAATTATGTTATGCATCCGATTATGCTTATAATGTCCCGCCCAGTGGGGTTATGCATATTCACACAACCGTCGAATTAATAAAATATGGCGAAAGCTTACAAGGCATTTAAGTTTTTAATTTGGTCCGGATTCCTCGCTTTTTGCGGCATCCTGGTTATTGCCGCCAGCGGTTACCTTTATCTGAGTCCATCCCTTCCTGATGTTGAATCATTACGTGATATCAGGCTGCAAACACCGCTTCGGGTTTATTCTGATGACGGACTGCTGATCGCTGAGTTTGGGGAAAAGCGGCGCTCTCCTGTGCAGATAGAAAACACCCCACAGTTACTGCTGAAAGCCTTTCTGGCTGCTGAAGATGATCGCTTCTACAAACACCGCGGTGTTGATCCGGTTGGCCTTGGCAGGGCGACGGTGCAGCTGCTATCCACCGGACGCATTCAAAGTGGCGGCAGTACGATTACCATGCAGGTTGCCAAGAATTTCTTCCTGAGCCATGAACGGGTATTTTCCCGCAAGTTCAATGAAATTCTGCTGGCATTGCGCATTGAGCGCGAGCTGAATAAAGATGAAATCCTTGAGCTGTACCTGAATAAAATCTATCTGGGGAACCGGGCTTACGGTATCGAATCAGCAGCACAGGTCTACTACGACAAGACAGTTAATGAGCTGAATCTGGCCCAGATGGCGATGATCGCCGGTCTACCCAAAGCACCATCCGCCAACAATCCTGTCAGATCACCACGCCGGGCACTGGCAAGACGGGACTGGATTTTGTCCAGAATGCTGGATCTTGGCTATATCGAGCAATACCAGTATTCAGAAGCCGTCAGCCAGCCAATTACAGCCAGCTATCACGGCCTCAAAACTGAACTCGATGCCCCCTGGATTGCTGAAATGGTACGTCAGGAAATGGTCGAACGCTTTGGTGCAGAGGCCTATACCGATGGCTACCGGGTTTATACAACCGTCGACAGCACCTTCCAGCAGACCGCTAATCATGCCGTACTCAACGGCTTAACCGCCTATTACGAGAAACACGGTTATCGCGGTCCGCTTGAACGCCCGGAAACACCCGATTTGCGTCCTGAAGCATTTTTGGAAAGGCTCAAAGTCACCTCTACACTGGGTACTCTGATACCTGCGATTGTTACCAAAGTGGGTGATAAAGATGCCGAACTGATATTCAAAGACGGCTCAGTTGCTCTGCTTGGCTGGGACGGCATCAAGTGGGCAAAGAAATATATCAATATCAATGCATTCGGTTACAACCCCAAGCGTGCTGATGAGGTATTGAAGGCTGGAGACCTGATACAGGTAAGCCGTCAACCCGATGACAGCTTCCGTCTTGCCCAGACACCGGACGCCCAGTCTGCATTGATTTCCATGGATCCGGAAAATGGTGCCATCCGGGCACTGGTCGGCGGTTACAACTTTAATGACAGTAAATTCAACCGGGCAACACAGGCAGTTCGTCAGAATGGCTCGGTGTTCAAGCCGTTTGTCTACAGCTCAGGCATTCACAGCGGCATGACTGCTTCGACCCTGATTAATGATGCTCCGGTTGTTTTCAATGATGATGAACTGGAATCCACCTGGCGTCCGAAAAACGATAACCAGAAGTTTATGGGACCGACCCGGTTACGGGTTGGCCTGTACCGCTCCAGAAATCTGGTGTCCATTCGTTTGCTGCAAAGTGTGGGCGTAAGAAGTGCTGTCCGCTACCTGGAAAACACCTTTGGTTTTCCTGCTAATGCTTTGAGCAACAACCTGTCTCTGGCACTTGGCAGCGCCGCACTGACACCGATGCAAGTTACTTCCGGCTATGCAGTGCTCGCCAACGGTGGTTATCAGATACAGCCTCATGTCATCAAGCGTATCGACTTGCTGGATGAACCGGTTTATACCGCCAAATATCCACCTGCCTGCTATGAATGTGCGCCGGAGCAACCCTCAACAACAGAAGTGCTGAGTTTTAATGATGAAAGCCTGCTCTCACCGCTGGCACAAACCCAACCGGACCGGGCTGAGCGGGTTATGGATGAACGGGAAAACTACATCATTAACCACATCCTGCGCGATGTTATTCGCAAAGGTACCGGCCGCCGGGCTCAGGTACTCGGGCGCAATGATATCGGCGGCAAAACCGGTACGACTAATGGCAGCCGTGATGTCTGGTTTGCCGGCTTCAACCCTCATCTGCTGACAACCGTCTGGGTTGGTCGTGACGACAACCTGACACTGGGTCGCTGGGAGTATGGTGCGAACGTAGCACTTCCCATCTGGCTGGAATATATGAAAGTTGCACTGCGTGATATGCCCGAATACCAGCTACCACAGCCACAGGGCATTGTGACGCTGCGCATTGACCCAGTGACCGGTGAACCCACCAGCGCCAGTGATCAGAACGCTATTTTTGAAGTTTACCGGGCTGAAAATGCACCCGACCCCAGTCGGCCGGGCAGAGGTTCCCCCTCTTCGGGTTCTGATGAGGGAGATACACCACAAAGTATTTTCTAAGTATTCTGCAATCTGAAGATACAAAAAAGCCACCTTGCGGTGGCTTTTTTATTACATTTAAAAGCAGTTAAACGCTTTTAGCATCCTGCAAAGGGTAATGTGCAGGATATGGCAGGCGTGCTACGCCACTATCAATCGCCGCTTTGGCCACAGCACTGGAAACAGCACCCAACAGGCGGGAATCCATTGGCTTTGGAATAATATATTCAGTACCGAAGGTGATAGCTTCACCATCGTAGGCATTCAGCACTTCCTGAGGCACCGGTTCTTTAGCCAGATCTTTGATAGCGTTAACCGCTGCAACCTTCATCGCTTCATTGATTTCAGCCGCACGCACATCCATCGCACCACGGAAAATGAACGGGAAGCACAGTACGTTGTTAACCTGGTTAGGGTAATCAGAACGACCGGTTGCCATAATCACGTCTGGACGCACTTCTTTTGCAAGTTCAGGACGGATTTCCGGATCAGGGTTGGAGCAGGCAAATACAATCGGGTTCTTTGCCATCTTGTCCATCTGCTCTGGAGACAGCAGGTTCGGACCGGATACACCAAGGAATACATCAGCACCATCTATGGCGTCATCCAGCGTACGGCGATCAGTCTCAACGGCAAATACCGCTTTGTGTTCGTTCAGATCAGTACGACCAGTATGAATAACACCCTTGCGATCCAGCATCAGGATGTTTTCCGGCTTCAGACCACAGCTGATCAGCAGCTTGGTGCAAGCGGTGGCAGCAGCACCGGCACCAAGGCAAACCAGACGGGCTTCTTCGATGGATTTACCGGCAATTTCCAGCGCATTCAGCATACCGGCAGCAGTTACGATGGCTGTACCGTGTTGGTCATCATGGAAAACCGGGATGTCACAGGCTTCGATCAGCGTGCGTTCAATTTCAAAGCATTCCGGCGCTTTGATATCTTCCAGATTGATACCACCGAAGGTGCAGGCAATACGCTTAACAGTGTCAATAAAAGCCTGGGGGCTTTCAGATTCTACTTCAATATCAATGGAATCCAGACCGGCAAATCGTTTGAACAGCAGCGCTTTACCTTCCATAACCGGCTTACTGGCGCGGGCGCCAAGGTTACCCAGACCGAGAATCGCAGAACCGTTACTGATTACGGCTACCAGATTGCCTTTAGCGGTATAACGATAGGCATTTTCCGGATCTTTGGCGATTTCACGCACAGGCTCGGCAACACCGGGGCTGTATGCCAAAGCAAGATCCTGAGAGGTTTCAGCTGCGGTCGTCAGTTCAATACTGATCTTACCTGGACGAGGGTTTGCATGATAATCCAGAGCAGCTTGCTTGATATCCTGAGCCATGTTTATTTTACTTTCGATGTGTACCTGCGGATTGGGCAGAATATCGGAAAGATCAGTAACTCACAAGGCAGGGTTAACGCAGGAAAACTCTATAAAAAAAGGGAAGAACGAAAGAAAAGATAGGGAAAAACGAATAACAGTCCAGCCCCGGAGGACTGGACTGACGCAGAAAGAAATTAACCTTTCTTACGGGTAGACAGACTAGCGAAACGCTTGTTGAAGCGTTCGATACGACCGCCAGTATCCATCACCTTCTGAGTGCCGGTGTAGAACGGGTGGCACGCAGAGCATACGTCCAGCTGCAGGTCTTTGCACAGCGTGGAACGGGTCTGGATCTTGTTACCACAGCTGCAAGTTGCGGTAATTTCTTCGTAACGTGGATGGATATCGGCTTTCATTTACCTATGTCCTCATGTCAGGCATGCCGCCATTCATCTCAGTAAGCAAGCCTTATTACCCACTACTTGATCAGATACCGCATGCATGAAAACTATTAAGCGGCGCATATTACCAGAGTCCAAACCCATTGCAACTTGGGGGCTACGCATCCTTCTTTCGGTCTTCCCACGATTCATCCTGAGCGCCCTGCAGGCAACGAGGCAGGCAGGCAGATTCTTTTTTTCGCTTTATAGTTAGGCAGGGATGTCTGTCAGGCAAACGCTTCTGATACCATCAAACCAATTACCAGTAGAATGACCTGCGCCCCCATGTCACATGCCTGTTATCTGAGAGTCGCCCTACCCGTCCCCTTGCGGCGTCTGTTTGACTATCGTCTACCCAAAAGCCTGCCAGCGCAGGGTGTTAAACCGGGTATGCGGGTACAGGTACCCTTTGGTAACCGGCGGCTGATTGGTATTCTCGCAACCACTACCAGCCATTCTGATTTCCCTGAAGAAAAGCTCAAACCCGCTCTGCATATTCTGGATGAAGAGCCGGTCCTCCAGCCTGATATCATCACTTTGTGCGAATGGGCCGCCAGTTACTACCATGCCCCACTGGGAGAGCTTTATAGCCTCGCCCTCCCCGCTACGCTGCGTCATGGGAAATCAACGGACAATCAACACCGGCTCTGGCGCCTGCGACCCGCTGCTATTGATTCTGCGGAAACATTGCTGAGCCGGGCTCCCAAACAACGGGCAGCCTGGAATTTTCTGTCTGAACACCCCAAAGGACTGAGTGAAGACAGCCTGAAAGCATTTGGCTACCCATCCCCTGTTCTCTCCCAACTGGAGCAGAAAGGATTGATTGAACATGCCAATGTAGATGAGCAGTTCACTTCCTTCGAAACCATCGATCCGGTGCTCAAATGCGCTCCGCTGACACTGAATGACGAGCAACAGCATGCACTCAATGCTATTACCAGCGATGAACCGGGGTTCAGAGCCGCCCTACTGGATGGTGTTACCGGCAGCGGTAAAACCGAGGTATATCTTCAGGCAATAGAGCACTGCCTTGAAAAAGGGCAACAGGCATTGGTTTTGGTGCCTGAAATTGGTCTGACTCCACAAACATTAAACCGCTTTCAGGAACGGTTTAATGTTCCGATTGCCACAATGCACTCAGGCCTGAATGATACAGAACGACACCAGTCCTGGCGGCGTGTAATCAAGAAAGAGGCGGGTATTCTGATTGGCACCCGTTCGGCCATTTTTGCGCCATTACCCAAACTGGGGCTGATTATTGTCGACGAAGAGCATGACCTGTCCTACAAGCAGCAGGATACCATTCGTTATTCAGCCCGTGATTTAGCCGTCTATCGCGCCAGATTACGCGATATTCCCGTGCTTTTGGGCAGCGCCACGCCTTCACTGGAAACGTTTAATAATGCCCGGCAGCATCGCTATCTACACCTGCGCCTGACAAAGCGGGCAGGCAATGCTAAGCCTCCAGCCATTGAACTGCTGGATATTCGCAGCCAGCCACTTCAGGACGGCCTGTCTACTGCCTTGCTGGAGCAAATGGAAGAACACTTGCAACAATCCCATCAGGTACTGGTTTTTATCAACCGGAGAGGTTTTGCCCCGATCCTGATGTGCCATCAGTGCGGCAGTGTGATGGATTGCACCGGCTGTGATGCTCATATGACCCTGCACCGCTCACCATGGAAGCTTCATTGCCACCACTGCGATACTCAGCACCCGGTACCGGCAATTTGCCCTGACTGCAGCAGCAACAAGCTACAGTCCGTAGGGGAAGGTACTGAAAAGCTGGAAGAAACGCTGCAAAAGCATTTTCCGAAGATTCCCGTCTTCCGCATCGACCGGGACTCCACCCGTAACCGTAACGCCATGGAGAAGATTCTGAATCAGGTTCATGGCAGTGACGCCTGTATCCTGCTGGGCACTCAGATGCTCGCAAAGGGACATCATTTCCCGAAAGTAACTCTGGCAGCGCTGCTAAATACGGATTCAGGTCTCTACAGCAGTGATTACCGGGCGCTGGAGCGAACCGGACAGCTAATTACTCAGGTTGCAGGTCGGTCAGGGCGGGCTGAGCGCTCCGGCAAAGTCATTATTCAGACCCGTGACCCGGATAATCTGGCGCTTCAACAGCTGGCTACCGGCAGCTACCAGAATTTTGTACCTCTTCTGCTCAGCGAACGCAAGCTGATGCGACTCCCCCCCTTTAGCTATCAGGCACTGATAAGAACTGAAGCCGCTACCATCAGCGAAGCAGAGCACTTTCTGGCGCTTGTAAGAGATGTTATTGAACAACAATCAACCCGCCAGAACCTGAATGGTCCTCAGGGCCTGCAGTTGCTTGGCCCCTGGCCTGCGCCTATGGAGCGGCGGCAGGGGCGCTACCGACAGCAGCTGCTGCTGCAATCCATCAGTCGCCAGCCATTACACACAATTCTGAATTCCTCGCTATCATGTATAGAAAGCCTGCCTGAAAGCCGAAAAGTGCGCTGGTCAGTGGATATTGACCCTCAGGACATGAGTTAAGCCACTTGCAGTAAGGCACTGCTATACTGAAATTCAACTAAATTTGATATGCAGGGCTGGATGTAGCCCAGAATTATATCCATGGAGGGATATCATGACGCTGGAAGGGCTACGTACAGGTGCGGTTGAGTTCTTTAAACACCCTATAGAATCCATTAAAAAAGCAGCTGGTAAATTTAGAAACTGGGTTGTATCGAAATTCCAGTCAGACAATCCTACTCCAGGTCTTCGCAGGCAGGATGCCATTAGACGTCCTAATCATGGAAATACAGCGGAGCCCGGCGATACAAAAGTTGTAAACAGGCATATTGAACCATCCAGAGATTCTTCCGCATTTAGGGATTCTTTCATCGATTATGATGACGAATTCGATGATGGCGACAATTTTAGCGAAACCCAAAACCCCCGAAGCTCTACTATCTCAAGCGACTCTGAAAGTTCTATTGCACCACTTTTTCCAGAGGGTCGCGGAGGACTGCAGGGAAGTATAGACCGCGCGAAATTTACAAAAGAGGTTAAAGATCAATTTGGTAGTCCTTCTTTATCCTTTGATGTAGATGCTGAAATAGCTAAAGCTGCTGCGAATGCAGAGAAAAGAAAATCCGTTCCAACCCCTGCAGCTCCCGATCAAAAAAGCATTACCAGACCATCATCAACACCGCCGGAAGGTTTTTCTTCTGATTCAATACCTCCTTCAGCGAGAGATAGCTATAGAAGCTCAACCTCAAGCGAGATTTCTTCGTTATCTCCTCAAGATGAGAATGTATCTATATCCCCCACGCCTCCGAACAGTCTGGAACGCTCAGTCAGCAGGGACTCTTTCTCAGAACAGGGGTCGCTTACCCGTTCATCCCTGAACAGCTCCAGAAGTTCAATAAATGACAGTGTTCCACCACAAGCCTCTCTACAAGGAACAATCAACAGCCAAAGAACTTCTACCCTTAGTACAACCAGCGAAGGTCCGGACTTTTATACACAACTGAATGCAGCAGACAACCTGGATAAGCTGGGCTTGTTGGAAGTTGACAAAGGAGCCGAAGACAAAGAACAAATGCGTGATGCAGTTTTAAACAAGCTGCTGCTGATGGCTAAAAACACATCTCCTGATGAGATGGTTATAAAGCAAGCTCAATTCACTACCCTCGCAGATAAATTCCAGTCACATAAATCAGTGCCTCTTACCCGTGATAAAGCATCCGTGGGTATCGCTGATGAGGTTAAAGGTGAAGTATCCTCCAAGCTTCTCACTGCAAAAGTAGCTATCAGAGAAGCCGCTAAAGCGGAATTTGCTAAAGGACTTCCCGGACTGAAGTTAGGGGAGCTGCAGGTTGCAAAGCAGGAAGGGCTGGACAGAGAGTCCGAACGCTGGGCTATTGTTGACGAAATCACCCAAAGAATCACAAGCGGAACTCCACAAAGCGTCGGGCCTGATGCTGCAAAATACCGGGCAGCACTTAAAGCCAATATGTCACATGATGGGAAAATATCTCAAACCATCGGCGAAGAGGCTTTACGGAAGCTGGACTGGATTGAACATCAGCACAACGTTATTCAGGCAAGAATCGAGCTTCAGCCCAGACTGGAAGAGATCGCTAAAATGGATCTGAAAGCATTGGGTAAACTGGATGTCGGCAAAAATACAGCTAAAAAAGAAGTACTGAGACTGGCTGCTATAGATCAGTTTTCAAAACTGCTCGAAGCGGAAGCAGGACAACCCAGAAAAGACTGGAATGCTGTTGAAAAAGTACTTAAGCGATTTGATTCAGAAAGCAGTCCTGAAGTACAGGTGCGATATCAGGATGTCAGAGCAGAATTCGAAAAGACCAAAGCATTCGATCTCGCAAATGCCATGCCTCAAAAAGCCTTACAGTTTGAGGTCATGCTAGATAAAGTTCGCACAGACAAGACATTTACTAAAATGGAAATGGTACCCCAAATACCTATAAGCGGGGAAAGCGGGGAAGCAACAAAGCGTCTGATGCAGGCATACATCGAGACACAACTGGGTCAAGCCGTTGAGTCAGGTAAACCTGTAACCAGAAGAGAGCACAGAGCTTTTGAAAAAGCGATTAAGCACTCAACCGGAGCTTTTGTATCATCAACACGACCACGCATGCAGGAACTTTTCAAACAGCTGAAAGTGGCTGACACTCAAAAGGCTGAAGAGCTTGACTCCCAGACTAAGGCAAATGCAAAGGCTTTCGAAGCTGCCATAGGGCTACAAGCATCTGTAATGGACGAACTGGCGGCGTTAAAAGGCAAGTCGATTAAAGGCGATGACTCATTGAAAAAGCAAATGCAGTCCTTCCTGGAAGTTCGACTCATGTCGGCTGCTGAAGAGGGTACAAAGCTAAACAAGCAACAAAGGAAAGCTTATCAGGATGCCATTGAGCACTGCACCTCCTCCAAATGGAAGGGGTCTACGACCCGGCCTCGCCTTGAAAACTTACTGCGAGGAATCGAAGAGCAGTAAAACTGTAGGCTTCAACCTATCTTCAAAGGGTGCCACCATGGCACCTTTCTTTTTTTACAGACTCGATTTCATAGCACTAAAAACACTTCGATAGAACACCTGCACAGACTCATTTTGCGCAAACTGTATATATGAACGTAACTGCTCATCAGGCAACTGTCGGTAGGTATAAAGAAAGCGCTGCCGTAAATCATTTCTCGTGGCTGAAGTCATAGCTGGCATCTGTGACTGTAAAGCCTGCTCTATTTCTTTTAAATCAAGTTGACTATTTACAGGTAGTTTCTGATTAATACGGGCAGCCACCTCCATCGCTGTTGCAGTAGCAATATGTATACTGACTTCTACTGCATTTAGCAGCTGGATTAAATTATCTACAAACTCTAAGCGTATTGCCCGAGGCGGCGTGCTGCCAAGTTTCTCCCTGATATAACTTGCCGCGGCCAGGGGCTCAGCGGAGTTTTCCATATGTGCCACCCGACGGCCAAGAGGGGTGTCCAGCCAATCAAGAATTTCAGTGACCTGATCATTATCGAGATTGGCAGCCAGACTTGAAATCATCTGAGTTCGATAATGCTGAGGAGCGATCCGAATGACTTCGGAACGACAGACCTTACTTAAAACTTTTTGATCAAGATACCCTTCATAAGCCTGACAGTTTTGCTTCAGGCTGATCTGAAGCGTTTGCAGGTGAACTTCAAGACCTGCTTTTTCGTATAAACGATTCAGCAATTCTGACTGGTGAGTTTCAGCACTGAGCCTGAAACTCATTAATAGCAAGAGGGCAAAAAAAACACACAGCAGCCGGGTAATCATTCCTTGATACCTCTGCGTTAAAAGTATTTTCTTATTCGAACGCTAACACAAAACCCAACACTGAAAAACTCAGGTATACAAACGTCCAATTATTGCGGGAATAGCGACCTCGACTCGCATGATACGAGCGCCCAGATGTACCCGCTCAAAACCACAGCCTTCCAGCTTTTCCACTTCATAGGGAATAAAGCCCCCCTCAGGCCCAATAGCCAGCACCGCAGGCTCGTTCATCGCAACCGGGCAGGCATCTGCAGCCACCGGATGCGCAACCAGACCGCGCTTTCCCTTACATAGCGCAGGAAGGCGATCTTCAACAAAAGGTTTAAAACGTTTTTCCAGCGATATTCTCGGTAATACCGTGTCCTTCGATTGCTCCAAACCGAGGACCAGCTGCTCCCGCACTTTATCTTCAGCCAGCCAGGGGCTTTGCCAGTAGCTTTTCTCAACCCGGTAGCTGTTCATCAGTACGATTTCTTCAACGCCCAGCGCACTCAAGGTTTGCAGGGTTCGTTTCAGCATTTTCGGGCGAGGCAATGCCAGCAATACGGTTAAAGGTATTTTCGGCGGTGGTGGTTGATCGAGATTTACGCTCAGTTCAAGGCACTGATTGTCCAGCCCTTCGATAATCGCCTCACCCATCAGCCCGTCAAGGCACCCTACTTTCAGGGTATCGCCGGGAACGGCACGGTGAACATCAGTAACATGTTTGAGACGTGGCCCGGATATGCGGGCAACACCCGGAGAGACAAAGTCTTCCGGGTGGAGCAGTAACAAATTCATCAGGAAGTTGCGTCTGAGGATTCAGGGCGGGATTTAATCATACGGGCAAACAAAATGCCCGCTTCAAATAACAACCACATCGGTACCGCCAGCAATGACTGTGAAACCACATCCGGAGGCGTCAGCAGCATGCCCATAATAAAGCAGCAAACCACAATGTAGGGGCGCTTTGCTGTCAGCTTGTCAACCGATGTAATGCCGGTCCAGACCATCAACACAGTGGCGACCGGAATTTCAAAAGCCACACCAAAAGAGAAGAACAGTTTGAGGACAAAATCCAGATAGCGATTAATATCCGTCATCATCGCCACATCAGGCGGTCCGACTTTGGTAAAGAAGCCAAATATCAGCGGGAAAACCACATAATAGGCAAACGCAATTCCCAGATAGAACAGCAGAACACTGGCACCCAGCAGCGGAATCGCAATTTTTTTCTCATGCTTGTACAGTCCCGGCGCAATAAATCCCCAGACCTGATGCAGAATAAAGGGGATTGCCAGAAACAATGCAGTAACCATTGTCAGCTTGAAAGGCGTCAGAAAGGGCGAGGCTACTTCTGTTGCGATCATGCTGGTACCTTCAGGCAGGAGCGCACGCAGCGGCTCCGACACAAAGGCATAAATATCATTAGCGAAATAAAACAGCCCGGCAAAAATCACCAGAACCACACACAAGGCACGCAGCAGGCGGGTCCGCAACTCAATCAGATGCTGAATGAGCGGTTGTTCTTTATCCTGCTCTTTATCCTGCCGGGGCTCGGTAGACTGCCTACTCATGAATCAGACGACTTTTCATTTTGAACGGGTGACGGGGTGACAGCTTCAGGTGAGGCTGCTTTAGCCTGCGGTTTTGGATCAGACGGTTTTGAAGAAGCTGCTTCAGCGTTAATTGTTTCGTTCATGCTTTCCATCACAGAACTGCGCATGGTTTCAGCTTTTTCCCGTGCTTTACGCAACTCGTCCATGACATCTTCATTATGCAAGTCACGCCGAATATCATCGACCCGTATTTCACGTTCGATTTCTTCTTTCACAGAATTAAAACTGCGCTTAATCCGGCCAATCCATATGGCCGTTACCTTGATAGCATGCGGCAAACGCTCTGGCCCCAATACAACAAGGGCTACCAGAGCAATAACCAGCAGCTCGGTGAAACCGATATCAAACACCTGCCAACTTCCATATGTGAATCAAAAAGTGATTCTTCAAATATCTATACGCTTCAAAAGTTTCATTAACTTTTAGCTCAAGAGCCGGGTTCAAACCCGGCTCTTGAAAAGCTGAAAGTAGTGATTACTTTGCAGCCGTCTGCTTCTGAGCGTTTTCCTGCTGCATGGCCGGATTATCAGCTTTCAGCTCCTCTCCCACAGTCTTTTCCAACTGCTTTTGGTCAGCATCTTTGTCATCGCCGTCGCTCATGGCTTTTTTAAAGCCTTTAACCGCGCCCCCCAGGTCGCCGCCCAAACCACGCAAACGCTTGGTTCCAAACAGCACGACAACAATCAGCAGAATAATCAGCAATTGCCAGATACTAATTCCGCCCATACCCATAACAGACTCCCTGTATTTCTAATTTAGGAATACTTAATTTCGTTAGAAAACTTACAGGCCGTGGAGTTCACCACCGCCCAGAATATGAAAATGCAGGTGGTACACTTCCTGACCACCACCGGCGCCATTATTAGTCACGACCCGGTAACCACCATCCAGCCCCTGCTGTTTGGCAACCTTCGGGATTGTCAGCAACATATGGCTGGCAACTGCAGCATCTTCCGGCTTGAGGTCATCCAGATTCTCAATATGCTGCTTCGGCACCATCAGCAGATGAACCGGCGCTTTTGGCTGGATGTCACGAAAAACCCGGCAATGTTCATCTTCATAAACCGTTTCGGACGGAATACTTCCCGCCACGATTTTACAAAACAAACAATCACTCATCTTTCTCTACCCTCTACCTCAATGATGTGCAGTGGGGCAATACCATCAGCGTGTTCCACTTTTAACTCACACCATATGACTAAATTCGGTTGATAACCAGCCGTGGAATATCACACCTAAGCTATCTTGCGACTGATCAATAGCAAACCAGTAACACCCAGCGCTACAACCTGCCACTGCACTGAAATCACCAGTTCGGGCACCAACCCATAAACCGCAGCCGCAGAAACCATAACCCCACCCGCGAGACGCAGATGTTTCTGGAAACGTCGCTGAGCATGATGATTGGCATCCAGTGACCGGCGCTGGTCTTCACTGATTCGCTGAATCGCCTGCATGGCCTGAACCGGCAGCTCCGGTCCTTGCAATAACATATCTGCGCCATGATCACGCAGGCGTTTCAATACACCCTGCGGGCTGATGCGCTCTTTCATCCACTCTTCAAGGAATGGCTGAGCCGTACTCCACAAGTCAAGATCCGGATATAGCTGCCGTCCCAGACCTTCAATATTCAGCAGAGTCTTCTGCAACAGTACCAGCTGAGGCTGCACTTCCATATTGAAACGCTGGGCTGTCTGGAACAGACGAACCAGCAGCAAACCAAAGGAAATATCTTTCAGCGGTTTTTCGAAGATCGGTTCACAGACCGTTCTGATTGCCGATTCCAGTTCCGACAGGCGGGTATCTTCCGGTACCCAGCCACTGTCGATATGCAGCTGGGCTACCTGCCGATAATCACGACGGAAAAACGCCAGCAGATTCCGGGCAAGATATTCCTGATCCACCGGTTCCAGTGAACCGATAATGCCGCAGTCAATACCGATATACTGAGGCTCCCCCGGACAGGTTGCATCAACAAAAATATTGCCCGGATGCATATCTGCATGAAAGAAGCTGTCACGGAACACCTGAGTAAAGAATATCTCTACCCCACGCTCCGCCAGTACCTTGAAATCAACATTGCGGGCTCGCAGCGATTCGATATCAGAAACCGGAATCCCGTGAATGCGCTCCTGCACCATGACCTGTTTATGGCTGTATTCCCAGTAAACCCTGGGCACATACAATAAGCCGGAGCCAATAAAGTTGCGACGTAGCTGTGATGTACTGCCCGCCTCTCTCAGCAGATCAAGTTCATCAAGCAGCGTTCTTTCATAATCCCGAACCACTTCCAGTGGACGCAGACGCTTAACATCAGGAATCAGCTTCAGCAGTAGTCGAGCCAGGGTATATAGCAGGGAAATATCCTTACGAATCACCGGTTCAATACCCGGCCGGATTACCTTGACGACAACACGCTCACCTGTCAGCAATTGCGCTGCATGAACCTGCGCGACAGAAGCCGATGCAATCGGTTCCGGATCAAACTCAGCAAAAAGTTCTGAGACAGGTTTCCCCAAAGACTTTTCAACCAGCGCAATCGCCTGCTCACTGGGAAACGGTGGTACCTGATCCTGAAGTTTGGCCAGTTCATCGCCAATATCATCAGGAATCAGATCACGCCGGGTTGAAAGCAGCTGACCGAATTTGACAAAAATCGGCCCCAGTTCAATCAGCGCATCACGTAAACGTTCACCCCGTGGAGCCTTGTCATTACCGAGTCGCAACCCCGGCAACATGCGCATAAATACTTTTGCAGCTGACGGCAGATATTCCTGATCAATCAGGGTATCCAGCCGGTAGCGGTTGTATACGTGCAGAATCCGGATTAATCGCTTCAGTCGCCGCACGGGGAAGTCACCTGCTGACTGTTATCTTGTAAGCCATCACTCAGTTTTTGTACGCGAGCCTGCAGGCGGTCAAGGTTCAGCTGCAACGCAGTCACATCCTCGCAAAATATGTCGATTTCAGTTTCAGAAACCACCAGTCTGGCTTCTTCAGTCATAAACTCGGCAGCATTACGGGTAAAACGCTGATTAGTATCCTTAGCCCAGCCAAAGATAGTGCGAATTCCCTGTCCCAGCGCATGCCCGGCAACACTGCCAAGCCGGTCGGTTAAGAGGGATTCCCAATCAAGTTCGGCTTCCTGCAAGATAAGCGTAACAGCCTGAATCAGCGCCGTATCACCAGCGATCTCAACATTATTGGCATGCAGGGCAGCCATCTTGTCTTTACTGGTCAGTAACGAAAGACAAGCTGGCAGACTGGCCTTGAGAGATGCATCAACCTGCTCGGGTAAGCTTTTCAGAATAACCCGCTCATTTGCCCAGGTGACACCCAGCACCATTTCCGGCTGAGACAGATGCAGTAACAGTACCTTATCTTCCAGCACTTCTAATTTGTAAAGCGTTGGAGGATCAAGCTGCAAGGTACAGTTAATAATATGTTCCAGCGCCGACAAGCCTGCCATAGCGCCCAGAGGCACAGCAGACATCATGGTTTGAACCCCTTGTGCAGCGCAGCAATACCACCGGTCATATTGTGATAAGTGGTGCTGACAAAGCCGGCATCACGCATCATACCTTCCAGTGTTTCCTGGTCCGGATGCATGCGAATAGACTCTGCCAGATAGCGATAGCTTTCCGAATCCTGAGTTACCAGTTCTCCCATCACCGGCAGCGCTTTGAAGGAATACACATCGTATAGTTTGCTGAGTACCGGATTTTTGGTTTTGGAAAACTCCAGCACCAGCAGGCGTCCACCGGGCTTCAGTACCCGCAGCATGGAACGCAGGGCGGCATCTTTATCAGTCACATTGCGCAGGCCAAAGGCAATGGTAATGCAGTCAAACGTGTTGTCTGCAAACGGCAGGCATTCAGCATTTGCCTGCACATAATCAATATTGCCGCTATAACCGTGATCCAGCAGCTTGTCACGCCCGACTCTCAGCATGGAATCGTTGATATCAGCCAGCACAACGTTGCCGGTATGCCCTACCAGACGGGAAAACTTCATCGCCAGATCACCGGTTCCCCCGGCCAGATCAAGCACCGCCTGCCCCGGACGCACCCCAGACATTTCAATAGTAAAACGCTTCCACAGGCGATGAACGCCGAATGACATCAGGTCATTCATCAGGTCATATTTTCCGGCAACGGAGTGAAAAACGCCCGCTACCATATCTACCTTGTCGTCGCGATCAACGGTCTTATACCCGAAATGGGTTTTATCGCCGTTGTGCTCAGCCCCAGAATCTTCCCGATTGGCCATATTTATGCGTGCTTCTGCTTAACATCTCTGAAAAATCAAACCGCACCCTATCTTACCGATACGATTCGTGGTGCGTCATTCTAACAGGGCTACCCGAAAAGTCTCCCCCCTGCCCCTGCAACAAGATGCAGAAAAATACCAGAAAACCACATCTTAAATGTGGTTTCAGATCAGTTTAACGACACTTACATCCGGATCCCTTGATTGCCCTGCATCTGCCAGACGTTGCAGGTAATCCTGCCAGTAGTCCACCTGTTTGATGCACAAATCCCGGAGATATTTCCAGTCATACAGGCCACTGTCATGCCCGTCATCAAAAATGATTTTCAGTGCATAATGCCCAACGGTTTCCAACTCCTTGATACCGACATTCTGTTTGCCATGCTGTAACACCGGCTGACCATGCCCCCGAACTTCTGCAGAAGGACTGTAAACCCGCAGATACTCCGCCGAAAGTTCATATGCCTGACCATCATAAACCAGCTCGAGCACTCCTGATTGGCGATGTAAAT
The DNA here is from genome assembly GCA_965261725.1 of Endozoicomonadaceae bacterium. Taxonomy (GTDB): domain Bacteria; phylum Pseudomonadota; class Gammaproteobacteria; order Pseudomonadales; family Endozoicomonadaceae; genus CANDOC01. Next base: position 96,662 of record CBDHDU010000031.1, on the reverse strand, counting down.
GCACCTTCTCAGGTAAATGCTTCATAATTATTACTCCGTTAAATATCAGGGAATAAAAAAGCCGCTCGATGAGCGGCTTTAGCAAATAACTTGCTGAGTTACAGGATATAACGGCTCAGGTCTTCATCCTGTGCCAGCTCACCCAATGAACTGGTGACATAGTCAGCATCAATCACGAAGGCTGCGCCTTCCTGTGTTGTTGCAAGATCAGTCGCTCGGAAAGAAATATCTTCCAGCAAACGTTCCAGTACAGTGTGCAGACGACGGGCACCGATATTCTCTGTCGTTTCGTTTACCTGCCACGCTACTTCAGCAATGCGCTGGATAGCATTTTCAGCAAATTCAATCTCAAGCCCTTCAGTCTTCATCAGAGCACGGTACTGCTCAGTCAGTGATGCATTCGGCTCAGTCAGAATGCGCTCAAAGTCCTTGGTAGTCAGTGCTTTCAGCTCAACACGGATGGGTAGTCGACCCTGCAGTTCCGGAATCAGGTCTGACGGTTTAGCCAGATGGAAAGCACCGGACGCAATAAACAGCACGTGATCGGTTTTCACCATACCGTATTTGGTGGAAACCGTGCAGCCTTCAATCAGCGGCAGCAGGTCACGCTGAACACCTTCACGGGAAACATCAGCATTGCTACCGGAGGAACGCTTGGCAACCTTATCGATCTCATCAATAAAGACAATACCGTTCTGCTCAACCACATCAATAGCGCGTGCTTTCAGCTCATCTTCATTGACCAGTTTCGCCGCTTCTTCGTCCTGTACCATCTTCATGGCATCTTTGACTTTCAGCTTCTTGGCACGGCTTTTGTTGGTCGCCAGATTAGAGAACATGCTCTGCAGCTGGTTAGTCATCTCCTCCATGCCCGGCGGTGCCATAATTTCGACACCCATAGGTGAATCTTTCACCTCAATATCAATTTCCTTGTCATCCAGCTGCCCTTCACGCAGTTTTTTGCGGAATACCTGACGGGTGCTGCTGTCCTGTGGCTGGCTGCTTTCTTCACCAAAGGTACGTGGCGGCGGCAACAGGGCATCCAGAATACGTTCTTCGGCAGCATCCAGTGCACGGTGACGCACCTTTTCCATTTCCTGCTCACGCAGCATCTTGATAGCCGCATCCATCAGGTCACGCATGATGGATTCAACATCACGACCCACATAACCAACTTCAGTAAACTTGGTCGCTTCCACCTTGATGAAAGGTGCATTGGCCAGACGCGCCAGACGGCGGGCAATTTCAGTCTTACCGACACCGGTAGGACCAATCATCAGGATATTCTTGGGGCTGATTTCATTGCGCAAGTCAGCAGCCACTTGCATGCGACGCCAGCGGTTACGCAGGGCAATGGCGACAGAACGCTTGGCTTCGTCCTGACCGATAATATGCCGGTCCAGCTCATGGACAATTTCGCGGGGTGTCATTTGACTCATTTAAAATATCTCGCACTGAAAGGCTGTTAATTCAAACGTTGAAGCAAAGTGCTTAGTCAGCGTCCAGTTCTTCAATTGTCCGGTTGTGATTGGTGTAGACACAAATATCTCCGGCAATCGACAGGCCTTTCTCGACGATATCGCGAGCACCCATATCTGTGTTTTCAACCAGTGCCCGTGCTGCTGACTGGGCAAATGCGCCACCGGAGCCGATCGCAATAATGCCATCTTCCGGCTCCATCACATCACCATTACCGGTGATAATCAGTGAAGCTTTGCTATCAGCAACTGCCAGCATGGCTTCAAGGCGGCTCAGGGAGCGATCTGTTCTCCAGAGCTTGGCAAGCTCCACAGCAGAGCGAACCAGCTGGCCCTGATGTTTTTCCAGCTGCTCTTCAAAACGCTCAAACAATGTAAAAGCATCTGCTGTGCCACCCGCAAAGCCAGCAATAACCTGCTGGTTGTACAAGCGGCGAACTTTACGTGCATTGCCTTTAATTACGGTGTTGCCCAGAGAGACCTGACCGTCTCCTCCGATTACCACCTTGCCATTACGACGTACAGACAGGATGGTCGTTCCGCGATACTGTTCCAAGGCACTATACCCCTGATAGCAATTCTGTGATCAGAATGGAATATGGGGGAGGTTTTCACCTTTTCAAGCATTCAGACAAGGCAAAATCGAAAAAGACGCTATACCGGGCTGCCTATACAACCCGGCATTATTGATATGAAGGGCAATTACCGAAGTTTCAGCAACAGTGAATCCACTTTATGCTCAGCCAGTGTTTTCTGAACATTATTAACCTGAGACATCGAATTCAGCGGTCCTACCTGTACCCGGTGCCAGTATTCACCATTTTTGACCTGCACCTGCTGAATTCTGGCATCCAGCCCCCACAGAATCAGCTGTGCCCGCAAGCGTTCGGCGTCACTCTTATTACGAAATGAGCCGGTCTGGAGCAGATAACGTGAATCATCAGCTTTCGCTGCGGTGGACGGCGTTCTGGATGATGCCGACGGCTTCTGAACCGGTGCAGGCTTAGCTGTCGTAGTGGCCGGTTCCGGGACAACAACCTCTGACTCCGGTAATAATTTATAAAAATCGAATACCGGTTCACGCTTTGATGGTTCCGCCTCAGGCTGAACAGCCGCAGGTGTCTTGACAGTTTCAGGCTTTGGCTTTGACTTTGGCTGTTGCTCAGCAACTCCCGGTGCCAGCATGACCAGCAGCGCCAGCATGAATCCTGCCAATAACCCTGTCACCAGCAACAGCCATCCAGGCACACGCTGAAACAATGAGCCCCTCTTGCTTTTACTGCGGCTTGTTGCTCCCTGCTTAACAGGTTTTTTTCGCGTTGCTGTCATTGAGTCCCCGGCAGCATAAACTCTGGTGACTGTTTTTCAGCCACAAAAAATTCTTTCCATGTTAGCGTTATCGCTCATATGTGCCAACAGGCATATACGGCTCGATATTTCATTCAACAAGTACGGTTGAGCCTGAGTGCTATTTCAGCTAGCATCGCGAGCATGGATAACCAGCGCAACGATTTTGATAAAACCTTTCCTGCTTGTCGCACTCTAATCAAGGGTGAGGCTTCTTCCTGCGTGGCTTCCGAGCGTCATATCAGCCGACGACGTTCCGTTCGATAATACCTGCTGGCCACACATTCCTGATTTTTTACTACTCGGCTGGCATCGAACCGCCGGGCTGTTTAAGTTTATTTGCCGCCTTTTCTGTAAAGGGAAACATTGATGAACATTCTTCAGTTACTCGAAGACAAGATAACCTCCGCTATGATTGCTGCCGGCGCACCGGAAGGCACACGCGCACTGGTACGTCAGAGCGCCCGTGCTCAATTCGGTGACTATCAGGCCAACGGCACCATGCAGGCAGCAAAGAAGATGGGCATGGCTCCCCGCGATCTGGCTGCAAAGGTTATCGAAGCCCTCGACCTAGGTGATATCGCTGCAAAAATCGAAATTGCCGGCCCGGGCTTTATCAATATTTTCCTGAGCAATGAATGGCTGACCGAGCGCGCTAAAGATGCACTGAAAGATGAGCATCTGGGCGCCGATGTCGCTGACAAGGCGCAGACCATCGTTGTCGACTACTCCGCGCCAAACGTTGCCAAAGAAATGCACGTTGGTCACCTGCGCAGCACCATTATCGGTGACTCCGTTGTCCGTACGCTGGAATTCCAGGGACACAACGTTATTCGCGCCAATCACATTGGCGACTGGGGTACCCAGTTCGGTATGCTGATTGCCCATCTGGAAGAGCTACAGCAGGAAAATCCGGAAGTGATGTCTTCCGAACTGTCTGATCTGGAAGAGTTCTACCGCGAATCCAAGAAAAAATATGACAGCGATGAAGAGTTTGCCAAGCGTGCCCGTGGCTACGTGGTAAAACTGCAGGGTGGTGACCCCTGGTGCCGTCAGATGTGGCAGCGTCTGGTTGACGTAACCATGGAACAGAACCAGCTGAGCTACGACCGCCTGAATGTATCCCTGACCCGTGAAAGCACCATGGGTGAAAGCCTGTACAACGAAATGCTGCCGGGTGTGATTGCTTCTCTGAAAGAACAGGGACTGGCGGTAGAAGACCAGGGCGCTCAGGTTGTATTCCTGAAGGAATACCAGAACAAAGACGGCGACCCGATGGGTGTTATCGTTCAGAAGAGCGATGGTGGCTTTAACTACACCACAACCGACATCGCCTGTGCCAAGTACCGTTACGAAAAACTCGGTGCTGAGCGTGTGCTGTACTTTATCGATGCCCGTCAGGCAACTCACCTGCAGCAGGCATGGACTATCGTTCGCAAGGCCGGATTCGTACCGGAAAGCGTACCGCTGGAACATGAAGCTTTCGGCGTTATGCTGGGCAAGGATGGCAAGCCTTTCAAGACCCGTTCCGGCGGTGTGGTAAAACTGTCTGAACTGCTGGATGAAGCGGAAGAACGTGCAGCCCGTCTGATCGGTGAAAAGAACCCGCAGATGGACGAAGAACAGAAGGTTCAGGTCATCAAGGCTATCGCCATGGGTGCTGTAAAATACGCTGACTTGTCCAAGAACCGTACCAGCGATTACATCTTCGACTGGGACAACATGCTGTCCTTCGAAGGTAACACCGCGCCATATCTGCAGTACGCCTACACCCGTATCCGCAGCATCTTCCGCAAAGCCGGTGTTGATGCTGCTGCGCTGGAAGGCGGGCTGAAGATTGAAGCCGCTGAAGAAAAGGCGCTGGCGATCAAGCTGATGCAGTTTGGTGAAGCCATTGAGCAGGTAACCCGTGAAGGTACTCCACACGTGATGTGTGCTTACCTGTACGACCTGTCCGGTGCATTCATGAAGTTTTATGAATTCTGCCCGGTTAACAAGAAAGGCGTTGATGCGGATGTGCGTAACAGCCGTCTGCAGCTGTGTGCGCTGACTGCCAATATTCTGAAGACTGGTTTGTCTCTGCTGGGTATTGAGACTGTCGAGCAGATGTAAGCCTTTGCAAATCAAGGCTAATCAACTTTCTTTGATTAGCCTTGATTTGATCACCGCAAAAACCTTTAACGCGGAGTCGTTACTTTTTCAGGGTCAGCTCGCTGGTACTCTTCAAGCTGCCTCTGAACGCCTTCATCTTGCTCTCTTTTCAGCTTCTCACATAATGTCTGATTATTACTAACCCACCCCGTATACCATTGAGAATACTCTTGACTCATCCGCGATAAATCTTTTCGAAAAGCTGATAAGGAATCTCCTCTGTGTGCTTCAGTATTATGTCCATATACACTCAGTGCTGCCGGATATGTCCTGCCTTCAACTGAAGAGAAAACGGTTTGGCGTTCGTGCTGGTGATAAGGTTGATCTATAACCACACGATCAAGCAACTCAGTACTCGAAGCAGCAGAAAACAGCCAACTAATGTGGTTAACAACAGGAACACCATGCTTCATAAAAGGAAGAATATCTTTAACAACCCCATTCCCCCATGCTTCAACAAAATGGATTCCTGACGCACTCAATTGCCCCAGCGTTTCCAGTTTGCGCTGACCATGAAAAGAGTCATCTTCCTGATCATCTTCAGAAGAACTCGGCATAAAGATAGGACCACACGGCAACCCTCTGTCTATAAACCACCGCCTCAGCGTTACCACTTCTTCTTTCGGAAAACTGGTCAGAAAGCACACTGCCACTTTTTTTTGAGCATTTGCATTCATGCTTTTTACTACGGGCTGAAAAGCATCTCGCTCACTTTTCTTCCGTTTATTTGTGAATTTCTGCTTTCCCTGAACCGTACCGCCCACATCATAGACAGCCACATTCAGATCACATTGCTCCCCAAAAACACCTATAACTGACTTATGTTCAAAAACCTTTTTATTCGGATCAGTAATCTGAACTCTTACAACCAACCACTGAAAGGAATCAAGCGGTTTCATCCACCGAGAAAGGTCCACATCCATATCACAGTGCGGGTTAAATGATTGAGGCAGGTTATGTGGAACTTCTTCCCAGTCATCTCCATTTATTGTGACTGCGATAGTGGTTAGGAAAGAACTGAGATCAGATACCCCTTCTTTCATATAAAAGCGAACTGGAAGCGACTTTGAACAAAGATCCCTACTTCTTATAAACATATCCGGGGCAGTTAAATAAACTTTGGCATCTTTAACACTGATGATACCTTCGGAGGGTTTTGCCATGTTGGCTAGCTGCTGATAATCCAGCTGAGCCATTACGTGCTGAGAACAAATAAGAGAAAAAAAGGCAATGAGGAAACCCGCCAATGCTTCAGCCAAGCCACTGCCATGAATATTATAAAGCATCATTGCTAACTTTTTATTTATAAATCTGCAATGAATAATAGTCGTGATCTAGCAAACAACCAGTAACAACATGAACACAAACAATTCAAATATGAAGCTTATGCGGCATAAAAAAAACAATAATTTCAACCGAATAGCGATTCAAAAAAAAATAATCACAGCATGCTTAATTTTCGATTAGTTTAAATAGAAAACAGCGAAACTAATTAAACTGATACAACATAAGGCTCACATCTTTATGGGCAGATATTTATATAGTTATCTGAATTTTGTTTTTTACAGTCTATTAATAGTAGTTACAAGCGTGTCTGCCAGCTTAGACTACGATAAGCTAGAAGAATACGTAAAACGTTCTGATGGCACCGCACCTCCCAGTAAACACACTACCTGTGCACTGGCTCCTGATATGGTTTTCCTGTCAAACAAGTTACAAACGATAAGGGTTCCGTTATATCTTATAAACAGCTGCCAGATTGAGGATATTTCGGCAGAGTGGTCATGTCCGGCTATGTCTACAGGTTGGTTATCTGCCCAAGTTAACGATGACCATTCTATATCTTTCCCTTTATCATCAACTCTTCTAGCTATTGGTGGAGAAGATCAGTGGGTTATTATCAAAATTAAAACCAAACACAATTTTCCGGATAGTCCCCTCCAAACATTTGAATACAGAGCTATCATGGCTGTATTAAGTCAGCCTAATTATCCCAGAAAGTGTGTTCTATACGATATAGGTGGAACACTACAAACCAAAAAGTACATGAACAGTCAAGATGAACCCCAAATCACCTGTTTCCTGCCTATAAAGCACACAGTGAATGAGTGTTTACAAGAGGGCATGCACCCTCTGTTTTACTCAAGCAGCCAACCAGAGCAACTCATTACAATCAGGCGATGGTTAATTAGTCACAAGTTACCCTGTGCCCCAATTATGATACCCGAGCAGCGATCATACCGAACAGATAAGCCAATAATTAAGAGTACTGCCACCCCAGAAAGGCTCGAAACACTAAAAAAATTAAATTGCTTAAATATTACCGAAGTATGGGTTAATAGTCAGAATGGCCTGTCCGCCTATTTGGAGCATGGTACCCCAGTCATCAAATATTTATCTTGGTTATCACCTTACAGTTCTAACCAAGCGAGAACTGTAGCCACCCAGCCATTCAACTATACACATAAAGAAGATCTGATTCTATTTGAAAAAGAGCACCACTCAGGAGACCAGCCTTACATCGCAAGGCTAACAGTATATATTAAGCCCGGCACGCCATTTGAACTTGGTCATTATATTCAGTCAAATCGAGATGCGATGTATCAGCAATACCTGAAATGGCAAGCAGCATCGCAGCCACCAAGAAGAGAGCCCGCACTTGTAATGATCCAACAACCAAAACTGGCACCCTCAACCCTCAGCCAATCAACTTTACCTTTTATGGCTATGAGTTTCCCTATGACTGTGCAGGCATTCCCTTTTACTCCTCCATCAACCACTCCCATTATGATGCCTGCCTCCACACAAAAAACAACATCACACTCCTCCTTAGCAGCATCAGAACCTTCACAAGAAAAACCACCTCATAGTTATAAAGTGCTCATTCAGATGGTGATTCAGGAATCGCAAAGAAAGAAACTTCAGCTAAACGAGATTTATGCCGCGATTTCTAGCAAGTTCCCATACTATAAAATGGGTGAGGGTAGTTGGCAGAACAGTATTCGTCACAATCTATCTCTAAATGAGTGCTTTATAAAAACACCTGTAGTAAATAGAGAGGCTTGTTCAGGTAAGGGTAATCTTTGGTCCTATCAAGAGACGAGTGACGGAGATACGTCAAAACCTCCCAGAAAAAAAAGATGTCGCAGAGAAGCTGACAGCACTTCACTTCCTCCCCTCCCTCCGCAACAAAGCGCAGGGAATACAGCCAGCTTCTTGAGTTATTCACCTCAAATGACGCAAGGCATGTTACCAGCAGCGCCAGACCCTGCAGTGTTTGGAAACAGTATGATGCATCCGGGTTTGATGCTTACATCACCCCACTTAGCAGCTGGGTGTATGTACGATAGTGGTGCAGGATGCTTAACACGCCCCCCAACCCTCACTCCTCGCAGTACTCCTATACCTTTTCGCCCAGTAATGCCTCCAACTTCTACAACAGACTTTTGGAACCATTGATAGCATCTTCGCAAACTGAACTCACAAAATTGAAAGGTTAGCGCTTACACTTCCAACATAAACGTCACCGGGCCATCATTCAGCAAGCTGACTTTCATATCAGCTCCGAACCGCCCGGTGGCAATCTTGCCACAACGCTTTTCAGCTTCAGTCACAAAATAGTTATACATTTTCTCGCCATGCTCTGGCGTGGCACCACGACTAAAGCCCGGCCTCAATCCTTTGCGGGTATCGGCCACCAGCGTAAACTGGGAAACAATCAACAGCTCTCCACCGGCATCCGCCAGACCAAGATTCATCTTGCCCGCATCATCAGCAAAAATGCGGTATTTCAGAACTTTATCGAGCAGTTTTTGTGCCTTCTGTTCATCGTCATCACGCTCGACACCAAGCAACAGCAGAATGCCAGCCTCAATCTGCCCAATGATTTCCCCATCAACTTCCACAGATGCGTGACGGACACGCTGAATCAAGCCTTTCACGTTTTCAACAACACTTTTCTATTAACAGTTAAGCCCGACGCAGGTTATGCGCCATTTCATCGGTTGCCTTAATCAGCGCATCAATGATGCCAGCCTCTGTCGCTGAATGCCCTGCATCACGCACAACCCGCAGGTCAGACTCAGGCCACTGCTGATAGAGGCTCCATGCATTTTCAAAAGGACACAACATATCGTAGCGACCATGCACGATGATACCTGGAATATCTTTTATCGCACCCATTCCTTTCAGCAGCTGATTTTCCTCAAGGAAAAAGCTATTGGCAAAATAGTGGCATTCAATTGTAGCCAGCGACAAAGCCAAATGAACATGCCCCCCAAGATCTTCTTCAACATCATGACTCGGACGCAGGGTCGCACAGCGCCCTTCGAATAACGCCCAGTGTTTGGCGGCATTCATTCGGGCAACTTCATCATTACCGGTCAGACGCTGATGATAAGCGGCAATCACATCATCACGTTCATCTTCAGGCAAAATGGAAACAAATTCTTCCCAGTGTTCGGGGTAAACAGCTTTGATACCTGAATTGAAATACCACTCAATATCCTTTTCCCGCCCGAGGAAAATACCGCGAAGGATCATTCCTTTTACATGCTTAGGATGAACCTGCGCATAAGCCAGTGCCAGCGTACTCCCCCAAGAGCCGCCAAATAATACCCAGCGTTCGATTTCCAGACGGGTGCGAATAGCTTCGATATCTGCAATCAGGTGTTCAGTTGTATTATTTTCAAGGGAGCAGTGTGGTTTCGACTGACCGCTTCCCCGCTGATCAAAGCAGATAATGCGGTAACGCTCAGGGTCAAAAAAGCGACGGCTGTTTTCATCCGTTCCAACCCCGGGTCCACCATGAAGAAACAGCACAGGAATGCCGTCCGGCGACCCACTCTCTTCCACGTAGAGATCATGCAGATCATCAACCTGAACACGGTGTACAGTATTGGGTTTTAGGGACGGATAAAGTACATGCATGGCGGATCCCCGTCGTTAATTATCTCACAGGGTATGAAAGAACCGGCAGGGGATGCAAGCAGAATTATCAACCGGCGGCTGCAGCGGCCTTCAGGGTGATGTAGTCTGATAATATACCCTTCTGTCCGGCAGACATAACAGGCCATAACAATGGACTATCGAAAAAAGATTACTGCCACCCGTCCCCGGCTCAGCAGCATCGACGACATTCGTGATGTTGTTGAAGAAACGGAAAGCAACCGTGGCAGAATTATTCAGTCTGCAGGCGTCCGCCGCCTGCAACAGAAGACCCAGGTATATCCGCTGGAAACCAATGCTGCCGTACGCAGCCGCCTGACACATTCACTGGAAGTTCAGCAGACTGGCCGCTATATCGCCCGCACCATTCTGCAGTGTCTGGATGAAAAGAAACAGCTAAAGAAACTCGGATTGTCCGGCATCGAAACTGCCTTTATCAATCTGGTAGAAATGGCCTGCCTGCTTCACGATGTTGGTAATCCACCATTTGGTCATTTTGGGGAATCAACAATCAGTCGCTGGCTGGATCAAAATACCAGACAGGTTCACGCACAAGCGGTGCAGAATATGCTGCCATCGCCTCTCTTCGACGAGGTACTGCTACCTGACCTTTGTGAATTTGAAGGTAATGCTCAGGGGCTACGCATTATCCAGTCTCTGCAGGATTTAAACCTCACCTACTCTCAGCTGGCAGCATCAATGAAATATACTCGCCCGCCTTATGAACTTAAGCCGGGCAACGGGGATCCTTTCACCTATCGCAAGAAAAAATCCGGCTTTTATTTCACCGAAGAAAAGCTGGTCAAAACCCTGCAGCAACAACTGGATATAAATAGTGGCTGTCGTTTCCCGCTGGTGTATATCATGGAAGCAGCGGATGATATTGCTTACTGCATTGCTGATCTGGAAGATGCTGTCGATAAAGGCATTCTTTCCTATCAGGAGCTGCAACAGCACCTGCGGTATGTCTGGTCAGAGCTCAGCGAAAACAAAAGCCACTACCTGATTAACCTGATGGATGATGCTACCCAGAAGATTGGTCAGTACCATGCCACCAGCCGACAGGCTCAGGAATTTATTATGCGCCTGCGCACCCGGCTGGTAAGAGATCTGGTCGATTACGCTGCAAAGCGTTACCTCGACAATCATCAGGCAATATTCGATGGGACGTTGGATGAACCATTAATCGACGGCAACTCCGATCAGCATCTGGCTCTGGAAACTCTGAAAAATGTCGCCATCCGCTTTGTTTTCAACAGCCCGGAAAAAGAAACACCCGAGATACGCGGCTACTCTGCTTTGATGGGGCTGCTGAATATCTACAAACCGTTACTCGCTCTCTCTTACGGGCAGCTGGAACAGATTATTCAGCACGACAGCAATAAAGATTTTCTCGAACAACGACTCTGGCACAGGCTTCCCGGAAAGTATCGTTCAGCTTACCTGCTGTCCGTTCGACAAATTGATGATTCGTATAATGAGCAGGAACAAGCAGACTTGGAGTGGTATTACCGGACACGCCTGCTGATTGATTATATCAGCGGGATGACTGACCACTTTGTAATTGCCGAATATCAAGGGCTTTCGGGAGTATAAAAAACCTTCATATAAGCGCAAATATTTCATTGCATTGTCTTGCGACATATGCACTTATCAATAGATGTAATTAATTTGAATAAGGACATTCAAATGACTGGAACAAGAAAAGTACTTCTTCTAGCAATGGTTCTTTTTATATCTTCCTGTGCTTCAAAACCAGAAGAAATAGCCGCTATTTATTACCCTGATGAAGCCTATTCTAGCTTTTCTTGTAAAGAATTAGCTTTGGAGCGCACTCGCATTGAAGATCAAGTACTCAGCGCAACCGGGAGACAGCGAGAAAAAAGAGACAACGATCATGCATGGGGGTGGGTTGGAGCATTGCTTTTTTTCCCTACATTGTTTCTCATAGATGGCAACGATGAGAACACAACGCACTTGGCACAACTAAAAGGTCGATACGAAGCCATTCAAAGAGTAGCTAACGCTAAGCGCTGTGCTGCTGGATCAAACAAATGATGCATATTCACTGCGCGAAAGAAGGGTAGAAAATTCTACCCTTCTTTATGGAAAAGCTTACTGATTTTTAGCGCGAGCCGCTTTACGACGATCGCTTTCGGTCAGTTGCTTCTTGCGCAGACGGATGAAGTTTGGCGTAATTTCCACCAGCTCATCATCATCAATAAATTCCAGCGCCTGTTCCAGCGTGTGACGTACCGGCGGGGTCAGGACGATGTTCTCATCGGTACCGGATGCACGCACGTTGGTCAGCTGCTTACCCTTGGTCGGGTTAACAGTCAGGTCGTTGTCACGGCTATGCAGGCCAATAACCTGACCTTCATAGACATCAACACCCGGCTCAACGAACAGACGGCCACGATCCTGCAGGGTAAACAGGGAGTAGCCCAGCACCTTGCCTTTCACGTTAGAGATCATTACACCGTTCTGACGATGCACAACTTCCGCCTGACTGACAGGGCCGTAATGATCAAAGATGTGAGTCAGAATACCGCTACCGGAGGTCATGGTCAGGAACTGGGAACGGAAACCGATCAGGCCACGGGCAGGCATCACGAAGTCCATCCGCACACGACCTTTACCGTCCGGCACCATGTTGGTCAGTTCGGCACGACGGTTACCCATCTCTTCCATCAGGCCACCCTGATGCTGTTCTTCCAGATCGATAACAACCTGCTCGTAAGGCTCCTGCTTAACACCGTCAACTGTTCTGACAACAACCTGCGGACGGGAAACAGCCAGCTCAAAGCCTTCACGACGCATGTTTTCAATCAGTACAGACAGGTGCAGTTCACCACGACCGGATACCACGAACTTGTCTGCATCAGCGCCCTGCTCAACGCGCAGCGCTACGTTGTACAGTAGTTCTTTGTCCAGACGGTCACGAATATTGCGGGAAGTAACGAACTTGCCGTCCTGACCACAGAACGGAGAATCGTTAACCTGGAAGGTCATGCTAACGGTCGGCTCATCAACAGACAGCGCTGGCAGCGCTTCCGGCGTATCCGGATCACACAGCGTGTCAGAGATGTTCAGGCCATCAATACCGGTGATACAGATAATATCGCCCGCTTTGGCTTGCTCGACTTCAACCCGCTCAAGACCCAGATGCCCCATAACCTTTTGGACACGACCGGTACGAATAGCACCTTCACGGTCAACAACCTTGACGTTGGTGCCCGGTTTGAGGATACCGCGGGTCAGACGACCTACACCGATAACGCCCACATAACTGCTGTAATCCAGCGCACTGATCTGCATCTGCAGCGGGCCATCAATGCTGACTTGTGGCGCAGGTACCTGCTCAGTCACCATTTCAAACAGCGGGGTCATATCCTGAGCCATGCTGCCCGGATCTTCACCAGCAACACCTTCCAGTGCGGACGCGTACATAATCGGGAAATCCAGCTGTTCTTCAGTCGCACCGAGGCTGTCAAACAGGTCGAATACCTGATCGATAACCCAGTCAGGACGCGCACCCGGACGGTCAATCTTGTTAACAACAACGATTGGACGCAGTCCCTGTTCAAACGCTTTCTGAGTTACAAAGCGAGTCTGAGGCATCGGACCGTCAACGGCATCAACCAGCAGCAGCACAGAGTCCACCATGGACAGTACGCGCTCAACCTCACCACCGAAATCGGCGTGTCCCGGCGTGTCTACGATGTTGATATGGTAGTCATTCCATTCGATGGCGGTGTTCTTCGCCAGAATGGTAATACCACGCTCCCGTTCCTGATCGTTAGAATCCATGACGCGCTCAGCGCCCTGATCCTTGCGACCCAGTGTTCCGGACTGCTGCAGCAATTTATCAACCAGGGTGGTTTTACCGTGGTCAACGTGAGCGATGATAGCAATATTTCTTAACTTATTGTTTTTTATGGTATTTTCAGATATAGGCATTTAGGTTATTCCATATTTGTACACAAACTTGTACACAAAATTACAGTGTTGAAAAGTGTACAAATACCGTCGAAGTTAAAAAGGTGCTGCATATTACTATAGCTATTGAATAAGCCCTACAAATTAATCCCTTTACAATTCCCCATATGTACCTATAATTAGGTACAAGGAAGACAAAAACATGAGGGATTAAACATGAACACACAACCACAATGGATCACAGAAGAACTAGACCAAGACGACATCCAAGCTATCAACCAAGGTGGCTGCGCCAGTGGAGCCTACATGCCAGCAGTGACCGACCATCAGGCACTTAAAACCATGAGCGAGCACGGAGACGACGTGCTGGAATATATCGACAACCAATTAGGCGAAATCCCAGCCCCTGCCAATCTGGATAACTGGTCTGGAATGGCTGTCCACTACCTGAGCACAGCGGTTGAACTGTATGCAATGCAGGCAGCTAACGAATAAAAATAGAGGTGCCATCCAAGGCACCCTATATTAAAAGCTGAATAATAAGGAGTATCAAAATGGACAGACAAAAACACGTAGATGATTTTTTGTAACTATTCAGCACCCAGCAAAGAGTGACCGCAGTAATTCTTCATGGCTATAAGCAGGGCTTCAAAAACATTCTGCCCCTGCTTTCTCGCAGATGAAACATAACTTCGTATTCGGCAATACCATTTCGCCCCTTCCTCGCTTCTGATGCAGCCCGATATTTTTTGCTTCACCTTGCCATTTCTGATGTCTTGCTCGCTGCCATTATTGTCGAAGGGGATGTTGAGGTCGGTCATGAACCTCAAAGTTTCGTCCTTGTACTCCACCAACCGCTTAAACAAGTTGAACGCTTTCGTATTCTTGACTTTGTCACGCCCCAACCGTTGCCGTACTCGTTCCATATAGTCGGCTTCTTCCGCTTGCGCCCTTTTTGCTGTTCGCTCGAACAGTGAAGAGATACGCTGGCGGATGGATTCCGGCATCGCCTTCATTCCCAGCTTTCTAAAACCATTGCTGAGGTGACAGGCCAGTCTCAGCAGCCGCTGAAGACGAGCCGCAAGATAGTTGCAGTCGCGATCAACGACACCCTGTAACTCCCTCAGGTGGTGGGCATTGCAGAGTACATGAGCCGCAGCATAGCGGAAGTAAACCTTGTAGTGGTCATGAACCAGTATCCCGGCAAAGGTCAGCAAAATACCCATCGTCTCTATGGCGGAATGTCCTTTACTCAAGTCCAGATGATAGTACGTCCACTTGTCAGTACGCAGGACATGCATCCACCACAGCGCTCCGGCTACTCTCATGCCTGTTTCATCAGCGCCTGCAATGGGTTCAACCTTAAGGGCGTCACTAATTGCCTGCTCAGTGCTGGCTAACCGGTCATAAGCATTGCTCTGGAAGGTGCAGATGGAACCCGGACTGACTTCCAATCCGAAAATATCCATGAAGAACTGGGAGGCACGCTTGCAAGGTATAAGTTGATACTGACAAAGATACACGGCCAGCGCCTGAGTCACCGGTCCATACTGCACGTGAGCATCAACTCCTTCAGGGAAACGGGCTTGTGTCATGTGACCGCAGCGGCACTCTTTGATTTCGGCCACATGGGCTGTCACTTCAAAGTGACCAAAACGACCCGGTTCAAATACTTGCCTTTCAACCAACTTGGCAATGTTTGCAGAGTGCAGGGACTGATGGCACTTCTCACAGTCTATAACCGGGTGATATTGGGTGCGGTCAGTGTCAGCGACTTGCTGAAGCGTTGAACCTTTGTGACCTTTCTGACCGCCGGGCTTTCGACCAGACCTCTGTCGTAAGCTTTTTGGGTTAGGTTTGTCGTCTTGTGGCTCACCCTCCACCGTGGCAGATGAGTCTTTCTGTTTGGCAGCAGGCTTTGCATAACCGTCTGTAGAGGGAGGCTTACTGCTGTTCCGGCTGTTGATGTTGAGTCTGTCCGCGAGTTCCTTATTTTCTGTTTCCAGTTTCGCTACCTGATCGCCCAGGCCACCGATCTGCTCTTGCTGATCATTTACGATAGCAAGGAGGGTGACGATAATCTGAAACTCGGGATCAAGTTGACTCATAACAAGCGTTGGTCAGAGAAGAACTGTATTTGAAAATGACACAAAATCACGAAAATACCAGCTTATTGTGAGGGTGCTGAATAGTTACGATTTTTTTGATAATCAGAAAAAGATAATGATTCTGCTAGATGAAATGGCATTGTTAACTGATTATTGGGGCTATAACATTGATATAACCCCGGAAGAAACAAAACGGTAAGTACTCAGACAAATTCATATATTCCTGACCAAACATATCAAAAACGTTTTAGTTCTTTTTGGAATTCAGCATTCATTCTTCAAGAGGTTAAGCCACTCATACTTTACCTTGTCCCATAAAATCTCAATCAGATTTAATTCCGGTGAATAGGTGGGCAGATAGCAAACAATCAGCTTCTTTTCGATCATCCAATCATCCAGTTTCTCTCGGAACTTTTTGCAGGTATGAATGCTGGCATTATCGACTACCACCAAAGTGTACCGGTCGCCAGTGCTGTATTTCGGGTCTTGCATCTGTTCAGCAAAATCTTCAAATACACGGATGACTTCATCACCAGTCACTGCTCCGCAGACAGGATAGTAAAACAAATCGTTATCACGATTCATGAAACCCAGAACATTTATGCGCTGACTATTGACCGAGGAAACTCTCAACTGCTCTCCCTTCTGTTGCCAGGCATATGGAATGCACGGTTGTTGGGAGAAGCCCGACTCATCAAAATAGAACAGATTTATAAGGCCTTTGCGCTCAGCTTCCTGAGCATTTTTCAGCGCGTGATGACGGCGCTCAAAAGATTCTTGATCTCGCTTATGCCGACAGGACTTTCGTACCCGCTTGTAAACCAGCCCGATTTTTTTTTGCCATCCTCTTCAGAGTTTTTAATGAAGCCGATTTGCCAGTTTCTTCTTCAAGTTTTGCCTGCGCATAAGATATGCGGCGAGGCTCCTCTGAAATCAGTTCAGCGAGGCGTTGCGTTTCCTGAGCATTGTAGATCGGCTGCGGACCGCCGCCATGGGCTTTGTATAGCCCTCGTATACCTAAGAACTCCCAGTCATCAATCCACCGAGAGACTGTCTGATACTGAACATCAAAAACATCCGCTATCTGGGACAGAGAGTACCCCTTCAAGCTGAGCAATACCGCATGAGCACGCTCTCTTACGCAAGGCAAAGACCCGTTGCGCATGGCGCACTTTAGCGTATGGATAATGGGCATTTATTATTCAACCTTTTAAATAACAGGGAGCATTAATTAATGAGTAAGGATATTGAACTATTAAAACAAGCGGGCAACGCACTATACGGAACCCAATGGCAAAGCGACCTAGCAAGGCAATTAGGATTTAAAGAGGCTCGCAGAATCCGCCAGTGGTTAACAGGTGATAGGCCAATACCAGCAACCGTATGGGATACCATTAAAAACCTGCTTAAACAAAATAAGGCACAGATTGAAAAGGAAGTTAACAACATAGATAAATTTATTAGGGAGCAATCAAAATGAAAAACTCAGAACTAAAAAAGCAACTTGGCTATAACCCCATGTTTGCCAGCAGAGAAAATATGGATGAAGCATTTAACTACTTAGAGCAAGTAGCCAAGGGAACCGGAGCCTCAGGCCATGTAATAACAGCAGCGATGGTTGTGCTCAATACGCATATAGAACAGGTCGTTGAACACTACGAACTGGCACCAAAACAATAGCCCTACGCCAACTTTCTGCCTGTTTTTCACTGCAACAGACCTACGTGGCAGTTAACCCGCAAATCCTTTAACATAAATCAGTCTGCCTATATCGTCATAAGACACTCTTCGAGTATATTACGGATGTGCGCCATTCTTAGGGGCTTTTCGATGGTGAATCGTTACTCGACCCGATAGCGAAGGCCATATCTAAACAGGTACAATTCCCAGCAAAATTATCCTAACGTGTACTTTTGTTTTACAAAACCACCGTTATCTAAGCTACCGAGACCCACGCTTCGCCAGTCAACAATAGACTACGGCCACATCTTCAGGCGGTAGCGTGCCTGAAAGCAGTATCAACTTAGGTAGTAATCTCCATGGAAACTCACCGTTACATCATAGAGCGCTTAGCTAATGGCTTGTGTGAGAGCATCACCCGAAAAGCTATTCGTAATCTTCAGCAGATAGATGCAGGCTTTATCGGGGAATGTGGTTTAAAAAGCGCGTGGGATGAAATCTGTGTCCAGATGCAAAAGGGACAATTTGACTCCCCAGATGTTTATCACCAAGTCATATCTGACGCAATGATCGGCTACCTTGAAGACCTGAACTATTACAAATGCTCTGCCATCTGGCTACAAACTGAAGATGGCAGAAGACAAAACGATGAAGGAGAAGAGCTGGCCTTCACCCGCTGGGAACTGGTCGATTTTATCGCTTCACAATACATTTATCCGGCAGCAGACAGGTGGCGTAACAAACGTATTAAAGCCTACCATGAGCTAGCTTACTAACCGACTGCTGCACCTCCTTTCCCCACTCACTAATCAACATTTAAAAAATTAACTATGTCCGAACAGCACAAGCAAACCCTCCAGCGTCAACTATGGAATATCGCTAACAGCCTGCGTGGCAATATGGGCGCTGATGAATTTCGTGATTACATCCTCGGGTTTATTTTCTATAAGTACCTGTCCGAAAAGATCCACCTCCATGCCAATGAGATTCTGCAAGAAGACGGGCTGGTATTTGAAGAGATTGACGCCAGCACCGAAGACGGCATGGAGATTCTTCATGAAGTACGGGATGACTGTAAGGAATCTCTTGGTTACTACCTCGAACCGGATGAGCTGTTCAGTGCCCTTGCTGCTAAAGGCCAACAGGATAAAGACAATTTTATTCTGGATGACCTGAAAGACATTCTGCGTCATATCGAGCAGAGCACCATGGGCACCGAGAGTGAAGATGACTTTAACGGCCTGTTTGATGATATTGATCTGGGTTCCAATAAGCTGGGCAAATCGCCACAGGACAAAAACCGCCTGATTGTAGCGGTGCTGGCACATCTGGATGAGATCGACTTTCAGCTGGAAAACACCGAGATTGATGTGCTCGGCGATGCCTATGAGTATCTGATTGGTCAGTTTGCCAGTGGAGCCGGTAAGTCTGCCGGTGAGTTTTATACGCCGCAGGCGGTATCTACTCTGCTGGCAAAGATTGTTACCCACGGCAAAACCCGCCTGAAAAGTGTTTACGACCCCACTTGTGGTTCTGGCTCGTTGTTGTTGCGTGTGGCTAAAGAAGTGGAAGACGTAGCGGATTTCTACGGTCAGGAGTCCAACCCGACCACTTACAACCTTGCCCGTATGAATATGATTTTGCACGGCGTGCATTACAGCAAGTTTGATATTCAACAGGACGACACGCTGGAAACGCCGCACCATGGTCATTTACGGTTTGATGCCGTCGTTGCCAATCCGCCATTCTCTGCCAATTGGAGTGCCAACCCGCTGCACCTGACCGATGAACGTTTTGCCGACTATGGCAAGCTGGCACCGAAATCAAAGGCGGACTTTGCTTTTGTGCAGCATATGATTCACCACCTGGACGACGATGGCACCATGGCGGTGGTGTTGCCTCATGGTGTGTTGTTCCGTGGTGCGGCGGAAGGGCATATTCGCCGATTCCTGATTGAGAACCGGAATTACATGGATGCGATCATCGGTTTGCCAAAAAACATTTTCTTTGGCACTGAAATACCGACTTGTATTCTTGTACTCAATAAACGCCGAGCACTGACTGGGGAGAATAGTGACAACATCCTGTTTATGGATGCCAGTGCATACTTCACCAAGAGCACCAATCAAAACCTTCTCAAGGAAGAAGATATTGACCGGATTTTTGAGGCTTACAAACAGAGAGAAACTGTTGAAAAGTTCTCCTATGTCGCTCCACTGAATGAAGTGGAAGAAAACGAATACAACCTCAATATTCCTCGTTATGTGGACACTTTTGAGGAAGAAGAACATGTTGACTTAGACGGCGTTTCATCAAGACTAACTGCTCTCAATTCTGAGATGGAAAAAACGGACGAAAGCATTGCCGAATTCTGTGGGGCTTTAGGAATTAAACCCCCTTTTGGAGCCAAGGCATGAGTCAATATGAAAAGCTGTCGGTGCCAGTACTCCGCTTCCTGAATTTCAGGGCGATTATCAAAGAGTAGCCTGCGGGGATATTCTGAACCGAATCACTCTGCCGGTGAAGGTAGAATCTGCACAGGCCTATACTCAAATTGGCATCAGGTCCCATGGTAAAGGCATATTTCATAAAGAGCCTGTAACGGGTGCAGAACTCGGTAACAAACGAGTGTTCTGGCTAAAAGAAAACCTGCTGACTCTTAACATTGTCTTTGCCTGGGAGCAGGCGGTGGCCAAAACCAGTGACGATGAAAAGGGGTTGATTGCCTCTCACCGCTTTCCAATGTACGACGGCATTGAGGAAGACACCGTTGATTACCTGCTCTGGCTTTTCCTTACACAGCGAGGCAAACACTTGCTGGGCCTTGCTTCGCCCGGTGGTGCTGGCCGAAACAAAACACTTGGGCAGAAAGAATTTGAAAAGCTGAAAATTTTTTTCCCGGAAAGTGATGAAAGGAAAAAAGTTTCAAGCTTCATTCAGGCAACCAATACAAAAATTGAGCAGCTTACAGAGAAGAAAGCTCTTCTTGAAAAATACAAAAAAGGCATCATGCAAAAGCTGTTCTCTCAGGAGATTCGCTTTAAGGATGATGAGGGGAAGGATTTTCCTGAGTGGCAAGAGATGCGGCTTGGTGACGTATTCAAGCGGGTCACCCGGAAAAATTCAGAAGGCAACACTAATGTACTCACCATCTCCGCACAGAAAGGCCTAATCAATCAAGAAAAGTATTTTAACAAGTCTGTGGCTGCTAAAGATGTTTCTGGTTATTACTTGCTTAAGAAAGGTGAGTTTGCCTATAACAAAAGCTACTCAAAAGGCTACCCAATGGGAGCCATTAAAAAGCTGGTTAACTATGATAAAGGCGTTGTATCGACGTTATATATATGCTTTAGAATTTTTGAAGAGCACTGCTGTGAGTACTTTGAGCATTTCTTTGATAACGGTGGCATCAACCGTGAACTACATAAAATTGCTACTGAAGGTGCCAGAAACCACGGACTGCTCAATGTCAGTGTTGTTGAGTTCTTTCACGATATTAAATTTAAGGCTCCATCAGAACCAGAGCAGAAAAAGGTATCTGCTTTTCTAAATGCAATAGACCAAAAAATTCAGGCCACAACCCAACAACTAGAACTCACCCAAACCTACAAACAAGGCCTCCTCCAACAAATGTTCATCTAAATATTTCTGCCTCTATCAGTGATAGGGGCAAAAATATACAGGGAAGAAAGTTTCACCGATGTCTACTCAACCTGAACAACAACTGGAAGACAAGCTCGTCCTGCAACTGAGCAGCATGGGTTATGAGTTTGCTTCCATTAATGACGAGGCTGGCTTGTACGCCAACCTGAAAACCCAGCTTGAAGCTCTGAATGATACTCGCCTGTCTGACAATGAATTCAAGCAGATTCTGAATGGTCTGGATAAAGGCACCGTATTTGAGAAAGCCAAAACGCTCCGTGACCGTCTGAAAATCACCTCGGACGATGGCGACAGCCGATTTATCCGCCTGCTGGACAGTGAGTGGAAAAACAATCGGTTTCAGGTGACGCAACAGGTCACCATTGAAGGCTCTTATAAAAATCGTTACGACGTGACCATTCTGGTCAATGGCTTGCCGCTGGTGCAGATTGAACTGAAACGCCGGGGGCTGGAGCTGAAAGAAGCCTTTAACCAGATTAACCGTTATCAGAAACATTCTTACTGGGCGTCTAACGGGCTGTTCCAGTATGTGCAGATGTTTGTGATCAGCAATGGCGTGAACACCAAGTACTACGCCAATAACCGTAAGCAGTCGTTTAAGCAGACGTTTTATTGGGCGGATATCAAGAACGAACGCTACAACCAGCTGGATAAGTTTGCTGAGGTGTTTTTTAAACGGGATCATCTGACGGAGATGGTTTCTCAGTTTATTGTGCTGAACCAGACCGATAAAATTTTGATGGTGTTGAGGCCGTACCAATATTACGCCACCAAAGCCATTGTCCACCGGGTTAAGAGTACTGAAAAGAACGGCTATATCTGGCATACCACCGGTTCCGGTAAAACCCTGACTTCGTTCAAAACGGCTCAGATTCTGACCGGACTGAAAGAGGTGCATAAGGTGGTATTTGTGGTGGACAGGAAGGATCTGGACTACCAAACCAGCAAAGAGTTCAACAGTTTCTCTAAAGGCTGTGTAGACAGCACCAGCAAAACTAATGTGTTGGTAAACCAGTTTACTGATACTGTGGTGCTGAAGGGCAATAAAGAGAACACCAACCGCAATACCAAGCTGATTGTAACCACCCTGCAGAAGCTGAATACCGCTATCAGCAAAAAACGCTATCAGGAACGGATGGAGCCACTAAAGGATAAGCGCATTGTGTTTATCTTTGACGAATGTCATCGCAGCCAGTTCGGGGATACTCATAAACGGATTACAGAATTTTTCAGCAACCATCAGATGTTTGGTTTTACCGGCACGCCAATTCTGGTGGCAAACGCTACGTCTAAAAAGTCTATGCGACGTACCACTAAAGACCTGTTTGATGAGTGTCTGCACCGGTACACCATAGTCGATGCCATCAAAGATGAGAATGTTCTCAAATTCAATGTGGAGTATGTGGGGCGTTACAAGAAAAAAGACAGCGCCAATGAGATGGATATTGAGGTAGAGGGTATCGACCGAAAGGAGTTGATGGAATCACCAAAACGACTGGGCAAGATCACCGATTACATTATCAGTCACCACAAGCATAAAACCCGCAATGGCACGTTCACCGGGATGTTCTGTGTCAGTAATGTACCTACGCTGATTCAATACTACGAGCTGTTCAAGGAGAAGAAAGAGGCGGGGAAACATGACCTGAAGATAGCAACCATTTTCTCATACGCCGCCAACGAAGATGACAGCGATGCAGATGGTTTTCTGGATCAGGTCGACGAATCAGCCACCTCGGACAGCGAACAAACAATACTGGAAAAATACGGCTTTCACACCCGAGACAAGCTGGAATCCTTTATTGGTGATTATAATGAAATGTTTGACACCAAATACACAACCAAGGATTCCCAATCGCTCTACAACTATTACAACGATATCTCCAAGAAAGTACGTGAACGCAAGGTTGATATTCTGCTGGTGGTTAATATGTTCCTGACCGGCTTTGACAGCAAACCGCTGAACACCCTGTATGTGGATAAAAACCTGAAACACCACGGACTGATTCAGGCATTTTCACGCACTAACCGGATTCTTAACGAGCAGAAGCCTCAAGGTAATATTGTTTGCTTCCGCAACTTGAAAAAAGCAACCGATGATGCCCTGAAGCTGTTTTCCAATAAGGATGCACAGGAAACTGTGATCCTGCCACCTTATGAAGAGTTCGTAAAACTGTTTGCTCAAGCCTACGGTAAACTTTTGGCGATTGCGCCTACCGTGGATAGCGTTGACCAGTTACAGGATGAAGAGCAGGAGCTGGCGTTTATCCAACAGTTTCGGGAACTGATTCGGCTGCGGAATATTCTGGAGAACTTCGGGGAATACAAGCCAGAAGATCTGGCCATGCCCGCACAGATGTTTGCTGACTATCAGAGCAAATACCTTGATCTGTATGATAAGGTTAAATCGGATCGACAGGGAGAGAAAGAATCTATCCTTGAAGACGTTGACTTTGAGCTGGAACTGATTCACCGGGATGAGATTAATGTCGCATACATTCTGAAGCTGCTAGCTGAAATGAAAGATTCTAATGATCCAAAAGAGTTTGAACTACGCAAGCAACAAATTACTGACCTGCTAGCTAATGACCCGAATTTGCGCAGCAAGCAGACTTTGATTGAAGAGTTCATCAGTGAAAATCTTGAAAAAGTTCAGGACTCGGCGGATATCGAGGAAGCTTTCGAAAACTTTTGGGATGGGAAAAAGTCAGCGGCAATTGAGGATATTTGTGTCACCGAACATCTAGATAAAGAGAAGTTTATTGATTTAATAGATGACTTCCGATTTACCAATAAAGAGCCTATTCGCAAAGACGTGTTTTCTGCCATGCAGGAAAAACCGAAGATCCTGGAACGAGCTCCCGCCTTTATGCGAATTACCGAACAAATGAAAGGCTATGTGAATACGTTTTTTACGGGGATGTGACTCTTACCGTAAAACTATCATCGGGCTGTGTTGTCGGCAATAGTTGAAGGGCTACAACCCGTAATTACTCAAAAACTGCTGCAAAGCCCGCAAAGCAAAGTACGTGCCGTTTTTTCAATCAAGCTTGCCAGCCTCGGAAACAACCCGCTGCCTGTTAATCTGTCTGTCAGATAATCCCAAAACGAGAGACCATACAGGCGACACGTTTTCTTCAGGCTGGCAAAGGTGTCGCGACATTACCGCCCTGCATCGCTTCGCGTACCACCACTGATTTTTCGTCGCTTGGCGTATTCCCGTATCTGGCTTTCGCTCAGGTTGTTATGCAATGGCAAGTTCGGGTCTTTCAGTACAAGCAACAGCTCTTCTTCGATCAGTGCCAGACCTGACAGGGCTTCCTGCAGTGGTTCACAGCATGTTCGGGTCTGGACAAGCATATGAAAGCCCAACCATACCTTCAGTGCTTTCTCGGCATCGGGCTCAGCCTTGAAGGCTTTCAGGTCATCGTAAATCGCCCAGAACCATGTCCGGCACCATTTCTGAGCCATAGCTTGCTGGTCGTTGACCGGGTGGACTTTTGCCAGCCCTCGCTCTGCATGAATCCAGCACTGGCTGTGTTTGAATACGTCAAACTGTCGTGCGCCATCGCTGAAGGTGGTCAGGTGCCCTGCTCCATGCTGTATCAGGCTGCCATAAATCAGGGCTTCACTGGCTTGCTGGCGACGTTTTTTCCCTGTTAAACCCTGGTCGTTCATGAAGGCTTCCCAGGCTTGACGGTTCAGGAACGTTACTCCGTTGTACGGTTTGAGGATCCTAAGCCATTTTTGGGGATAATGATGTTCTTCCAGATAATCCAGGGCTTCTTCTGTTAATGTGTAGGTTCGCCATGGGCGATGCAGCAAACTCACAAAATTTTCCCGGCTTTTACTGCCTGTGCTGGCGAACCAGGCAAAGGACTCGTTGTTGATAATGGTGCAATAACCATTCTGCCCCTTGTGCCTTGTACCCGTGTCGTCTGTCTGAATATAGCCAGAACAACGAATACCGGTAATCAGCAGCTCATCCTTCTCAGCATGGAATTGATTATGCTCCTGGGTCAGGAGCAGACTCAGTTCTCCTGCTGAAATAGAAATCCCAATGTCCCATAGCCAGTCCAGCAACTCAGGTTGGGTAACAGAGCAACCATGGTGTTGGTACAGGACATAAGCTTGCAGTACGGGTCCATAATGATGCCCATGGAGATCGACTGGCGGTTTAGCGGTAATGGTTTTCCTGTCGGGGGTTATCCATTGTTCCAGCTGATACTCGATACTGGACGTATTGATTGTCAGTTCCTGTACATGAAAGGGTGTGTATCCATTCCAGGTGGATCCGGGTGGAACCCCTGTGACTTCAATAGTGACTGACTTTTCAGGTGCCGGTTTTGAGGGTTGTTTGCGTTGTTTCCGGGTTTTCTCATCGGGCTTGTTGACCTGACGCGTTAACGTAGCATCAGGTTCAGCCGTATCGTTGTCCTCAACTGCTGACTGCTCATTGCCTTCAGAGCTCTCGGCAGCATCATCATGAGGCGCGGTGTTGGGCTGGATGTCCGGTTTTGCTGGCAGTTTTTTCAAACGACGAATTTCAGCCTCAAGCACTTCAACCTGCCTTTGCAACTGAACAATCTGTTCCTGCTGCTGGGCAATCTGCTCCTGCTGCTGGGCAATCTGCTCCTGCTGTTGGGTGATAAATTCCAGTAGCTTCTCAGGTAGAGCCAGTTGCTGTTCATCATGAGCAAAAAAAGTCATAAGAAGAAGATAGCCGATTGAACCGAGTTGTTCCTTATCCAGCACTTATTGAGTAATTACATTTAATTCAGTATCCTTATGGTTGGGTTACAGGTTTCCATGTGTCATAAGCACTCTCTTTTGGTTTTAGATGCTTTCTGTTTGGATCCTTCTGTTCGCTTTTAAATGGTTCAAATAAATTCGGTAAACTGAGAGCGGGTTCCGGTTTTACACGTTGAATACATCCAGTTCGGCGATCAATTTCAAAACTGATAACCCCTGATGAGGTTTCAGCCATCATTTGATAAATTAAAATTTTACGATTAAGTTCGCTTGAAAACTCTTGATAACTGTTATTTTTTTTAATCTTGTAAATTTCTTTTACCTTCAAATCACCCGGTGAAATAACATATGAATGCATAGTATCCACATAGAAAACAAAAATCCCTTTATAACTTGAAATGTCTTCAGCCAAACATCTGACTGAAACCAATGACAAAAGCACGACGACATACTTCATTTAAAATAATTTGACCAAAATCAAGTAACGAAATTAATTATAAATGATGGTCGTTTCTGGCGGACTTTTTCATCGTAGGCTCTGCGACTTAAGGCACACGGGAGTCGCTGTCATAGGTGTTGCCAAGCTCATCAGACCGCCGGTTATCCGCCGCAATTTCAGCGTCGATCTGCTCACTGTCATAACCCTGCTCAGATACCACTGCCGACCGGGACTTGAAGCCTGACCGCACGGCAATTTTCTGTGCCTGCATATCCTGAACCGGATGCATATAAGGCCATCCATGGGGAATCCATTTCACCCGGCGATAGGATCGGAGGTTCTGGGCATAGTCTGGTATGGACAGGGAGTCATTGAGTAATGCCATATCGAGCCAGCGGTTCCATACCGGACGACATAGCTGATAAATAATCTGGTTATGCTGAATTTGCTGAATACGTCGGCGGAACTCGTTAAGAATCACCCTTAATGCGCGGTCACTGACACCGCGCATATCCCCGCTGAACAGCTCAAACGGTAAGCCGAACCCGGCAGCAATCGCCATGAGTTGCTGACGCATAAACGTTTCATAGCTGCTGTCCGTTCCGGGCGGGGTGTTAAACACTACTTCCTCGCCCGGTGCCAGTTCCTGCATTGTGCCGGGTTCCATGGCAACGACTGGCAGACCACTGTCATCCATCGTTATGGGCTGGCCAGTCAAGGGATCAATTGGCGTTTGTTCGGGTGACGGCTTTTTGATAAAGCCGGTAAACAGGTTGGCTATTTCTTGTCTGAACAAAGTTGCATCATCGAACTTGTCCAGATGATACATTCTCAGCAAAACCTGACTGAGCAGCGGCTGCCCCCGAAGCTGTCCCGGCCTTAAGGGTTCATAAATATGAAGCACCTGCTTTGCGGGTACCCGGTAGAGCTGACTGCTGTCAAAGGTAATATCTGCCGGATGCTGGCGATGCATCCAGTAGGCGACCCGCTTGCCAACCTTGTTAAACTCAATGCCACATTTGATCTGGTTGCCATTGGGTAAACTTTTGGTATGGCTGTACGGTACAAACTCTGACTCAATGATCTGCAACTGGAGCGGAACCGATAACCCATCTGCACGCTTTCGGGGACGCAGCCTGACAAAACATTCTCCGGCTTCCATGACAGAACGGGTAATCAGGGATTGCTGCCCGTAGAAATCAAGTTGCCCGTCAGCATCACATTCCTGACTCCAGTCCTGAAAAAGCAGCTGTACCTGATCTGTAGTGGTCAAGTAAAAAAGGACACGAACGTAGGCCGCTGCGCGGCAACTTTTTGATTGCACTAAACGTCAGGCTCAAACCTATTGTCTGACCTATGATAAAAGCTCTTTCTCAGGTAGCCCGTCAGCGTCATATGACTTTCTTCTCCATTCAAAGAAACTGGTCAAAAAAAAAATAAAAAGTGCCTTCTTTTCAAGCTTGATAGCTTTGTTTGCAAGCGCTTTTATTCCTTCATCCGGGGCCGGTGAAAATGAAGCAGACAATAGCTCAGAACCCGGATCATCCCAACCACAAATCAAGAAAATACGACTCGATGACAATTCGGAGGTTGTAATTGTAAAGGTGACTGATGACTTTCCTGTGTTGCCTGAAATTGATCAATGGCTAAAACAATGTACATCTTGCATTAAACAAGAACCGCCAGACGACGATGAAAAAGAAACAAACAGTTCGGATACCGAATTCACAGTATCACCTCAAGATCCGCCTTCACCTTCAGTTTTTCAAACGGTTGAATCCGGCGAGAAACCTTTTCAGTGTTCCCTGTGCCAAAAGTATTACAAAACAGCTGCATCATTAGCTAGCCATATAAGCGCCTCCCACAGCGGGGAACGCACCTGTACCCGGTGTCAGCCCCCGGTGACCCTCAACAGTGCTCAGGCGCTGGCCACTCACAACAAAAGTCACCACAGCGGGGAACGCACCTGTACCCGGTGTCAGCCCCCGGTGACCCTCAACAGTGCGAAGGCGCTGACCACTCACAACCGCAGTCACCACAGCGGGGAACGCACCTGTACCCGGTGTCAGCCCCCGGTGACCCTCAACAGTGCGAAGGCGCTGGCCAATCACAACCGCAGTCACCACAGCGGGGAACGCACCTGTACCCGGTGTCAGCCCCCGGTGACCCTCAACAGTGCTCAGGCGCTGGCCTCTCACAACCGCAGTCACCACAGCGGGGAACGCACCTGTACCCGGTGTCAGCCCCCGGTGACCCTCAACAGTGCTCAGGCGCTGGCCGATCACAACAAAAGTCACCACAGCGGGGAACGCACCTGTACCCGGTGTCAGCCCCCGGTGACCCTCAACAGTGCGAAGGCGCTGGCCGATCACAACCAAAGTCACCACAGCGGGGAACGCACCTGTACCCAGTGTCAGCCCCCGGTGACCCTCAACAGTGCTCAGGCGCTGGCCTCTCACAACCGCAGTCACCACAGCGGGGAACGCACCTGTACCCGGTGTCAGCCCCCGGTGACCCTCAACAGTGCTCAGGCGCTGGCCACTCACAACAAAAGTCACCACAGCGGGGAACGCACCTGTACCCAGTGTCAGCCCCCGGTGACCCTCAACAGTGCTCAGGCGCTGGCCACTCACAAATTCAGAAAACACCGTAAACGCAAAAGACTGGCAGAGGAGGACGACTGAAAAACAACCTCAGGATGCCATCCCCTTCACCGGCTGCATTCGTTATCATCCGTGCGACTGTATTGATGAGGCCGTATGACCAGCCGACCGCCGTCCAAACTAAAACAATTACTGCTACGCGATCAGTTATGGTGGCGTTATTACCAGCGCAACGCCGATACGATACGCCCTGCTGTGGTTGATGCGATCAGCAAAGTACTGGCCTGCGGGCGGGTGATCATGGGGTATGCCAGCCTTGTATGCAGCAACCATGAATGCTCTCACACCAAAAGAACGTAGGCCGCTGCGCGGCAACTTTTTGATTGCACTAAACGTCAGGCTCAAACCTATTGTCTGACCTATAATAAAAGCTCTTTCTCAGGTAGCCCGTCAGCGTCATATGACTTTCTTCTCCATTCAAAGAAACTGGTCAAAAAAAAGATAAAAAGTGCCTTCCTTTCAAGCTTGATAGCTTTTTTTGCAAGCGCTTTTATTCCTTCATCCGGGGCCGGTGAAAATGAAGCAGACAATAGCTCAGAACCCGGATCATCCCAACCACAAATCAAGAAAATACGACTCGATGACAATTCGGAGGTTGTAATTGTAAAGGTGACTGATGACTTTCCTGTGTTGCCTGAAATTGATCAATGGCTAAAACAATGTGCATCTTGCATTAAACAAGAACCGCCAGACGACGATGAAGAAGAAACAAACAGTTCGGATACCGAATTCACAGTATCACCTCAAGATCCGCCTTCACCTTCAGTTTTTCAAACGGTTGAATCCGGCGAGAAACCTTTTCAGTGTTCCCTGTGCCAAAAGTATTACAAAACAGCTGCATCATTAGCTAGCCATATAAGCGCCTCCCACAGCGGGGAACGCACCTGTACCCTGTGTCAGCCCCCAGTGACCCTCAACAGTGCGAAGGCGCTGGCCAATCACAACCAAAGTCACCACAGCGGGGAACGCACCTGTACCCTGTGTCAGCCCCCGGTGACCCTCAACAGTGCGAAGGCGCTGGCCAATCACAACCAAAGTCACCACAGCGGGGAACGCACCTGTACCCGGTGTCAGCCCCCGGTGACCCTCAACAGTGCTCAGGCGCTGGCCGATCACAACAAAAGTCACCACAGCGGGGAACGCACCTGTACCCGGTGTCAGCCCCCGGTGACCCTCAACAGTGCGAAGGCGCTGACCACTCACAACCGCAGTCACCACAGCGGGGAACGCACCTGTACCCGGTGTCAGCCCCCGGTGACCCTCAACAGTTCTCAGGCGCTGGCCACTCACAACCGCAGTCACCACAGCGGGGAACGCACCTGTACCCGGTGTCAGCCCCCGGTGACCCTCAACAGTGCTCAGGCGCTGGCCAATCACAAATTCAGAAAACACCGTAAACGCAAAAGACTGGCAGAGGAGGACGACTGAAAAACAACCTCAGGATGCCATCCCCTTCACCGGCTGCATTCGTTATCATCCGTGCGACTGTATTGATGAGGCCGTATGACCAGCCGACCGCCGTCCAAACTAAAACAATTACTGCTACGCGATCAGTTATGGTGGCGTTATTACCAGCGCAACGCCGATACGATACGCCCTGCTGTGGTTGATGCGATCAGCAAAGTACTGGCCTGCGGGCGGGTGATCATGGGGTATGCCAGCTTTGTATGCAGCAACCATGAATGCTCTCACACCAAAAGAACGTAGGCCGCTGCGCGGCAACTTTTTGATTGCACTAAACGTCAGGCTAAAAACTGTCGTTTGATCTACGCTGAAGATTTCTGTCAAACAACCATGATACCTCACCAGATACAACAACAATCTGCAAATGAGTAAACTCTGCACATGTATTTTGTCGTTTACAATATTATTGCTGTCAGGTTCATGCCTCTGTGCAGTCTTGAAGGTAACCCGTGATGTCTTTATTGACGGGCAGTCATACTCGTTAACGACCGAACTGCCTGACAGGTGCAGGAACCTGTACTGTTATATGTGTCAGGGTTTAATCGAAACACAGGTTGCCTGGTGCCGTAAATGCGGCTATAGCCTGTGTGATGCCCACCTCGAAGAGCCGGGCTCTAGCATAACAAAATGTCCCGACTGTCATGCCAGACGATCTCAGTTCTCCCGCAAACTGAACACGGCCCGCCTGCTTAACACTCTGCTGTGGCCTTGTCCGGTTGGCTGCGGGGAGCAGATTGCAACGACTGAGCTGGAAAACCATATCGCCAGGTGCCGCACCTGCCGACCGCCAGTCTGGACTGATAATGCCTCGCTGATGACCCATTTGCCCGGCATAACAGCCTCTGATGTCTGTAGTCATGTTGGCGAACCGGGGCCTTCCCGGCTGTTTACCGCCTCCGTAGTGGAAGCGTTAACTGATCATCGCCCTCCGGCCAAAAAGCAGTGCTTATCTGCCAAACAGGCACGTCAGCAGCTAGCCCGGTGCACACACAAGCCACCCCGTCCCACGACATCTGAAGCCTGCCATGATTCAGCTGACAGCGGTTATCACAGTACTGTTGATGCAGATCCATTGCCCATAAATGCTGACATGGATGCGACCGTACCGGCATCGTTATCCAACGACACTCTGATCCCCCCGGCGATAGAAGACTGGTTATTTTCTTCCCTGCCCTGGGGGATGGCGAACAACAGCCCGCAGACGAAACCGTCTGCACCCACGGCAACCGCATCCGCTCCCGGTCTGGCGGCCTTACGGTTGCAGACAGAAGCACCGCCAGACGATCTGTCTGCCTTATTTCCGCCCCTGACCCCGGCCTCCCGGCAGGCGCTGATTGATAACAGCCCGGTAATGAACAAACTCTGGGCCCTTGCCCAAAAGCAACAGAACCCACTGAGCGACAACCGGCAACTGCAAACCTTTTGCCAGCAGTTTGACGCCGGGCAACAGCGATATCTGTTTCACGGCAACCGCAGCCTGGTCATCCGGTTTCCCGGTGATCCGGATTATATTCTCAAGCTGGCCCGCTCCAAAAAACATATTCCGCGGTTTGAACAGGAGCTGACCCTGTACCGGGCGATTCAGCAACCGGGTTATAAACAGCTGGCTTTTCATACCTGTCCGTTACTACTGGCCTTTCGCTGGGGAGACAAGCCCGTTATGGCGATGTCAGCGGTGGATTTTATTGCCGACCGGCAGCTGGAGGCCATGGGTTCAGCCACGTTGTTCGAACGGCTGGATTTCGCCCTGACCTGGGTGTGGCGGTTTGCTGAAATCTATCAGCTGTTTCTGCAGCACGGGATTTTGCTGGGAGACCGCCACGGCGGCAATATCGGCTTCAACGAGAACCGGCTGCCTGAAGCCTCGGGGCTCGGTGGTGCGGTACTGCGCCTGCCGGTCATGCTCGACCTCGACCCTTACTGGCAAAAAAAGGAATCCGGCCAAGCCTTGCTGTATCTGCCGTTGCCCGTCTGGACCGCCGTCGCTATGGATCTGCTGGAACGTGCCTTCTGTCCCGGCCCGGTGACCGGCGAACGCATCGGGGTCATTAACCGGATACGCGCCCTGACAACCCCGGTAACCCGGCGGGAACAGCTTGATGACGACACCACCGGGGGCTTGCGTTCACTACTGCCGGAAAACATACCGTATTGGCAGGCGCAGGCGCTACCCCATGACGAGACCCAACTGGTCAGTGAGAGCGGTCAGTGGCTGCCTGAACTGTTCAGTGTGGATAGTCAGTTTGACAGGGTGCCCCGTCCGGTCTCGGAATGGATCCGGCTGCTGGAACAGGAAACAGCCCGGGTGCTGGGCATCCTACAACAGTGGCAGGCCGCTTCGGATTTTTCGCTGATGGCCACCTGCAGCCAGCAGGCGGACTCTATGGACATTGACGATGCCGAGGGTGGGGAGAACGGCGAGGTCAGCTCTCCCCCCGCAGCGCCCCCCGGCAACCCGTTAATCCGTCTCCGGCGGCTCGGTGCCAGGTTACAGTGCGGGCAGTGTCAACGTGAATTTTATATACCGGCTAAGCTGCAGGCGCACCTCAAACAGCATCAGCACGGAGAACTGGAGGCTTGCTCTCAGTGTGGCAAGCACTATCGCCATCAGCAACTGCAACAGCACATGGCACTTATCCACTCCGGCCCCCAAATCTGCCGCGAATGTGGCAATACATTGCCCAACAAACAGGCGCTGGCCAATCACAACCGCAGTCACCACAGCGGGGAACGCACCTGTACCCGGTGTCAGCCCCCGGTGACCCTCAACAGTGCTCAGGCGCTGGCCGATCACAACCGCAGTCACCACAGCGGGGAACGCACCTGTACCCGGTGTCAGCCCCCGGTGACCCTCAACAGTGCGAAGGCGCTGGCCGATCACAACCGCAGTCACCACAGCGGGGAACGCACCTGTACCCGGTGTCAGCCCCCGGTGACCCTCAACAGTGCTCAGGCGCTGGCCGATCACAACCGCAGTCACCACAGCGGGGAACGCACCTGTACCCGGTGTCAGCCCCCGGTGACCCTCAACAGTGCTCAGGCGCTGGCCACTCACAACCGCAGTCACCACAGCGGGGAACGCACCTGTACCCAGTGTCAGCCCCCGGTGACCCTCAACAGTGCTCAGGCGCTGGCCACTCACAACCGCAGTCACCACAGCGGGGAACGCACCTGTACCCGGTGTCAGCCCCCGGTGACCCTCAACAGTGCTCAGGCGCTGGCCACTCACAACCACCGTCACCACAGCGGGGAACGCACCTGTACCCGGTGTCAGCCCCCGGTGACCCTCAACAGTGCTCAGGCGCTGGCCACGTCACAACCAAAGTCACCACAGCGGGGAACGCACCTGTACCCAGTGTCAGCCCCCGGTGACCCTCAACAGTGCGAAGGCGCTGGCCAATCACAAATTCAGAAAACACCGTAAACGCAAAAGACTGGCAGAGGAGGACGACTGAAAAACAACCTCAGGATGCCATCCCCTTCACCGGCTGCATTCGTTATCATCCGTGCGACTGTATTGATGAGGCCGTATGACCAGCCGACCGCCGTCCAAACTAAAACAATTACTGCTACGCGATCAGTTATGGTGGCGTTATTACCAGCGCAACGCCGATACGATACGCCCTGCAGTGGTTGATGCGATCAGCAAAGTACTGGCCTGCGGGCGGGTGATCATGGGGTATGCCAGCTTTGTATGCAGCAACCATGAATGCTCTCACACCAAAAAGATCTGCTTTGGCTGTAAAGCCCGGTTGTGTAATACCTGCGGCAAAAAACTGACCGATCAGTGGATTGCTGACCAGAAAGCGCTGTTGCCGGATACTGAGTGGCAACACATCACCTTTACGATGCCTGATGCACTCTGGGAGCTGTTCAGAATCAACCGCACCTTACTGGGTAAACTGAGCCCACTGGCGGCAAAAAGCCTGCAGGCCTTTGCCGGGAAAAAAGGCGTGACACCTGGCATTTTCACGGCACTGCATACCTTTGGCCGAAAGCTGAACTGGAATGTTCATATTCACCTCTCTGTGACCCGTGGCGGATTATACGACGGAAACCAGCAATGGAAGTCAGTCTACTTCACCAAAAACGCCATCATGCCCGCGTGGCGTTACGGCGTGATCAACCTGCTCAGGGAAGCGTTTAAACGTGGCGAGCTGGATCTGCCTTCCGAGCTGAAAGACAGCTGTCATGACCTTTCCGGCTTCAATGATTTCCTCGATGAGCAATACCAAAAGGACTGGATCGTCCATTTTGCCAAAGCCACCAAAAGCCCCCACCGCACCATCAGCTACCTGGGGCGCTATATCAAACGACCACCGCTGGCCATGTCGCGCCTGAAACACTATGGCGGTGATACCGTTGTGTATGAGTATCTGGATTACCGCACCAAAACCCGCCGCCATGAAACCTGTGAAGGGGAAGCGTTTATAGAGCGACTGACACAACATATTCCCGACAAAGGTTTCCGAATGATCCGGTATTATGGTTTTCTGGCCTGTCGGGTAAGGGCTACATTGCTGCCCACCGTCTACAACCTGCTCAATCAGCCCGAACGAAACGCCCTGAAAATCACCTTTCCGGCGTTACTGAAACAGACCTTTGGGCTCGATCCGCTGCAGTGCATCCTCTGCCAGGCTCAGATGATCTTTACCGGCATTACCCGCGGCAAGCCGCAGCGCGAGCTGTACAAACACCACCAACAGCTTGCGCTTGCGAAACCCATCGCATAGTTCACGCCCTCAATCCGTCTGAAATCCGGATTTCAGGGCGATATCGGGCAAATCAATGGGATTTGGGGGGTATCAAACAGATAAACACAACGTCCAGAGCCAGATGATTCCAGATGATTGGACGCTGGCAGGATGAAAAACCAAAGATTGCAGGAATGACTGGAATAATGATTTTTTGAAATTCCTATGCGTAAATTCCTATGCGTATATCCATTTTTTCGAGATGCTTAATAACTTTTGGATCATGCCCTTTAGCAATATCCGTTTTAATATCATCCGCTTTGCCTCTGGCTTCCCTTAAAGACTTGGCGGGATAAGTACCTATATCTATTCGCTCTGCCTTCCCGTTAAACCTATACCGCACCTGATACGTTATTTTACCTTTTGGAGATACCCTGACCCCTAATCCATTAATATCTGATTTTTGGTCAGTCTTGCTCCGGCTTTTCCCATGATTGGCCTTTAGCCATGCGTCAGTTAGCGCCATATACTGCTCCTATCTACTGCTGAAATGTGTACAAATTTTTTTACTCACTTGGAAAAATTGAAATTTATACACATTTTTGTACATATTTTTGCCGTCTCATGATGTCGCACTATGTCTTTAGTTCCTTAGTACAACTTAACAAAATCCGGCAAAAACCCTTGTAAATACAGTATATAGAGCATTTTTTTGTCAGTAAATGGCGCAAGCTGTCCCGCACCTAGTAATTTACGTGAGCGATGATCGCAATATTGCGGAGTTTTTCCTGCACGCCTATTTTACCTCAGTGGAAATTCAGTCTCAGGCTCCAGCCGGGAGCAGCTGGCCTTGGAAAATTTCTTCAACGGCCTGTCGGGGAACATTTCCCTGACGGGCATAATTCTCAACGAATGCAGGCATTATCAGTGCCTGAACATCTTCGCTGTAGCGCGACATATGGCGCAGGTTTCTCAAACGCTGCCGCTGGCTCAGAGGCCGGGACTGACAACGCATATCCGATATATCAATCAGTCCAAGTTCACCGTCCGGCATGACAATAATGTTACCGAGATGAATGGAACGAAATAAAATGCCTCGTTCATGCAGCTTCGTCGTCAGTGTTGCCATTTTTTCCAGCAATTCACACTGTTCATTCGAGCCTTTGTCAACCTCACGCAACCGCTGCCGCAATGTATCACCGGGTAACGGACGATAATGAACAGCTGTCAGCCCCCTGGTGGGCAACTGATAAAGCTCAATAACATCTATCGTCGGAATACCGCGCTTTTGCAGCATTTTGGCGTTAAGCATGAAACGGCGCGAATAGGGAAAAAAATGTGCTGACGAAAGTGTGCGTTTAACCCTGAAAATCTTAAGGATAGTACCGTCACGTAGCCCTAGCACTTTATCGCCGAAGCCATCTTTCTCTATGACCCGGCAACCTTCACGCATGGATTGGTAGCGGGTTTCGGTGAGTGTCTGCATTCGGAGGAATTTTAAAAGGGCGCTATTTAACCATAAAGGCCGGAAAGACAGAACCGGCGAACCATAAAAAAGTACCGCCGGTATTGATTATAGTTGTTAACCTGTCGCTGCCGGTCAACAGCTTATTTATAGGACTGGGAGAGGTCGCAGCCAATCTGGTAAATATTTTCAACTTCTGCTGTCTTTTCCATACACAGTCCCAGATCCTGCAGCAAACCATCTGAAATGCTGTAAATCCAGCCATGCACGGCCAGCTCCTGTCCACGCTCCCAGGCATTTTTTACAATGGAGCTATTGCAGACATTAGCAACCTGCTCAGCAACATTCACTTCGCACAGATAATTGGCGCGGGCATGCTCATCTGCAATCGCATCAACCTGCGGCTGATATTTATCATATACATCCCGAATATTCAGCAGCCAGTTATCTATCAGGCCATGCGATTCACCTTTCATCGCCGCAATGACACCGCCGCAGCCATAGTGTCCGCAGACAATAACATGCTTCACTTTCAGCACATCAACGGCATATTGCAGGACAGACAGGCAGTTAAAGTCTGTATGCACAACCTGATTCGCGACATTTCGATGAACGAAAATATCACCCGGAATCAGACCGGTCAGCTGGTTGGCTGGAACCCGGCTGTCTGAGCAGCCAATCCACAGATATTCCGGTTTCTGCTGGGCTGCCAATTTGGTAAAGAAATCCGGATTATCGGCTTTGATGTTCTCAGACCACGCCTGATTTTGCTTGAAGAGGTGTTCGAGTCGCTTCATTACGTCTGTATCCTGTTCTTCATAGTTATAAACATGCCTGTCTTGGGGCAGAGGCTCAATTCCTTTTGACCTGTCTTTTGCAACGATTGCCGCTCTTTTGCAACCAAAAGTAATGAACTGTGAATTCTTCTTTACAGAGCCACAGGCATGGCAGCCCGCATCAGCTATGGTATATTTAGCCTCTTTTTCCGAAAACACTCGACATTCCATGTCCAAAACATCATCCAAAGCCGATAGCAGTGGCTTTGAGGCGTACATTCGCCTGCTCGGTTTTGTCCGACCTTACTGGAAACTGTTTGCCCTGAGTCTGGTGGGTTATCTCATTTTTGCTGCCAGCCAGCCCATGTTCCCGGCTATCATCAAGTATTTTATTGAATACTTGGAAGGTGGAGACACCCAGCTTGTCTACCTGGTACCTATTGGTGTAATCGGTATCGGTCTGATCCGGGGGCTCGGCTCATTCCTTGGCAGCTATTATATCGCCAAGGTTTCCATGAGCGTTGTCCACAGCCTGCGTACCACGCTGTTTGACAAAATGATCCGCCTGCCGAACAGTTTTTTTGACAATAATAACTCAGGTCACCTGATTTCACGCCTGACCTACAACGTCGGCATGGTTACCGGCGCAGCGACCGACGCTATTAAAGTACTGGTGCGTGAAGGCTTGACCGTTATTGCACTGCTCGCCTACCTGCTCTGGACTAACTGGTTGTTAACACTGGTTTTTATTGCTGTGCTCCCGGTTATTGCCCTTGTTGTGGGCGGTGCCAGCAAGCGTTTCCGCAAGCTCAGTAAAAAAATCCAGAACACGATGGGCGATGTCACCCATATTACCTCTGAAACTATCAATGGTTTTCAGGTCGTCCGGGGCTTCGGCGGCGAAGATTATGAGCGTGACCGTTTTAATAAAGCCAGTACCCGCAATACTAACCAGAACCTGAAACTGGTTAAGGTATCTGCAACCCACACCCCCATGCTGCAACTGGTGGTGCTTTCTGCTGTTGCCGGTCTGATCTTCCTGATCCTGTATCTGCGCGCTACCGGTTATATTCAGGGCAGCACCGGCGATCTGGTAAGTTACCTGACAGCCGCCGGTCTGCTACCAAAGCCAATCCGCCAGCTGAGTGAAGTAAACTCCACTATTCAGAAAGGCATAGCCGCAGCAGAAAACATCTTTGAACTGGCCGATGAAGAACCTGAAGAAGATAGCGGCACCGTTGAAACCAGTCGGGTTAAAGGGCAACTGGAGTTCAAAAACCTGACATTCTGCTACGAAAATGCAGATTCTCCGGCACTGCATAACCTGAATTTCACCATTCAGCCAGGGCAGACAGTCGCGCTTGTTGGCCGGTCCGGCAGTGGTAAATCTACACTGGCGAATCTGATTCCACGTTTTTACCAGCATTCGGAAGGCGAAATTCTGCTGGATGGCGTTCCGGTACAGGATTACACCCTGAGCAGCCTGCGCCGCCAGATCGCGCTGGTCAGCCAGAGCGTATCCCTGTTCAATGACACCATCGCCCGCAACATAGCCTACGGCGGGTTAAGCGAACATTCAGAACAGGACATACAAACCGCCGCTGATGCCGCCTACGCAACCCAGTTTGTGAAGGATATGCCGGAAGGTATGAACACCCTTATCGGTGAAGACGGGGTACTGCTGTCCGGTGGCCAGCGCCAACGTCTGGCGATTGCCAGAGCAATCCTGAAGGATGCTCCGCTGTTGATTCTTGACGAGGCAACTTCAGCTTTGGATACAGAGTCCGAACGCTATATTCAGGCGGCACTTGATGAAGTCATGAAAGGTCGAACCACACTGGTTATCGCTCACCGCCTGTCCACCATCGAGAATGCTGACGTGATTCTGGTCATGGATAAAGGTCGCATTATTGAGCAGGGCTCCCATGCTGAGCTGCTGGAGAAAGACAACCATTATGCTGCTCTGCATAAGATGCAGTTCCGCGAAGATAACGGTCAGATCAGCTGATTTCACTGCTTTACACATAAAACCGGTACGCTGACCATAAGACTTATGGCTTAGCGTGCCGGGCACCTTACTCCGGCACTTACACGCTTGTTTCGGGTCTATTAATGGAGACCCACGGTAAAATAGATTATGAAACTGACTCTACCCCGCTTCGACAAGGCCCGTATTCTGGTCATTGGTGACGTTATGCTGGATCGCTACTGGCATGGCTCAACCTCCCGTATCTCTCCGGAAGCTCCGGTGCCCGTCGTTCGCGTGGGCAATGTAGAAGACCGTGCCGGGGGCGCGGGCAATGTCGCACTGAACATTGCTGCTCTGGGCGCTCCTGCATGGCTGGTTGGCGCTGTCGGCAAGGATGAAGCCGGACAGAGCCTGCAGACACGCCTGGAAGCGGCTGGTGTCTTCTGTGACTTTATTCAGCTGAACGACGTTCCAACTATCACCAAACTGCGAGTTATCAGTCAGCACCAGCAACTGATCCGTCTGGATCATGAAGAAGCCCTGACCGAGCTCAGCCCCAGCGTACTGGAACAAAAGGCTCACGACCTGCTGGCGCAGGACATTGATGCGGTTATTCTGTCTGACTATGGCAAAGGCACCCTGCAATCACACCAGCAGCTAATCAGCCTCGCCAAAACCCGTGGTATTCCGGTACTGGCTGATCCGAAAGGCACTGATTTCACCGTTTATCGCGGTGCAACGCTGATTACACCCAACCTGAGCGAATTTGAAGCGGTTGTCGGCCACTGCAAGGATGAGCAAGATCTGGTCGCCAAAGGCCACCAGCTGATCGAAGAGCTGGAACTGGGCGCATTGCTGGTTACCCGCGGCGAGCATGGCATGACCCTGCTGCAGGGCGGCGCTCCCGAACTACACTTGCCTGCTCAGGCTCAGGAAGTCTTCGATGTCACCGGTGCCGGTGATACCGTTATTTCTGTACTCGCCTCAGCTCTGGCTTCCGGCTGTGACCTTCCTCATGCTGCTGCCCTCGCCAATACAGCCGCTGGCATTGTCGTAGGCAAGCTGGGTACGGCAACCGCCAGTCTGCCAGAGCTACAAAAAGCGGTTCAGAGTGATCACGGTGCTGAACGCGGTGCTATGACCGTTGATCAGCTAATGATTCAGCTGGAAGCCGCCCGCGCCCGTGGCGAACGTATTGTATTCACCAACGGCTGCTTTGATATTGTTCATGCCGGTCATGTGGGTTATCTGAAAGAAGCCCGCAAGCAGGGAGACCGCCTGGTACTGGCAATCAATGGTGATGATTCAGTGACCCGCCTGAAAGGTGAAGGCCGCCCAATCAATCCGGTTGATCGCCGTATGGCAGTACTAGCTGGTCTGGAAGCTGTCGACTGGGTTGTCAGCTTTGATGAAGACACCCCGGAAAGACTACTGGAAAAAGTACGTCCGGATATTCTCGTCAAAGGCGGCGATTACACCGTAGAAGAAGTTGTCGGCGCACCGATTGTTCATGCTTATGGTGGTGAAGTAGCTGTTCTGGATTTTCTGGATAACTGTTCAACCACAGCAATTGTCCGCAAGATTCGTAACGAGCAAGAACCTGCCTGATAGATACAAAGCACCCTGCAAGATCATGGCAGTAGAAGTTTTCTGCTGCCATGATTTCTCAACCTATAAAGCAAGGCTTTTACAGTCAATAATCCGCTTGCATCAAGTTGCTGAAGTTTCAGCGGGTTTCTCCGGGGTAGCCGCTACTCCCGTTGTTTCGCCTGTAGCCACTGGTGGGGTAACCGCTACTTCCGTTGTTTCGCCTGTAGCCGCTACTTCCGTTGTTTCGCCTGTAGCCGCTACTTCCGTTGTTCCGCCTGTAGCCGCCGGTGTTGTAGCCGCTACTTCCGTTCCTTCACCTGCAGCCGCTGATGTTGTAGCTGCTACTTCAGTACTTTCAGCTTTAGATGGGATCTGGAAATAACCGACATTCATCTCACTAACATCTTGCAGGTATGGCATAAGCCCCATAATGAGCGCTTCCCTGGAAGTATAATCATTTATAAAGAATTGATTCCCACCCCATTTAAGAACAGCGGAAGTTCCATCAGGCTGGATAGCAGCAAACAGCCATTCTTCATTTCGAAGAACCCAGTAATAAGTTGGCACACAGTCTGAAATCAACCGGGCCTGCGCCTGAGAAAACATTGTAAACCAATCCGAGCTATACTCAATGGTTTCAAAGCTATCTGACAGCATATGATCTACCATCGCTGATAATGGTTTTCTCGCTTCAAATAGCTTGTCATTCCTTCCACACTTTATAGACAAGCCTGATGCTGACTTAGCATTACATAAATGTTGACGCCCACTCGCATCAGTTACCGGAAATTCGAGAACGCCTCTTTGACCTCTTTGACCTCTTTGCTCCTTTTTGAATCCCTGCTGTTCAGCCGCTCCCATTTCAAACGCAAGCGTAACAGAGTCAGCGATCCCCTGAAGCTGCTTTGTAACAACCTCACTCGAATCACTTCCGAACTTTTGTTTAGAACTATATTTCCCATTTAGTGCATCATGAATACTCTTTAATGTTTTATCACAGTCATACTGATCAATTTGCTCCTTAACAAGTTCACTAAAAGGCGACCAACCAAAAGCATTGAAAGAAAGCACCAGTACCAGCACGGATAATACCGCTGGCATAAAACGCTGAAGAATCATGGATAAATCCTCATCAGGATTTAAAAGAAAACAACAAAAGATTTAACGATACAAAAAACAATCAAAAACAAACGACACCTCAATAGTATCGTGCATGAAAAATAGTGGAAATTCGAGCAAGCTGCTTTTTTATTTTTCTAAAGCAACT
The DNA here is from genome assembly GCA_965261725.1 of Endozoicomonadaceae bacterium. Lineage (GTDB taxonomy): Bacteria > Pseudomonadota > Gammaproteobacteria > Pseudomonadales > Endozoicomonadaceae > CANDOC01. The sequence goes on along the minus strand of CBDHDU010000031.1, from coordinate 54,270 downwards.
CCCCAATAAATCCCAGCGTAAATTATTTTATATGTGACTTAGAAGTATCATTCCAACTGGCAACCCGTTCTCCGACATACTGATCCAGCACCTCATTCAGGTGCTGGCGGAGACGGGATTCCAGTTTGGGTAACCAGTCATCAATCACGCCCTGAATCATCTTCTCACCTTCCAGCTTAAGCTGTTCTTCCAGTGAGTCTGCAAGCATAAACTGTGGCGGTTTGGGCGTTGATGGCGCTGACTGCTTTGCTTCCGTCACATGCGTCGCCTTAACACCGGGCAAAACGACCAGCGGAGTATTAACTAAGGGGTGGATAACAGCCTGAATGGTTTTCGGCACATCTTCGGTAACCTCTTCCGCGACATCCTCAAGCACAGGAATATTATCCTCTGGGATATCTTTTAAAGACGATACCTTATCGTTTAATAGCTGCTCGATGACTTCAAGATCATCCAGCAGCTCATGCGCCGTACTGCGTTCATGGCTCATTAACCGATCCTTTAACCCGTCCTGCGTGACCTCAGGTCATGAGTGCGGGGCGTGAACCCCTGCTCACGATAATAGCGGAATTTATCGCGGGACGAGGCTTTACAGGCCTCATCCTCAAAAACAATTTCGCCAATACGGGAAAAGTGTCCAAAGCCATCCGGAACCTGATGACTGAGATTAAGCAATAACGTGTTATCACGCGACGGCTTTATATCCAGTCTGCTGTTAATCAGAACAGCCTCAACCGGCGCTTCTGCCGGCGCTGCTGCATGGGGAATAAAGCTGTCTTCGCGCCAGTTCCAGAGCAGTTCATCAAAGATTTCAATGGTTTCCTGATCAGGGCATAGCACCAAAATCCCGAGATCCTGCTGCCATGCCTTGTCGATCAGCCGACAGGCGAACAGAAACTGTTCGCGCTGCTCAGCACCGGGTATCAGATAGTAGTCAACCTGTTGGGTTTGCATTTGCACTTGTATTTCAGTCTCAAGCCTCAGCCGCACGATCCAGCAGATACTGAACCAGCAGTGGTACCGGACGTCCGGTTGCCCCTTTATTCTTGCCGCTGTCCCAGGCTGTACCGGCAATATCCAAGTGCGCCCAGGGATACTTTTCTGCAAACTGAGACAGGAAACAGCCTGCAGTGATGGTACCCGCTGCGCGCCCGCCGATATTGGCCAGATCAGCAAAGTTGGTATCCAGCTGTTTCTGATAGTCCTCGTTCATGGGCAGACGCCATGCCGGATCAATGCTATCTCCGCCTGCTTGCAGCAACTGGTCAGCGAGACCATCATCATTAGCGACCAGGCCTGAGATATGGTGCCCAAGAGCAATAATGCAGGCACCGGTCAGTGTGGCAATATCCACCAGCGCTTTGGGCTTGAATTTCTCGGCATAAGTCAGCGCATCACACAGCACCAGGCGGCCTTCGGCATCGGTATTGAGAATTTCAATGGTTTTGCCGGACATGGAGGTAACAATATCACCCGGCTTGCTCGCTTTGCTGCCCGGCATATTTTCTGCCGCAGCAATTAACGCAACAACATTAATAGGCAATTCCAGATCAACCAGAGCCGTCATCGCACCCATGACACTGGCAGCACCGCACATATCAAATTTCATTTCATCCATGCCAGCACCGGGTTTCAGGCTGATACCGCCGGAATCAAAGGTAATGCCCTTGCCCAGCAACATATAAGGTTTCTCGCTCTTTTTGCCGCCCTTGTATTCCATCACAATCAGTTTGGCTTCTTCAGCAGAACCCCGGCTGACTGAGAGGAAAGAACCCATGCCCAGCTTGGACATTTCCTTTTCGCTCAGCGCCATGGCGGTCAACTTGGAAGCGCTGCCTGCCAGTGCTTTGGCCTGTTCGGCCAGATAGGTTGGTGTACACACATTGCCCGGCAGATTACCCAGCGTTCTGGCAGTCGCAACACCTGCTGCAACTGCCTGCCCCTGAGCTACGCCCGCTTTCGCTGCATTTGCATCTTTGCGTCCAGCCAGCAACAGAGATACTTTGGTTAGTGCTGGCTTATCTTTCTTGTCACCAGATTTGAACTGGTCGAAAGCATAAAAAGCATGTTCAACGGCTTCAGCAACCTGACGGGCTTTCCAGCCAGCATCGACGCCTTCTACATCAAAATCATCAAGACAGATCAGCGCATCTTTGATCGCAGCGCCTTTCAGTTTGCTAGCCACGGCAGCCATCGCCTTCTTGAATGCTTTGGGAGCCATCGGTTTTTTGCCGGTGTCACCGGTGCCCACCAGCATCAGCCGCTCGGCTGTTAATTCCGGCACATGGGAAAGCATCAGGGTTTCACCTGATTTACCGGTGAGGTCTTTTCTTTTTTTCAAGGTTGCCAGCAATCCGCCTGCGGCTTCATCCAGCTGGGCTGCAGAGCCTGCCAGCTTGCCTGTAGAGAGGCCTGCAACCAGACATTGCGTCTTCTGTTTTTCCGAGGCGCCGCTTTTTACGGTGTATTCCATGATCACTCCAACGAGACAATAAACTGGGTTTAATGGATAATTGTTTCTTTACCGGAAGTGAAGCCATCGGTTATGCCATGTTGTGACTGGCAAAGAACCGGGCTCATTACGGGTGAACCAGATGACGGCTACAGACTCTAAGCTATTTTCAAGTTAAGAGCTGAGTATGCAACAACCGGGGTTTCGCCCTGCCGGCCTGACCACCCTGAAAGCATGAAGGTATTTTCATTGCTATGGACATTCGGACAGGAAATAAACGTTACCGTGGCTCTGTATTCGTGCTGCATTACAGCACAGGTCATACCCGCAGCCACAGTTTACGCCAATGATTGTTTATTTCCAGACTCAGTAAGGAAGCAACGGCTTTGATCATCTTTCGTTATCTGACCCGTGAGGTTTTACAAACCATGCTAGCTATCAGTGGCATTCTGCTGCTGATTATTGTCAGTGGGCGGTTCATTAAATATCTGGCCCAAGCGGCAACAGGCTCGCTGAATGCGGATTTCCTGTTCGCCATCATGGGCTATCGGTTACCCGGCTTTCTGGAACTGATTCTGCCGCTTGGCTTGTTTGTCGGCATTATGCTCGCTTATGGTCGTTTGTATCTTGAAAGCGAAATGACGGTACTGGAAACCAGTGGCATGAGTCAGGGGCAACTGCTGCGCATGACCATGATTCCTGCTATCGGTGTGATGCTGGTTGTGGGTTATCTGAGTTTCTGGATGAGCCCGTGGGGTGCCATGAATGTTGAAAACATTCTGAACCGTCAGGATGCCATGACAGAGTTCGACAATATTGTTCCCGGCCGTTTCCAGAGCCTGCGCGGCAAATCACGGGCAACCTATGCTGAAAAACTCTCCAAAGACCGGGATGTAATGTATGGCGTATTTGTTGCTAACCGCGACTCCAAGGCATCGGTAACCGAACCGGCAATGACGCTGGTTATGTCCCGCTCAGGCAAAATGGAACAGCAGGAAACCGGTGAACGCTACCTGATTCTTGAAGACGGCTATCGCTACGACGGCACCGCCGGTCAGGCTGATTTCAGAGAAACCAAGTTTGAACGCTATGGCGTTTTGATGGCACAGAATGAAGTCAAAAAGGAAGCAACCCGGGAAAAAGGATTTCCAACCCAGCGCCTGATCGGCTCTGAGAACCCTAAGCTGCAGGCCGAGCTGCAATGGCGAATATCAATTCCGTTGCTGATCCCCATCGTAGTACTGATGGCTGTTCCGCTGAGCCGGGTTAATCCTCGTCAGGGGCGTTATGCCAAACTGCTGCCTGCCATTTTGTTATATCTGTTTTACCTGTCGCTGTTAATTGCAGCCAAAGGGGCCATTGAAGACGGACATATTCCCGCCAGTATCGGGGTCTGGCCGGTTCATATATTGTTCCTGCTGATCAGCATTATTATTTACTTCTTCGGGCCACTGCAGCACTGGTTGCAGGTTCGTCGTCAAGCCAGCGTGTGACAGGGAATTTCACTATGCGCAAACTAGATCGTTATATTGGTTTTAATGTGCTGGGCTCGATGCTGCTGGTATTGATCGTCATCGTCGCCCTCAACACCCTGTTTTCATTTATGGCTCAGCTTGAGGCGCTGCGCGCCAACTATCAGGTGCCTCAGGCCATATTGTTTACCGTGCTGAATATCCCGACAGCCATGTATCAGGCCATTCCGGTATCAGCCCTCATTGGCTGTCTGGTTGGGCTAGGCAGCCTTGCGGCACACAGCGAGCTGGTTGTGATGCGTGCCGCCGGTGTCTCTCTGAAACGGATTATCTGGGCAGTGATTAAACCTGCGCTGGTACTGATGCTGATTGGCGGACTTGTTGGTGAGTATCTTGCACCCTGGACCGGCCAGATGGCTGAAACCGGCCGTGAAATTGCCCGTTCCGCCAAGGGCACCTATTCCGGTGACGGCATCTGGCACCGGGAAGGTAATGAGTTTATGTACTTTAACGCCGTTGAACCTAACGGCGTGCTGTATGGTGTCAGCCGCTTTAAGTACAACGATGATATGACCCTGAAAGAAGCCAGTTATGCCAAGCGAGCGCTGTTTCAGGATGACCACTGGGTACTGGAAGATATCCAGACAAGTGTCTTCACACCGGCAGGTGTAACGGTCAAAAATTCATCGCTGGAAACCTGGAATGTAAATCTGGATACAACGCTGCTGAAAGTAGTAGTAATGAACCCGGATGATCTGGCAATCAGCGGCCTGGCAACCTACATGGATTATCTGGAAGAACAAGGCCTTAATGCCGGTGAGTATGCGCTGGCATTCTGGAACAAAGTCTTCCAGCCACTCTCCATTCTGGCGCTGGTGATGATTGGTATTTCCTTTGTTTTCGGGCCGCTGCGTTCCGTCAGCATGGGGCTGCGCATTTTCACCGGAGTGATTACCGGTGTGGTATTTATGATTCTGCAGCAACTGATGGGACCGTCCAGCCTGGTATTTGGTTTCTCACCCATTATTGCTGTACTGACGCCGATTGTACTGTGCCTGATTATTGGTAGTGTTCTTCTAAAACGAGCAGGTTAGACAAAAAGCTATATCCATATTGGAAAGTGACCACCGGGCTTAGATTAGCCCGGCTCATTATTTTGAAAAATCATAACGGGTGTTGCATTGCCCCTCTTCCTGAAAATACTTGTAAGGATTTTCGTCCATACTGTGAAGCTGAGAATTTATTGCTGTCAGCAGCTCTTCGCCCTCCTTTAACACCCAAAACACCAACGCTTCCCCGCTTGGGTTATCTTCATCTAAGGCGTGAATATCAATCATTGTAAAATCTTTTTTATCGTCCGGATTAAACCAAAACCCCGTATAGCCTTCGGCAATGGCATCTATCACTCCAGATTTTAGTTCTCTGCGCGGGCTGCCCTCGAGTTGAGGAATGCTTATTAATTCAAACTTATCTGGATATTTTTTTTCAAGATCTTGGTGAGCTGTACTGTTTTCCATTACAGCAACTTTAGCTCCATCAGGTAATATTTCCTTGCTTGCAAATTCCGAAGTTTTCAATACAGTGAAACCACGCATTACCTTTAAGTAAGGTTTTGATGCTGATGCTATATGGACAGGTGCCGACTGGTTCGTGTTCGATATGCCGTGAGCAGAAACATCAAATTCCCCCTCTACCATTCGTTTTGATACTTCACTGAGCGGAGTGATAACAAGCCTCAGAGTCAGGTCATTTTCCTCAGCAAGCTGGAGAAAGAAACGCGTAATAGCACAGCTGACACCAGGCTGGACACCAACATCGAGATATTTTGGGTGGAGAGTCTGCACAGAGCCAAAACCCAAAGCAGGCATCAATAGGCAAATGATACTTAAAAGCGCTCGGCAAAACCTTGTCCTTATTATTACTAAGGCATCCGATACAAATGAGTAGCTATAAACTTCCATTTTAACCAGCCCCCTTTTCCTTGATATACCATTAAAATCTAGTCCAGCTCCTTCTACTTAAACAAATAGAAGAGGAAGATACAAAGAGAGATGATCACATCACTCCTGCTTATATTAATTCTTAGGTAGTACTAATACCTCTGGAAGCTGAAATAAGATGCCTTCCCGACCCGGCAACTATACTGCCTGCTTCGAGCAACCGTTCCTCAACCATAACAGCAGGTGGATATGAGCTATCAGGCACTGGGTTATCAGATTTTTGACGATGTTACTTCCGACGCTAACCTGAAATCCGCACAAAATGATAACCACCGAATATGCGAAATTTTCAGAGAAGACCAGTCATTTTTCCCAGGCTATATAACCCGTTGTCTGATTTACCTGAACAGCGGAATCCCGGCATTAACAAAGAAGAAATCACAGAAGAGCCATTCATAATCGGTGAGCTTGCTGACCTGTCAGCTGCGTTTGCCGCACTGATGATGAACCCGCGTTTATGGGATATTGCCGCGACCATTCTGGAAAATGATAATGTTATCTACCATTTCTCCAATATCACCAGAAAACCTGCCTTTAAAGGGCCGTCAGTAAACTGGCACCGTGACTTCCCTAACCGCTACCTCTGTCCTGAGGATTCAGACAACTTTCTCCGGTTACTTCTGCCACTTGAAGGAATGAACCAAAGTAGTGGCTGTACAACAATCGTTACTAAAAGCCATGCCATCAGTGACGAGGAAGCTATCAGGGAGCATCAGCAGCAGTCACGGGATATGAGCCAGCATAAGCACATCACAGCTCTTGAACTGAAGCAAGGACAAGCTGCGGCTATTCATCCCAAACTACTTCATGGTGGTCCGATTAACCGGTCACAACTGAGCAGGAACCTGCTGGTCATCCAGTTTGGAATCCCAGCAAATCAGTGGATGTATCATGAGGAGCAATGCAGGCTGACGGGCTTAAACCGTCACGAAGTTCAAGAAGTGCTGAACATCAACGCTTGTAATAGTCTTTAGGCAAAACAATCACTTTCGAGCTCGACAGCCGATCCTGAATCGCCATCTTTTTATTATCCACCAGCATCCATAACAGCCCGGCACCACAGGCACCCAACGCGGGAATGGCACTGAAAAAACGCAGCAGGCAATGCTTCATTTCAGGCATTCCCCCGGACTCAAGCTCAATCCGGATACGCCAAACCTGCATGCCCAGCGTTTGCCCTTTGGCGCGCCAGAAATAAGTAAAAAAGCTGAAAATCGTAATCAGCAGAATAGCGAAAAGAAACGGGTCGAATCCGACCCCTGCATCTTCAGAGCCACCCAGCCACACATTCACCACCGAGTGGTAAAGACCACTGACCGCCATCACCAGCGCTACCACCAGAAAGCTGTCATAGATAATGGCAGCCAGCCGCCGCCAGAGCGGCGCCGGAGGAAAGGAGGCTTCTTCAGTGATATCCGAAACTACTGATTCTTGTACTGACATTATTAAAATTGAACTCTGTCATTCCATATCTGATTCAGGGTGGATTCTAAGGAATGACGCGTTATCAGGCACGTTTTTTATTGTCAGCCGACAAAATAAACCAGCAAAACTCTCCTTAAACCAACATACTTGAGCTTTATGCTTAACTCTGCACCATGCAGAGCTATATAATACGCCGTTTTGCAATTTTCCCATCAGGCGCAACGATCTGGCTATGGATAAAACATACTCCCCTCACGAGCTTGAACGCTCTTGGTATCAAACCTGGGAAGAGAAGGGCTGGTTTGCTCCTTCCGGTGAAGGTACGCCCTACAGCATCATGATTCCGCCGCCGAATGTAACCGGCAGCCTGCATATGGGTCACGCCTTCCAGGATTCCATTATGGATGCCCTGACCCGCTACCATCGCATGAAAGGTTGCAACACCCTGTGGCAGGTTGGTACTGACCACGCCGGTATTGCGACCCAAATGGTCGTAGAACGCAAGGTTCAGGCAGAAGAAGGTAAGACTCGCCACGACTATGGTCGCGAAGCTTTCACCGACAAAATCTGGGAATGGAAAAAAGAGTCCGGCGGCACCATTACCCACCAGCTGCGCCGTCTCGGTGCTTCCGTTGACTGGGATACCGAACGTTTCACCATGGATGAAGGCTTCTATAAAGCCGTTCAGGAAGTTTTCGTGCGCCTGTATGAAGACGATCTGATCTACCGCGGTAAGCGTCTGGTTAACTGGGATCCGAAGCTGCATACCGCGATCTCTGACCTTGAAGTCGAAAACAAAGACGTTAAAGGCCACATGTGGCACCTGCGCTACCCGCTGGCAGATGGTGAAAAGACTGCTGAAGGCAAGGATTACATCGTTGTTGCCACTACCCGTCCGGAAACCATGCTGGGTGATACCGGTGTCGCCGTAAATCCTGAAGATGAGCGTTACAAGGCGCTGATCGGCAAAGATATTATTCTGCCCTTGGTAGGTCGCCGTATTCCGATTGTTGCTGACGATCATGCGGATATGGAAAAAGGCACCGGCTGTGTGAAGATCACCCCGGCACACGACTTCAACGATAACGAAGTCGGTAATCGCTGTGATCTGCCGATGATCAACGTGATGACCCTGAATGGTGATATCCGCGATCAGGCAGAAACCTTCAACACCGACGGCACAGTTAACAGAGACATTGATACTACTATTCCTGAAAAGTATCGTGGTCTGGAACGTTTCGCTGCCCGTAAACAAATCGTTGCTGACTTTGACGAAGCCGGTCTGCTGGAAGAAGTAAAAGACCATGATCTGATGGTTCCTTACGGCGACCGCTCCGGCGTTGTTATCGAACCACTGCTGACAGATCAGTGGTTTGTTCGTGCGGCACCACTGGCGGAACCTGCCATCAAAGCAGTCGAAGACGGTGACATTCAGTTTGTACCCAAACAGTACGAGAACATGTACTTCTCCTGGATGCGTGATATTCAGGACTGGTGTATTTCCCGTCAGCTGTGGTGGGGTCACCGGATTCCGGCATGGTACGACAACAGCGGCAAGGTTTACGTGGGTCGCGATGAAGCGGAAGTGCGTAAGAACAATGGTCTGGGTGACGACGTTGAACTGCGTCAGGATGATGACGTTCTGGACACCTGGTTCTCCTCTGCCCTGTGGACCTTCGGCACCCTTGGCTGGCCGGAAGCTACCGAACGCCTGAAAACCTTCCACCCGACTGATGTACTGGTCACCGGTTTCGATATCATTTTCTTCTGGGTTGCCCGGATGATTATGATGACCATGCACTTCATGAAAGATGAAGAAGGCAAACCGCAAGTACCGTTTAAGTACGTTTACGTTACCGGCCTGATCCGCGATGAAAACGGCGACAAGATGTCCAAGTCCAAGGGCAACGTGCTTGATCCGCTGGACATGATCGACGGTATTGATCTGGAAGCGCTGGTCGAAAAACGCACCGGCAACATGATGCAGCCACAGCTGGCCGCCAAGATCGAAAAGCGTACCCGTAAAGCGTTTGAAGATGGCATTGCTGCTCACGGTACTGATGCACTGCGTTACACCCTGTATTCACTGGCATCTACCGGCCGTGATATCAACTGGGATATGAAGCGTCTGGAAGGCTACCGTAACTTCTGCAACAAAATCTGGAACGCTGCCAACTATGTGCTGATGAACACTGAAGGTGAAGATTGCGGCCAGAACGGTGGTGAAATTGAGTTAACTCTGGCGGATCGCTGGATTATCTCCAGCCTGCAGCATCTGGAAGCGCAGATTGAAAAGAATGTTTCCGAGTTCCGTCTGGATCACGCCTCCCAGAACCTGTACGACTTTATCTGGAATGAATACTGCGCCTGGTATCTGGAACTGTCCAAGCCGGTACTCTGGGATGAGAATGCACCGGAATCCCGTAAACGTGGCACACGTCGTACACTGGTGCGCGTGCTGGAAGCCATTCAGCGTCTGGCGCATCCGTTCATGCCGTTTATCACCGAAGAAATCTGGCAGCAGATTAAAGGTCTGGCCGGAGTTGAAGGTGAAACCATCATGAATGCTGCTTATCCGGTTGCGGATGAGAGCCAGATAGATACACAGGCAGAAAGCGATATTGAGTGGCTGAAGGCATTTATCGTCAGCATCCGTAATATTCGTGCCGAAATGAACATCGCCCCAAGCAAGCCACTGGAAGTTATCCTGCGTAATGCTTCTGCAGAAGACCTGCGTCGTCTGGAAGAAAACCGCAGGTTTCTGACCTCTCTGGCAAAGCTGGAAAACATCCGCACACTGGCTGGAGGTGAAGAAGCGCCGATGGCGACCACGCAGCTGGTTGGTGAGATGGAAGTACTGGTGCCGATGGCCGGGCTGATCGACAAGGATGCTGAAATAGCACGCCTCGGTAAAGAGATCGACAAGCTTAACGGCGAAATCCGTCGCTTTGAAGGCAAACTGAATAATGAGAAGTTTGTAAGCAAAGCACCAGCTGATGTTGTTGAGAAAGAACGTGCAAAACTGGCTGATGTAAAAGTTGCCAAGACTCGTCTGGAAGAACAGCTCGAGGCTATTAAGAGCTTGTAACTTTTCATTCAAAACCCAACCGGCTATTTTATAAATAGCTGGTTGGGTTCCAACAGCTATTTATAAAGATCCGCTACACACCATAAAAATCAGCTGCTAACAATTATTCCTAAGCTACTATGGATAGTATTTTAATTAAAAGCATCAGTATCGTTACACTTAGAATATTATCTCTCGGGTTTCTTATAATAAATTCTGCTATAGCCTCGCCGCCGGAGATAGAAATCGAAGTATACCCTTCGAGAGTTCCAAAGATAAAAACAACTGGTCTTTTAAGTCAATGCGATGTCACCACAACCAAACTTTCATCTGAAGAATCACCAAACAGAAAGGTCACGTGTCAAGTTTCATCAATTAAAGAATTACTTCAGGAAACAGAAGCATTATTACTCCATAGATATCTTAGTGAGACAGAACAGTCCATATTAATTCCCCCTGTCATTCCTTCGAAGGGTATTTGGGCAAAATATCTTTTAAGGGAGAAGACAGAACAGCTTCGGAAAACTTTATCTAAACATGCTAATAATGGAAGTTTGCATGCATCTGTTCTCTTGGCTATACATTTTTTAAGCGGCATGTTTACCTACGACCCTGCCAGAGCAGGTGTACTACTCAGACAGATAAAAAGAAGAGTAACTTCCTGCCAAAAAGAAAAAGAATGGATGCATGAGTTTTTAAGTGAAAGATCAGAGCTCATTGAATCATGCGATGCTTACAAAACATTCTCCACCGCCTGCTCAGTATTTGGCATTATCCCTGACCCTACCCCGGAACATGCACCTGAACTCACCCATGTTGAACGAGAGGGGCAAAATTTTTCTCTAATCCCTGATTGTGGAAATGGATATTCCCTAATTGCCCAGAATCTTGGAGGCAGATCAATTCTCTCACCCGCAGCGATGGCATTTGAAGCTGAAAAAAAAGATGAACTCAGAGGTCACTTGGGCACAATATTGTCACTTTTATCCAATATTACATCACCCGAGCTTCACATTATGCAAAGCTCAGAGTATACCGCAATTAAACTAACAGCACCGCCTACTGAAGCGTTTAATGTGTATAACAGCTGGCTGCTATATTATTTAGGATGTTATTTAGAGAAAAGCGGCATACATATTGAAATCAACTACGACCGAAAATTCATGGATGGAATCGTCACAGCATTAAAAAAAGCACAAATTCCATTCAATGAAATAAACGGAATTGCGGTCACTGCAGACCCCAAAGTGGTTTTCAAATCTGCATTTATGTTATCCAGAAGATGTCCCGCTGCTCTTGCTAAATTTTACAGTCGGTTTGCTAGAGACCAATTAAAAAGAGATACATGCAATACCTCTGAAAAACTAAATATTTTTTCAATCCCAGAAACAATGAATGATAATTTCGAGCCTTTTTGTGAATATATAGGTCAGCTCGACATAAACATTGCTATGAACATAGCCGAAGTCTTCCAACGAATACAACATTACCACCATGCAGAACCTATTTATCGTATTTTTGCCAGGCGCTGTGTTCCAATAGCCTGCCATCGTCTGGCATGGCTTCAGGATCAGGGAAAAACAGACGCACGCCCGGAGGAGGTCGCATCAGGTTACCTGTGTGCTATTCAAGGAGGATATACAAAAGCCGCCGGACGCCTGAAAACATATATCGCCGAAAAGCACCCGGAACTAATTCGGTTCAGAGAGGATGCACAGGAATTTTTAAGGGAAAAAGCGGAACAAAATGCAGATACAGAAAAGATGTTGAAAGATCTTGATGATTAACCTTAAAGGTTGCTCGTTAAAGCCAAGCTAGCAAGCTTGAACGTTGCTGTGGCACACCTGCAGAACAACTAGAAGTAACCAAAAGCCGGTAATAGCCAGCTCTCAAAAAATCAGTTTCCAGACAAGGCAAGTAGCTATCATCGTCTAAAATGACTGTTGTAGCTTCCACTTGCAAGCACCTGTATGAACACTAACATCGCACTTACACTTGTTACGTATTGTTTCAAAAATAATATGTACACCTATCTACACACTGACGTACATCAACTTTTTTACCTGCTCTCTCCCCACAATACGCCGCCGAGAGAATTTTACTAAGCATGTGTGATATTCCCGCCAAGGCCGCCCCTCTGCCAAACGAAATTAACACCCTCGCATTTTTACTAAAACGTTTTCAACACTAAGACTGGAGTCTGACAATGCCTGTTACTAACATGGCTGAACTGGAAGAAATGGTTGCCCACGTCAAAGCGGCGCAGGCTGAATTTGCGACCTATTCTCAGGAGCAAGTTGACACGATCTTCCGCGCTACTTCCATGGCTGCCAACAATGCCCGTATTCCACTGGCACAGCAGGCGGCTGAAGAGTCCGGCATGGGTATTCTGGAAGACAAGGTCATCAAGAATCACTTTGCTTCTGAATTCATCTACAACAAATATAAAGATGAAAAAACCTGCGGCATTCTGGAAGAAGACGAAATTGGTGGCACCATCACCATCGCTGAGCCAATCGGTATTATTTGCGGTATTGTGCCAACGACCAACCCGACTTCCACTGCGGTTTTCAAATCACTGATCAGCCTGAAAACCCGTAACGGTATCATTTTTTCGCCACACCCACGTGCCAAGAACTCTACTAATGCCGCCGCCAAACTGGTGATGGACGCGGCTGTAGAAGCAGGCGCGCCAAGAGATATTATCGGCTGGATTGATCAACCTTCTGTTGAGCTTTCCAATGCACTGATGAAGCACGATGATATCGACCTGATTCTCGCTACCGGTGGTCCGGGCATGGTTAAAGCGGCTTACTCTTCCGGTAAGCCAGCAATCGGTGTAGGTGCCGGTAACGTACCTGTTGTTATCGATGAAACTGCCGATCTGAAGCGTGCAGTTGCTTCCGTACTGATGTCCAAGACTTTCGATAACGGTGTTGTCTGCGCATCTGAGCAGGGCGTTATCGTTATGGACGAAGTATACGACGAAATAAAAGAACTGTTCTCCGCCAACAATGGTTATGTTCTCAGCAAAGAAGATGCTGACAAGGTTCGTGAGATTATTCTGATCAACGGTAACCTGAATGCTAAAATTGTTGGTCAGCCAGCAACTAAAATCGCTGAGATGGCGGGTGTGACCGTTCCGGCTAACACGAAGATTCTGATTGGCGAAGGTGTTGGTATCTCTGTTGATGAGCCTTTTGCTCACGAAAAGCTGTCTCCGACACTGGGTATGTTCCGTGCCAAGAGTTTTGAAGACGCCGTCACCATGGCATGCCAGATGGTTGACCTTGGCGGTATTGGTCATACATCCGGCCTGTACACCAATCAGGATACCAACAAGGATCGCGTCAAGTATTTCGGTAACAAGCTGAAAACTGCCCGTATTCTGGTCAACATCCCGACCTCTCACGGTGGTATCGGCGACCTGTACAACTTCAATGTTGCACCTTCCCTGACACTGGGCTGTGGCTCCTGGGGTGGTAACTCCATCTCTGAAAACGTTGGTCCGAAGCACCTGATCAACAAGAAGACCGTAGCCAAGCGAGCTGAAAACATGCTGTGGCACAAACTTCCGAAATCCATCTACTTCCGTCGCGGCAGCCTGCCGGTTGCAATGAGCGACCTGGAAGGCAAAAAGCGCGCCTTCATCGTTACTGACCACTACCTGTTCAATAACGGTTACGCCAATGAAGTTATTTCTCTACTGAAAGCACGCGGCATTGATGTTCATACTTTCTACGATGTAGAAGCTGACCCGACGCTGGACGTGGTACAGCGCGGTGCTGAAGCCATGCAGCGCTTCCAGCCTGACGTAATCATCGCTCTGGGCGGTGGCTCCCCAATGGATGCCGCCAAGATCATGTGGGTTCTGTACGAGCACCCGGAAACCTGCTTCGAAGATCTGGCAATGCGCTTTATGGATATCCGCAAGCGTATCTACAAGTTCCCGAAAATGGGTCAGAAAGCTGAACTGGTTTGCATCACTACGACTTCCGGTACCGGCTCTGAAGTCACACCTTTCGCGGTTGTAACCGACGACAAGACCGGCATGAAGTACCCGCTGGCTGATTACGAACTGACGCCTAATATGGCAATCGTTGATGCCAACCTTGTTATGGATATGCCTAAGTCCCTGACTGCCTTTGGTGGTTACGACGCGGTTACCCACGCACTGGAAGCTTATGTATCTGTTCTGGCGAACGAATACTCTGACGGCCAGGCGCTGATGGCACTGAAACTGCTGAAGGAATACCTGCCTTCCAGCTACAAGAATGGTGCTAACGACCCGATTGCCCGCGAGAAAGTGCACAATGCGGCAACCATCGCTGGTATCGCCTTTGCCAACGCCTTCCTGGGTGTTTGTCACTCTATGGCACACAAGATCGGCGCTGAATTCCACCTGCCACACGGTCTGGCGAATGCGCTGCTGATTTCCAACGTTGTTCGTTACAACGCTAACGACAACCCGACCAAGCAGACAGCATTCTCCCAGTATGACCGTCCACAGGCTCGCAGCCGTTACGCTGAAGTTGCCGATCACCTGAGCCTGACTCAGCCGGGCGACAGCACTGATCAGAAGGTTGAGTGCCTGCTGAACTGGTTAGACGAGCTGAAAGCTAACCTGGAAATCCCGACGTCCATTAAAGCAGCTGGCGTACAGGAAGCTGACTTTATGGCCAAGCTGGATAATCTGGCTGTTGAAGCCTTTGACGACCAGTGCACCGGCGCTAACCCACGTTACCCGCTGATCAGTGAACTGAAAGACGTGCTGGTTGCCAGCTACTTCGGCAAAGATTTTGTTGAAGGTGAAAAAGCTGAAGATCAGGCGCTGGTTAGCATCGCTAAAACGGCTGCACCTAAAAAGCCTGCTAAAGCTAAAAAAGAAACGGCATAACAACTAAGCCATAACTTTCGACTAAACTACAACTCTCAACGGTTCTCAGGCTTGCTGGATGCATGCCTGAGTTTAAAATTCTTACCGTATAGCTCTCTCATAAGTAATGAAAATATTTACGCTTCTTTTTGTGTTCTTATTTTCTACCGCCGCTCTTGCGGGCGAATGCGAAATTGGTCCCTGGCGACTGGGGATGTCAAAAGAAAAAATATGCAGTTTCAAGGAATTTGGTCCCTATTATCCAGTTAGAATCACAGGTGGAGCAGAAACATTTAATGCTTTTTTTGACGGCAAAAACCGGAATATATCCTTTGTTTTTGATGATTCAGGACTAAAGCTTATACAAGTTTGGTATTATGAAGGAGATGATTCAAATAAGTCCCTCGATGGAATGATGGAAATTTTCCGCCTGTTTAAAACGCAATACGACGGCGGACAAATAACAACCCGAGATGCCCCGGACAAATATTCCGATGACTCTTCAATGCGGCGCTACCTTCTGCAGCAGATGATGCGATTCAAGAGACAACAGAGCAGAGCAAAGGGGTCTTTTCAGGAGTTTTTTATGAAGCCAGGTCAACAACCTGATTCATCCACGCTGGTTGCCAAGTGGTACCTGAATTACAAAGAGAACATGTTTTATGCTTTTTTGTTCCAGAATCGTGCAGGATTGGCACGTCGATGACAAAAATTATTCATAAATGATCCTCTACATTAACTGTGGCTGCATCTGACTGACCCCTGACAAAAAGATAAGTAACAACCACAAACTTTTTAAAAAAGACAGACTCAAGGTTGACAGTTACCCCTCAAATCATGAAAATGCGCTCCGTGTTTCGGCGGCAACGTAGCTCAGTTGGTTAGAGCACAGCACTCATAATGCTGGGGTCACTAGTTCGAATCTAGTCGTTGCTACCATCTCTTCTCTCTGAGAAGAAACCGGAACATATAGTTTTTGCTGGGGTGTCGCCAAGTGGTAAGGCAACGGGTTTTGATCCCGTCATGCGCAGGTTCGAGTCCTGCCACCCCAGCCATCTCTTTATTGGGGTGTCGCCAAGTGGTAAGGCAACGGGTTTTGATCCCGTCATGCGCAGGTTCGAGTCCTGCCACCCCAGCCATTTTCTCTGTCCTGTGACAGAAACCGGAATGGCAACGTAGCTCAGTTGGTTAGAGCACAGCACTCATAATGCTGGGGTCACTAGTTCGAATCTAGTCGTTGCTACCATTTTTCTTTTCTATTCAAGACATTCAGCGTAAGCCGCACCATTGCGATGCGATGCGATTTCCTCTTTGAAGCTTACTCCTGAACCAGAAGCCACCTCGATATTTCGCCCATCACTCTTGAATATCTGCACAAAGCGAGCAAAGTCCTCCACCCTCAGATGGCGGTAAGCCTGCGTCAGAATATGATAGTCATCTGGCTCATTCTTCGGACCTTTCAGCTCAAGGAAAGACCTGAGCCGCTCCTCAGAGACTTCTTCACCAATAACCTTCTGCTTATCTTTTTTCATTATTCGACTCTTAGCTCAACGACGGCACGGGAAGGAATAAATGCATTCTACAGAGCAAATGGTTATAAATTCCAGATTATAAATTTCAAATTATTTTAATGACCCCCTCCACCAGCCAAACTCTTTGCCAATACTTATATGAAGTGCTTTTAAATCAATACATCCAGAAATAAAAGCAACCCGATAGTTACTTGCGGCAAGGATGCCGGTTTATGCCCCCACTCGGTCAAATTCAATCAGGCCCAGTCGATCAGACCCAAACAGGCGGGCTTGATCAATCTGTCAAATCAGACAATGAAGTCGGCAAACTTGGCTCCCGCTCTGTCGAGAAAACCCAGGCAACACCCAACCTGCCTCAAGCCAGCGCTGCGGAAAGAAAAGAAACAAAGCCACTCGATGAGTTCAACATAACCGAAGCCCCGAAAGAAGAAACAGAGGCACTGACCAGAAGCTATGCCAGAGGAGGATCACTCCTGAAAGAAGCTGCCAAAGAAATCGGCGGAGCCACCTGGAATAAACTCGGCGTAGCAGCAAGAGGAATCAAAAAAGGAGCTACATTTGTCGCCGGAGCAGCCGGTGCAGCAGCTATTGGCGGAGGCAAACTTGCCATAAAAGGCGGCAAAGCCATTGCCAGAGCCGTAGGAAATAAATTCTCAAACCTGGCATCCAAAGTTAAAAGCGGCATTGTCACAGTCAGAAAAATTAAACTGCCACGCCCACACCTACCTTCGCGTCCGAAGGGCTTTAAACTGCCCGGAAAATCAATCCGATTAAGAAGTGCAGTTAAAATCCAAGCCAAGCAACCACTGCATACACTGCAAACCAGCAAAGCGGCACAACAACAAACAATCAGCAGTAAAACTGAAGCGCTTGAAACCAGCACTAACCGCAAAGCAGAGTTAAAAATTGAGCTGGCAGCCCTGAAAAACCCCGAGCAACTGATATCCCACCCTCTTGAAGAAGGTGATGAAATCGAACTAACCCTCCCTGATGGAGAAATTATTTATATTACTGGCGAGGCAGACAGCGCAGAGCGTGTTGACTCTGTACTTGCAGCTCAGGAAAACATTCGCGCTCAAAAACAAGAAATCAAAGATGAACTTGCCACCGTTCGCAAGGAAATCAAAACAACCAAAAAAGAGAGAAAAGCCGCAGAAAGAGATTTGGATGTCACAGACAGAGCTCTGACCAGAAAAACACTTAAACGTGAAAAACTGGTACAGCAGGCAAGTACCCGAACCCAGAAACAAAAAATAGATGGCCTGAAAGACGAGCTATCAGCAGCCAGTAAAACAAAAAAATCAGCCAAGAAAAACGCCTCAAAAGAAGCAGTTCTAGAAAGGGAGGCGCTAAAAAAAGAACGCACAGAACTGAAAGAAACACTGAAACAAACCCAAAAAACCAGTCAGCGCTCACAGAAATTCCGTTCAGAGCAATTAGGTCAGCTAGAGCAGGATATTTCCAAACTCAGGAAAAAACTCGCAAAAAACCCAGAGCTGAAAGAAGATATTGAAGCCGAACTGCAAACCAAACAAACAGCACTCGCAAAAGCACAAAAAAACGACGAAGGTCGTACGCTGAAAGCTTCAAAACTGGAAAGTCAGCTAACGTCAAAGGTAGAAGATTACGACCAGAAGCTTGAAGACACCAAAAAGCCAAAAAGCAAATCAGACAGGCACGGGCAGGATCGACTTGATGTTCAGGAGGCAAGAAAGAAAAAAGCAGACCTGAAATCCCAACTGGAAGACCAGCAGAGAAAACTGAAAGAACAGCAGAAAACCAATAAACAGACGCTGAAAAACATAAAATCAGACAAAGAAGACGATCAGGAATGATGCCACGATGAATATCGCAGCATCACCAACCACACTAAATCAATGACCTTTCAGTGCATAAATGCCCGGCGCATTACGCCAGTAGCCCTGATAGTCCATCCCGTAACCAAAGATAAAACGATCTTCGATCTCCAGACCGACGAAGTCTCCCTTCAGATCAGGCGATGCCTTGCGATCATGCATCTTATCAGTCAGCACAGCAGTATAAACGGCTTTTGCCTTATGCTCATTGCAGTAATCAGCAATCGCCTGCAGGGTGTAACCTTCGTCCAGAATATCATCCAGAATCAAAATGGTGCGCCCTTCAATTACTTCTGTCGGTGCAACTTTCCAGAACAGCTCACCACCGGTCACTTCATTACGGTAACGGGTTGCATGGATGTATGAACTTTCCAGCGGGAACTTCAGCTTGGTCAGCAGCTTGCCTGCCAGCACCAGACCACCATTCATCACGGTGTAAACCAGAGGATTGGAATCAGCCAGCTTATCGGTGATCGCCTCAGCCATACGGTCAATGGCAGCTTCCACTTCTGACTCGGTGTAAAGGCAATCAGCCTCATCCATAACCTGGCGGATATGGTCAAGATCAGGGGTCATCTAGAGAGTTCCTCTTTGATTCCGGCAGGGCCAAGAGGGAAGACAGGCCGCTGCGCGTGTCAGGATACTACTGACCAGCAACTGCCGGAAAGAAGAAAAATCCGGCAGCCAGCCATGTAACGGCTGGATCAGCATTTAAAAGATAAGCAGTGAATAATAATAAACAACTGCTCAGTATAAAATGAAAGTTTGCTTTTATATGATTGACTCATGACAAACAAGTTTCATTTTATAGCGCTGGAAACTGGCGTAAAATGGATAGAATTTGCCCACGAAACCATAGAGGTTCCCCCTCCCGTGAACGTACAGGAAATCAAGCATCCCCTGGTTCAGCACAAACTGGGTCTGATGCGTGCCGCCGGTATCAGCACTAAAAGTTTTCGTCATCTGGCCAGCGAAGTTGGCACCCTCCTCACTTACGAAGCAACCAAAGACCTTCCTGTAGAACCCACCATCATTGATGGCTGGAATGGTGAAATCGAAGTTAACCAGCTAAAAGGCAAGAAAATTACCGTAGTCCCCATTCTGCGTGCCGGTCTGGGCATGATGGACGGCGTTATGGAGCTGCTGCCAAGCGCCCGCATCAGTGTTGTTGGTCTTTACCGTAACGAAGAAACACTGGAACCTGTTACTTACTTTGAAAAGCTGGTTAAAGATATCGACCAGCGTATGGCGCTGATTATCGACCCCATGCTGGCGACAGGCGGTTCCGTTATTGCGACGATTGACATGCTGAAAAAAGCTGGCTGTAAGGAAATCCGCGTTCTGATTCTGGTTGCTGCACCAGAGGGCATCAAAGCGGTAACCGAGGCACACCCCGACGTGCGCATTTACACCGCTTCAGTAGACAGCCACCTGAATGAAGATGGCTACATCATCCCGGGGCTGGGTGACGCGGGCGATAAAATTTTCGGTACCAAATAATTCGCGATACAATAATGCAACACATAAGCTCGGCAGAACTGCCGGGCTTACCACTCCTCCGCAACCTTAAATAAAAATAACGGAGCCCATAATGCTATCGCTATCATCAGCCCGCAACGCGCTTGTGGGTGCCCAGATGCTGTTTGTTGCCTTCGGCGCTCTGGTTCTTGTTCCTTTGTTAACAGGACTGGACGCCAATGTGGCTCTGTTTACTGCGGGGGTTGGCACTCTGATTTTTCAGCTTGTCACAAACCGTCAGGTGCCTATTTTCCTTGCTTCATCTTTCGCCTTTATTGCTCCGATTATTTACAGCACTCAGCAGTGGGGCATTGCCGCTACGATGGGTGGGTTGATGGGTGCCGGTATCGTATATGTCGCTCTGAGCGTTTTGATAACACTGCGCGGTACAGATTTTCTTCACCGCCTGTTCCCGCCAGTCGTGATTGGTCCGGTCATTATGGTTATTGGTCTGGGGCTGGCGCCGGTTGCTGTCAATATGGCTATGGGCAAAACCGGTGACGGCAGTGCAGTACTGGTTGAGCAAAATACCGCACTGATGATTGCTGCTGTGGCTCTCGGCACCACAATGCTGATATCCACTTATGCCAAAGGTTTTTTTAAACTGATCCCTATTCTGTTTGGCATTATTGCCGGTTACCTGACAGCCTTGGCGAGTGGCATTATTGATTTCACCCCCATACAAAATGCTTCATGGTTTTCCATGCCTGCATTTACCGGCCCCGAATTCAATATCAATGCAATCCTGTTTATGCTGCCTGTGGCGCTGGCACCCGCTATTGAACATATTGGTGATGTTGTGGCCATTGGTGGCGTTACCGGGAAGGATTATTTACAGAAACCCGGACTGAACCGCACCCTGCTGGGCGACGGTCTGGCGACCTCGGCCGCTGCTGCGGTTGGCGGACCACCCAATACCACATACTCTGAAGTGACTGGTGCGGTCATGCTTACCAAGTCCTTTAATCCAACCATTATGACCTGGGCAGCCGTGTTTGCGGTTCTACTGGCCTTTATCGGAAAAGTCGGGGCTATCTTACAGACCATCCCGGTACCGGTGATGGGCGGCATTCTGATACTGCTGTTTGGGACTATCGCCGCTGTTGGGCTGAACACCCTGTTAAAAGCCCGCCTTGATCTGGGGAATTCCAGAAACCTTATTATTGTGTCACTGGTATTGGTTCTGGGGCTGGGAAATATGGCACTGACTTTCGGGGAGTTTAATCTGCAGGGAGTTGGTCTCTGCGCCGTGGCTGCGGTCATTCTTAACCTTATTCTTCCTAACAGCCCCGGCGGAGACCGGTTTGAAGGGGATCAGGCATAAACCCTGTGGTCATGCCTTCTCTTCGCACGCTTCGGCGCTTTCGAGCGACGGGGCTTGCGGGGAGCTTCCTCTTCTTCATAACCACCTAAATAGTGGTTAGTTACATCACTCAGCTTGTTGGCAGCTACTTTGCGACTACGGGCAAAGCGATCCTTGCGGCGGCTCATCCGACGGATGTCAGCATCATGGTCGATAAAGTCAGCACCTTCAACCAACGCATCGCTGAGAATCGCCTGACCAGAATTACTGGTCAACATCTGACCAATCATCGGGTTACCACCCATCGGCAGGCTGGTAGCCATCGGCAATACCTTGATGGCACCTTCAGCACCACGTCTCAGGCTACGACCGGTATAAGCACGGAACAGACCGTAAGCAATACCACACACCGCTCCAACACCTGCACCAATACCTGTACCCATACCTAAACCAGAACCTGTGGCAACAGTGCCGACTACCGCACCTGCTACGGCACCTGCAGCGCCATACATAGCAGCCAAACCAACATAACGAACGACTTCTTTCAGGATCGAAGGCTTGCGCTCCGTAATCGGCTTGCTTACCGGACGATTCCTGTGTGTAGCCACCGGTCTACGGTTCATATGGCGCTTGGCCGGAACCTGACGATGACGAGACTTTGCATTGCGACTGCGACGCGGCCTCCTGTCATAAGTCGGGGCCGGGGCAGTGCTATATGAACTGCGTTTAACCTGTGGCATAAGTTGCTCCTGAAGCACTCCATGTGCTTTCCTTTCTGACACTGATAATCATAGGGAAAAACGCTTCGGAAAACACTTAGACAAAGGTATTAGGTTTGGTTTAGAGGTATTTATTATAGCAAATTGAAATATGGGGAAGGCATGGTTCAATTCAGTCCAGCAGCACCAGAACAGAGGAACATCATAAGACAGGCAGGGCTTGGAAGGAAGTTGGCAAAAAGTCTAACAGCCCGGAAAAGCGCTCCGGGCTGCTTAAAGATTTAGCGCTTACACATTAAAACGGAAGTGCATCACATCGCCATCCTTGACGATATAGCTCTTACCTTCAACACGCAGCTTACCGGCATCCTTAGCGCCCTGCTCGCCATTGTACTGCAGGAAATCATCGTAGCTGGTCACCTCAGCACGGATAAAGCCACGCTCGAAGTCCGTGTGGATGACACCGGCCGCCTGCGGCGCTGTAGCACCAACTTTTACAGTCCAGGCGCGCACTTCCTTCACACCGGCAGTGAAGTAAGTCTGCAGGTTCAGCAGCTCATAACCGGCACGGATCACACGATCCAGACCCGGCTCTTCCATGCCCAGATCAGCCAGGAATTCGTTACGCTCTTCGTCTTCCAGCTCGGAGATTTCAGATTCCAGCTTGTTACAGATAGGTACAACCACAGCACCTTCTGATTCAGCAATCTCGCGCACCTTATCCAGATACTCGTTATCTTCGAAGCCATCTTCATCGACGTTGGCGATGTACATAGTCGGCTTGGTAGTCAGCAGGTGGAACATGCGGGACAGCTTCAATTCGTCTTCATCCAGCTCCAGCGAGCGAACCGGCTTGCCTTCTTCCAGATGCGGAACAATCTTTTCCAGCAGGGCTTTCTGAGCAACCGCTTCCTTATCACCACCTTTAGCTGTGCGAACAACACGCTGCAACTGCTTTTCACAGCTTTCCAGATCCGCCATTACCAGCTCCATATTGATGATTTCAATATCAGCCTGCGGGTCAATCTTGTTGGCTACATGAATAACGTTATCGTTTTCAAAACAACGTACTACGTGAGCAATCGCATCCGTTTCACGGATGTTGGCCAGGAATTTATTACCCAGACCTTCACCTTTAGAAGCACCTTCTACCAGGCCGGCAATATCCACAAATTCCATGGTGGTTGGCAGAACACGCTGCGGATTCACAATGGTTGCCAGCTTATCAAGACGCGGGTCAGGCATAGCCACCACGCCGGCATTCGGCTCGATGGTGCAGAAAGGGAAGTTTTCAGCATCAATGCCTGCTTTAGTCAGCGCATTGAACAGGGTGGACTTACCCACATTGGGCAGACCGACAATACCACACTTGAAACCCATGGAATTCCACAGCCTCAGTAATAAAATTAAACGGGCAATTATACGGACACCTTCCGGTTATCAGCAATGCCGGCGGATACGAATACGCAGGATAATTTTATAGCATCAGGGTAACATCACGATTACTGATGGGCTGACACTATAACCTGAGAAGCTTCAGGAATTTTTAAGATGCTTCCGCTGTCTATTTTCGTATAGACCAACAGCAACAGACAGACACCATGCAGAAAGCCACGCTCGATTATCAACCTACACGTAATGCTTCTATTGCCATTGTTTGTGGCGGCCCGTCCAGTGAAGCCGAAGTATCCCGCAGTTCAGGCGCTCAGGTTGCCGAGGCACTACAGCCACACTACGACACCATCCATATCATCGAGCTGGATAAAGACCTGCCATCAAAATTGCGCGAACTGAATATCGATGTAGTCTTCCCCTGCCTGCACGGCTCTCCCGGTGAAGATGGCACCATTCAGGGACTGCTGGATATTATGGATATTCCCTATGTGGGCAGTGGCGTTAAAGCCAGCGCCTGCGCGATGGATAAAGCCGTTACCAAACATATTCTCCGCTCCGCAGATATTCCGCTGGCAAAAGAGCTGGTGCTGGAAAATTACGAAACCATTGATCAGTCAACCGCACGCATCATTGATGAGCTGGGCGAGCATGTTGTTATCAAGCCCCTCGGCCAAGGTTCCGCGAGAGGTGTGAGCTTTTGTCGCGGGGAAGATGAAATCAGAAAAGGCATCGAATTCGCCTACCAATATGAAGATCGCCTGATGGTGGAAAGCTTTGTGATCGGCAAGGAAATTACCGTTGGCGTCATTGAAGGTAAGAACGGCCCGGAAGTTCTACCCGTACTCGAAATCCGCACCCCGGAAGGCACCTGGTACGACTTCAAGCACCGTTACACACCGGGACTCAGCGAACATATCGTTCCCGCTCCACTGCCAGACTGGCAATACGGACGCATTCAGGAAATTGGCTTACAGGCCCACAAGATGCTGGGATGCCGGGATTTATCCCGCTCTGACTTTGTTGTACCTGAAAGTGGCGAACCCATTATTGTTGAAATCAACACCATTCCGGGAATGACACCGACCAGCCTGCTGCCGGATGAAGCGAAGGCCGTCGGAATATCATTTGAGGATCTGATGATTCGCTTTATCGAAAGAGCACTGGAAAGAAAAAGCGCCTGAAACATCGCAGGGTGTTGACTGCCCTGCATTTGACAAGGATGCAGGCAATCACTAATTTCAGAACGTAGGCCGCTGCGCGGCAACTTTTTGATTGCACTAAACGTCAGGCTCAAACCTATTGTCTGACCTATGATAAAAGCTCTTTCTCAGGTAGCCCGTCAGCGTCATATGACTTTCTTCTCCATTCAAAGAAACTGGTCAAAAAAAAGATAAAAAGTGCCTTCGTTTCAAGCTTGATAGCTTTGTTTGCAAGCGCTTTTATTCCTTCATCCGGGGCCGGTGAAAATGAAGCAGACAATAGCTCAGAACCCGGATCATCCCAACCACAAATCAAGAAAATACGACTCGATGACAATTCGGAGGTTGTAATTGTAAAGGTGACTGATGACTTTCCTGTGTTGCCTGAAATTGATCAATGGCTAAAACAATGTACATCTTGCATTAAACAAGAACCGCCAGACGACGATGAAAAAGAAACAAACAGTTCGGATACCGAATTCATAGTATCACCTCAAGATCCGCCTTCACCTTCAGTTTTTCAAACGGTTGAATCCGGCGAGAAACCTTTTCAGTGTTCCCTGTGCCAAAAGTATTACAAAACAGCTGCATCATTAGCTAGCCATATAAGGGCCTCCCACAGCGGGGAACGCACCTGTACCCGGTGTCAGCCCCCGGTGACCCTCAACAGTGCGAAGGCGCTGGCCAATCACAACCGCAGTCACCACAGCGGGGAACGCACCTGTACCCGGTGTCAGCCCCCGGTGACCCTCAACAGTGCGAAGGCGCTGGCCACTCACAACCACAGTCACCACAGCGGGGAACGCACCTGTACCCAGTGTCAGCCCCCGGTGACCCTCAACAGTGCTCAGGCGCTGGCCAATCACAAATTCAAAAAACACCGTAAACGCAAAAGACTGGCAGAGGAGGACGACTGAAAAACAACCTCAGGATGCCATCCCCTTCGCCGGCTGTATTCGTTATCATCCGTGCGACTGTATTGATGAGGCCGTATGACCAGCCGACCGCCGTCCAAACTAAAACAATTACTGCTACGCGATCAGTTATGGTGGCGTTATTACCAGCGCAACGCCGATACGATACGCCCTGCTGTGGTTGATGCGATCAGCAAAGTACTGGCCTGCGGGCGGGTGATCATGGGGTATGCCAGCTTTGTATGCAGCAACCATGAATGCTCTCACACCAAAAAGATCTGCTTTGGCTGTAAAGCCCGGTTGTGTAATACCTGCGGCAAAAAACTGACCGATCAGTGGATTGCTGACCAGAAAGCGCTGTTGCCGGATACTGAGTGGCAACACATCACCTTTACGATGCCTGATGCACTCTGGGAGCTGTTCAGAATCAACCGCACCTTACTGGGTAAACTGAGCCCACTGGCGGCAAAAAGCCTGCAGGCCTTTGCCGGGAAAAAAGGCGTGACACCTGGCATTTTCACGGCACTGCATACCTTTGGCCGAAAGCTGAACTGGAATGTTCATATTCACCTCTCTGTGACCCGTGGCGGATTATACGACGGAAACCAGCAATGGAAGTCAGTCTACTTCACCAAAAACGCCATCATGCCCGCGTGGCGTTACGGCGTGATCAACCTGCTCAGGGAAGCGTTTAAACGTGGCGAGCTGGATCTGCCTTCCGAGCTGAAAGACAGCTGTCATGACCTTTCCGGCTTCAATGATTTCCTCGATGAGCAATACCAAAAGGACTGGATCGTCCATTTTGCCAAAGCCACCAAAAGCCACCACCGCACCATCAGCTACCTGGGGCGCTATATCAAACGACCACCGCTGGCCATGTCGCGCCTGAAACACTATGGCGGTGATACCGTGGTGTATGAGTATCTGGATCACCGCACCAAAACCCGCCGCCATGAAACCTGTGAAGGGGAAGAATTTATAGAACGACTGACACAGCATATTCCCGACAAAGGTTTCCGAATGATCCGGTATTATGGTTTTCTGGCCTGCCGGGGAAGGGCTACATTGCTGCCCACCGTCTACAACCTGCTCAATCAGCCCGAACGAAACGCCCTGAAAATCACCTTTCCGGCGTTACTGAAACAAACCTTTGGGCTCGACCCGCTGCAATGCATCCTCTGTCAGGCTCAAATGATCTTCACCGGCATTACCCGGGGGAAGCCGCAGTACGAGCTGTACAAATACCATCAACAGCTTGCGCTTGCGAAACCGATTACATAGTTCACGCCCTCAATCCGTCTGAAATCAGGATTTCAGGGTGAGATCGGGCAAATCAATAGGATTTAGGTGGTATCAGACAGATAAGCACAACATTCAGTGTCAGGTAATAGGATGCTGAGAGGGTGGAAAACCAAAGGTTACAGGAATGACTGGAATAATGATTTTTTGAAATTCCTATGCGTAAATTCCTATGCGTAAATTCCTATGCGTAGATCGAGCCTTCAGGCTGGTCGAGCCTTCAGGCTGGTGAACCACGCCCCGGAATTGCACCGGGGACAGTCGAACCAGATGAAGGCTTTTTTATTGGTGCCGCCGATCTTCTCTTACCCCTTAAAGGTATGAAGCTCCTGAACCGCTTTATCCCAGTCACCTGCCATAACTTTAGGCATAACACGCACTGACTCATCAACAGCACCATCAATCTTGTTCGCATCATCCCGGCTGGGGCGTCCCAGTACATAACTGGTTACCAGTCGCGCTTCACCCGGATGCCCAATACCAATGCGTAACCGCATAAAGTTTTTGTTATTACCCTGTTTGCTGATGATATCCCGCAGACCATTATGCCCACCGTGACCGCCACCAATCTTCAGGCGGGCTTCACCCGGCGGAATATCCAGCTCATCATGCGCAACCAGAATGGATTCAGTTGGAATCTTGTAAAAGTTGCTCAGTGCGGTGACCGACTGCCCACTCAGGTTCATAAAGGTGGAAGGCACCAGCAGCCGCACATCCTGCCCCTGCACTGAAGCCCTTGCAACAGCACCATGCATTTTCTTGTCATGCTGCAGCGTAACACCAAGATCACGCGCCAGCTGCTCAATAAACCAGACACCGGCATTATGACGGGTTGCTTCATATTCCGACCCGGGATTACCCAGCCCGACAATTAACTGAATAGGATGAGATGGCTTGGCCACGCAGCAGCTTCCTTAAGTAAATTCCATTAAAAATGCACGGTATGCAATCACCCTGATAAATCAGAATGAAAACCCGATAAATTCTAGGGGGAAGCGGAAGAAGCTTCAAACAGGGAAGTAATACAGCGGGAAATATTCAGAGGATATAAACAAAGAGAGCCCGAATGGGCTCTCTCTGGAAGAAATGATTACTCGGAAGCTTCTTCAGAAGCTTCTTCGCCTTCATCGTCTTCTTTAGTTGCGCGGGTAGCGATAACGCTGGCAACAGCCAGATCGTGACCTTCACCGTGCAGCAGATCAACCAGAGCAACATTAGCTGGTACGTTCAGGTCGGACAGGTGTACGATCTGACCCATTTCGATAGCAGCCATGTCTACTTCGATGAACTCAGGCAGATCAGCTGGCAGACAGCGGACAGAAACTTCTACACGCTCGTGAGTGATCGCGCCACCGGCTTTAACACCTACGCACTCTTCTTCATTCAGGAAGTGCAGTGGTACGTGAGTAGTAACCGGCTGGTCAGCGCTAACGCGCTGGAAGTCCATGTGCATAGCTTCTTCAGAAGCCGGGTGACGCTGCAGGTCTTTCAGGATAACCTGCTGGTCAGCACCGTCTACCTTCAGAGTAACGATCTGAGAGTAGAACGCTTCGTTTTCCAGTACTTTCTTAACGTCTTTAGCCAGCAGCACAACGCTGGATGGCTCAACATCACCACCGTAGATAACGGCAGGTACTTTAGATGCGTGGCGCAGGCGGCGGCTCGCACCTTTCCCTACGTCAGCACGGGCTTCTGCATTCAGAATAATAGCTTCAGACATATCAGTCTCCTTCAAAGTCGGCCTGTTTTTGCGACCAAAACAGACGAAGGCGCGAATAATACCCTCTTTATCTACGTATGCAAAGCTGCTTAAATTGCTTATCGGAACAACTGCGCGCCCTATTCTTCCACATATTTAGTCTGAATATCAGTACAGACAGACAACAGAGACAACAACAGCCCGTCGCACATTGCTTACAATTTAACGCAATATGCATACCCATATTTTTGATGTTTTTAATATAATGACGCTCTTTCTCTCTATTCGCCGGAGCAGACCTTGAAACAAGCAGCATCTGCTACTCCTGATTCTGCCCAGGACCCTTATCTCAACAGCGAAACATTCCAGCTCCAGTTTTTACATCCCCGCTACTGGGCGCTCTGGTTGTTGATCGGGTTTATGTGGGTTATTGGACGCCTGCCATTCCCTGTCATTGTCCGCATCGGCAAAATGCTGGGACGACTGCTGATGAAGATTGGCGGTAGCCGTGTGCATGTCACCCGCACCAACATTCGCCTGTGTTTTCCGGAACTCTCAGAGCAGGAGCAGGAAGCACTGGTTCGCCGCAATTTTGAAACCGTAGGCATCGCGCTACTGGAACCCGGCGTTGCCTGGTTCAGCCGGGATAAGCGCATTCAGAACCTGGGCCGCATCGAAGGACTGGAAAATCTGACGTCTCTGCTAATTCAGGGAAAGCCGGTACTGCTTAGCGGGCTGCATAACACCTGCCTGGAAATGGCATTGCGGCTGTACGGCACCCGCCGGGGGTTAACCGGGCTGTATCGTCGCCATAACAACCCATTGTTTGAGTACATTTCATCCAAATGCCGTTCACGCGGACGTAACCGGATGATTCACCGCAAGGAAGTAAAACAGTTTCTGGAATATATGCGTGAGGGTGAACCCTGTTTCATTCTTCCCGATCAGGATTTTGGCCCCAAACGCAGCCTGTTTGTGGATTTCTTCGGCATTCCGACAGCAACAGTGCCAAGCACGGCAGACTTTGCCCGCCAAACTGGTGCCACCGTACTGATGATGGACTATTATCTGGATGACAATAATCAGTACGTGATTCGCATGCATCCGCCCATGGACAACTTCCCGTCCGATGATCTGGCAGCTGATACCCAACGCTGCAATGACTGGCTGGAGAGTGTAATCCGCAAACATCCGGAACAATATCTGTGGCAACACCGACGCTTCAAAACCCGTCCCGAAGGAGAGCCCAAACTCTACTGACAGGGCTCCTTATAACAACGCTGCTCCTGACCGGCTGCGCCTTGCCGCTACGGGAGCAGCATCTGCCTACCACCTGTCAGGGCGAAGCCTGCCAATATACTGCTGCTAAATCTCCCTGGCCGATTGTTGTATGGCCGGGAAAAACCCGTGACTATCAGCTTGGTCCATTCAGCATCAACCTGCCTGAAACTGCTTTATCAGAAAGCGATGAACATCACATCATGCTGTTTCTGGATAAAAATGAAGCCGTTCAACTGAAGCTGGTAGCATCCGCCGATTTTGATTTTAAGTTTCACAGCGATCAGTTTGAAAAAAGTCGCTATGCGGTAACGGATTATATCGACCTGCTGTTCACTCAACCCGCCACGGCACAGGAACCTGATGCCCAAATGGCTGACCGCTATATATGGCGGATGGCAATGGCGAACAAGCAGGATTATTTTGAGCATGGCGGTCCGCTGCATAAAGCCAATAAAAATAACGTCTCACTCTATTGGTCCCGGGTTTATCTTGGGCAAATGTCATATTTAGGATTTATAACGGACCGGCGGCATCCTGATATTGCGCTGGCAGTTTATGGTTATCATCTGCCGGAAACTTTATTCAAGGCGGTGCTGGCAGGCATTATTCAGAAGGAATAAGTCAGACCGCTATACTTCAGTAAGTTACGCGATAAGTCCTTGGAGGCAGCCTACTTATGAGCATGGAACTGCTCGACCATGAGTTTGTCGTTTACTTGACAGCCGCTCTGCAAATTCTGGCATCACTGTTTATTTTCCTATTGGGTATTGGATTGCTGGCGGTTGTCGTACTTTATGTACTGGATCGTAACCAAACCCGCCATACCATTCGCCGCAACTATCCGGTTATTGGTCGCTTCCGTTATTTCTTTGAACATGTGGGCGAATTTTTCCGGCAATATTTCTTTGCAGGCGACCGCGAAGAAATGCCATTTAACCGGGCTCAGCGCGCCTGGGTGTATCGGGCTGCCAAGAATGTGGACAGAACCGTCGCCTTTGGCTCCAGCAAACTGATTCATGAGCCCGGTTCAGTGCTATTCCTGAATTGCCCCTATCCAACACTGACAGATGATGCGCTGGAAACATCGCATATCACCATTGGCCCGGGCTGTGCTCACCCTTTCAAACCCGGCTCTTTCTTTAATATCTCTGCCATGAGTTTTGGAGCACTTTCTGTTCCTGCAGTGCAAGCGCTGTCCCGTGGAGCCAAACAGGCAAACTGCTGGTACAACACCGGTGAAGGCGGGTTATCTCCCTATCATCTTGAAGGAGACTGTGATGTTGTTTTTCAGATAGGTACCGCCAAATACGGGGTTCGTGATGAAAGAGGCGACTTATGTGATGAGCGCCTTAAAGAAGTTGCATCCCATACTCAGGTCAAGCTGTTTGAAATCAAGCTGTCGCAGGGAGCAAAGCCCGGTAAAGGAGGCATTCTTCCCGGCAATAAAGTGACATCGGAGATTTCCAAAATTCGCCTGATTCCTGTGGGTGAAGATTCCATTAGTCCCAATCGTCACCCTGAAATTAATTCATCGGGTGACCTGCTGGATATGATTGCCAGTATCCGGAATGTCACTGGAAAACCTGTGGGTATCAAGTTTGTGCTCGGTTCCAGTCAGTGGCTTGATGATCTGTTTAAAGAAATAAAGCAACGAGGCATCGAGTCAGCACCTGACTTTATTACACTCGACAGCTGCGATGGTGGTACCGGTGCCGCACCGATGGCATTAATGGATGATGTCGGCCTGCCAATTAATGAAAGCCTGCCCATACTGGTCGACCTACTGATCAGGCATGGACTGCGGGAGCGCGTTCGCGTTATTACCTCCGGAAAGCTGATTAACCCATCTGAAGTCGCATGGGCGCTATGTATGGGGGCTGACTTCATCAATTCCGCTCGGGGTTTTATGCTGTCATTGGGTTGTATTCAGGCGCTTCAGTGTAATAAAAATTCCTGCCCTACGGGCATTACAACCCATAACCCCAAATTACAACGTGGCCTTGTTCCTGCAGAGAAAGCACTGCGGGTCGCGAGCTACCACGATAATCTGGTTCACGATGTTGAGCTGATCGCTCATTCCTGTGGTATCAAAGAGCCACGCCAGCTCAGGCGATTTCATGCCCGGCAGGTTATGCAGAATGGTACTTCCCAACCACTGGATGAACTTTATCCTTACCCTGAAAACGTCTGATAGGAACTATCTCCGGCCAGCAACCGTCTGAGTTAATAGCATTCAGTCGCTGAAAGCCGGAGAGATCAAGGGATATGCAGCATATTAATAAGTTTCTGGTAATTGTTTTATTCAACATAGTTGTTACAGCTGTGCAGGCTGCAAATCCTGCTGTAATACGCATCCAAAACTACCTTGAAGCCACATTTCCGGATAAACAGCTGGTACTCGATACCCCCATGCTGGAGCAACTGGCCTGGGTTGAAAGCAGCCCTTATCACACCAGTGAAATGGATCCCAAAGCGGCGCAGCTGACTGTCCACCGGGAAGTTCCCCGTGCACTGTCTCGTATTTTTTGCCTTCGCCAGCTTCGTTCCGGATTACCTGAAAATTATCTGGCATTTGTAAAGCCTCAGCCTGAAGCATCCAGATTAACTCAGGAAAGCTTCAATCACCTGAGCGCCCTGATTCGTAAGCTTGATGATGCTGAATATACTGCGCTGGAAACGTCCGTTATTCTTTCTTCTGTGACATTATCCCAGCCTGCAAAAGAACAAACAGCACTGGCATTACCAAACAAGTCTTACCCAGTCGATACCGTACAGTTTCTGGCTTTCACTGCTCCCCATGCCAATACCATCTATCCATTGGCAAGAGCCCACACCAAAACCCATCCCCAAACTGAAAAGCTGCTGACCGTATTATTTCAGCCTGACAGCCATTTCCGGCACATGTTGTATGTCGAAGGCGGCGTAGGTATGTATAAAAACATCTCCCGCCAGATACAGAATAAACAGCTTACCGCTGCAGGGTTGAATCTCTGGTATGCCGGTTGGGTCGCTAACATTACCGGTTTCAGAGGGCATATTGCGCCCAATGGCTCGCTCTATCTGGATGAGCATACCTTTCAGAGTATGCAACGCTTAAAAGCCGGACTTGATCGTATGCTGCAGGAACCCGGCTACGCGCCTTTGGCAGACTATCTTGCCTGGCGTGCCGAACGATTGGGCTTTAACGGTCGTCTTGATAACGGTATCAGCGAGTTCGGGCTGGCCTGGCTCTCCGCAATACTGAGAATTCATCAGGCAAAAGATGCCAGCCAACTGGTAACAGCCTGGCATCAGTTACCAGAACCTACCCGCAAGAAACTGGCAGAACACGTTTCACGCCTGTTAACCCAACCCGACCTTCCCACACCGACTTACGGACCTGCTGTTTTCGCTAACGCGCTTGCCATAACTGAAGGAAACATGGGAGCTACATTGAAGGCGACACTACCTGTTTACTTCAGTGCTTTAGAGCAAGCGGAACAACACAAACAAGCAGGCAAAATGGCTCAGGATATTCCTGTAAACTTCAATGCTGTCGCAGACACCAAAATCCTTCAACAACTGCTACAGAAGTCTGACTCCACACCACAGGTGCATGTCGATAAGTCCAGCGGGATCGTGTTACTGAATTCCATATAAATATGGTGATGTGATCGTAACAAAGTAGAATTAACGACTTATCTGTTACGATGCTTTCATATGGAACTCTACAAAAACTGCCACTCAGTCGATGCGATTGAGTGGGATTCCTGGCACCCGGTACACACAGCAACCTGTATTTTTGTTGCTGAAGAAGATCGTCTCCTGCTGATTCGCAAAAAAAGAGGTCTAGGAGAAGGGAAGATAAATGCCGCCGGGGGCAAACTCGAACCCGGTGAAACGCCGGAAGCCTGCGCCTGCCGGGAGATTAAAGAAGAGCTGGGAATCACTGTCAGCGAAGTAATACACTGTGGCGAAAACCTGTTTCAGTTCGCCGATGGCTATTCTATGCATGTGCATATCTTCATAACAAACCAATATGAAGGTCAGCCCATTGAAACAGATGAAGCTATTCCTCTGTGGGTGGACATAGACAACATACCTTACTCAGAGATGTGGGAAGATGACTATCTCTGGATTCCCCTGATGCTCAAAAAGAAGCCTTTCAAAGGTCACTATATTTTTGACGGGGATAAGATGCTCGACCACAGGCTGCGGACATCATAGACACCAGATTTCCTGCCCAGAGAAGAAAAATAATAAAAAAACAAATAAAGGGGTTGAATTAAATTCTGGAAGCCCCACTATATATGTACACGGCAGTTGCCCACTAGGGGATTGCCGCTACACCGCCCGTTCAGTAACGAAGGGCAACTGACAAACATATTGCTCATTGAGGATATGCACATGCGTGGTTTAGATTTCGACATGACTCCCCTGTACCGCTCCGCCATCGGTTTTGATCGCGTGCAGCGCCTGCTTGAAAACATCAGCACTACCAGCAACCAGAATGGCTACCCGCCGTACAACATCGAACTGCTGGAAGAAAACCAATACCGTATTACCATGGCTGTTGCCGGCTTTGCATCTGAAGAGATCGAGATTGAATCTCATCAGAACACACTGACGATTACTGGCAACAAGCAGACCGACCCGGAAGCCAAAGAGCGCGAATTCCTGTATCAGGGTATTGCAGAGCGCGGCTTCGAGCGTCGCTTCCAGCTGGCAGACTTCATTAAAGTTGTTGGTGCCAGCATGGATAACGGCCTGCTCCACATCGAACTGGAGCGCGAAATTCCGGAAGAAATGAAGCCATTCAAAATTGAAATTGAAGGCAGCAAGAAGCTAATCACCAACTAAGTGATTAATTGCGGACACTTTCCGCATACAATAAAAAAGCAGAGTGTGATTTATTTCACTCTGCTTTTTTTGTTTAAGCTATTCCTGAATTCCACAGCTAACTCCCAGCCAGATCAAAAAACTGAAACTTCCTCCTGCCCTTGTTTCTGAAACGGTCGCAGTAGGAATGCTGGTCACCCAGCACCCCCTGCACAGATCCGTACGTGCACTACTAATGCATACGGCTCCTACCTCGAGTATTTGGCGTCAAACCACCGCTCGGGCCATGGATGTAAGACCTTCACTTTTAGCAGCACTGCATCCAGAAAGCGCCCGAACTTACTCCAGTTCAGGCGATTCCTTTGGCTTCGCCGCTTCAGAGCCTTATACCAAATTTTCCTGACAGCTTTTAACAGGGCACATACTTTACGGCAGTTGCCCGGAACTGCAAAATAGTTCAGATGCCCCTGAAGAATACGGTTTAACCATTTCGCCTGTTCCATCACTGGGTTATGCCGATTTTTCACCAGATATTCCTTGATGGTTTTCAGTGTTGCCCTCTGTCTTTTTGCACTGGTTTCACGGCCTACCTTGAAATGCTGACCATTCCGGATTTTCGAGCAGTAGTGTATGAATCCGAGAAACTCGAAGGTTTACGGGCGCTTTCCTCTCTTGCTCTTTTCATCCTGTTGCGCAAACCTTCCAAAGCGGATCAACCGTGTTTTGTCCTCATGCAAAGACAGCCCGAAGTCACTCAAGCGCTTTTGCAGTTCAAACAGAAACCGATTTGCATCTGACTTTGACTGGAAGCCCAGCACACTATCATCCGCATAGCGAACGACAGAAACCAGTCCACGTGCATAACGCCTACGCCACTGATGCACCCAGAGGTCATACACGTAGTGCAGGTAAATATTGGATAATAGCGGTGAAATCACTGATCCCTGTGGTACCCCTTCGCGGCTCCGGACACGCGTGCCGTCCTTGTCATAGTGTCCGATGGTTATCCATTGTCTTATGAGACGGATAACTCGCCGGTCTTTCACCCGGTGCTCTATGAACATGATTAGCCATTCATGATCGACCTGATCGAAAAATTTTCGAATATCCAGATCCAGCACCCAGTTCACCTTGTTACGCATGATGCCTGTCATGAGCGCATCCATTGCATCATGCTGGCTTCTCTTCGGACGAAAGCCATAAGAAAAACCAAGGAAATCTTCTTCATATATTCCTTCCAGCAACTTCACTACAGCTTGTTGGACAATTTTGTCTTCCAGGCAAAGTATGCTTAAAGGACGATCCGTCCCGTCCGCTTTAGGGATGAACACCCTTAATGCCGGGCAGGGACGGTAGCTTCCTTTTTGCAGCTTGTAGTGGAGTTCTATCAGGCGGTCTTCCAAACCCTTCTGATATTTTTGCCACGTCATACCATCTACACCAGGCGCTGAGTGTCGCTTCAATTGATAGAAACTGTCGCTCAACAGCTTGGGCGTAACATGATGGTACAGGCTGGTGAACTTCAAATGACTGTCCCTTGCCGCAGCCTGACGCACACCCAACAGCCGTGACGTTGTGTTTATCCTGCTCTGAGTCAGGACACAGGCGTTCTGTTGGATGTTCCTCTTGGTCAAGCCCCTTTCCTCCACGGCCTCCGCCACAGGAGAACCTGCTTTGTTCGGCTGCTTCTTCAGTACTATGGGCTTGTCCGACTTCCTGCCTGTCATCATGGGCTTATGGTGATTAGCCTTCCCCATGAAACCTCCCGTAGCTATTGAGGGAGAGGTACGCAGGACCTCCCGAGTTCCGTACAAGATGCATACCTGCATGCACAAGGTCTGCGACTGCGTGAGGTTCATAAACCGCTTGCGGATTAATGTGGTTTATAATTTTGCTTTCTGTTTCGCTTAACAACATCAGCACCTCAGATAGAATCGATTTCGCAGCTCAATACTCAGCCTACAGGCACCCCTGTCAACGCTTCACCGGCCACCTTACGATGACAGGCGCATGACTCGGGGCTGGGACGATCCGCCAGTCTTACCCCACAGGGACTTTCACCCTTAACATCTTGCCGATTTATCTCGGCACTCTAAGCGCGAGATTAACCCCACCTTGATTCAGGCAGGGTTCTGGTTCCAGGGCAGCAGTTTTTCGATCACTTCCACCGTATCGGCTTTTGGAAGCGGTTCAAGCACTTTAGCCAGACAAGCGTAAGGTTCCAGAGCGCAGGCTTTCGCTGTCTCTATCAGACTGTAAAGATTGGCGCTGGCCCGGGCGCCTTTCTGGCTTTGGCTGAACAACCACGCCTTGCGTCCGACAACAAACGGTCGGATCGCATTTTCGGCCAGATTGTTATCCATTCGCAGATACCCTGCCTCGGTGTATCGCACCAGTTTATCCCACTGGTTATGCAGATAGTGCAGCGCCTTACCGCTCAGGCTTTTGGGCGGCACCTGCGCCCGCGATTTGTCCAGCCATTGTCGTAATTGCTGCAGGATCGGACAGCTTTCCTGTTGCCGGATCGCTTTGATTTCACCTGGTGGGCGTCCGGCTATACGTTTTTCGATGCGGTACAGCTTCTGGATATAAGACAGTGCCACGTGCGCTTTGCCCGGTTTACTGCCTTTTTTCTGCCCTTTGATCGCTTCATCGAACTTGCGGCGGGCGTGTGCCCAGCAACCCTGGCTGATCACGCCTTCCTGTCGACCGACAGCAGCATAACCTTCTTAGCCGTCAGTTTGCAGGTAACCTTTAAACCCCTCCAGCAACTTCACGGGAACCGAGCCACTGCGGGTCGGGGCGTAATCGAACAAGACGACATGTTCACCCGGCAACGGTTCAGACACCTGAACCCACATATAGGACTGGCTTTGGGGTGTTTTGTCCGGCTCATTCAGCACTTTTACCACGGTTTCGTTACAGTGTACGACAGGGGATTCCAGCAGTTTATCCCGAAGCAGGTTGATAAGTGGTTGAATCAGTTCACCGCAACGCACCATCCAGTGCGCGGTGGTGGAACGAGGTAAATCGAGCTCGAGTCGGCTAAAAATGTTCCTGATTACCACTGAAGCTACGCATGTCTACAGGAGTACCTTTGTTAATGGCTCTTAATGGATTCCGGGGGGTTACCCCAGCAGCAAGCCAAGCAACCCTGAAATAGCTGCTTTTCCCCTACGTTTGATGTTATGGATGCATTCAAAAAATCCCAAGTATAGTGGCAGCTTATCCTGTGAAATTCGGCTCTTTCGCAGGTTGGCTGATCATTTTGTAACTGCTCAGAATTTGTAGGCAATTTTTCTGGTAGATTGGCTACAGCCCAGCGATATCAAGGGTGCAGTTTCCAAGACGGGCACTTTTGCCTACAAAAAATGAGCAGTTACATCATTTTTGAGCCTCCTGCCGAATTTTCAGATACAGATATTCAAGATCATTGTAACCACATGCCTTGTAGACAATTCGTTTGATGACCCCATTGAAGGCTTCGATCTTTGCGCTGGTTATACGATGCTGGCAGTAGGACAGTAAACCTTCTCTTGCTCTATCCAGCCCCCTTGCAAAGCGTTTAAGCTCATCAATGCCAGTTTCTTTGGCCAATCCTATCCACTTGTCGAGAAACTTGCTGGCACAGGCTTTGTAGGTGTACGTCCATAGTTGTCTGAGCATATCCTTCAGTATGTAGGCCTGATTCAGATCTTCATTCATTGACAGTAGCTCATGCAGGCTAGTTTCTCGCTTTGGTGTGAGGTTTTCTACATTCATGAACAGGTTGAACCGCTGACCTTTGATAAAAGGCTTATCGTCTTCCTGTGCTTGCCTCCACTCCCTACGACGAATTTTGTCTATGAGTTCGTTATAGTTAGCAATGATGTGAAACTTGTCATAGACAATATCAACATCTGGCAGGTACTCTTTGACCGATGCCTTATAGCTGCCACCGCGATCTATTCCTACGCACTGAATACAGGCTCTTTGCTCCAGTGTCAGACTGCTCAGAAAACGGTCTAACGTCGCTTTTCGTTTACCTTCACCAAGGTAGAGGGTTTCACCTGTATCGGCATTTAGAACAACGGTCAGATAGTGATGCCCCTTGCCTATTGATTTCTCATCGATTAACAAAGCCCGTAAGCCGTCGAGCTTGGGGGCTGGCAGAGTTTTCATTAGCATCTCTTTATCCCAGCGCCGTGCTGTGTCATGGGATATAGCGATGAATTCCGGAACCTTATCGCCGGGCATGTAACGGCATAGGTGGCTAACATACTGTTTTAGCCGATCTGTAGCCTGAGCCTTGGGACTAAGACCCGGAATAGTCACTGTCTCTATATGCTTACAATTTGAACAGCGCCCCTGATAGGCTGTGAATAGCAGATTGACCTTGATTGTACCAAACGGCAGATCCTGAACATTTCTATCATTCTCGCGCATCTTGCCCATAGGCCAGTGACACTGGCTGCACTTGAACTTCTGTATACGACCATCTCTACGCAAATAAACGAATGCTTCAGAGGCATCCCAGTCGATATCAATACGGTCGATTACCCAACCAGAAAATGCGAACATAGGACGAAGTGAGGGTGTTGCACACATGGCTGATCCTTCAGAAGTGTTGATCCTTTCAAATCAATCATTCCCTGAAGGCTATTTCTGTTGCAACCCCTCGCTTTTCATCAGCCAACCTGCGAAAGCCCCTGAAATTCCACGGTGAGGGCGCAACCAGGATCGCAGCAACGACCAGAAGCCCTCCATCGTATTCACATGCACCTCGTGAAAACCATCACCATCTTCATCCCGGGCATACTCCCCAGCGCCATGACAGACAGATTTACGATCATAACCCCATTGCTCAAGCCTGTCGTAAATGCTGTATTCATCAGTATAAATCAGCGTTCCCGGCGCTATGAATTCTGTAATCAGGGGCTTGATTGTTACCTGCTTGACATTAGGCAGCATACGGATCACAACCTGCCCACCCCGCTGGATCATGCCAAAGATCGGAGGCTTTTCTTTCTCCAGAGTACCGCGACCACGAGCACCTCTCAAACGGTTACGGCGGGCTGTCCGCCCTTTTTTTTCACCGCTTCAGGCTGGCCTTTATGCCCCGATACAACGTAAACCTCGTCACATTCAACCTTGCCGTCCAGAACGGTGACCGGGGGCTAAGTTCCCGGAGATAGTTGAAAGCACCAATGTTCCATGATTTTTCTGACGAATCGGTCAGTGCTTAGCTGAACGGCTTCTGACAGATCTCGCTTCCAAGCCAGGTAATGCGGGAGATAGCGGGTAGCCACTCCCCGAAACACACCACCAATCCAGCGCTTTAAATGGCTATGGTAAGCATTAACGTGTTGAATATGATAGACACCTTCCAGAACATGCTGGCCTGCCGAGGTAACCAGTTCCTTAAACTCAAATCCAAGCTTCTCTGCAAGCTTTTCATGTGCAAGGTGTGCATCCGCACAGACCGTTGCTTCAATCGATATACGACCGTTTAAATGGCGGCACAACTCATTAGCACTTTCGTTTTCCAAAATACCATCAACAGTGTGCCGTTCACGGTCTCTGGCTACCATTACCGGGACTTTCCGAGCTTTGTTCGGATCATCTCCGCGTTTTCGAGAAGGCCTTGGCAGGTCTTTCCTCTGCCCTTTAAATGATTCACGAAAAAAAGTTTCATCAAGCTCTGTGATGCCACAAAGCTCTTCTGCCTGATCATTATTTATGACCTCAAGAAAGCAGTGGCGCCATCGGAAGGCCGTTTTCAGGTTAATATCATACTCACTGGCTGCCGAGCGCAGTGTCATGGAGTAAGTCATACCCGTGAGGTAGTTATTCCATTTTTCCGGATATCTAAGCCTTGCCAAAGGGGTCTTGCTGAATGCATTGAAAGTCACTTTGCATGACTTGCAGCGGTAGCGCTGCCGCCCGCTTTGAAAGCCCCAGCGATGAATATTATGGTCTTTACACACGGGACATTCCGGATGTTCAGCAAAGCGAGATAATATGCTTGCTTCAAGATCAGGTGTGGCAGGTGGATTATTTACAGATGATTCTCTTTCTATAACATCAGATTCAGGTTTTTCTACTATATCCTCATCCGGTATTCGGGCATTGAGCAGTGTCCTGTCAAGAATTTTCCACTGCTCATCGCTTAATGACGGTATGGAATTAATAAAGTCCCGAAAGAGTTCTGATTGCATAAAGAACCCCTAAAAGGTAGAAGGCATGGGAAGTGTAGTTCATTCAACTACTTCAGGGAACTCAGCCGTGACCGGGCGTTTGTTGCAGACACTTGTCCTGAGCTGCTGTGTCATCTTTTGCACATCGCTTTTGTTCAGGGAACGTAGGCCGCTGCGCGGCAACTTTTTGATTGCACTAAACGTCAGGCTCAAACCTATTGTCTGACCTATGATAAAAGCTCTTTCTCAGGTAGCCCGTCAGCGTCATATGACTTTCTTCTCCATTCAAAGAAACTGGTCAAAAAAAAAATAAAAAGTGCCTTCCTTTCAAGCTTGATAGCTTTGTTTGCAAGCGCTTTTATTCCTTCATCCGGGGCCGGTGAAAATGAAGCAGACAATAGCTCAGAACCCGGATCATCCCAACCACAAATCAAGAAAATACGACTCGATGACAATTCGGAGGTTGTAATTGTAAAGGTGACTGATGACTTTCCTGTGTTGCCTGAAATTGATCAATGGCTAAAACAATGTACATCTTGCATTAAACAAGAACCGCCAGACGACGATGAAAAAGAAACAAACAGTTCGGATACCGAATTCACAGTATCACCTCAAGATCCGCCTTCACCTTCAGTTTTTCAAACGGTTGAATCCGGCGAGAAACCTTTTCAGTGTTCCCTGTGCCAAAAGTATTACAAAACAGCTGCATCATTAGCTAGCCATATAAGCGCCTCCCACAGCGGGGAACGCACCTGTACCCGGTGTCAGCCCCCGGTGACCCTCAAAAGTGCTCAGGCGCTGGCCAATCACAACCGCAGTCACCACAGCGGGGAACGCACCTGTACCCGGTGTCAGCCCCCGGTGACCCTCAACAGTGCGAAGGCGCTGGCCAATCACAACCGCAGTCACCACAGCGGGGAACGCACCTGTACCCGGTGTCAGCCCCCGGTGACCCTCAACAGTGCGAAGGCGCTGGCCTCTCACAACCGCAGTCACCACAGCGGGGAACGCACCTGTACCCTGTGCCAGCCCCCGGTGACCCTCAACAGTGCTCAGGCGCTGGCCAAGCACAACCAAAGTCACCACAGCGGGGAACGCACCTGTACCCAGTGTCAGCCCCCGGTGACCCTCAAAAGTGCTCAGGCGCAGGCCACTCACAACCGCAGTCACCACAGCGGGGAACGCACCTGTACCCGGTGTCAGCCCCCGGTGACCCTCAACAGTGCTCAGGCGCTGGCCTCTCACAACAAAAGTCACCACAGCGGGGAACGCACCTGTACCCTGTGTCAGCCCCCGGTGACCCTCAGCAGTGCTCAGGCGCTGGCCAATCACAAATTCAGAAAACACCGTAAACGCAAAAGACTGGCAGAGGAGGACGACTGAAAAACAACCTCAGGATGCCATCCCCTTCACCGGCTGCATTCGTTATCATCCGTGCGACTGTATTGATGAGGCCGTATGACCAGCCGACCGCCGTCCAAACTAAAACAATTACTGCTACGCGATCAGTTATGGTGGCGTTATTACCAGCGCAACGCCGATACGATACGCCCTGCTGTGGTTGATGCGATCAGCAAAGTACTGGCCTGCGGGCGGGTGATCATGGGGTATGCCAGCTTTGTATGCAGCAACCATGAATGCTCTCACACCAAAAAGATCTGCTTTGGCTGTAAAGCCCGGTTGTGTAATACCTGCGGCAAAAAACTGACCGATCAGTGGATTGCTGACCAGAAAGCGCTGTTGCCGGATACTGAGTGGCAACACATCACCTTTACGATGCCTGATGCACTCTGGGAGCTGTTCAGAATCAACCGCACCTTACTGGGTAAACTGAGCCCACTGGCGGCAAAAAGCCTGCAGGCCTTTGCCGGGAAAAAAGGCGTGACACCTGGCATTTTCACGGCACTGCATACCTTTGGCCGAAAGCTGAACTGGAATGTTCATATTCACCTCTCTGTGACCCGTGGCGGATTATACGACGGAAACCAGCAATGGAAGTCAGTCTACTTCACCAAAAACGCCATCATGCCCGCGTGGCGTT
This sequence comes from Endozoicomonadaceae bacterium, assembly GCA_965261725.1. Classification (GTDB taxonomy): domain Bacteria; phylum Pseudomonadota; class Gammaproteobacteria; order Pseudomonadales; family Endozoicomonadaceae; genus CANDOC01. The sequence continues at coordinate 11,228 of CBDHDU010000031.1, read as the reverse complement.
ACGGCGTGATCAACCTGCTCAGGGAAGCGTTTAAACGTGGCGAGCTGGATCTGCCTTCCGAGCTGAAAGACAGCTGTCATGACCTTTCCGGCTTCAATGATTTCCTCGATGAGCAATACCAAAAGGACTGGATCGTCCATTTTGCCAAAGCCACCAAAAGCCCCCACCGCACCATCAGCTACCTGGGGCGCTATATCAAACGACCACCGCTGGCCATGTCGCGCCTGAAACACTATGGCGGTGATACCGTTGTGTATGAGTATCTGGATCACCGCACCAAAACCCGCCGCCATGAAACCTGTGAAGGGGAAGAATTTATAGAACGACTGACACAGCATATTCCCGACAAAGGTTTCCGAATGATCCGGTATTATGGTTTTCTGGCCTGTCGGGTAAGGGCTACATTGCTGCCCACCGTCTACAACCTGCTCAATCAGCCCGAACGAAACGCCCTGAAAATCACCTTTCCGGCGTTACTGAAACAGACCTTTGGGCTCGATCCGCTGCAGTGCATCCTCTGCCAGGCTCAAATGATCTTCACCGGCATTACCCGGGGGAAGCCGCAGTATGAGCTGTACAAATACCACCAACAGCTTGCGCTTGCGAAACCCATCGCATAGTTCACGCCCTCAATCCGTCTGAAATCCGGATTTCAGGGTGAGATCGGGCAAATCAATAGGATTTAGGTGGTATCAGACAGATAAGCACAACATTCAGTGTCAGGTAATAGGATGCTGAGAGGGTGGAAAACCAAAGGTTACAGGAATGACTGGAATAATGATTTTTTGAAATTCCTATGCGTAAATTCCTATGCGTCAAGTTCAAGTGCAATCTGTCTGTTCGACTGATTGAGTGACATCAGGTACAAGCAGTGTATCCAGATTTTTAAAGGCTGGTGATGCCCTGAAAACACCGATAAAGTCAGATCATCAAAGCGACGCCGACAACACTTGCACCAGTAACGCTGTCGCTCCGGCTGAGTGTCATCTTTACCTTGTCGGGTAATATCAGGGCTTTGACAGCGAGGACAAACGACACCATCCGGCCAGCGCATTTGCCTGACTTGTTCGTAACATTTGGCGTTATCGAGGAGATCATGAAACTTCATCATACCGCTGTTTTACACGAATGTGGACGTTAGTTTCAACCGCAGTTACCTCAACACCCCGGAATCCATTAAGAGCCTTGTTAATTACTCTGTCTCGTAGCATATACGGATGTACTATTAACCCCGTGATCAGAACGTTAAAAGCAGCAATATATAGTCTCTCGCTAACAAAACGATAGTTCATGAATTTTAAAGGTCATGCACGCCAAGCCTTTAAGCGATAGCCATTCTTCTACATGCTGGCGTACGCTCAGTGGTAATCAGGAAAATGTTTTTTTCCTGCCGGTACAGGGGTAAACCATCGGCATATTTGCCGGTGGCGATGTAAGCCAGCAGCCCCGGTGCTGCAACACTGCCCGGTATTGGCTGGGCAGGCATATTTAGGGCGTACATGCTGGATGAGCCGGATTTTGGCCGGGATGATATCCAGCTGTTCGCTGATTTCTTCACCAATACGGTGCAGGTGACGATGACCGCAGCCGGTGCAGACTTTATCTTCTTCACTGAGATCGTGTACCTGCTGCACGCGTGGCAGGTTCTCCGGTAAGGGCTTGCGACCGGGCTTTTTGCGCCGATGGGCCGGAACGGTGATGTCGGTTTCGGCTTGAACAATGGCATCCGATTCTTCAGGTTGATCCTGCTCGGCTTCATTGAACAGACCCATCTGACCCGGTGACGTTTTCTCACTGGCGACACCGAACCGCTTTTGAATCAGTAACCTGATTTTTTCCTGCTCAAGGGCGAGCTCTGCCTGCAATGATTTATTGCGGGCCAGCAGCGACTGGTTCTCGGCGATCAGTGATTCGCCCCATGCTTTCAGTGCCGGATCATTGGGTAGTGAAGATATACAGGCATCCATGCCAGATGAAGATAGCGGGTCTGCAGGCGATTACCAGTGCATCAGGTCATGGACGTATAGCTCAGCGCCGGGAAAGGATGTTGTGGACGAATATCAAAACCATCCAGTAGCTGGTTGAGTGTTTCTCCATCGAGCGTGGGAGCGATATCGGTTCCCGGCCATTTGAACCGGAATTTTTCCAGTCGCTTGTACCAGAGCACGTAGCCGTTACGTTCCCAGCACAGCAATTTGATTTTGTCCCGGCGCCGGTTACAGAAGACGTAAAGTGCCGTATCAAAGGGCGTACGTTCGGTTTGCTCTTCAATCAAGGCTGCCAGACCGTTAATAGATTTGCGCATATCAACCGGCTCGGCATAGAGATAGACCCGGGCGTTCGGCCGAGGCCGCATCACGCTGAAACAACCTTAAGCGCCCGAAGCAGTTCGGGCACCTGATGCAGGGAGGCTTCCAGCCTGGCATTGCCTAGGTGAATGATAATCGGGTGATTCTCCAAAGGTTCGGGAGGCTGGCTGACAACCAGCGGGATCAGTTTATCCTGATCCTTGCGTGGCTGTAATTTTAGCTTCCAGTAGGTCAGCTGATGCGCGTTCAGATCCTGTTGGCGACACCAGTCGACTTGAGATAGCCCGGATTGTCTCCACTGCTCAAGGCGCTGTTCCCAGAGGGTTTTGAGCTTGGCGCGCTGCTCTGCCTTCATGATCAGACTCCAGTTAAAAGGTGGACATTAACCGGGGTTGTTCAAGGTTTTAATGTGGGGGGAAATTAGCGCTTACCAAAATTCACTGCTGTACTGATTTTCAGGCACAAGTATTCAGGTACAAGCTATTGGGTGTATTCGGAATGGTGTGGGATGACTGGAAATAAGAAGCCGGAAAACAAAAAAGGCAGCTCATAGAGCTACCTTTTTTCGGGCTTCAAAACAGGAAAGTTGTTGGCTTAAGCTTCTGCTTCAGCAACTTCTTCCTTGGATTCTGCAGCTTCTTTTTCCGCTTTCATGGTATCCAGCTCTTTTTGCAGCTGTTCCATCTTGCGTTTCATTTCACGCGCATCACGCGTGTATTTTGTTGTTTCCTTCCGCAGCTTTTTCAACTCTTCGTTTGCTGCAACGAAGCGCTTTTTCAGCTTGTCAGGTTCCATCGCATTAAGACGCTTGACTTCACGACGCAACTCATTGGTTTCTTTGTTGCTTTCGTCAAACTTCTCTTTCGCGGTAGCAGCCTGGCGCTCTGCTCTGGCAGTAGCTTTCTGCTGTTCTTCCAGAGATGCGGAAAGTTGGGTTTTCTCTGTACGCAGGCTACCCAGCTCTTCGCTGGCAGTCTTGTGATCAGAGTTCAGCTGAGAATGATCAGATTTTAGCGCGTCCAACTCTTTATTAGAGCCGTCGAGCAGATTCTCAAGCTTCTTGATTTTATCTCGATATATTACATCCAGCTTTTCTTCAATCTGAATGTAGTACTCAAGGCGGTTCTTAACTTCGACCTGAAACAAATCGGTGGTGGCAGACTCTACTGACACGTCTTACAACCCTGTAAAGCCCAATGGAGGTATAGAGGTATAGGTACAGATATTAGCGATACGACCGGCACAGTATTGCCCAAAAGACGAAATAAAGCAACAACAGTTCATATCGACACTGGTGTTTTTAGTATTAATTTCATCGTTTCGGCTTTGCCGCATATCTACTCATCTGTATGGCAGATCCGCATGATAACGCTATGCGGTTTTTTTATAAACCTTGATACTTCAAACTGCAATGGGTAACAAGGTACGCCCCTGAGAACAAACTCAAGGAAGATTAAGTGCCTGACGATGACCTACTCTCACATGGGGAAACCCCACACTACCATCGGCGAGGAGCCGTTTCACTACTGAGTTCGGAATGGAATCAGGTGGGACCAGCTCTCTATGGTCGCCAGGCAAAACTGGTATCGGGATGATTGCTCATCTCGACTGGAATTCGAATTTAACTGTTGCTGTGCTCTTTGCACACTTGGGTAACGTTTTTCGTTCTCTCGTTACACGCACCAAATCACTTTGGCGTTATAGGGTCAAGCCGCACGAGTCATTAGTACCGGTTAGCTCAACGCCTCACAACGCTTACACACCCGGCCTATCAACGTCATAGTCTTTGACGGCTCTTCAGGGCCCTCAAGGGGCCAGGGAAGTCTCATCTTGAAGGGGGCTTCCCGCTTAGATGCTTTCAGCGGTTATCCCGTCCGAACTTGGCTACCCGGCAATGCATCTGGCGATACAACCGGAACACCAGCGGTTCGTCCACTCCGGTCCTCTCGTACTAGGAGCAGCTCTCCTCAAACTTCCAACGTCCACGGCAGATAGGGACCGAACTGTCTCACGACGTTCTAAACCCAGCTCGCGTACCACTTTAAATGGCGAACAGCCATACCCTTGGGACCGGCTTCAGCCCCAGGATGTGATGAGCCGACATCGAGGTGCCAAACACCGCCGTCGATGTGAACTCTTGGGCGGTATCAGCCTGTTATCCCCGGAGTACCTTTTATCCGTTGAGCGATGGCCCTTCCATACAGAACCACCGGATCACTAAGACCTACTTTCGTACCTGCTCGACATGTACGTCTCGCAGTCAAGCTGGCTTGTGCCTTTACACTAACCGCACGATGTCCGACCGTGCTTAGCCAACCTTCGTGCTCCTCCGTTACTCTTTGGGAGGAGACCGCCCCAGTCAAACTACCCACCACACACTGTCCTCGGTCCAGCTAATGGACCAGAGTTAGAACCCCAATATAATCAGGCTGGTATTTCAAGATTGGCTCCACGCAATCTGGCGATCACGCTTCAAAGCCTCCCAGCTATCCTACACAAATTACATCAAGGTCCAGTGTGAAGCTGTAGTAAAGGTTCACGGGGTCTTTCCGTCTAGCCGCGGATACACAGCATCTTCACTGCGATTTCAATTTCACTGAGTCTCGGGTGGAGACAGCGTGGCCATCGTTACGCCATTCGTGCAGGTCGGAACTTACCCGACAAGGAATTTCGCTACCTTAGGACCGTTATAGTTACGGCCGCCGTTTACCGGGGCTTCGATCAAGAGCTTCGCCTAAGCTAACCCCATCAATTAACCTTCCGGCACCGGGCAGGCGTCACACCCTATACGTCCTCTTTCGAGTTTGCAGAGTGCTGTGTTTTTAATAAACAGTCGCAGCCACCTGGTATCTTCGACCGCCGCAGGCTTAGGGAGTCAATCCCATCACCCGCAGCGGCGCACCTTCTCCCGAAGTTACGGTGCCATTTTGCCTAGTTCCTTCACCCGAGTTCTCTCAAGCGCCTTGGTATACTCTACCAGACCACCTGTGTCGGTTTGGGGTACGGTTTCATGTGACCTGAAGCTTAGAGGGTTTTCCTGGAAGTATGGTATCGACTACTTCTCTTCCTAACGGAAGATCGTCATCAGCTCTCAGCATTGCGCGCCCGGATTTGCCTGAGCGTGCTGCCTACCACCTTAAACACGGACAACCAACGCCGTGCTAGCCTAACCTGCTCCGTCACCCCATCGCAGTCACATCAAGTACAGGAATATTAACCTGTTTCCCATCGATTACAGCTTTCGCTCTCACCTTAGGGGCCGACTTACCCTGCGCCGATTAGCGTTGCGCAGGAAACCTTGGTCTTTCGGCGGGGGAGCATCTCACTCCCCTTATCGTTACTCATGTCAGCATTCGCACTTCTGATACCTCCAGCCTGCCTCCCGGCTTGACCTTCAACGGCTTACAGAACGCTCCTCTACCGCACAGACCTAAGTCTGCACCCGTAGCTTCGGTGTCTAGTTTGAGCCCCGTTACATCTTCCGCGCGAGCCGACTCGACCAGTGAGCTATTACGCTTTCTTTAAAGGGTGGCTGCTTCTAAGCCAACCTCCTGGCTGTCTGGGCCTTCTCACATCGTTTCCCACTTAACTAGAACTTGGGGACCTTAGCTGACGGTCTGGGTTGTTTCCCTTTCCACGACGGACGTTAGCACCCGCCGTGTGTCTCCCGCGATTGCACTCATTGGTATTCGGAGTTTGCATGGGGTTGGTAAGTCGGGATGACCCCCTAGCCCAAACAGTGCTCTACCCCCAATGGTGATACGCGAGGCGCTACCTAAATAGCTTTCGAGGAGAACCAGCTATCTCCGAGCTTGATTAGCCTTTCACTCCGATCCACAAGTCATCCCCTGGCTTTTCAACGACAGTGGGTTCGGTCCTCCAGTTGGTGTTACCCAACCTTCAACCTGCTCATGGATAG
>CBDHDU010000030.1:0-65208 GCA_965261725.1 Endozoicomonadaceae bacterium | reverse complement strand
CTTCACCCAAGGCGACCGCACCATGATTCATAATCAGGTTAATGGAGGTGTTGCCAAAACCGTCATCCACAGGAAGGTCAACCCTGAAGGGACAAACAAAACACCGCAGACAAATTCACGAATGGTTCTGCCACGGGAGATCCGCGCAATAAACATTCCGACAAATGGAGACCAAGACAGCCACCACGCCCAGTAAAACAACGTCCAGTCACCCAGCCAGTCAGTTGGCTGATAGGCATAAAGGTTAAAAGTTTTATTAACCAGCTCGAAAGATAACTGCCGAAATTCTGCACAGACATCTGCAGTAACAGACTGGTAGGACCCAACATAATAACCATTAACATCAACAGCAGTGCCAGCAGCAGGTTTAATTCAGACAGTCGTCGTATACCTTTATCTAGACCGGAAGCCACTGAGAGCGTTGCCAGCCCGGTAATAGCGATAATCAGCACCACCTGATTCTGGGTATCGACTGTAATATCAAACAGATAATTCAGACCAGAGTTTACCTGCAGCACACCATAGCCAAGCGCAGTAGCAACACCGAATACCGTGCCGATAATGGCAAAAATATCCGTCACATGACCGATAGGCCCATAAATACGATCACCAATCAGCGGATAAAGTGCAGAACGCAACGTCAGTGGCAAGTTATGTCGATAACTGAAGAAAGCGAGTATCAGCGCAACAATGGCGTAAATTGCCCAGGCATGAAAACCCCAATGGAAAAAGGTAATGCCCATGGCTTCTTTAGCCGCTTCTATCGTACCCGGACCTCCCTGCGGCGGAGAGAGAAAATGCATTACCGGTTCACCGACACCAAAGAATACCAGACCGATCCCCATACCGGCAGAAAACAGCATGGCAAACCAGGACGAGAAACTGAAATCCGGCTCAGAATGATCCGGTCCCAGTTTGATATCACCATAACGTGACAAACCAATACAGATCACACCGACCAGAATGATGGCCACGGCTGCCACATAAAACCAGCTGGCATTGGCCATGATCGTGTTCTGGAGAGAGGAGAACACTGCCTCTGACTGCACAGGAAAAACAGCGGCATAGCCAACAAGAAGTAGTATCAGCGCAGCCGAACCAGCAAAAACCGGAACATTAAGGTTGTGGACCGGCCCGTCGCGAGAGGTCATGAAAAAGAGAGTCTCCAAAGAAATCAGACAACGATGCCAGACAGCTTGTTGAGCTTGGCATATACGGATAAGTAAAGCAGATGGGATTAGAAGATCTCAGAGTATAACAGATTAGACATCTAATAGTTAGAATTCAAACCAACTACTCAATCCCTGACCTTGCGCAGAAAGTGTAGGTGCTTTTGGTACTGGTCAATAATGTCACCGATCACCTGCAGCCGGGTTAGCCAGAGAATATGATTACCTCCAATGCTGGGAGATAATGTAGCTTGCGTCATGCTTTCCTTTTTGGCTACATCGATTGCCAATGCTTTGAGCAGTCCATAGCCGGAAATCAGCAGGATAATAGAAAAAGGTAATGCCGTAGCGATGGTAGCGCTCTGCAGCGCCTGAAGGCCACCTGCCAGCATAAGCACCAAAGCCGCCAAACCAATCAGGCAAGACCAGAAAACCTGTTGCCAGACAGGCGATTTTCCTTTGCTCTTCGAAGCCAGCATATCAATGACCATGGCACTCGAATCTGATGTGGTCACAAAAAACAGGATGACCATAATGATACCAAGGCCTGACAGTACACCCGTGTACGGAAAGTATTCAAAAAACTTGAACAGGGCCAGTGACACATCAGTCTGCACGATGTTACCCAGCTCCTCTGCCCCATGATTCATAATCAAATCAATGGAGGTATTGCCGAAAACAGTCACCCAGATGAAAGTAAACACTGACGGAACCAAAAGAACCCCACCCATAAATTTACGAATTGTTCTGCCTCTGAATATACGGGCAATAAACATACCGATAAACGGTGACCAGGATAACCACCATGCCCAATAAAACAGGGTCCACCCGCCCAACCAGTCGGTTGGTTCATAAGCGTAAAGATTAAAGGTTTTTACGATCAGTTCAGAAAGATACCCCTCCAGATTCTGTACCAACATTTGCAGCAACAAACTGGTAGGTCCCAAAATAACTATAATCAGCACCAGTAACAGTGCTAAGTACCCGGATAATAGTTTTCATATATTGAATGCTTATTCAGCATACGATAGTACTGCTTGGCAGTGAGCTATATTATTTGTTATTGCAACTCTGCGTCTGTTGTTATGAAGAAGACTGCTTGCTCCATCACTGATAGTGCCATTATCCATACGCTAAAGTGCGCCATGCGCAACGGGTCTTTGCCTTGCGTAAGAGAGCGTGCTCATGCGGTATTGCTCAGCTTGAAGGGGTACTCTCTGTCCCAGATAGCGGATGTTTTTGATGTTCAGTATCAGACAGTCTCTCGGTGGATTGATGACTGGGAGTTCTTAGGTATACGAGGGCTATACAAAGCCCATGGCGGCGGTCCGCAGCCGATCTACAATGCTCAGGAAACGCAACGCCTCGCTGAACTGATTTCAGAGGAGCCTCGCCGCATATCTTATGCGCAGGCAAAACTTGAAGAAGAAACTGGCAAATCGGCTTCATTAAAAACTCTGAAGAGGATGGCAAAAAAAAATCGGGCTGGTTTACAAGCGGGTACGAAAGTCCTGTCGGCATAAGCGAGATCAAGAATCTTTTGAGCGCCGTCATCACGCGCTGAAAAATGCTCAGGAAGCTGAGCGCAAAGGCCTTATAAATCTGTTCTATTTTGATGAGTCGGGCTTCTCCCAACAACCGTGCATTCCATATGCCTGGCAACAGAAGGGAGAGCAGTTGAGAGTTTCCTCGGTCAATAGTCAGCGCATAAATGTTCTGGGTTTCATGAATCGTGATAACGATTTGTTTGACGAAGGGGATTTCTTGTGAGCGACTGAACCAGTCTACTACTATCCTGTCTGCGGAGCAGTGACTGGTGATGAAGTCATCCGTGTATTTGAAGATTTTGCTGAACAGATGCAAGACCCGAAATACAGCACTGGCGACCGGTACACTTTGGTGGTAGTCGATAATGCCAGCATTCACAAGGTCAAAGATAAAGCGACCGGTGGCTATTTTAATGGTCCTGCAAAAAGTTCCGAGAGAAACTGGATGATTAAGCAACAGGGTGTTACCAAAAAACAACGCCCCAAGAGCCCGAAACCAGATCACCAGTGTTACCCAACCATGCAGGTACTGGCGTTAGAGATGACACAGGAGTTTGTTGACGCCTTTCCTGAAGTCAGGATTAAAGGGGTTCTGGCTGATGCGCTCTATGGTACGGGAGAATTTATGGATAAAGCCTCTGCTATAACAGGCAAGGCACAGGTAGTCAGCCAGTTGCGCTCTAATCAGAAAGTAGCCAGCAGGAATTCTGAAGCGACAGTAAAAGAGTATTTTGCCCGTCAGGAAGGCGTAGAAACCCAGTTGATAATCCGAGGTGATAAGTCCAGAAAAGTAACGATGCTGTCTGCTCGTCTATATGTTAAAGCGCACAACAAGCGTCGTTTTGTGATTGCTCTCAAATATGAAGATGAAGAAGAGTATCGATATCTTGTTGCCTCTGATATGTCATGGCACCACGTCGATATAGCCAGACTGTATTCGTTGAGATGGTTGGTCGAGGTTTTTATTCAGGATTGGAAAGCTCATGGAGGCTGGAACAGACTGAGCAAACAGAGAGGTGAGAAGGGATCGAAGCGTGGCTTGATCCTGAGCCTTCTGTGCGAGCATTTACTGTTGCTGCATCCTGAGCAATCTGTCCGGCTTAAAAACAACCAGCCCGGGATGCCTGTAGGCTGCCTGATCGAGCATCTCAAAGCTGAAGCACTGGTAGATACCGTCAAGGAAGTGGTGACCTCAGGTGACCCGGAAAGCAGCTTGGAATCTCTGACCCAAGCCTTGAAAAATGTACTTCCCGTACGAGAGTCCAGTAGGCATATGGCTGGGCGGGATCTTGGTAAACAGGAGCCTACGGAATCACTCAAGACTCATGCCAGAAAGTTTGAGCTTCTGGATGCAGTCTGATTGTCAAGCATGAAAAACTGCAGAATCGAGTGATAACGATTTGTTTTACTATCCTGTCTGCGGAGCAGTGACTGGTGATGAAGTCATCCGTGTATTTGAAGATTTTGCTGAACAGATGCAAGACCCGAAATACAGCACTGGCGACCGGTACACTTTGGTGGTAGTCGATAATGCCAGCATTCATACCTGCAAAAAGTTCCGAGAGAAACTGGATGATTGGATGATCGAAAAGAAGCTGATTGTTTGCTATCTGCCCACCTATTCACCGGAATTAAATCTGATTGAGATTTTATGGGACAAGGTAAAGTATGAGTGGCTTAACCTCTTGAAGATTATGAACTTTGCTGAATTCCAAAAAGAACTAAAACGTGTTTTTGATATGTTTGGTCAGGAATATATGATTTCATTTGTCTGAGTACTTAACAACACATTTAATTCAGATAAGCGCCTGATGCCTTTTTCAAGACCAGAGGAAACGGAGAGCGTCGACAACAGTGTAATAGCAATAATCAGCACAATCTGATTTTGCGTACTGACAGCAATATCAAACAGGTAATTCAGGCCTGAGTTTACCTGCAATACGCCGAAACCAAGACTTGTAGCAACACCAAAGACCGCGGCGAAAATAGCAAAAATATCCGTTACATATCCAATAGTCCCATGAATCCTGTCGCCTATAAGCGGATAAAATGCAGAGCGCAAAGTCAGTGGCAGATTATGACGATAGCCAAAGTAAGCAAGTGTCAGGGCAACCATGACGTAAATGCCCCAGGCATGAAAACCCCAGTGAAAGAAGGTGATCTCCATCGGCTCTTTGGCCGCAGCAACGGTACCCGGCTCACCCTGGGGAGGAACAAGGAAGTGCATCACCGGCTCACCGACGCCAAAAAACATCAATCCGATACCCATGCCGGCCGAAAACAACATGGCAAACCAGGATGAGAAACTGAAATCCGGCTCTGAATGGTCTGGCCCCAGCTTGATATCCCCGTATCGCAACAAACCGACACAAACAACACCCATCAGAATGACGCCTACAGTGGCCACATAAAACCAGCTGGCATTCTTCATAAGACTGAATTGGATTGCGAAGAACTGCGCCTCAGAGTGTTCAGGAAATAGAGCCGTATAACAAACAACAAGAAGAATCAGGATGACAGAACCAACAAAAACAGGAGGGTTAAGGTTATGTACTGGTTTTTTCCGAAAAACCATAGAAAGGGGGATATCCAAAGGTTGGCAACATCTTAAATACCAGATACTGCAGTCAGCTCTTTCCGGCACACATGAAAATGCTCAATTGCCAAGAATAAAAGCTAGACATCGAATAGTTAGAATTCAAATTATGTTTGTCTCCCACGCTTTTTTATGGCAAAAGAAACCCATTCTTGACGCAATACCTGTTTTAAAGAGAATGCCATGTCCGAACACCCCTACTGGAACGATTTACTGGTTTCCCTGCGCCAGATTATCCGGGCAACCGACCTGCACTCAAAAGGGATGATAAAAACCTGCGGCCTGACAATTCCTCAGGTAATGGTGCTGAGAGCCATTAAAAAACTGGGCGATGTCACCGTTAAAAGAGTTTCTCAGGATGTATCACTGAGCCAGGCAACAGTAACCACCATTCTGAATCGCCTTGAAGAACGTGGCCTTATCGAGCGGGTTCGCAGCCTGACGGACAAACGTATTGTCAACGCCAGACTGACCGATAAAGGCTGTACCATACTGGAAACAGCACCACCACTGCTTCACGAAAAGTTTATTCAGCGCTTCGATGCTATGGAAGACTGGGAAAAAACCCAACTGCTTTCCGCCCTGCAGCGAATCGCCAGCATGATGGATGCAGAAGATCTGCAAGTCGCCCCGGTACTGGATGTAGCCGCGATTAATCCGTGATTCATTTGAACTCTTATCATTAGACCTGTAACCTGTCTGCGAAAATATGACAGAATAAAAACAACAGCAGGCAGGTAGTATCTTATGGCAAAAGTCATAAAAATAATCGGCGCAACCGCGTTGCTTTCGATTGCTGGCACCACTATGGCCGCCGATTCATGCGGCAAAGTTACCATCGCTGACATGAACTGGAGTTCAGCCTCGCTGCTGGCGCATGTGGATCAGTTTATTCTCAACAATGGTTACGGTTGTGATGCCGAACTGGTTCCCGGTGACACCATGCCCACCGGCACCTCCATGATTGAGAAAAACGAACCGGACATTGCCCCGGAATTCTGGAGCAATTCCATGAAAGACGCGCTGGATAAAGGCGTTGCTGAAAAGCGTTTACGCTATGCAGGCAAAGTCCTTTCTGACGGTGGCGAAGAAGGCTTCTGGGTTCCCAAATATATGGTGGACAAAGACCCGTCACTGGCAACCATCGAAGGTGTTATTAACAATGCCTCACTGTTTACCCATCCGGAAGATCAGGATCTGAGCGCTTTCTATGGCTGCCCGGCGGGTTGGAACTGCCAGATTTCCGCAGGCAACCTGTTCGATGCGCTCAAACTGGAAGACAAAGGCTTTGAAATGATTGACCCGGGTTCCGGTGCAGGCCTTTCCGGTTCTATCGCCAAAGCCTATGAACGACAGGAGCCGTGGTTTGGCTATTACTGGGCACCCACTGCAGTGTTGGGTAAATATGAAATGGTTAAGGTCGATTTTGGCTCAGGTACCCATAAAGACGAGTATATTAATTGCACGACCAAAGAAGACTGCCTGAATCCTAAAGTGACAATGTACCCCCCTTCCCTTGTACAAAGTATTACGACTGAAAGCTTTGCTGCCAAAGCACCAGCTGCTTATGAGTACATCAGCAAGCGCGCCGTTTCCAATGCTGATATGAACCGCCTGCTGGCATGGATGGAAGATAATCAGGCCGATGGCATGATGTCCGCCGAATACTTCCTGACTAACTATCAGCCACTCTGGATCACCTGGGTGCCAGCCACTGTCGCAGACAAAGTCAACAAAGCGCTGGAAGAACTCTGAGCCATTTGCTCCGGGTTTCTTTTTCGCTAAGTTCTTTTCGCATAAGCAGGAGGCATTATGGCCGAGCAGTCCTGGTTACAAGAGTTTCCCAAAATGGATCGCGCTGACCTGATCGCGATCCGCAAATATCTTGACGGTGCCTACCGGGATTTTTCCCGTGAGTTTGGCGATTCTATTGAAGCGTTTTTTGATCCGCTGCTTAACTTTCTGGTGGGATTTGAACAGCTATTGCTGCAGTCCCCCTGGTGGCTGGTACTGGGGATTATCAGCTTACTGGTCTGGCTGGCAAGCCGCTCCTGGAAGCTGACGGCGGGTATTACCGTTGCCATGCTGGCGATTGGTTACTTTGGCATGTGGGACAACACCATGCGCACCCTCAGTATGATTACCGTGTGTACCTTCATGGCAATTTTGCTGGGTATTCCGATTGGCATATTAATGGCACGTTCAGACCGGACACAAAATATTGTTACCCCGATTCTGGATGTTATGCAGACGATGCCTGCATTTGTTTACCTGATCCCTGTCGTTATGTTACTGGGCATCGGTAAAGTACCGGGGCTGATTGCCGTAATTATTTACGCTATTCCACCGGTGATTCGTCTAACCAATTTAGGTATTCGACTGGTCGATAAAGAAGTACTGGAAGCGGCAACCGCTTACGGTGCAAGCCCGACCCAGCGTTTGTTTGGAGTCCAACTGCCACTGGCGATGCCAACCATTATGGCGGGAATTAACCAGACCATTATGATGGCACTGGCGATGGTCGTAATTGCATCCATGATCGGGGTTAAAGGGCTTGGACAGCCAGTACTCAAATCCATCACTAACCAATACTTCACACTGGGTCTCTTAAACGGCCTCGCGATTGTCGCGCTGGCGATTATGTTTGACCGCGTCTCGCAGGCGTGGGCGAAGCGCACTCAGAAGCATTTAGGAGGGGCCGGCCATGTCTGATAAACAGGAACTGATCAGAATCCAGAATCTGTACAAAGTCTTTGGTCACAGCCCCGACAAATTAATGGAACAGGTGCGTGACGGCATCAGCAAAGATGACCTGCTCGCACAACATAACCATACTCTCGGCTTGAAAGACATTAATCTGACCATTCATAAAGGAGAAATTTTTGTCATTATGGGCCTGTCCGGCTCGGGCAAATCAACCCTGATCCGCCATTTCAACCGACTGATTGACCCGACCGAAGGCCAGATTCTGGTGGATGGTATGGATGTCATGAGCCTTGGCAAAAAAGAACTGGAACAGTTCCGTCGTCATAAAATGTCGATGGTGTTTCAGCGCTTCGGCCTGATGCCTCACCGCACTGTAATCGAAAACGTCAGTTACGGTCTGGCGGTTCAGGGCGTTGCTAAAAAAGAGCGGCTTGCCAAAGCCAAAGAATGGCTGGCAACCGTTGGCCTGCAAGGGTATGAGCAACAATATCCGGCACAATTGTCCGGTGGTCAGCAACAACGCGTCGGCCTTGCCCGCGCTCTGTGTACCGATGCCGATATTCTGTTAATGGATGAAGCCTTCTCTGCTCTCGATCCACTGATTCGCAGTGAAATGCAGGATCAGCTGATCGAACTACAAAATAAACTCCACAAAACCATTGTATTTATCACCCACGACCTGGACGAAGCACTTAGACTCGGTGACCGTATTGCCATTCTCAAAGATGGTGAGCTGGTACAGGAAGGTAAACCGGAAGAAATCCTGCTTCATCCCGCTACCGATTATGTAGAAGCCTTTGTTCGGGATGTTAACCGTGCCCGCGCTCTGACGGTGGAAACGGTAATGCAGCCCCCGGTGAACCGCATTACCGCGGCAACCATCCGGGGAGCACTGGAGCAAATGAAAAAGCTGCCGGAGAGCTATGGCTACTATGTGAACGAAGACGGCTATCAGGGCATTGTATTACAGGAAACCCTTGAAAAAGCCTATCAGGAAGATACCGAAGCTCGCATGTGCCACAGGGTACTGGAACCGCTGGAAGCTATCTCGCCCGATGCGGTGCTGGAAACCGTAATCCCGGAAACATTGGAAACGAACTATCACCTACCGGTTGTCGATGAGCAAGGTGGGTTGCGGGGCGAGCTGTCGCGTTCAGCTCTGGTAGAAGTACTGGCTGACTCAGAAAATTCTTCAAAAGCCGCCTGAATAAGTGCCCGGATTTAAGCGCCGGGCATGCCCCGGTTATCCATCCAGGGAACTTGCTATAAACAACGCTCACTGTATACATCAGCCGCTTCACGACAGGGTCGTCATAGGGAAGTTTATATATTGAGACGATTATCAAGTATTCTGAATCGTCACCCTATATTCAATGCACTTCATCGGATAACATCCGGAATCTGATGGAAAATCACCACTACCCGACTATTCTGCCTGCTTTCAGTATCACAATATGCAGGCACCACAATGAAACATTTGGAAGCATGTAGTTACTGGCTATTAAAACTTGTTTTACTCAGCCTTGCGAGTTCGCTGGTCAGTATATCTGCAGGTACAATTCCATTAGAGAATCTGCCTTGGGGTCAGACACTGACGCTGACAAACACAAAAACTAGTCAAACACGTACACTGACCCTTGGGGCAGAACCCACCCCTAAAACTAAAAAATCAACTGGAGCAACCGCCTCGGCACCAGAAACAGATTATGAAGTACGCTGGACCATATCAGGTGAAGATCTAGAGAGTCCTCAAGAATATCACGACAGAGTAACTACGCTGTTTCCCACACCTGTTTTACGTAAATCCGGGTATGATTTTGACCCGAGAACATCTATCGATGGATTATCTGCACTACTTCTGATAGGACGAATGGCATTCGAGTATGAATTAGCTAATGTCAACCCTGCTACTTATCAATCAGCAAGCAAATCGATTACAGGGCAAAATGCAGATCTTCAGCTTACAGATGCTGAAAATTTTATCTGGTCTTTTGCCGCTATAAACAGTGACGTGAAGATTAAAGTACTACCTTCATTTCAAAGAAAGGTTCACTTTACGTTAGTCAAGGGAAGCAGGAATCATGCAGTATATGAGCTTTCATGGGAGAGAGGAAAAGAACCTCCCTTCATGACCAGTGAATTGCGGCAGAGAGGCTATGTCATTAAAAAATCAAAAGCAGAACAAATAAAGGCAGACTTATCAGCAACAGAGGAAGCAGAATCAGAAAAATAATCACCGTTATGCGATGATTCAAACAATAAAGGTGCCATAAGGTGCCTTTTGTCAGAGTCTGCTTCCATCTCACTAAAACTTCCATCTCACTAAAAAAGTACTCCGGAGCTCATCCGGAGCACTTGCTATAAACAACGCTTGTTCTTATCCGTCAGCCACCTTCAGTTTCGCATCAATATCAGCCGCATTATGTCGTTCAGGTACCTGACTGCTTTCGTCACCCCAGGTACGGTTAACCATCTTGCCCCTGATCACCGCTTCGCGCTTGCCGATTTCTTCAGCCCAGCGAACCACATGCGTGTATTCATGAACACTGAGAAATTCAGCCGCTTCATAGATTTTTCCAGTCACCAGCGCGCCGTACCACGGCCAGATAGCCATATCCGCAATAGTGTATTCATCACCACAGATATATTTATTACTGGCTAACTGCTTATCCAACACATCCAGCTGACGCTTAACATCCATGGCATAACGATTAATCGGATATTCATACTTTTCCGGCGCATAAGCGTAGAAGTGACCGAAACCACCACCTAAAAATGGCGCACTGCCCATTTGCCAGAATAGCCATGACAAGCACTTGGCACGCTCAGCCCCCTCTTTCGGCAGAAATACACCGAACTTTTCAGCGAGATACATCATAATGGCTGCACTTTCAAAAACCGGAGTCGGCTCAGATGTGCTGTAGTCAACCAGCGCCGGAATCTTGGAGTTAGGATTAATCTCAACAAAACCGGAGCTAAACTGCTCGCCTTCCCCGATCTTTATCAGGTGAGCATCGTATTCTGCTTCCTGAATCCCCAGCGCCAGCAACTCCTCAAGCATAATGGTGACTTTAGCGCCGTTGGGCGTACCCAACGAGTAAAGCTGTAGTGGATGCTGACCCACAGGCAGTTCTTTTTCATGGGTCGCGCCGGAAACCGGACGGTTGATGCTCGCAAAAGTGCCGCCACTTTCAGCATCCCATGTCCATACTTTGGGTGGGATATAGGTTGGATCAGACATCGGTAACTTCATCCTGTTATTTTTGCGTACCCTGACTATATGTATGTAGGCAGAATTGCAAAAAGCAATACGAAACCAATTACAAAAGAAGAAAGAGAAAAATAATTGAATCCTGAAACTTTACCCAACCAGCTCCTTAAGCCTTATCTGAGCACTTCGGTTTTCGACAGGGACAAGATAAAAGTAAATTTGCTCTTGCCCCTTTTGTCTGTACTTTCTGTTTGCAGGACGCTTCTTTGCCATCGGTTTACCTGTATGCACACATATTTTCCTGAAGGCTCTTAATGGATTCCGGGGGGTTACCCCAGCAGCAAGCCAAGCAACCCTGAAATAGCTGCTTTTCCCCTACGTTTGATGTTATGGATGCATTCAAAAAATCCCAAGTATAGTGGCAGCTTATCCTGTGAAATTCCACGGTGAGGGCGCAACCAGGATCGCAGCAACGACCAGAAGCCCTCCATCGTATTCACATGCACCTCGTGAAAACCATCACCATCTTCATCCCGGGCATACTCCCCAGCGCCATGACAGACAGATTTACGATCATAACCCCATTGCTCAAGCCTGTCGTAAATGCTGTATTCATCAGTATAAATCAGCGTTCCCGGCGCTATGAATTCTGTAATCAGGGGCTTGATTGTTACCTGCTTGACATTAGGCAGCATACGGATCACAACCTGCCCACCCCGCTGGATCATGCCAAAGATCGGAGGCTTTTCTTTCTCCAGAGTACCGCGACCACGAGCACCTCTCAAACGGTTACGGCGGGCTGTCCGCCCTTTTTTTTCACCGCTTCAGGCTGGCCTTTATGCCCCGATACAACGTAAACCTCGTCACATTCAACCTTGCCGTCCAGAACGGTGACCGGGTGTTTGTTGCAGACACTTGTCCTGAGTTGCTGTGTCATCTTTTGCACATCGCTTTTGTTCAGGTCAAGTTCAAGTGCAATCTGTCTGTTCGACTGATTGAGTGACATCAGGTACAAGCAGTGTATCCAGATTTTTGCCTCGTCAGCAAAATCTGTGGGTAGTTTCTGGTTCAGGCAGCTTGCCAAGCGCATGATATAAAGCAATTTCTGCACATTTATAGGTTCTGAATCCATACGATTTTCTCGTAGTGAGTTTTATCTTGGTATTCAGCCCCTCAACAATTCCGCTGGAAAATGCCTTTTTTGCCCTGAACCAGTTCAGGATAAGCGGCTTATGTCGCCGAACAGTTTTAGCCACTTTCTTCATTGGCTCTATCTTTGATCGCATGACTCTTGTGCACCACCGATCCAGATACTTTCCTGCCCAGTGTGGTGAAATGGGTGAGTAGACCGGCGGAACTTCCCCGCCAGCCCCTCTTAGAACGGTACGTGAACCTCTCGATTCATACCGCTCCCATCAGGTAAACGCCTATCACAATTCTGAGACATTTTCTGACCTGTACTTTTTCCAGCCAGTGACAAACAGATTTGCCTCCATGTGACAACCGCCCTGCCCGTTGAGCAATGTCATCCTGTCCCTCCGGTTGCTGACTACGTCCCTTTATAGGCATCCAGACAAGATCCTTTGGGACAGTTGCATTCCACAACGAGCCACCTAACGCAGCCCCTTCGCTCCCCCCCTATTACAGGAGCTTCAACACTACTACGAGCTACTCCGCCCCTGTGCGCAGTATCGGTACTCAGTCTCTTGTGGTGGTCGCCACTTGAGAGTCTCCCTTAACACCTGCACGACAGGTTCCCGCAGTTCCATGAAAGAGCCCAGTACAGAGTCATGCCTTCTCAACGCCGGACACCGCCTGCACAGCATTCGAAATTCACTTGCAGACTTATCCCTGAGGAGGACTAAGCCTCAGGTTTTGATGCCGAAAAAGTTCCTTACGACGCTTCAACAAAGATTCGGGTTTACTCATCTCTCTGTACCATACCTGACGAATTTACTTTCGCCTTTTCCTCAACGCTCACTACCACCGCTCTTAACGACAGCAGCTTGAGGTGGTTTGAAACCTGCTTTCGACAGCCGATTTCGGCGGGTCTACCGCCATCTCTTCCATAGCTTCCACATCTTCAGAAAGTAATCCTTTTACTTCCCTTGTATGTGCTACGGCACACTAGTCCCAGAAAACCTGGAACTCTTCTCTGAGCAGGTAACCCCTGACACTTTTCAGGTTGTACTGGAGCACTGTGTTTAGCTTGATCTCTTCTTTCTCGGTCAGGTTCTCTTTTCTCTTGAGTAGGCACCAGCGAGTTTTTTTCAGAACAGGTTCATATCCGGCTGCCTGAAGCTGTTTGTGCTCTGAGGCTCTGACTTCATCAATGGCCTTGTTCAGCATGGCAACAATATGGAAACGATCCAGAATATGCAGCGCCTGGCTGGCATACTCCGCAATCGCTTTCACGTAGGGCTGCCACATGTCAGAGCAGACATACTTCAACTGCTGGCTTCTCTGTGCACCAAAGAATGAGAAGAAACTGCGAATGGTGGCTTCGGTTCGCTCCTGTCCAACCCACAACAGTCGTGTGTTGTCACGGTCGATCTGGTAAACCACAGTCAGGTATTTATGGCCTGTTTGATACGCCACCTCATCCACACCAATGGCCTTGATATTGTCGAGAGGGCGATGTGCTTTGCCCCATTCAACCACATACTCAACAGCATGAAAGACCTTCTCCCATGAGGTATTGAAAATGCAGGCCACCTCTTTCCACGAGAGCTTTCGGGCCCAGTTTGCCAAAAACTGCATGTAGACTTTGGTAAGTTCTTTCTTGCCATCCGCCCATGGAACCTGTTCAACCTTTACGCCACATGTCTTGCATTCAACCCGACGCATTCTGTAGAGCAGAAAAACCCTGATGCCCCAGAGGGGAACGAATTCGAAGCGACGCTCAGCAAGGCGGTCATAGCCCGGAGCAGCTTTTTTGCATCCTGAGCAGATAGCATGACTGTTCTTCCGTGGAGCCACAGTCACATTGAATACTTCAGAGCCCTGGTAGAAGCCGAGTTTTACATCCTGATAAACAAAAGACTTGAGTTTATGAACTTTATTGAGGATAGTTTTTATCAGCATCAGCGCGCTTCTTGTTCTTTTTTGTCTGCAAACAAAAAAATTACCAGAAGTCAGCCGCTGGTGCTTCTACCCTCAAAATTCGTTTCTGTTTACCCACAGATATGCCTGAAGAGCCAGATTTTTAAAGGCTGGTGATGCCCTGAAAACACCGATAAAGTCAGATCATCAAAGCGACGCCGACAACACTTGCACCAGTAACGCTGTCGCTCCGGCTGAGTGTCATCTTTACCTTGTCGGGTAATATCAGGGCTTTGACAGCGAGGACAAACGACACCATCCGGCCAGCGCATTTGCCTGACTTGTTCGTAACATTTGGCGTTATCGAGGAGATCATGAAACTTCATCATACCGCTGTTTTACACGAATGTGGACGTTAGTTTCAACCGCAGTTACCTCAACACCCCGGAATCCATTAAGAGCCTTCCTGAAACTTGGCTCACCATCTACTCCAAGCCACTCTCTGGCAAGAGAATATAAGTAACGAACAAAGAGTTCAGAATTTTTGTAACTATTCAGCACCCTCACAATAAGCTGGTATTTTCGTGATTTTGTGTCATTTTCAAATACAGTTCTTCTCTGACCAACGCTTGTTATGAGTCAACTTGATCCCGAGTTTCAGATTATCGTCACCCTCCTTGCTATCGTAAATGATCAGCAAGAGCAGATCGGTGGCCTGGGCGATCAGGTAGCGAAACTGGAAACAGAAAATAAGGAACTCGCGGACAGACTCAACATCAACAGCCGGAACAGCAGTAAGCCTCCCTCTACAGACGGTTATGCAAAGCCTGCTGCCAAACAGAAAGACTCATCTGCCACGGTGGAGGGTGAGCCACAAGACGACAAACCTAACCCAAAAAGCTTACGACAGAGGTCTGGTCGAAAGCCCGGCGGTCAGAAAGGTCACAAAGGTTCAACGCTTCAGCAAGTCGCTGACACTGACCGCACCCAATATCACCCGGTTATAGACTGTGAGAAGTGCCATCAGTCCCTGCACTCTGCAAACATTGCCAAGTTGGTTGAAAGGCAAGTATTTGAACCGGGTCGTTTTGGTCACTTTGAAGTGACAGCCCATGTGGCCGAAATCAAAGAGTGCCGCTGCGGTCACATGACACAAGCCCGTTTCCCTGAAGGAGTTGATGCTCACGTGCAGTATGGACCGGTGACTCAGGCGCTGGCCGTGTATCTTTGTCAGTATCAACTTATACCTTGCAAGCGTGCCTCCCAGTTCTTCATGGATATTTTCGGATTGGAAGTCAGTCCGGGTTCCATCTGCACCTTCCAGAGCAATGCTTATGACCGGTTAGCCAGCACTGAGCAGGCAATTAGTGACGCCCTTAAGGTTGAACCCATTGCAGGCGCTGATGAAACAGGCATGAGAGTAGCCGGAGCGCTGTGGTGGATGCATGTCCTGCGTACTGACAAGTGGACGTACTATCATCTGGACTTGAGTAAAGGACATTCCGCCATAGAGACGATGGGTATTTTGCTGACCTTTGCCGGGATACTGGTTCATGACCACTACAAGGTTTACTTCCGCTATGCTGCGGCTCATGTACTCTGCAATGCCCACCACCTGAGGGAGTTACAGGGTGTCGTTGATCGCGACTGCAACTATCTTGCGGCTCGTCTTCAGCGGCTGCTGAGACTCAATGGCGCTAACTTAAGCTCTACTTTTGGTACTCATTCAGCCTGCGAGCCTGTTTTCTTGTATGTTGAAGCCTGCGGATCGGCTTTGGACGCCTCTTATTTGCTCTTGGCTCTCGGCGCCCGGGTCGATCGCCCACCCCATGCTCACCAATAATTTCAGCCATATGCTCCAATAGGTCGTCAACTACTCCCTCAGCTTTTTGCAGCAGCAAAATATGAAAGTTTTGTAAGGAGTCATGCGCTGCCTTGAAGCTCAGTTTTCGGGGACTGTCGCCTATCCTTATTGCGGCTCTTGCCATCAGTGCTCTGATCATGTTGTAAACCAGAAAGTGCACATCTATTTCCTTTCGCACCATGGCCGGGCTCTCACAACGAAGGATGTCCATTTTCATCATCGTTTTAATGGATCTGAAATCAAGTTCAACATGCCAACGTTCAACGTACAGCTTGATTATCGCTTTTGCGTTGTACGTTTCTGAGTCTGTCAGAGTGGTAATAATTATCCGCTTTTTCGTGCCAACAGCCCGAACCATCAGCTTCTCTGGCATTTGTTCATAAATCTCCTGAGAGAGCCAGTCTGGGCATTTCGGGCGCGTCAGGACAAACAGACCATCTCTTTTGCCCAACTTTTGGTCGCACTCGCGAAAATCAATATTCCTGGAACCGTTTTTTTCAAAGACCCCGTCCATGCCCACTGCCCTTAGCTTGCAAAGGTTAAAGTAGTTTTCGAAATTTGAATCAGCCAGCAGAATGTCACCTGATTTCAGACTTGACGACACTTGTCTCAGCAATGCTTGTTCTCCTGTGCCTTTACCCTTGCAGGCAGCGACTGCTGAATTCAGAACAGCACCGCTGCCAAGGGCAACCAGAATCAGAATTCTTAATTGAGGGAAGCCTTGTCCTTTCTTTTGAGATTTAGGTTGAGGATATTCTTTTTGGTTGGCCTCGGTATCGGGCATGGAAAGCTTCGAACCATCGGCGAGCACTACACGCCTGTCGTGCCAAAAATAATCTCTACCTGTAGCATCATCAAGATTGTTGCCAGCGCTTTGCAACAAAATTTTGATTGCCTCTTCGAGAAGTTTTTTACGCGCCTGGCAGTAGGGACCGGTGGTGGTTTTGTTCTTTTGTCTCTGGAGGGCAACCTGATCTCTGGCATCAGCAATTAACGCATTTCGACAGGTCTTGGTCTCACTTGCGACCTGTTTCATAAAGAGTGACAGGGTTTTGCAAGCAGGGTACTTGCGCTCTCTTTTGGTAATTTTTTTTGGAACTGCTCCAGATCCTCGGCGCTGAGGATAGTGGAGAGATCATCATCAGCAGTTTGTGCAAACTGCCTCAAAAGATCTTCAGCATGACTGATGAATTCTTGACTACGCTTACTCATGGTTTGCTCAAGTGGGGTGTTGGAACAGTTGTTTTACAACTGTTTTCCCTCTTGAGCACGCCCTTATTTGTTGGGCAGAGCGCTTAAGTTAGCGCCATTGTGCTGAGACTGGCCTGTCACCTCAGCAATGGTTTTAGAAAGCTGGGAATGAAGGCGATGCCGGAATCCATCCGCCAGCGTATCTCTTCACTGTTCGAGCGAACAGCAAAAAGGGCGCAAGCGGAAGAAGCCGACTATATGGAACGAGTACGGCAACGGTTGGGGCGTGACAAAGTCAAGAATACGAAAGCGTTCAACTTGTTTAAGCGGTTGGTGGAGTACAAGGACGAAACTTTGAGGTTCATGACCGACCTCAACATCCCCTTCGACAATAATGGCAGCGAGCAAGACATCAGAAATGGCAAGGTGAAGCAAAAAATATCGGGCTGCATCAGAAGCGAGGAAGGGGCGAAATGGTATTGCCGAATACGAAGTTATGTTTCATCTGCGAGAAAGCAGGGGCAGAATGTTTTTGAAGCCCTGCTTATAGCCATGAAGAATTACTGCGGTCACTCTTTGCTGGGTGCTGAATAGTTACGAATTTTTTAGCTGTTCCTTTACCTCACGTTCCTTTGGCTTATTCGACTTCAACTCACCGAGAAGAACACATAAGCCTCCTTTTCGCTTTGTAACAAGAACGAAATCACAACCCTTGTTAATTTTTTCCTGCCCAACATTCAGATAGCATGAAAGCTGTTTGAAACAGGCACTCATTCCCCCTGAGGGTTGATAGTCTAAAGTAAACGCCAAGTCATCTTGAGCCAAGCCTGTTATCTCAAGGCTCTTAAGTTTGGCTTCAGCACCAGTTTCTTTGACCGTCACTGCATAAACCCCTGACTTTTCTACTAGAGACAGCAGAATTTCAGGAGATAGTAAATCACTAAATTCAGGTTGCATGAGCTACATCCTTTGCTATCAGCTCATTTGGTAATAAATGGCATCCTGCAAAGCATTAGCCTCTTCAATTTTCCGGTCAAAAATTTCTGTATCAATTCCTTCCTCAGAAACTTCAACCTGATGGATTTTGTGATCAGGTCGAACTGTATAGGCTTTAACTTGGCTTGGGCATAAAATATCCTCGTCGATAAGCTTGTGTTTTTTCATTAACGCAGCCCGCCCCTCAAAATCGGTATTAGCATAATGCGATTATTGATCTCCCTTACCAAGAAGTCACTATGGGTGGTCATAACTACTTTGACACCAGTATTTGCCAACCTTGCCAACAGTTTGGCTACTTGTCTTTGCTTGTCTGGATGCAGGTTTAACTCTGGCTCGTCAATAATCAAAACACTATTTTTTTCTGCAAGTGCATTGATGTAAAGATCCAATAAGAACAACGATTTAATAGAGGAAGATGCTAGATAGATAGGCAATACCGTTTTATCTCTATTTCGCTCTTTGGTTGGCTGATATAGCACTTGGTCATTTGCAACCTTAAAGCTGCCTCCTATGATCTCCTTAAGGGCATCAAAAACGAATTTATATTTTTCAGCTCTACCATCTTTGAGGAAGCTTTTCTGTTTAGCAATGCTGTCTGCATCACGAACAACATCAATATTATCTTTGATTGGTTCTGCATACCTAGATCGCATGCTATTCAATAGCTTGAGCGGATTAACTCCTTTTTTATTATTGGCTAAATGCTCAACAAGAATATTCTTGCTTAGATCAAGCTCTTTATAAAACAAGGAAATACCAGTGCGCTCGGAAGTCAGCACAAAAGGTGACAGGATATAATCTTCCAGCAAGCACCTTGCCAGTTCTTGTTCAATAATATCGTTGAGAATATGGTTCGGCACTCTTGAGCTATCATCCTGAAAAGCAATATCCAGAACCTTCGAACCTGCTTCTTTTGATAGAATCAGGGTTGCCTTTCGCCCGAACTTGACTGTTTTATAAAACTTTTTGGCAATATCCAAAGAGTAATTTTCTAGGTCAAGATTAACACTTGCCCCCTTCATCAAATCAGAATCAGTATTGAAATAACCTCCTAAGCTGCGGCTAAAGTTGCGAGATAGCTGTTTTAATAGCTGATCTAACTTCCCCGAAAAGTCAGAGAGCTGAATTTTTATGCTACCACTTTCTTTGAGGCTTTCTATCAGTTCTGCATCTAGGTCACAAGATATCGCTGCAGGATAATGCTTTAACAAACCATATATAGCATAACTGAGCCACGTTTTGCCTACATTATTGGGACCACAGATAATAGTCATATCCCCCAACTCTATAGTTCCTTGGTCAACATATCCTAGTTTTTTAAAAGTAAATTTCATCGCCCTTCGCTCTGGAAATAATTTCAGTCACCCAATGGCGCTGCTCAACCTTACTTAATAATATACAAATAAAAACGAATCGTTAGGGACAGAAGAATCATTTCTCGATCTTTAAACCCAACATTTGTTGCACCAGCGTTATTTCATAATACAGTCCACACAAGTCATCCAGCAGAGGAAATTCCACTAAACTCTTCGAAAGGCTCCAGATATAAAGAAACAGTCACTAAAACCTCCAAATCTCAACTTCTTTCCAGCAAACAGAAAAACCCCGGCAACATGGGTGTATTGTTACCAGGGAGTCAATTTATGAAGTATGGAATTCTAACCTATATTTACTTTTTGGGTGTGAGCGGGAATTGATGTAGGAAAAACGACTACCGTGAGCTACTTTCATCAAATCATAATAGACGTAAGCACGGCCTTTGCCCCGTATGACTGCTCAAATTCTATCATCTGAAAATCAAGAAACGCAGATACTCATCACTATTCAGCACGGCAACTCAATGCTCGATTTCGAGACCAGCCTTCAGGGTAGCCTCAATCAAGCTGGAACGCTTGGAGTAGAAAAACAACTGGAACACATGGACACCGACGGTTCGCCCATAAAGGTAGGTGGTATTCATATGACCAGCAAGAATAAAAAAGAACCCAAGGTCTACGAAACGTCATGGGGAGCCGTCAAAGTTCCGCGTTACATTTACCAGAGCAGTCAGGGGGGAGAAACCTTTTGCCCTCTGGATCAGAATGCCCGGATTATTGTCAATTCGACTCCGGCTTTTGCTCGCATGGTGAGCTGGAAGTATGCCCAGATGGCAGCCCCTCAGGTAGAAGACGATCTGCGACAAAATCATGGTCGTAATAGCAGTCGTTCAACACTTCGTGATTTAGCCGATGTGGTGGCAAGTATTGCACAGGCCAAAGAAGAAAGGTGGGTATACGATATTCCAGAGTTACCAAAGCCCGTGACAACAGTAGCCATAGGGCTTGATGGAGCAAATCTGTTGTACTACGAAGGCTATCGGATCGCTATGTGCGGCACTATCAGCCTCTATGATGATGAAGGCGAGCGTCTTCATACAATCTACTGTGCAGAGGCACCGGAATACGGCAAGCAAACCTTCATTAACCGTTTTACTGGAGAAATCCAGAAGGTTAAGGATAGATTCCCTGAGGCGGTTTATGTGGGGGTTGCTGACGGAGCGGCGGATAACTGGACATTTTTAGAATCCTTTACATCTATCCACGTGCTGGACTTTTATCACGTGTCTGAATATGTTGCTGACGCTGCTGAGGCACTTTATCCGGGAAAGAAAGCCACACAGGAAAGGCATGCATGGTTCAAGCAGAAGCTACACGACCTGAAACACGATGAAGGCGCAGCACAAAGCCTGCGGCGAGAGCTTGAACGGGCAACACCGGGCAACAACCGTACCGCCTCTATGGAAAAGTTGATGAAAGCGAGAACCTACTTTAAAAATCACTGGCACCAAATGATTTATCCTGAAGCCAGAAAGAGGAACTTACCCATTGGTTCAGGTGTTACGGAAGCGGCTTGCAAGAGTTTGGTAAAGCAACGTATGTGCCGCTCTGGCATGCGCTGGAAAGAGCAAGGTGCATCAATGTTGTTGACGTTGAGAGCATTAGTTTGTTCGTCCGGGCAATGGGATGCATTCTGGTCAAAAATGAATCGCTATGGTTTTCCCGTCGCACACAACCTCTTCCCGGTACATTGATCAGGCAGCACACCCTACTTTTTTGTCGCTTTTTGATTTATCTATGAAAATGTCGATACCTCCACGATATAGAAGTATCGACAAGTATGTTGTTTGAAGCACTTTATGCTTCAAACAACAAAGTATATGCTTCAACCGACAAAAGCTTCTTTCAAACCCGCTCAATCACAGTAGCGATACCCTGCCCCAGACCAATACACATTGTCGCCAGACCCAGCGTCGCACCACGGCCTTCCATCACATTCAGCAAGGTGCCGGTAATCCGTGCGCCGGAGCAGCCCAGTGGGTGACCCAGTGCGATTGCACCACCATTCAGGTTTACTTTTTCTTCAACCTTGTCCAGCATTTTCAGGTCTTTCAGTACTGGCAGTGACTGGGCGGCAAAGGCTTCGTTCAGCTCTGCTACATCGATATCATCAATGGTCAGGCCTGCACGCTTCAGTGCCTTCTTGGTTGCCGGAACCGGGCCGTAACCCATGATGGCAGCGTCGCAACCCGCAACAGCCATAGAACGGATTTTTGCACGCGGGGTTAAACCCATTGCCTGAGCACGTTCAGCAGACATTACCAGCAGAGCCGCAGCACCATCGGAGAGTGCTGAGGAAGAACCTGCGGTTACGGTACCGCCTTTCGGATCAAATACCGGGCGCAGGCTGGACAGAGATTCCAGAGTGGCGTCCTGACGAATCACTTCATCAATTTCGCACTTGATCTTGAAACCTTTGGCATCGTGACCTTCAACCGGCACGATTTCATTTTTCCAGCGACCTTCCACTGTCGCTTCCCATGCCTTGATATGAGAACGCAGCGCAAACTCGTCCTGCTGCTGACGGCTGATGCCGTGCATTTTGCCGAGCATTTCAGCGGTCAGACCCATCATGTTAGAAGCTTTAGCATAATGCTTGGAAGCTTCAGGGTTCAGGTCGATGCCGTGCATCATGCCGACATGGCCCATATGCTCAACACCACCCACAACAAACACATCGCCGTTACCGGTTTGAATACCCATTGCTGCGGTGTGCAGTGCCTGCATGGAAGAACCGCACAGACGGTTTACGGTCTGACCGGCAACAGTATTCGGCAGCCCTGCCAGCAGGGACAGGTTACGGGCAATGTTCAGACCCTGTTCTTTAGTCTGGTTAACACAGCCCCAAATTACATCTTCAGTCTGCGCAATATCCCAGTTCGGGTTACGGGTCTGCAGCGCTTCGACCAGCGTGGCAGACAGTTTTTCAGCACGCACACTGCGGAACTGGCCATTTTTGGATTTGCCCATCGGGGTGCGGACAGCATCAACAATAACAACGTCTTTTGGGTTAAGACTCATTATATTTTCTCCTGAGCAGTCTTCACTGCTTCTGAAACGGGGTGCCGTTCTGCCTTTCCCGGCAGAACGGGCGAACTTACAAGCCGATTAAGCGATCAGTAGAAGGTTTTGCCTTCAGCAGCCATACGACGCAGTGCTTCGGTTGGCTGATACAGTGGCCCCAGATCGGCATACTTGTCGCACAGGTCAACAAATGCCTGCACACCCATTTCATCAATATAACGCAGTGCTCCGCCACGGAATGGAGGGAAGCCAACACCGTAAATCAGACCCATGTCCGCATCTGCCGGTGTTTCAACAATCTTGTCTTCTAGGCAGCGAACCAGTTCCAGACACATCGGAATCATCATGCGGGCAATGATGTCGTCTTTTTCGAATTCCTTGCGCTCAGCACAGATTGGTGCCAGCAGTTCATAGCTGGTTTCATCGACAACTTTCTTTGGTTTGCCACGCTTGTCGGTTTCATAGCGATAGAAGCCGACGCCGTTCTTCTGACCATAGCGTTCGTTTTCTACCATCTGCGCCATGCCGGATTTGAAATCAGCCTTCATACGATCAGGGAAGCCTTCTTCCATTACCTTGTTGGCATGTTCGCCGGTATCCATGCCGACCACGTCCAGCAGATAAGCCGGACCCATCGGCCAACCAAAGCGTTCCATTACCTTATCAACCTGCTGGAAATCAGCACCGTCACGCAGCAGCATTGCAAAACCCGCAAAGTATGGGAACAGTACGCGGTTTACCAGGAATCCGGGGCAGTCATTAACGACGATGGGGGACTTGCCCATGGCCTTGGCATAGTTAACGACAGTGGCGATGGTTTCTTCGGTGGTCTTTTCTCCACGGATAACTTCCACCAGCGGCATCATATGCACCGGGTTAAAGAAGTGCATACCGCAGAAGTCTTCCGGGCGTTCCAGCGCTTCGGCGAGACGGGTAATGGAGATAGTGGAGGTGTTGGAAGCAATTGCAGTACCGGGCTTAAGCTGTTTTTCAACTTCAGCCAGTACGATTTTCTTAACCTTTTCATTTTCAACAACCGCTTCAACGACGGTATCAACGGTGTCGAATTCGCCATAGGTCAATGCAGGCTGAATACTGTTGAGCACATCGCCCATTTTGCCAGCATCCATTTTCTTTTTGTCTACCCGCTTGGTCAGCAGTTTTTTCGCTTCAGACAAACCGAGGTCGATACCCGCCTGATTGATATCCTTCATCACAATAGGCGTGCCTTTCAGGGCTGACTGATAAGCAATACCACCACCCATAATACCTGCACCCAGTACGGCAGCCTTTTCAACCGGCTTCGCCAGCTTTTCATAACCCTTGGCGGTTTTCTTCAGCTGCTGATCACTCAGGAACAGGCCGATCAGGTTGCGGGCAACAGATGTTTTGGCAACTTTCGCAAAGCCTTTGGCTTCAATCAGAATCGCTTCGTCGCGGGTTTTACCGGCATGGCTCTGCATTGCTTTAATTGCAGCAACAGGCGCCGGATAGTGAGGACCTGCCTTACCTGCCACAAAACCCATGGAAGAGGTGAAGGCCATCATCTGTTCCATTTGATTCAGTTTCAGCGGCTGCTGTTTTTCCTGACGCTTGGCTTTGTAATCCAGCTCACCGGCGATGGCGCGCTTAACAACATCAATAGCACCTTCCAGTACTTTCTCTGGTTCCACAACCGCATCAACGGCACCGATTTGCAGCGCGGCATCAGCACGCTGTTCAGTACCGCCGCAAATCCATTCAATCGCATTATCCGGGCCGACAAGACGGGACATCCGTACGGTACCACCCCAGCCAGGATAGATGCCCAGTTTCACCTCAGGCAGACCGACTTTGGCTTTGGATGACATTACCCGATAATCGCAGGCCAGTGTCGTTTCAAAACCGCCACCCAGCGCCAGACCGTTAATGGCACAGGCCGTTGGCACCGGCAGGTCTTCCAGACTGCTGAATACGGCATTGGATTGCAGCATCTGCTCAATCAGTACGTCATCTTCCAACGCAAAGGTATCGACAAATTCAGTGATATCAGCACCGACAATAAATACCGGCTTGCCACTGGAAACCACCACGCCTTTGACATCAGCATTGTCACGAATAGCCGTAACCGCTTCACTCAGTTCGGAAATAGTCAGACGATTGAGTTTGTTTACAGATTCACCCTTGAGGTCAAACTCAAGCTGTGCAATACCATCATCCAGCAGTTTGACGGTAATGGCCTGGCCTTCATAGATCATCAACAATTCTCCACATTGAATGGACGGGCGTGATGCATAGACAAAAGCAGCCGTTCAGTGATGCTGCCTGAAATTGAATATACTGTTTGCGCACGCCTGCTCCGCTAAAGCCAGTGGCAAAACTATACTACTGGCGTCGCAAGCCTTTTTTATTGTCAGGTTGTAGCTGTTTTCGCTTTTTCTGGCTGCCAAGCGCTCATTGTTATATATCAGCAGACAGATACTGCGTCGCGAAAAACAGATTCATACAGCCGTTTGAATATGCCATGAAAACTACTGCTATTTGTACTTAGCTGTCAAGCATTAGTACCGAGTATTAGGCGTGTAACGCAAGCAACCATTGAGATTCCTCATCCTGATAGACCGGATCGGCTGCAGCACCAAACATCCGCTGCCCATAAAACTGATGGAAATCAACGACAATGCGCTCCAGCTCCACCAGCTGCCCGCCCTGATGAGCAAAACGCGCATTCATCCCTTTGAATACACGTTCACAGATCACTTTGTCTTCAGCATAAAAGGCATCAATAAACTTTTTTTCCGCACCGGATGCTGCCTTGGTGCCATAACCAATACCTCCGCTGCGAACGACAACATTATCAGGGCCGTCAGGCAGTACTGACAAATACCCGAACTGTTCTTCATCAACAATGGCAACAAAGGTTGGCGGCAACGATAACAACAGATAACGATCCTTTGCTGCCGGACTGCGTTCGCCGTACCAGCTCTCCATCATTTTGCTTAACAGACCGGGCTTTTCTTCTTCAGCGCTGTCGCCAGCAGTCAGCGTCCAGTCCGCATGTCCTTCGAGATAATAGGCTTTGCGGGTAGGCGTGATAGTTTCCAGCGTCTCTTTATGCACCCGGAACAGGTGATAGCTTTCCATCGCGTTTTCCAGTGCCAGCTTCCAGTTGGTATTCCAGCGTTCCGGCTCTGAATGGTAGCCACTGTCGTAATGATCCATATGGTAAGGGGGGAAATATTTTTCAACTCCCGCCATCCGCTCACGAAGCGGCTTGGCTTTTCCATCAATATTGACAAAGATCAGCTGGTGCCAGCTTTCTACTGCAAACTGTGGCAGATAATGAGCTTTTTTATCAATTTTTACACTGCCTGCAATCGGCGCACCTTTTAACTTACCGTCGAGCGCATAATTCCAGGCATGGTAAGGGCAGATTCTTAGGGTAGACATTAAGCCCCAAACCTCCACAGCATCACAGATGCAGAGTTCATCTTGAACAGCCAAACTACAGTTTGAGCAATAACATTCATCAGGCTGAACAAGATGAACTCTTCTGAGATTAGAGCAATTGAAAAAAACTGCTGACCTGTTTCTCTCAATCTGACCTAACCCAAATGGCTGAGCAGGTTCGCTTCACGATCCGGCAGCGGGATATCATGCCTCTCGACTTTATCCTTGCTTTGATTGCGGCTTTAGGCGGTGATGGTAATGCCACAACTCTGGCTGACCTGCACCGAAAGTTTAACGAGCTGACGGGCTGCAACATCACCTATCACTCATGGGTGAACCAGGCCAAGAAAGAGGCATTTCCCAAGCTGATACTCTGGCTCTGGTTTCGTTGCCTGGAGATGTTTTCTCGTAAAGTGCTGGCTTTTGATGAAAGCAGTCCCTTTGCCGATTTTAAGCATATATTTATCCATGACGGTTCATCTCAGGCGGTATACAAGGCTCTGGAGAATACCTTTCCCGGTCGTTTTTCCAGAATAAGCCCTGCTGCCGTAGAGCTTCACACGACGATGGATTTACTCAATGACAATCTGGTCCGAGTTCAGCTGACAGAAGATACCCGTTCAGAAAGAGCCTGCTTGCCGCCTTTACCGTCATCACTGGCTTTGACGCTGGGATTATACGACGCAGGTTATTTCGATTTGGAGCATTTTGCCGCCGTTACTGACCGGGAAGGAAACTTTTTGTGCAAAGCACCACAGAGCGTTAACCCGTTTATTCTCAGTGCAGCCAGAGAGGATGGAAAAAACCTCAACCGCTACAAAAGCAAAAAGCTGAAGGATGTCCTGTCCGGCTTTCCCAAAGATCAATGCATGGATCTTGAGGTAGAGTGGCCAGTCTACAGGGGTTGGGCTTTCCCGCTGGTTGTGCGCTGGAATGGGGCACAGCAAAAATGGGTTTTCATTGTCACCAATCTTGATCGAGCCCGTTTCTCTTTATGTGATGTGCTTCAGGCCTACCGGCTTCGGTGGCAAATCGAGCTGTTGTTCAAGGAAGTGAAATCCTACTCAGGCTGGCATCGCTTTAACACCAAGTCAGGCACATTGGTAATGAGCTTGATTATACTGTCGTTTTTAGTGGTCTCGGTGAAACGCTATCTTGCCTATGCCCCACAGGCTGGTTTGACTGCAGCCAGTGTGGGTGAAGATATCTCGACACATAAGGTGATGAAGAGCAACACGCACCTGTTCGGTAATGTGATAGCAGCCATCATGTGTTCCGGGAAATCGTTGAGGTCTGACCTCAAGATATTGCTTGAATTCTGGGCGCATAATGCAAGACGGGAACACCCTGCAAGGGATGGGTGTTCCGGGCGCACGAGACTGGGATTGTGCTCTTTGGGTAGGGCTTAATGTCTACCCTAAGAAAATGGGTTATTCTACAGGCGATGAACCCGCTTTGCGATTGGCTGACTGGTTAAAAATTGTTCATGTTTTTGCCGTGGGGTTATGCTCTACTCAAAATATTGTCTAATAACAGCTTGTACCGCTGTTCCAGCATCTTTAATAATCTTCCAAGTAAGCTCATCTTCTGGAACATTTATCAATACCATGACCTCGTTGGGTGACATTTCTGGGTCAATTGATTGTGATAATTCAACGATATTTTCATGCAACGCTTGAAATAACTGATCTCGAAAAGTAAACCCTATCTGTAAAATTATGCCTTGTATTTTAAAGTGATAATCTAAAGAATCATTTCCACCGCCGTTAGAAGATAGTGAAAAACCCAGAGCCAAGATTACTAAAATTATTGCTGTAAAATGCTTATGCATATTTACAATTCCTGTTGCCATTAGTCAATACTGTGGACAGTTTTCAGACGAAAGTGACCATGAGAGAAAATAGCGATAATAGAGAAGCCAAACCCTCGGCTAAGTTCCCGGAGATAGTTGAAAGCACCAATGTTCCATGATTTTTCTGACGAATCGGTCAGTGCTTAGCTGAACGGCTTCTGACAGATCTCGCTTCCAAGCCAGGTAATGCGGGAGATAGCGGGTAGCCACTCCCCGAAACACACCACCAATCCAGCGCTTTAAATGGCTATGGTAAGCATTAACGTGTTGAATATGATAGACACCTTCCAGAACATGCTGGCCTGCCGAGGTAACCAGTTCCTTAAACTCAAATCCAAGCTTCTCTGCAAGCTTTTCATGTGCAAGGTGTGCATCCGCACAGACCGTTGCTTCAATCGATATACGACCGTTTAAATGGCGGCACAACTCATTAGCACTTTCGTTTTCCAAAATACCATCAACAGTGTGCCGTTCACGGTCTCTGGCTACCATTACCGGGACTTTCCGAGCTTTGTTCGGATCATCTCCGCGTTTTCGAGAAGGCCTTGGCAGGTCTTTCCTCTGCCCTTTAAATGATTCACGAAAAAAAGTTTCATCAAACTCTGTGATGCCACAAAGCTCTTCTGCCTGATCATTATTTATGACCTCAAGAAAGCAGTGGCGCCATCGGAAGGCCGTTTTCAGGTTAATATCATACTCACTGGCTGCCGAGCGCAGTGTCATGGAGTAAGTCATACCCGTGAGGTAGTTATTCCATTTTTCCGGATATCTAAGCCTTGCCAAAGGGGTCTTGCTGAATGCATTGAAAGTCACTTTGCATGACTTGCAGCGGTAGCGCTGCCGCCCGCTTTGAAAGCCCCAGCGATGAATATTATGGTCTTTACACACGGGACATTCCGGATGTTCAGCAAAGCGAGATAATATGCTTGCTTCAAGATCAGGTGTGGCAGGTGGATTATTTACAGATGATTCTCTTTCTATAACATCAGATTCAGGTTTTTCTACTATATCCTCATCCGGTATTCGGGCATTGAGCAGTGTCCTGTCAAGAATTTTCCACTGCTCATCGCTTAATGACGGTATGGAATTAATAAAGTCCCGAAAGAGTTCTGATTGCATAAAGAACCCCTAAAAGGTAGAAGGCATGGGAAGTGTAGTTCATTCAACTACTTCAGGGAACTCAGCCCAGCGGAAGTGAAGTTGCGAAAAATTGTCAGAATGTTTCTCATGGCAAATCTTGGTAAAAATGAAGCCAAGAAAGTTGGCTCTTCAGGCATATCTGTGGGTAAACAGAAACGAATTTTGAGGGTAGAAGCACCAGCGGCTGACTTCTGGTAATTTTTTTGTTTGCAGACAAAAAAGAACAAGAAGCGCGCTGATGCTGATAAAAACTATCCTCAATAAAGTTCATAAACTCAAGTCTTTTGTTTATCAGGACGTAAAACTCGGCTTCTATCAGGGCTCTGAAGTGTTTAATGTGACTGTGGCTCCACGGAAGAACAGTCATGCTATCTGCTCAGGATGCAAAAAAGCTGCTCCGGGCTATGAAGCACCAGCGGCTGACTTCTGGTAATTTTTTTGTTTGCAGACAAAAAAGAACAAGAAGCGCGCTGATGCTGATAAAAACTATCCTCAATAAAGTTCATAAACTCAAGTCTTTTGTTTATCAGGAGTGATTCTCGTAAAACTCGGCTTCTATTCAGGGCTCTGAAGTACTTTGAGGAAGGCTTCTTGCGCCTAATGTGACTGTGGCTCCACGGAAGAACAGTCATGCTATCTGCTCAGGATGCAAAAAAGCTGCTCCGGGCTATGACAGGATATTCGCCTTGCTGAGCGTCGCTTCGAATTCGTTCCCCTCTGGGGCATCAGGGTTTTTCTGCTCTACAGAATGCGTCGGGTTGAATGCAAGACATGTGGCGTAAAGGTTGAACAGGTTCCATGGGCGGATGGCAAGAAAGAACTTACCAAAGTCTACATGCAGTTTTTGGCAAACTGGGCTCGAAAGCTCTCGTGGAAAGAGGTGGCCTGCATTTTCAATACCTCATGGGAGAAGGTCTTTCATGCTGTTGAGTATGTGGTTGAATGGGGCAAAGCACATCGCCCTCTCGACAATATCAAGGCCATTGGTGTGGATGAGGTGGCGTATCAAACAGGCCATAAATACCTGACTGTGGTTTACCAGATCGACCGTGACAACACACGACTGTTGTTGGTTGGACAGGAGCGAACCGAAGCCACCATTCGCAGTTTCTTCTCATTCTTTGGTGCACAGAGAAGCCAGCAGTTGAAGTATGTCTGCTCTGACATGTGGCAGCCCTACGTGAAAGCGATTGCGGAGTATGCCAGCCAGGCGCTGCATATTCTGGATCGTTTCCATATTGTTGCCATGCTGAACAAGGCCATTGATGAAGTCAGAGCCTCAGAGCACAAACAGCTTCAGGCAGCCGGATATGAACCTGTTCTGAAAAAAACTCGCTGGTGCCTACTCAAGAGAAAAGAGAACCTGACCGAGAAAGAAGAGATCAAGCTAAACACAGTGCTCCAGTACAACCTGAAAAGTGTCAGGGGTTACCTGCTCAGAGAAGAGTTCCAGGTTTTCTGGGACTACATTTCACCACACTGGGCAGGAAAGTATCTGGATCGGTGGTGCACAAGAGTCATGCGATCAAAGATAGAGCCAATGAAGAAAGTGGCTAAAACTGTTCGGCGACATAAGCCGCTTATCCTGAACTGGTTCAGGGCAAAAAAGGCATTTTCCAGCGGAATTGTTGAGGGGCTGAATACCAAGATAAAACTCACTACGAGAAAATCGTATGGATTCAGAACCTATAAATGTGCAGAAATTGCTTTATATCATGCGCTTGGCAAGCTGCCTGAACCAGAAACTACCCACAGATTTTGCTGACGAGGCAGAAAGTTGTTCTTGATATTTTCGGAGGGCATCGGAAATCAGAATTGTCCGCCTTAGCTTATGAAGATCTTTTTGTGGCTTCAAAGAGTGAAATATATTTTTATGACTTAGGTAAAATTATTTCAAAGAAATGGGAGGTTTTCAAAA
Source organism: Endozoicomonadaceae bacterium (assembly GCA_965261725.1). Classification (GTDB taxonomy): domain Bacteria; phylum Pseudomonadota; class Gammaproteobacteria; order Pseudomonadales; family Endozoicomonadaceae; genus CANDOC01. Next base: position 34,144 of record CBDHDU010000030.1, on the reverse strand, counting down.
ATTCTTTTGAAAATACAAAGCAAGATACATTTAAACAGATAGAGTTCATTAATTCATCCCGAAATGATGCGCATGCTAAAGAGCTTACACAAGATGAATTTAGCTACTTTAGGGTTTGTATGAGTAACCTTGAGAACGATATAGAGAATATACGTAACTATTCAGCACCCTCACAATAAGCTGGTATTTTCGTGATTTTGTGTCATTTTCAAATACAGTTCTTCTCTGACCAACGCTTGTTATGAGTCAACTTGATCCCGAGTTTCAGATTATCGTCACCCTCCTTGCTATCGTAAATGATCAGCAAGAGCAGATCGGTGGCCTGGGCGATCAGGTAGCGAAACTGGAAACAGAAAATAAGGAACTCGCGGACAGACTCAACATCAACAGCCGGAACAGCAGTAAGCCTCCCTCTACAGACGGTTATGCAAAGCCTGCTGCCAAACAGAAAGACTCATCTGCCACGGTGGAGGGTGAGCCACAAGACGACAAACCTAACCCAAAAAGCTTACGACAGAGGTCTGGTCGAAAGCCCGGCGGTCAGAAAGGTCACAAAGGTTCAACGCTTCAGCAAGTCGCTGACACTGACCGCACCCAATATCACCCGGTTATAGACTGTGAGAAGTGCCATCAGTCCCTGCACTCTGCAAACATTGCCAAGTTGGTTGAAAGGCAAGTATTTGAACCGGGTCGTTTTGGTCACTTTGAAGTGACAGCCCATGTGGCCGAAATCAAAGAGTGCCGCTGCGGTCACATGACACAAGCCCGTTTCCCTGAAGGAGTTGATGCTCACGTGCAGTATGGACCGGTGACTCAGGCGCTGGCCGTGTATCTTTGTCAGTATCAACTTATACCTTGCAAGCGTGCCTCCCAGTTCTTCATGGATATTTTCGGATTGGAAGTCAGTCCGGGTTCCATCTGCACCTTCCAGAGCAATGCTTATGACCGGTTAGCCAGCACTGAGCAGGCAATTAGTGACGCCCTTAAGGTTGAACCCATTGCAGGCGCTGATGAAACAGGCATGAGAGTAGCCGGAGCGCTGTGGTGGATGCATGTCCTGCGTACTGACAAGTGGACGTACTATCATCTGGACTTGAGTAAAGGACATTCCGCCATAGAGACGATGGGTATTTTGCTGATCTTTGCCGGGATACTGGTTCATGACCACTACAAGGTTTACTTCCGCTATGCTGCGGCTCATGTACTCTGCAATGCCCACCACCTGAGGGAGTTACAGGGTGTCGTTGATCGCGACTGCAACTATCGGTGTCGTTGATCGCGACTGCAACTATCTTGCGGCTCGTCTTCAGCGGCTGCTGAGACTGGCCTGTCACCTCAGCAATGGTTTTAGAAAGCTGGGAATGAAGGCGATGCCGGAATCCATCCGCCAGCGTATCTCTTCACTGTTCGAGCGAACAGCAAAAAGGGCGCAAGCGGAAGAAGCCGACTATATGGAACGAGTACGGCAACGGTTGGGGCGTGACAAAGTCAAGAATACGAAAGCGTTCAACTTGTTTAAGCGGTTGGTGGAGTACAAGGACGAAACTTTGAGGTTCATGACCGACCTCAACATCCCCTTCGACAATAATGGCAGCGAGCAAGACATCAGAAATGGCAAGGTGAAGCAAAAAATATCGGGCTGCATCAGAAGCGAGGAAGGGGCGAAATGGTATTGCCGAATACGAAGTTATGTTTCATCTGCGAGAAAGCAGGGGCAGAATGTTTTTGAAGCCCTGCTTATAGCCATGAAGAATTACTGCGGTCACTCTTTGCTGGGTGCTGAATAGTTACGAATATACTCTAAGCGGGTTATAACAAGTGCATGCAGCCGACCGCCTACGGCGTCAGCTGATGCAAGCGTTATATTCCTACATCAAGTTGAATGCCTTCAAGCTGAGGCACTTCCCAATGGGAGTTAAAGTCGTAAACAGCTCCATTGGCTATTAACTGACTCCATACACCACAGCTTGAGGCTAAGTGCAACGGTGTTTCCATATTGAGATTTGAAGCATGTTGGTTTACATTTGCACCATGTGCAACGAGCAGTACTATTAGGTTTTCTGCAGCATGTATTGCTGCAAGATGGATTGCCGCATAACCATCAGGTGTCAAATGATGGACATTACTGCCAGCACTTAGGAGAATATCTGTAGCAGTATAATCATGGGCCATTACTGAAAGATGCAAAGCAGTAAACCCTTCGTAATTGGTTTCAGCCAGCCATTCATTGCTGTTACAAAGCTCTTTTAAACGCTCATAATCCTCCATTTCAACAGCGTCGTGCAACTCCCCAGAAATAGCTTGAAAACATATTACTGTCACTAAGATCAATAAACTTCTCATTAGCCAACTCGGATCATTTTCTGTGCGTTCATTACCGGAATATAAATCGGGTAAGAGCTGGCTTCTCTCCAGCTCTCCCCACACCACGGAGCGTGCGGGTCCGCACTCCGCGGTTCACCGATGATGGTGAAACTTAACCCATAAGTCTTTCAGTGAAACAAGCCCTATCTCTGCAAGGTACTTGTCGTTCAGTCCGAGCTGGACTGCATACGTTCTTGATAGCCGGTAATACTTCTTGTTACTTGCTCCTATGCAGGCGGCTTTGGCTTTATCAGCACCTAACCTGATCAGGTTTGCTACTTTGGTTTTCGCTTTGCGCCATTGCTTGATAAAACAGCAACGGATTCGGCGACGTATCCATTGATCCAATAACGGAAGTGGCCTGTAGAATTCGGACAGTTGGAAATAACCCATCCAGCCACGGATATATTCCGCCAGCTTTCGCATCCTATAGGCCATCGATACTCCCCAACTGCGACCAGTCAGACGGAGTATCTTTTGCTTAAAGCGGTGCAGGGTTTTGTCCGACCATCGAATTTTCTTCCCTGTGAAGGTAAATCCCAAAAATTCGCATTGGGTTGATTTAACCACTTTGCTCTTCTCAGTGTTTACCTTCAGTTTCAGTTTGCGCTCAAGGAAGCGGGTGATGCTGTTCATCACTCTCTGCCCCGCTCGCTCACTGCCTACGAGAATGACAAAGTCATCTGCATAGCGTGTAAAACGATGGCCTCGCTTTTCCAGCTCCTTGTCCAGATCATCAAGAACGATGTTCGACAATAATGGTGACAGTGGACCTCCCTGAGGAACGCCGACTGTCGTGGGGTAGCAGTGTCCTTCAACAACGACACCTGCCCGAAGGCAATAGCCAATCAGCTTTAAGAGGCGTTTGTCCTGAATCTTACGAGCGACTCTGGACATCAATATATCGTGGTTCACCGTATCAAAGAATTTACTCAGATCAACGTCCACCGCATATTGATAACCGTCCTTTATGGATTGCTTAACCTGTCGGACTCCGTCGTGTGCAGACCGTTTTGGCCTAAAACCCACGCTGCTTTCGGAAAACTTCGGATCAAAGAACGGTAACAGCACTTGCGCTATGGCTTGCTGGATCACTCTGTCTTGTACCGTTGGAATTCCCAGCAGCCGTTCTCCACCGTCCGGCTTTTCGATGGCCTTTCGGAGTACAGGAGAAGGTCTGTAAGTTCCGTCTAATAAGGCTTGGCGCACCGTTGCCCACCGCTGTTTGGCAAAGTCCGGATAAGCATCAATGGTGATTCCGTCAATGCCCGGAGCACCTTTGTTGCTTTTGACCTGTTTCCATGCCTGAAACAGATTAGCGGGTTCCAGTGCATTACTTAATAAATCGTTGTTCAAAGCTGGTTAAAGATTCTGTCGCCAGAGACAATGTTTCACCGTTCGGTTGCACTGTCCTGAGGGAATCAGTCTCCTCTTTGTCATCGGTGTTCAGCCCTTCGCTGGCGACTTCCGATCAGTTAATGACTTCTGTCGAACAGCTACTATGGCCTCTGCTGACTTCTGCCCAAACACAAACAGAGTTACCTCTGAGTTCGCTACCGTGTTTCATCGGGTTCGCTCACTCTGGTTGATGAAGCCAGAGTGCCTGACCTGTTAAACCAGCGGTCAAACTGGATGTTCTCACGGTCGCCAGTTGGGCAGACCTCCCCGAATAAGGACATGAACTTTCAGTACACAACCGTCGCATTTACCGTAGCTCTCAAACCAGAGGGCTTTGTAATCTTTGGCTCACTCGCCCACGAGACTCGGCCTTGTATGCGATTTCTGTTCGTCGGCTCGCACTTTTGCGGTCAGACTTCCTCTGCACAGACCCTCACGGGGCTGCACTTGCCTTAAGCTAGTGGTTATCATCGGTGAGCTTCCTTTATCCATTGATTTCGTACGAAAACAATGGATAGGGTGGCTCCAGATCCGGTGCTGGTTTACCCACAGGGGACTTTCACCCCATTAGTTCATGCCCATGTCGGGCGTACCAAGTAAATCCAGGTGACGCCTACGGCGCACCTGATTTAGGCGTTAGGTGTCTAATCCGAGTTACAAAGTTCATCAAATAGAAACTTTGCTATTTTTGGTGGTAAAAATTTTGCCACTGAAAAATTACAATTCCTAATAATAGATAAAGCCACAAGTGCTTGCAGTGAAAAAACAGTATTATGTAATCTAAGATGGCCACTTTTTACATCCGATGAAACGATTGCAGCTTTTAGAATTTCTACTGCGAGCGTATTTCCGTTTTTTTCTAGATATTCTAATGGTGTAACTCTCCAGCTAGCCGAACCTATTCTTATTAGACTAGATAAGTCACATCCATAACGTATAAATAAAAAAATTAAGCTAAATCTTATTTCATGAGCTGCCATTTGTAGTGCGATAAAATCATCATAATTCTTACAATCAGACAAATCAGAGCACATGGTGAGTAAAAAATTGACTTGCCTAATATTATTATTTCCAACTGCTACATGAAGCATTGAATTTCCATTATCATTAACTCTGAAATCATGGGACGCTCCGTTTTGCATTAAAACTCGTGCAACTCTAAAATTTTCGCTTTCAAAAGCCAAATATAGAGGGAGTCGGCAGTCCAACCTGTCTTCCATATATATCATAGAATCAAGACCAACGTTTGGGTTAGCCCCAAAATCAATTAGTCTTTGTGTTATCGCGGGTGTAGAATACTTAGCTGCTACCTGAAGAAGATTAAAACCCTCTATAGTCTCTCCCCACGGACCTGGGACTCGTGTTTTTTTAGGAATAATATCATCAATATCAAGAATGGTGTCTCTTGAACGAGTACGAGACCTAGTTTGCCTTTGATATGGGTGATACCGATGGCAGTGGTGATCACAGATATTTATATGAATCCCTTGTTTTTCTAATTCCTTCATAATCAGTTTATCTATTTGTTCAAGACTATTTTCACTTAAAGCGACAAGAAAGGTTTTTATGCAAATGCCATAAACAGGGTTAGGTATTAAAATAAATACAATTACTAAAAAAAGACCTATGTAATGCATTCTAAATGCTTGAAATACATTCATTTCAGCTATCCTATTGACAATTACATATTTTATAGAGCCACCTAAATCGGGTAAGAGCTGGCTTCTCTCCAGCTCTCCCCACACCACGGAGCGTGCGGGTCCGCACTCCGCGGTTCACCGATGATGGTGAAACTTAACCCATAAGTCTTTCAGTGAAACAAGCCCTATCTCTGCAAGGTACTTGTCGTTCAGTCCGAGCTGGACTGCATACGTTCTTGATAGCCGGTAATACTTCTTCCTGAATCCGTGAGTTCGTGGCCATTGAATTTGCCAAAAAGCCAGTAATAGCAGCATATGTAGGCTAATATTTGCTCATCTAGATTTTCACCATATAAGTGAATTTTTGTGGAACTAAAATTTGAGCAATCCGACACGGAATTTTATACTCCGGCAGCGGGTCTGTGCTTTGTCGGTGATGCCCTGAACAAGAAAACATCTTTAAAAAAGTCATTGCGTTCTATCAAGAAGCGCCATGGCATCCCTAATATTGATCTGGTTCGAGCTTTTATCGGCCTGTTGGCCTTAGGCAAAACTGATTTTGATGCCATTGATAATTATCGCCATGATGATTGGTTCAAGCGCAGCATGGGCATTAAACAAATGCCGTCCGCCAGCCGGCTTCGCCAGCGTTTTAATGAAGATGCCACCCAACTGATTCCGTTAATTGAAGAAGCGCTTCCCGAACTGTTGTTGGAACTGGGCGCGCCGATCTCTCCGCTTTCAAAAGAACTGGATCACCTTCAGCATATCCCACTGGATATAGACGTTACTCCGCAAGATAACTGATATGGCAAGAGTTTTCCGGACACTTTTTTACGCTGCCTCGGCAAGCTGTTGTTCATACTTGAACGGTGCAAGGTAGCCGTTAGTTAAACGATTCTCTATTTTCCACTTAGTGCTTTCTCTGGCGGTTGTAATACACTTCAATGTACTCAAATATGGCCTGCTGAGCCTCTTCTCTAGTCTGGAAGTCTTCATGATGAATCAGCTCAGTTTTCAGTGTGTGGAAGAAGCTTTCAGCCACCGCATTATCCCAGCAATTACCTTTGCGGCTCATGCTACAGACAAACTCATTTTCGCCCAACAACTTCTGGTAGCACTCTGAGACATACTGGCTGCCCCGATCGCTATGCACCAGCAAGCCAGCTTTTGGTCTGCGCTTCCACATAGCCATCTGCAGAGAATCTGTCACCAGCGTCGCTGTCATCCTGCTACTCATGGACCAGCCCACAACAGCCCGTGAGCACAGGTCAATGAAGACGGAGAGGTAGAGCCAACCTTCCCGGGTTGGGATATACGTAATATCGCCGGTGTAGGCCTGGTCAGGCTGCTCCCGGTGGGAAGTCACGCTTCAGTATGTTGTCAGCCACCGGCTTGTTGTGGCTTGAGTTAGTTGTCGCCTTGAATTTACGTTTGGTCTTACAAACCAGGTCTTCCTCTCTCATCAGACGAGCCACGCGCTTACGGCTGACGGTTTTACCCAGATCAGCAAGGTCATTTTTAATACGGCGTGCCCCATAGCGCTGACGGTGTTTTTCGTGAATCTCCCGAATGTCTGCCTTCAATGCCTGATCCTCCTGAGAACGCTTGGATACCGGGCGAGAGAGCCACTCATAGTAGCCACTACGGGATACCGACATGACCCGGCACATCGCTGAGAGGCTGAATGGCTCCCGGTTATCACTGATGAACTGAAACTTCAGTGACACTCTTTGGCAAAGAAGGCGGCCGCCTTTTTTAATATGGCTCGCTCTTCTTTCAGTCTGGCGTTCTCTTTGCGCAAACGCTTGAGTTCGTCGTATATATGCTCATCGTTCTTCTGAGGCTTACTGGTAGCCTTAGGACGGTGATACTTAGCAATCCAGGTGTGCAGGGTGTTAGCGTTCACCTCAAGCTCTCTGGCTGTTTCTGTCACCGGTTTATCAGACTCTACAGCCAGTTTTACTGCAGATTCCTTGAACTCAGCTGTATATGTTTTCGTTTTCTTTTCTGACATTTGGACACACCTTAATGGGCTGCAATATTACCCGTGTTTGTGTGTCCGGAGAACTATAACCACTTCACAACCACCACGCCCTGCTGCACGGCTTCCTCCCCATCGGGAGTCGTGTGAGCAATCTTTTGTGGTGCTTCAAAGCCATAAATTTTCGCTCGGCGATCAATGGCCTTCATGATCCTGTCCATTGCTTGCAGGTCGCCTTTCAAAGCCTGCTTCATGGCTTCACGGATAATCCAGTGAACGTAGGCCGCTGCGCGGCAACTTTTTGATTGCACTAAACGTCAGGCTCAAACCTATTGTCTGACCTATGATAAAAGCTCTTTCTCAGGTAGCCCGTCAGCGTCATATGACTTTCTTCTCCATTCAAAGAAACTGGTCAAAAAAAAGATAAAAAGTGCCTTCCTTTTAAAAAGTGCCTTCCTTTCAAGCTTGATAGCTTTGTTTGCAAGCGCTTTTATTCCTTCATCCGGGGCCGGTGAAAATGAAGCAGACAATAGCTCAGAACCCGGATCATCCCAACCACAAATCAAGAAAATACGACTCGATGACAATTCGGAGGTTGTAATTGTAAAGGTGACTGATGACTTTCCTGTGTTGCCTGAAATTGATCAATGGCTAAAACAATGTGCATCTTGCATTAAACAAGAACCGCCAGACGACGATGAAAAAGAAACAAACAGTTCGGATACCGAATTCACAGTATCACCTCAAGATCCGCCTTCACCTTCAGTTTTTCAAACGGTTGAATCCGGCGAGAAACCTTTTCAGTGTTCCCTGTGCCAAAAGTATTACAAAACAGCTGCATCATTAGCTAGCCATATAAGGGCCTCCCACAGCGGGGAACGCACCTGTACCCGGTGCCAGCCCCCGGTGACCCTCAACAGTGCTCAGGCGCTGGCCTCTCACAACCGCAGTCACCACAGCGGGGAACGCACCTGTACCCAGTGTCAGCCCCCGGTGACCCTCAACAGTGCTCAGGCGCTGGCCGATCACAACCGCAGTCACCACAGCGGGGAACGCACCTGTACCCAGTGTCAGCCCCCGGTGACCCTCAACAGTGCTCAGGCGCTGGCCTCTCACAACAAAAGTCACCACAGCGGGGAACGCACCTGTACCCAGTGTCAGCCCCCGGTGACCCTCAACAGTGCGAAGGCGCTGGCCAATCACAAATTCAGCAAACACCGTAAACGCAAAAGACTGGCAGAGGAGGACGACTGAAAAACAACCTCAGGATGCCATCCCCTTCACCGGCTGCATTCGTTATCATCCGTGCGACTGTATTGATGAGGCCGTATGACCAGCCGACCGCCGTCCAAACTAAAACAATTACTGCTACGCGATCAGTTATGGTGGCGTTATTACCAGCGCAACGCCGATACGATACGCCCTGCTGTGGTTGATGCGATCAGCAAAGTACTGGCCTGCGGGCGGGTGATCATGGGGTATGCCAGCTTTGTATGCAGCAACCATGAATGCTCTCACACCAAAAAGATCTGCTTTGGCTGTAAAGCCCGGTTGTGTAATACCTGCGGCAAAAAACTGACCGATCAGTGGATTGCTGACCAGAAAGCGCTGTTGCCGGATACTGAGTGGCAACACATCACCTTTACGATGCCTGATGCACTCTGGGAGCTGTTCAGAATCAACCGCACCTTACTGGGTAAACTGAGCCCACTGGCGGCAAAAAGCCTGCAGGCCTTTGCCGGGAAAAAAGGCGTGACACCTGGCATTTTCACGGCACTGCATACCTTTGGCCGAAAGCTGAACTGGAATGTTCACATACATCTCTCTGTGACCCGTGGCGGATTATGCGACGGCAACCCGCAATGGAAGTCAGTCTACTTCACCAAAAACGCCATCATGCCCGCGTGGCGTTACGGCGTGATCAACCTGCTCAGGGAAGCGTTTAAACGTGGCGAGCTGGATCTGCCTTCCGAGCTGAAAGACAGCTGTCATGACCTTTCCGGCTTCAATGATTTCCTCGATGAGCAATACCAAAAGGACTGGATCGTCCATTTTGCCAAAGCCACCAAAAGCCCCCACCGCACCATCAGCTACCTGGGGCGCTATATCAAACGACCACCGCTGGCCATGTCGCGCCTGAAACACTATGGCGGTGATACCGTTGTGTATGAGTATCTGGATCACCGCACCAAAACCCGCCGCCATGAAACCTGTGAAGGGGAAGAATTTATAGAACGACTGACACAGCATATTCCCGACAAAGGTTTCCGAATGATCCGGTATTATGGTTTTCTGGCCTGCCGGGGAAGGGCTACATTGCTGCCCACCGTCTACAACCTGCTCAATCAGCCCGAACGAAACGCCCTGAAAATCACCTTTCCGGCGTTACTGAAACAGACCTTTGGGCTCGATCCGCTGCAGTGCATCCTCTGCCAGGCTCAGATGATCTTTACCGGCATTACCCGCGGCAAGCCGCAGCGCGAGCTGTACAAACACCACCAACAGCTTGCGCTTGCGAAACCCATCGCATAGTTCACGCCCTCAATCCGTCTGAAATCCGGATTTCAGGGCGATAAGTACTCAGACAAATGAAATCATATATTCCTGACCAAACATATCAAAAACACGTTTTAGTTCTTTTTGGAATTCAGCAAAGTTCATAATCTTCAAGAGGTTAAGCCACTCATACTTTACCTTGTCCCATAAAATCTCAATCAGATTTAATTCCGGTGAATAGGTGGGCAGATAGCAAACAATCAGCTTCTTTTCGATCATCCAATCATCCAGTTTCTCTCGGAACTTTTTGCAGGTATGAATGCTGGCATTATCGACTACCACCAAAGTGTACCGGTCGCCAGTGCTGTATTTCGGGTCTTGCATCTGTTCAGCAAAATCTTCAAATACACGGATGACTTCATCACCAGTCACTGCTCCGCAGACAGGATAGTAAAACAAATCGTTATCACGATTCATGAAACCCAGAACATTTATGCGCTGACTATTGACCGAGGAAACTCTCAACTGCTCTCCCTTCTGTTGCCAGGCATATGGAATGCACGGTTGTTGGGAGAAGCCCGACTCATCAAAATAGAACAGATTTATAAGGCCTTTGCGCTCAGCTTCCTGAGCATTTTTCAGCGCGTGATGACGGCGCTCAAAAGATTCTTGATCTCGCTTATGCCGACAGGACTTTCGTACCCGCTTGTAAACCAGCCCGATTTTTTTTTGCCATCCTCTTCAGAGTTTTTAATGAAGCCGATTTGCCAGTTTCTTCTTCAAGTTTTGCCTGCGCATAAGATATGCGGCGAGGCTCCTCTGAAATCAGTTCAGCGAGGCGTTGCGTTTCCTGAGCATTGTAGATCGGCTGCGGACCGCCGCCATGGGCTTTGTATAGCCCTCGTATACCTAAGAACTCCCAGTCATCAATCCACCGAGAGACTGTCTGATACTGAACATCAAAAACATCCGCTATCTGGGACAGAGAGTACCCCTTCAAGCTGAGCAATACCGCATGAGCACGCTCTCTTACGCAAGGCAAAGACCCGTTGCGCATGGCGCACTTTAGCGTATGGATAATGGCACTATCAGTGATGGAGCAAGCAGTCTTCTTCATAACAACAGACGCAGAGTTGCAATAACAAATAATATAGCTCACTGCCAAGCAGTACTATCGTATGCTGAATAAGCATTCAATATATGAAAACTATTATCCGGGTACTTATCGGGCAAATCAATGGGATTTAGGGGGTATCAAACAGATAAACACAACGTCCAGAGCCAGATGATTCCAGATGATTGGACGCTGGCAGGATGAAAAACCAAAGATTGCAGGAATGACTGGAATAATGATTTTTTGAAATTCCTATGCGTTTAACAGCTCTCTATCCACCCGTAGAAATTGATGTTGTGCAGCGTGATAAGGCTGTTACGAAGAAAGAAAAAGTCAGGTTTATTTTTAATCCTATGTGTTACCTTCGTCGCACTCAAAGTCGTGAGCCATACCTTGATCAAAGTTCTATCGGTGATTACTGGAAAAAGATGCTTGTCAAAGCAGGCGTGCGTCATCGCCGCTTCCACCAAGCACGACATACCTATGCATGCTGGACTTTAGCAGCAACAGGAAACATTGTGTTTGTTGCCGATCAGATGGGTCATACTGACTTTGCGATGCTGACAAAGATATATGCTCGCTGGATGCCTTCAAACTCAAGGCGGGAAGCAGAACGAATCTGGTCTGTCATAAAAGAGTCATATTCATCGGAAGGCACATGAAGTGAGTGTTGCCCCAAGGGTGCCCCACGATTTTAAGTTTTTGCTTTATGGTGTTGAATTATCTTAATATCTTGGCGCATCCTGCATTCTAAGGTATTATCTAGGTGTAAGTAAAAACCGAAACAGGAGAAGGACGATGTCCCTGTTAAAGCGACTCTCCCATTGGATCCGCCGCCGCATGCAGAAATTCCTGTTAGTGCTTGAAACTGCCAGGCAGCTGATGACGGAATTTATCAATCCGGATTTGCGTGAACCCGAGTATGTCCGAATTCCTGTTGAGCCTCACCCGGCCCAACGACGTAGCCGTCAGCACTGAGTGATCTCATTGCCTGAAAAGACCAGCTTCATAAGAGCTGGTCTTTTTGTTTGCGCTATTTAAGCAGACAGCGCAGTAACCACTGCAGCGCCCATTTCTACCGTACCTACCGACTTGCAGCCTTCAGACATGATATCACCGGTACGCAGCCCCTGATCCAGTACCTGACTGACAGCCGCTTCAATGGCATCCGCCGCTTCGCCCTGGCCTAATGAATAACGCAGCAGCATCGCAACAGACAAAACAGTCGCCAGTGGATTGGCAATATTCTGTCCGGCAATATCCGGCGCTGAGCCATGGACCGGCTCATACATACCCTTGTTGTTTTCGTCCAGAGAAGCAGACGGCAACATACCGATAGAACCGGTCAGCATTGCTGCACAGTCCGACAGAATATCGCCAAACATATTACCGGTGACCATCACATCAAACTGTTTCGGCGAACGTACCAGCTGCATTGCAGCGTTGTCAACGTACATATGACTCAGTTCAACATCCGGGTATTCCTTGGAAAGCTCTTCCATAATTTCCCGCCACAACACCGTCACTTCCAGCACATTGGCCTTATCAACGGAGCATAAACGCCCACCGCGCTTCTGCGCTGCTTCAAACGCAGCCCGGCCAATACGACGGATTTCGCTTTCACGGTAGACATACGTGTTAAAGCCTTCTTTTTCACCGTTATCCAGTGTACGCACGCCACGGGGCTCACCGAAATAGATACCGCCGGTCAGTTCACGAACAATCAGAATATCCAGACCGCTCACGACTTCAGGCTTCAGGGTTGAAGCTTCTGCCAGTTGCGGATACAAAATGGCAGGACGCAGATTACCAAACAGATTCAGACCGGCACGCAAACCCAGCAAACCTTTCTCCGGACGCTGCGCCATTTCCAGATGGTCCCATTTCGGGCCACCAACAGCACCCAGCAGAATGGCATCTGCTTCATGGGCTTTTTCCATGGTTTCTACCGGCAGCGGACAGCCATGTTCTTCTATTGCTGCTCCACCGACCAGACCGTAATCAACCTCAATATCGAGATTGAAGCGGGTTTTCACAACATCCAGCACCCGCATGGCTTCAGTGGTAATTTCCGGGCCAATGCCATCGCCGGGGAGAACCAGAATTTTGCTCATATCATTACATCCAGTATTCTTATTAAAAGCTTTTTAAAATAACCAGGGACAGCGGGCTTGATGCTGTTCTTCAAAGGCTCGAATGGCGCCCTGCTCCTGCAGTGTCAGGCCAATTTCATCAAGGCCGTCGAGCAGGCACTTGCGGCGAAACGGATCAATTTCAAAATCAATCACCTGGCCTTCAGAAGTACGCACCTGCTGCTGTTCCAGATCAACAGTCAAACTGAATCCGTCATTGGCTTCGCAGCTCTGAAACAAGGAATCAACAGTTTTCTCATCCAGAACAAGGGGTAAGATGCCGTTCTTGAAGCAGTTATTAAAGAAAATATCCGCAAAACTGGGTGCAATCACACAACGGAAGCCATAGTCGTCCAAAGCCCAGGGCGCATGCTCACGACTGGAACCACAGCCAAAGTTTTCCCGCGCCAGCAGTACAGAGGCACCCTGATAGCGAGGCTGATTCAATACAAATTCTTTATTCAGCGGGCGCTGACTGCAATCCTGATCCGGCTGCCCTTCATCGAGATAACGCAGTTCATCAAACAGGTTTTTGCCAAAGCCGGTACGCTTGATAGATTTCAGAAACTGCTTGGGAATAATCAGGTCGGTGTCAACATTAACCCGATCCATTGGCGCGACAAGGCCACTGTGTACGGTAAATGCCTTCATGCTGCAGCCTCCGCCTGTAATTCACGTACATCTACAAAATGTCCCTTGATTGCCGCCGCAGCCGCCATAGCCGGGCTCACCAGATGGGTGCGGCCTCCGAAGCCCTGGCGGCCTTCAAAGTTACGGTTGGAGGTAGACGCACAGTGTTCGCCATTGCCCAGCTTGTCCGCATTCATTGCCAGACACATGGAGCAACCCGGCTCACGCCATTCCAGCCCCGCTTCAGTAAAGACTTTATCCAGACCTTCAGCTTCGGCCTGTGCTTTTACCAGCCCCGAGCCCGGTACCACAATCGCCTGCTTCAGACTGCCCGCGACTTTACGACCTTTGACGACAGCCGCCGCTTCACGCAAATCTTCAATGCGGGAATTTGTGCATGAACCGATAAACACCCGCTCGAGCCGAATATCCGTCAGCTTCATTCCGGCTTCCAGTCCCATATAATCCAGCGCCCGCTGAATGCTGCCTCCTCGTACATCGTCGCTTTCATCAGCCGGGTTGGGTACCACACCATCGACGGGGGCTACCATTTCCGGGGAAGTCCCCCAGGTGATCTGTGGCTGAATAGCGTCTGCCTTCAGGACGACTTCATGATAAAACACTGCATCCTCATCAGAAACCAGCGTCTGCCACCAGCTGACGGCCTGTTGCCACTGTTCACCTTTCGGAGCGAACGGACGGCCTTCGACATAATCAATGGTTTTCTTATCAACAGCGACCAGCCCCACACGGGCACCGGCTTCAATCGCCATATTGCAAAGGGTCATGCGCCCTTCCATTGACAGAGATTCAATGCCTGAACCGGTAAACTCTATTGCACAACCGGTGCCACCCGCCGTGCCGATTTCACCGATAATTGCCAGAATGACATCCTTGGCAGTGACGCCCGGCCCCAGATCACCATCAACCCGAACTCGCATATTCTTCATTTTTTTGGCGACCAGGCACTGGGTGGCAAGCACATGCTCGACTTCAGAAGTGCCAATACCATGCGCCAATGCACCGAATGCACCATGAGTTGCAGTATGAGAATCACCACACACGACGGTCATACCCGGTAAAGTGGAGCCCTGCTCCGGACCAACGACGTGTACAATACCTTGACGTTTATCTTTCATATCGAACTGCAATATATTGAATTCATTGCAGTTTTCATCAAGCGTTTTAACCTGAATACGGGAGACCGGATCAACAATACCGTCAATACCTGCCTCACGTTCATCCGCCGTGGTGGGCACATTATGATCGGGAGTAGCGACGTTGGCGGAGAGTTTCCAGGGCTGGCGGCCAGCCAGTTTCAAACCTTCAAAGGCCTGTGGTGAAGTCACCTCATGCAGCAGGTGCCGGTCGATATACAGCAGGGCAGAACCGTCGTCCCGGGTTTTAACCAGATGCGCGTCCCAGAGTTTATCGTAGAGGGTTTTTCCCGCCATCTCACTACGCTCCCATGATTATTATCGAATGCTGACTGCATCCTAATAGAGCGTGTCGAATTACTCAAATTCATATATTTTATAATTAATATGAATTTATGGAATGCGAATACTTTTCATGGACACTAACAGCCTCAGTGCCTTTCTGGCCGTTGCCAAGTGCGGTTCCTTCTCGCTGGCGGCGGAGCAGCTACATCTGACCCAGCCTGCCATCAGCAAACGGATTTCCACATTGGAAACGCAACTGGACTGTCGGCTGTTTGATCGCTTTGGACGTCAGATCACCCTGACAGAAGCAGGTAAAACCCTGCTACCCAAAGCCCGGCACATTATTGAAGAAATCACTGAGTGCCGCCGTGAGCTGACAAACCTGTCTGATGAAGTCAGCGGCACACTGGCGCTGGCCACCAGCCATCATATCGGTCTGCACCGGTTACCGCCGCTGCTGCGCCAGTTCACCGGGCAGTACCCGAAAGTGAAACTGGATATTCAGTTTCTGGATTCTGAGAAAGCCCATGAAGCCGTCGTGATTGGTGATCTGGAGCTGGCGGTTATTACATTATCACCAGAATCACGCCTGCCCCTGATTAATAAACAACTGTGGCGTGATGATCTGTTTTTTTCGGCAGCCGCTGACCATCCGCTGGCACAGCTGAAATCGGTACCTCTGGCAGCCTTATCAGAACACGAAAGTGTATTTCCCGGCAGCCATACCTTTACCCATGAAATCGTGCGCCAGCTGTTTGAACAACATCAGGCGCCTTTTCAGGTTTCCCTGTATTCCAACTATCTGGAAACTATCCGTATGCTGGCGGGTATTGGCCGCTACTGGAGTGTTTTACCGGAAATGATGATTGCCACGCCACTGGTCAAGCTGCCGGTGCAGGAACATAACGGCCTGCACCGTATGCTGGGTTACACCTACCACCAGAATCGCTCTCTGAGCCGTGCAGCCCGTGCCTTTATCAATATTCTGGAAGGAACCCCGTAAGCACTCGCCGGTCTGATTTAACAGGACAAGGAAGAGTGATCTTATGGCTGTATTACCCTGGTACCACCCATATATTCTGTTATCCCGCCTGCTGCGCAGCCTGCCTCCATCGCTAAGGTCAGGATTTGTGCGGCTGGTCGCGGGTATTCTGAATACGGTTTTGCGTAAGACTGCCCTGAATTCGCTGACACTGGCGTTTCCCACCAAATCACCTTTTGAACGACGCAAGATCGCTTCCAAAGCAGCCAACCACATGGCCGCCAGCGCTGTTGATGTACTGCGGCTGGATAAGCTGAAGCTCACACTGCATGATGAAGCTCTGATCCGGGAATGCTATGACCCCAAACACGGCCTGCTGATTGCGGGGTTGCATATGGGGCCACCAGAAGCTGCCACCCTGAAACTTGCCGAACTGGGATACCCTGTAGGCGTATTAATTGGCGCAGGCAAACGCAGCCCGCGCTTTAATGCCTTTGGCTGCAGTATTCTGGGCTGGTATAACCTGCCGCCCCTGCCCCGTGGTAATCCGTTATTACTTTTAAAAAGCCTGCGGGAAGGTCGCTGTATTACTTTCCACTGCGATATGCGCTCCAAAGATGCCGAGACAACATTCTTTGGGCAACCGGTGCGGGCACCTTCCAGTGTGATTAATCTGGCACTGATGCAACAGCGCCCGCTGCTGTTTCATTATGCAACACCGGATAAAAACGACGGCTGGCAACTGCATTTCGAAAAGTTTGAATTGCAGACCAGTGATGACCGCGATGCTGATATCCAACTGAATCTGCAACGACTGATGGATCGTATGGAAGCTGTTATCCGCCAATACCCGGAGTGCTGGATCTGGCACTACGATAGATTCCGCCTGAAAAAAATTGTCAGAAAAACCTGAAGCCGCTTATCAGAAATAACAACAACGCTATCAAATACCCTCTAGTATTGACCCTTTAAGTACAACGACCCAAATTGATTGTCGGGTAATAGTCACCTATCTTTTCCGTATAGTCTGACTTACAAGTCGAGCCTGCAGGACACTCAAATTAGAGTGATGTATTGGCAATGAGTTTCCGGATTTATAAAAAAAAGGGGGGGGCTGAGTTCCCTGAAGTAGTTGATCAGGATGTAAAACTCGGCTTCTACCAGGGCTCTGAAGTATTCAATGTGACTGTGGCTCCACGGAAGAACAGTCATGCTATCTGCTCAGGATGCAAAAAAGCTGCTCCGGGCTATGACCGCCTTGCTGAGCGTCGCTTCGAATTCGTTCCCCTCTGGGGCATCAGGGTTTTTCTGCTCTACAGAATGCGTCGGGTTGAATGCAAGACATGTGGCGTAAAGGTTGAACAGGTTCCATGGGCGGATGGCAAGAAAGAACTTACCAAAGTCTACATGCAGTTTTTGGCAAACTGGGCCCGAAAGCTCTCGTGGAAAGAGGTGGCCTGCATTTTCAATACCTCATGGGAGAAGGTCTTTCATGCTGTTGAGTATGTGGTTGAATGGGGCAAAGCACATCGCCCTCTCGACAATATCAAGGCCATTGGTGTGGATGAGGTGGCGTATCAAACAGGCCATAAATACCTGACTGTGGTTTACCAGATCGACCGTGACAACACACGACTGTTGTGGGTTGGACAGGAGCGAACCGAAGCCACCATTCGCAGTTTCTTCTCATTCTTTGGTGCACAGAGAAGCCAGCAGTTGAAGTATGTCTGCTCTGACATGTGGCAGCCCTACGTGAAAGCGATTGCGGAGTATGCCAGCCAGGCGCTGCATATTCTGGATCGTTTCCATATTGTTGCCATGCTGAACAAGGCCATTGATGAAGTCAGAGCCTCAGAGCACAAACAGCTTCAGGCAGCCGGATATGAACCTGTTCTGAAAAAAACTCGCTGGTGCCTACTCAAGAGAAAAGAGAACCTGACCGAGAAAGAAGAGATCAAGCTAATGAACTACACTTCCCATGCCTTCTACCTTTTAGGGGTTCTTTATGCAATCAGAACTCTTTCGGGACTTTATTAATTCCATACCGTCATTAAGCGATGAGCAGTGGAAAATTCTTGACAGGACACTGCTCAATGCCCGAATACCGGATGAGGATATAGTAGAAAAACCTGAATCTGATGTTATAGAAAGAGAATCATCTGTAAATAATCCACCTGCCACACCTGATCTTGAAGCAAGCATATTATCTCGCTTTGCTGAACATCCGGAATGTCCCGTGTGTAAAGACCATAATATTCATCGCTGGGGCTTTCAAAGCGGGCGGCAGCGCTACCGCTGCAAGTCATGCAAAGTGACTTTCAATGCATTCAGCAAGACCCCTTTGGCAAGGCTTAGATATCCGGAAAAATGGAATAACTACCTCACGGGTATGACTTACTCCATGACACTGCGCTCGGCAGCCAGTGAGTATGATATTAACCTGAAAACGGCCTTCCGATGGCGCCACTGCTTTCTTGAGGTCATAAATAATGATCAGGCAGAAGAGCTTTGTGGCATCACAGAGCTTGATGAAACTTTTTTTCGTGAATCATTTAAAGGGCAGAGGAAAGACCTGCCAAGGCCTTCTCGAAAACGCGGAGATGATCCGAACAAAGCTCGGAAAGTCCCGGTAATGGTAGCCAGAGACCGTGAACGGCACACTGTTGATGGTATTTTGGAAAACGAAAGTGCTAATGAGTTGTGCCGCCATTTAAACGGTCGTATATCGATTGAAGCAACGGTCTGTGCGGATGCACACCTTGCACATGAAAAGCTTGCAGAGAAGCTTGGATTTGAGTTTAAGGAACTGGTTACCTCGGCAGGCCAGCATGTTCTGGAAGGTGTCTATCATATTCAACACGTTAATGCTTACCATAGCCATTTAAAGCGCTGGATTGGTGGTGTGTTTCGGGGAGTGGCTACCCGCTATCTCCCGCATTACCTGGCTTGGAAGCGAGATCTGTCAGAAGCCGTTCAGCTAAGCACTGACCGATTCGTCAGAAAAATCATGGAACATTGGTGCTTTCAACTATCTCCGGGAACTTAGCCAAAAGGGGGAGGGATGAACAGTTTTTACCATCTGGGTTCAGATTCGTTAGTTTCAAAGTGCATAGTATGCCTGCTGGTCTGTCAGGCAAATGTTTTATTTGCCGCAGAGTTTTCTGTTTACTTTCATCAGAGGACGCCATACCAAGGAAGGTTGTTGCTTACATTAGGATCGGAAGGTGCTTATGTTGAATTTACACCACATACTATCCACCCCTATCCACCAAGCACAAACTCACCATATGAACCCGGTTTCTCTTTACTCAACCTGATCCATGCACCACCAAACATTACTTATTTTTTCCGCAGTTTAGATACTGGCATCTGTGAGTTCTATATGCTGACTTATAAATGGGGTTCGTATAATGCTGCCGTGAGTGCACATCGCATCATGGTTGAGCCGGGAACACAAGACCCCAGCTTCAAGTATCACTACAACGTCATGACGAATGCATCAGGAAAAAAACTTGAAAGTGATGAACAACAGGAAAACTACCTGAATTTCTGGGCTGTTCTCTATCAACTGCTATCCAGCGAAGGCGAATCTGCACAACAGTTTTCTGGTAAGCGAGTTGTGGAACATTTATTTATTCATAGTGCTATAAATATAAAAGATTCAGGCAAAACAAATGATAGCTGGATAATCCAAAATATAGATGTACAGCCCCATCAGTCATTTCATATATCATTTGAGCCTGTGAGCAGCAAAACCATATCAATTCATGTCGATTACGGTCCTGTTATTAAGGGTCGTAGCCAAGGTGCGCGAATACAAAGACTCACTCTGGAGATTAAAGAAGACCTTGTTCTGAAAGTGGAGCCACCCAACAAGGCTAGTCATCCAATACCTTTGCATACTACCTGGCAAACGTCTGGAGTAATGTTTAGTGGCGGGGGAATACGGCCTATGCAGAATTTGGGATTTACGCAATAATCACGCCCATGATTAATGCTGCTTCCCAACCTTATATTGTCCCGCCCTGCCAAGAGCCACTGCGGGAAATCTTCCGCGACGATCAGATTGTAGTGGTAGAGAAACCTGCCGGATTGCTTAGTGTACCCGGCCGTCATGAAGCCAATCAGGATTCCGTATTAAGCCGACTCCAGCAGATTGAGCCGGAAGCCCGTATCGTCCACCGGCTCGATATGGTGACTTCCGGACTGATGGTGCTGGGGCTGAATGCCGACAGCCATCGTCACCTGAGCCGCCAGTTTCAGGATCGCAAAGTCAGTAAGGAATATATTGCTGATATCTGGGGACATCCTGATCAGGATACCGGCGAGGTAAAGCTGCCTATCCGCTGCGACTGGCCTAACCGCCCGAGGCAGATGGTAGACTTTGAGCAGGGCAAACCTTCTCATACCCGCTTCAAAGTGATAAGTCGCGGAGAATATGCTTCCCGTGTTGCTCTGGAACCCGTTACCGGCCGCTCTCATCAGCTACGGGTGCATATGGCTGAAATAGGTCATCCGATTCTGGGATGTCCTTTTTACGCCCATACGCAGGCAAAGGAAGCGGCTCCCCGACTGCATTTACATGCAGCTGCATTGTCAATATTCCACCCTGTAACAGCTGAATCAATGCCTTTCAGCAGCCCTGCGCCCTTCTAGATCCCGCTACACTTAACAGGATATAAGGAATTTACGGCAAGGATTGCCATGCGTGCCCTGGATCAATCGCTACGGGTATTTTTACTACCCTCCATATTTTGCATGGCAATGCCGGTGCTGGGCGATGAAACACTGGTCGAGCATCCGGTTACCACTCCTTTGTCATCTCCCCAAGACCAAGTTACCTCAGATACAAGCGTACCCACACAATTGGCACAAATACTGCTACAGGCCAGTCCTGATGATCAAACGTTGATACGTGAGACTCAGACACTTGGAAGCGGCAATACAATAAACTGGCTGCAACCGCTTATTTCAGCCAATGAAGAATCAGTTTTGACTTTTGCTGATGGTCAGCCAGTTACACCTATCAATTCGGTTCCCTTTGCCCTGATGGCCCGACAGATCGAACAGCTTTCACGCCCGGCTGTTGAACATATGCTGCAGCAAATTAACCGTTCACCACTGCCAAGCTGGCGTCTGGGATATCAAGTAGGTCCTGTTGGTATCAGTGACAATGGCAGTCCGCGCTTTGCCCTCTACTCACCACTGGGTGATATTTTGAGCCTGGTTCGAAAGAATGCCGATAACCCGGCAGGTTATGAAGGTTTAAGCAGGAGGATCAGCCTCGCTTTTTATATTATGTCGCTGGAAGCGCAGCGTTATGCACAACAACATAATAAGCAGCCTGAGTTTGACGGTGAGGGCTTTCATCAACTACCCGTGTCTCCGGCCAGAACAGCTGTCACTAAAAAACCTAAAGCCATTACTAATATTGAGAATGCCAAAGACTATTTGCTGGCTACCATTGCAACTCATGCCCCCGCCATGAGTCCGGAACAGCAGTCATTAATTCGTGAATCTATTGATGCCCTCCAGTTCGTTACCAGCTCATCACTTAAGGCCGAAGAAATATTCGACAGCATTCAGGCCGCAACAACAGCGCAGGAAGAAAAAACCAAAAACCTTGAAGAACAGAACCGAGAGCTGCGAACACTGATTGATGGCAGCAGTCTGGAGATGTATCGCCAGCAGGCTCGAACTGAACTTGAACAAAAATACCAAGGCAAAAAGCAACCTGCCAGCTTCGAAAAACAAGTAGCGCGGCTGGCCAAACAAAAGCAGCTCAAAGATAAAGTACAGAGAACCCGCGACAATATGCATCAGCAGGAACAGTCCAAACCTGCACTGCCGGTAAAACCTTCACCTGAAAAACTGCAGATTCTGGAGCTGGAACAGCAAAACAAACGATTACTGGCAGAAATCTCTCAGCTGAAACAGCGGTTGCAACAGTTTGAGGCAAACACCCCAACCGTCTTACCGAAACAACCAGTACCAGACAGCGCAGCACCTCAAGTGCCAGCACCGCCTCCACCTCCGCCATTACCTACGCAAAGGCCACCAGTTCCACCGCCTCTGCCTCCATTACCGGGAGCTAACAACACAAGTCAGCCTAGACCTGTAACATTACCTAAACCCGCTCCGTCGAAACCGCCGCGACTAACGCCTGATCAGGAGTTGCTTAAAGAAATTCGTGAAGGAACAAAACTGAAGCCGGCTACCGATCGGACGTTACCACCAAAACCTGTCGATGCTGACGAAGCATTGCTTGATGAAATACGTAATAACGGTAAAGACCGACTGAAGCCTGCAGAAGAGCGAGAGCTGGCGCCAAAACCGGACACATCAACGCCAAGAGATCGTCTGCTGGACGAAATCCGCAGCCGTAACGGACGACCGGTTGAGCGTAATACCCCTGAAAAAACACCAGAGCAGCCAGAACCTGAACAAGGTGGCGACCTAGAGTCAGTCCTAAAGCAAGCTCTGAAAGATAAATTCAAGAATACCCAATCACAGGACGATGATGATACTAATGGGGCAAATGATGATGAATGGGAAGAGTAAGCCAGCTAACAGCTAAATCTACCACAGCTGACTTAAAAACAGGCTTTATTATTTAAAGCAGAATAAAACAGCGGGAATTGCTCCCGCTAAATATAAAGGCGACGGAACGCCATGAATCGAGCCCTGAACAGAGCATATATAACATTCAGTTGTTTAATACTGATCGTTTTTGCTTCCCAGGCTATTTCCTGGGGAGGTGTTGGTGCTCCAGCCTTAGTGCCAACACCTCCCTTTTTCCTTTTACATGAACGAGACAACACAGCTTCAGAATACAACCATGTAGAGCGTCTCTACCGCGAAACTATTCGAGCCGCCATTGCTGCAAGAACATCTGCCTATAACAAACCACAGACGCTCATCAACCCAACAACAGCACAAACGACACCTTCAAGTACAACAGCAACTCCAGACACCAATAAATCAGAGAATCATGCACAGTTGCTAAAGGAATTACAGCAATTACGGGATCAGGTGGCGAGCCTTTCTGAGGAACTGGAGCAAAACCGGGAACAGATAGCTATTAGCAACATCCCAAGAGGATCGACAGTTCAACCTCAAACACAGATTTATAGCTCACAATCCAAAAGGATAAATACACCGCCAGACAGCCGACCAAGAACCTCTTCAGATGTATCGCACTCAGCAAGATATCAAGCAGAACCAGCCTATACCCACCCATCAGGTGAAAGCTACCCTGCTTCAGGCTACTCATATAACACACCGCAACCTCTGCCTTCGAGTAATTATGAACCATCTACCTCTGCCAGAAATTATGATACGACCTCTACCCAAGCACTGGAGCAGGAAAAGAAAAAACTGAAAAGTAAAGTATCCCGCTTAAAACAGCAAAATGCAGAAGCTAAACAACGTGATCCAGCCGCAGGGGACAGGCCACACCTGCCTGCGTTATTACCTCCAATTGAACAACAGTATTCAGACATTAACAGTAAGACAAAGTCAAATAGCCATACCAGCTCCGCCAGCAGCAGGACACAGCAACGTGAATCTATAGCTGTTGCCGGTTCTCGATGGGGAGAAAGCAGTAACGTTACCTCATCATCATTAATTAAAGCTCCCCGTTCCCCCTCTGATGTCGAATCCAGTGAACTATCAATAACAGGCCCCGCCAGCCTCGCCCTGCTATTACTGGAGAATACAAGAGCTACAGATGATGAAGATGAAAACGCAGAACAAATGATCAAACAGATCATGGGTATTGAAAACAAAGCCGCCATAAACTGGTTACAACCACTACTATTACCTGACGATACAAGCACTAGCCCTCTTACGCCTAATGGCAATCCTTTAAAAATTGAAGATTCAGTGCCCTTTGCCCTCATGCTGAGGCACGTTCACCATTTGCCGGAAAAAGTAGTTGAATACATTATTAAACGAATGCTTGAACAACCGTTTGATGGGTGGATTCAGGGTTATAAAACCGGCCCTGTTGCCAGTTCAGGTAATGAAAAAGCGTTTATCTGGTACTCCCCTCTAGGGGACACATTAACTCTAATCCACCGAAATGAAGACAACCTTGAAGCACTGAGCTCGCGTATAGCACTAGCCTTTGCCATCATAGGCATTCAAGCTGAAATGATTGTTCATAATGATTCAAAAAACCATCGAAAGCCAAAAAAGAACCCATTAAAAGATATCATCGTTCCTTCCGCCAGAACGTCGGTTGATGCCACGTCAGACCAGCGAAAACTATTAGATATTGACTCTACTTTTATTTTTCTGCTGAACACACTTGAAACATATATTCATGGCATGGACGACAGGCAACTGGTAAGAATTGGCAACAGCATCGACTATCTACAAGAAATTACTGGCCTCTTACTGGACACATCAGAACTCGTCAATGACAGCATTGCAGCTGCTCGCGTTAACCAAGGTTCCCGACAGGAATTTGAAGACTCTACAAAAGACAGAATCAGGAAATTTGTCGAATCAACCAACGCTACAAGAGAAGCAGGCAGGCATCCTTCTCTGCCTTCCGGAGCTATACCACCACCTCCGGCACCACCACCTCCGGCTATTGCGGCTCCCAGCGTTATACTTGATAAAAGTAAATTAAAGAAAAGGAGGGATATTCTTGGCCTCAAGATTCAGCCTGAAAATCCCCTTCATGATGCAGAGCTAAAGAAAACTATTCTCAACAAGAAACCGTTGACAGAAGATGAGCTTAAAAAAATTGAAATCAAGCAGGAGGAAAGAAGAAGAAAAGCAAAGGAAAGCTACGGCACTGAATTACAGAAAGGTGAGCGCACGACGAAAGCCATCTACCAATAACAGCACAACTCTGATTATTGTTTGCAACATGCCTCAAACGACACTGATACCACATCTATAATTTCAAACACTACACCACTCTTCATACAGACAAATTATTCATTGTTATCTCATATAGCTGATGAACAGATTAATAAAAGCTGTCATTGCCTTTTTGATTACTTTTTGTATTTCAGCAGGAGAAAGAGAAGAGGCAGCCTGGGATTTCTTAAAAAAGAAAAACTATCCCCAAGCATTGAGTTTATTTTCCAGTTTATCCCGACAAGCTCCTGAGAACATTTATTTAAAAATAGGAATCGCCAGAACTAAACAGGGAATGGGTAAGCTAACCGAAGCCGAGGGGCTGTTCCGGCAGCTGCGCCAACAGGAGAACCAACGCAAGCACCAGCCGCCGACTGACTTTTGCGGCCATCTCCAGATTGAGCTGGGGTTGGCAACCTGTCTGGATTTAACCGGCGATGTTGAGAAGCTAACCGAAGCCGAGGGGCTGTTCCGGCAGCTGCGCCAACAGGAGAACCAACGCAAGCACCAGCCGCCGACTGACTTTTGCGGCCATCTCCAGATTGAGCTGGGGTTGCTGGCGTGTCTGGACCACCAAACAGATAACGTCTCGAAAGCGGATCAACTCGCCACAATCCTGTTGGAGGCTTTTGCCACAAGTCACAACTGGCAGCTATTCCATGTGATCGCAGTAACCCGGTTTACCCTGGCATGCAGGGAAATCATTACAGGGTCGGTACCGGATACGAATAAGAATTTACAGGCAGCAATGGCGCTGGTAAAACGTTCACGCCAGGAAAAAGAAACCCCGCAATCACTGAGCTTGCAGGGACATATTCTGCGTATGATGGGTGATGGGCAGCAAGCTACAATATTCTGGGCGCGTGCCAATATACTTCAGACTTCACGGCAGCAGGCACGAAAACAGGAAGCATGGCGTGAACTCGAACACAAGGCACTGGATAGGCTACAGCACCTTGATATTCAGTCGAAGGATACCGGGCAGCCACTCTCACAACCACCATGCCCTCAGCATCCAGTCCGTCCCGGTTTGAATCCGCAGGCTCCGCCGTTTGTGCCGGGCAAGATATGGTCACAATGAGCACGGGCAGGCCGATGCTGCTTTTTCACTATCTTCTTCAATATCCGGTGTTCACCACCGCTTTCAAGTCATCCGGGGTGAGGTTTATGGGCAGCAGATGCTCTACCCTGGCTCCCTTTTCGAGCTGGGGGAGCTGAGTCAGCACGTAGCGGAACCAGGCATAGGGTTCAAGCCCGTTGGCTTTTGCCGTTTCAACCAGACTGTACAGCACCGCACTCGCGTTGGCGCCTTTCACTGAGTCAGCAAATGTCCAGTTCTTTCGCCCTATGACAAAGGGTTTGATTGAACGCTCTGCCGCATTGTTATCAATCTCTACCAAACCGCTATCGAGGTAGCGCGACAGGTACGGCCACTGGTTCAGGGCATAGGTGATGGCTTTGCCCAGTTTACTTTCGGGCAGGATGCGTGGTTTCTGTTTTTCCAACCATTGTCGGAATTTGTCCATGATGGGGCGGCTTTCACACTGGCGCACCCGGTATCGCTCTTCTGTCGTTTTATCCTTTATCCGGCGCTCGATGGCGTAGAGTTGCCGGATCATGTTCAACGCCTGAGCCGGGCGGCTGATTTTTTGGCTGTTGTCACCTTTCTTTTTCGGAATGACGTCCAGAGCTTCTTTGAATTTTCGGCGGGCATGCGCCATACAACCTATCAACTCTATTTCCGGTCGCTTGCTGCTCAGGGTTTTATAGGCCGAATGCCCGTCACACTGCAAGAAGCCTTTGAACCCTTCCAGAAATGCCAACGGGCATGCATGGTCGCGCCCCGTCTGGTAATCGTACAGCACAACGGGAGAACGTAGGCCGCTGCGCGGCAACTTTTTGATTGCACTAAACGTCAGGCTAAAAACTGTCGTTTGATCTACGCTGAAGATTTCTGTCAAACAACCATGATACCTCACCAGATACAACAACAATCTGCAAATGAGTAAACTCTGCACATGTATTTTGTCGTTTACAATATTATTGCTGTCAGGTTCATGCCTCTGTGCAGTCTTGAAGGTAACCCGTGATGTCTTTATTGACGGGCAGTCATACTCGTTAACGACCGAACTGCCTGACAGGTGCAGGAACCTGTACTGTTATATGTGTCAGGGTTTAATCGAAACACAGGTTGCCTGGTGCCGTAAATGCGGCTATAGCCTGTGTGATGCCCACCTCGAAGAGCCGGGCTCTAGCATAACAAAATGTCCCGACTGTCATGCCAGACGATCTCAGTTCTCCCGCAAACTGAACACGGCCCGCCTGCTTAACACTCTGCTGTGGCCTTGTCCGGTTGGCTGCGGGGAGCAGATTGCAACGACTGAGCTGGAAAACCATATCGCCAGGTGCCGCACCTGCCGACCGCCAGTCTGGACTGATAATGCCTCGCTGATGACCCATTTGCCCGGCATAACAGCCTCTGATGTCTGTAGTCATGTTGGCGAACCGGGGCCTTCCCGGCTGTTTACCGCCTCCGTAGTGGAAGCGTTAACTGATCATCGCCCTCCGGCCAAAAAGCAGTGCTTATCTGCCAAACAGGCACGTCAGCAGCTAGCCCGGTGCACACACAAGCCACCCCGTCCCACGACATCTGAAGCCTGCCATGATTCAGCTGACAGCGGTTATCACAGTACTGTTGATGCAGATCCATTGCCCATAAATGCTGACATGGATGCGACCGTACCGGCATCGTTATCCAACGACACTCTGATCCCCCCGGCGATAGAAGACTGGTTATTTTCTTCCCTGCCCTGGGGGATGGCGAACAACAGCCCGCAGACGAAACCGTCTGCACCCACGGCAACCGCATCCGCTCCCGGTCTGGCGGCCTTACGGTTGCAGACAGAAGCACCGCCAGACGATCTGTCTGCCTTATTTCCGCCCCTGACCCCGGCCTCCCGGCAGGCGCTGATTGATAACAGCCCGGTAATGAACAAACTCTGGGCCCTTGCCCAAAAGCAACAGAACCCACTGAGCGACAACCGGCAACTGCAAACCTTTTGCCAGCAGTTTGACGCCGGGCAACAGCGATATCTGTTTCACGGCAACCGCAGCCTGGTCATCCGGTTTCCCGGTGATCCGGATTATATTCTCAAGCTGGCCCGCTCCATAAAACATATTCCGCGGTTTGAACAGGAGCTGACCCTGTACCGGGCGATTCAGCAACCGGGTTATAAACAGCTGGCTTTTCATACCTGTCCGTTACTACTGGCCTTTCGCTGGGGAGACAAGCCCGTTATGGCGATGTCAGCGGTGGATTTTATTGCCGACCGGCAGCTGGAGGCCATGGGTTCAGCCACGTTGTTCGAACGGCTGGATTTCGCCCTGACCTGGGTGTGGCGGTTTGCTGAAATCTATCAGCTGTTTCTGCAGCACGGGATTTTGCTGGGAGACCGCCACGGCGGCAATATCGGCTTCAACGAGAACCGGCTGCCTGAAGCCTCGGGGCTCGGTGGTGCGGTACTGCGCCTGCCGGTCATGCTCGACCTCGACCCTTACTGGCAAAAAAAGGAATCCGGCCAAGCCTTGCTGTATCTGCCGTTGCCCGTCTGGACCGCCGTCGCTATGGATCTGCTGGAACGTGCCTTCTGTCCCGGCCCGGTGACCGGCGAACGCATCGGGGTCATTAACCGGATACGCGCCCTGACAACCCCGGTAACCCGGCGGGAACAGCTTGATGACGACACCACCGGGGGCTTGCGTTCACTACTGCCGGAAAACATACCGTATTGGCAGGCGCAGGCGCTACCCCATGACGAGACCCAACTGGTCAGTGAGAGCGGTCAGTGGCTGCCTGAACTGTTCAGTGTGGATAGTCAGTTTGACAGGGTGCCCCGTCCGGTCTCGGAATGGATCCGGCTGCTGGAACAGGAAACAGCCCGGGTGCTGGGCATCCTACAACAGTGGCAGGCCGCTTCGGATTTTTCGCTGATGGCCACCTGCAGCCAGCAGGCGGACTCTATGGACATTGACGATGCCGAGGGTGGGGAGAACGGCGAGGTCAGCTCTCCCCCCGCAGCGCCCCCCGGCAACCCGTTAATCCGTCTCCGGCGGCTCGGTGCCAGGTTACAGTGCGGGCAGTGTCAACGTGAATTTTATATACCGGCTAAGCTGCAGGCGCACCTCAAACAGCATCAGCACGGAGAACTGGAGGCTTGCTCTCAGTGTGGCAAGCACTATCGCCATCAGCAACTGCAACAGCACATGGCACTTATCCACTCCGGCCCCCAAATCTGCCGCGAATGTGGCAATACATTGCCCAACAAACAGGCGCTGGCCAATCACAACCGCAGTCACCACAGCGGGGAACGCACCTGTACCCGGTGTCAGCCCCCAGTGACCCTCAAAAGTGCTCTGGCGCTGGCCGATCACAACAAAAGTCACCACAGCGGGGAACGCACCTGTACCCGGTGTCAGCCCCCGGTGACCCTCAACAGTGCGAAGGCGCTGGCCACTCACAACCGCAGTCACCACAGCGGGGAACGCACCTGTACCCAGTGTCAGCCCCCGGTGACCCTCAACAGTGCTCAGGCGCTGGCCAATCACAACAAAAGTCACCACAGCGGGGAACGCACCTGTACCCAGTGTCAGCCCCCGGTGACCCTCAACAGTGCGAAGGCGCTGGCCGATCACAACCGCAGTCACCACAGCGGGGAACGCACCTGTACCCAGTGTCAGCCCCCGGTGACCCTCAACAGTGCGAAGGCGCTGGCCGGTCACAACCGCAGTCACCACAGCGGGGAACGCACCTGTACCCGGTGTCAGCCCCCGGTGACCCTCAACAGTGCGAAGGCGCTGGCCGATCACAACCGCAGTCACCACAGCGGGGAACGCACCTGTACCCAGTGTCAGCCCCCGGTGACCCTCAACAGTGCTCAGGCGCTGGCCACTCACAACAAAAGTCACCACAGCGGGGAACGCACCTGTACCCAGTGTCAGCCCCCGGTGACCCTCAACAGTGCTCAGGCGCTGGCCTCTCACAACCGCAGTCACCACAGCGGGGAACGCACCTGTACCCAGTGTCAGCCCCCGGTGACCCTCAACAGTGCGAAGGCGCTGGCCACTCACAACAAAAGTCACCACAGCGGGGAACGCACCTGTACCCAGTGTCAGCCCCCGGTGACCCTCAACAGTGCGAAGGCGCTGGCCAATCACAAATTCAGAAAACACCGTAAACGCAAAAGACTGGCAGAGGAGGACGACTGAAAAACAACCTCAGGATGCCATCCCCTTCACCGGCTGCATTCGTTATCATCCGTGCGACTGTATTGATGAGGCCGTATGACCAGCCGACCGCCGTCCAAACTAAAACAATTACTGCTACGCGATCAGTTATGGTGGCGTTATTACCAGCGCAACGCCGATACGATACGCCCTGCTGTGGTTGATGCGATCAGCAAAGTACTGGCCTGCGGGCGGGTGATCATGGGGTATGCCAGCTTTGTATGCAGCAACCATGAATGCTCTCACACCAAAAAGATCTGCTTTGGCTGTAAAGCCCGGTTGTGTAATACCTGCGGCAAAAAACTGACCGATCAGTGGATTGCTGACCAGAAAGCGCTGTTGCCGGATACTGAGTGGCAACACATCACCTTTACGATGCCTGATGCACTCTGGGAGCTGTTCAGAATCAACCGCACCTTACTGGGTAAACTGAGCTCACTGGCAGCAAAAAGCCTGCAGGCCTTTGCCGGGAAAAAAGGCGTGACACCTGGCATTTTCACGGCACTGCATACCTTTGGCCGAAAGCTGAACTGGAATGTTCATATTCACCTCTCTGTGACCCGTGGCGGATTATACGACGGAAACCAGCAATGGAAGTCAGTCTACTTCACCAAAAACGCCATCATGCCCGCGTGGCGTTACGGCGTGATCAACCTGCTCAGGGAAGCGTTTAAACGTGGCGAGCTGGATCTGCCTTCCGAGCTGAAAGACAGCTGTCATGACCTTTCCGGCTTCAATGATTTCCTCGATGAGCAATACCAAAAGGACTGGATCGTCCATTTTGCCAAAGCCACCAAAAGCCCCCACCGCACCATCAGCTACCTGGGGCGCTATATCAAACGACCACCGCTGGCCATGTCGCGCCTGAAACACTATGGCGGTGATACCGTGGTGTATACCTGAGTGAATTCAAGATGCCGGATTTAACCGCTGGAAATTATCGTTAATCCTGCTGCCCAAGGAAGAACCGATTTCGGGCAATGTCACGTCCAGAAAATGATTAATCTTTTCCCGGAATTCTTTTGCCTGAGCGAAGTATTCATTATTCCGGGCATACTCATTCATCACCTTCCATAATCGCTCAATGGGGTTCAGGTTTGGACTGTAAGGGGGGAGGTAATGAAGCTTTATTCCCAGCTCTTCCGCCTCTTTCACTACCTCCTGTGAACGATGGTAACCGGCACCATCAAGCACCATGTGAATAACGTTCATGGATGAATAGTTATCCCGAACTTTCTTGAAAAACTCGGTAACCGCTTCACTGTTAACCGTATCAAATTGACCGAAAACAGCAGCTTCAATATTGTCCAGATCAATCGCACCGATAATGTTCAGCCGAGTACGGCTACCTGTCGTATTAATGATTTTATCAATCCCTTTTCGAATCCACCCGGAAGTGATTTTGGTCGCTTGTGTCGGGTGTACCGCATCCATGAATAGTATCACCTCGTCCTCTGGTAGCGTGGCTTTCAAGGCTTCATAGTGCTCCACAAAACCAGCCTGCTTATCAACATCAGCCTTGTGCGGTACGCCCTTTGGCTTTTTGTAGGTAAAGCCTTTTTGGTGCAGCCACTTGTTCAGGCCTGATACGGTATATTTGATACCCCAGCGATCGGTAATATAGGCGACGATCTGATGGACGTGTGCGTAAGTATATTCAGAAAGGTGTTCGACCAGTTGCCGAGTTTGCTCATCACTCAGGCGGCTTTCACTCCCCCCGTTCTCCGGCCTGAGCTTTTCCTTTTCCAGATAGGCGTCCAGATGGCGACAAATAGTGTATTCACTTTTTCTCAATGCCTGAGCGATAGCAGACGGTGACCACCCTTCAGACCTGAGCAAAACAGCCTTGATACGATCACACTCCCGTGCATCTCGCGATGTTTTGTGGCGAGATTCCAAGGCTACTTTTTGTTGGGCTGTCAGGGTGATTTTCGGCATGTTCGTACAATGTTGAAAATCGGCTGGAAAATCAAGCAACTTCAATGATCATGGGTATATGAGTATCTGGATCACCGCACCAAAACACGCCGCCATGAAACCTGTGAAGGGGAAGCGTTTATAGAGCGACTGACACAACATATTCCCGACAAAGGTTTCCGAATGATCCGGTATTATGGTTTTCTGGCCTGTCGGGTAAGGGCTACATTGCTGCCCACCGTCTACAACCTGCTCAATCAGCCCGAACGAAACGTCCTGAAAATCACCTTTCCGGCGTTACTGAAACAGACCTTTGGGCTCGATCCGCTGCAGTGCATCCTCTGCCAGGCTCAGATGATCTTTACCGGCATTACCCAGGGGAAGCCGCAGTACGAGCTGTACAAATACCATCAACAGCTTGCGCTTGCGAAACCGATTACATAGTTCACGCCCTCAATCCGTCTGAAATCCGGATTTCAGGGTGAGATCGGGCAAATCAATAGGATTTAGGTGGTATCAGACAGATAAGCACAACATTCAGTGTCAGGTAATAGGATGCTGAGAGGGTGGAAAACCAAAGGTTACAGGAATGACTGGAATAATGATTTTTTGAAATTCCTATGCGTGAACCGAGCTGCTCACCGGTTCGGTACAGCCACATGTAAGACTTGCTCTGCGGGCGCCGGTCTTGCTCTTTGAGCACCTGCAAAGTTGTTTCGTCTGCCTGCACATAAGGCTGCCTGACCAGGTGTTGGCACAGGGCTTCATAAAGCGGCATCAGCACATCCGCTACCCGGATCATCCATTGAGCCAGTGTCGCACGGGTGATTTCGGCACCCATGCGCTTGAGAATGAACTCCTGACGGTACAGTGGTAGTGCATCGCCGTATTTGCTAGTAATGATCCAGGCCAGCAGTCCGGGTGTTGAAATGCTTTTGGGAATCGGCATTTTGGGTGCCGGGGCGGTCTTCACGCCGGACTCACAGGCACAGGCGTATTTCAGGCGACGAAACTCCAGTACCTTCACCTGTGCGGGCACGATATCCAGTTTGGTGCTGGTCTCATGACCAAACGCCCTGAGTTCACCACCGCAGCCATCGCACTGCTTTTCTTCGTCAGTAATGTCGATTTCTATGATTTCACGGGGCAGGTCTTCCGACAGTGGTTTTCTGACCGGTTTCCTGCGTTCATGGGCGGGCACCTGTTCAACGTCAGGTTCGTTGGGTTCCTCATCAGCCAGCACCTCGGTTTCATTGAACAGCTGACCCTGCCCCTCAAAGCGTTCGCTGGAAGCCCCGAATTGCTGATGCTTTTGAAGGCGGAACTGTTCTTCGTACCACGCCAGTTTTGCTTCAAGCTGAGTCACTTTCAGCTGAAGGCCTTCGAAGGTTTGGGCGGGTACGGTGATAGTCTTCATGGTGGTGATTATCCGACAATACCTGTCGTCTTTTCATTGCGTCAGGTTATTGCAATGCGTATCAAACCACGGACTGATGATGCATAGGCCGGTGTGCACCTTTCGGGTTGACCGGTAAACCATCAAGCAGCCAGTTCAGCTGCCTTCGGGTGATATTGACGGCTTGCTCCGGTGAGTCTGTTGTCGGCCATTTAAAGCGCCCCTTCTCAAGACGCCGGTAGTACAACCAAAAGCCATTGGTTTGCCAGTGCAGGATTTTCAGTTTGTTACGCCCCCGGTTGCAGAACACAAACAGGCTTTCTGAAAACGGATCAAGTGCCAGCACTTCATTAACGATCAGGGCAAGACCATTAATGGACTTACGCATATCGGTTATACCCGGTGCCAGATAAACCTTGAGAGACGCCGTATCACCGATCATGCAGCCTCCAGTAGTTGCAAAACTGCCTGCAAAGCCTGCGAATCAAACCC